>NZ_BBYJ01000006.1 GCF_001528665.1 Microtetraspora malaysiensis
CAATCCCAGATCGACGAAGGCACCCGACCAGGCACAACCAGCGATGAATCGGCGGAGCTGAAGCGGCTGCGGCGGGAGAACGCCGAGCTGCGCCGGGCGAATGAGATCCTGAAGGCCGCCTCGGCTTTCTTCGCGGCCGAGCTCGACCGGCCACACACGCACTCGTGACCTTCATCGACGAACACCGTGAGCTGTTCGGTGTCGAGCCGATCTGTCGTGTGCTGAGCGAGCACGGCCTGTCGATCTCTCCCAGCACCTACTACGCCGCCAAGACCCGGCCACCCTCGGCACGGACGATCCGCGATGCCGAGCTGGACGAGCACATCCAGCGGATCCACACCGCCAACTACGGCGTCTACGGCGTCCGCAAGGTCTGGCGGCAACTGCTGCGCGAGGGCCACCAGGTGGCCCGGTGCACCGTCGAGCGGCGGATGCGTGCCCTGGGCCTGCAAGGGGCCCGCCGCGGCAAGAAGATCCGCACCACCACCTCCGACCCTGAACATCAGCGGGCCACCGACCTGGTGAAACGGGACTTCACCGCATCCGGGCCCAATGCCGTGTGGGTCGCGGACTCCACCTACGTTCCCGCCTGGTGCGGCATCGTCTACGTCGCCTTCGTCGTGGACGTGTACTCCCGGGCGATCGTCGGCTGGTCAGCCTCGATGTCCAAGCGCGCCGGCCTGGTGCTGGATGCGTTGGACATGGCGTTGTGGCGGCGCGACCGCTCCGGACGCCCCGCCGGTCCCGGCCTCATCCATCACTCGGATGCCGGCAGTCAATACACCTGTTTCCGCTTCACCACCCACCTGATGACCGCCGGTATCGACGCCTCGATCGGCACGGTGGGCGATGCGCTGGACAACGCGCTGATGGAATCACAGATCGGCCTGTACAAGACTGAACTGATCAAACCTCGCGGGCCGTGGCGCAGCCTGGCCGAGGTGGAACTCGCCACCGCGGAATGGGTCGAGTGATTCAACACGACCCGCCTGCACTCGGCTATCGGCAATGTTCCGCCGGAGGAGTACGAAGCCTTCTACTACGCTCAACACCAGTCCAGCGAACCCGTTGGAATCAACCCCTGAGGTCTCCACCGAAGCCGGGGCGGTTCAGCCAAGCTGGTGGACGTGGGGAGTGTTTCGCCGCATAGGGTCCTGGCAGTCAAGCCGGATCGTCTCTGGCTGGCGGTTGTTGATGGAGCTTGGGCCGTCGAGTCGATCGAGGCCGGGACGGACGTCCCATTCGAGAGATCGAGGTTGTGGCTCTTGCCGCTGTTGGAGAAGCCGCGAGTTGAGGTGGAGAGCGAGGCCGGACCATTGCTTGGCCTGGATGATCCAGACCTCGCCGAGGCGCTGCGGATGGTTGTTCAGTGTGGCCTAATGCAGCGGTCGGACTACTGGCTCTCACGGACCCTGACATGGATGGTTCCGGACGAGATTGCGCTTTTCGCTGACCTACTCCGGGAGATCGCCCTCGGACAGCGAGGGTCCCAAGCTACTCAGCACGCTGCGAAACGGCTCTTGAAAGAGAGCGGGCTCTGGTTTCCTCACCGTCGCCAACCGTCATAGCTAGTTTGGGAGATTTCGGCTCATCATCGCTTGACCAGCTCCAGCGCTGGTCAGGAGCGGTTCGGGCATGTCCGCCCGTACCCACGACTCCCCGTGATTCCCCGGTGTGACTGGCACGGTTGTGGCACCGTATGGATCATGCAGGAGACCCGCTCATACCTGATCAGGCCCGAGGACGGACCGGAGTGGATTCCCATTCACGCGCGAGATCTTGCGCGCGTCCTTACCCCTGATGGGTGGGAGGCTTCCCCTGTGGACGGCTGGGGCGACCATCGGATTCGGGTGCGAGACGTTGATATCTCCTTCTCCGCTGAGGACGTTGGCTGGCAGGTGTTCATTGAGGAGGATCTGCTCGCGAATATCGCCGATGACGTTGTAACCGTTGTAGCGCGGCAGATAGCGGCGTACTCCGGCCTATCAACAGTCTGGGTCTTGCTCAGCGAGTAGGCGCAGTCCCGCATGGTCTCCCCTGCCTGATCTCCCGTCTGCCTCGACCCACCGCGAAGCGGCAGCGGGCCGGCGACGGAGGGGCAAGCCCGTCTTCGCGTGTACGTGAGCCGGTCGCGGTTCCTCGGTCATGGGACGCCAACGGTCATAGACGGGCTTGAGCCGTAGGAGCCGGTCTGCTGGGCTTGCCTGGGTCGTGGCGGGCGGGACGATCAGGCTTCCACCTCAGCCACCTACGGACTCCGGCTCACGCTCGGGCGATCATCCCGGAGCCGAGGCCCTCGCCGGAGGCGCTCTTTTGGTTGGAGGGATGGAATGAGAGAGTCTGCGACATGGATGTGTGGCGAGTTTGGTATCGGCTAGGGGCTGCGTTCTTCCTCGTCTTCAGTGGCTGGACCATGTCCGGTGCAACGTTCGGGCTTTCTGGGTTTCGTGGTCCGATGCCGGATGCGTGGCTGACGGGTATGTGGGTGCTTCTCTCGCTTGGGATCCTGTTCAAGCTGGTGGCAGGAGTTGCATATCTCATGCGGAAACAAGGCAGCCGTGATTCGAAGGATGTCGTCGGGTAACGGGTCGAACGAATGCCTGAACGAACCGGTGGTGGGGCCCATGTGCTGTGCGACTCGATAGCTTGTGATCAGCTAGCCATGTTGCCGACGCGTCGCCGAGGTCGGCGAGTGCGATTAGGTACGGCGAGACGGTGTACGGCGGGCGGCCCAAGCTGCCGGCGGCCGGGACCGGCCCCCAGGCCGCATGCCCGGCCGCCGAGCGGGCGACGGGCCGCGAGGCGGCGCGGAGCGCCGCCCTTGATCCCTATGAGTACAATTCGGCAGTACATTTGCTGCGGGCGACCGATCCATCGAAAACGTGGAGACTGTGGCAAACGAGGGAGCATCCCATGCTCATCGCATTGGGGCCGGTGCTCGGCTTGGCGTGATACTGGCCGTGGCGTCTTTGGTGAACTACCTTGCGTGGCTGGGGTGGGACCAGGAAAAGGATGTCGAGCCGGACGGTAATCTTAGCGGCCCCTATCAGCCGTGGCAGGTGGCTGGGCTGGTAATCGTTCTGGGAATCCTCGCTGCCATTGCCGGTTGGCGCGGTCACCCAAAGATAGGCACACTTAGCATCGCAGGTGTGATGTGGTTGTCCTGGACGGTCGATGCCGCTACGTCGGACAACAGCGGCCTATGGCCCATCGGCGCCTTGGCGTTGCTTCCCTCCGCCTACCTCGGGGTCGGTTTCGTTGCATTATTGGGCGCTTCAGCAAAACTGCTAGTCAAGAAGTTCCGCACGCCGGGTGATTAAGGTGCGCCGGGCGGTTACGTAGCGATCGTGGAACTCCTGGGCGATGGCTTCGCGGCGGTATTTCTGGCGTAGGACGCGGTCCAGGTCTCCGGCGCGGTTGACGAGGTCGGTGAGGGATCGGCGTTCGATGTCGAACGCGGCCACGCCCTGTTCGACAGCGGCGTCGAGGTTGCCGCGTCGGGCGTGGACGATACCGAGGTCTATGTGCGCGTCGGCGACCCGCATCGGGGCGTTCGAGGTCCCGTCTGGGCGGGTGTGCATCTGGATCGTCTCAAGCGCGTGTTCTTCGGCGCGGTCGTCATCGCCGAGCCAGGTGTAACAGGTGGCGGCGTAGAAGACCCACTTGGCGTGGTCGAACACGAAGTGATGGTCCGGGTTCTCCGGGATGGGGAGCTTGGCGAGCGCGTCGGCTCCGAGTGAGAGTGCCTTGTCGGCTTCTCGGCGGTCGCCGATGCGGGCCAATCCGCGGGCCTCTTGCAAGGTGAGCTGAACCATGGCGCTGGATTGGCCGGCGGCGGCCTGGCCCATGCGGGCGGCGGTGACCACATCTTCGTAGCGGCCTTCGACCAGGGCGAACCACGCGGACATCTCGTGTGCCCATCCCATGAGTTCGCCGTGTCCGACCTGGCGGCCCATCTCGAACGCGGCCTGTCGGGCGGTCTCGGCCTCTTCGCGCTCGCCCAGGTCGTAATGCACACAGCCCAGTAGCGCGGTGAGCCATCCCGTGATGACCAAGAGTTCGCGGTGCTGGTCGAGTGTGATCCGGCCTGATAAGAGCCGGGTCACCTGGGCCAAGCGCTTTTGCGTACGGTCGCGCAAGGTGGCGGCGGGGACGACGGGGTAGGCGCGGCAGAGCAGATCGACGGCCTCGGCCAGAGCCTCCAACGTCCCGTTCCCGACATCGGACGCTTGGAGCTGCTGGGCGAGTTCCATCGTGCCGTACAGCTCGGCCTCGGCCCGTAGTGCGTCCACGGGCATGATCTGTGCCTCGATCAGGCGGCTGCCCGCGCTGCGCCGGTTCGGGGAGAAGCCGAGATCTTCCGGCTCCAAGCCGGTGGCCTGGGTGAGAGCGAGCCGGAACGGGGTGCGGGGCCAGGAGACCTCTCCGGCTTCCCATCTCCTGATGCGTTCCTCGTCGACGGCGAGTCGTTCGGCGATGCCCACGCGTGTCTGGTTGATCCGGTCGGCCATCTCGGCGCGGGTGAGCTGGTGGGAGTTGCGCCAGGCGCGGAGTTGGACGTTCGGGATGCTGTCGGGCATCTCGGGCTTCTCCCGTTGGGGGGCCTTAAGAGGGGGGTATCAGGGGGATCTTCGGGGGTCCTGTCGCGCTCGCATTGCCGGTGGACTTGCCATCAAGCAACCACGGTACGTCAAGCGGCCTCCCAGACAGAGGGAACGCCGGATGAACGAGGAGCTGGCGACGGTGACCCGGCCAGACGAGAACAGCGAGGCACGGCCCTGTCCTTCGTGTCGGGGACGTGGCAGCAAGGAACGCCACGCGCGCCGGGCGCTCCTCATCGGCGATCACGAATCGGGTGGGGAGCGGGTGCGTCTCGACTGCCTCGGAAGCGGCCGGGCCGAAGGGAACGGAACACGAACCCCATTGATGTCATGGCAGTGGCCTACATGAACCGCACAGACGAGGAGCGCAAACTCCTCCGGCTCCGCCACGAGTTGACCCAGCTCAGCATTCACACCGAGTTGCGGGACAACAACACCGCGCTCCTGGTCCACCGTCCCGGCGGGCGGGGGATGCCGCTGTGGGTGTTCGTCGGGTACGGCGGCGCGTACTTCTCCTGGCAGTACGCCGAGAAGCGGCACCCGGTGAACGACGCCGAAGGGGCGGCGAAGGTGCTGGCGGAGTACGTCAGCCGGTAGAGCTGGCGCGGCGAGATGACGGGAGTGCCCGGCCGGGGGTGGGCGGGCGTCGGTGGTGTCCATCGCCCCGGGTCTCGTCGCGCCTTCGGCAGGGTCACGGACAACCACGCCCCCCGGTCCCCGTTCGTGGCCCTGCCGTTCCACCCCCGGTTCACCGCTCCCGGCCGGTACGTGTTGCCGGGTATGGGGTGACAGAAATCCGGAGCCGGGCTAGGCTCAAACTTGGTAAAACAACCTGTCGGCTGCTGGACGGTCGTGATGTCTCTAGAGTCCGTGCCTCCGAAGTATGCGCAACTTGTGCAGACGCTTCAGCGGCGTATTGAAGCGGGAGACTACCCGCCGGGGACGCTGCTCCCCAGTGAGAACCAGTTGATCCAAGAGTTCGGCGTGTCCCGGCCGACTGTTGTTGCCGCGTTGCGGGTGCTGAGGGAACAGGGCTGGATCGAGTCGCAGCAGGGCAAGGGTCGTTTCGTGCGGGGCCGTCCCGCGCTCGCCCTGGCCGAACAGCCGCGCCCCGGCCATGCCTACCTGACCAACCCCGAAAGCGGCTCCGCTGGTGAGGTGCTGGAAGCGGGCGCGCTGGCCGTACCGAACCGGGTTGCCGCGCTGCTTGATCTGCCGGCCAAGAGCCGGGCGTTCCTGCGTCGCCGCCTCGTGGTCCGCGATGGTGAGCCGTCTGAGATCGTCTCGTTCTGGCTGCCCCTGGAGCTGTCGGAGGGGACGGATCTGACCAGCGCCGACGCGCTGCCCGACAGCATCCGGGATCATCTCCAGGCGCGTAAGGGCGTGCGGTTCGATCACATCGTCGAGCAGATAACCGCGCGCATACCCTCGGCCGACGAGGCGAAGCGGCTCGGCATGCCGAAGAACACGCCGGTCCTGGACGTGTACGCGGCCGTGCGGGACGCTTCCGGGCATCCCTTTGTCGTGGTGAACGTGCTGCTTCCCGCCGACCGTCACGAGCTGGAAGACGCCTATCCGATTGGTTGAGCTACTGACCCGGTAGGGGTGATCGTGAAATCGTCGGCGGACGCGTACTGGGCTGAGGCGCGGTCATGGATGGTCGTGCGGCGAGTGTCTTTCGTCGTTCCCCTGGGTGTGATGGGTGTCGTTGTGGCCGCGTTCTTCGCCTCCTCGGCGCCTGATATCGCCCGTAAATCATTTATGAATGCATGGGATTTCGTACTGGTTGCCGGGATGGGCGCCGTTTTCTCATGGTTCGTGATCATGATGGTGTTGACGTCGAATATCAGAGTGTCGGACAAGGGTGTCACGGTGACGAATCTGTTCGTGCGCCATCGCGTTCCGTGGAATGTGATCAGTTCGATCCGGCTGGATGACGGCCTGGCGATCCATCTGACCGACGGTCGGAAAGTGGGATCGATCCAGTTCGGTGGGTCGCTTGGCGGTGCGCTGCTTGGGTACCGGTCCCAGCGGAAGTATGTGGAGCGGTTCAATGGGGCGCTGGCCGAACCCAGCAGGATCGTATCCGCCGTCGGTGAATATCAGATGCAGGTTCGCGTCCCTGCCGGGCCGCTGATCATGGCATTCGCCGTGTTCTTCGTCCTGTTCGGTTCCATGATGCTTGTCACGTGAAGGCGTCGTTTGAGCGAAGCGGCTTGCCATGTCGAAGGGCGCCCCGGTCCTGGACGTCTATGCGGCCGTGCGTGACGCATCGGGGCATCCCCTCGTGGTGGTGAACGTGCTGCTACCCGCCGACCGTCACGAGCTGGAAGACGCCTATCCACTCGGCTGACACTCGCGCCACAGTGCCAAGAATGGCGATCGCTATATGCGGAGATGTCATGCGATTAAGTTATAGAATTCGATGGCAACTATCGCGGCGATAATTATTCCTATGTATGCATCAAGCGGACTGGGGCGCGTCCATGCCGAGGGCCATTTCTTTGGAATCCCGCTCCGTCGCGTCGATGAGAGCAGCCATGCCACTCCACCTCGGAGGCTGTGTACAAGGCCGGTCGGAAACGCAATGTACGCAAACGCGCCCAGTGTGGCGGCAATGCCTCTGACGATGTCAGAGTCGAGCTGATCGCCCGCGACGTATATCAGGAAGGCTATCGGGCCGCCGACGCTTAGCACGAAGAGCCATGCAAAGGCTCGCCATGCATGCGCCCAATATGCTTCGTGCTGGGACCATTCTTTCGGAGTCAACTCCTTGATAACCGTCTGTCTGGACTCGCTAGGGTCACTTGCTGACGCGATCAGTGAGAGCGGCCCGGCTAATATTCGGGCCAAAGCGGCGCTGGGATCCCAGAGATTCACGCATATCCGATCAATCGTGATCATTCATGTCGTCGATGGCACAGAACAACGGTATCCGCCGCCCCTGGGGCTCGACCAGGGCTTGATCGATTGAGCATGCTGATCAATCGCGCCGCTGCCGCTTTCCGTGCACGTCCACTTGGTGGAGTCGGAAAAGCCGATCGATGAGACGAGGCGGGATGGCGGCGACCTATCCCGGGAGCTACGGGCATCTCATCTTTACCGGCTCATCCCTCCCGGGCACTTGGCCTACCAAGTCTGCCGACCCACTCTCGAAGCAGTTGATAGGTTAAGTGCCCGCCAGTCGAGAGGGGGAGATCTCACATGGCTCTGCAAGGACCCATCCCGGTCACGTTCGACATGGTGTCCCCACACGGCTGCTACGTCGTCGGCGAGGTCGAGCCGGTCAAGGACTTCGACGCCTCGACCAACGGCCGATTCGTCCAAGCACGGGACAAGCAGACGCGTGAGCCGGTCTGGCAGGTCGCGGTGATGGACGCCGACCCAACGCTCAAGCCCGCTCAGAAGACCGTGGCGGTCAAGATCCTGTCCGCCGTCCAGCCGGTTCCGCCGGCTGCTGTGGCGGGGGTGCCGTTCACGCCGGTCGAGTTCGACGGGGTCAGCGTCACGCCGTACGTGAACAGCAACAGCAACCGTCTCGCGTACTCCATCCGGGTCCGCGAGATGCGCCCCGTTCGTACCGGCAAGACCGGCGGCAAGGAGGCGGCGGCGTGATGGAGCGTGACCCGTACACCTACGTGGCGATGTCGCTCGACCCTGGCGCACCGGCATACCTGGCCGTCTCGTTCTACACGCCCGATCTGCGGGTGGGTGCCTCGGTGCTGGACTCCGGGCGGCCGTACCTGTCGATCCTGTCGCGGGAGGCCGACATCACGGTCTCGACCAGCGGGGCCGGACCGGTCACCACGGCCGATGTCGACATCGCGCGGCAGCTCTTCAACGCCACTGCGCGCTACCTGGCCGACTGCGAGCACCTGCACAGCGGCCAGCAGTCGGTCGACTCCGACCAGGCCAACGCCTCCGGCTCCGGCGACGAAGTGGCGGCCTGACATGCAAGCGGGGCCGCTGGAAGCGCCAACTTCCGGCGGCCCCTCAGATCTCCCACACACGCGAATGCTTGAGAGAGGAAACCAAGCCTAATGTTCCGCAAGCTCCCCGGAGATGAGGCACGTAACCTCGTCTCCACCACCCCTGACACCGCCGTCGTCTTCCGCCCGGCTGTCGTTCGTACCCCCGCGCTGGTCACGATCGTGATCTGGCTGTCCCGGCTCGTCGCGGGATTGGTCCGGCTGGTGCGGCAGCACCCGATCGCCGTCACCATCCTGGCCGTGCCCGGCGTGATCTGGACCCTGTACGGCTGGCCTCTCGCCCTGGTCTTCGTCGGCCTCGCCATCCTGGCGGGCCTGTCCTGGGCGTCGCTTAACCGGGCCTCGTTCCTACGGGTCATCGGCTGGCGACTGCTCGCCTTCTGGCGGCCCATCTGGATCTACCGCCGTCACTGGCAACCCGTGATGATCGTCTCCGGGCTCGGTCGGCATTTATGCGGCCGGGACTACCTGCCCCACCTGCTCCGGGTGCACTGTGACGGCTGGGCCGACCGCGTCACCGTGAAGATGCTCAACGGTCAGGCGGTCAAGGACTGGACCGACCGGGCCGAGCACCTCGCCCACGGCTTCGGGCCAACCGCCGCATCCTGGAAGCACTCGCCGGATGAGACGAGATCAATACGAAGGACCCCGGGAGATCTCTCGGGGTCCTTCGGCGTACCAGGGTGCGGAATCGTTCCACGGGACACCGGAAACGGCCGGGTTCACCTGGGAAAACGGGGCCAAGAGCATTCCGCGTATGTTCCGCGACCACTGGCATCCGGCTGCTTTCGGCGGCTCTCGGCTGCCTGTCACGTCAATCGTGATCAGACGAGAAACCGCAGGTGGCAGGGCATATTCACTGATCAAGCTGAGTAGGGCGGGTGGGACTTGAACCCACGACCCACGGATTATGAGTCCGATGCTCTGACCGGCTGAGCTACCGCCCCGCAATGGTGGAGTCTCTCACAACTTAGCGCCTCAGTGGATCAGTCGATCACGTCGAAATCGAGCCGGAGGCGGAGCTTGGCGCGCCTCGTTCCGGAACGGCCCGCCGGTCCTGATCACTCCCGTTCCTGTTCATGGCCTGTGTGGTGCCCGGTACGGCGGTCGCAAAGAACGGCTCCGCGCCGCCCGCGATCAGGCGTTATGTCCATGATGTCCGGGTACGGCAGGGCCGAACAGGCTGAAGGGGTTTCGCCGTGGGCAGAAATCTGGTTCGCCGGCTCATGCCGGGGGTCGTGGTCGTTCTCATGGGTCTGGAATCGTGCGCTACGACCTGGCAATCAGGAGGGGACCCTGCCAGCACTGCCGTCGGCTCCCTGAGCGAAGGCTTCTCGATCGGCCTGCTGCTGCCCGACGCCAAGGCGCCGCGCTACGAGAAGTTCGATCGGCCGTACATCGTCCAGCGCGTCGCCGAGCTGTGCCCGAAGTGCGAGGTGGTGTACCGCAACGCGGGCGGAGACCCGAAGCGACAGCAGCGGCAGCTCGCCTCGATGCTGGCGGCGGGCGTGAAGGTCCTGATCCTCGACCCGGTGGAGCCCAAGGGCATCGCGGCCTGGGTCGCCCTCGCCAAGAACCAGGGGGCGCGGGTCGTCGCGTACGACCGGCTCGCGAGCGGTCCGGTGGACGCCTACACCTCGTTCGACAACATTCAGGCGGGCCGGATGCAGGGCCGTTCCCTCCTGGACGCGATCAGGATCGGCGGGGACCCCAGGCGCGGCGAGATCGTGATGGTCAACGGCTCGCCCGCCGACCAGCACGCGGGCGACCTCAAGAAAGGGGCGCACCAGGTCCTGGACGGGCAGGTGACGATCGGCAGGGAGTACGACGCGCCCGGCTGGAGTCCGTACCGGGCAGGGGTGGCGGTGAACGGCGCGTTCACCGCGCTCGGCGCTGACCGGGTGATCGGCATCTACGCGGCCAGTGACGCCATGGCGGACGGCATCGCCACCGTCCTGCGGCACGCGGGCGTCACACCGGGCACGCCGCTCACCGGCCGGGGCGCGGAACTGGAGGCGGTACGGAGGATCCTGCTGGGCGCGCAGACGATGACGGTCTACCTGCCGATCAGGTCGGTGGCGCGGAGCGCGGCCCGGATCGCCGTCGATCTCGGTGTGGGCAGGACGGTGTCCGGGACGGCCGCGCTCTCCAACGGGACGGTCGCGTCGATCCCCTCGACCATGATCGCGCCCGTCGTGGTCGACAGGGGCAACATCAAGGAGACCGTGATCAAGGACGGATACTGGACGGCCGCCGAGATCTGCGCACCCCCGCCGGTCCGTACGGCCTGCCGTGCCGAGGGGCTGATCTGAGCGAGGGTGGACGGTCCCCATCCGGAGCCTTCCGGTATCCGGAGAAGAGGAGGACGGCTTGGGCTCGGCGGGGCGGCGGGCCTACCGGCGGAGCCGCGTCAGCTGTGTGCCCGCCACGCTTGGGTGTCTCCGAGCCGCCTGGCGCCGTTCGATCACGATCGCAGGGTCTCGATGAGCTCATCGAGACCGCCTCGGCGGCGAGCCGAGGAGATGTGGTCGATGTAGTCACGAGAGCTGACGATCTTCCCGTCCCGCACGCGGAGGATGAAGACGCAGGGGACCCGGTAGGGTTCGCCCCCCTCGGTTGTCCCTCGGTACTCGAATTCGGCGACGATCACCTCGGGATCGGCGGTCTCGTGCACGGTGATGTTGGCCGGCTCCTGGCGAAGCGGCGGCAGGCGTTTGCCGGCCGAAAAGTGCTCGCGCAGTTCCTCGCGGGTGCGCAGCGGTTTGTCGCCGGACGGCGCGAATGGATGTTCGACGTAGGTCTGCTCCGCGTACAGATCGGGCAGCTCGTCCCAGCGCCCCTCCGAGACGCCCCACACGAGTTTGAGGAATACCTCGCGAGGAGTGAGCGCCATGATGCCTCCTGATGGCACGGTAATATCCGAAGTGGAGACTCCGCATATACGGAGTGATGACTTCGAATATACGGAGTGGAGACTTCGGATGGCAACGCAACCGACGCGCGCCGATGCCCGCGGAAACCGGGCCCGGATCCTGGAGGTCGCCGAGGAGGTCTTCGGCCGGGGCGGCTCGGCGGCCTCCACCGAGGAGGTCGCGCGCCTCGCCGGGGTCGGCATCGCCACTGTCTTTCGCCACTTCCCCACCAAGCAGATCCTGCTGGAGGCGGTTCTGGTGAGGCACTTCGACCGCCTGTGCGAGCGGGCGCGAAGCCTCGCCGAATCGGATGATCCCGGCCCGGCGTTCTTCGGCTTCTTCGGCCAGATCGTGGCCGATGCCGCGGGCAAGCTCGCCATCATCGAGGCGTTCACCGACGCCGGCGGTGACGTCGGCGGCAATGCTGCCCAGGGCCCGCGGGACCTGCGCGAGGCCGTCGGCGTCCTGCTCCGGCGTGCCCAGGACGCCGGCGCGGTCCGTACGGACGCCGGCCTCGACGAGGTCCACGCGCTCCTCGTCGGCGTCTCACGGGCCGTCGCCCACATCCGCCTCGACGAGCGGGCCCGCGCCCGGGCACTCGAGATCGTCTTCGATGGGCTCGCCCCCCGGTGACCGCTGTGCCACCCGACGGCCGCCGTGGCGTCCTGCCGGGGCGCGCATCGGCCATCATGGGAAACAGGTGAGTGGCCAGGTTCCGGACCGCGATTCCGCGCCGGGTCGCGGGTATGAGCAGGGCGGTGGCCGAGCCGAAGCCCCGCAGCTTGGGTTCCACAAGGGTGCGATGCCGGCTCTCGTACCGGCGGAACGCTGTTTCGGGGTCGGTGCGGGCGGCCGCCAGTTCCTCGGCGAGGGTGAAGGCGCCCGCTATGGCGAGAGTGGAGCCGTCACCGAACAGCGACAGGCAGGAAGCGGCGTCACCGAGCACCGCGATGCGTCCGCTCGACCACTGGGGCAGGCGGACCTGGCTGACGGAGTCGAAGTAGATGTCGTCGGCGGCCCGTACGCGTTCCAGGAGCTCGGGCACTCGCCAGGAATCGTCGGCGAAGGCGGCGGTCACCAGCCGTTTGTGCTGCTCGATGTCGCGATGGTCGAAGCCGGTCAGTGCCGGGCTGCGGAACATGAAGGCGGCGACGGCGTGGCCGCGCGAGGGGTGGACGGTGACCAGTCGGCCGGGGGTGTTGTAGAGGGCCGCCGAGTGGAGCCCGTCGGCTCCGATCACCAGGTCGAAGCGACGGGGTTCGGCGCGCTCGAAGGCGACGTCCACCCCGTTCTCGTTCTGATCGAGGGCGACGGCCCGGAACAGCGGGCGGACCTGCTCGCGCGGACCGTCCAGCGCGCATTCGAGAGCGAGCCGGCGATCCCCGACGCCACACTGCGGGACCTCGCCGCCGCCACCGGCACCCTGATCACCGGCCTGATCACCGGCCTGATCGACGCCGATCGCGCCGCCTCCGGCCTTCCCGAGATCTGACGCCCTTGCGGCGCGGCTCTCCGCGGTCGTCGACCGGCGGTGTCCGGCGGCGTCGGGCCGTGCGTTCGCGCCGGTCCGGTCTCCCGCGGGCCACGGGTCAGCCGGCGGATGTGATCCTTCCGGCCCTCGCGTCCTGCGCTGCCCCCTTCGCCGCGACAGCGTCGAGGATGAGTTCCACGGAGAAGAGGAAGACTTCCTCGGTCTCCGGATAGATGGACGGCGCGGCCGTGGTCGCGCTGGGGAATCGGACGGGGTCGAGCGCGGCGTACACGCGCCGCTGCTCGTCCCGTAGCTCCGGCACCGTCAACCACGGGGAGAAGGCCGCGACGAGCCCGTTCCCGACGGTGAAGTTGTAGATGGTCTGATAGAACAGGCCGAGCTGGTCCTGGGGGATGCCGGCACGGATGAGTTCACGGACGGTCCACTCCGTGATGTGGAACAGTTGCGGCTCGTCGTCAGGCTGTCCGGCCATCGCCTGGGACAGCCCTTCGTGACGCCGATAGAGCTTCCACCAGTCGACGATGATGTCCCGCAGGTTGTCGCGCCAGGCGCGTCCGGGCTCCGGCGCGCGGACCTCGCGAAGGAACAGGTCGTCGATGAGCGCGGAGAGCAGGTCGGCCTTCGACGCGAAGTGGCGGTACATCGCGGTCGCGTCCACACCCAGCTCGCGGCCGAGGCGCCGTAGCGTCAGCGCGGCCAGACCCTCCTCATCGCAGACCCGCTGAGCCGCGCGAAGAATCATCGCGCGGTCCAGGCGAGTTCCACGACGCGTCTCGGCCGGGGGTGAAGGGGCTGCATCTTGACTCATGCAGCACAGCATCCCATCTCCCTCTCGTGCGGTCGTGCCGAGCCGGAGCGGCACTCAGTTCCGGTGAACATAGGTGTCAACGCTGTTGATGTCAACACCGTTGACATCGATATTGGGGCATGCGAGGCTCGCGTCCTGCTGACCCGCAGTGACTTAATACGGCCCGCGACGTTGCGGCCGCCAGGAAAGAGGTCGATGCGCATGAGCGCGTCCGCACCAGAGCGGTACACCCAGGAACTCAAGAGAGACCTCAAACTGTGGGAGAACGTCTCTCTTGTCGTTTCCGCAGTCACCCCGGCGACCGGGGCCTTCATCATCGCGCCGGTCCTGTTCGGCCTGAACGGCACCGGCGCCCCGCTGACCTTCGTCATCGCCGCCATCCTCGGGATCTCGCTCGCCTTCTGCTGGGCCGAGCTCGGCAGCGCCTACCCGATCGCCGGCGGTGACTACACCTTTGTTTCCCGGATCCTCGGCCGGGGAGCCGGGTTCGTCTCCCTGGTCCTGAGCGGACCGGTGCAGGCGGTACTCATCCCCGCTGTCGTCGCGCTCGGCATGGCCGAATATCTGCGGGTCGTCATCGACATCGACGCCAACGTCCTCGGTGCGATCATCCTTCTCAGCGGAATGGTGATCGCGATATTCGGGGTGCGGCTGAACGCGCTCGCGGTGGCGGCGCTCCTCGTCATCGAGCTTCTGGCCGTCGTGCTCGTGTCAGTCCTCGGGTTCGTCAAGGCGAACCGCAGCGTGTCGGTGCTCTTCAGTCCCGAGGTGATCGGAGACGGGGGCACGCGGCCGCTGACCTTCGGAGCGCTGATCGCCGGTATCGCGGTAGCGAGTTTCGCCTACAACGGGTTCCAGGGAGCACTGCTCTACTCGGAAGAGACGGTTGGGGAGCGGAAGAACGTCGCGCGTGCGGTCTTCATCGCGCTCGGCGTGGCCATCGCGTGCGAGGTGCTTCCCGTGGCCGCGGCGCTCCTCGGCGCGCCCTCGGTCCCCGACCTCGTCGCGAGCGCCAACCCGTGGCAGTACTTCCTGACGGCGATCGGCGGCGACACCTTCAACACGATCATCAGCCTCGGTATCGCCGTCGCCGTTCTGAACGCGGTCATCGCCCTGATGCCGTTCTTCGCGCGGATTCTCTACAGCTCCGGGCGGGACATGGCGTGGCCGCGACCGGTGAGCCGATCACTGGCCAAGGTGCACCCCAAGTATGGCACTCCGGTGGTCGCCACCATCGCCGTGGGGGTCGCCGGTGCGCTGATCATTCTCGTGACCGACGTCGAGACCCTGACGACATGGGTGGGCGCGGTCCTCGCCATCGAGTTCATCCTCGTGGCGCTGTCGGCGATCGTCGGCCGCGTGCGTCAGCCGAACCAGGACCGGCCCTACCGCATGCCCCTGTGGCCGATCGCGCCGGTCGTCGCGATCGTCATGTCCATCGGCGTGCTCACCCAGCAGGAGCCGAGCGACCTCGCGGTCGCCGGAGGGCTGGTCCTCATCGCGGTGCTGTACTACGTCTTCTACCTGCGTCCGCGCGTGCACACCCACATGCTCACCCTCGACCCGGTCCTCTATGACGAGGGGAAGGGGTCGACCGAGTCGTCGAGCAGCGCGCAGCAGACCACACACATCTCGCAGAACTAGGGAGAGACCAGTTGAGCGAGGCTCGGGGCCATACCCTGGCCCACCACGGATCCGCCGGGTTCGACGCCGTGGACTTCACCGCCGTCGATGAGATCTTCGCGCGATTCCACGCCGATGGCGCCGGTGCTCCCGGTGTGGCGTACGGGATCGTCCACGGCGGTCGGGTCGTCCACGGCGGCGGCTACGGCCTGGTCGGTTCCGAATCCCCGGGGACACCGGGACCGGCCACGGTCTTCCGCATCGCGTCGTTGAGCAAGAGTTTCACCGCGGCCGCCATCCTCTCGCTGCGGGACGAGGGCGTGCTCAGACTCGACGACCCTGTCGGACAGCACGTCCCGATGCTCGCGCGATTGCCGCGGGCCACCCGCGACTCCCCGCCGATCACTGTCGCGGACTGCCTCACGATGAGCGCCGGACTCCCCACCGACGACGCCTGGGCGGACCGGCAGGAGGAGCTGACCGAGGAAGCGCTCGGCGCGCTGCTGTCCGCCGGGATCGGGTACACAGCGACCCCCGGCACCCGCTTCGAGTACGCCAACCTCGGCTACGTCTTCCTCGGCCAGGTGGTCGAGTCGCTGACCGGGCGACCGTTCACGCAGGTCGTGTCCGACAGGTTTCTTCAGCCCCTGGGGATGTCCTCGACGACCTACGACTACCGGGACGTGGCGGGGGAGCGGCTGGCCACCGGCTATCACCGTGTCGGCGATCGCTGGGAGCCCCAGGCGTTCACGGCCCCGGGCATGTTCTCCGCCATCGGTGGTGTGCTCAGTACGGTCGAGGACCTCGCCGTCTGGGTCCACGGCTTCGCAAGCGCGTTCCCCGCGCGCGACGAGCCCGAGGGCGGCCACCCGCTGGCCAGGGCCACCCGCCGGGCGATGCAGCAACAGCACCGGGCGATCACCCCGCTGGTGTCGACGAACGGGCACGGCCTGCCCGACGTGCGCACCGGGGAGTTCCCCTGGGGGCTGTCCGGTTACGGCTACGGCCTGTTCGTCGAGTACGACCCCAGGTGGGGGGAGTTCGTGCACCATATCGGCGGCTACCCCGGTTTCGGCTCGCACATGCGATGGCACCGGGAGACCGGAATCGGGGTCGTGGCCTTCGGCAACGCCCGATACTGCCCCGTCTATGAGCCGGCGGACGCGGCGCTGCGCCAGGTCCTGGACGCGGTCGCCCCTCCGTCACGCACCGTCGTGTCGTGGCCGGTCGTGCATGAGGCGCGGCAGGTGGTCGATCGCCTCGTCGGCGGAGACGAGTCCGCGGTGCGCGATCCCGTCTTCTCGCCCACCCTCTTCCAGGACGAGCCGGCCGCGACACGCTTGACGGCACTCGACGAGGCGCATCGGCAGGTCGGAGCGCTCACCGGTCCGGCCGAGCAGCTGAGCGCCGCGACTCCGGGGCATCTGGTGTGGTGGCGGCCCGCTGAGCATGGGCGGATCCGGCACGAGATGTGGCTGACCCCCACCGTGCCGGCGAAGGTGCAGCGTCTGCAGGTCGACGCGGTGCCGGACCCCTCGCCGGAGTTCGCCCCGGTGGTCGGGTGCGTCGTCGAGGCCCTGGCCGGTAAACGACCGGACTGGCCCGAGCATGTCGCCCCGGCCGGGGACACGACCCCGGAGCAGCTGGTCGACGAGCTCATCCGTGCCCGTGACCTGATCGCTCCCGTCGGCCCGGCCGCGGTGATCGGCGCCACGTCTCCCGACGACGTCGTGATCGAGTGCGTGGGCCGGCAAGGCGCCGTCGAAGTCCGAATGGCACGTACAGGTGATCGAGTGCGTCTCGATCTGGCTCTCCGGCGAACGCCGGAAGATTATCTGCTCCGTCGCGACCAGAGGTGAGGCGATCACGCCGGTCGAGGGGAGACCTCGACCGGCGTGTCGCCACGAAACGGCTCAGACCACCGCGCCCGACCCTTCGCGGACGTCGGGTGCCCGCCGCTTGCTCTTCTGCTGGGGAGGCGGCTGCTTGCTGAACCGCTCCAGCTCGATCGCCGCGGGCCCGGCCAAGAACATCGACGACAGTGTGCCGACGACGATGCCGATGAGCAGCGCGATCGCGAAGTCCCGCAGGGAGTCGCCGCCGAACACCGCCAGCGCCGCCACGACGAACATCGTGCTGCCGCCGGTGTTCACCGTGCGCGGCACCGTCTGCAGGATCGCGGTGTTGACGATGCGGTCGAACGACGTCTTGCGGTTCGCCGGCCACAGTTCTCTGACCCGGTCGAAGACGATGACCTTGTCGTTGATCGAGTAGCCGACGATCGTGAGCAGGGCGGCCAAGAAGACGCCGTCGATGGGTTTGCCCAGCCAGGCGAACGCGCCGACGACGGCCAAGGTGTCCACGAACAGCGCGGCCACGCTGGCGGCGCCGAACGTCCACCGGAACCGGATCGCGAGGTAGACGAGCTGCGCCGCCAGCGCGATGCCGAGCGCGATCAGGGCGTTCCTGCGCAGTTCCTCACCCATGCTCGGCCCGATCAGCTCGTCACGCTGCTTGGTGACCTCACCCACCTGCTCGTTCAGGTTCTTCTCGATGCGCACCACGTCGTCGGCGCCGATCTGCCCGGTTCGTACGGAGATCGCGTCGCCCGACATCTGCACGACGGCCGAGGGGAACCCGGCGTCCGACACCGCCTGCCTGGCCGCCCCGGCGTCGACGGTCCGGCTGGTGGAGAACTCCATGATCCGGCCGCCGGTGAACTCCACGCCGTAGTTCAGCCCACGGGTGAAGACACCCACGGCCATCACCACGAGCAGCCCGGCCGAAAGGGCGAGCCAGAGCCGTCTGCGCGACATCAGGTCCGGGTTCCGCCGGGTCAGCCAGGACCTCACCCGGCCGATCGACGCCAGGCCGGACGCCTTCAGGCCGATCCGGCCGATCACCAGGTGGGTGAGCACCCGGGTGACCACCATCGCCGAGAACATCGAGACGATCACGCCGATGGCCAGGGTCACCCCGAATCCCTTGACCGGTCCCGACGCCAGCCAGAACAGCAGGCCGGCCGCGAGCAGGGTGGTGATGTTGGAGTCGGCGATCGCGCTCCAGGCGTTCTTGTACCCCCGGTCGAGCGCGGCGCGCAGGCCCCTGCGGGGCGACTCGTGGTGTTCTTCCCTGGCCCGTTCGAAGACCAGCACGTTGGCGTCGATCGCCATGCCGATCGCGAGCACGAAACCGGCGAGGCCGGGCAGGGTCAGGGTGGCCCCGAGTGCCACCAGCCCCGCGTACGAGATCAGCGCGTAGCAGCCGAGGGCGACCGCGGCGAGCACACCCACCAGGCGGTAGATGACGCCGATGAACAGCGCGGTGAGGAGCACACCGATGACTCCCGCCTTCGCGCTGGCCTCGATCGCCTCGGCGCCGAGCGTCGGGCCGACCGTGCGCTGCTCGACCAGCTCAAGCGGCACCGGGAGCGAACCGCCCTTGATCAGCACCGCCAGGTTCTGCGCCTCCTCCATGGTGAACGATCCGCTGATCTGGGTGGTGCCGCCGGGGATGCCGACGTTGCAGCCCACGGTGTCGTTCACCTGAGGCGAGGAGATGACCTTGTTGTCGAGCACGATGGCCACCCTGCGTTTGGGATCGCCGATCGGCTCGCAGGCCGCCTTCCCGGTGAGCTCCCGCCAGGGGCCCGCTTCCTTGAAATCGATGGTGACGAACCAGCCGAGCCCCATCTGGGGATCGGTGTACGCCGCGGCGTTCGTGACGGCGGCACCGCTGATGGCCACCGGGCCGAGCTTCAGCTTCTGGCCGCTCTCGTCCGCGACGGCGTCCTTGTCGCCGTCCTCGGCGACGCCGAGGACCGAGTGGAAATTGAGCTGCGCGGTCTTGCCGATGACGTCGGCCGCCTCACGCGGGTCGAGCACGCCGGGCAGCTCGACGATGATCCTTTTCTCGCCGGAACGGACCAGGGTGGGATCGACGACTCCGAGGGCGTCCGCCCGGCGCCGGAGCACGTCGAGAGCACGGTCGGCGGCCTCCGAGTCCGCCTTGACCGTGGGAGAGTCCCTCGTCTCGAAGACGAGCTGGGTCCCGCCGCGCAGGTCCAGACCGAGGCGCGGAGCCATGGTCAGGGCCAGCAGCAGCGAGGTCGCGATGACGGCAAGCGCCGCCAGCGCACGCCACAAGGGCGCACGTGACATTCGAGCCTCCACAGGCTTGTCGTTATGGGAAACGTGTCACTGCGCTGTGGAGGGCGGCGCGCGCGCCGGGGCGATCGACGTGCCCGGAGGCACGGGCAGGCCGGGGCCCGCCGTGCCGTGCTTCCCCATGACGAGGAGAGCGCGGTACGGCCCGGCACTGGGAAGTACGGCGACGCCGCCGGACACGACGCACGGGCCGGTCCGCGCCTGCAGCCGGGGCACCCTGTGTTGCTGCTCCACTCCGGGGGTGGGCAGGTCGTGCCATTTGCGGGCCGTGTCGGGGGGTCCGGCGTGGAGGGCCGCGACGGAGGCGGCCCGGTGGGTCGCGGTGAGCGCGTCCGTCGGGGTCGCGCCCGCCAGGAGGAAAACGGGCAGCAGAAGGAGCAACGCGGCGGTCAGTCTGCTCCGCATCGTTTCTCCTTTCTGCTCAGCAGGCCACCGTAGCCTGGGATGCTCCGAACACGCGCCACGATGAGCCGTCCAGCGCGCCCCGTCCCCCGGCGGCGAGCGGACGCGGCCGGGCGCGTTTCGCTTTCGGGGTGCCAGTACACCGATCTGGCCAAGCCGGTCGTCGACCGGAGTGAGGCGGCCGAGCGGGAGAACGACTACATGCCGAATTTCGCCATCTAGCGCCAGTTCTCGCGCCTAGTGGTGGTTTCTGGGGATTTTGTCCATATCTCAGAATTATGCAAATTTGGAGGGTACTCCGGCGACGCTCTTGCTGTCAGCTTGGGGGCCGGTCCGATTGCTCGGACCGCTCACCCCCCATGCAGAGGAGTCACCGAGAGTGAATCCCACGATGAGGTCGGGGGCCGTCGCCTTGCTGGCGTCGGTCGCCTTGACCACAGCCTCGCTCACAGCAATGCCCGCCGCATCAGCGGCCGGGGCCGACGGCTCCCAGGCCGCTGCCCAGGCCGCCCCGCCGCCGTCGCCGGCGTTCGCTCAGCCGGACGCCCAACAGCGCAAGAACGCCGTCGCCAGTGCCGGCAAGGCGCTGGCCGCCGACACGGCGGCGCTGCACGCCTCGGCCGATGACACCTTCCAGCTGGTACGCGACATCGCCGGCACCCGCGGCCTGCAGTACCTGACCTACCAGCGCTCCCACCGCGGCGTGCCGGTCTACGGCGGCGACGTGGTGGTGGCCACCGACTCCTCCGGCCAGGTCATCGAGACCGTCACCACCGGCCAGGAAACCACGCTGAAGCTCGACGTGACGGCCACCGTCACCGCCGATGCCGCGGCGGGCACCGCCCGCGCCCAGCTGGCCGCCGCCGACAGCGTCGCCACCCCCGAGCTGGTGGTGCACGCCACCACCGCCCGGCCGCGCCTGGCGTGGGAGGTCGTCGTCACCGGCACGGCCAAGCACGGCGGCCCCAGCGTGCAGCACGTGTACGTGGACGCCAAGAGCGGCAAGGTGATCGACGCCTGGGACGAGGTGCGGGACGGCACCGGCAACAGCAACTACCACGGCACCGTCACACTCGCGACCTCCGGGTCCGGCAGCTCGTACTCGATGACCGACCCGAACCGGCCGGGGCTGCGCTGCGGCGGGCAGGGCGGCACCGCCTACACCAAGAGCAGCGACAGCTGGGGCAACGGCTCGGGCACCGACCTGGAGACCGCCTGCGTGGACGCGATGTACGCCGCGCAGGTCGAGTGGAACATGCTGCGCGACTGGCTGGGCCGCAACGGCCACAACGGATCGGGCAGCTCCTTCCCCGCCCGGGTCGGTCTCAACGACGTCAACGCCTACTGGAACGGGTCCTACACCAACTTCGGCCACAACCAGGCCAACAACAAGCAGGCGACCACGTACGACGTGGTGGCGCACGAGTACGGCCACGCGATCTTCCAGTTCTCCGGCTCCGGCGGCGCGGGCAGCGGCAACGAGGCCGGCGGACTGAACGAGTCCACCGGTGACATCTTCGGCGCGCTGACCGAGCACTTCGCCAACGAGCCGGCCCCGTACGACACGCCGGACTACCTGGTCGGCGAGCAGCTCAACCTCACCGGGACCGGCCCGATCCGCAACATGTACAACCCGAGCGCGCTGGGCGACCCCAACTGCTACAGCGCCTCCATCCCCAGCACCGAGGTGCACGCGGCGGCCGGCCCGCAGAACCACTGGTTCTACCTCCTCGCGGAGGGCAACAACCCCGGCGGCGGCAAGCCGACCAGCCCGACCTGCAACAGCACCACGGTGACGGGCATCGGCATTCAGAAGGCCGGCCAGATCTTCATGGGCGGCCTGAACCTGAAGACCACTCCGTGGACCCACGCCAAGGCCCGCGTGGCCACCCTGAACGCGGCCAAGTCGCTGTTCCCGAACAGCTGCACCGAGTTCAACGCGGTCAAGGCGGCCTGGGCCGCGGTCAGCGTCAACGCCCAGTCGGGTGAGCCGACCTGCACGGCCATCCCGGGCAACGACTTCTCGGTCTCCCTCAGCCCGACCTCCGGCAGCGTCCAGACCGGCCAGTCGACCACCACCCGGGTGAACACCGCCGTGATCTCCGGTACCGCCCAGCCGGTCACTCTGAGCACGCGTTCGCTGCCCAACGGCGTCACCGCGTCGTTCAACCCGGCCACGGTCACCGCCGGTCAGTCCTCCACGCTGACCCTGTCCGCCTCCTCCACCGCCACGGGCGGCACCTTCCAGGTGACCGTCGTCGGCACCGCCGGATCGACCACCCACGAGGCGACGTTCTCCTTGACCGTCGGCCGTGACCAGCCTCCGGCGAACGACTTCTCCGTCTCGGTGAACCCGTCGTCGGCCTCCGTGCAGGCCGGCCAGTCGGCGACCGCGACCCTCGGCACCCAGGTGGTCACCGGCAACGCGGAGTCCCTGGGGTTGTCGGTCAGCAACGCGCCGGCCGGGGTGACCGTGACCTTCAGTCCGTCCACCATCACCGCGGGGCAGACCTCGACGGTGACGATCGCCACGTCCTCGACCACCACGGCGGGGAGCTACACGATCAACCTCAACGCGGCCGGCGCGTCGGCCGGCCACTCGGCGGCGTTCTCCCTGACTGTCGGCGGTGGCGGCGGGGAGACCACCTGGGCGACCTGGACCTCGTACAAGGCGGGCGACGTCGTGACCTACAACGGCGTGCGCTACCGGTGCCTCCAGGGGCACACGTCGCTGCCCGGCTGGGAGCCGCCCAACGTTCCCGCCCTCTGGCAGCCGATCTGATCAAGGGTCTCCGGTCGGGGGGAACCCTGATCCGCGGTTCTGCTCGATGACAGGGCGGGCGGCCATCCTTAGGCCGCCCGCCCACGTCGTCAAGAGGCCGGTGGTGGTCAGAACCGCGCCGGTCTCGGCCGTCTCGCCGTCGGGGGACACCCGCGGGAGGAGTCCGTTTCGTCCGGAAGGACGAGATCGGTGCGCGCCCGGCTGTCTATTCTTTGGGCAGGGGGTGACCGGGTGGCGATGACCCAGAACGCGCTGGGCGGCGACGGCGAGGGTGGTGAGGCTGCGGCCGCGGTGCGGCAGGCGGCCGAGCCCTTGGGCCGGCTCGATCAGATACGGGCCCGTCCCGGCGGCCGCCTCACTCTGAAGATCGTCGTCGGTGTGCTCGGCGCGGCGCTCGTCGTCGCCGGCCTCATCATGGTGCCGTTCCCCGGGCCCGGCTGGCTCGTCGTCTTCGCCGGGCTGGCCGTACTGGCCACGGAGTTCGCGTGGGCGCACCGGCTGCTCGGCTTCGCCAAGCGAACGGTCACGGCCGCGACCGACTGGCTCAAACGCCAGAACTGGTTCGTCCGCATCGTGGCCGCCCTGCTGACGGCCGCGCTCGCGGCCGCCATTGTCTGGATCTCTCTCAAGCTCACCCTGGGCATCGACCTGATCGAGCAGGCCGGGCGTCTTCTCGGCTGACGGTCCCACCGGCCGGCGGGGGTTCTCGTCCGGCTGACGCGCCTACGCGCCTACGCGCCGACCACGACCGGGACCGGCTCCCGGGCCGCCGTCGCGGTTCGCGCTTCGGCGAACGGCGAGCACGCGGCCCGGCACCGGAAAAGGCGTCTCTCAGGACAGGACGACCGGATCGCCGTCCAGGTATGGGCGCTCCACCGCGAACGGCGGATGGGCAGGCTCCAGCACGATGTTCCGGCTGGGCGTGGGCACATGCCGGAGATCATGCGTGATCAGGATGGTCGTCCGCCCGGCCATGAGCCGTCGCAGGAGCTCCATGATCCGTGCCGCGGTCGGCGCGTCCAGGCCGGTCATCGGCTCGTCGAGGATCAGTACGGGCGCGTCGCGCAGGATGGCGCGGGCGATCGCGATCCGCTGCCGCTGCCCGCCCGACAGCAGCCGCCCCCGCTGCCCGATCGGGGTGTCGTACCCCTCCGGCAGCGTGCGGATGAAGCCGTCCGCGTCCGCCGTGATCGCGGCCCGCACGATCTCGTCGAGGTCGGCCTCCGGACGCCCGTAGGCGATGTTGTCCCGTACGGTCCCCGAGAAGAGCAGGTTCTCCTGCTGCAGGATGGTGATGTTCTCGCGCAGGGACCTGCGCGGCATCGCGCGGATGTCCACGCCGTCGAGCAGGACGCGGCCCGAGGTCGGGTCGTAGAACCGGAGCAGCAGCTTGGCGATCGTCGTCTTGCCCGCGCCGCTCGGCCCCGTGCAGACGACGAGCTCGCCCGGGGCGGCGGTGAAGGAGAGGCCGGTCAGCGTCGGCCTGGTCCGGCCCGGATAGGCGAACACGACGCCCTCGAACTCGATCCGTCCGTGGACACGGGAGTCCGGCACGACGATGTCTCCGGATGTGGTGCCGTTCGCCTGGACGGCCGCCCTTCCGGACGCGGTCGCGGACTCAGCGCCCCCGGCGGCCGCTCCCTTGTCCGCCGTGCCGTCCTCCCCGGCCTCGGAGACGCCGTCGTACGGGTCGGTGACCATGGGCTTGGCGTGCAACACCTCGATCACGCGGTCCGCGCCGGCCGCCGCCGACGACACGCTGAGCGCCAGCTCCCCGAGCCCCTGGAACGTCGGATACAGATAGGCCAGGTACGCGGCGAAGGCGAGCAGCCCGCCGATGGTGAGCCGGCCGGAGGCGATCTCCCACGCGCCCACGCCGATGATCACCAGCAGGCAGAGCGTCTCCACTATCTGCGCGGCCGGGCCGTACAGGGCGGAGAGCCGGGCCCGCGTCACATTGGCGAGCAGCCACTTGCGGCCTTCGTCGTGCAGGCGCGCCGCCTCGGCGTCCTGCCGGTTGTACGCCTGGACGAGGGACTGGTTGGCCAGGCTCTCCTCGATGACGCTGTTCATGGCGCCGTTGCTGGAGCGTTCGCGGGCGGACGCGTTGCGCAGCCGGGACGTGAACCCCTTGGAGACCAGCAGGAAGAGCGGGACCATCGCGAATGTCACCAGCGCGAGATCCCACCGGATGAAGAACGCCGCTCCGGAGAAGAGCACCGCGCCCGCGGTCGTGGTGATGATCCGCACCAGGCCGGAGCCGACGAGCTCCTCGATGGCCTCGATGTCGTCGGTCAGGCGGGCCATCAGGTCGCCCAGGCGGCGGTTCTCGAAATAGTCGGGCGTGAGCGTCTGCAGGTGGGCGAACACCCTGTCGCGCAGCCGCAGCAGGAAGCGTTCCCCCGCGAGCGCCGTCGCGTAAGCGCTGGAGAAGGAGAGCAGCCCGGCCAGGACGCCGACCCCGATCCAGGCTCCCGCCGGAATCCAGAAGGCGCTCAGTCTGCCGCTGGCCAGGACCTCGTCGGTGATGAGCCCGAACAGGCCGATCACGCCGACCTCGCAGACCGACGCCAGGACGGCGGCCACCACGCCGGCGATGAACAGCCGGCGTACGCCGCGGGTCTGCGGCCAGAACTCTCGCAAGGTTGTGCGGATCGAGATGATCGGCGCGATGATGCCGGGCGCCTCGTCCTCCGGGGCAGACGCGTTCTCCTTGGACGGGGGTGCGTTGCGTCCAGGCGCGGGCGCGCCGTCCCCGGAACGGGACACACTCTCTCCAGTGGGGCGTCCACGGACCTTGGCCGGGTCGGCCACTTCGCCGGAAGGAGACTGCGGCCCTCGCGAAGTCCGCTTCGCCACGTCAACGCCGCGGTCCTCGCTCCTTTCCGCTCCGCTCCCTCGGTCCCGGTGAACGTGTGCGGACCGCGCGCGATCTCGCCGCCGGGGTTGGTGGTCGGGCCGGATGAATTCCACCGTGTCGTCGGACGCGGGGTCGCGGCCTCGCCGGTCCGCAGTGTGGTCCGCGACCGCGTCGCCCGGCGACGTGTCGGTCGCCGTCGGGTTCGGGTCAGGTGTCGTGATCGCCGCACGCCGTTCCGCGGTCGTTCTGTCGGGGCGGGCCGCCGGTGCGGGGGCGGGGGATGCCGGGGGCCCGGCGTCGGCGTGCGGCGCGTACTCCTCGTCGGAAGATGGGTTCAGTTCCACGTTGAGATACCTGCCTCTGTGATGGCCGAGAGCCGGCGGGAAAATCCCGCCGGCTCTCTTTCTTCAGATCAGCCAGGGCCTACCAGCAGCTGCGCCAGCACCGGCGACGGCAGCAGCAGCGGCGACGACGACGGCAGCCCCAGCCACCGCCGCCTCCGCAGCCGCCCCCCCATCCCCAGGAGCTGAACTGCCCCGTCGGAAAGACTTTGGTAAGGCTCATAGTTGCCTCCCTCAGACTGGTTTCCGTGATCTTTCAAATGCGACACTATCACCCTTAGTCCCACAAATCATTTAAAATGCGGTCGAATCGACCAGCTTTTAACTGGCGGCCGAATATGAATTATTCTGATTTAGTGTCAGCAAAGAATCTTGCTCATCCTGTTTGGGTGCGCGGGTGCATTGCCCCTGCTTGACGGGGATGGGCGCCCCGTCGGCCGGTGTGTCACGGGGATGTGGCGGGTGCTCGCCGGTGTCCGGCATCGGGCAAGGGGGAAGCGTCGGACTCGCCCGGCATTTCGCGACCGTTCCCCGACCTCTCAATGGTGAGTGGAATAACCGGTCACTGACATTTACCCGGGATGTCAACGCATTCCGGGTAAAGCAGGCGATCGATGTCTAAAGAAGGCGGTTCCGCGGATGCCCTTGCGGGGAGGTCTGTACGGCTTCCGCCGCCGTCGTTATGATCACGATGGCCTGACATAGGGGTATTCGTCGGAGGCGAGATGTCGGAGCTGAAGCGCGTTCCCGACGGGATCGACACCTCTGTGCCGAGTTCGGCGCGCGTGTACGACTACCTCCTGGGCGGCACGGACAACTCCGCCCTGGATCGGATGGTGGCGGAGAAGCTGCTGTCGGTCGCACCGGACGCGCGCACCGTCGCCCGGGCGACCCGGGCGTTCCTCGCCAGGGCCGTCCGCTACGCCGCCTCGCAGGGGATCCGGCAGTACGTCGACCTCGGCGCGGGCCTGCCCACCTCGCCGAGCGTTCACGAGATCGCCAGGGAGTCGGTCCCGGACGCACGCGTCGTCTACGTCGATTACGACCCCCTGGTCAAGGTCCGCAACGACGCGACGTTCGCCGCCGATGAGGGCGTGATCACCCTGCGGCGCGACGTCCGCGACCCGGAGGCGATCCTCGGCGACCCCGATCTGCGCGCGGTCGTCGACTTCGGGGAGCCGGTGGCCGTGCTGCTCCTCGGCGTCCTGCACTTCGTCTCCGACGACGAGGGCGCCCATGACATCGTCGCCGCCTGGCGTGGCCGCATGGCGCCGGGCAGCCACGTGATCATCTCCAACCTGACGGCGGACAGCGATCCCGAGGCGCTGGCCCGGCTCGCGGCGGCGACGGCGGGCAGCCCGGCCGAGTCGACTTTCCGCTCCCACGACGAACTGGCCCGTTTCTTCGATGGGTTCACCCCGGTCGCGCCGGGCCTGGTGCCGGTCCAGGAGTGGCGGCCGTCCCCCGAGGAGCCCGCCATCGGTGCGAAGGTGGTCGTCGAAGGCGGCGTCGGCGTCCTGTCCTGACCCGTCCGCCCGTGCAGGACCGGACGGCCTCGGCGTCAGGAGGCGGCGTCCGCCCTGGCCGCGATCCCGTCGAGCACGCACGCGAGGCCGAACTCGAAGCGCTCCTCGGGGGCGGCGTCCTCGGCTTCGGCGACCCTGCGGGCGAACTGCGGATAGGCGCCGCTGTCGATGACCTCGCGGATGTAGGGGGCCACGCTCTCCCGCCACTGATCCTCGGTCAGGCCGGAGCGCCGCTGCGCCTGCTCCTCGGCCAGGTCCCGGGCCACCGCGCCGAAAACGTACGCCCGGACCGTGTCGACCACGTTGGCGGCGAGCGTGATGTCGGGGGTGAGCGCGGAGGCGGCGGTCAGTGCGACGTCCTGCTGGCGCAGTGAGTTCGCGCCGAGAGCCGGGCGGCCGGTGAGCTCGGAGCTGAGCCACGGGTGGCGCAGCAATGTGGCCCGGACGTGGCGGGCGACGCCGGTGAGGTCGGCCCGCCAGTCGCCGGACAGCGGCGGCGGACCGGTCTCGCCCTCGACCGCGTCGATCATCAGGTCCAGCAGCTCGTCACGGCCGGCCACGTACCGGTAGAGGGAGGCTGTGCCCGAGTCGAGGTCGGCGGCGACGCGGCGCATCGACAGCGCGGCCAGCCCCTCGGCGTCGGCGATCGCGATCGCGGCCCGGACGATCTGCTCGACGCTCGGGGCCTGCCGGCGTGGGGCACGTCGTTCTTTGCTCCACACCAGGACGTGTGCGGGCTCTTTCGCCGAATCGGCCATCGCCATCCTCCTCGCGATCGTTGCGAACAGCGTACCGTAGTGGCTACGGTGTAGCCGTTTGCGAACACCGTATCCATAGAGGAGTTGTCATGCCGGAGACCCGAGTCCCCGTCCTGATCGTCGGCGGCGGCACCGTCGGCCTGACCACGGCGCTGTTCCTGGCCCACCACGGCGTCCCGGCCCTGGTGGTGGAGAGCCAGGCGGGGCCGTCCATCCACCCGCGGGCCACTGGCCTCGGCCCCCGAACCATGGAGATCCTCCGGCAGGCGGGGCTCCAGGAGGCGGTCAACGCGGTCGCCGTCGACATGACCGCCGGTGCCCTCGGCAAGATCTCCGCCACAACGCTGGCGTCGGCCTCTTCGTCCATGCCGCCGAGGGGCGGGCCGACCCGAACCGGGTCGGGAGCCGGGCAGGCCAGCCCGGGGGTGATCCGGGGTGTCTGCCCGCAGCACCGGCTCGACTCGGTGCTGCTGCCGGCGGCACGCGAGCGCGGCGCGACGGTGCGCTACTCCGCCCGGCTGCGGTCCTTGCGACAGGACGCCGACGGCGTCACCGCGGTCCTCGACGGCCACGAGAACGTCCGTGCGGACTACCTCGTCGCCGCCGACGGCGTGCGCAGCGACGTGCGGACCGCGCTCGGCGTGGGCACGTCGGGCCCGGGAGTGCTCGGCGACCCGAAGGTGAACATCCTGTTCAGGGCCGACCTGAGCCCGTACACGCACGGGCGGTCCTTCGCCACCTGCGACATCACCAACCCGGACTCGCCCGGCATGCTGATGACCGTGGACGGCGCGAAGGAATGGATCTTCCACGTCGGCTACACGCCGGACGCGGGCCAGACGGCAGAGGACTTCACCCCCGAACGCTGCCGCTACCTGATCCGGGCCGCGGTGGGCGACCCGAGTCTCGACGTGGAGGTGCTCAGCACGCTGCCGTGGCGGCCCCGGGGGCTGCTCGCCGACCGCTTCCGCGCCGGACGGGTGTTCCTGGTGGGCGACGCGGCACACGTGGTCCCACCCCTGGGCGCGTTCGGCCTGAACACCGGCATCGCCGACGCGCACAACCTCGCGTGGAAGCTGGCCGCGGTGCTCGCCGGCCACGCCGGCCCCGCCCTGCTCGACAGCTACGAGGCCGAGCGACGCCCCACGGCGGCCTTCGCGCTGGAGCAGGCGCTGCGGCGGCTGGCCGACCCGTGGCTGCACTGGGAGGACGGCCCGCGGGCCGTGGCGGCGCGGGAGGCGGCCGGCGTCGTCAACGCACCGGTGGTCCACCTGGGATACCGCTACGACTCCGTCGCGGTGATCGACCCGCGACTGGAACCGCCCTCCACCGAGAACGTCGAACTCGCCCTGGACGGAGCGCCGGGCTCCCGGCTCCCGCACGTCTGGGTCGAGCAGGACGGACGGCGGATCTCCACGCTCGACCTGGTGCGATCCCGGTTCACCCTGCTGACCGGATCCGGCGGCGACCCGTGGACGCGGGCGGCGCGGGAGGCGGCGGACCGTCTCGGCGTCGAACTCGCCGTGTGCACGATCGCTCCCGGCGCCGCCATAACGGACCCGGAGGGACGGTGGCCCGGCAGTGCCGGGATCGCCGAGGACGGCGCGCTGCTGGTGCGGCCCGACCAGTTCGTCGCCTGGCGCGTGCCCGCCCTGCCCGCCGCCCCCGCCGACGACCTCACCCGCGTACTCACCCAGGTGCTCGCCCGCGACGGCCGGACGGTCGCGGGCGGAACCAAGGGGACCGCCGAACCCGATCCGCGCGCCGCGCGACCCTGACCATCGGCCGGGGAGCCGCGCACATGGCGCGACGCCGAATCAGCGGACGGATTTCAGGCGCAGGACATCAGCGGTCGCGCGTCAGCGTGGCGTGCATGAAGAACGGCGAGTCCTTCGTCACCTTGTTCTCGCCGTGTCCGGCGTACTCGAAGCCGAGCGTGCCGTCGTCGTTGAGCGTGAGGAAGATCTCGCCGTTGCGTACGCAGTTGCCGCGCATGCTCTTCCGTTCGAGCCGTGCGGTCGCGTCGGTGATCTCGGTGAGCTCGGACGTGCCGGTGCAGCGGTAGTCCAGGAACTGCTCCGTGGCGGTCCGGCTTCCTTTCTTTATGGTCAGCACCAGCCGGTCGTGCGCGCCGGGGTCGTAGTTGACCTGGCCGCGCCATACTCCCGCGTAGCTCGCCGGGAATTCGTTCGCGTGCTTGCCCCCCGATCCGGATTCGGACGTGGGGGAGGTTCCCGGAGACGGGAGCGGCGGATCGGCGGAGGCGGAGGGAGCGTGCGGCGTCGGAGAGCCGGTCGTGTCGAGGATCTCCCGCCCCGTCGGGCCGAGTGCGGTCGTCCCGTCCCCGCCGCCGGTGGGTTCGCGGGAGTCCCCGTTCCCCGCGCCCGGCCAGAGCAGCACGCCCGCCACCACGGCCACGGCGAGCGCGGCCGCTCCCGTACCGGCGAGCAGCGCGTTCCGGCGGCGCGCGCCGTACCCGCCGGGCGCGGTGACCGCGCCGTCGTGCGTACCGGCGGGTGGGACGGTGACGCGGCCGTCGCCGGCTCCCCGCTGCCGGGAGTCGGGCCCCGGCGCGGTGCCCGAAGGAGCGGAAGACGGCTCCGCGTGCGCCCGGGGGAGCGGCAGCGGGGTGGCGGACGGCGTGGCGGCCGTGGCGGGTGGCGATGCGTCCGCCGTGGGCACGTTCTCCTCGGCCGATCGGCCGAGCAGCCGCATCTGGATGTCGAGGATGGACGGGCGCTGCGCGGGATCCTTGCGCAGCGCGTCCGTGACGATCGACCGCAGCGGCTCGGCCAGATCGCCGAGGTCGGGTTCGCGGTTCATCACCCGGTTGATCACGGCGGGTACGGAGTCGTCGCCGAAGGGCGGCCGCCCGGTGGCGGCGAACACGATCACGCACCCCCACGCGAACACGTCGCTCGCCGGTGTCGCCGTGGCTCCCCCGATCTGCTCGGGGGACATGTAGGAGGGGGTGCCGACCAGGCCGCTGCTTCTCGTGGTCGCGTCCAGGTGCCGGGCGATCCCGAAGTCGATGACCCGGGGACCGTCCGAGCCGAGCAGGACGTTGGCGGGCTTGAAGTCGCGGTGCACGACCCCGGCCTCGTGGACGGCCGCCAGGGCGGTCGCGGTCGAGACGGCCAGCCGGTGCAGCGCCGTCCCCGATCGCGGTCCGGACTGCTGGAGCGAGGGGCCCTCGACGTACTCGCTCACGATGTACGGAAGGTCGGCGTCCACGTCGGCGTCGAGGACCTGCGCGACGCAGAAGGGCGCCACCCGGCGGGCGGCGCTGATCTCGCGGACGAGCCGCCCGCGACTCTCGCCGCCGGCCCATCCCCGGTGCAGGACCTTGACCGCGACGTTCGTCCCGTCGGGCGCGCGGCCCAGGTAGACGACTCCCTGACCTCCCGCGCCGAGCCGGGACTGCAGCGCGTATCCGCCGACCTCGCGCGGGTCGTCCGGAAGCAGCGGCTTCTCCACGCCGAACCCTCCCCTTTTTGCCCCCGCTTTACCTTAGATCGGTCCTGCCGTACGGGCGAAGGGCCCGGCTGCACGAACGCGGGAAAAGGGGCGGCCGAGGGGAGGGGAAGACGGCGGAAGGCGGGGCGCCAGGCGCCCCGCCTTCCGGTTGGTCAGGGGACTTCGGCCGGTGGCCGGCGTCGGCGCCCGCCGGCGGAGGACGATGCCGGGTGACGCGCGGAGGAGGTCAGAGGTAGAGACCGGTGCCGTGGTCGGTCTGCGGGGTCGCCACGGCGTGCAGATCCCGCTCACGCATCACGAGGTAGACCTGGCCCTGGACGTCGACTTCGGACTGCTCCTCGGGGTTGAACAGCACCTTGTCGCCGACCTTCACCGCCCGGGCGTTGGCTCCGACGCCGCAGACCTCGCCCCAGACGAGCCGGTTGGCCATCTTGACGGTGGCCGGGATGACGATGCCCGCGTTGCTCCGCCGCTCTTCGGTCTCGGGGTCCGCCTTGACCATGACGCGGTCGTGGAGCATCTGGATCTCGAATTTGGGGTCAGCCACTCTCGCAGTTTACGCGGGCTCGAGCATCGGGAGTGAAGTGCGCCTATCGGCCCATGGCCAGCTTGTAGCCGGTGCCGGAGGTCCGGTAGACCCGCCCGGTGCCCCACTTGAGGACTTCGAAGTTCACGTGGACGCTGTTGGAGCGGACGCCGGTCAGGTCGGCCATCATCTTCTCCGACAGGTCGAGGATCGCGGGGATGTCGTGCTGCCTGACGGCCCATTCGGCGGGGCCGAAGTCCTCCACCACGCCGATCGCGCTCTTGCCGTTGTAGGTGATCTTGACCTTGGTGCCGAGGGGCCAGTACGGGCTGGCGAGGGTCTCGTAGCGCATCGGCCTGCCGGAGGCGGTCTGCGCGTCCCAGAAGGAGGTGGCGGTGGACTTGCCGGAGGGGAGCTTCGGCTTGGCCTTGGCCGTCTTGGCACTCTCGGCGGTCGTGGCCTTGGGGGCCGTGGCCTTGGGGGTCGTGGTCTCGGTGGCGGTGGCGGCGCTCGTCTCGCTCGGAACGAACTTCACCGGCTGATCCGCCTGGGCGGCGGTGACCTCACCGGTCGTGATGGGGGCCGCGGTGCTCGCGCCGCCGGTCTCGGTCCCGGTCTCGGTGCCGGTCTCGGTGCCGGACTCGCCGGTGCTCCGGCTCTCAGCGGACGGATCGGCCTGGGGGGTCGAGGAGGTCTCGGCAGCGGACGGCGACTGGGCGATATGCGCCCTGTCGGCGCCCTGGCCCGGCGACATCACCACTGCGGCGGCTGTCACGCTCCCGATGAGCGTGAGACCAGCGGTCACGGTGACGATCGCCTGGCGGGCTCGCTTCTGCATGGGCATCCTTTCGCTGGATCGCGACTCGGACCCGGAGGGGGCCGGGGAAGAGCGCCGCCGCGAGAGGACGTGCGGGCCGCCATCGGGGGATCGACGGCGGACCTGGTTCCGGGCAGGCCAAAGCAGAGGCCCGGCGGGGTGGGGACTGGGGGGACTCCGGGGGGACGGAGGGACACGTCATCTCAGGAGATTTGCGACGGCATTGCGATATTTGGGGATTAAGTTCGCAAGAGGGCTTTGCGTGGCACGAGTATAGGCAATCAGGAGGTAAAGCGGACAAACCAGCACAAATCGGAGGTAGATCTTCCTTTGCGAGTTCCGCCTCGAAGAGCGCCTTCCTGGCATGATCGAGTCCACTCGGACGAAGGAGCGGTCATGCCGTACACGGGCTGGGAATGGATCAACGAGCCCCGCGACTGGGCGGCGGGAGAGGCACTCCGTGTCGTGGCCGACCCCGGCACCGATTTCTGGCAGAAGACCCACTACGGCTTCACGCACGACAACGGCCACATCTTCGGGCGGGTCATGAACGGCGACCTGCGGATCACCGCCACCTTCGAGCTCGACTGGAGCGAGCAGTACGACCAGGCGGGGGTCGCCCTCCGGATCGACGAGGAGAACTGGATCAAGGCGGGGGTCGAGCTGGTCGACGGCGCGCCGCTGGTCAGCGCCGTCGTCACGCGGGGCTGGTCGGACTGGTCCGTGGTCGCGGCGCCGGACGGCTTCCGCTCGGTCACCGTCGACCTCGAACGGACCGGCGACACCGTGACCGTGCGCTACGGGCTCGACGGCGCGGCGCCGGAGCGGATGCTGCGTCTCGCCTACTTCCCGCCGGACGTCCCCGCGTTCGCCGGAGTGATGTGCGCCGCTCCGACCGGGAAGGGCTTCGAGACCCGGTTCGGACCGGTGTCCCTCACCTGAGCCTCCCGCGCCGGCCGCCGCACCGCGTAACAGTGCGGCGTCCGCCGAAGCGTCGGCCGCCTACGTTGACGCCCATGACGACCGACCATCTGACGATCACGCCGAGCGTCCTCTACTTCGGGACGCCGGTCGCCCTGCTGTCCACCGAGAACGAGGACGGCTCCTTCAACCTCGCACCCATGTCCTCCGCCTGGGCGCTGGGGCAGGTGATCGTGCTCGGTCTCGGGAAGGACAGCCAGACCGCGCACAACCTCGCCACCCGTCCCGACCTGGTGATCAACCTCCCCGAGCCGGCGCAATGGCCGGCGGTGGAACGCCTGGCCCCGCTCACCGGCCGCGACCCCGTCCCCGCGCACAAGCAGGGCGCCTTCCGGTACGAACCGGCCAAGTTCGAGGCGGCGGGGCTGCGTCCCGAGCCGTCGGAGACGGTACGGCCGCCCCGGGTGGCGAGCTGCCCGATCCAGCTGGAGGCGCGGGCCGCGCGGGTCCAGCCCGACGTGACCGGCGAGTTCCGGGTGATCGAGGCCCACGTGCTGCGCGTACACGCGGATCCGCGCATCGTCGTGCCGGGCACCCAGCACGTCGACCCCGCGGCCTGGAGCCCGCTGATCTACAACTTCCGGCACTACTTCGGCCTCGGACGGGAGCTCGGGCACACCTTCCGCTCGGAGACGGCCCACTCGGAGACGGCGCTGCTCAGCGCGCGGGGAGCGTGAGCTCGGCGAACACCGCGCGGTGATCCGTACGCGGGAGCGGGCGGACGCCGAAGGACCAGGTCGCCACGTCAGGAGCGACGAGGATGTGGTCCAGCGTGACCGGAGGGATGCTCCACCCGTTGAAGCGCCACGGCTCGTACGGCCAGGTGGCGGCCAGGCCGTTGCCCGTCGTGGCGGCCGCGTCCCGATAGCCGGCGTCCAGCAGACGGCGCATCCGGGCGTGATCGAGGGTGGCGTTGAAGTCCCCGGCGAGGATCCGCACCGGACCGCCGGGCGCGGGCAGGGGCAGGGCCGCCAGCCCCTCCGCCCAGCAGGGGGCCTTCGCCGCGTACCGGGGCGCGCAGGGATGGACGGAGACCACCGCGACCTCGGGAGCGCCGGGCACGCGTACCGTCGCCACCCCCTGCCGGAAGTCGCCGAACCGGATGTGCCGGCCCGGAGCGACCGGGTGGCGGCTGTAGATCCCCGACCCGTGCGCGCCGGGTTCGGACACGTCCACGTTGTACGGCAGCAGCGCGTCGATCCCGGCCGCGCGCAGGCCCGTGGCGGCCGAGGGGGTGAGCTCCTGCAGGGTCAGCACGTCGGGACGGAGCTCCCGTACGAGGGCGACGAGCTTCTCCGGCGGGACCGCCCCCTTCTTGAGGTTGGCGGACAGGACTCTCAGCCGGGGACCGGCGGCGGGCGGGTCGCCGCCCGGGACGGCGCGGGGCAGCACGCAGGCCGCGAGCGTGGCGGCCACGGCCAGGCTCACCACGAGGGCGGCCCATCGGCGCGTCAGCAGTGTGAGCAGCGGAAGGGCCGCCGAGGCGAGCGCCACGTAGGGCGTGAACGCCACGGCGCGGATCCACTCGAAGTGCACGTCCGCGGGGATCAGCCGGAGCGCGGCCCACGCCGCGAAGGGCGCGATCGACGCCCAGACGAGGACGCCGGCCCGCCGCCGCCGTGTCCGCCGGCGCCCGGAGCGCGGATCGGGCGTCGCGTCGCTCGGGCGGGCCGCCCCGGACGTGGGCGTCGACTCGGCCGGGAGGGCCGGCGGCAGCGGCTTCGCCTGGTCTCCCGGAAGGGCCTCGGCAGATCGCGGATCGGACATCTGAACGCACTCTCCCGTACCTGAGCGAGCGACCGCGGAGGAAGGCAGGGATTGATCTTATGTGCCGGACCTCCATACTGTGTTGCGCGTTCCAGAGGAAAGGTCGGTTGATGGTCAGGCTCGCCCCCTATGCTCGGTTCCCTTGGCCGATCCGATGGCTGCTCCGTGTTTTGACCGTTCTGCTGGTCCTCGCGCTCGTGCTCGCGGGCGTGGTCACGTGGACCGTGCGGCGGTCGTTCCCCCAGGTGGACGGTGAGATCAGGCTGCCCGGCCTGGCGGCGGACGTCAGCGTCCTGCGCGACCGGTACGGCGTCCCGCAGATCTACGCCGACACCTCGGCCGACCTCTTCACGGCGCAGGGCTACGTCCACGCCCAGGACCGCTTCTGGGAGATGGACTTCCGCCGCAAGACCACGGCGGGCCGCCTCTCCGAGCTGTTCGGGTCGTCCACGCTCGACATCGACAAGGTGGTGCGCACGCTCGGCTGGCGCCGTACGGCGGAGAAAGAGATCGAGCTGCTCGAGCCGGAGGCGCGCAAAGCTCTGGAGGACTACGCGGCCGGCGTGAACGCCTGGATGGAGCAGAACCAGGGGTTCGCGGCCCGGAGCCTGGAGTACGGCGTGCTCGCCCTGACCAACCGCTCGTACGAACCGGAGCCGTGGACCCCCGCCGACTCCCTCTCCTGGCTCAAGGCCCTGGCCTGGGACCTGCGTTCCAACATGGGTACGGAGATCGAGCGCGCGATCGACGCGTCCGCGCTTCCGCTGGAGCGAGTGGAGGAGCTCTTCCCCGGCTATCCCTTCGACCGGCACCAGCCGATCGTGACCAGAGGAGCCGTACGCGACGGCAAGTTCAGCCAGGACGCGGACGAGAAGCCCACCACCGGAACCCCGGCCCAGCCCGCCCAGCCGCCCGCGACCGAGGCGCTCGCCCGCGTCGCGAAGGTGCTCGACGCCGTCCCCAACCTGCTCGGCACGTCCGGCGGCGATCAGGCGGGCATCGGCTCGAACTCGTGGGTGGTCAGCGGCAAGTACACCGAAAGCGGCAAGCCGCTGCTGGCCAACGACCCGCACCTCGGGCCCCGGATGCCGTCGATCTGGTACCAGGCCGGGCTGCACTGCCGTACCCGCGGGCCGGCCTGTCCCTACGACGTCAGCGGCTACACCTTCTCCGGCGTCCCCGGAGTGATCATCGGGCACAACAGCAAGATCGCCTGGGGGTTCACCAACCTCGGGCCCGACGTCACCGACCTGTACGTCGAGCGCGTGCAGGGCGACACGTACGAGGTGAAGGGCTCGCAGGTTCCGCTGCAGACACGGGTCGAGCAGATCAAGGTCGCGGGCGGGAAGACGGTGGAGCTGCCGGTGCGCTCGACCGCGCACGGGCCGATCATCTCGGAGGTCCTCGGGGACGCCGGGGAGGCGTTGCCGGGCGCCGCCGCCAAGCTCGGCAAGATCGACAAGGGGATGGCCGTGGCGTTGCGCTGGACCGCGCTCGACCCCGGCCGTACCGGTGACGCGATCTTCATGCTGAACCGGGCGGAGAACTGGGAGCAGTTCCGCGCGGCGGCGGCGAAGTTCGAGGCCCCCGCCCAGAACCTGATCTACGCCGACCTGGAGGGCAACATCGGCTACCAGGCGCCGGGCAAGATCCCGGTCCGCGCCGACGGCGACGGCACGTGGCCGGCCGCGGGGTGGACCGGCGCGCAGGAGTGGACCGGTTATATCCCGTTCGAGCAGCTTCCGTACGCGTACAACCCGCCCGAGGGCTTCATCGTCACCGCGAACAACGCCGCGATCAAGCCCGACTACGGCCCGTTCCTCACGACGGACTGGTCGTACGGCTACCGCTCGCAGCGGATCGTGGACCGGATCACGCAGGCCATCGGCGCGGGCAAGATCACCGCGGACACGATGCGGGACATCCAGATGGACTCGCGCAACGGCCTCGCCGAGGTGCTCGTCCCGCACCTGCTGCGGATCGGGGGAGGGGACACCCGGCTGCTGAAGGGGTGGGACTTCACCCAGACCCGGGACTCCGCCGCGGCCGCGTACCACAACGCGATCTGGCGGCACCTGCTCATGCGGACGTTCGACGACGAGCTGCCGGAAAGCGTACGGCCGGGCGGCGGCGACCGGTGGTTCGAGATCGTCGCGAAGCTGCTCGACGAGCCGGACTCGCCCTGGTGGGACGACGTGCGCACGAAGGACGTGACGGAGACCCGCGACGACATCCTGGCGGCGGCGATCAAGGACGCCGGGGCCGACCTGAGGGAGCGGCTCGGCGACGACCCGGACGCCTGGCGCTGGGGCGACCTGCACACCCTGGAGCTGACCAACGAGACGTTCGGCACCTCCGGCATCGGCCCGGTCGAGTGGCTGTTCAACCGCGGCCCGCTGCACCTCGCGGGCGGCAAGGACGCGGTCGACGCGACCGGCTGGGACAGCGACAGCGGCTACGAGGTCGTCTGGGTCCCCTCGATGCGGATGGTCGTCGACCTCGCGGACCTCGACCGTTCGCGCTGGATCAACCTGACCGGGGCCTCGGGGCACGCCTTCCACTCGAACTACGACGACCAGGCGGAGCTGTGGGCCGACGGCCGCCTGACCGCCTGGCCCTTCACCGAGCAGGGCGTACGCCGGGAGGCGGTGGACACCCTCACGCTGATCCCGTCAGCTTCTCGGCCCTGAAGTGAAGGGCCGAGCTTGCAGCTCCTCGCCGTGCCTGGCCGGTACGGGTCAGGCCGCGCGCTCACCGCGTCCGCGTGCGCGAACCGTGGCACCGGAGTCGCAGCGAACCTGTACGGCGAAGGCCCACGGTGACACCGCCGCACCGCCCATTGGCCCTCATCCCCGCCCGAACTGCCATGCAAGGGACTTTCATGACGTACAAACATTCCAGGGCATGAGCCGACCCGTTTCCGGGGATTGAGCGGCCACTCCCAAACAAACGGTCAAGGGACCTTCTGGGGAACCTTCGCGCTGTTCCCGAACGGTCGGCGGTTGTGCGCGTCCGTCACCGTACGCCACAGCTGTATCGCGTATCCGGCTACCCGGGGGTGATTTCACCGGAGTTGTCATGCGTCGCTCTTTTCTCCCGTCTCGAATCCCGTTTCCAGCACCGCCGGAAACTCCGTCACGCCGCCGCACCCGCCAATCACATGACGGACGCCGTCGGCTCATCGGGTACGGGCAGCGCCGCCGGACCGTGGCCCGTACCTGGCGTCACCAGTTGCCGCGAGACCGACGAGCCGATACGCGAGAGGCGGCGCCCGGGGCCCGGCACGAGGCGACGGAGAACCGCGTCAGAGTCGCTCGCCCGCGTGAGCGAAGTCCGGAGCGGGATATCGCGGCGTCGCACATTCGGGTCACGGTGACTGGCTTTCTCTCACATCATCCCGTTGACCGGTTCGGCGCATCCCGTGAATCCGTCAACTCGCCGATGAGTCCGTCGAAAGCACCATTCGGCCAATGGCGGTCCGTCCGCACGCGACCCCTGCCGATCGCGTTCCGAATCGGGGCCATTCTGCCCGCGAGATTATGAAGTCACATCGTCAGGTCGAAATCGAGCAAACGACAAAGCCTGCAATGAATGAAGCAATATTCGATCTGATTCGATCCACTCGACGACATGCGATCGTTCCAGGGCATCTTCTCCGAATACTACGGCCAGGAAACCGTCGTTCACACTGCGGCGTTTCATCGTGCATATCGGCACGGCGCACGCGATCCGAAATGGACGAGGAGCGACTGCCGGGAAGCCAGATCTCGCGGCGGTTCACCCGGCCTGGGGTCTCCCACGACCACATGGATCTTCCGGGCCTGACAGGAGGCCTGTGACCAGGCTTAACGCGGAGAGTGCGCAGCTCAGCGGCCATACGGCCAACGGCTGGGCCGGCCCGGGACCCACCCTCGGGACACCGGCGCCCGGGCGGCGCCCGGCTCCTCTCCCCGGCCGGAGTCCGGCGCATCCGACGCGTAGGCACGGCCGCCCCGCGATCCTGCACCGAGCGGCCCGCGATATCCCCTCCGACCTGGGCGCGCGAGCGACGCCCGGCCGCCGGGACTCACCGGTCCGGTGGCGCGCCAATTTGTTTCGGCCCGATCCACCCCGGGGCTCCTCGCTGTAAAGCACCCATCACCGTCGGCCTTCCGCGCGTGTGCGGAGAAACTGAGGGTTGACAGGTATGCATTCATCGCAGAGACTACCTGAAAATTTGCAGTCAACGGCCGATCGGGGGCGTCCAGGAGCACTCCCCAAAGAGCAGCTCGAATAAATGGACGCGTTTCTGTTTCCAGTTCGTCTGCAGCTAGAAAGGTCCCCCCATGTCTTCACGAGGCTCGCAGCCGCCCACGACTCCAAGCGCCGGGAAACGCGTTTTGACGCTTGCGTTGGGCGTCGGATTGCTCGGAAGTCTCAGCATTCCGGCGGCCACGGCCGGCTTCGCCGAGTCGGCCGACCCCGCGGCGGCCGTCCAGGAACTGGCGGCGCAGGCGGCGGCTCTGCCCAGCGGTCGCACCACGTACCGGGCGATCACGGACTACAACGACGAGATGCTCGCGTTGAGCACCCAGCACCCCGGGCTCGTCAAGCACATCACCTTGCCGCACAAGACCCGCCAGGGCCGCGAGGTGTACGGCATCGAGGTGACGCACGACGTCGACGCCTCCGACGGCAAGCCGGTCCTGTTCATGATGGGCATGCACCACGGGAACGAGTGGCCCTCGGGTGAGCACACGTTGGAGTTCGCCTACGACCTGATCAACAACGACGGGAAGGACCCGCGGATCACGCGCCTGCTCGACCAGGCACGAGTCATCTTCGTCCCGGTCGTCAACGTGGACGGGTTCATGCTCAACCGGCGGACCAGCTGCGGCGTCTCGCCGACGTGCGCCAGCAGCGCCGGGGTCGACATCAACCGCAACTACCCCTTCGGCTGGGGCAGCAACGCGGGTTCCAACGCGACGACCCGCGGCCCCGGGCCGGGCTCCGAGCCGGAGATCCAGAACATCATGGACCTGACCTCGGCCAACCAGGTCACCGTCCTGATCACGAACCACACCTCTGGTCACACCCTCCTCCGCCCGCCGCTGGAGCAGCGCGCGGGCGACGCCCCGGACGAGGCCGCCTACGCCGCCCTGACCGACGCGATGGCGGCCAAGAACGGCTACACGGGCATGAAGTCGGGGTTCGACTACGAGACGACCGGCGAGACCCCGGACTGGTCCTACTACGCCACCCGCGGCCTCGGGTTCACGTTCGAGATCATGAAGACCCAGTCGACCAACAACACCTACCCCGAGGTGATCGAGGACTACCTGGGCACCGGTCGCTACGAGGGCAAGTCGAACCGTGAGGCGTTCATGGTGGCCCTGGAGTACGCGGCGGACCCGGCGGGACACTCCGTGATCACGGGCCAGGGGCCGAAGGGCGCGGTCCTCACGATCACGAAGGACTTCGACCTGTGGACGGCGCCGATCAAGCAGGCGGGCAGCGTCATCGACCCGCCCATCGCGGTTCCGACCCACCTGGAGTCCCGCCTGATCACTCCGACCAACGGCAAGTTCACCTGGCACGTCAACCCGTCGGTGCGGCCGGTCCCGGCCTACACCGAGACCGGCGTCGTCGCCACCGGCCCTGGAAAGTTCCTCAAGGAGAGCTGGATGCTCACCTGCGCCCGGCCGACCGGCGAGGTCCTCGAGACGGTGCACGTCACCGTCGACAGGGGCGAGAAGGTCGATGTGCGACTGCAGGAGTGCAAGACCCGCTTCAACGGCAACGGCCCGAAGAACTAGGCGGACGTCACCACGCACCCGATGAGCCGGGCGGTCCCTCCAGGGGCCGCCCGGCGGCGTATGAGACGAACGAACGCCGGCGGCTGCCCGCAGGTGTATGAGCCGGCAGAAACCCGGCGACGTTGTAGGCACACGGGAACTTCACGCCCCATGAAGTCACTTGACCATTCCGATGGCGTCGCCCGCCGGGCGGTGAGACTGTCGCTGGGTCTGTCACTCCATGGAGAAGGGAAGTGGTCGAGGATGGGGCACGCCAGGGAGACCGGCCGGCCGTTCGCTGTGCCGGACGCGGCGCGGATCTCCGCGAACCTGCGCTCGCTCCTGGGCGACCACCGGCTCTCCCCGTCGCAGCGCCGGATCGCGCGCTACCTGCTCGACCACGCGCAAGAGGCCGTCTTCTTCACCAGCACCGACATCGCCGAGCGCGTCGGAGTCAGCCAGCCGTCGGTCACCCGCTTCGCCGCCGCGCTCGGGTTCAGGGGGTTCCCCGAGTTCCGGGACGCGCTCCGCTCGTCGGTGTTCGGCGGCCCGCAACGAGCGCTGCCCGCCGAGGGCCTCAACGAGATCCAGGAACTGGTGAACTCCGAGATCCGCGACCTCGAGCGGCTGCGGGACGGTCTCGGGGATCTCAGTAAGCTTCGGCAGGTGGCCGCTCACCTGGCCAGGTCGCGTCCGCTCCTGGTGGTGGGACTGCGGATCTCCGCCCCGCTTGCGCACCTGTTCGGCTACCTCGCCGAAAAGGTGCTCCCGGACGTACGGGTACTGGACGTCGCGGGGTCGCCCCTGGAGGACCGGCTGAGCCGGGCGGCCGAAGCCGGAGCCGAGTGGGTGCTTGCCATCGGATTGCCGCGCTACCCGCGCGAGCTGGCCCAGGGGCTCATATGGGCGCGGCGCGTGGGGCTGAAGGTCGCCCTCATCACCGATCAACCGGTCGGCCGGCTCACCGACCTCGCGGACGAGGTCCTGCTCGCACCGGTGAGCTCGGATTTCGCGTTCGACTCCCACGCAGGTCCCACGGTTCTGTGCACGGCGCTGCTGCACACCATGCTGGACACCCTCGCCGCCGAAGGGCAGGCCCAGCTCGAAGCCTTCGACGACAGCGCCACGGAACGCCAGATCTTCCTGCCGTACTGAACGTTCCCTTTCTCACACCGGAGCTGTGCGGCGGCGGACGGGGGCGGCGAGTTCGACAGTGCGCGGTCAGCGGGTGTAGGTCAACACGCCCAAGTGAGTCCGCGCTCGGCGAGGGGCGCGGCCGGGTTGCACGGCTGCTCGGGCAGAGCCGGGTTCGCGTACCCGCGGTGAACAAGGATGACCAAGGGGAGCCGCGGGGAATGCGATCAACGGCTCAGCCGACAGGGACCCAGGTCGATCCAGATCAGCATGCGTCTTCGCAAGCAGGACGTCAGGAGTCTGAGCGCCCCTGGCTTCATCCAACGGGGTGGCGTGCTCCCAGGCCGCTACGAATTTCCATCGGATTCCAGCGGGACGTTGGACTCGCGTCACCCAAGACGGCCTATCGGATCAGGCTTCGCCGCGCGGGCGAAGCCTGCAGGTTGATCACAATCCGATACGCGCCCTAGCGGGCGGCGACGACCGAGGTGATCTCGCCCAGCGGGAAGTCGAGGTAGTCCCCGGCCTCCTCGCACCACGCGTCGAGGACGCCGTCGCGCAGCTCGCCGTGGCTCACCGTGGCGGTCACGCCGTCCGTCAGCGTGATCAGCGCGCGTACGCCCCGATCGACGACGAAGCCGAGCAGCGTCTGCTGCGCGGTCGGCAACCGGATCGCCCGGCGCCCGATGACCGCCCACGTCCGGCCCGGCGCCCGGTCGGGCGTCTCGCCGCCACGGCGGGCCCCGCTTGCTGCGAGCAGCCTCCGCGCGTGCTCACGCGGGTCCGGCACGTCCGGCGGGAGGGTCGCGAGGCCGTCCAGCAGCCCGTACGGGTGGGCGGGGACGTCGGCCTCGGCGGTCCGCCCGCCGGGGAACAGGATCAACCGGCCGTCGCGCGGGTCCGGCTCGCGCTCCCCGGCGCGCTTCCCCTCCCGGTCACCGGTCCGGTCCGGGGTGTCGTGGCCCGGGCGCGGGCCGCGGCGGACGGCGAGCCCGCCGAAGCCGTCGGGCACCGGGGCGTACCCGGCCTCGCGCAGCGCGGCGAGCGTCCGCTCGGGGGTCGCGCCGCTCGCCAGAACGGTCGGCGCCAGGAGGCGGAGGCCGAGCCGGCCGAGCTTGCGATGCGCGTTGATCTCGGCCAGCAGCGCGGGATCCGAGCCGAGGACGACGCAGCCCACCGAGGCCACGGTGACCTCGCCGTGCCTGCGGGCCACGTCCCGGACGAGGTACACGAGCGGCTGGGGCAGCGTGCCCACCTCGGCTAGCGCGTCGAGCAGCGTGTCGGCGCTCTCCCCGGCGTCCAGGGCACGCCGAACGCTGGCGGGGCCGAACCGCCAGACCGACGCCGCTCCCTGGGACTCGCGGTCGGCGGTGCGGTCGAGCAGGGACGCCAGCTCGGCGGAGGGCGGGCCGGTGACGACGGCCGTCAAGTCCGCGCCGAAGAGCGCCGTGCGCTGCGCGCTCGCCAGCGCCTTGGCCGACCGCTCCGCCAGGGCCGGGTCGTGCTCGACCTCGGCGACGGCGCTGTCGTTCTCGCCGCCCGCGACCGAGCCGAGCGCGGCCAGCGCCCGGCCCAGCGCGGTCAGGGCCGGGCCGGAGCACAGCCCGAGCAGCGCGGCCTCCTCCAGAACGGCCGGGGCGCATTCGGCGAGCAGCTCCCTGTCGAGCAGTGGCGCCCGCCAGTGGACGGCCTGCACGAGCTCCGGAAACGTCGCGAAGCCCCGGCCCTCGGGGATCTCCGTGAGCGCGCCGAGCAGGGCACGGCGGATCCGGGCGACCGTCTCGCCCTCGGGGTCGTCGCCCAGCACGGTCGCGTACCGCTCCTGGACGCGCCGCAGGGACGACCGCTCCATCCGCCACCAGGCGGCCAGCAGCACGCGGAGCCGGGCCGGGCCCTCCGACAGCCGCCACCGGTCGAACCTGTCGGTGGGGACGAGCCCGCCCGCCTCCTCGTCCAGGCCGATCAGCCGGGCCACGGCCGACACCTCGATCAGGAGGCGGGCCTCCGCCTCGGCGCAGCCGGTCTCCTTGGCGACGCGCTTCACCTCGCGCACGCCGACGCCGCCGCCCTTCAGCAGGGGCAGCGGCGTCTTGTCGATGTTCTCCAGGACGGCGGTCGCGCGGTCGAGCAGCCGCGGCGCGGCCAGGCACATCTCGTACTCGACCGCCTCCGCGTCGACCGCGACGGTCGCGAGGTCGGGCGGACACGGCGTGAACGGCGGGTGGTAGTCCGGCCCGCGCAGGGCCAGCGCCACCTCCCGCGGCATTCCGGCGACCCCCCACTGCGTACGGAAGAGCAGGCCGCGCTCGACGGCCCATTTCTCCGGGGTCCCCAGCGTGATGAACAGGTCGCCGTTCACGCTGCGGATCGGGCCGTCCCAGGCGAAGTCGTCGAGCATGCCGATCGTGCCCTCCGGCGCCTCGGCGACCAGGGACGACAACAGCTCGGCGTCGCTCAGAGCCGCCGACACCCGAGTCATCATCTGGCGTCTCGTCCCCTGGGGCGGGACGCCGAGGTTGCGGCACATCCGCCGCAGGCCCTCGGCGTTCAGCGTCCATGAGTCGAGGTACGCGGCGAGCGGCTCGCCGAGGCCGCACGGGGCCGTCCACCAGTGGGCGAGTGCTCCGGCCAGCCCGATCCTGCCGTCGGGCTCCGGCCAGGCCAGGGCGTGGTCGTACAGGCGGTCCAGCCAGGGGATGGTCTCCGAGACGCTCACGCCCAGGAAACGGGCGAGCCGGTCCTCAGCGGGACGGTCGCCGAGCGCGAGGCACGCCTGCACGATCTCCAGGGCCGGGAGGGGAAGTGTGCGCATGACCTCCATGACGGCGAAGTCGCCGGCGAGCCGTTCGGCGAGGGCGTCAAGCGTGCGGGGCCATGGCGGGATGAGGGCGTCCGGGCGGTTGCCCAGCACGCGCGTGAGTCGTTCTTCGTCGAGAGCGGCCAGCCAGCCGGTCAGGTGATCGTCCATCAGACAGAGCTCTCTCGGGAGTCTCGGGAGGGCCACCGTAATCCAGATCGCGGGTCGCGGGGGGCCGGGCGACAGAAATATGAGCCCCTGTTTGACTCCTGACGAGATCGGCCCGGAGGCGCGGCACCCCCGGCCGCGCCCCGCTCCGGCGCGGCCGTCGCGGCGTCTCGGCGTCTCGGCGTCGTGCACGAGCGCGGGGGAGGGGACGGGCCGGGGGGAGAGAAAGTCGGAGCGCGCACGGCGGGCGGACGCGGCGATGGGGAAGCGCGACCGGGCGAACCGGTCGCGACGGGTCAGGCGGAGAGGACGGCCCAGACGGCCTTGCCCTGGGGCGCGAGCGGAGACCAGCCCCAGCACACGCTCATGGACTCGACGATGTGCAGTCCCAGCCCGCCCGGCTCGAACGGAGACGGATCACGCAGCACCGGGGCGGCCGAGCCGGGGTCGGTGATCGCGCAGGTGACCAGAGGGCCGCGGCGGATCAGCGACAGCCGTACGACCTCGCGGTCGCGGCGGCGCGGCGCGGCGCCGAGCATGAGGCCGTGCCGGAGGGCGTTGGTGGCGAGTTCGGAGACGACGAGCTCCATGCCCTCGGCCAGCTCGCCCATGTTCCAGCCGGCCAGCGTCCCCACGGCGAAACTGCGGGCCGAGTGGATCGACTCCGCGCTCGGAAGCAGGACGAATGTGGCGCTTGCGGCGGCGGATCCGGGGGCGAGAAGATCACGCGCGGGTTCCGGCCACCAGCCGAGGGGAGGCCACCAATCGAGCGCCGACCACTGGGTTTGGCCACGAGTCAGGTTCGCGGACTGCACGAGATCATGATGGTGCACGGTCACGTGCATGTGCAAGAGCGGATGCACGTGCATTTGGGGGATGCACGCGCTACGGTTACCCCCAATACACCTCTGGGACGAAGGGGGCGATCTTTGACAGACTGTGACTCAGTCCACATACCGGAGGAATAGCACGTGTCGATAGATCCGCCTGGATCCGGCTCCACCGTTCGGCGAATCATGCTTGGTGCGAGCCTTCGCAAACTGCGCGAGGACCGGGGACTGACCCGGGAGGTCGCGGGATTCCATATCCGCGCCTCAGAATCCAAGATCAGCCGGATGGAGCTCGGCCGGGTCGGATTCAAGACACGTGATGTCGAAGACCTGCTCACGTTGTACGGCGTCCACGACGACGCCGAACGCCGTGGCCTGCTGGAGATGGTCCGTGAGGCCAACACGCCCGGCTGGTGGCACAAGTACGGCGACGTACTGCCGAACTGGTTCGTCACCTTCATCGGACTCGAAGAGGCGGCGAGCGTGATCCGCACCTATGAGGTGCAGTTCGTGCCCGGCCTGCTCCAGACGGCCGCGTACGCCCGCGCGGTGATCCGACTCGGCTACCCGGACGACCCGGAGGAGTCGATCGAGCACCGCGTCCATCTGCGTATGCAGCGCCAGGAACGGCTGCGGCAGAAGGGTGGGCCGAGGCTCTGGGCGGTCATCGACGAAGCCGCGCTCAAGCGCCCCATCGGTGGCGAGGGGATCATGCGGGAGCAGCTCCAGCACCTGCTGGAGGTGTCGATGCTGCCCAACATCACCGTTCAGGTGATGCCGTTCCGCTTCGGCATGCACGCGGCGGAGGGAGGGGCGTTCACGATCCTCCGTTTTCCCGAGGCCGATCTTTCGGACGTGGTCTACGTCGAGCAGCTGTGGGGTGCGCTGTACCTCGACAAGCGTGAGGACATCGATCCTTACCTCACCGCCATGGAGCAGTTGTGCGTGGAGAGCACCACGCCCGGGGGTACCGCCGAGATCATCGGCGATCTTCTCAGAGAGATGTAAATGCAGACATATAACGGGATGCCGGCCACTGACCTGACCGGGGTCACCTGGCGAAAGAGCGTTCGGAGCAACTCGACCGGCAACTGCGTGGAGCTCGCCGAGCTTCCCGACGGCGGTGTGGCCGTGCGGAACTCGCGATTCCCCGAGGGGCCGGCGCTCATCTACACACGGGACGAGATTCGAGCGCTGGTGCTCGGAGTCAAAGACGGGGAGTTCGACGGTCTTCTGGTGTAACGCCGTTTTTACGCGACCACGTACGGCCTTAACCGGCTCGTGCGGGACCGTGTAACACGCGTCCGGCAGATTGGGTCCCACACCATCGTGAGATGAGGGGGCTCGCCATGCTGGATCAGATGACTTTCTACCCCGTTGCCGACGACGTGCTCTTCGCACCCGGCGGCCGCGTCGTGATCCGCACATACGGCGTCGCCACGGCGGCGGGGTCCACCGACGGGAGATCCCGGCCGGTGGCCTACCGGACGTGGGTCACCGGGGTCCGGGACCAACCCAGATACTGGCACTGGGGCCACTTCGAGGACGCGCGAACCGGCCACCGCGAAGTCCTCGAATGGCTGACCGGCCGCGGCCCCCGGCCCCAGCAGGTCGCGACCGGCTGAGTTCGCGCCGCGGCCGGGCCCTGAGACGCGTCAACGGCGCCGCGTCCTCAGGGGAGCCGAAAGCGTCAGGGAACCGGGGCGTTCCACCGCAGGACGGCGGGCTCGCCGTGCTCGAATCCGAGCGCGGAGTACGTCCCGGTGTCCAGGCGGAAGAACCGCCCGTCGCCGGCGGGCAGGCCCAGCCAGCGGGCGGCGAGCACGCGCAGGAAATGGCCGTGCGAGACGAGCACGACGTCGCCGTCGGCGGCCCGGATCCGGGCGATCACCTTGTCCGCCCGCTCGCCCACGTGCGTGACACTCTCCCCGGGATGCGCCGCGTCGCCCGGGACGACGCCGTCGCGCCAGAGATACCAGCCGGGGCGCGTCGCGCGGATCTCCGGGGTGGTGATCCCCTCGTACCCGCCGTAGTCCCACTCCCACAGGTGGGGATCGGTCTCGACGGCCGAAAGCCCGGCGAGCCGGGCGGTCTCGCGGGCCCGCCGCGCGGGGCTGGAGAAGGCGAGGGCGAACGCGCGCCCCCGCACCACCCGGCCGAGCGCGCGCGCCTGCTCCTCGCCCCGCTCCGTGAGCGGCAGGTCCGTCAGGCCGGTGTGCCGTCCGTCCCTGCTCCATTCCGTCTCGCCGTGCCTCAGCAGAATGACATCCATATGGGCATCATCCCGGCAGGGCGCCGCTCGCCGTCGCCGGGTCACGCCCAGGAACGGTCAGGGCCGGGTCGCCCGACCACGCCGCGCCCCTTCGGGTGAGCACGAACAGGCCCGCGATGAGCACGCAGGTGGCGAGCGGCGGGAGCAGCCCGACGGTGAACCCGGTGACCATGAGGGTGGTCAGCCCCGCGCCGATCATGAGGGTGCCGACGACCACGATGCGGGCCGAGGCGGTGCCGGGCGGCTCCTCCATCCGGCCGAAGAGGCCGACCAGCGCGAGCAGCACGACCGTCAGCGCCGCCAGCCAGAGCGGGATCCGCGCCCACCAGGAGGCGGTGCCCACCTCGGGCGTGTCCGCCCCGAACCCCAGGATGGCGACCCCCGACACGATGACCAGCGCCGTCATGTGCCAGAGGTAGAGCGTCATCATCCGGGGGGCGAGAACACGGAGCAGCGTGTCCACCCGGCCGCCGCGGGTGATCCGGTCGAGCGCCGGCCGCAGCAGCATCGCCAGCCCGAGCTGCCCGACGAACAGCGCCAGCATGCAGGCGCTCGGCGGGGCCATGTTCGACACCGCTCCGGGCATCCCGATCATGTGCGGCGGGTACGGCCCCGCGGCCACCATCCCGGCGACCATGCCGAAGCCCGCGACCGACAGCGCCAGGGCGCGCCCACCGCGCAGCCACTCCAGCCGGCCCTCGGCGTACAGGAAACCGACCTGGTGGACGGCGAGCCAGACGAACAGCACGTTCAGGTAGCCCGCCTGCTCCAGCCCGGAGAACCGGACCACGTCCACCAGCACCGCGCCCGCCGCCAGCGCCGGAAGCACCCGTCCGGCGGGCTGCCGCGACAGGTACGGCGTGGTCACCACCGCCAGCAGATAGACCGCGAGGAACCACAGGAGCTGCCCCACGGTCCGGGCCGCGACCGCGACCGGCTGCTCGGGCACGTCGAAGGCCCCGAGAACGTAGGGGAGCGGCAACCAGACGAACGCCAGCGGCAGCACCGGCCAGGCGAGCCGCCGCAGCCGTCCCGCCACCCAGAGCCCGGGCGTGCGCCCCTTGTCCCGGGCGGAGCGCCAGCTCATCGCGTTCGCGGCGCCGCCCGCGAAGAACACCAGCGGCATCACCTGGCTGATCCAGGTGATCATCGGTACCCCGGCCAGCGCGTTCCCCGTGGACAGCCGCCCGTCGGCGTAGACGAGCACCGGCATGGTCCAGTGCTGGACGACGACCAGGACCATCCCGAAAACGCGCAGGATGTCGACGAACCTGTCCCGGTGCGCGGGGCTCGCCGGCACGCCGGTACGGGATGGGGGGAGCATGGTCAGTGACATGGGGGAATTCGCCTCCGCTGGGGATCAACTCCTCAAGCATTGCGAAAAACCCCTGCTCGGCGCAGCGGTGCAGTCCCCCGTTCTGATCGTTCGGCCAGGACTACCACCGGGGGTGTAGCCAGCTACACCATCGCCCTCCGGAAGACCCGACCATGTCAGTGCGACAGGTAGCTGAGCACGGCCAACACCCGGCGGTGCCCGCCGTCGCTCGGCGGCAGCCCGAGCTTGACGAAGATGTTGCCGACATGCTTGTGCACCGAGCGTTCCGTGACCGTCAGGTGCGCCGCGATGTCGCCGTTCGACCTGCCCTCGGCCATGAGGGCGAGCACCTCGCGCTCGCGCGGGCTCAGCGCGTCCACCGGATGGCGGCCCTGCCGTACCAGCAGTTGGGAGATGACCTCCGGGTCCATGGCCGTGCCGCCGCCGGCCACCCGCCGCAGCGCGTCGACGAACTCCGAGATCCGGCCGACCCGGTCCTTCAGCATGTAGCCGATGCCGCCCTCGCCGCTCGCCAGCAGCTCGGTCGCATACGTCCGCTCGACGTACTGCGAGAGCACGAGGATCGGCTGGCCCGGGTGCCTGCGCCGCACCTCGACGGCGGCGCGCACGCCCTCGTCGCTGAAGGTCGGCGGCAGCCGCACGTCGACCACGGCGATGTCGGGCCGCTGCTCGTCGACGGCGCGCAGGAACGCCTCGGCGGTGTCGACCGTCCCGGTCACCTCGTGCCCCTCGGTGCGGAGCAGCAGCGCCAGCCCCTCGGCCAGCAGCACGTTGTCCTCGACGATCAGCACTCTCACCGGCACGGCAGCTCCACAGTCAGGGTCGTCGGCCCGCCGGGCGGGCTGGTCAGCCGGGCGCCCCCGTCGAAGGCCGCCGCCCTGCGCCGGATCCCCTTCAGGCCGGTGCCCGCGGTCTCGTCCGCCGCGCCCCGGCCGTCGTCGGTGACCACGACGGTCAGCCGCCCGTCCGTCTCGCTCAGCCGGACCGACGCGGACGACGCGCCGCTGTGCTTGGCCACGTTGGTCAGCGCCTCCGCCACGACGAAGTAGGCCGCCGCCTCCACGGCGGCGGGTAATCGGGCGACGCCGTCCGTCGCGGTCGTCACAGGTACCGGACATCCGGCGGCGAGGGCGGCCACCGCGCCGGGCAGTCCGCGGTCGGCGAGGATCGGCGGGTACATGCCGCGGATGATGCCGCGCAGCTCGGTCATCGTCTCCTCGGTGCTCCGCCGGGCCTCCGCGACCAGCTCGGCCGCCCTGGCGGGGTCGCTCGCCATCATCCGCTCGGCGATGCCGAGGCGCATCGCGATCGACACCAGCCGGGCCTGCGCGCCGTCGTGCAGGTCGCGCTCGATGCGGCGCAGCTCCGCGCCGTGCGCGTCGAGCGCCGCCGCCCGGGTCTCGGTCAGCTCGGCGACGCGTTCGGCCAGCCGTACGCGCTCGGGGGTGGCGAGGACCAGCCGGGACAGGTGCGCGTCGGCGGTGGCCAGCAGGGGGATCGCCCACAGCGCGATGGCGGTGAAGGCCGCGAAGTGGACCGGCACGACGGTGATCACCTTGAACCAGCTGTCGATGGGGACGCCGGTCAGGTTCACGGTGTGTTCCGTCGGCACCGCCCACCACCAGAACGGCAGGCCCAGGTCGAACCCGAGCGCGCCCCACAGGGCGATCGCCAGGATGGGCAGCACCATGCCGGCGACGAGATGGAGGGCGAGCCAGCCGATGTCCCGCCAGGTCATCGGGTCGTTCAGGGTCTGCAGGGCCCGGTTCAGCAGGCCCGAGCGGGGCCCGTACTGCGCCGTGACCGGCCGGCCGAGCCAGCGGGAGGCGAGCCGCCTGGCGAGCCCGGTGACGGCCCGGTTCACCCGCGTCGTCACCGGCAGCAGGAGCAGGCCGACGAACGTCACGCTGAGCACCAGCGACAGGAGGAACTGCACGAGAGCCAGCACGCACAGAGGGACCAGCAGCAGGCTGAGAAGCAGGTGGCCGGTCGCCCGCGCGGCCAGTCCTGCGCGCTGAACGATGCCTCCCACGGGGGCAAGACTATTTGGTCAGTGGTCCGGTTGATACCGTTCATCCCGACGCACGGCGTAGCGAAGTCCGGTGAGAGACCGGCGCTGTCCCGCAACTGTGAGCCCCCGTCCCCAGGGGGCGAGCCAGGTCGCCTGCACCGTGCGCCGACGCCATCGACCCTCGTGGAAAAGGGTGATCCGTCAATTGACACGGGTCTCTCCAATTCCCGGTGATCCCCCTGGAGGACTTCGTGTCGCCGCTACGCACGACCTTCGCGGGCGCGTTGCTGGGTGTCGTCGTCCTGGCCGGTTGTGGCCAGACGGACGGCACCGCAGGAGCCGCGCCCTCCGAGAGCGCTACCGCTTCGGCGCCCGCCGCGGGCTCCGCCTTCCCCGTCACGGTCCAGGCCGGCAACGGAGCGGTGACCATCGCCAAGCGCCCCGAGCGCATCGTGTCGCTCTCCCCGACCGCTACCGAGACCCTGTACGCCGTGGGCGCCGGAAGCCAGGTCACCGCCGTGGACGACCAGTCCAACTACCCCGCGGAGGTGCCGAAGACGTCGCTGTCGGGGTTCAAGCCCAACGTCGAGGCCATCGTCGAGGCCAAGCCGGACCTGGTCGTGCTCTCCAACGACATCGACAACGTCGTGGCCGGGCTGACGAAGGTGGGCGTGCCCGTCATCGTGGAGCCCGCCGCCAACACGCTCGACGAGGCGTACGACGAGATCATCGACCTGGGCGCGGCCACCGGCAACGCGGAGAAGGCCGCCGAGGTGGTGGCGGACATGAAGCGCGAGATCGACCAGCTCGCCGCCGCCGCGCCCAAGGACAAGAAGCTCACCTACTATCACGAGCTGGACACCACGCCCTACGCGGCGACGTCCACTACCTTCCTCGGGCAGGTCTACGGCCTGTTCGGGCTGGTCAACGTGGCCGACAAGGCGCCCGACGCGGCCGGCGGCTATCCCAAGCTCTCGGCCGAGTTCGTCGTCAAGGCGGACCCGGAGCTGATCTTCCTCGGCGACACCAAGTGCTGCGGGCAGAACAACGCCGCGCTCGCCAAGCGCCCCGGCTGGTCCGGCCTGTCCGCGATCAAGAACGACCGGGTGATCGAGCTCGACGACGACATCGCCTCCCGCTGGGGGCCGCGCGTCGTGGATCTCGCCAAGACGATCGGCGAGGCCGTCCAGAAGGCCGCGAGCTGATCGCGTCATGAGTGCCGAGCCGCCCCGCGCCGATCCGCTCTGTGCGGATTCGCCGCGGTCCGACGGGGTCCACCATGATCTGGAGCCCGCTGATCCGGCCCGTGGTGATTCGGCCCGTGGTGATTCGGCCCGTGCCGACTTGGCCGGGGCCGATCGCGTCCGCGCGGACGCGGGCCGCGCGGAGGCGGTGGAGGTCGTGGACCAGGAGGGCGACGGGCCCGGATCCAGCCGTTCCGACGCAAGACGGTCCGAGGCACGGCCGTCCGAGGCACGGCCGTCCGAGGCGGCGCGGTCACGGCCGGGGCGGCTCCGGACGGTGACGCTGCTGGTCGCGGTGGCCCTCCTGCTCGCGAGCATGGCCGTCGGGCTGCTCGTCGGCGCGGCCGACATCTCGCCCAAGGGGATCCTTTTCGCCCTGCTCGACCGGCTGCCGTTCGTCCACCTGGACTCGGGGCTCGCGCCGGTCGACCAGGGGCTGCTGTTCCAGCTCCGGCTGCCGCGCGTGCTGCTCGCCGCCCTCGTCGGCGGGTTGCTGGCCATCGCGGGCGCGGGATACCAGGGGGTGTTCCGCAACCCGCTGGCCGACCCGTACCTGCTCGGCGCGGCGGCCGGCGCCGGGCTCAGTGTGACCCTGGTCGTCGTGTTCCTCGGCGGGGACGCCGGAGTGGCGATCGTCCCCGTCGCCGCGTTCGTGGGCGCGGTCGGCGGCGTCCTCCTCGCGTACGCCGTGGGGAACACCGCCGGTCGCGGGGGCGGGACCGCCACGCTGGTGCTCGCCGGCGTCGCGGTCACGTCGTTCCTGACCGCGATCCAGACCTTCGCGCAGCAGCTCAAGCTGGAGGAGCTCCAGCGCATCTACTCCTGGATCCTGGGCGACGTCGGCGGAGGCTGGGAGCAGGTGTGGATGATCGCGCCGTACGTCGTGGTCTCGACGGTCGTGCTCCTGCTGCACGGGCGGCTGCTGGACGTGCTGTCGGTCGGCGACGAGGAGGCCGCCGGGCTGGGGCTGCGCGCGGGCCGGGTCCGGTTCGTGGTGCTGCTCGCCGCCTCGCTCGCCACGGCGGCCGCGGTGGCGGTGGGCGGGCTGATCGCCTTCGTCGGGATCGTGGTTCCGCACGTGGTGCGGAGGCTGGCGGGCTGGTCCTACCGCATCGTGCTGCCGATCTCCTTCCTGGGCGGCGGGGCCTTCCTGGTGCTCGCCGACACGGTCGCCCGTACGATCCTCGCCCCGGCGGAGCTGCCGATCGGCGTCGTCACGGCGTTCGTGGGCGCGCCGTTCTTCGTGGCGGTCCTGCGCATGACCCGGAGGGTGGGCACGTGAGCGGCCGCCGTACCTACCCCCTTGAGGTCACCGACCTCGGCGTCCGGCTGGACGGGCGCGAGGTCCTCTCCGGCGCCGCCGTCTCGGCGGCCGGCGGGGAGTGGCTGGCCGTCGTCGGTCCGAACGGCGCGGGCAAGTCCACCCTGCTCAAAGCCATGATGGGACTCCTGCCGCACACCGGCGAGGTCGTCGCCGGCGGCGTCCGGGTCCGGGACCTGAAGCCGCGCGAGCGGGCCAGGCTCATCGCGTACGCGCCGCAGAGCCCGTCGCTGCCGCCGGACATGACGGTGTTCGACTACACCCTGCTCGGGCGCACGCCGTACATCCCCTACCTGGGGCGGGAGAGCGCCGCGGACCGGGAGATCGCCGGCGCGGTGCTGGAGCGCCTCGACCTCGCGGGCTTCGCGGCCCGACCGCTGGCGCACATGTCCGGCGGCGAGCGCCAGCGCGTCGTCCTCGCCCGGGCGCTCGCCCAGCAAGCACCCGTCCTGCTGCTGGACGAACCGACCACCGCCCTCGACCTGGGACACCAGCAGCAGGTGCTCGAACTCGTGGACCGGCTGCGCGCGGGCGACGGCCTCACCGTCGTGACGACGCTGCACGACCTGAGTCTGGCCGGGCAGTACGCGGACGCGCTGCTGCTGCTCGCGGACGGCCGGGTCGTCGCGTCGGGCCCTCCCGCGCAGGTGTTGACCGAGCCGCTGCTGGCCCGGCACTTCGGCGCCCGCGTACGCGTGGACGCCGAGGAGGACGGACGGCCTCTCGTGCGGTTGCTCCGCCCCGATGATCGATAGGTTGCCCGGCATGAAGATGACGCTGGGGTACCGGCACGAGGACGGGGCACGGCTCGCGTCGCTGCTGTGGGAGTTCGGCCCGGGGTGGCGGATGATCTCGTCGGCGATGCTCGGCGGCGGCATCGGCCCCCGCGCGTGGGTGCTGAACGCCCAGGTCGTCGCCGCGTACGCGCGGATGGACCCGCTGGATCACCTGGCCGAACTCGCGCCGCCGGGCCCCGGGGCCGGGGTGGGGATGCTCACCGCGGCGTCCGTGGACCGGTACGTCCAGGCGTGGGACGGGGGAGTGGAGGCGGTCGCCACGGTGGGGCTGCGCGTCCCCACCTGGGCGGCGTCGCCCGAGGGCAGGCCCGACCCCGAACTGCGTCCCGCGCTCGCCGACCCGGCGACGCTCGATCCATTGCCCCCTGACCGGGCCCCGCACACGCCTGCCCTGCCCGATCACCCACCGCTCGACCCGGCGCCGCGTGACGAGGCGCCGCGCGGCTCCGCGCCGTCCGGCCTCCCCACACCCGGGACGATCAACATCGTCGTGGCGGTTCCGGTCGCCTTCACCGACGCGGCCCTGGTCAACGCCGTCATGACGGTGACGGAGGCGAAGACCCAGGCGTTGGTCGAGGCCGGGTTCCCGGGCACCGGCACCGCGTCCGACGCGGTCTGCGTCGCCGTACGGGACCACGGAACGGGGGACGGCCCCGGCACCGGCCGTGCGGCATGGCACGGCGCGGAGGCCGGACCGGAACTCTTCGGCGGCCCGAGGTCGATCTGGGGCGCCCGCATCGCGCGCGCCGTCCACCGGGCCGTCCTCGCCGGATCCCGGCAGTGGACGGCGACCCACCTGGGCTAGCCCCGTTTTCCGCACATCGGGGTGATCAGGGTATTTCCGGTGCGGCGGGTTGATCACAGCCGAGCGGAACGATAGTCCCTAGCACTCCAGTAGCACTTATCGATCTTTGCGTCGTTGTCGCCCGGTAGTGGGATCGACGGGCTTGGGCTTGGTGTCGCCGTCGCCAGATGACGATCCTGGGCCGGAGTACTCTTCTGCTGATCTAGCACGTAGTGACCATGTCAGGGCGGAGGCGGCGATGAGCGCCGAAGACCGGATCGAACGGGCCAAGACGCTCTATGAACGGGCAGTGTTCAGCGGCGACGCCAGCGTGCTGGCCAACGCCGAACGGGGCCTGGACGCGGTGGAGGCCGATGCCGCGTTGGCCCGTGGGCGGATCCTGCATGCGCGGTTTCTCAACGAGCGCGCCAGCGCTGGCTCGTCACCCGTCGAGGACCCGGCTGAACTGCCATTGTTTGAGCGCGCGCTCCAGCTGTACCGGGCGCTGGGCGACGCGCGCGGCGAGGCCGAGGCGTTGTTCTGGATCGGCTGCCTCCATCAGGTCATCCGGCGTGACAACGAGACTGCGGTTCCGGAACTGGAGCAGTCCTGCCGGCTGGCGGCGCAGGTCGGCGACAAGCCGACCCAGTCCGAGGCCCTGCGGCACTTGGGCATCGCGGCACACATGGCCGGTCGGCTGGACGAAGCGCGCGAGCGGCTGGAGGAGTCGTCGCGGCTGCGCCGGGAGGCCGGGGCCTTGCCGGGCGTGGCCGCCAACATGGTCGGGCTGGCCTACATCGCCGCCGCCCAGGACCGGCGGGCGGACGCGCTCGCTGCACTCGACGAGGCGCACGCCATCGCACAGGCGCATGGTGCCCATGCCATCGTGCGGCAAATCGAGCAGGCGAGAAGGGAGATCTAGGACTCCAGCTGCATTTAGTGATCTCTGAGCCGTCGGCGCTGGTAGTGGCATCGTTGGGCGCCAACGGCATCGGGGCAGGGCTGTAGGCGAGGGAGAACGCCGGCTGGGCTGGATTACTGATCGAACTGGAGGCGGTCGTCGAATCCATCACCCGATATTGCCGACGAACGTCAGGGCAGGAATCTAGATAAACCACGAAGGAATACCGATTACTTGCTCGAGTTGCATGTCACGAGTGATGGCGTTATCGAACTTGGCGTCAGTGACATCGGTTAGGCCGTGCGGCGGGGTGCCCGTGTTGACCCTGCTGAATTGTGTCGCGGTCAGGTCGGTGTCTCGCAGGTCGGCCGCCCGCAGGTTACAGCCGGCCAGGCTAACACCTCTGAGTGATGCGCCGCGAAGTTGCGCCATGCTGAGGTCGCACAGCTTAAAGGAGCAGCCATCCAAGACGGAGTGACGTAGGTCTACCCCGACGAACGAGCAGCGCACGAACCACAGCTGCCGCGGTCGCAGCGAGGCGAGATCCTGGCCGTCGAATACTTGCCGTTCGACGGTGGCGTAGAGGCGAAGTGAATTCAGCAGCTGCTTCGGTGAAGCTTTATCAATCATGTACATCATTGTGCCATCCCGGCTGGAGTCGAATCGAGAATGCTGCTGCGCTGAACCACAACCAGCTGTCGCAGCCGACCAGGCCGGGCAGAGCATGACGGCCATCGCGAAGCAAGATGAGTGCCGACCGAATCAATCTCGCCCCCTGCATCTATCGCCGAAGCACATGCGAGCGTCAGTTTGCAGAGGCGACGAATGTATGCTTGCTTACGCGGCGCCTAAACATGGACGAGCCGGTCAAGAATAGTCTCGACGTCATCCCATCGGGCCACGGCATCGCCGGCCGGCAGGCTCGGATAGGCCGACGTAAGAGCCTTCGTGGTAAGGGGGCGCAAAGATTCAAGGCAAGATGCGGCCAGCGATTCGTGTCCACGCTTTCGCATGGGATCAAGATTGAAGCAGAGAACCCGATCCGAGGGATACAGCTGAGCTACTCTCAGGTCGCTCCGGCTCAAGACGCGGATCCCGCTCGGGGCACTTTGAAGTGCGACCCCCTGCCGCTGCGTCCATCGTTCGAGCAGGTCCCACAGTGTGCGAACGTGGTCATCGGCGTTCTGTCGAACTTCCCGCAGGTCAGGCCGTTTCGTAGCAGTCTTCGCAGAAGCGGCGGCGGTGCGTCCGTATACAACTGGGACGAGTGTCTTCCCCGGATAGCCCTCGGCAAGGTACTGCTTGACCTCTACGGCAAGAACCTCTCCAGGGTTCATCTGCTCGTTGAGGAATTCCACGATGCAGCGGAGATCATCGGGGATGACGTCAGCGACGAAGACCATGCGGATCCGGCCCGTACGCAGATTCTCCGCGACTTTGGCGAAGAACTCCTCCACCGTGACCATCTCGTCACCGCAGAGCTGGCTGATCATTTCCTGTGGGTCCTGGCCTGCTTCACGCTGCGTCTGCTCAAAGTGCACACGCAGATCCTGGGACGGCCAATAGCGAACGCCATTGGCGGCGTAATCGAGCATCTGGCCGACGACTTCGCGGCGTATTCGAGAGTCGCTTGAGCGTTTCACCTCGACCAGGGTGGGAATGCCATCCTGATCGACGAAGAGATGATCCAGACTCCACCGACCGCTGCCGCCGTCACGGTCGGGGATGCCGAATTCACGCCGCACCAACAGCCACCGGCGAGGAGCGTCGGGTGTCATCTGCCCGCCGGCGAGCAGGTCCGGGTGAGTGGCGAGCAAGTCCTGGAGTACTTCTTCAGCTTCGTAAGGCGCCACCCGCATCGCCACAAGACGACCTGCCTCGTCGATGTGAAACAGTCCGTCGCCGCCCATTTCCATCTCCTGGGATCCTCCGTCAGGTTGCCCGGCGATGATATCGAAACAAGATCGAAACTACCGGGAATCGGCCCAAGGTGAGCGGTCCTGGCGTCGCTTCATCGGCTCCCTGCGATGCCGACTTGCCGATAGCGTTCGCAACGAGATAGCGCCAGAAGAGGAGCTCCGCTGTTTCGGCAAGGGCTCGGTGTGTGGTCGCGCTGATCCCGGAAATGGCGAACGCCCTTCACAACCCTCACTGTGCGCTGTGGGCGTGCTTGGCCACGTGGCATCTCTTGGTGAGGCGGCCCAAGCGCGGACCGAACAGCCGAAGAGCGCGGCGACGTCGCCGGGTTGGCGTCGCGCGGGTACCTCTACCGAGCTCCTTCCTGCAGTGCCTTCTCAACGGCCTGGAGCGTGGCGTCGTCCAGCATCTCGCCGTGGCCCCCGACGAAATAGCGCTCCACCATTTCGAACACCACCACGTCGCTCGCCGCGATCTGATCGGCCACCTGCCGTGCTCCCGCCCTGGCTGGCGCGTCGCTACGCATAACGGTCAGATCCGCGAAGTACGGCGTGGTCCATGGGACGGAGGTTCGGGTGAACGAGTCGCCGATGAGGATGGTCCTCGGTGTGAACAGCGGCGCCTTCCCAGAGGTGTTGGTGACCCTGAACCACAGGGGCGTCCCGCTGTCGTCCCGCCTGAGCTGGCGGACCCCTTCCCGCTTCAGACTCCACTGCTCGACGATCTCCTCCCGAGGGGTGCCCAGCAGTGGGCCGAGATCTCCCGTCCTGGTCTGGCTTCCCGTTCGGGTGAGATCGCTACTTTCGGTGAGACCCGGTTGGACGGCCTCGGCGAGCAGCATGCCGTACAGGGCGGAGGAGCGGTCGTTCCAATGGCTGTCGGTACTCCAGTAGACCGCTTTCCCTGCCTCGTTCCGTAATTTCAGCAGGGCCGAGCGGAGATCGATGTACCCGTCCAGATCGGCCTGTGCCAGCGCGGCCCAGAACTCCCGCTTCCGCCTCTCCAGACAGTCCTCGCCGAGGAACCGCTCCGGCAGATGCTCAGGATGGATGGTGGTCTTGTCGGGAGCCACAGTGAACAGGAACCTCTTGCCGGACTTCCGGACCATTCTCGCGAGGCGGCGGACACGGTCCAGCGTCTCGTCGATCGACCACTCCGGCCGGCACGCCTCGGCCACGTCGTCCCCGAAGTAGAGCCACCCGTCCCGACCTTCGATCACTCGCGGGTACGTCGGTTCTCTGCCGGTGTGGTACGTCGGAGGCTGCTGGAAGAGCAGTTGGGAAAGCGCGGCGTTCCCGCTCACCGCATGCTGCCGCAGCGGCAGATGGGCGATCGCCCAGGATTCGAGCTTGGGGATGAACGCCCACCCCTCGGCGAGGTCCGGGAAGTCGGGGAGTCTCCGGTTCTCCAGTTCGATGGCCCGCTCGCCTGCGGCGAACGCCACCATGGGGCCGAAGAAGAGCAGTCCCGCGGCGAGAACGGCGGCCGCACGCCGGCCTCGTACCCGGCGAAAGCCGGCGTTCTCGCGGCGCCGCGTGCTGTCGGTCGACGTCATCTGTCGTCTCTTTCAAAACTGGTAGTAGAGGAACGGGCTGAACGTGCCGGCGGCGACGAGCACCCCGGCGTACGGGGCCGCCACCCACGTCATCACCGCCCGCGCCGCTTTCGCCGCGGGCCCCTGTCCGGACTCGACCAACCGGCCGAGCGAGAACGAGGAGGGGAGCAGTACGACGGTCAGTGCGAGGACAAGGACGAGGGACCGCTGATGGTCGAGCGCGAACACGACGAACTCATCGGGAGCGCCCGGCTGCCAGCTGAACATCGCGCCGAGCATGTGCACGGCCTCCGTCATGTTCTCCGCCCGGAAGAACACCCACCCGACCACCACCAGGAGGAAGGTCGCGGCCCGGCGCGCGACCAGGACGATGACGTTCCCCGGCATCCGGTCGAATCCGGATGCTCGCTCGAATACGAGCAGGGCGCCGTGATAAAGGCCCCAGGTGAGGAACGTCCAGTCGGCGCCGTGCCAGAAGCCGCAGAGTACGAAGATGATGCACAGGTTCCGGTAGGTGGCCAACCGGCCTCCGCGGTTCCCACCGAGAGGGATGTACACGTAATCGCGGAACCAGCGGGACAGCGACATGTGCCAACGGCGCCAGAAGTCGGTGATGGAGTATGCCGAGTACGGGCGGTCGAAGTTGCCCGGTAGCCGGAACCCGAGCATGACGCCGAGGCCGATGGCCATGTCCGAGTATCCGGAGAAGTCGAAGTAGATCTGGATGGTGTAGGCGAGCGCCCCGAGCCACGCTGTCGCCGTGGTCATCTGCCCGCCCGGATGAGCGAAGGCCGCGTCCGCGACCGGTGCGATCGAGTCCGCCACGATCACCTTCTTGGCCAGCCCGAGGGCGAAGCGGGGAAAGCCCACGGCCAGGTCGTCCAGTTTCCTGCGGCGGGTGTCGGCGAGTTGCTCGGAGATCTCGTGGTAGCGGACGATCGGTCCGGCCACGAGCTGCGGGAACATCGCGATATAGGTCACGAACTGAACCGGGCTCTTCTGCGCGGGCCGGCTGCGCCGATAGACGTCCACCACATAGGACAGATGGTGAAAGGTGTAGAAGGAGATGCCGATCGGCAGGGCGAGACCGATGATCGGGGTGTGTCCCAGTCCCAGCGCGCTCGACAGCGCGTCGATCTGGTGACTGGCGAATCCAGCGTATTTCCAGACGGCCAGGATCGTCAGATTCCACAGCACGGTCGTGATCAGTAGATACAGGCGTAATCGGGAGCGTTCCCGTAGCCGATCGGAGTCGATCGCGATGCCGACGGCGTAGTTCACCGCGATGGCGGATAACAGGAGACCTGTGTAGGCGCCCGCACCCCAGGTATAGAAGACCAGGCTGACCACGGCCACCAATGCGTTACGCCACCGGCCGGGGAGCAGCCAGTATGCAGTGAGCGTGACCGGCATGAAGAGCCAGAGGAAAATCGGCGAAGCGAAAGACATCGGTCTCCTGGTGCGGGGGAAAGAGAGATCCTGGCGGCCGCGTGGGAAAGTTCGGTCCCTTTAACCGCGTCCGGGCGTCACACGGAAAAGGAGAGAACTCGCGCAGGACAGGGCCCCCGGGCGGCTCATCGCGACGAAAACCGCTGAAGCGTGAGCGTCGCCCGGGCGGTGGAGCCGTGCGGCCGAAACTGCCGTGACGGGGGCCTCGGCAACCTTTGAGAGGGCACTACTCCGCGTTATCCTTGCCCGGTCACGCTTTCGCGGGACTCCCGCGTTCCACTGGGCGATGCCAATGCATCAGATGGCCGTCGACGTGTTCCAAGCTCAGGTCCTGGTCGTACCGCACAGGGATGTCCTCGACCTAAGTGAGTGGAACACGCTCCTCCTTGGGCGCCTCTTTGGGGGAAACCTCCAGAACTGCGGCTACCCGGGTGTCGCAAAAGTATCGTGATCGACTATAAAGCCAATGTAAGCAGTTCATGACGAGGCGACAAATCGGAAGTCAGACATGGCGGGCCGGGATCTCGCCGCGCGCGGGCTGTCCCTGCTCTCGCCTCCGATCACCGCCAAGGTCCTGGGCGCCGCGGGGCGTGGCTGGACCGTCTCGAAGCATCACCCTCGGTGACGCGCTGGAGCATGTAGCCGAGCGCTGATCTTGCCGCCCCCGGTCGAGTCCGAGGCCAGGGGTTCGGAGCGTGGGGCCGGTGGCGGGCGAAGACGCGGGTGACGGTCCGAGGAGAATCCATTGCTTCGCGAACTGGGGCATTCGAATCACCGGTCCCGGCATGATCACGGATCAATTCCAAGTGGGAAACGTGAACAATGGTGCCCTGTGCCGGCATTAGAAGATGACTCCTCGCCCTGCTTCGAGGAGTCTCATGTATCCCACCGGATCGCCTACGCCTCTGCGGCCGATACGTGGCCTGGGGACGGCGGCCGTCGTGATGCTGGCCGTCGATTCTCTGGTGAGCGTGATCGCGTCCGTCATAAGCGCGCAAAGGGTCATTCTCATCGACAGGATGCTGGCCGACAGCGACTCCGTCTCCATGAGCGAGGTCGAGGCCAGTGACGCGCTTAATGCCGGGTCCGGCCTGGTGGAGATCATCGTCTATGTCGCCACAGCTGTCATGTTCCTGATCTGGCTGTTTCGCGCCCGGACGAACGCGGAGGTGCTGAGCCCGTGGCCGCATCGACGTGCCAGGCCATGGCTGATCTTCGGATGGTTCGTCCCCATCGTCAGCTGGTGGTTCCCGAAGCAAATCGTCGATGACATCTGGACGTCTTCAAAGACTGGCGCCCTGGCGGAGACCGGAAACTTCGCGACCGCCCGCCGTTCCGGCCTGATCTGGGCCTGGTGGCTGGCGTGGCTGGTCACCGCGTGGGTCACAAAGCTGGTGGGCCGCGAATACGTGAATGTCGAAGAGCTGCCGGACTTACGGAATGCGGCCGTTTTCGACATCGTCGGCAACGCGCTCTCCATTGGCGCGGCCGCCCTGGCCGTCGCGGTCGTCCTGGCGATCACCCGTCTCCAGGAGGACCATTACCGAAATGTGGCAGGGCGGCCGCCGCGCGTGGCGTGGTGGGAGATCGACGCCGCCCGGCAAGGGATGTAAGGAGGGCGTCGGCAGGACCACCACGCTGTCGATGGCCGTCGGCCCGCTGCGCCCGGACGGCGGCCGTCGCGGGGGGACAGGGACGTGCGTCGGAGCCGTCAGTAGGTGGCGCATCCGACGTTGACCGGGACGCGCGCCGACGCGCGGCCGGACTTCAGGTCGTACGCCTGGACATAGCCGTTCGGCTTCCCGGACCCGGAGCAGTAGAGGAGGTCGAGCTTCTTGCCGAAGCTTCCCCCGGCGTAATCGGCGTTGGCGACGGCCTTCACGTAACCGCTCTTGTGGATCTGCCCGTTGTTGAAGCGGAAGACGATCGAGACGGTGCCGAAGTTGTAGTGGTCGCCGTTGACCTGGATGCGCGGGATGGTCCCCGGCCCGTTCGGCCGGTACGTGCTGATCCAGAGGCGGGCCAGGACCTTGCGGTCGGAGGAGGTCTTGTTGGCGTCCAGCGTCTCGTCGCGGAGTTCGGGGGAGACGCAGACGTCGTCTCCGGTGAACGCCTCGCGCCAGACCAAACCGGTCAGGCAGGTGTGCGGGCCGTACGCGCCGTCGGTCCAGCGGGCGGCTTTGGTGCGGTTCTCCTGAGCGGTCCGGGTGCGCACCTCGGGCGTGACGCAGACCAGGTCCGAGGGGCGCGCCTCCCGCCACACGTAGCCCTGAAGGCAGGTCTCGGGACCGGGGTCGGGGGCGGCGGCGGACGCGGGCGCGGCGAGGATCGTCGCGGGGACGGCGAGGGAGAGGCCGGCGATCGCGGCGGCGGCCAGGCCGAGCGTGGTGCGCTTCATGGTGATCTCCTGACGGGGTGCTTCCCTGCGGTGTGCGTTCAGGAAACGACCGGGCGCTTTCAGCTCCCTTGATCACGGCATGCAGAAAGTTCTGCAAGTCGGCAAGTGCCCCATCTGGGCGGTCAAGGCCGGGGCCTGGCCCCCGCCCCGTGACCGGATCGCCGTATCGGGTTGCCGGCCGAGGGGCGGGGGAGGCGTGGGCGCGCGTGACGAGCGGGTTCAGTTGTCGGCGGTGAGCCCTTCGGCGATCTTCTTCAGTTCGGCGTCGATCGCCTTGGCGCCGGTGAACTTCTTGGCGTAGACGGGACTGAACATGATCTCGGCACGTCGCTTCTCGCCCATGTTCAGGATGAGGGTCGGGGTGCCCTTCATGCCGTCCTCGCCGACCCACTGGGTGACCAGGTAGCCGGTCCGGTCGCCGATGGTCACCTCCTTGCCTTTCCCTTCCTCCCGGTAGGCGCGCTGGCGCTCGTCGACCTCCTGGACGGCCTCCGGGCCTTCATGGACGTAGATCTGGACGCAGTAGAAGCCGTTCTTGTCGCCGTCGTAGTTCCACGAGGTCGTGTACTTGTCGCCGAAGTCCAGCGACCAGTGGGACCACTGCAGGCCGTCGGGCAGGTAGCCCACCCTGACGTGTCCGAAGGCCTTCCCGTCGCCCAGGTCCCCGAGGTCACGTTCCTCCGGCGCGGGATCGTCGTCGGCGGGGACGACGATGGCGGGGGGCTCCTGCGCGGCCTGATCGGTGGTGTCCGGCTGCGAGGTCGCGGAGACGTCGCCGGGCGCGCCGACCCCGGATCCCTGCAGGGAGGCGGAGCCCGGGCTGAGGATCAGGTACGCGGGGGCGGCGACGCCCGCGACAGCCACCGCGGTGGCCAGCGTGGCGAGCCTGATTCGGTTCGTCTTCCTGCGCCGTGTGGAGCGGATGACCCGGTTCACCAGGTCCGGCGGGGCGTACAGCCGCGCGGTCTCGTCCGCCATGATCTGGCGGATGTCGTCTTCAGGCATGGACATTCCTGATCATTCCTTCCGATGATCGCCCGCCGAGCGCCGTACGGAGTTTGGCGAGCGCTTTCGATGCCTGGCTTTTCACCGTGCCTGCCGAGCAGCCGAGGATCTCCGCGGTCTGCGCCTCGCTGAGGTCCTCCCAGTAGCGCAGGACGATCACCGCGCGCTGCCGGGGAGGCAGGGCGCGCAGGGTGTCCATGAGCACGTGGCGCAGGTCGACGTCTGTCTCGTGCGGCGACGGCTCGGGAGGAGTGTGCATCGGGATGATCCGCAGGATCGCCCGGCGCCGGGCACGGTCGATGGAGGTGTTGACGATGATGCGGCGGACGTAGGGCTCGGGATTGTCGTACCGCACCCGGTCCCAGTTCCGATACGCGCGCTCCAGCGCCGTCTGCAGCAGGTCTTCGGCCTCCCCCTCGTTGCCGCTCGTGAGGTAGGCGACCCGCAGCAGACTCGTGCCGCGGGCGGCCACGAACGCGGCGAACTCGTCGTCTTCGGCGCTGCTCACGCCGGTTCGTCCAGTTCCATGACCCCTAATACGTATGGGGCTTCCCACGCGTTGCCCACACCCGTGGACGACCCCCACGTTTCCTGGAACCCCGAAAGCCGGGAGGAAAGTGGCAACGAGCCCGCGCTTTGTCCGGAACCCCGGGGCGTAGGCGGGCAACCCGTCAGGCGGCCCAGCCGTATTAGGGGGCACACAATCGGACGTTCCGGAGGAACCAGATGAAGTTCGTGACCACCTCTGCCCGGTCGCTGATCGCGCTCGGGCTCGGCCTGGCCACAGTGGGCGCCATGGCTCTGCCGGCCGCGGCGGACACGCTGAACCTGCGGCTCACCGCCGCCACCCGGTCGGCGACGGCTCCCGCGCAAGGCGCTTACTGGCATACCAAGATGCTGCGGACGGCCACCCACCCCTGGCAGTTCGGGAAGGGGACGAACCGCTACTGGCTGGAGGACCAGCGAGTCTTTGAGCAGTGGACCTCGCCCGATGGCAAGGCCTGGGTGGGGCAGCGGAACCTGGGGGTCCACCCCAAGAGCGCGGCGGACGAGGAGGCGTGGCGTCGCGACGGCTCCCCGGCCACGTGGAAGCGCGCGGCGAACGGCTCGGCCGTGTCGCTGTCCAGCGAGCCGGACAAAGGCAGGGTCTTTCCCGTGAAGGCCCCGGCCACGTTCTCGCTGGCCGGGCAGCGGCTGTCCTACGAGCAGCTCCAGGAGTTGCCCGCGGACGCGGCGGGGTTGAAGACCTGGCTCGAGAAGGCCGCGCGCGCCGCCAAGGTTGCCGATGACGTCGTCGCCGGTTACGTGACCCAGGCGCTGACCACCCTGCTGAGTGACCTTCCGGCGCCGAAGGAGGTCCGCGCCTCCGCGTACAAGGCGCTGCCGACGATGCCCGGCGTCCGCTCCCTGGGGGCGGTCAAGGACTCCCAGGGCAGGGCCGGCGAGGGCCTGTCCGTCGGCCACGGGCGGACCCGCCAGAAGTTCGGCACGATCGCGTCCACGACCGAGCTCATCGTCGACACCGACACGATGCTGCTGCTGGCCGACAGCCTGACGACCACGATCAACGGCAAGCCGTTCCTGGACAAGACCTGGACCGAGACCGTGCTCCAGGTCGGCTGGACCGACGACAAGCCGTCGGTTCCCGCTCTCCAGTAGGCAACCGGGCTGCCCCTGCCATCAGGGGCGTTCGCGATCCCGGGGACGGGGAACCCCCGGGATCGCGCCTTGGGACGAGAAACCACCGAGAACGGGGACGTGCACGTTGGCGGGAGCGCGGCGTGGTCAGCTGTGCGCATGACCACCTAAACGGGAGGCGCCGCTCCGTCTCGTCGAGCCCGTGGCGGCTCGCCGGGCGCTGCTAGGAGGTGAACCGCACGGTGTTGATCATGTGGTCGATCAGGTCGGAATCGCACTTCGCGCAGAAGAACGTGATCAACACCGACGACTCTCCGGAGCCCTGCCGTACGACGTAGGCGGAGAAGTCGAGGCGGCCGCCCTGCCCGGGGTCGCCCGCCACGCCGGACAGCTTGACGGCGGGGCGGCCTCCTACCGTGACCGCCATCGGTGCGCCGGTGAAGGCGACGGTGCCCGGCAGCGCGGACGGCAGGCTCTGCTGGAGTTCCACGGGGGAGTCCGACGTGCTCAGCGCGTTGTTGACCTGGGCGAAGATCCCCGAGGCGCGCTCCGGCTGCCCGTTGATGACCGGGTTGACCTTGGACCAGTCGGTGTTCCCCGGGATGGCGAACAGGGCGTTGAAGTCGTCGGTCGCGGGTGTGGCGATCATCCACTGGTCGCCGTTGGTCTTCGCGGTCCCCCAGGTCGAGGGGTAGGCGATCGTGAAGGGCGCCGCGACGGATCCCGGATAGGTGTTCCAGGTCGCCGCCGTATCGCCGCCCCGGGTGAGGATCAGCACGGCCGCCACCACGACGGACACCAGTACGGCACAGCCGCCGATCAGCGGCCCGAGCGGCAGCCGCCGGCGTCGCCCGGCGCCGACGACGGTCGCCTCAGGGGAACGAGCAGGCTCCGGCGTCCGGGGCGCGGCGCGCCCGGGGGCCGGGGGGTATGAGGTCGGTCCGGACGGCGCGCCGTACCCGGGCGGATTCGAGGTCGGACCGGAGGACGCGGCGTACCCCGGGGGATTCGAGGCCGGAGCGGGCGTCGGGGGATACGACGTGGGAGTGCCGGATCCGGCCGGCCCCGCTCCCGGAACCGGCGCGGGACGCCCGCCGGGGTGCGGCGGGGGAGGTGCCACCGGCGTGGGCGTGCCGCCGGCACCGCCACCGCCGCCGATCTCCGCGCCGTGCCCGCTGATCGCGTCGCGCAACGCGGCCACGAACGCCTGGCAGGTCGGATAGCGCTCGTCCGGTGACTTGGCCAGCGCCCGCGCCATGACGTGGTTGACCGCGTGCGGCAGGTCCGGCCGGTACGGCGTGACCGGCGGCGGCTCGTGCGAGACGTGCGCGTACAGCAGCGCCAGCTCGCTGTCCCGCTGGAACGGCGGCAGCCCGGTGAGCGCCTCGTACGCCACGCAGGCGAAGGCGTACAGGTCGCTGCGACCGTCCACGGGCAGGCCGCGGATCTGCTCCGGGGCGACGTAGCGGGGCGTGCCCATGAAGTGGCCGTGGCTGGTCAGCCCCGCCTCCGCCGACGAGCTCTTGGTGAGCCCGAAGTCGGTGAGGTAGACGTGGTCGCCGTCCGCCACCAGGATGTTGGCCGGTTTCACGTCGCGGTGGACCAGCCCGTCGGCGTGCGCCGCGTCCAGCGCCGAGGCGATCTGCGCGAACAGCCGGTACGCCCGCGCCACCGGCAGCGGCCCGGCCGACAGCAGGAGGCGGCGCAGGTCGCTGCCCTCGACGTACCGCATGGCGATGAACAGCAGCTCGTCCCGCTCGCCCGCCTCGTAGATCGGGATGATGTTCGGGTGGTCGATGCTCGCGACCATCCGGGACTCGCGGACGAACCGCTCGCGGAACCGGTGGTCGTGGGTGAGCTGCGGGGCGAGGATCTTCAGTGCGACGGCGCGGCCGAGCCGCCGGTCGCGCGCGCGGTACACGGTCGCCATGCCGCCGCGTCCGACGACGGCCTCGATCGTGTAGTCGCCCAGCGTGCGGCCGACCAGCCCGGACGGCGTCTGCGCTCCCTCGCTCATCGCGGGTCCGCCGGATGCCCGCAGAAGCCGCAGAACCGGTGGCCCGGCCCGAGCCGCATCCCGCACTGCGTGCAGAACTTGAGCTGCGCCTGCCCGCGCGGCGGCGAGGGGTCCGGCGCGGGCGGCGCGGCGGCTGCCGGAGCGGCCGTCCCGGCTTCCCTGGTGACGTCCCGCTCGGGGGAGACAGGAGGCTCGTACGGCGCGGCCTCGAACACCTGGGTCGCGGCGGGCGGCCAGGAGGCGACCGCCGGCCCGGAGGCCACCCCGTCGGGGGCCGGATCGTGCGCGTGCTCGGCGGCGCTCCCGCCTTCCACGCCGGATCGCCGCCGCCGACGGCGGGCCAGGGCCAGTACGGCTCCCGCCGCGATCACGATCACGACCGCCGCTCCGCCGCCCAGCCAGAGCAGCGGCGAGATCGCCGAGGATTTCTTCGCCACGGCCACCGGCGAGGCCGTGGCCCGGGCGCCCGCGTCCTCGCCGGTCCCCGTCTTGGCTCTGGCGACCTTGAGGTGGTCGAGCGCGACCGCCTGGTCCGGCCGCAGGTTGAGCACCTGGAGCAGCACCGGGACCGCTTCGGCGTACAGCTTGTTGTGGTAGGACGCCAGCGCGCTCTCGTACACGACGTCCACCGGGCCGCGGCGCGGCGTGACACCGGCGGCGACCAGGGAGGTGCGGATCTCGTCCGCGGGCGTGATCGTCAGCGGCGTGCCAGAGTCGCCGGCCAGCAGTCCGACGACCTCGCTCTTGTCGTCGTCGATGAGCGCGCCGCCGGTCGCGCCGTTCTTGAGCAGCTTCGCGAGCTTGTCGCGGTCCTCCTGCTTGAACGTGCGGGTGCCCGGCGGGTCCAGGTGGGCGGTGTCGGCCTTGGCGGGCTGCTTGGCCGACGGGCGGCCGGCGAACGAGATCACGTCGAGGGCGACGACGGACGGGCCGAGCGAGACGCCCACCGGCACGGTGGGGAGGGTCTGCTTCTCGCCGCCCTTGGTGACCTTCAGTACGGCGGGGGCGGCGGGGGAGGCGCCGGTGGTGAGGATCTGGGCGGGCAGCCCGTCCGGCAGCGGGGGATCGAGATTGGGGAAGACGGTGACGTCGGTGGTGACCGTCGCGATGCAGGTCGAGTTCTGTCCCTGTGGGGGATAGCAGGCCTGTAATCGCCGGTTGAGGTCGGGGTCGTCGAGGGTGTGCCGGGAGAAGTCCGCCGGGATCTTGACCTTGAAGTATTCGGAGAAGATCCGGTTCGCGGCGTGGATCCGGGGGTCGCGGCTCGCCTGCACCACGCCGGTCGCGGTGACGACCACGCCGTCGGGGGTGACGGTGAACCCGCTGCCCTCGGCCAGGTCGACGTCGTACTCGCGGACGGCCTGCTGGATGACGCTGCGGTCGTCGAGCAGGGTGATCGACACGTGTGAGGTGGACTCGACCCGTACGACACCGGGAGTGACCCGGTCGGTGGAGCCGCTGGGGTGGGGGTGGAATGGCAGCGAGAGCAGGCCGAGGGCGCCCAGCCCCGCAATGAGGGAGTGCAGGGAGGGCATCGCCGCCTCCTACGACCCGGTGGGAACAGTCCAAGAGTCCCAGCGCGGAGAGTGATGTTCAAGAGCCGGTACGGTGACCGACATCCACTTGATACCGGCGCCGGGTCGCGCGCTCACTTGTCATCCACTTGTCGTCTGATTGAGGCCCCGGTCGGGACGGTGCCACTCTCCGGAGCGGCATATTAATGTGCGCGTCATGACCTCCCTGACGCGCCATTTCCGATCACTCCCTTTGGTGGACGTGCTGATCGGCGCCGCCGTGATCACCCTCGGCACGCTCGAGGCGATGACGGGCGCGACGTCCTACGGGTCGGCGCGGAACCCGCAGTTCTGGTGGGTGGCCCAGGCGGTCGTCACCGGCGTGCTGGTCCTCTACCGCCGTAGGTTCCCGGTGGCGGTCTTCATCCTGATGCTGCTCGCGCAGTACGCCTGGCACCGGCAGGGCAACGAGGGCTGTCCCGTGTGGCAGCTCGCCTCGCTGCTCATCGTCTTCCACACGATCGGCGCGAAGCTGCCGCCGAAGCCGGGGGCGGCGTGGGTGATCGCAGGCATCCTCATCTTCGACTCGGGGGCGGTGGACCACCGTCCGCTGGACGAGGTCATCTTCCTCACCGTCGTCTTCGGCTCCGCGTACCTGACCGGGCTGGCGCTGCGCGGCTACCAGATGCGCGCGCAGCGGATGGCCGAGCGGGCGGCCCGCCTGGAGCTGGAGCGCGAGCGCCGGGCCGCGGAGGCGGTCGCCGCCGAGCGCACCCGCATCGCCAGGGAGCTGCACGACGTGGTCGCGCACAGCGTGAGCATGATGGTCATGCAGGCCGGGGTGCTGCTGTTCCAGGGAGTCTCCATGAGCGAGCACGCGTGATGAGTGAGGCGTCCACGATCCGCGTCGTCGTCGCCGACGACCAGGCCATGATCCGCGTGGGGCTGCGCATGGTCGTGGAGAGCGAGCCCGGTATGGAGGTCGTCGGCGAGGCCGCCGACGGTGTGGAGGCGGTCGCCGTGGTCCGGCGGTGCCGGCCGGACGTCGTCCTCATGGACATCTCGATGCCCCGCATGGACGGCCTGACCGCGGCCAGGCGGCTGCTCGACGCCCCGCACCCGCCGAAGATCGTCGTGCTGACGACGTTCGACACCGACGAGAACCTGTACGCCGCGCTGCGCGCCGGGACGAGCGGCTTCCTGCTGAAGGTGTCGCCGCCGGAGCAGCTCGTCGAGGCCATCAGGGTGGTGGCCGGAGGCGACGGGCTGCTCGACCCCGCGGTGACCACGCGCGTGATCGCGTCCTTCGCGGGACGGCACGAGCCGGTCCGCCCGCCGCAGCTCGCCGAGCTGACGCCGCGCGAGCTGGAGGTGCTCCGGACGCTCGCCCGCGGCCTCACCAACGCCGAGATCGCCGGGGAGCTCTTCGTGGGCGAGGCCACGGTGAAGACCCATGTGGCGCGGGTGCTCATGAAGCTGAACCTCCGCGACCGCGCTCAGGCGGTCGTCTTCGCGTACGAGTCGGGCGTGGTGAGGCCGGGGGCGGCGGGGTAGTAGGCGGCCCACGCGCCGTCGCCCATCCGGAGCACCAGGGGCGACGGTCAGCGGCGTGCCGGTGGCGACGCGCCTGAACCTGGTCGTTTTCCTGAGCATGGGATTTCCCTCACATCGGGGCCTTCCGATCGTTCTTCGATCGCGCTGGACCCTAGGCGGTTCGCGTGTGGGCGCACGTCCGCCGCCGGGCTGATTCGCCATCCACCGCTTGGGGGACTTGTGGTAACAGGCCGTCCTGTGTGTATATTTTTCGGCAGATAGGTCCTGAATCGGGAGATATTTCATGACGACGTTCCCCTCGATCCTGTTCGACGAGGCACACAGCGAGGCATGGACCATCCGGCGCGACGTCGCTGAGGCCATGAACCCGGCGCATCCTGACGACAACAGCTACGCCAGGGCGGCGGGAGCGCTGCGCGCGCTCGGCCACGCGGTCGCCGCCCACACCGAAGGACCGATCACGCCGTCATTGCTGAGCGCCCACGACGTCTTCGTCGTCGCGCACCCGTCGGCGGAGCTGTGGGAGCGGACCACCGGCCTGGGCAGCCCCGTCTTCCCGGTCGAGGAGCTGGACGCGATCGAGGCGTACGTCGCCGACGGCGGCGGGCTGATCGTGCTGGCCGAGTGCGAGCAGGAGAAGTACGGGAGCAACCTGACCGAGCTGCTGGCCCGCTTCGGCGTCGGCGTGGAGCACCTCACCGTCCAGGACCCGGCCAACTGCCACAACAAGGTCGCGACCTGGGTCCTCGGCGCTCCGCAGACCGCGGTCGTGCCCGGCGCCGCGGTCGCGGGCACGGACGCCGCCCCCGCGCAGGACCTGCTCGCCGGCGCCCGCCAGGCCTGCTTCTACCGCTCCGGCACGCTCGTCCCGCCGGACGGCGCGACCGTGCTCTTCGCGACCTCGGGCACCGCCGACCCCGCCCGCCGCCCCCTCGCCCTCGCCGTACGGCACGGCCGGGGCCGGATCGTCGTCCTCGCCGACTCCGACCTCTTCGGCGACGACTCGATCGGCGACTACGACCACGAGCGCCTCTGGGAGAACCTCGTCACCTGGGTCGCCCGCGACCCCGCCGACGCCGCCGGGGAGCGCGCCTCCCACGTGGCCGGCGCGCAGGACGCCCAGGAGGAGGAGTACGTCCGGGTGTTCGCCGGGCTCAAGGCGGCCGTCGAGGAACTGCGCGGCCTCCAGGCCAAGGACGGCTCCGTGACCGGCGACCGCGACCGCGCCGTCGCGCTCGTCGGCGACATCGTGGACCACGTCGTACGGCTCGCGCCGCGCTTCCCGCACGACCGCGCGTACCTGGACGCGGTCGTCGCCGACTTCCGCAAGTGGGTGGCCGACGGGCTCGGCGTGCCCGACTTCCTCGACTCCCTCGACGCCTTCCACCCCGACACCCAGCGGGTGGACGGGCTGGAGCACCTCGTCGTCTTCCCGATGTACACCCAGAACGGCAACCTGGACCGCAACATCGAGGCCGTCTGGATCCGCACCGTCTGGCCGGAGTGGCTGGCCGAGCTGGAGCGCGGCGGCTACGACAACCCGATGTTCGTCCCGATCGCGTTCGTGGACTTCACCTCGGGCTACGACACCAACTCGGCGGTGCTGTTCCCCGAGACCGTCGCCGTGCGGCGGACGCCGCCCGCGTTCACCTGGGGCGGCATCTTCTGCGACCGCGAGGCCGCCCGGTTCCGCGTCGTCAGCGGCGCCGCGGCCGCGACGCTGAAGCTGGCCCTGCCGCCGGACGCGGCCCGGCTGATCGCCTCCCAGCAGCTCGCCCAGGACACGTTCGTGATGTGGGACCTGATCCACGACCGGACGCACAGCCACGGCGACCTGCCGTTCGACCCCTTCATGATCAAGCAGCGGATGCCGTACTGGCTGTACGCCCTGGAGGAGCTGCGCTGCGACCTGACGGCGTTCGGCGAGGCGGTGAAGCTGGAGGAGGCCGGCGTTCCGCAGGCCAAGTACGTCCAGTACGCGATCCTGTTCGACCGGCTGTTCCGCTTCCCGATCACCGGTGACCGGGTGCGCAACTACGACGGGCTCGGCGGCCAGCTCCTCTTCGCGTACCTGCACCGGAACGACATCGTGCGCTGGACCGACAACCGGCTCACCGTCGACTGGGAGCGCATCGCCGACGGCATCGCCGACCTGCGCGGCGAGGTCGAGAAGCTCTACCGCGACGGCATCGACCGGGCCAAGCTCGCCCACTGGCTCGCCGCGCACCAGCTCGTGGCCGCCTACGTCGAGCCCCACCCGGCCTCGGTCTGGCACAAGGGCGCGGACGCGCTGCCGGTCGAGGGCTTCCCCAAGGCCGTCGTGGACGCCGTCCTGTCGGACGAGTTCCCCCTGAGCATGTTCTACGAGGCGCTGCGCCGTAAGCTCACCGATGTCGTCGAGTCCACTCGTGGGATCAGGGCGTGACCCCGTCCAGCCACACGAGCCGTACGCGAGAGAGTGAGTGATCGATGAGCAGAGTGATCCTTGTCGCCGGTGCGGCGGGACCCGCCGGGCAGGCCGTCGTCCGCCGGTTCGAGGAGCTCGGCGACACGGTGATCGGCGTCGACCGGACCGGAGCCGACGGCTGCCTCCCGGTCGACCTGCTCGACGAGCAGGCCGTACGCGACCTGGCCGAGCGGATCGGTGAGGAGCACGGCCGGGTGGACGGCATCGTCCACCTCGTCGGCGGCTGGCGCGGGTCCAAGACCTTCGCCGAGACCTCGCTCGCCGACTGGGACCTGCTGCACGACCTGCTGGTCCGCACGCTCCAGCACGTCTCGCTCGCGTTCGAGCCGCTGCTGCGGGCCAGCGAGGACGGCCGGTTCGTGATCGTCTCGGCCAAGGCGGCGCAGAAGCCCACCCAGGGCAACGCGGCGTACGCGACGGCGAAGGCCGCCGCGGAGGCGTGGACCCTCGCGTTCGCCGACGCCCTGAAGGGCACGGCGTCCGCGGCGACGATCCTGGTGGTGATGGCCCTGGTCAACGACGCGATGCGGGCGGCCAGCCCGGAGCGGCCGTTCAAGGGGTACACCGACGTCGCTACCCTGGCTCAGGCCGTCTCCGACCTGTGGGGCCGCCGCCCCGAGGAGGTCAACGGGCAGCGGATCGACCTCACGGCGAGCTGAACGGTGACCCGGGTGCCGGGCCGGGAGACCGGCCCGGGGCCCGGCTGGACTATCACGACGAGAAACATGGGGGAGCTTCCGTGACCACGGATGCCGTTCGGCGCCACGATCCCGAGATCAAGACGTTCGCGAGCGACAACTACGCGGGCGTGCATCCCGAGATCCTGGAGGCCGTCGCCCTCGCGAACGGAGGTCACCAGATCTCCTACGGCGACGACGTCTACACGGAGGCGATTCAGGAGATCTTCCGCGGGCACTTCGGTGAGCGGGCGGAGGCGTGGCCGGTCTTCAACGGCACGGCGGCCAACGTCATCTCGCTGCGCTCGATGTGCGCCCCCTGGGAGGCCGTGGTGTGCGCGGAGAGCGCGCACATCAACACCGACGAGGGCGGCGCGCCCGAGGTGACCGGCGGGCTCAAGCTGCTGACGGTGCCGACCCCGGACGGCAAGCTCACGCCGGAGCTGATCGACCGGCAGGCGTGGGGCTTCGGCGACGTGCACCGGGCGCAGCCGCGGGTCGTCTCCATCTCCAACGCCACCGAGCTGGGCACGCTCTACACGCCCGCCGAGATCAAGGCGATCTGCGACCACGCCCACGAGCTGGGCATGATCGTCCACCTGGACGGCTCCCGCATCACGAACGCGGCGGCCGCCCTGGACGTGCCGCTGCGCGCGCTCACCACCGACGCCGGGGTGGACGTGCTCTCGTTCGGCGGCACCAAGATCGGCTTGCTGCTGGGGGAGGCGGTGGTCGTCCTCAACCCCGCGGCCGTGCGCGGCCTGCCGTACCTCCGGAAGACCAGCATGCAGCTCGCCTCCAAGATGCGGTTCGTCTCGGTGCAGTTCGAGGCGCTCCTCGCGGGCGACCTGTGGCTGCGCAACGCCCGCCAGGCGAACACGATGGCGGCCCGGCTGGCGAGCGCCGTACGCGAGATCCCCGGCGTGGAGGTGCCGCGGCCGGTCGAGGCGAACGCGGTGTTCGCGATCCTGCCCGCCGACGCGGCGGACCGGCTGCGCAAGCGCTACCGCTTCTACAACTGGAACGAGCAGGTCGGCGGCGGCCGGGTCGAGGTCCGCTGGATGTGCGCCTTCGACACCACCGAGGCCGACGTGGACGCCTTCGCGGCCGCCCTCGCCGCCGAGATGCACGCCTGAGAGAGGCGTCCGACAGCTCCGGCCGGCGTACGCGGTGCCCGGCACGCCGGCCGGGCACCTGTCGTCCGGGAAGGGCGGCTCAGAGCTTGTGACCGGTCTCCTTCTCGAACGCGGTCAGCTGCTGCTCCAGCGCCTTCATCAGCTCGAAGACCTGAGCGGGAGGGATCCGGACCCGGCTGACGATCCGCGTCGGGACGCTCACGTACTGCGTGCCCGACTGAGGGTCGTCCGCCATGGCCGGGGGCCGGGTGATCACTGCGAAATCCAGGATGAACCCATCACGGGTGTGCCACACCGAGGCGAAATTGGCGTACTGCCCCGCCTCCACCTCAGGTGAGATGGTCACCTCAAGGCGGCTCTCCGGCTCGTCAATCAATGTTCGCCTCTCCTCCGGACACTTCCCCTCATGTTGCCCTGGCAGGCGCGTTTCCGCGCACTAGGACACGGTGCGAATGAGGGGGTGCGCACCGGAAGCCAGTTCACTGGGTGAGGATCGACGGGAGCGGCTGCCCACCGCGCGCCTGGAGGAAGCCCTTCATCAACGTGATCTCGGCGGTCTGGCCGTCGACGATGTGCTGGGCCAGCTCGCGGACCTCGACGCGGTCCGACAGTCGCACCGCGCCCCTGGCCATGTCCACGCCGCCCTCATGATGACGGATCATCAACTGGAGGAAGAGGATCTCGGCGTCCCGCCCCTTGGCGGCACGCAGCCGGTCCATCTCCTCGGGCGTGGCCATCCCCGGCATCACGCCCTGCGTCCCGGTGGCCGCGCCCGTGCTCGGGCCGCCGTGGCCGTGACCGGCCATCCACGCCATCGGCGGACGGTCGGACGCCTGGTCGAGGCCCCACTGCTGCAGCCAGCCCATGAAGATCCCGCGCTGGGTGGACTGCGTGGTGATGATGTCGTACGCCAAATTGCGGATCGGGCCGTCGGTGCTCGCGTCGCGCACCGCGAACGCCATCTCGACCGCCTGCGCGTGATGGACGGCCATGTCCCGGGCGAACCCGGCCTCGGGAGAGGTGTCGCCGGGCGTCCCCGGTCGCGCCACGACCAGCAGGAGGAACGCGGCCGCCGCGACCGCGAGGGCGATCAGGCCGACCAGGAGGGCGCCCCGCCGAGGAGGCGCCGCCACCTCGCCGATGGGCTCGGCGGCGGAGGGAACGGTCTCGGTGCTCATCGCCACCCAGGCTACTGGCCTCGTGGCCGGAAAGGGCCATCGTGCGAACGTCGTCTTTACGGACGAACCCACTATTCTCCATACGCAATGCGGGGAGTTTGGTGACCAGTCGCTGGAGGACCGATGAGCAAGGAAAAGGCGCAGGCGCGGCGCGAGCACCTCGCCCGCATGAGGGCGGAGCAGAAGCGTAAGGAGCGGCGCGCCGGGCTGCTCATGTGGGGCATCGGCGGCCTGGTCATCGTCGTGCTCGTCGGCCTCGTCGGGTTCTACGTGATCAACGACCGGTCGCAGAAGTCGCTGGACGGCGTGCAGACCTTCGCCTACAAGGGGTCGGAGCACACCTGGGACAAGGTCGCGTACAAGGAGGCGCCCCCGACGGGCGGCCCGCACAACTACTACTGGCAGAACTGCGGCATCTATGACCAGCCGATCCACAGCGAGCACGGCGTGCACTCGCTCGAACACGGGGCCGTGTGGATCACCTACCGCCCGAGCCTGCCCAAGGCCGACGTGGACAAGCTGAAGACTCTCGCGTCGAGCGACTTCATGCTGCTCAGCCCGTACGAGGGGCTGAAGGCCGACGTCATGGTCAGCTCGTGGAACCACCAGCTCGTCCTCAACGGCGCCGACGACCCCCGGCTCCCCGCGTACATCAAGAAGTACAAGCAGAACCCGACCTTCACCCCTGAGTTCGGCTCCGCCTGCGACCGGGGCGTCGGCACCACCGCGGGCCAGCAGCCGCTCCCGACCCCCGACCCCGAGCTCGACCCGCACGCCGAGGCGTCGGCGGTGCCCACGCCGCAGCCCTCCACCCAGTTCACGGTCGGGCCGGACGCCACGCCCAGCCCGGCCGCGTCCTGACCGGTTCCGTGCCGCGGCTTCCGCGTCAGGCGAGCGCCCGCTCCAGGGGCACCGCCTCCAGCCCGTGCGCCTCGGCCACGGGCCGGCTGGTCAGGTGCCCCTCGTGCGCGTTGAGCCCCCTGGCCAGCGCGGGGTCGGCGAGCAGGGCCTCCCGCCAGCCGAGATCGGCGATCGCCAGCGCGTACGGCACCGTCGCGTTGGTCAGGGCGAACGTCGAGGTGTGCGGCACCGCGCCCGGCATGTTCGCCACGCAGTAGAACACCGAGTCGTGCACCCGGTAGACCGGGTTCGCGTGCGTCGTCGGCCGCGAGTCCTCGAAGCAGCCGCCCTGGTCGATCGCGATGTCGACCAGGACGGAACCGGTCTGCATCCGCGCCACCAGGTCGTTGGTGATCAGCGTGGGCGCCTTGGCCCCCGGCAGCAGCACCGCGCCGATGACCAGGTCCGCGTCGAGCACCGCCCGCTCGATCTCGTACGCGTTGGACGCCACGGTCTGGCAGTGCCCCTGATAGATGATGTCGGCCTGGCGGAGCCGGTCGATGTTCACGTCCAGCAGCAGGACCTCGGCCTGCATCCCGACCGCGATCGCGGCGGCGTTCATGCCGGTGACGCCCGCGCCGATCACCACCACCTTGGCCGCGTAGACGCCCGAGGCGCCGCCCATCAGCACCCCGCGCCCGCCGCCCTGGCGCATCAGGTGGTACGCGCCGACCTGGGGCGCGAGCCGTCCGGCGACCTCCGACATCGGCGCCAGCAGCGGCAGCGCCCCGATCTCCGTCTGCACGGTCTCGTACGCGATGGCGGTGACGCCCGAGTTCAGGATCGCCCTGGTGCAGGGCTCCGACGCGGCCAGGTGCAGGTAGGTGAACAGCACCTGCCCCTTGCGCATCCAGTGGTACTCCTGGGGGACCGGCTCCTTGACCTTGAGGACGAGTTCGGAGCGGGCCCAGATCTCCTCGGCCGACTCCACGATCCGCGCGCCCGCCGCGGTGAAGTCGTCGTCCGTGATGGCCGACCCGACCCCGGCCCCCTTCTCGACGAGCACCTCGTGGCCGTGCAGTACCAGCTCGTGGGCGCCGGCGGGAGTGAGGGCGACGCGGTACTCCTGGCTCTTGATCTCGCGCGGGACTCCGACCTTCATCCCTTCACTCTCCTTTCGGGGGAGCGCGGACGGGAGGGCCCCAGATGCAACCAATTGCCTGTCATTCGTGACAAATTGTGATCAATGCCTGTCGAGGGGAAGTCACTGATCTTCCGATTACCTCGGCATGGCATAGCTCGATAGGCTCTGCGGCGATGTCAGGGATCGAGGTCGGGATGCAGAACACGCCGGTTCCAGGTGGCCAGGGATCCGATCGCGGGGCGGAAGGCTCCGGAGCCGCACCGGCGGCGGGCGCCCCCGGTCCGGCCGGGCTCCCAGGTTCAGCAGGTGGACCTGGCTCGGCAGGTACCCCAGGTTCGGCAGGTCCAGCAGGCGCGGCCGGTCCGGCGGCTTCCTCGTCCGGCGCGCCGGACTCTTCGGCTCCCGCGCCCGCGGACGCCGCGGCTGCGGCGGGCGCCTCCGGCGCCGGCTCCTCGGGCCCCGCGTCCGGTCCGGTCACGCCTCCGGGGCCGCCGCAGGCGACGCGCGGCACCACGATCGTCCTGGCGGTGGCGCTCGTCCTCGTCGTCGTCATGACCGGGGTGCTGGGCGCGGTCGCCGTGTTGATGACCCGCGATCCGGACTCTCCTCCGCTCTCCCGCGCGCCGCTCCGCACCCTGCGGACGTCCATTCACTTCGCGCCGGTCATCGGTGTGCGCGCCGCGCCCTGCACGGGAACCGACGCGGTGCCCGACGACGCCGGGACCACCTGCTATCAGCTCGATCCCGGGGTCACGGTCACCAGTGTCCAGAAGATCGAGCGGGTGGCCGAGCAGAACGGCACCTTCTCCGTCCGGGTCGTCCTGGCGCCCGCCACGCGGGAGCAGGTCGCCGACCTGACCCGGGAGACGGTGAAGCAGCAGCTCGCCATCGTCGTCGGGGACCAGGTCATCGCCGCGCCGCGGGTGGCGCAGGAGATCACCCAGGACAGCCTCAGCATCGCGGGCTTCACCGAGCCCAACGCCGACGCCCTGATCGCCCGCCTCCTCGGCAGCGGCGCGGGTGACGGCGGCACCGGCCCGACCGGCGGTGACACCACGGGTAATCCCGCCGGGACGACCGACACCACGGGCGGTACAGGCGGCACGACCGACACCACCACAGGCACCACGGGCGGCACGGGAGACACGACCGGCACCACCGGCGGGACCACCGGGGGCACGACCGACACGGACACGACGGGTGGTACGACGGGGACCACCGGCGGCACGACGGGTGGCGCGACCGGCACCACCGGGGGCGCGACGGGTACGGGTGCCACCGGCGGGGCCGTCACCACGCGGAGCGGCACCCAGCCGACCGAACCCGGCCGGTTCGCGACCTGCAAGGAGGCCCGGGAGGCCGGCTACGGGCCGTACACCCGGGGCGTCCACAAGGAATACGCCTGGTATGTCGACGTCAACCAGAACGGCGTCGCCTGCGACTCAGGCGACCTCTGACCCCGGGCCACGCCGCCTGACCACGACGGATCGTCCCCGGAGGTCACCGCTTCACGGGAGGAGCCCGTTCACGATGGCGCGCACGCCCTTGGCGTAGGTGTCGCGGGCGGTCAGCTCCTCCCAGCGCCCGGCCACCTCGCTCAGCCGGGGAAACTCCTCGGCGTCCAGCTCGGCGAACACCCGTTCCCGATGGGTGTCCCCACCCTCCTGGCGCCGCTTGCGCGCCGCCGCCCGGCCGCCGATCTCGCCCGCCGTGTAGTGCCAGATGATCCGGTACGCGTCCACGGCCTCCTCCAAAGTGAGCCCCGCGCGTACGGCGGCGTCGACGATCCGCTCCGGATACCACAGCGCCCCCACCGACATCAGGTCGTCGGCCCTGAGTACGTCCACGGCCCACGCGCACCCGGACACCGCCTCGCGCATCGCCGTGGCGGCGGCCACCATGCGCTCGCCCGGCTCCTCCGGCAGCTCGGGCCGCGGGATCCCGGCCGCGTAGTCGTCCAGTAGCAGCAGGAGCAGCTCCTCCTTGTCGCGCACGTGGTGATAGATCGCCATCGCCGTGCTGCCGACCTCCCTGGCCAGCCTGCGCATGGTGAGCCCGCCCACTCCCTCTTCCTCGATCACCCGGAGGGCGGCGGCCATGATCTCCGCCCGGGAGATCTTGGGCGGTCTTCCTGTACGCGTCGGCATCCTGCCATGTTACTTTCTATACGTGTATAAAAACTTATGGGTCGTAGCCGTGCTCGCGTTCGCGGTGGCCGTGGGGACCCTCCAGATGACCGTCGTCGTACCACTGCTGCCGGGCCTCGAACGGCAGCTCCACGCCTCGTCCACCACCGTTTCGTGGACGCTCACCGCCGGACTGCTGTCGGGCGCGGTCTCGATACCGCTGCTGGCCCGGCTCGGCGACATGTACGGGCGGCGCACGGTGTCGCTGGTCGCGATCGGACTGCTCATCACCGGTTCGGCGCTCAGCGCCGTGGCGGGCACGCTGCCTTTGCTCATCGTCGGCCGGGTGCTGCAGGGAGCGGCGGCGCCGCTGCTCCCACTGGCCATGGGGCTGGTCAGGCAGGTGGTGCCCGATCACCGGCTGCCAAGCGCGATCGGGGTGCTGAGCGCCACCATCGGCGTCGGGAGCGGCGGCGGCATGATCCTCGCCGGGCTCCTGGACGGGAACCACCGGACGGTGTTCTGGACGCTGGCCGGGCTGGCCGCGCTGAGCTTCGTCCTGGTGGCGGCCGTGGTCCGGGATGCGCCCGCGCGCGGGTCGGGACGGCCGGACCTGGCCGGGGCGGTGCTGGTCGCGGTGTGGCTCGGCTGCCTGCTGCTGGCGATCAGCAAGGGCGCGGCCTGGGGCTGGACCTCGCCGCTGACGCTGGGCCTGTTCGCCACGGCGGTGGTGGTGGCGGCGGTGTGGGTCGCGACCGCCCGCCGTACCGCGTCGCCGCTGATCGAGATCCCCATGCTGCTGCACCGGGCGACGGTGGGGGCGACCGTGGCGTCGTTCCTGCTGGGGTTCGCCCTGTTCGCGGCCATCACCACGGTGTCGGCGGTGGCCCAGGGCGCGCTCCGGGCCTCGGTGCTGCAGGTCGGGATCTACCTGCTGCCGACGACGGTGCTGATGCTTGTGGTGTCCGTGCTCGCAGGCTCCCTGATGCGCCGCTTCACCGCGTCCGCGCTCGTGGTGGCCGGTTCGGCCCTGGTGACGGCCGCCGCCCTGTGGCTGGCGGTGTCCAGCTCCTCGGGCGCGGACCTGTACGGGGCCGCGACGTTGCTGGGGCTGGGCGTCGGCCTCGGCTACGCGGCGCTCGGGACGATGGCCGTCGAGCACGTGGAGCCCGCCAAGACCGCGGCGGCCGGCGGTGTGAACGCGCTGGTCAGGCTGGTGGGCAGCAGCGTGGCGGGGGCGGTGGGCGCGGCGCTGCTGTCGAGCGGAGGCGCCGTGTGGACCTTCGGCGTCGCGGCCGGCGCGGCCCTGCTGGCAGCGCTCTTCGCCGCCGTCTATGGGAATCTCTCGCGAAAGGAACTGGCATGACGGACGAACAGCGCATCGTCGCCTGGGGCGACGAGCTGATCAAACTGCACGACGGCATTCGCCGGGCGCCGGGCGTGGCCCCCGATCAGCCGGTGTGGGCGAGGGCGATGTCTTCGGGGCGGATGGGGACGCGCGGCAGCGCGAGGCCCGTAGCCGCGCGGACGGCCGCCGCCACGGCGGGCGTGGAGGACAGCGTGGGCGGCTCCCCGGCGCCGCGCAGGCCGTAAGGGGCGTTGGGGTCCGGATTCTCCAGGATCGACAGCCGCATCGGCGGCATGTCGAGGATGGTCGGGATCAGATAGTCGGTGAACGAGGGGTTGAGCACCCTGCCGTCGCGCATCTGGATCTCCTCCAGGAGGGCGAGGCCGAGGCCCTGCGCCGAACCGCCGTGGATCTGCCCCTCCAGCGCGAGCGGGTTCAAGATCCGGCCGACGTCCTGGACGGCGGCGAGTTCGACGACCTTGACCAGCCCGAGCTCCACGTCCACGTCCACGACGGCCCGGTGGACGCACAGCGCGAGCTGGGTGTGCGAGTCGCCCTGGCCGGTCACCGGGTCCAGCGGGACCGTCGGCCGGTGGCGGTACTCCCGTGTCTCCTCCACCGGGCCGTACCGGTCGAGCAGCTCCCCGAGCGAGAGCCCGGGGTCGGCGGCGGCGAGCGCCTCCAGGCGTCGCCGCACGGCCTCGCACGCCGCCTTGACCGCCCCTCCTGTGACGTAGGACTGGCGGGAGGCGGAGGAGGATCCGGCCGACCCGACGGAGGTGTCCGCCGGGGCCACGGTGACCCGGTCGACTCCCAGCTCGGTGCGGGCGATCTGGGCCTGGACCGCGACGAGACCCTGCCCGACCTCGGCCGCCGCCGTGTGGACGAGCGCGTGCGGCTCGCCGCCGAGGAGCTCGACCCGGACCCGGGCCGTCGAGTAGTCGTCGAAGCCCTCGGAGAAGCAGATGTTCTTGATGCCGACGCCGTAGCCGACCCCGCGCCGCACGCCTTCGCCGCGCGTGGTCCGGCCGACGCCGCCCGGCAGCCGCCGGGGGTCGGGCTCCTCCCGCGTGCCGATCATCCCCCTCGCACGCGCCCCGCTCCCGCCCTGCCGGCGCGAACCGGACGGCGCGTACGCCGGGGGGCCGGGGAGGGGCATCGCGGCGAGCTCGCCGAGCATCGCGGCGAGCGGCGCCGGAGAGTCGATGACCTGCCCGGTCGCCAGCCGGGACCCCTGCGACACGGCGTTGCGCACGCGGATCTCGACCGGTGAGAGGCCGCACGCCGCCGCGAGCCGGTCCATCTGCGACTCGTACGCGTAGCACGCCTGGACGGCGCCGAACCCCCGCATCGCGCCGCACGGCGGGTTGTTGGTGTAGGCGGCGTAGGCGTCGATCCACACGTTCTCCACCTCGTACGGCCCGACGCCGAGCGAGGCGGCGTTGCCGACGACGGCGGGGGAGGAGGAGCAGTAGGCGCCGCCGTCGAGCACGATCTCGGCCTTCACGTAGACGAGCCGCCCGTCGGCGGTCGCCCCGTGCTCGTAGCGCATCCACGCCGGGTGCCGGTGGACGTGCCCGAAGAACGACTCCTCCCGGCCGTACACGATCTTCACGGGGCGGCCGGTGCGCAGCGCCAGCATCGAGGCGTGGATCTGCATCGACAGGTCCTCGCGGGCGCCGAAGGCGCCGCCGACGCCGGCCAGCGTGAGCCGTACCTTGTCCTCGGGCAGGGCGAGGCAGGGCGCGATCTGGTCCCGGTCCACGTGCAGCCACTGGGTGGCGACGTAGAGATCCACGCCTCCGTCGTCCGCCGGTACGGCGAGGCCGGCCTCGGGGCCGAGGAACGCCTGGTCCTGCATCCCGACCTCGTACTCGCCGGTGACGACGACCTCGGCCCCGGATCCGGCCGATCCGGCCCGTACCGGCTGGTGCCGTACGACGTTGCCGCCGGGGTGCACGAGGGGACAGGCGGGATCGAGGGCGGCGCGGCGGGCGTCGGTGACCGCCGCGCGGACCTCGTACTCGACGACGACGGCGGCGGCCGCCCTGCGGGCCGTCTCCGGATGGTCGGCCGCGACGATCGCCACCGGCTCGCCCTGGTAGCGGACCTGGTCCACGGCGAGCACCGGCTGGTCGGCGTGCTCCAGGCCGTAGAACTTCGCGCCGGGCACGTCCTCGTGCGTCAGCACGGCGAATACCCCCGGCAGGGCGAGGGCCGGGCCGACGTCGATCGAACGGATCCAGGCCGACGGGTGCGGGCTGCGCAGCGTCGCGCCCCACAACATCCCGTCGAGCCACAGGTCCGAGGCGTAGGCGAACGCGCCGGCCACCTTCAACGCGCCGTCGGGGCGCGGGGCGCTCGCGCCGACGCCCAGGCTGGTGCGGGTCTCGGTCTTCAACGGTCGCTCCCCACTTCCGCACGTCCGCGGGATGTCGAGTGGAGATCTCCCCAAATAATGCGATCTGCACGCTTCTACGGGATCCACTGGCCGGAGAGAAGCCGCGAACGGCGGAGCCGTGCGGAGGCGGGGTTCTCCGGCGACGAGACGGAGCTGAGTTATGTGCGTACGGGCCGCCGTCGACGACGGTGCCGGACGGCGTACGCGGGAAGTGCGGGAGCCGGTCGCTCGACCCGCTCGTGGGCTACCACCGGCGCCACCAGGGGGAGCTGCCGCGGACCTGCGGCATGTTCTCGGACCGTTCGTGGAACGCGTGCGATAAGTGGCCGTACGTCCACGTCAACACGGTGCGGTTCCGGATCCGCCGCATCGAGGAGCTCAGCGGATCTCTCCTCGATGGCGGACCGGGTGGATCTGTTACCTCGCGCTGCGGGCGGATGAGCCCGCCGGGGGGACAGATGGGCTCGAAGCGGATGGGGCCGGGGACAGATAACGACTCAGCAGCACCAGTCGCGGAGTGCCTGCCCGGGGGAAGACGTGGCGGCGTTCACGGCCGTAGCATTTGTCGCAAGAACCACACTGGTTGAGAAGAGAACAGCCAAGGCAGAGACGATGAGTCGGCGGCGCATGATCAGCTCCTGTCGGAAAATCGTCTGATTTACACCATTCTTGCAGGGGGAGCCCGTGACGAGTCAAGATCTAGTAGGCCAGCGCATCAAGATGATTCGCCGTCAACGTGGTCTTTCCCAAGCTCAGCTCGCACATCCGGAGCTTTCGGACAGCTATGTCTCGCTGATCGAGAGTGGAAAGCGGACGCCCACTCCGGCAGTTTTGGAACTGCTCGCTCAGAAGCTCGATTGTTCGCTCACTTATCTGATCAATGGAGTGACCGCCGAGCAGATGGAGGAGCTGGAGCTCGGTCTGCGCTTCGCCCGGCTCGCCCTGGACAACGGCGAGGTCGAGGAGGCCCGGCGCCGCTTCGGCGAGCTGCTGGCGGACCGGAGCCTGATCGGGCTCTCCCAGCTCCACCAGGACGCCGAGTTCGGCTACGCGCTCGCCGCCGAGGCGTGCGGCCACCGCGGCGAGGCCATCGCGATCCTCAACCGCCTGCTCGACACCGAGGCCGGGATCATGCCCGAGGACCGTCGGGTGGCGATCGCCGTCGCGCTGTGCCGGTGCTACCGCGAGAAGGGCGACCTCGGACCCGCCGTCGAGGTGGGCGAGACGATGCTCAAGGACATGAACCGGACCACCTGGACCGACGACCTGATCGAGCTCGCCGCGACCCTGCTCGCCGCGTACGGCGTGCGCGGCGACCTGCTGCGCGCCACCCAGTTCGCGAACGAGCTGCTCGCCGCCGCCGACCTGCTCGGCACGCCGCGCGCGACCGTCGCCGCGAACTGGAACGCCGCCAGGATCGCCGAGCTGACCGGCCGGGGCGAGGAGTCGATCGCGCTGGCCGAGCGTGCCCTGGCCGTACAGAGCGAGAACGGCGACTCGCGCAACCTCGCCCGGCTCCGCCTCGCGTACGCGATCCTGCTGCTCCGGGTCCGCCCGGACGACCTGGAGACGGCCCGCGACCTGCTGGCGCGCACCCACCGGGAGCTCGGCGAGTCGGCGGCGAGCAGGGCCGACATCGCCCGCTGCTCGGTCTTCCTGGCCCGCACCGAGCTGGCCCTGGGCCGCCCGGAGGAGGCCGCCGAGCACGCCCTCGCCGCCAAGGACCTGATGGAGGAGCCGCACGGCGAGCTGCGCTCCGAGGCGCACCTCGTGCTCGGCCAGGCGTACGAGCAGCTCGGCAGGCGCGAGGAGGCGGCGGCCGAGCTGGCCGCGGCCGGCGAGTGGCTGGAGCGCTCCCCCAAGATCAGGATTGCCGCGCAGGGCTGGATGGAGGCCGCCGAGGCGTTCCAGCGCATCGAGGACGGCTCCGCGAGCACCGCCGCCTACCAGCGCGCGCTCGCCTGCGTCGGCCTGTAGCCCCGCGCCAGAGCGCGCCGAGCGCCCGCCTCCTTCCGGGGGCGGGCGGCGGCGCGGAACCGCCCCCGGTGCGCCGGACGTGTGGGGCCGCCGAGCCCCCTGCGGCGGCCGTCACATGGAGTTACCGAAGTGTCCCGGCCCGGTGCCTCACGCGGGGTAAGGACCGGGCACATGCGTCGGTAGCCTTGTTGCTGCCATGAGAAAATCCCCGCTTGCGGCCGTCGTCGCCTTCGTTGTGACCCTCCTGCTCGGCACGGCTCTCGCCATGCCCGCGCTGGCCCACACCTCGCTCCGGAGCAGCGACCCGAAGGAGAACTCCCGGGTCGACGCACTCACGAAGGTGAACCTGACCTTCTCGGAATCGGTCCGCTACCCGGTCGTGCTGGTACGCGGCCCGGACGGCCGGCAGTACGAGTCGGGCACCCCGGCCGTCCACGGCTCGGAGGTGACCCAGGCCGTGTCCGGCTCCCTGCCCGCCGGAAAGTACAGCGTCGCCTGGCGGGTCGTCTCCAGTGACGGTCACCCGATCGAGGGAGAGATCCCGTTCACGGTGACCGGCTCCGCCGCGGCCGGCCAGGACGGAACCGAAGCCGCCGCCGTGGCGCCTTCCACCCCGGCCGCCTCCGATGGCACGCCGGCCCCCGAGCAGAGCGCCGCGCCGGCCGCGGCGACGGCGGCGGCGGACGATCAGGCCGAAGCGGACGCGGGCAAGGGCGGCGTCCCGGCCTGGGTGTGGATCGTGGTCTTCGGCATCGGGGGCGTCGGCATCGGGATGGCCATCAGCATGCGGAAGAAGCCATGAGCCGCGCCGCGCGTCTGGGCATCGCCGCCGTCTGCGCGGCGGTCGTCGCGCTGGTGATCGCGATGGTGGCCGGAGGCGCGGCCAGCCCGCGCATCATCCCCGGGCTGCCCGACGAGGGCGCGTTCACCCGGTGGATGCTCCCGCTGTCCAAGCTCGCCATGGACGGCGCGGGCCTCGTCACGATCGGCCTGCTCGTGATGAGCGTCGCGTTCCTCCCGAGCGACAAGGGAGTGCTCGGCAAGCCCGCCCAGGAATACGTCAAGGCCGCTTCCTGGTCGGCGCTGGTCTGGGCGGCCGCGGCCGCGGCCGCCCTCGTCTTCAACCTGTCCGACGCGCTCGGCATGCCGGTCGCGGACGTCCTCGGCGGCAACGAGCTGACCAGCTACGCCAGCCAGGTCCCGCAGGGCATCTCGCTCACGCTGGTCGTGCTCTTCGCGGTCGCCGTCGCGTTGTTCGCGCGCGGCGCGATCACCGTCGGCGCGGCGGCGGGGCTGCTGCTCTTCGCGGTGGCGACGCTGCTGCCGCCGGCGCTGACCGGCCACTCGTCCTCCTCGCCCAACCACAGCCTCGCCACCACCTCGGTCGCCTTTCACGTGATCTTCCTGGCGCTGTGGGTGGGCGGCCTCGGCGTGCTGTGCGTGCACGCCTACCGCGGCGGCGACCGGCTCGACGTCGCCGCCGCGCGCTTCTCCCGGATGGCCCTCTGGTGCTTCGCCGGCGTCGGGCTGTCCGGCGTCGCGAGCGTCCTCGCCCGGCTCGCGTCGGTCGAGGAGCTGTTCACCACGTCGTACGGCCTGCTGATCGTGGCCAAGACGGTGGCGTTCGCCGGGCTCGGCGTGATCGGCTGGTGGCACCGCGGCCGCACGGTGCCCGCGCTGGCCGCCGGGAAGCCCGGGGCGTTCCTGCGCCTCGCCCTCGGCGAGATCCTGCTCATGGCCGCGACGATCGGCCTGGCCGTCGCCCTCGCGCGCACCGCCCCGCCGGTGATCAAGGGGCCGATCGACCGCGCCTACGAGCTGCTCGGCTACCTCGTGCCGCCGCCGATCTCGGTGGGCAACCTGGTGACGCTGTGGTGGTTCGACCTGTTCTTCGCGATCGTCGCCGCCGCCCTCGCCGGCCTCTACGCGGCCGGTCTGGTACGGCTGGCCCGCCGGGGCGACGCCTGGTCGCACGGCCGGACCGCCGCCTGGTTCCTCGGCGTCATCGTCCTCGTCATCGCCACCCAGAGCGGCGTCGCCAAGTACGCGCCGGTGCTGTTCAGCGTCCACATGTCCGAGCACATGGTGCTCGCCATGCTGGTGCCGATCCTGCTCGTGCTCGGCGCGCCCATCACCCTCGCGCTGCGTGCGCTCAAGCCCGCCGTACGACGCGGCGACCGGGGCCCCCGCGAGTGGCTGACCGTGCTCCTGCACAGCCGCTACGCCAGGTTCATCGCGCACCCCGCGATCGCGACCGCGATCTTCATCGTGTCGACGTACGCGCTGTACTTCACCCCGCTGTTCGCGGCGGCGATGGAGGAGCACCTCGGGCACATCGCGATGACGGTCCACTTCCTGGTGAGCGGCTGCCTGTTCTTCTGGGTGATCATCGGGGTGGACCCGGGGCCGCACCGGCTGCCCCACGTCGGCCGGTTGCTGCTGCTGTTCATCACCATGCCGTTCCACGCGTTCTTCGGCATCGCGCTGATGAGCATGACCACGATCCTCGCCCCCGAGTGGTACGGCCAGCTCGGCCGCACCTGGGGCGCGTCGTCGGTGTCAGACCAGCAGACCGGAGGGGCGATCGCCTGGGGGTTCGGCGAGATCCCGACCCTGATCGTGGTCCTCGCGCTGGCGCTGCAGTGGTGGCGGGCCGACGACCGGCAGGCCCGCCGCGCCGACCGCCGGGCCGAGCAGCGGGCCGCGAAGGTGGGCGGCACCGGCGACGCCGAAATGGACGCCTACAACGACTACCTCGCCAAGCTGAACAAGCGCGACACCGCCCAGTGAGCGGCTCCGGACCCGCTCGCCGAAGAGACGCGAGCGGTCCGGCCGCTCGGCGTGGACGGCGTTCCGCTCGTCGTGCCGTACCGGCTGTTCACCGGAAAGGGCCGCCGGGACGGGCGGAGCGGAGTCGCGCGATGACCCGCCCGGCGACGCCGCCCGCGGGTACGGTGGAAGCGCGTGACCTGCCGGGCGGTGGGCATAACCGCAGGTGACGCCCGCCCCGGGAGCGGGGCGGGTCACGGTGGCGAACCTGTTCGAAGCCCGTGCCGCCGGCGTCCGCGTCGCCCGTCCGCCGGAAGGCGGCGCGACGATTGAGGAGGGGCGGGGTGGCGGAGGAACTGCGGATCCGGCCGAACGGCGATCTGGCCGCGGCCCTGGAGGGCTACCTCGCGGAGTGGTCCGGGCGCTGCGGCGTCGCCGTCGAGATCTGGGCGCTGCCTGCCGCGGCCGTGTCGCGGCGGGTCGCGCAGGTCGTGTACGCCACCTTCGTCGAGGCGCTGTCCAATGTCGAACGGCACAGCCGCGCGCGGCAGGTCTCCGTCGCCGTCACCGTCGGGAAGGCGGGCCTGCGAATGACCGTGAGCGACGACGGAGCCGGGTTCGGCGTGGACGAGGTCGCACCCGGCTCGGGGCGGGGACTGGCCGCCATGCGGGCCCGCTTCGCCGAGGCCGGGGGCACGTTGACGATCAACAGTGTCCCCGGCGGCGGGACGACCGTCACCGGAGTGATCCGCTCCCGCTGACGCCCACCGGGCGACGCAGCGGGCGCGACCCTAGGGGAGCGTCAGGATCTCGTGGCCCGAGTCGGTGACCAGGATCGTGTGCTCGAACTGGGCCGTACGCTTGCGGTCTTTGGTCACGGCGGTCCAGTTGTCCGGCCAGATGTCGTAGTCGATCGTCCCCAGCGTGAGCATGGGCTCGATCGTGAACGTCATGCCGGGCACGAGCGTGACCGCGAGCGAGGGGTCGTCGTAGTGCGGAACGACCAGGCCGGAGTGGAACGACGTGCTGATGCCGTGACCGGTGAAGTCGCGGACGACGCCGTAGCCGAACCGCTTCGCGTACGCCTCGATCACCCGGCCGACCACGTTGAGCTGGCGCCCGGGCGCGACCGCCCGGATCGCGCGCATGGTGGCCTCACGGGTGCGCTCGACCAGCAGCCGGGACTCCTCGTCCACCTCGCCGACGAGGTACGTCGCGTCGGTGTCCCCGTGGACGCCCCCGATGTACGCGGTGATGTCGACGTTGACGATGTCGCCGTCGTTCAGCACCGTGTCGTCGGGGATGCCGTGGCAGATCACCTCGTTGATCGAGGTGCACAGCGACTTGGGATATCCGCGGTAGCCCAGGGTCGAGGGGTAGGCGTCGTGGTCGCAGAGGAACTCGTGGCCGATACGGTCGAGCTCGTCGGTGGTGACACCGGGCGCGACGTGCCGGCCGACCTCCTCGAGGGCCTGGGCGGCGATCCGGCCCGCGATCCGCATCTTCTCGATCGTCTCCGGCGTCTGGACGTCGGTGGCGCCCTTCTTCGGGGCGGCCTTCCCCACGTACTCCGGGCGTTCGATGTGGGCGGGGACCTTACGCATGGGCGACACTCGCCCTGGCCGGAGGAGTGTTGTCATGCGGCCAAGTCTAGATGCGGTCTGGAGGGGGAGGATTAGCCCGTGAGCGGTCAATGGTGGTTCTGTCTGAAACACATGCGCGTCGAGCCGGAGAAGGGCTGTCCCGACAAGGATCGGATGGGTCCGTACGCGACGGAGGCGGAGGCGGCGCACGCGCTGCAGACCGCCTCCGATCGGAACGAGGCGTGGCAGGTCCAGGACGAGGAATGGGACGAGTAGCGCCTTGACCTGATATTGGGGGACACGCCCGCCGGTGGCCTGCGAAGCTGGCCTAGGGCGGGAGGTGACTCATGATGGACCTCGGCGAGCCGGGAGCCCTGAGCGGCGTGGACGAACGCGCCCGTCGCCTGTCCGGTCCGGAGCGCAGGGTCGCGGCACTGCTGGCGGCCGAGGGGCATCGTGTCGTCGCCGTGGCCCCCGTCAGCGAGCGGCGTCCCGGCGTCCCGTCTCGGGCCAGCCGTCCGGATGCCCTCGTGGACGGGCGGCCCACGGACTTCGCCGTGCTCACCGAAGGTGACACCGGCGTCGCGGTCACGATGGCGCTGAGCCGCGCCGCCCGCCACGCGGACCGGGCCGTGATCGACGCCCGCGGCACCGGGCTGGGCCGCGCCGCCGCCGAGGCGGGCGTCCGCTGGTTCACCGCCGTCCCGCACAGCAACGTGCTGCGCGGGTGGCGGGTCATCGGCGACGGCTACGACCTCACTCACGAGAACGACCACGACGCGAGAGCGTAGGAATCGCGGGCGGCCGGCCGCACCGGCGTCGCGGTGCCCCCGGTGTCCGGCGCCCCGTGTGCGCGCGTCAGTCGGTAACGCGCGGCCCGCTGACCCGGTCCACGAGGCGGGCCAGGCGCTCACGCAGGCTGAGCCGCCGGACGTCGCCCGCCGCGCTGCTCACCAGGTGCTGGGCGCCGTCGAAGCTGAGCGGGCCGTCCAGGCGCGGGATGGCCAGCGCGTCGTGGGCCAGCGACTCCAGGGAGGGGTCGCCGCCGTCGAGGGCGAGGATCGTGGCCCCGGTCCGCCGTGCGTCGTCGACGCGTTCCAGCAGCGGCACGGGGGCCTGCTCCTCGGCGACCACGAAGAGCGTCTCTCCGCGCCGGGCCTCGCGCAGCCGGTCGAGCCCGACCCGCAGGTGGGTGGGCGCGTTCGCGGGCGGTGACCAGCGCAGCAGGGTCGGGGTGAGCTGGGAGAGTCCGGACAGCCGCGCCTCGTCCGACAGGTGGGCGGTCAGGTGCCAGGGTTCGTCGTCGGGTGTCCCCACCAGGAGCAGCCCTCCGGGAGACCGGGTCGTACGCAGCGCCCGTCCCAGCTCTCGGGTGCGCTCCAGCCAGTCGGTCGAGGCGAGCACCTCGCGGAGGAGGCTCACCGAGTCAGCATCCATGCGCCCCATCGTGCCTGACATGTCCGCGCGCGGTCCGGCGAATGTCGCTCCTGACCCGCCGGGACACCCCGCCGTCGCCATACGTGATGTCTGCCACACGTGATGTCTGCCACACGTGATGTCTGCCACACGTGATGTCGCTCTTCAGCCACGGGGAACCCCGGAGCGTGGCCGCCCGGCCGGTACGGCAGGCGCCGCCCCAGGCGGTGGCGTGCCTGCGGCGCCCTGGCATGATCTGCCTATGGCTGAGCTGAAAGACCTTCCGGACGTTTCCGGCCTCTCCATCGGCATCCTCGGCGGCACCGGCGACCAGGGCAAGGGCCTGGCGCGCAGGTTCGCCCTCGCCGGGCACACCGTGCTGATCGGCTCGCGCAACATCGAGCGCGCCCGCGAGGCCGCCGAGAGCATCGGCGTACGCGGCGCAGAGAACGCCGTCGTCGCCGCCGAGGCGGACATCGTGATCGTGGCCGTGCCGTGGGAAGGACACAAGGCGACCCTGGAGTCCCTGCGCGGCGAGCTGGCCGGGAAGATCGTCGTCGACTGCGTGAACCCGCTCGGGTTCGACAAGCAGGGCCCGTACGCGCTGCCGGTAGAGGAGGGCAGCGCGGCCCAGCAGGCGGCGGCCGTCCTTCCGGACAGCCGCGTCGTCGCGGCGTTCCACCACGTGTCCGCGGTCATCCTGCTCGATCCGGAGGTGGCCGAGGTCGGCCTGGACGTCCTCGTTCTCGGCGACGACCGGGAGGCCACGGACATCGTCCAGGCGCTCGCGTCGCGCATCTCGGGAATGCGGGGCATCTACGGCGGACGGCTGCGCAACGCGGGCCAGGTCGAGGCGCTGACCGCCAACCTGATCGCGATCAACCGCCGGTACAAGGCCCACGCCGGGTTCCGGGTCACCGACGTCTGACGCGGTCCGGGGCGCGGGAGGCACGGCGTCGTCCGACGGCGGTCACCCGCGCTCAGGCTGTCAGCGAGAGTGGCGGCTGATTTCTGACGCTTTGTACGGGTTTATGGCGGCCCCTGGATCTGACATCCGGGGGCCGGCCGGGTAATCCTTGTGGGCATGACCCTGCGCCCGGAGACGCGAGCCGTCCACCTGCCCCGACCCGATCTGAACGGCAGCACGCCGATCACGATCCCCATCTACCAGACGTCGGGCTTCGCGTTCGACAGCCCGGAGGTCTTCGCCGACGGGATGGGGCGCCCGGACGGCGCCTTCGTCTACGGGCGGCTCTCCAACCCCACCGTGCGCGCGCTGGAGGAGGCCGTCGCCGGACTGGAGGGCGGACAGGCGGCCGTGGCCACCGGCTCCGGCATGGGGGCCATCAACTCGGTGCTGCTCGCGCTGCTGAGCCCGGGCGACCACGTGATCGCCCAGCGCCCGCTGTACGGCGGCACCGCCCACATGCTGGCCGACCTGACCGCGCGGTTCGGCGTCGAGGTGACGTACGTCCACGAGGCGGACCCGGCGGCGGTGCGCGCGGCCGCGCGGCCGGAGACGAAGCTGCTCTACCTGGAGACGATCGCCAACCCGATGACCCAGGTCGCCGACCTGCCCGGGATGGCGTCCGCCGCGCGCGAGGCGGGGGTGCTGACCGTCGTGGACAACACGTTCGCCTCACCCGTCCTGTGCCGGCCGATCGAGCACGGGGCGGACGTGGTGGTGCACTCCACCACGAAGTACCTCTCCGGCCACACCGACGTCCTCGGCGGCGTCGCGGTCTTCGCCTCCGCCGAGCTGCATCGCAAGGTCTGGTCGTACGCGATCGAGCTGGGCGCCACGGCGGACCCGTTCGCCGCCTGGCTCACCCTGCGCGGCATCCAGACCCTGCCGCTGCGCATGGAGCGCCACTGCGCCAACACGCGCCTGCTGGCCACCCGCCTCGCCGAGCACCCCGCCGTGGCGGCCGTGCACTGGCCCGGCCTGCCGTCGCACCCGTCGTACGACGTGGCGGCCAAGCTGCTGCCGGACTTCGGCGGGGTGTTCTCGTTCGACCTGCACGGGGGCCGCGCGGCCGGCGAGGCGTTCATGAGCTCCGTACGGCTCGCGCTGCTCGCGCCCTCGCTCGGCGGCGTCGAGACGCTGATCCTGCACCCGGCCACGACGTCGCACCGGTCGCTCGACGCGGCCGGGCTGGCCGCCGCGGGGATCGGCGAGGGGACGGTCCGGGTGTCCGTCGGCATCGAGCACCCGGAAGACCTGTGGGCCGACTTCGCGCAGGCGCTCGGCTGACGCCGTTCACCGGCGGACCCGGCCCCGCGGGACACGGGGCCGATCCGCGGTCGCGGTCAGTGGTAGCTGTGCTCGGGGGCGGGGAAGACGCCGGAGACGACCTCGTCGGCGTACGCCCGGACGGCCTGGCTCATCTCGCCCGCGAGGTCGAAGTACTTCTTCACGAACTTCGCCGGGCGCGGGGTGAGACCCATCAGGTCCTGCCAGACGAGGACCTGGGCGTCGGTGCCCCCGCCCGCTCCGATGCCGATGGTGGGGATGCTCAGTGACGCGGTCACCCGCTCCGCCAGCTCGGCCGGGACGCACTCCAGCACGACGGCGAACGCGCCGGCGTGCTCAAGGGCCTTGGCGTCGGCCATCAGCTCGTCGCCCGACTGGCCCCGGCCCTGAACGCGGTAGCCGCCGAGGACGTTCACCGACTGCGGGGTCAGGCCGATGTGCGCCATGACCGGCACGCCGGCCGACACGAGCATCTCGGCCTGCGACAGCACGCGACGGCCGCCCTCCAGCTTCACGGCGTGGGCCCCGGCCTCCTTCATGAACCGGGCCGCCGTCTCCAGCGCCTGCTGCGGCGACGCCTGGTAGGACGCGAACGGCAGGTCGGCGACCACCATCGCGCGGCTGGAGCCGCGTACCACGGCGGCGGTGAGCGGAATGAGGTCGTCGACCGTGACCGGCAAGGTCGAGTCGTACCCGTAGACGACCATCGCGGCCGAGTCGCCGACGAGCAGGACGGGGATGCCCGCCTCGTCGAAGATCTTCGCCGTCATCGCGTCGTACGCGGTGACCATCGGCCACTTCTCGTGGCGTTCCTTCGCTGCCGCGAGATCGCGGACGGTCACCCTGCGCCCCGACGTGCCGCCGTAAAGAGCGGTGGGTGCAGCGGAAACAGAGGACATGGCTACCTCCAGGTCTCGTGGCGCCCCTGTGGCGTCCCCGGACAGTCAGATCATCGCATGGTGCCCGCAAATAGAACACCCGAAGGGTGGACCGTAATCCGGTGGAAATCCTGTCGGTGCGGCACGGCACAATGCCTTCCCGGAGGTACGCACCAAAATGGCACTCGAACGTTATCGGAGGGTTCTCGCCCTGCCGGGAGTCCGCACGTTGCTGCTGGTCGGCATGCTCGCCAGGATCCCGCTGACGGGCACGGGCATCACGCTCACCCTGCACGTGGTCAACGGGCTCGGCATGGGCTTCCTGCAAGCCGGGCTGGTCGGCACGGGCAACCTGATCGGGGCCGCGATCGGCTCGCCGCTCGCCGGGCGGTTCGTCGACCGGCGCGGGCTGCGTCCCGTGCTCGCGGTGACCACGGCGGTCCAGTTCGCCTTCTGGTGCTCCGCTCCGCTGCTCCCGTACGAGGCGCTGATCCCGGGCGCGATCGTCGCGGGGCTGTTCGCCCAGCCCGTCTTCGGCGCGCTCCGGCAGTGCCTGGGCGCGATGGTCCCCGCGGAGCGCCACCAGTCGGCCTTCGCGCTGGACTCCATGGCCGTCGAGCTGTCGTACATGGTGGGCCCGGCCCTGGCGGTCGCCCTCTCGACCGGGTTCGGCACCACCGTGACGATGTACGCGGTGGGCGTCGGACTGGTCGGCACCGGCGTCGCCCTGTACGCGCTGAACCCGCCGACACAGTCCCCGGGCGAGGTGAGCCCCGAGAGGGTGCCGCGGCGCAGCTGGCTCGGGCCCGGGCTATTCACGCTGCTCGGAGTCGCGTCGTCGCTCACCTTCGTCCTCACCACCACCGAGCTGTCGGTCGTCGCCATGCTCAAGGCGGGGGCGGCCACCCAGTGGACCGGGCTGGTGATCGGGGTCTGGTGCGGATACTCCCTCATCGGCGGGTTCGTGTACGGCGGGCTGCCCCGGGGGTTCTCGCCCCTGCTCCTCACCGGCGCCATGTGTGTGTTCACCGTGCCGATCGGCCTCGTCGGCGGCGGGTGGTGGTGGCTCTGCCTGGCGCTGGTCCCGGCCGGCCTGCTGTGCGCGCCCGCGATGTCGGCCACCGTGGGAGCGATCCAAGGGCGGGTGCCCGCGGGCGCGCGCGGCGAGGCGATGGGCCTGCACGGCACCGCGCTGCTGATCGGTGGCGCCTGCGCCGGCCCGGCGGCCGGGGCGGTGGTCGACGCGCACGGTCCGGTCTGGGCGTTCGCGGCCGCGGGCTGCCTCGGGCTGGTGCTGGTCCTGATCGCCTTCCCGTTCTGGCGGGACGCCAGGCGGCCGGCGGCCGCCGAGCCGGTGTCGGCGTCGGTGTCGGCGTCGCTCTGACGCGCTGATCCGCCGGGTTTCGTTTCCGGAACGTTCCGAGGCTGTTCGGGGAACGTTCCGAGGCCGTCCCGGGGGCGTTCCGAGGTCGTTCTGAGGTCGTTCCGGGAACGCTGCGAGGCTGTCCGGTGTTCGCCTTCGAGGAGGCACGGGGACGGGGGCGGCGTTGCCGTATCCACGGCCGGGCCGCCCCATCCGTCATCCGGGCGTGAGCGCGGCGTGGCCGGGCCTGACGGCTGGGGGCCTGGCCGTCCACATTATGAAACGAGACGGTTGCGTATCGAATCTGCTTCCGCTACGGTACCGTTCCGAAACTCATGCGTATCGAAACTTCACTGGGGGACCCTTTGGACGCGCATACCGGGCACCCACGCCGATGGCAGATTCTCGGCGTCATGGTGTTCAGCCTGCTGGCCGTCGTGCTCGACAACACCATTCTCAACGTCGCGATCAAGACGATCGCCGACCCGGTGCAGGGGCTGGGGGCCACCCAGAGCGAGCTCGAGTGGGCGATGAACTCCTACACGCTCGTCTTCGCGGGGCTGCTGTTCACCTTCGGCGTGCTGGGCGACAGGTACGGCCGTAAGAAGATGCTGCTGGTCGGCATGGTCATCTTCGGTATCGCGTCGCTGGTCAGCGCGTACGCGCAGGACCCGATGCAGCTCATCATGGCCCGCGCGCTGATGGGTCTCGGCGGCGCGGCCATCATGCCGGCCACGCTGGCGATCATCTCGAACGTCTTCCCGATCCACGAGCGGGGCAAGGCGATCGGCATCTGGGCGGGCGGCGTCGGCATCGCCGTCGCGATCGGCCCGATCACCGGCGGCCTGCTCCTTGAGCACTTCTGGTGGGGCTCGGTCTTCCTGGTCAACATCCCGATCGTGCTGATCGGCCTGGTGTTGATCGGGACCGTGGTGCCCGACTCCAAGGACCCCGGCAAGACCGGCCTCGACCCGGTCGGCGTGCTGCTGTCGATCGTCGGCCTGGTGGCCCTGGTCTACGGCATCGTGCGGATCAGCGACCTCGGCACCGTCGCCGACGTCTCGGTCGTCGTCCCGTCGCTGCTCGGCCTCGCCATCCTCGGCGTGTTCTTCTGGTACGAGCGGCGCATCGACCACCCGGCCTTCGACGTGCGCCACTTCAGGAACGCCGCCTTCTCCACCGCGATCGCCAGCGTCGGCCTGGTCTTCTTCGCGGCGATGGGCGTGATGTTCTTCATGGCCTTCTACTGGCAGATCGTCCGGGGATACTCGCCGCTCCAGTCGGGCGCCCTGGTGCTGCCGTTCGCGGTGGCCCAGCTCATCTTCGCGCCGCGCAGCTCCAAGGTCGTCGAGAAGTACGGCGCCAAGGCGGTCGGCACGGTCGGCATGTTTGTGATCACCGCCTGCCTCGCGGCCTACTCCCTCGTCGGTGTGGACACGCCCATCTGGATCCTGCTGGTCCTCACGTTCGTCCAGGGGGCGGCGATGGCCCACATCATGCCGCCCGCGACCACCGCGATCATGAACGCGCTGCCCCGTGAGAAGGCCGGCGTCGGCTCCTCGATGAGCAACGTCGTGCGCCAGGTCGGCGGCACCCTCGGCATCGCCATCCTCGGCGCGGTGCTCTCCGCCGTGTACCGCGACGGCATGGAGGGCAAGGTGACCGGCGTCCCGGAACAGCTCCACCACGTCGTGACCGAGTCGATCTCCGGCGCCGCCGGTGTCGCCGAGAGTCTCGGCGCGCAGGGCGCCGGGCTGATGAAGGCGGCCGGCGAGGCGTTCGTCGGCGGCATCCACTGGGCGGCCCTCGGCTCGGCCGCGGTCGCGCTGGTCGGCGCCCTCCTGATGGCCCGCTGGATGCCGGGAAAGCCCGTTCCGGCCGCTCCGGACGGTATGCCGGAGGTGGAAAAGGAAGCGGCGGTAGTGTGAGCGCACGATGATGACGCGGCAGATGGCGGAAGGGGCGGCTCGCGCCGCGGGGCGCCCCCGCAGTGAGAAGGCGGAGAAGTCGATCATCGAGGCCACTCTCGAAATGATCGGCGAGGGCATCGCGGTGTCCGAGCTGTCCATCGAGGGCATCGCATCCCGGGCGGGTGTCGGCAAGACGACGATCTATCGCCGCTGGTCCAACAAGGAAGATCTCGTCGTCGACGCCCTGGCGACGTTGAAACCGCCGCTCCCGCCGCTGCGGGGGGACTCCGTCCGGGACGACCTGGTCGCCTATCTCAGAGTCATCCAGGACGAGTCCCGCCACAGCCGCACGCGCTGCATCATGAACATCGCGATGAGCGACTCCGACCGGCACCCCCGCCTGGCCGCCCGCTTCGATGAGCTGGCCATCCAGCCGCGCCGCGCCGTCATGGCGGAGGTGCTGCGGCGCGGTGTCGAGCGCGGGGAGCTGCGCCCCGACCTCGACGTCGAGATGGCGATGGCCATACTGACCGGCGCGATGCTGTGGCACACCAAGTGGTCGCAGCGCGCCACCGATCTGCCCGACGACCTGGCCGAGCGGATCGTGGACGAGGCACTGCGCGGCTTCTGCCCCCGCTGAACGCGGGCACTGTCCGGCTTCCGCCCGCGCCGAACGCGGGCACTGTCCGGCTTCCGCCCATGTCGGACGACGAGGCGCCGCCCGGCTGCCATCCCTCGCTGAGGGCGAAGCCGGGTCGGCGCCGGACGGTCAGCGGGTGGTCTCCCGCCACCGGTTCGTGATCGGCAGCCGCCGGTCGCGGCCGAAGTTCTTCGGCGTGATCTTCGGCCCCGGCGGGTACTGGCGCCGCTTGTACTCCGCGAGGTCCACCAGCCGGATGATCCGGCTCACCAGCTCGCTGTCGTGCCCGGCCGCCACCAGCTCCGGGGCGCCCATGTCCTTCTCCACGTACTCGTCCAGCAGCCGGTCGAGCACGTCGTACGGCGGGAGCGAGTCGGTGTCGCGCTGGTCGGGCCGCAGCTCGGCGCTGGGCTCCTTGGTGATCGAGTTCTCCGGGATCGGCGGCCCGTCCGTGCGGAGCAGGAAGAAGTCGTCCGGGCCGTGGGCGTTGCGCCACGTGGACAGCTCCCAGACCAGGGTCTTCGGCACGTCCTTGATGGGGGCGAACCCGCCCGCCGAGTCGCCGTAGAGGGTGGAGTAGCCGGTGGCCAGCTCGCTCTTGTTGCCGGTGGTCAGCACCAGGTGGCCGTGCTCGTTCGACAGGCTCATCAGCAGCATGCCGCGCACGCGGGCCTGGAGGTTCTCGGCGGCCAGGCCGTCCAGGTCGATCTCCTTCTCGAACGCGGTGACGATGTCGGCGATCGGGACGGTCCGCGCGGTGACGCCCTGCCGCCGTACCAGCTCCTCCGCGTCACCGACCGAGTGCTCGGACGAGTAGCGCGAGGGCATCAGCACGACGTTCACCCGCTCCGGCCCGATGGCGTCGGACGCGATCGTCGTGGCGAGGGCGGAGTCGATGCCGCCGGACAGGCCGAGGATCACCGAGCGGAAGCCGTTCTTGGTGACGTAGTCGCGCACGCCGAGGACGAGGGCGTGGTAGATCTCGGCGAGGTCGTCCAGCCGCGGGGCCATGACGGGCGGCACGGGCGCGTACGGCTCGACCGGCCCGCCCGTGAGCTCCAGCCGTTCGACGGTGATGGTGGTGCCGTCCTGTGCGTCCACGGGGAACTCGCCGGGCTCGCCGGTGCCGAGCGGCAGGTCGAGGTCGGTGACGAGCAGCTCCTCCTTGAACTGCGAGGCGCGCGCGATCAGGGCGCCGGAGGCGTCCACCACGATCGAGTCGCCGTCGAAGACGAGCTCGTCCTGCCCGCCGACCTGGTTGACGTAGGCGAGGGCGCAGCCCGCTTCCCGGGCCCGCCTCTCGACCAGCTCCCGTCGCACGTCGTCCTTCTCCACCTCGTACGGCGAGGCGTTGGGGACGACGAGCAGGCCGGCGCCGGCCCGGGCGACCGTGGAGACCGGCCCGCCGTCCTGCCAGAGGTCCTCGCAGACGGCGATGGCGACGTCCACGCCGCGCACCCGCACGATGGGCATCCGGTCGCCGCGTACGAAGTAGCGGTACTCGTCGAAGACGCCGTAGTTGGGCAGGTGGTGCTTGGCGCTGCGTGCGACCACGCGCCCGCCGTACAGCACGGCCACGGCGTCGAGGGGCGCGCCCTTCGGCTGGCCGGCCCGGGGTTCGAGGTCGGCCCGGTCGACGTAGCCGGTGATGACGGGAAGCTCGCCGAGCCCCTCGTCGGCGAGACGGCGCGCCACGGCCTCGAGGGTCGCGATGGAGGCGTCCACGAACGAGGAGCGGAGCACCAGGTCCTCGACGGGATATCCGGTCAGGAACATCTCCGTGAAGACCACCAGGTGCGCGCCCTCGTGGGCGGCGCGGTGGGTCCACTCGACGAGCCGGTTCGCGTTCCCGGCGAGGTCGCCGACGACGGGGTTGGTCTGGGCCAGGGCGATACGCAGTTGTGCCACAGGCCCAGCGTAGAACCCCGCGTTATTTGTCGTCAAAGCGACGATAAGTCATCGTTCGGAGGACCCGGGACTGACCAGGCCGCTCTCGTACGCGAGGACCACGAGCTGCGCCCGGTCGAGCAGCTCCAGCCGGTCGAGCAGCGCGGCCACCTCCTCGGCCACCTCGCTTTCCGGCACGGCCAGGGTGACGGCGATCTGCCGGTTGGTGAAGCCGCGCGCCACCAGCTTGACCAGGTCGAGGTCGGAGTCCGAGAGCCCGGCGGGGGCGGCCGGGTCGCGCCGCCCGGCGAAAGCCGCGATCAGATGCGTGGTGACCGCCGGGTCGAGCAGGGCGTCGCCCGCGACCGCGGCCCGGATCGCCGCGATGAGCTGCTCCGGCGGGGAGGTCTTGAGCACGAAGCCGCTCACCCCCGCGCGCAGCGCGGCGTAGAGGTTCTCGTCGGTCCCGAAGGTCGTCATCATGATCACCTTCGGCGGGTCGCCGTCCGCGAGGATCCGCCGCGCCGCGGCCAGGCCGTCGAGCCGGGGCATCTGGATGTCCATCAGGACCACGTCCGGCCGCGCCGCCCGGACGAGGGCGATCGCCTGCTCGCCGTTCTCGGCCGCGCCGGCGAACTCCAGGCCGGGCTCCGAGTCCAGGACCATCTTCAGGCCGGCGCGTACCAGCGCCTGATCATCGGCGACCAGGACGCGGATCGCCGCCGGAGGGGCGTACGACGCCGGCCCGGCCGTCGGCGCGCCCGAGCCGCGGGGCTTCGGGCCGTCCAGGTGCGGCGCCTGCGAGAAGATGTCCTGCTCCAGCCGCTGCAGGGCGGGCCCCAGGTCCAGGCCCAGCTCCTCGCGGAGGGCCTCGCGCGCCCGCCGCAGGGCGCCGAGCGCGTCCCCCTGCCGTCCCTCCCGGTACAGCGCCAGTGCGAGCAGCCGCCAGGCCTCCTCACGCAGCGGGTACGTCGACGCGTGGGCCTCCAGATCGGGGACCAGCGCGCCGGCCCGGCCCAGCCGGATGGCCGCGTCACCTCGGCGTTCGACCGCGAGCAGGCGCAGCTCCTCCAGCCGCAGCCCCTCGGCCACCGCCCACGGCAGGTCGAGGAACTCGGCCAGCGCGGGACCGCGCCACAGGCCGAGCGCGGTCTCCATCCGCTCCAGCGTGTGTGCCGGATCGTCGTCCTGGTCGCTCTTGACGAGCTTCTCGAACCACCAGGAGTCGACCTGCTCCACCGTGGCGCGCAGCGCGTACCCCGGGGGAGCCGAGACCAGGATCCCGGCCTGCTCGCGGGGCGCGCGGCGCGGTTCGAGCGCGCGGCGCAGCCGCGACACGTATCCCTGGATGGTCGAGAGCGCCTGGCCGGGCGGCTCGCCCGGCCACAGCTCGTCGATGAGCACGCCGACGGGTACGGCCCGGCCGCCCGCGACGACCAGCCGGGCCAGCACGGCCTGCTGCCGCTGACCTCCCAGGTCGAGGACCTGACCATCCGATTCCGCCTGGAACGGTCCGAGAGCACGAAATTTCACCATCGCACTGGTAAGCGTAGGGCTATCCGATGCGCCAGAGCAGTGCCCGATCCGAGCTGTCTCCCGCCGTCCGTCCTCGCCGCGTTCTTCCCCGCCGGGCGACCGGCGCGGTGCGGGCCGGGACCGGCGGGAGAGGGTCAGCGGCCGGGAGCGGGGTCGGGGGAGGCGCTCGTGGCGGAGTCGGTGGGGGAATCCGGAGCGGGGCCGGTCGGGATGGCCGGGGTGGACCCGGCCGCGGAGTCGTCCGGCGCGGGCGGCTCGCCGGGGGAGGCGAGCGGGAACCGGGCCTCCACCGTGGTGCCCCCGCCGGGAGCGGCGGCGATGACGCAGCTCCCGCCCAGCTCGGCGGCGCGTTCCCGCATCGACGACGTCCCGACCCCGGCCCGTCGGTCCTCCGGCAGGCCGATCCCGTCGTCGGTGACGGTGACCCGCAGCTCGGCGTCCCGGGAGAGCGTCACGCTCACGCGCTCGGCTCGGGCGTGCCTGCGGACGTTGGTCAGCGCCTCCTGCACGATGCGGTACGCCGCCACCTCCACCGCGGCGGGCAGCCCCGACGCCTCGCCCTCGACGACGACCTCCGCGGGCGGCGGCGCCTCCTCCGCCAGGGCCCGTACGGCTCCCGCCAGGCCGAGGTCGTCGAGCGCCGGGGGCCGCAGGCCGTACACGAGCCGGCGGATGTCGCCGGTGACGGCGTCCATGCCGGCGTGCAGGTCGCGGAGTAGTTCGTCGGCCGTGGAGCGGGAGCGCGTGAGGCTGTACCGCGCCATGTTGACGGTCATCGCCATGGCGGACAGGGTCTGGCCGAGGCCGTCGTGCAGGTCGCGGCGCAGCCGGCGGCGCTCCTCCTCACGGGCGGCGAGGATCCGCTCCCGGGACCGCTGCAGGTCCGAGGCCATGCGCACGGCGTGCGCCACGTCGGCGACGTGGGGCAGCAGCGTGGCGATGACCCGCTCGTCGTGAGCGGCGGCGAACCGCCGTGGCCCCGGCTCGCCGATCAGCAGGCGGCCCACCGGCTCGCCGTGCCAGACCAGGGCGATCTTCCTGGGGGAGCCGCCGACGTCGCCGCGCGCGACGTAGCCGGGCCGCCCGCCGGTCACCTCGACGGCGGCGCCACCGACGGCCAGGCCGTCCCGCACGACCGCGACGACGGAGGCGAGCGCGTCGGCGGGACCGGCCAGGCGCACCTCCTGGGTGAGCCGGTCGGCGAGGACCGCGGGATCGCCGACCGGGCCGTAGAGCATCCGGTCGATCGCGCGCTGGAGGGCGCCGCGCAGCGGCTGGAAGAACGCGCCGGACAGCACCGCCGCCGCGACCCCGGCGACCTGGTGGTATCCCGACGCCAGCAGGCCGGCCAGCCCGCTCGCCCCGAAGTAGACGCCGCCGACCACGGCGAGCAGGCCCGCCGCCACGAAGGTCCTGCTGATGACCGTGTCGATGCCGTACAGCCGGTAGCGCAGCGCCGAGAAGAGGATTGCGATGGGGATGGCGGCCGTCCACGCCGACGCCGGCACCACCATGGACGGGCCCGACAGATAGAAGACGACATATCCGGCGAAGGCGATGAGCGGCCAGGCGATCTGCCGCCGGGTGACCGGGTCGGCCCCGCGCAGCCGCAGCACCAGCGAGAGCAGCGCGGCGACCACGCACACCGCGATGGCGTACGCCAGCGCCGAGACGACCTGGTCGTAGTACGGCGCGAGCGCCTCGATCGCCAGCGGGTTGGGGATGACGGCGGGCAGGCGGTAGCGCGCCGGGTCCGGAGTGGGGCGGGCGACGATCACAACGATCTCCGCGAGCGTCGCCAGGACGCCGGCCACGACCACCGGCCGCCACCGGCGCGAGGGCAGCCGGCCGGTCGGCGAGTAGAGGGGCAGCACGATCGCGAGCAGCAGCCCCGCGACGGCCCAGCACGTCACCTCCAGCCAGCGCAGCACCCCGGCGACGTCGAGGTCGCCCCGCGAGGCGGTGTGAAGGAGCAGCGCGCCGCCGATCACGTTGCCCGCGCCGAGCAGCCCGCCCGCGCACATCAGCCAGGCGAGGCTCAGCCGCGGGCGCTGCGCGACCAGGAAGGCGCCGACGGGCGCGAAGGCGAGGCCGACGCCGAGGTCCGGGGAGACCGGGAAGCCGGGCTGCCAGTCAGGAGGGAGCCGGAGCTGGACCAGCAGGCCGATTGCCGTCAGGGCGACCGACGCGACCGCCATGACGGCGGCGACCGCCTGGCCGCGTCGTTCGTTCATAGTGAATGGGGATTATGTCGGCAAGGGGGCCTCGGCGCCAGCCCGGCGGCGGATCGCCGGGGCGATGGCGAGCATCGCCGCGGCGGCCAGCGCTCCCAGCACGCCGCAGGTGATCCACAGCACCGGCGCGCCCACATCCAGCAGCCGGGTGCCGAGCAGCGGCGCGAGCAGCGAGGCGGCCGACCAGGCGAAGCCGTTCAGGCCGGCGTAGCGGCCCCGCAGGTGGGGCGGGGCGAGCGCGGCGACGATCGTGCCGGGGATGCCCGCCAGGGCGATCTCGCCGAGCGTCCAGACGGCGATCGCGGCGCCGTGGCCGAGGGCCGACGACATCAGGGTGGTGAGCGCGAACCCTCCGCCCACGACGACGAAGCCGAGGGCCAGCAGGCGGCTCGGGTCGCGGTGGGCGAGCCATGCGTTCGTCAGCGGCTGGATGACCACGATCAGCACGCCGTTCACCGCCATCGCGCTGCCGTACGCGCTGGTCGGGAGGCCCTGACCGGCCATCGCCAGCGGCAGCGTGGTGAACCCCTGGAGGTAGACGAACGCGTACACGAGGTTGACCAGCGTGAAGGCGACCATCAGCCGGTCGCGCAGCACGTCGCCGAACCCGCCCTCGGACACCTCGCTCTTGGCCGGGCGGGTCTCGGGGATCGCCCGCCACACCAGGACGGCGAAGGCGGCGCAGGTGATCGCGTCGATCCAGAACAGCGTGGTGAAGCCGCCCTTGGCCAGCCAGCCGCCGGCGATCATCGCGACGGAGAAGCCCAGGTTGAGCGCCCAGTAGATCAGGCCGTACGCGCGGGGCCGATCCTCGGGGGAGACCAGGTCGGCCACCAGCGCATGGGAGGCGGGGCGGTAGGCGTCGATCACGATCCCGAGCACGAACATGCCGACGACGATCCCCGGGATGCTCGTCGTATACCCGAGCGCGATGAACGCGACCGCCGTCAAGAGCATCGATCCGGCCAGCGTCACCCGTCGCCCGAAGCGGTCGGCCATCCAGCCCGCGACCGGCTGGGACGCCAGCGACCCCGCGCCGTAGACGGTGAGCACCAGGCCGGTCGCCGCGAGCGACATCCCGCGCGACTGGGTCAGGTAGACGCCGATGAACGGGTCCACCATGGTGCCGAGACGGTTGACGAGGGTGCCGCCGAAGAGGGCCCAGAAGGGGCGGGGGAGGCCGCCGATCCGTGACCGGAGGAAGCCAGTTCTGGCGATGGTCGTGCTTGTCACGGGGAAAGCTTCGGACAGGTGTTCGCTACGATGCGAACGATTTAGCTGTCGCTAAAAGCTCCTGCGGGGAAAGGAGGGCCGGTGAGCATCGAGTGGTGGTTCGCCCCCGGTGACGTGGCCCGGCTGCGGTTCGCGTTCTCGCCGCTGTGGGAGCTGGTGTCGAGCCTGCGCGTGCTGCGGCAGCCCGGGCGGCACTCGGTCCACCTGCCATGGCTGCGCGCCGTGCGGCCCCGGGTGGCCGGGCTCGACCTCGCCGAGCTGTACGCGCTCGTCCCGATGCGGGGTTACCTCCCCGACTTCCTGACGCCGCCGCCGGACACGACGCTTCCGGACTTCGCGGCCGAGCTGGAAAGAGTGCGGCACACACGGCCCGAGACGGCGCGGGAAGAGGCGGCTCACGTGCGCTCCCCCGACCCGGAGGCGCAGCGCAGGTTCGCCGACGACCCGGAGGCCGGCATCCGCCGCGTGTCCGACACGCTGTGGAACCTGTGGACCGTCGCCATGGAAGAGTTCTGGCCGCAGGTCTACGGCGTGCTGGAGGCCGACGTCATGCGGCGTTCCCGCATCCTCGCGACCGGAGGAGTGCAGGCGGTGTTCACCGACCTGCACGACTCCGTGACCTGGCACGGAGACCGGCTCGTCACGGCCAAGGAGTGGAACCACTCCGGACCGATCACGGGGGACGGCCTGCTGCTCGTGCCCAGCGCGTTCCACTGGCCCGACGTCGCGGTCGTGTGCGAGCCGTACCAGCCGCTGCTGTGCTATCCGGCGCACGGCGTCGGCACGCTGTGGACGACGGGACGGCCGTGCACCTCCGGCGGGCTCAGCGCGCTCATCGGCCGTACCAGGGCGGGCATCCTCACCGCGCTGGAGGAGCCCGCCTCGACCTCCGGGCTGGCCCGCCGGATGGATCTCACCCCGGGAGCGGTGAGCCAGCATCTGACCGTGCTGTCCGGCGGCGGGCTCGTCGCCCGGCAGCGGATGGGCAGGGAGGTGCTCTACCGGCGCACCTCCATGGGGGACGCGCTGGTCAGCGGGGCGTGACGGCCGTCCCTGTCCGGTCACGGAGGACGCGTTCCCTCGTAATGCAGGTGAAACACGCAGAGGGCACACTGGTACGAGACCAGACGTGTAGTTCCCGAGAGGTACGCCGTGGACCGCCAGCAGGAATTCGTTCTCCGAACGCTCGAAGAGCGCGACATCCGGTTCATCCGGCTGTGGTTCACCGACGTACTCGGCTTCCTCAAGTCGGTGGCCGTGGCGCCCGCGGAGCTCGAAGGGGCCTTCGCCGAAGGCATCGGGTTCGACGGGTCGGCGATCGAGGGCTTCTCCCGCGTCTACGAGTCCGACATGCTGGCCAAGCCGGACCCGTCCACGTTCCAGATCCTGCCGTGGCGCAGCGAGTCGCCGGGCGCGGCCCGCATGTTCTGCGACATCCTCATGCCGGACGGCTCGCCGTCGCACGCCGACCCGCGCTGGGTGCTCAAGCGCACCCTGGCCAGGGCGGCGGAGATGGGGTTCACCTTCTACACCCACCCCGAGGTGGAGTTCTTCCTGCTGCGTGACCGGCCCGAGCGCGGGGAGCGGCCCAGCCCGATCGACGAGGGCGGCTACTTCGACCACACGCCGCACAGCGCGGGCCACGACTTCCGCCGACAGGCGATCATGATGCTGGAGTCGATGGGCATCTCGGTGGAGTACAGCCACCACGAGGGCGCCCCCGGCCAGCAGGAGATCGACCTGCGCTACGCCGACGCGCTGACGACCGCCGACAACATCATGACCTTCCGGCTGGTGATGAAGGAGGTCGCCCTGGAGCAGGGCATCTGGGCGTCCTTCATGCCCAAGCCGTTCACCGAGTACCCCGGCTCGGGCATGCACACCCACATGTCGCTCTTCGAGGGCGACCGGAACGCCTTCTACGAGCCGGGCGCCGACTACCAGCTCTCCAAGGTCGGCCGGTCGTTCATCGGCGGCCTGCTGCGGCACGCCGCCGAGATCACGGCGGTCTGCAACCAGTGGGTGAACTCGTACAAGCGGCTGTGGGGCGGCGCCGAGGCGATCGCCGGGCAGGGCGGCGAGGCCCCCTCCTACATCTGCTGGGGCCACAACAACCGATCCGCGCTGGTCCGGGTCCCGATGTACAAGCCGCACAAGGGCGGCTCGACCCGCATCGAGTTCCGTTCGCTGGACTCCTCGTGCAACCCCTACCTCGCGTTCGCGGTGATCCTCGCCGCCGGTCTGAAGGGCATCGAGCAGGGGTACGAGATGCCGCCCGGCGCGGAGGACGACGTCTGGGCGCTGACCAGCGGGGAGCGCCGGGCGCTCGGCATCCAGCCGCTGCCGCAGTCGCTCGACGAGGCGATAAGCGTGATGGAGCGCAGCGAGCTGGTCGCCGAGACGCTGGGCGAGCACGTCTTCGACTTCTTCCTGCGCAACAAGCGGACCGAGTGGCGCGAGTACCGTCGCCAGGTCACCGAGTTCGAGCTGGGGCGCTACCTCCCGATCCTGTGACCCGTGTCTATTTGCGCTCGCTCCGCTCGCGCGGCTCGGCGTCGTAGCGATCGATGGCGCTCACGTCTGGCTCGGGGCGGGCCGTTCCGGCCCGTGAGGAATGTAATTGCTCCGTTACACATAGTGAGAATGGCTGACATCCGGGTCTGTTTAACTTCCCTTAAGCGGAGAAGCGTAAAATCGGAGGGTTGGTTACGACTGATGCGGATGGGCCGCAATTGGGCGTGACGTTGGAGGGTGTTGCATGACGACGGCTGCCGGGCTGCAGACCGTTCTGACCGTTCCGGAGCGCTTCCGGGGGCCCGAGGGAACCGCCAACGGCGGGTGGATCTCGGGCACACTGGCCGGCGTTCTGACCGGTGCGAGTGACGGTTCGGCCGTCGAAGTCACCCTGCATAAACCCGTCCCGCTGGAGAAGGAGCTGGGGGTCGCCCACGTCGGCAACACCCTCGCTCTCGGCGACGGCGATCGGCATCTCGCCGAGGCCATCCCGGTCGCCGAGTCCCTGACCCCGCCCCCGTTCGTGCCGTTCACGGACGCCGCGCGGGCCGAGGCCGGGTTCGCGGGCCTGCGCGGGCACGCGATCGCCGGGTGCTTCGCGTGCGGCCTGCGCGAGCCGGGCGACGGCCTGCGCATCTTCCCCGGCCCGGTGCCGGAGGCGGGCGCGGTGGCGGCGGGCTGGCGGGTCCCGGCCAACGTGACCGACGAGGACGGCGTCGTCCCCGAGTCGATCGTCTGGGCCGCACTCGACTGCGTGACCTTCTGGGCGCACTTCGGCGGCCCCGGCGCGCCCGCCGAGCCGCAGCCGCAGCCCGGCCAGTCCGCGCTTCTCGGCCGGCTGACCGCGCAGGTCTACCGCCGGGTCTACCCGCTCGGCCGCTACTCCGTGGTCGGCCGCGTCTCCGGCCGCGACGGCCGCAAGCTCTTCGGTGAGAGCGCCGTCTACGAGGTCGACGGCACCCTGGTCGCGGCCGCCAAGGCCACCTGGATCGTTCCGCGCGGCTGAGTCCGCGGCGCGGCGACCCACGTCCGACGGCCCGTGGCCCCCGCGAGAGCGGGGCGGTCACGGGCCGTCGCGCGTCGTGGAACGGTGGTCCGCCGTCGAGCCGGGGGAGCACTGCCCGCTCTGGGCCGGTTCTCCTTCTCGGCCCGCGGACCGTTGCGCCGCGGCTGGGTACAGGCGCGCGGAATCCGTGTTCATGAGAGCCCCAGCTCCTTCCTCCTCCGGGAAGGAGCGGGAGTTTTCGTCGTTCAGACGGTCATTTCAAGGAAGTCCCGCACGGCAGGCACCTGCTGGTGAGCATTGAGGCGGCTACGCAGCTCGGCGATCGTGCCGGTGGCTCGCGCTGACTCGACACCGCCCATGCGAACCAGGACCTCGTGCGCGGTCCCCACTGCGGCGTCGACATCTCCGAGGGCGAGATGCGCCTCGGCTCGGCGCGCGAGATAGATGACCGCCCCTCGTGCTTCTTTGTCGACGTCGTAGGGGTCGTGATGGCGGATCGCGGCGTCGAAGTGCTGGAGTGCTCGTCGAGGCTCGCCGATGGTGAGGGCCGCGCTGGCTGTGGACTGATGCAGCTCGCCCGCGGTCAGCCAGTACATGCCGGGCCTGTCCTCGGTGACGGGGCCGGAACGGTCGTAGGCGCGGAAGGCGTCGTCCATCGCCCGGTAGGCGGCCGCCGGTTCCCTGGCCATGGAATGGGCGCGGGCACGCCGGACGTGCAGCATGGCCAGCACACGCGGCGATCCGATCCTGTGCGAGTCCGCCAGCGCCGCGTCGATGAGCCCGAGAGCGCCGGCTGTGTCGCACCCAGGAGCCGCATACCGGAGGTTGGCCCAGAACGCGAGAACCGTCGCACCTGTGGTGTGATCGCCTGCGCTTGCGGCGGCGCGGAGCGCGGCGACGAAGTGCCGCTCGGCAGCGGCGTGGTGGCCAGCATCGTAGGCGCACCAGCCCGCGAGCCGTGCTGCCTCGGCCGCGGAGGCGTACAAGCGGCGGCCGACGCGTTCCGTGTAGGAGGCGTCAGACAGCAGGCGCGTTATGAGACGAAGTTCGACCGTGGCGGCATCGTAGGTCTGCGCAGAGCCGACCTCATCGTCGAGGTGGCGCAGAGCGTCCAGGCGGGCGTCGCAGAGGTCTGCGACGTGTTCGCCGATGCGGCGGCCTGCGGACAAGGTGGCTGTCGCATGCGCGGCGGTGGCCCATTGGGAGGCGATGGCAGCCAGAGCGCTCGTCGATGCGATCAAGAAGCCGCGTCGGTCCACTGGCCCTCCCACATCTTGCAGTGCCTTGACCGTACCCATCGGCGTCCAGGGTGATTCCAAAACGGTGCAGTCGTCCCGAATGGCGAGCAATAGCCAATCGGGCCAGGCACGATGACGGACCTCCTCGGCCTGGACTCCGACCAGGGCAGCTATAGCGAGCTGGGTGGTGTACCCCGGCACGGCGGTTCGTGCTATCCAGCGGGAGACCTTCTCGCGCCGCGTAGCGATAGTGCCGTACCCGAGGTCGCGGTGGCGGGCGGCGACGCGGCACAAGAAACCCTCGGCGGTCCAGCCTTGCCGGGCGAGCAAAATGCTGAGCGGATGGCGCTCGGTTGCGGTATCCACGCGTCCCCCTCTGATCCAAAGGGTTGGACCTCAGTGTGATCCATCAACCGCGCGCTGTGAACGACGACGTGCGAGAAGGCAACACGAAGCAACGAAGCGGCAACGCAAGGCAACGCCCATGTCCTTCCGGAGATCTCCTTCGCACGGTGTGCTGATGACGGCCGGAACGATCACTTCACCTTGGGGGTTCCGATGCACCCGCACGTCGTCATCGCAGGCGCAGGCCCGGCCGGGCTCGCCTGCGCCCGAGCCATCCTGAACGAGCGGCCCGACCTGAACGTCCTCCTTCTGGAGGCCGGCCGCCCGTACCGGCGCCGCCCCTGCCCCGTGGACCGTGGCCTCAGATGCACGGGCTGCGCTGGTGTCTGCAACGTCGTCAGCGGCTTCGGCGGATCGATGCACTGGGGGGATGGCGCCAAGCTGAGCCTGCTTCCCTCCGGGCGTCGGCTGGTTCCGCACCTGGGAGAGGAGAACGCCCAGGAGCTGTGCGCCACCGCGTTCGAGTGGCTGACCGCTCCGCTTCCCGCCAAGCCGGTCCTGCAGGGGGAGCACCTGTCCGAGGACGCGCTGAACGCGTTCGCCACCAACAAGCTCCAGATCCGCGAGTACCCGGTCGCGGTCCTGGGCGAGAGCGATCTCCGCGCCGTCATCGAAGGCTGGTACAGCGACCTGGTGCCCGCGCTGAACCTGTGGCACACCGCCGAACTGGTCGGTGCCGAGCCGCACGGTAGCGGGCTCCGGCTGACGGTGCGGACTGCTCGCCGAGAGCAGCACATCACCACCGACCACCTGGTCCTCGCCACCGGGCGTCGCGGCGTCACCTCCACCACCTCCCTGCTGCAAAGCCTCGGGGTGCGCACGGAGCTGCCCGATATCTCGGTCGGAGTGCGGCTGGAGATGGCGGTCGACTTGCTCGCCGCCATCGGGGAGGAACACCCCGATCTGAAGGTCAGCCAGCTCGACCACGCGCAGAAGATCAAGTCGTTCTGCTTCTGCGGCGGTCCGAACGGCGGAAGGATCAAGCTGACGAACTACCAGTCGGCCTTCGGAGAGCCCGTGATCACCCTCGACGGGCACGAGACCACGGAGCGGCCATGCGGCGGCCGGCCCCTGGCGTCGAACTTCGGCCTGCTGTGCCAGGTGCAGGGACGCGGTAACGCGCTGGAGGCGCGAGACTCGTTCATCGCCACCTACCGGGAGAGGAACCGGGGCCGACCGTTCGCCCAGAGTCTTCGGGCGTTCCTGGACCGGACAGGCGATCCCGGCACCTGGCGGACGCTGGACGCCCGGATGCCCTTCCAGCCGTCCATCCAGGACCTGTCCGCCGGCCGGGTCGACCGGCTGTTCACCAACGCCGAGCACGCCAGCCTCACCGCCGGATTCCGCCGGTTCATGGGCGCGATCCTCACCCACTCCGGGGTGGGCCTGACGGTGGACGACGTGCTGGACGAGGTTCTCGTCGTTGGCCCGGAGATGGAGTTCCTCTGGGAGAAGCCGGAGATCGACGCCGACTGCAAGGTGCCGGACCTGCCGGTGTACGTGGTCGGCGACTCCGCCGGTATCGCCCAGGGGATCGTGCAGGCCGCGATGATGGGTATCGCCGCAGGCCGCGCCATCAACAGCGCCGACTTTGCGGGGGTGTGACCACGATGAGCGTCGCCACATCCCACTGGGTTCGCTCCCAGTCCGCCACGCTCGACAGCCTCTACCCGGCCGACGCATGGGACCTGCCGGTGAACGCCGCGCTTCCCGCGCCTCGGCTGCCCGCGCCGCCCGAGGAACAGTGCAACCTGACCGGATACCGGGACCACTACCAGCGGTTCATCCTCCGCGAGTTCCCGGTCCCGGGTCATGTGGAGCGGATCGTCGCGATCGACAAGGCGTTCCCGCACAGTCTCTACGACCTCATGCTCATGGTCGGCCGCGACGACGAGTTGCGCACCGACGTCAGCAACACGCCTGACGCCGTCCTCGCCGCGCTGCTGCACGCCGCCCGCGGCTTCGCCGACTTCACCGCCGACGCCGCGGTGCAGCGCGCCTTCGGCCTCGCGGGCAGCCAGCTCGGCATCGCATGGAACCATGACCCCACGAGGGACCGCGACAACGGGCAGTGGTGGGACAAACGCCTCCACCTCCACCTCAACTGCTGGACCGCCGACGTCCGTGCGACGGTCCAGCCGGTCCGCCTCGTCGAGATCTCCGACACCGCCACGCGCCGTTCTCTCGTCGACCCTGCCGCCCACCTTGCCCACCGCGTCATGCTCGACGCTCTGCGCGGCACACCGCTGCCCGCAGGATGCGACCTACTCGAACCAGATCTGCGGCGGGACGCGGCTTGGGGCCTGCCCATCGGGCTGAAGCTCCGGCTGCCTGGCTGGCAATTCGTCACCACCGCGCAGTGTCGAGCCCTGCTGCGATCACTCCACGCCACCGGCACCGCCGGCTATCAGGCGCTGCTCACCGCCTTCACCGGCTCCCGCGACGCCCCGGCACCATGGACCCGTCCCCATCTGCTGCCGCCCGCGGAGGTGGAGCGCAACATCGGCGCGCTGCCGTGGCTGTCTGCTGCTTCCCGGTCCGACCTGCTGCGTCTGCGCCATGTCCTGCGGGATGTGACGGACCGGGAGATGCGGCTGCTGGCGGACCGGCCTTGGATCGCGAACCGCTGTCTCACCCTCGGCGGCCTGAGCTACAACATCGCGTTCTTCGCCCCGCAGACCGTAGACCAGCCGGGCGACGGCCTCTACTTGGTCATGCAGTTCAAGCTCGTCAGCTACATCGGCAGCAGCCCGTCCATCGGCGGTGCTGTCGCCTCCATCATCGACCGCAGCGGCGGCCCCATCATGACCGCCGCAGACCGGGTGAGCCGAGCCGCATTCCAGCGCGCCTACCTCAACACCCTCACAGCCCTCGACACCGCAGCCTGAGCGGGAAAGGCGAACCGATGATCGATACCGACATCATCGACTTCTACAACCGGGGCCTGGAGCAGGAGCGGCTCAAGGACGCCCGCCGCTCGATCGAGTACCACCGCACCATGGACGTCCTCCAGCGCTTCCTGCCTCCGCCCCCGGCGACCATCCTCGACGTCGGCGGCGGGCCTGGCCTGTACGCGCTCACCCTCGCCGCCCTCGGCTACCAGGTGCACCTCATCGACCCTGTCCCGTTGCACGTCGAGCAGGCTCAGGCCAGCTCTGATCTGGCCGAGCACCGCCTGGCGAGTGCCAGGCTGGGCGACGCCCGTGACCTCTCCCAGGCCGACGCCTCCGCCGACGCGGTCCTCCTCCTTGGCCCGCTCTACCACCTCACCACGGTCGCCGACCGGCACCAGGCGTGGTCGGAAGCGCGCCGCGTGCTGCGGCCAGACGGCATGGTGGTCGCGGCCGGGGCGTCCCGCTACTACACCATCTGGGAGATGCTCTCCAAGGGCATCTTGAACGTGCCCGGCGCCGAGGAGACCGTGCAGCAGCACATCGCCACCGGGCAGCACCGCAATCCAGGGCGCGACTTCGAACGGTTGTGGACTACCGCCTACTTCCATGACCCGCACGAGCTTGCCTCGGAGGCTGTCGCCGCGGGCCTCGCCGTACGGGCGCTTTTCGCCGTTGAGGGGCCGGCCAAGCTGCTCCCCGACCTGGCCGACCGCATGCGCGACAGCGTGAGCAGAGAGCAGGTCGTGGCGGCGATCCGACGCCTGGAGTCCGAGCCCAGCGTCCTCGGCCTCTCCTCCCACATACTGGTCATCGCCGACAAAGCCCCCGCAGGGAAGGAGGAGCGGTGAACTCCGACCGGACCAACACGCTCATCCGCGAAGTCTCCGCCTGGATCGACAACTCCCCTGACAACCAGGGACGAGACCGCGAGGCACTGCTGTGGGGCAGGGTGGCCAAGGTCGCCGAGGAGGCCGGCGAGGTGATCGAGAAACTCGTCGGGATGACCGGCCAGAACCCACGCAAGGGCCGATCGGCCACGCAGCAGGACGTCGAGTACGAGCTCCTGGACGTCGCGATGACGGCCCTGGCAGCGTTGGCCCACCTGCACGCAGACGATCCGCACCCGCCTGACCTGCTCAGCCTCCTCGCACAGCACATCGAGGTCGTTGCCCGGCGAGCAGACCTCATCTGAACACGAGGCTGGTTCGGGCGGCCAGGACACAGGCCGTCCAAACCAACGTCATGGCCGGCCGACGCTGATGTAGGTGAAGCCGAGCGCGCGCATCTCGGCGGGCTCCAGCAGATTCCGGCCGTCGAAGAGCACCGGCCGCCGCATCGTCGTGGCGGCCTGCGCCCAGTTGACCTCCTTGAGCTGCGGCCACTCGGTCACCACGATTGCCGCGTCCGCCCCGTCCACTGCCAACTCCGGGGTCGCGTGGCGGCTCGTCCACGTCCAAGGCTCCGTCTCGGCCGGACGAGCCATCGGATCCCAGCAGCGCACCCCGGCACCTTCCGCGAGCAGGCGGGAGGCCAACACCGTGCTCGGCGCCTCCCGCATGTCGTCGGTGCCTGGTTTGAACGTCAGCCCGAGCAACGCCACCCTCATGCCGGCCAGCGTGCCGAGTACATCGGTGAGCCTTTGGATCGCTCGACGCTTCTGCAGGTTGTTGACCTCGATCACTGCCGAAAGCAGTTGCAGGTGATAGCCGGTGTTGCTGGCCAACTGCCGCAGCGCCTCGGAGTCCTTGGGGAAGCAGGAGCCGCCCCAGCCGATACCAGGACGCAGGAAGTGGTGGCCGAGGCGGTGGTCGAGGCCGACCGCGCGAGCGACGTGCTCGATGTCGGCGCCGGTCTTCTCGCACAGGGTCGCGATCTCGTTGATGAAGCTGATCTTTGTGGCGAGCAGGGCGTTCGAGGCGAGCTTCACCATCTCGGCTGACCGCACATCCATCTCGGCGACTGGTCCATCTACGCCGTGGTGCAGCCCTGCGATCAGGCGGGCGGTCGCCTCGTCGGACGCGCCGACGACGATTCGGTCCGGGTGCAGGAAGTCGTTGACGGCCGTGCCTTCGGCCGTGAACTCGGGGTTTGAGGCGTATCCGATGTGTTCGAGGCCAGCGGCGTCGAGCACCGCGCGAACGCGGCTGCCGGTGCCCACGGGCACGGTGGTCTTCATCACCACCGCCCGCAGGTGGGATGCGCCCTCCAGGGACTTGACGACTGACCAGACCCGAGACAGATCAGCGTCACCGGATGCTGATGGCGGCGTGTCCACGCACACGTACGCGATCTCGGCCTCGGCCAGGGTCTCCTGAAGGTCTTCTGTGAAGGTCAGGCGTTCCTTGTTCCGGGTGATCAGGTCGCCCAGCCCCGGCTCGTAGATCGGCACGTCCCCGGATCGCAGCACTGCGATCTTCGCTGGGTTGATGTCGCGCACCACTACCTGGTGGCCGAGTTCGGCGAGGCAGGCACCGGTCACCAGACCGATGTAGCCGGCACCGAACACAGCAACCTGACGCGGCTTGCCAACCATGGCCATCCATTCTCGAACCGACTCGGGGAGGTCGTGCCCAAAGCCTGCGAAGAGTGCTCAACCATAACGCGCGCATCAGGAGGAATGCGGTCGTTCCTGAGATTGGCAACAGGCCGATCTGCAGGACCAGCGCGGCCTAAGCTGCCCCTTGCGTTGCTGACGGGACGCTGCCTGGAGGACTCATGACGGACGTCGCCCTGCTCGCGAAGGAGGCGGCCCGAGACGGCATCACACACCTTGTCGCCGGAGTCGCCGCCTTCGACATCAAGGGACGGATCCTCTTGTTACGCCAAGCACCGGGCACGGCTGTTCCCGGCTTATGGGAGCTACCGAGCACGACGGTCGAAGGCGGCGAACCTCCCGAGCACGCGGCCAAACGCGGACTCCAAGAGGAAACCGGACTGGACGTTGACCTCGACGGATACGCGGGCCACTGCGACTATGGCACCGCTCGAGGCGTCGCCCGGCAGTTCGTGTTCACGGCGTACGCCGACTCAGGTCCCGACGTAGTCCTGTCGGCTGGACACGACGACTACACCTGGCGGCACGATGATGCCTTGCCGGCGGTCAGGAAGGAAGCCCTCGACCTGATTCGCCGCATCGCTCCGTCGAAGCCGCAACTGGACGCCGATGAGTGGCAGCACAGCCTGCCACGCTGGCACGTCGGCGCCAACGCTCTCGTTCGGGATCAGAGCGGCCGGATCCTGATCGTGCGCCCAGGCCGAAGCCGCACCTTCCAGCTCCCCGGTGGCCAAGTCGACGCTCATGAGACTCCCCAGGACGCCGCGGGCCGCGAACTGCATGAGGAGACGGGGCTGCGTCTTCCCGTGGGGCCTCTGCTCGCGATTTCTTTCGAGCACCCGAGCCCTGGTTGGGACCATCCCACTCAGATCATGCTTTTCGACCTCGGGGTCGTCGATTCGACCACGACTCGGATCATCGCGCATGATCCAGAGATCGATGAGCACCGCTGGGTTTATCCCGACGAAGCTGAGGCGCTCCTCGGCCCTGCCCGGACGGAGCGTCTACGAGCAGGGTTCCTCGGCCTGCGCCGAGGTCGCCCGACTCTCTTCACTATCACCGACCCGGAAGTCTGACCTAGATGACAAAGTGCCCGCTTCTCCAACCCCGGAGAAGCGGGCACTTTCGCGTTCCCCTCTACCGCTACGCCGAGGGCGAGGTGTCCCTCGCATACCTGGCCGCCGAGTACAGCGTCGGACGCTCCACCATCCACGGCCCGGAAACCCCGGGTAAACCACAGGATCAACGCCTACCTTGCGGCTCACCGTAGCCGTAGGCGCGACTCCCGGGCGTTCTCGTAGGGATCGATCCCGCGCGCGACGGTCCCGCCGCGGTCAGTCGGCGGTCAGCCGATCGACGACCGTGCGGACGCAGCGCTCGTCGAAGATGATCGTGTAGTGGTTGCAGTCCTCGACGACCTCGTCCCGCAGTCTGGGGAGCCGTGCCTTCCACTGCGCGGCCAGGTCGTCGGGCTGCATGCCGACCTCCTGGTTGAGGAGGCCGCGCGGCGCCCGCAGCAGGCTGAGCGGGGACTTGGCGCCCTCCAGCGCCCGGCCGATCTCCTCGGCCCCGGTCAGCAGCCAGCGGCCGTCCTGGCGTACCGCGTCCTCCTGGGCCCGGGAGCGGACGGCGTCGGCCGGGCCGGTCGCGTCGTAGCGCACGTACTCGTCCACCACGGGGGACCAGTGCCCGGCGAACGCCGGGTGCGCCTGGAAGAAGCTGACGTAGTCGTCCACGCCGGCGTAGGTCTGGCTCAGCCGCGCGATCGCCGGGCCGAGCGTGGCCTCCAGCACCGCGTCCGGGTCGGCGCCCGGCGGCATCGGCAGCGGGAGCCCGCCGTCCAGCAGGACGATCTTGGCGTACGCGCGCCGCGCGCCGTGCAGCGCCGCGATGTACGCGCCCATGGAGTGGCCGGTGAGGACGGACGTCTCGTCCGCGCCGACGTGGTCGGCGACGAGGTCGAGGTCCTCGGCGTGCCGGGGCAGCCCGTACGGGCCGGGTACGTCGGCGCTGTGGCCGCGCCCGCGCAGGTCGACGGCGACCAGCGACCACCCCTCGGGGAGCGCCTCGCCCACCGCCCGCCAGGCCATGAGGGAGGCGGTGATGCCGTGGGCCGCGATGATCAGGCGCGGGCCGGTGCCGAACGTCGCGATCCGCAGCCTGCCGCCCGGTACCGTGACCTCGTCGAGCCGCATCGGTTCCTCCCGGGATGAACGATCTTTCCGTGCTGTTGCCCGGCACTGTACGCCAGCGGCGCCGCAAAAGGTACGTCCAGTGACAGACGTGTAATTACTCCCCCTTTATGCTCGTCGGCATGAGCGAGCGTGTCGTCGTGGTGGAGCATGAGGTCGGCGCGGGCCTGGGGTTCTTCGCGGGCTGGCTGGAGGACGCGGGGATCGAGTACGAGATCGTCCGGCCGCACAGGGGAGAGGCGGTGCCCTCCGACCCCGGAGCCGGGCTCCTCGTGCTCGGCGGATCGCCCTCGGCGTGGGACGACGACGGCTGCGCCTGGCTGCCGGACGCCCGCGCGCTCATCGCCGAAGCGGTGGAGAGCGGCGTTCCGACGCTCGGCATCTGCCTGGGCGCGCAGCTCATGACCATCGCCTGCGGCGGCACCGTCGCGCGCGGCGCCGACGGCCTGGAGATCGGCCTCACCTCGATCGAACTGCTGCCCGAGGCGGACGGCGACCGCCTGTTCGGCCCCGTCGCGGCGGCGGTACCGGAACCGCGTGCGGTGCAGTACCACTACGACGCGATGACCGAGTTGCCGCCGGGCGCGGTGCGCCTGGCGACCGGGTCGCGCTATCCCAACCAGGCGTACCGGCTCGGCGACTCCGCGTGGGCGGTGCAGTTCCACCCGGAGGCGACCCCGGAGATCTTCGCGAGCTGGACCGCCGAGGGCAATCCGCCTGATCACGACGTGGCGGAGCTGGACCGCGAGGTGAAGGAGGCGGAGGACGGGCTCCGGGCCGCGTGGCGTCCCCTGGCGGAGGCGTTCGCCGCGGTCGTCCGCGACCACCGCTGACGCGGTCGCTGGCAGCCCGAATCTCCGGGATCTTCCCGCCAGTCAGGGTGCAGATCCAGATGGCTCCGGTCCGAATCGCCGCCCTCGAAGCGGCGGATCAGTGAGCCCGGGCATTGAGGCCGACGATGACAACTTGGATGCGTTCGCGGAGTTCGTCATCGTCGGGCATGTCGAGATGGAAGACGAGGCGGTGGTAGAGAGTGCCGTGCAGAAGGTCGTTGAGGAGGTTCAGGTCGGCGCCTTCGGGGATCTCGCCGTGGCGCTGGGCGGAGCGCATCCGCTCGTCGAAGAGCCCGATGTTCGGCATGATCAGTTGCTCACGCAGGTTGGCCGCAAGGTCATCGTCGCGGAGCGCTTCGGCGATGATGCCCGTGAGCGCCGAAGTCTGATGGGGCGTGAGCAGCGCGATCACGGCCTTGAGCTGCGCGAGCACATCCTCGACGAGGTTGCCGGTGTCGGGATGGCCGGCCGTGTCTGCGGCCTCCGATGAGACCGCCAAGGCCACGCCGATCCTCGACTGGCTGAAGCAGGACTACGACCTCGGGCGCGGGCACGGCATGGCGCTCGTGCACGTGATCACCAAGGGTCCGCAGATCAGCGGCAAGCACGTCGGAACCACCGGCACCCACGCCGACGCCAGCGACATGCTCTGGCTCGACGGCGCCGCCACCAACCCAAACCGATGACCCGATGCCCCGGAAAGGGAGCGCATCGTCATGACCACCACCCGTGACCCGGTCTACACCGGCTTCATCTCGCTCGACGGCGTCGTCGACGAAGCGCCCGAGACCTGGCCGCGGGTGCCGCTCGCCGTCACCGCGACGACCACCTTCCCCTCCGGCGTCATCAACGCCGTCTACACACCCGCCTGAACCGCGGGACGACTCAGCGATCCGCCGCGGTCACACCGATAGGAGCCGGGCGCACAGCGTGCCCGGCTCTCGTCGATCCGAACAACGGCACCGGCGCCGGCGGCCGGCGGGAACCCCGCGGCGCGCCGGAGTCGATCTCCGCGGGGGAGCCTCTCCCGTCGTGTGTACCGTTGCTGCGAAGGCCTGTCCACGATGGCCGATGTGATCGACGTCGAGCTGGAAGAAGGCACGGTGAACGCCGACTCCCGGATGCAGACCACGGCGGGGCGCCTGGCCAGGCTCGGATTCACCGACGGAGCCAGGGCGGAGCGGCTGCTGGACCAACTCGGCCCGGAGGCGGTCGGCGACGTCGAGCTGCTCGACGACCTCCTCGCGACCGCCGACCCCGACCTCGCGCTCGCCTCGCTGGCCCGCCTGGTCGAACGCGACCCGAGTGTGCTCGGGGCGTTCCGCGCGAATCCCGCCCTGCGCGCGCGGCTGCTGCGCGTTCTCGGCCTGAGCGCCGCGCTCGGCGACCACGTCGTCCGGCATCCGGAGCACCTGCGGCTTCTGGAGCGGCCCGGGGACGACAGGGCCGGGCCACCCGCGACCGGTTCCGAGGCCGGGGCCGCCGGGCCGGGAAGGGCCGGTCGGCCGACCGAGCGTGAGCTGCGCGAAGAGCTGATCACCGCCGTCACCGCGTTCCCGCAGGACCGCCGGGCCGCGCTGGACGCCCTCCGGGTGGCTTACCGGGGACGGCTGCTCCACCTCGCGGCCCGCGACCTGATGGGCGAATCGGCCTTCGCCGACACCACCGCCGAGCTGTCCGACCTCGCCGCGGCCGCGCTCGACGCCGCCCTGGAGATCGCCCGCACCGAGGTCCCGGACGCGGGCGACGTACGGCTCGCCGTCATCGGCATGGGCAAATGCGGCGCGAGGGAGCTCAACTACATCTCCGACGTCGACGTGGTCTTCGTGGCCGAGCCGAGGGACGGCGCCGACGAGACCAAGGCGCTGCAGGCCGGGACCCGGCTGGCCCAGGCGATGATGCGGGCCTGCTCCGAGAGCACCCCCGAGGGCGCGCTGTGGGAGGTCGACGCGGGACTGCGCCCCGAAGGCAGGCTGGGCCCGCTGGTCCGCACGCTCGACAGCCACCTCGCGTACTACCGGCGCTGGGCCAAGACCTGGGAGTTCCAGGCGCTGCTCAAGGCCCGGCCGGTGGCCGGCGACCTGGAGCTCGGCCAGGAATACGTCGCCGCCGTCAACGAGCTGGTCTGGCAGGCCGCGGCCAGGGAGAACTTCGTCGAGGACGTGCAGGCGATGCGCCGCCGCGTGGAGGCCCAGGTCAGGGCCGGCGACGCCGAACGCCAGATCAAGCTCGGGCCGGGCGGGCTGCGCGACATCGAGTTCGCCGTCCAGCTCCTCCAGCTCGTCCACGGGCGCGGCGATCCGCTGCTGCGCCGCCGCGCGACGCTGTCCGCGCTCGCCGCCCTGTCCAGGGGAGGGTACGTCGGCCGGGACGACGCCAAGTCGCTCGCCGAGGCGTACACGTTCCTGCGCCGGGTCGAGCACCTGATCCAGCTGCACCGGCTGCGCCGTACGCACGTCGTGCCGTCGGAGACCGCCGACCTGCGCAGGCTCGGGCGGGCACTCGGCATGACGAGCGACCCTGTCGGCCAGTTCACCAGGACGTGGCGGCGGCACGCGCTGGAGGCGCGGCGGCTGCACGAGAAGCTCTTCTACCGGCCGCTGCTGCAGGCCGTCGCGCGGCTGCCCGAGACCGAGACCCGGCTGTCCGCGGCCGCCGCGAGAGCTCGGCTGGAGGCGCTCGGATACACCGACGCCGAGGGTGCGCTGCGGCACATCGCCGCCCTCACCAGCGGGGTGTCCCGCCGCGCCGCGATCCAGCGCACGCTGCTGCCCGTCATGCTCGGCTGGTTCGCCGACGCGCCCGACCCGGACGCCGGGCTCCTCGGGTTCCGGCAGATCAGCGACAAGCTCGGGGCCACGCCGTGGTATCTGCGGCTGCTCCGGGACGAGACCGCGGTCGCCGAACGGCTCGCCCACCTGCTCGGGACCAGCCGCTACGTCACCGGGTTGCTGCTGCACGCGCCGGAGGCCGTCGCGATCCTCGGCTCCGACGCCGCCCTCGCCGTACGGCCGGCCGCCGCGCTCACGGCCGAGGCCGCCGCGGCGGTCGGCCGGCACGGCGGGGACGCCGAGACCGCCGTCGCCGCCGTCCGCGCGCTGCGCCGCCGCGAACTGCTGCGTACGGCGTGCGCCGACCTGGCCGGGCTGATCGACATCGAGGGCGTGGGGCAGGCGCTCTCCGCGCTCAACGACGTGACCATCCAGGCCGCGCTCGACGCGGCGGTCAACAAGGTGAGCGCCGAGCGGCGCGGGCCGATGCCGACCCGGATCGCCGTGATCGCGATGGGCCGGCTGGGCGGCCTGGAGAGCTCGTACGCGAGCGACGCCGACGTGATGTTCGTGCACGCCCCGCTGCCGGGCGCGGCCGACCGGGACGCCACCGACGCCGCGCACGCCGTCGCCGAGGAGCTGCGCCGGCTGCTCGCGCTCCAGGCCCCCGATCCGCCGCTGCCGGTGGACGCCGGGCTGCGGCCCGAGGGCAGGCAGGGGCCGCTGGTCCGCACGATCGCGTCCTATGCGGCGTACTACGCCCGCTGGTCGTCCCACTGGGAGGCGCAGGCGTTGCTGCGCGCCCGGTTCTGCGCGGGGGACGCCGAGCTCGGAGCCGAGTTCATCGCCATGATCGACCCGGTGCGCCATCCCGCCGACGGCATCCCGGGCGACGCCGTACGGGAGATCCGCAAGCTCAAGGCACGCATGGAGGCCGAACGGCTGCCGCGCGGCGCCGATCCCGCCCTGCACACAAAGCTGGGCCGGGGCGGGCTCTCGGACGTGGAGTGGGTGGCGCAGCTCATCCAGCTCCGCCACGCGGGAGCCGTACCGGCGCTGCGCACGACCCGGACGCTCGGCGCGCTGCGCGCCGCGGTCGACGAGGGCCTGCTGGCGGCCGAGGACGAGGCCGTGCTCGACCAGGCGTGGCGGTTCGCCTCGCGGATCAGGGACGCCGTGATGCTGGTCAGGGGCCGGGCCGGGGACACGATCCCCACGGCGGTCAAGGAGCGGTCGCTGATCGCGCGGGCGCTCGGCTACCCGCCGGACGGCTCCGAGGACTTCATCGAGGACTACCGCCGGGTCACCCGCCGGGCCAGGACGGTCGTGGAGCGCCTCTTCTACGAGGACTGACACCGCCCCCTGTCGAGGTCGCGGCCGTTCCCCCGATTCCGTTGCCGCGGCCCGGCGTCCCGGTGTATCAACAGTGCGATCGACGTCCCCCGGTGAGCCCCGATCCGCTGGACGGGGCCGCGCGTAGATTCGCGGTGATCCTGTGATCTCGTACTACACCGATTTCGCCCTCGGCCTGGTGCTCGCCTTCCTGCTGCTGTCGTTGCTGGTCAGCGGCGTCAACGAGGGCATCGTCCGGCTGCTCGGCATCCGCAGCAAGTTCCTGTGGGCGTACCTGCGCGACACCCTCGACGGCGCGGAGGTCGCGCGGCGGGTCCCGGTGGCACTGCGGGTCCTGACGGGGGTGCTCGACCGGTTGAAGGGCGTGGGGCGCTGGCTGTGGGCCCGGTTGGCCGACCTGCTCCCGCCGTCCGGAGAGGGCCGGTCCCGGCTGCCCGCGACCGTGCTCGGCGTGTTCGCGAAGCTGCCGTTCGGGCGGGACCCGCGACCGGCGTTCAGCGCGCGGCCCGCGCCCGTGCAGAGCCCGCCGCTCGCCGGCCGGCCGGAGGGGGGCAAGTCGCTGGCCGACCTCCTGCACGAGCGGCTGCAGGAGATCGACCACTCGGCGCGCGGCCGGACCAATATCGCGCAGATCCCCCCGGCCCGGTTCGCCGTCGCGCTGATGGAGATCGCCACCGACATGGGCGGCGTCGAGCGGCTGATGCGCGAGCTGGACACGCTCAGGAGCCCGCTCTACCGGCCGCTCAAGGCCGTCTGGGACCGTGCGTCCCACGACATCGAGGCGTTCCGCAACGGGGTCGCGGACTGGTTCGACGGCGAGATGCAGCGGCTCACCATGCTGTACCGGAGGTACGTCCGCTGGGTGATCGCCGTGCTCAGCCTGCTCGTCACGGCGCTCTTCGGCATGGACTCCCTGGAGTACGGCAAGTCGCTGCTGAACGACAGCGCCTACCGCAGCTCGGTCGCGGCGTTCGCCCAGTCGGGCGCGGAGGCGCTGGCTCCGCTGAAGGAACGGTGCGCGTCCGCGGAGGACACCTACTCCTGCGTGACCGACGTGCTCAGCACCCCGGCGTTCGCACAGATCTTCACGCACGCGCCGGTGACGGTCGAGATGGGCGCCGCGGCCGCCGGGCCGTCCTGGTCGTGGCAGGGCGGCGACTGGTGGAGCCGGGTGGCGTCCCCGTCCCACTGGCCCGGCTTCCTGATCACCCTGTTCGCGCTGCTGTTCGGCGCCCCGTTCTGGTGGGACGTCTTCCGCCGGATCACCGGCATCCGCTCACGCGTCTCGACGCCGGACAAGTAGTCCCACCGCCGGCGGAGGGCCTACAGCGCGAGCAGCTCGGGCAGGTCGGCCACGCCGGGCAGCAGGTGGGTGTGCCGCTCCGCGCCCAGGCCGACGGCGTCCAGCTTCCCCGTCAGCACGCCGACGACGAGGCGGGCCCCCGCGTTCGTCCCGGCCTGGAGGTCGCGTACGGTGTCGCCCGCCACGGCGACCCGCGCGACATCCCAGACACCCGTCGCCTCCATCGCCCGGAAGATCATGTAGGGGGCGGGACGGCCGGTGGGCACGTCGTCCACGCAGACCGACGCGTCGATCACCACGCCGTCCGCGACGTCCACCGCGCCATCCACTGCGCCATCCAGTGGGGCCGCGCCGGGCGCGACCCGCCAGCCGAGGGTGGCGAGCAGCGCGGTGGTGACCTCGCGGTCGAATCCGGTCGTCAGCGCCACCTTGACACCGGCCGCGCGGATGCGGGCCAAAGCCTCCGGGACGCCGGGCAGGGGAGTGGGCGGCCGGTCGCGGTACGCCTTGTCCAGCCGGGCGCGGAAGTCGGCGAAGGCGGCGTCCACCGTCGCCTCGTCCGGGTCGTGCCCGGTGCTCTCGGCGAGCAGGCGCGTGATCGCCTCGCGCTTGCTCGCGCCCATCCAGCGCTGGATGTCGGCCTCGGTGGGGCGGCCCCCGGCGGCGGTGACGGCCTCGGCCAGCGCCTGGTACACGGCGCCGTGTTCTTCCACGGTCGTGCCGGCCATGTCCAGGACCACGAGTTCGATCGTCAAGACGGTTCCTCCTCAGCAGGTGCGGGTCGCATGTCGTCGTCACGGCCCGGCCGCCAGGTGCGGCCGACCGAGGGGCGGGCCCGCTGGGCGTTCTCGATGGTGAAGGTGACGACGTCCGGCCGGTAACGGTCGTCGGAGTACTCGTACGGCTCGCCCGCCGCGCTGCCGGCCCTCCGGCGCTCGCGCAGCAGCGGCGCGCCCGGCGGGACGTCGAGGAGCGAGGCGTCCGTCTCGTCGGCGGCGACCGCGTCGAAGACGTGCCGGGCGACGGAAAGATCGACCCCGCGCTCCGCGAGGTAGGCGTAGACCGACCCCGAGTCGGTGTCGAAGTCGAAGAGCAGACGGCCCACCGGCTCGACGAAGGCGGTGCGCTCCACCATCGTCGGCCGGCCGTCCAGCAGCCGCAGCCGCAGCAGCTCGACGACCGGGTCGCCCTCGTCGATGGCCAACGCGTCGGCCACCTCGGGCCGCGCGGGCCGCCGCGCGATCTCCACCGTGCGCTGGCCGGGCGTACGGCCGAGGCCGCGCGCCCACAGCGAGAACGACAGGAACGTCTCGAACGGCTGCGACACCTGGCCCGTGCGCACGACCGGCGGGCGTCCGCGGCCGCCGCCGACGAGCCCCTCGGCGCGCAGCGCGCTCAACGCCTGCCGTACGGGACCGCGCGAGACCGACCACTGCTCGCACAGTTGGGACTCCGATGGCAGCGCCGCGCCGACGGAGAGCTCGCCGCCGACGATGCGGCGCCGTAGGTCGTCGGCGATGCGCTCGTGAATTGCCTGCTCCACGGCAGTTGACTATACATCTCGACGCCGCCGACGCAAGGGGATCCGATCTCTCGCTAACCCCTCTGACCTGCGAGGTTAATAGAAGGCGAACAAGGTGCGACAACTCGCTTGGGCGTGTTGACGAGCGTCGGAGAAGTCGGCCACCTTACTTGTCATGACAAGTGCACCGCTGCTTGCGAGGCCACGGGAACGCGCCGACATCGTCATCGTCGGCGCGGGGATCGTCGGCCTCGCCCACGCCGTGGACGCCGTACGCCGTGGCCTGTCCGTCGTGGTCGTCGAACGGGACGAACACGCGGTCGGAGCCTCGGTGCGGAACTTCGGCCACGGATGTGTCACGGCCCAGGACGGCCCGGCGCTCGAATACGCCCTGGACGCCCGCGCCGCGTGGATCCGGCTGGCGAAGGAGGCCGGTTTCTGGGCGCGCGAGTCCGGCACCGTGGTGGTCGCCCGCGCCGACGACGAGCGCGCCGTGCTCGAGGAGTTCCGCGACCGGCGCGGCGACCAGGTGCGGCTGCTCGATCGCGCCGACGTCGAGGCCCGCGTTCCGGTCGGCCCGGACGCCGTCGGAGGGGCATGGCTGCCGCTGGACATCCGGGTCGATCCCCGCGAGGCCGTCCACGCCCTCGCGTCCTGGCTGGCGGCTCAGGGCGTGCGCTTCCTGTGGGGGACCGCGGCGCTGACGATCGAGCCGGGGCTGGTCCGCACCGCCCGGGGCGATGTGGCGGCCACCGCGGTCGTGCTGGCCGCCGGCCACGACCTGGACCGGCACTTCCCCGATCTCGCCGACGAGGCGAAGGTGGAGCGCTGCACCCTGCAGATGCTGCGGGTGCGCGCGCCGTGGGACCGCGCCGTCGATCCGGCCGTCTTCAGCGGCTTCTCGCTGCTGCGCTACCGGGGCTTCGGGGGCTGCCCGTCCCTGTCCGCCGTACGCGCGCGGCTGGAGGCCGAGCACCCCGACCTGGTCGCCGCCGGGCTGAACCTGATGCTCACCCAGCGGCCGGACGGCGACCTCACCCTCGGTGACACGCACGTGTACGGCCGCACGCTCGACCCGTTCAACGCCGAGGTCCTCGACGAGGCGGTGCTCGCCCAGGCGGCCCGGCTCCTCGGGACCGGACCGCTGCGGGTGGTCGAGCGGTGGCGCGGCGTCTACGCCGCCTCGCCCGACCGCGACTTCCTCGTCGAGGCCCCCCTTCCCGGCGTTCGGGCGGTCGCGGTCACCTCCGGCGTCGGCATGACGACCGCGCTCGGACTCGCCCCGCGCGTCCTCGACGACCTGCTCGCCTAAATCTCCCTCCAGACCCCCTTCCAGATCACCCGGCTCGGCCGGCTCCGGCCGAGGCCCTCTCATCCGACCGGCCCGTCTGATCCGGGCCGGTCACCCCCACCGCGTACTCGTCGAAAGCTGAAGGAGAATCGGATGCGCGCCAAGCGGTCCATCGCGTTCGTCACGGCGGTCTCATCCCTCTGTCTCGCCCTCGCCGCCTGCGGCGGCACAGACACGGGCACGGCCACCGGAGCCGCCGGCTCCGCCTCGGCCACCTGCCCGGAGGGCAAGGTCCGGTTCGGCATCGAGCCGTACGAGGACCCGGCCAAGCTCAAGCCCGCGTACGAGGTCCTCGCCTCGGCGCTGGAGAAGAAGCTGAACTGCCCGGTCGAGCTGCAGGTCGTGGACGACTACTCGGCCGAGGTGCTCGCCATGCGCAACGGGAAGCTCGACATCGCGCAGTTCGGCCCGCTCGGCTACGTCTTCGCCAGCCAGAAGGCCGGGGCGCAGGCCCTGGTCTCCTTCGCCGACGCCTCCGGCCGGCTGACCACGTACACCGCCGGGATCTGGGTGCCCAAGGACTCGCCGATCACGTCCATCGCTGATCTGAAGGGCCGCACGCTCGCCCTCAGCAGCACCGGATCGACCTCCGGCGACGCGCTGCCGCGCTACGCCCTGAAGACCGCCGGCGTCGCGGAGGCGGACGTGAAGATCGACTATGCCGGAGGGCACCCCGAGGCCCTGCTCGCGCTGACCAAGGGCAAGGTGGACGCGGCCGAGATCAACAGCCAGCAGCTCGCCGTCGCGCAGGCCGCCGGCACGTTCGACCCCTCCCGCTACCGGAAGGTCTGGACGTCCGACCCGATCCCGAACGACCCGATCACCGTGGCGGGCACGCTCGACCCGGCCTTCCGCACCGTCCTGAAGGACGCGCTGCTCGGCCTCGACCCCGGCGACGTCGCCAAGGTCGGCGCCTTCCTGGACGTGGACCCGCCCGGCCCGCTCGCCGAGGTCACCCAGGACACCTACCGGCCGTTGTTCGAGCTGGCCGCCGCGCTCGGCCTGAGCGAGAAGGACGTATGAGCGTGTCGCCGGGACGTTCAGCGGGCGGCACCGCCGTCGCCGACAGGCCGTCCCCCGAGGCCGTGCCGTCGCTGTCCATCACCGGGCTGCGCAAGTCCTTCCCGGGCCGTACCGTGCTGGCCGGGCTCGACCTGCGGATCCCCGCGAGCGGGCTGGTCGTGCTGCTGGGGGCGAACGGCTCGGGCAAGTCCACCGCGCTGCGTTGCGTGGTCGGGCTGGAGCAGCCCGACGGCGGGTCGATCCGGCTCCACGGTGAGGAGATCGTCGGGCTGTCCGGGCGGGAACTCGCCCGGCGGCGCAGCAGAGCCGCGATGATCTTCCAGAAGATCCACCTGGTCCAGCGCCGGACCGTGCTCGACAACGTCTGTGCCGGGGCGCTCGGGCGGCTGCCGTTGCGGCACTCGCTCGTTTCCGCGCTGTTCCCCCGCGAGCTGCGCGACGAGGCGATGGAGTGCCTGCACCGCGTCGGCCTCGCCGACCGGGCGGGTGACACGGTGGGCCGGCTCTCCGGCGGGCAGCAGCAACGCGTCGCGATCGCCCGCGCGCTGTGCCAGCGCGCCGACGTCGTGCTCGCGGACGAACCCGTAGCCGCCCTCGACCCGGCCGCCGCCACGCAGGTCCTGGAGCTGCTGTCCGACCTGGCCCGCGGCCAGGGCCTCGCCGTCGCGGCCGTGCTGCACCAGCCGGAGCTGGCGCGGCGCTACGCGGACCGGGTGGTGGGGCTCGCGCGCGGCCGGCTCGCGTTCGACACCGCGCCCGCGCACCTCTCGGACCGCGATCTCGATGACCTCTACGCCGCCGGGGAGGGGGCGTCATGACCTGGGACACACCCCGCGACCACCGCACGCCGGGCAGGGGGAGCGGCCTGGTCGCCGTCGCGGAGACGGCGGGCGACCCGGACGGGCGGAGAGGAGCGGTGCCGGCCCCGCCGTCCCGCCGCCGCTCGCCCTCGGCGCTCGGAGCGGCCGTCGTCACCGTGCTCGTCGCGCTCCACGTCCTGGCCTGGCAGGGGACCGGCTTCTCCCCGGCCGAGCTCGTCCGGGGCTGGCACGGGATGGCCGACTTCGTCGGCGAGGCGATCCCTCCGGACCTGTCCTGGCCGGTGCTGGGGTCCGGGATCCGGGCGGCGCTCGTCACGCTCTACATCGGCTTGCTCGGCACCACGTTCTCGGTGCCGTTCGCGCTCGTCCTCGCCGTGCTCGGCGCCCGGACCACCACGCCGAACCGGTGGGTCTACCAGGCGGCCCGGTCGCTGCTGTCGTTCCTGCGGGCGGTGCCGGACGTCGTGTTCGCGCTGATCTTTGTGACCGCCGTCGGGCTGGGACCGTTCGCCGGCGTCCTCGCGCTGATCTTCCACAACACCGGCGTGATGGGCAAGCTGTGGTCGGAGGCGATGGAGGAGATCGACCTCGGCCCCCGCGACGCGCTGCGCACCAACGGCGCGGGCGGCGTCCAGGTCGTGGCGCACGCGATCCTGCCCGCGGTCGTGCCGCAGTTCATCGGGCTGCTGCTCTACCGGTTCGACGTCAACGTGCGCTCGTCGCTGGTGCTCGGGCTCGTCGGCGCCGGAGGGATCGGCTTCCTGGTCAACCAGTCGATCAAGCTCTTCCGGTTCGACCAGATGGCCACGCACCTGCTGATCGTGCTCGTGCTCGTCATCGGCGTGGACCTGCTCTCCGCCGCCGTACGCCGCCGCATCGCGATGTGAGGGCCGCGCGGACCCCGGCTTCGCGTGGAGAGAGCTAGCGCGGGGACGGCCGGCGCGTGGTCGTGGCGACCAGGCGCCGCAGCTTGTCCTCCGACTCCGAACCGGGTTCGGCGGCGAACAGGTCCATCCCCTGCAGTTCCGGATCGCCGGGCAGGGCGACCAGCTCGGCGGACAGCCGCAGCTCGCCCACGACGGGGTGGTCGAGCACATAGTCCCGGTACGTCGCGACGGCCACGTGGTGCTCATGCCACAGGCGGCGGAACTCCGGACTCTCCCTGCAGATCGCGTCCACCTGCGCCATGATCTGCGGGCTCTTCGGGTGACGTACGGCCAGGACCCGGAGCTGGGCGACGTGCTCCCGGGCCAGCCGCGTCCAGCCCTCGCCGTGCATGCGCCGGATCTCCTCGTCCAGAAAGATCAGGTGGCCGATGGTCCTGCGCTCTTCGGGTAGCGCGGCGAAGTCGGCGAAGACCGCGGCGGCCGGCGCGTTCCAGCCGACCACGTTGGCGTGCCGCCCGAGGACGAGGGCCGGCGTCAGCACCAGGGAGTCCAGCAGCCGCCGCAGCCCCGGCCTGAGCGGGGCCGACGCGACATCATGACTCCCGCGCGCCGGGCGGGCCAGCGCGTGCAGGTATGCCCGCTCGTCTCCGGAGAGCCGCAGCGCCCCGGCGATGGCGTCCAGCACCTCGGCCGAGACGTTCTGACCGCGGCCCTGCTCCAGCCGCGTGTAGTGGGTCACGCTCACCCCGGCGAGCAGCGCCAGCTCCTCACGGCGCAGCCCGCGTACCCGCCGCGTTCCGTTGCCCCGATGCGGCAGGCCGACGTCGTCCGGCCGCAGCCGCGCCCGGCGGGACTTGAGGAACTCGTTCAACTCAACCGCGCGATCCATGTCCGCCCCAGCATAGGCAATCTTTGAGTAGTCAAAACGCGGGGCTGGCCGGCCTCCGGGGGCGCCACCAGGCTGTCCGGCATGCGATACGCGTTCCCTCTTGTCCTTCTCGGCCTGGGCAGCCTGATCACCGCCCTGGACTTCACCGTCGTCTACGTCGCGCTGCCGTGGATCGCGCGTGACGTGGGCTTCTCTCCGAACGCGCTGCAATGGGTGGTCAGCGCGTACGCGGTGCCCTTCGGCGGCTTCCTGCTGCTCGGCGGCCGGTTGTCCGATCTGGTGGGCAGGCGGCGGATGTTCGTCTGCGGCATGCTGCTGTACGGCGTGGCCTCGCTGCTCGGCGGGCTGGCCACCTCCCCGGGGCTCCTGATCTGCGCACGGGCGCTGCAGGGGATCGGCGGCGCGGTGCTGATGCCCGCGACCCTCTCGCTGGTCGTCACCATGTTCGACGAGGGGCCCGCGCGCAACCGGGCGATGACCGTGTGGGCCGTGTGCGGCGCCGCCGGACTCAGCCTGGGCGCGCTGCTCGGCGGCGTGCTCACCAGTGCCTTCGGCTGGGAGGCGGTCTTCTTCGTGAACGTGCCGCTGACCGTGGTCGGCGCCGCCGCCGCGTTCACCGTGCTGACGCCGGACGGCGCGCGGAGGCCGGGCGGGCTCGACCTGCCCGGCGCGCTCACCGGCACCGTGGGGATCACGGTGCTCGTGCTCGCCATCGCGCACGGTGCCGACTGGGGCTGGGCCTCCCCGGGCGTCCTCGGGGCCCTCGCGGCGGGCGCCGCGTCGCTCGCCGGGTTCTTCGCGATCGAGGCGCGCAGCCGCAACCCGCTGTTGCCGCTGCGGCTGCTGGCCAACCGGCACACGAGCGTCGGCGCCGGCGCCATCCTGCTGTACGGCCTGACCTTGCAGTGCGTGCCGTACTTCCTCACGCTGCACTTCCAGGACGTGCTCGGCTACGACGCCCTGCGGTCGGGCCTGGCCTTCCTCGGGCCGACCCTGGCGATCACGGTGGGCAACCTGGCCGCCGAGCGGCTGATCCCGCGCCTCGGGACGTACCGCACGCTGGTGCTCAGCCTGGTCGTGGGTGCGGCCGGTACGGCGGTGCTGGCGGCGAGCCTGTCCGTCAGCGGGTCCCATCTCGGTCTGCTGGCCGGGGTCGTCGGCTTCGGCCTGGGCGCGGGCCTGTCGTTCGCCACCATGTTCATCGTGGCCTCGACCGGCGTGGCCCCGCACGAGCAGGGTGCGGTCTCGGGCCTCTCCTCCACCGTCCTGCAAGCGGGCGCCGGCGCGGGCCTGGCCGTCCTGGTGGCTGTGGCCGGCCACGACACTGCCGGCCTGACCGGTGAGGCGCTCCGCGCCGCCACGGTCGACAGCCTGCGCTCGGCTCTCTTCGTCGCCGCCGCGGTCGCCGCGACCGGCTCGGTGGCCGTGCTCGCGTTCATCCGTGAACACAGGAAACCGGCATTGACCGGCCTGACGGCCGCGGAGGAGTAGGGCTCTCCGCCGCGGCGGACCATCCCGGCAGCGTGATCGGTGTGGTGCGGCGGCGTCAGTCGCCGGTGACGCCGTCGGCCATCTCCCGGAGGATGTCGATGTGCCCGTTGTGGCGGGCGGTCTCCTCGATCAGATGCATGATGATCCAGCGCAGCTCCACATCCTTGCCGCTCCGGACCTTGCGCTTCGCGAGGGTGCCGAGATCGAGGGACGCCACCAGCTTCCGGTAGCGGTCGCACTGGGCCTCGTAGTCGGCCAGCAGCGTTGCCAGGGGGATGTCGGGGCCGATCCGCATCTCGCGGTCGGGGTCCTCCTCCGTCCACGGTCCGTGGTCCTCCTCGCCGAGGAACACGACCTGCATCCAGGAGTACTCAACCCAGTGCAGATGGCTGACCAGGCCGGAGATCGTCATGAGCGGCGACCCGGGGAGGGGGGCCTTGCCGGCGTCCTCGTCCGAGAGCCCCTCACATTTCGCGTGCACAGTGGCACGCGCGTAGTCGAGGAAGGTCGTCAGCATGGTGCGTTCGTCGAAGGACGAGGGAAAGTCGGTGCGTGTCATGGCCCGCATCCTTCAGGTGCCGCGACCGGGGTGTCCAATCGTTTATTCGGCCGCCCGGCCACGCCCCCGGCCTGGAACGGCGTGGCCCGTACAGAGGGCGCGCGCAGCGGCCCTGGGCGGGGACGGCCGGGGCGGTCTCCCGCCCCGCATCCCCCGGCTGAGATTACGAATGGCGCCGTTGCGGGGCGCTTCGCGGAACGCGGAGGCCGGGCCCGGCGATCACTTGGTGGCAGGGCGGGCGGACTGGTAGAGGCGGGTGGCGTACTCGGGTCCGTAGTAGCGCTCCAGCTCCTCCAGCGTCTCCTCCGTGGGCTGGAGGCTCTTCACGATGCGCGCGTGCGACGGCAGGGCGTCGGGGTTCCACGTCTCCGGCTTCCACAGCTCGGAGCGGAGGAACGCCTTGGCGCAGTGGAAGAAGATCTGCTCGATCTCGACGACGAGGGCGAAACTCGGCCGGTGCCCCTTGACGACCATCCGGTCGAAGAACGGCGCCTCGCGGACCAGGCGGGCCCTGCCGTTGATGCGGAGCGTCTCGTTCCGGCCCGGGACGAGGTAGATGAGGCCGACGTGCGGGTTGGACAGCACGTTGAGGAAGCCGTCCGCCCTGCGGTTGCCGGGCCGTTCGGGGATCGCGATCGTGGTGTCGTCCAGGACGAGCGTGAACCCGGCGGGGTCGCCCTTCGGGGAGACGTCGCAGGCCCCGTCCGCGTCGGCTGTGGCGACCAGACAGAACGGAGAGACCGCCAGCCACTCCCGGTCGCGCTCGTGCAGCCGCACGCGCTCCTTGGTGATCGCCCTCGGCATCGGTGCCCCCAGCAACTCGCGGAGCTCGGCCTCCGAGGTGACCTCCACGAATTCGCTGCTCTCCATGATCGCTCCCGTCGTCAGGCGTTGATCAACGTCGTTGAGCATACTTCGCGGCATTCGCCTTCTTGGGGGGCGGGCATCGCCTGACGCGCTGATCGCCGCCGTACGGCCAGGCCGGATCGCCCAGGTTTCGGGTGAGCAGAGCCTGATCTCGGGGCGGGGTCAGGACGACCTGCGCCACCGCCTGAACCAGGAGCCATCCCGCTTGGGGCGGGGTTGCGCCGGGGGAGCGGGCGGCGGCGTCCCGGCGGGCTGATGCGCGCGCCACTCACGCACGACCTTCTCCACGTCGAAGGGCGTCAGGTTGAGCGGCGGCCCCGACATCGCCTTCCTCATCCCCTCAGCGATCTTCTCGTTGATGTCCGCGACGATCTTCCGGACCTCGGCCTCCGACCTCGCCCCCTGCGCCGCGGCGAGGGCCTCCTCGGCCTCCTTCCGCAGGGCGAGCGTGCCGGGCAGCGGCATGGACAGGTTCTCCTCGCGGAGCTTCTGCTTCACCCACCACATCTCGTCGTACGGCTTGCCCTGGTCGGGAAGGGGCTTGCCCGCGCCGGGCAGGTTGTCGAACAGGCCGCGCTCGGTGCCCTCGCGTATCTGCCGGTCGATCCAGCTCTCGAAGCTGACGCCGGGCGGTTTCCGCTCTGTCATGGATACGCCTCCCGTCACAGGCGGTCATACGGAGCATAACCACGAGAGGGAACGGGGCTCCGTTCGTCATACCTGTGGCGCGCGGGCGCCCCCACCGCCCATCGCCGACTTCACCACCGTCCGCCCGGCACTCGGGGGACGTGGCGAGATCGGGCCGCGGCGGTAGTTCGCTGGGATCGATCCGCTGTTCTTCGTTCTGTCTTGATCTAGAGTCACACCCGTTGTCACCATCGCGAGCGGAGCCACCCGATGTCAGCCCTGACCGTGCGTCGAGCATTTCCCGAGGACGCCGCCCTACTCGCTGAGATGAACCGCCACGTGCACGATCTGCACACGCGGCATCGGCCGGACATCTACAACGAGCAGCCGCCGCCGGAGGAGCTGGCGACGATCTACAGAGAGCAGCTCGGTCGCGAGTCCGTCTGGGGCTTCGTCGCCGAGCTCGCGGGGAGCGGATGCGTCGGATACGCGACCGCGGCGCTCCAGCAGCGTGCCCCCAGCGCGTTCCTGCGGCCCGAATCGTTCATCGTCCTGAACCAGCTCGCCGTGGCGCCGGAGGCGACACGGCGCGGAGCCGCGACCGCCCTGCTCGATGCCGTTCGAGAGGCGGGAAGAGCGGCCGGCTGCCGCCGCCTCGTCACCGAGGTCTGGGATTTCAACGATGATGCGCGCTCGTTTTACGAAGCCTCCGGCTTCCTGCCGACGAAGCGTTCCCTGGAGCAACTGCTGTGAACGTGGACGGCGCCTGAGAGCCGGAGATAGGCGGCGGCAGGCACAGTACGACGCCCCCAACTTTCCAGACCGCAGAGGCCGAGGCGTTCTAGTTTTTCTCAGACGCGCTCGATCTCGATCGCCAGTACGCCGAGCGCCTCCTTTGAGTCGTGTACAAGCGGGTGAAGTGCGTGGGATCGGACAGCGTCAGGCCGACCAGCCACACCAGGTGGTCGACGTAGTCGTCGACGCTGCCTTCCGCACGCGGTGATGTCCAGCACCCATGACGGCCTCGCCCGGTGGACGGTGCAGCGCCTCCTGTAAGACCCCGTCCTCGATCGCGCGCCGTCGGTCCGGTAGAGCGCACGCAGATTGGCCCGTGGCGGGACACCGGCGGTATGGGTTTCCCTGAGTCGGAAAAGAAAAAGAGCCACCCTAGGCCAGGCACCTAGAGGGCTCTTTTCCCTACGGGATTCTGCGGCCCATTCTTGCACTGTCCCCATATCTGGGCGTGCCCTGATCAGGCCGAAGGTCGATGCGCGGTGAGCCGCGGCTTAACATTGTTACCCGGCTCGGCGGCTTCAGCAGTATGCAACGCCCTGGTACGAAGCGGTGGGGATGGACACGCTTCTCGTCGTCTCGCCCGGCGCGAGATTGACACACTTGCCGTCAGGCCCGTAGTTCCACACGACCTTGACCTTGTACGTCCAAGCGCACCCGCTCTTTACCTTGACCCAGGGTTCGCCCGTTATCTGCCTGCCCCCGTCTACCTTCTTCACACATGTCGCCCACGCCGTAGCGCCAGTGGTCTCCGCATTTGCGCTGCCTGCTCCAGCAATCAGCAGGAGTGCGGCACCAGAGGCCGCGGCCCACGCCTTGAAGCTCGCTCGCACCATTGAATCCGCTCCGATTCGAAGATCCTTTGCGATTTTGGCAATAGTACATGACAGCACTGCGTACCGCCATAGATCGCGCAACATTCCGTCAATCTGCACGTCAGGGTCGTCTGGACGGCTTCGAACGCGTCCGCCGCGTCGGCGAGCGAGTCACGTGCGAAGCCAATCTGCTGGTAGCGCCCTCCGCCCCGCGCCGTGGTTATCGGCTCTCAGCTGCAAAGGACTTCGCGCCGCGAGCGAGTTCGCTTTCCCATTCGCAGAACTCCTGTTCGTTTCGCGGCAGTCAGGTTGACGTGGAGCTTTCCCGGTGTGAATCACTTGTGGTGAGACCCATTCTTCGAAGTCCGCGCTCTTTTTTGGGACTCCTGACATTCATCCGTGTATCTGTACGAGCGTGCCTGTTCCTATCAGGCGAATCCCTGATGTCCGAGTCGATCTCGGTGAGCAAAAATCAATAATCAATATCGACCCCGTTCTTGCAATTTCCCCCAGTCGGGGAAAATGATATCTGGAGCCAATATCGTGGTGGCGAGAGGTTGCTCGCTGCATCGCTTGACCAATAATCAAAGGCCACTAAAAGATCGGCAACGAACCCGCCGAGATCTTTGGAGTAGCAGGTGTCGGACGGCCAATACTCGGTTGTCCCCACTTTTCTCTTCAGTTCCCGAGTGCCATCCTTCGTCATGCGCCATCCTGACAGCTTCGCTTCGGAGGCATAGTAGGAGGCGACGTCGAAAGGCGTTCCATCGAATTTGATGAGACGCTCGACCTCACCGATTCCGTTGGCGTCAGTGCACGCCAGCGTGGGAATCACATCCGAAGCGTCGTGAGCGCCAGGCGGCATCTTATCCAAAATGGATTCATTTTGGGCGCGCTCAGCCATTGAACCGGTTGGATCGTTTATGCAGTCCAAGCCCGTAAGCCGGCCGACCGCCGAGCAGCCAGATGTCATGACAGGCAACGCCAGTGCCGCCAACAGGATTACCGGCAGATAGGAGCGCGGCGGATGCGTCATCCCACGAACCCTTCTATTCGTGAAAAGTCGGGATCCTTCCACAATGGTTTGCCCTACGCCGCCCAGTCGGCGCAACCCTTCTCCAGAGCTACCCGCCTGCGCGGCCGGGCTTGATCTGATGGCTGGGGTCCCACGGTCGGCTCGGCCACAGTCCTGACGGGCAGGAGAGCTACTTCGCTGCAGGATCCTGCGGCTGATCGCGTTCGGCGCGGAATTCGTCCAGGAGGGTGAAGAAGAGCTCCATCCCCGAAGTGCCGGACTTCTCGGCCGCGTTTTCGATTTCCACAGCCCAGCCCAGGGCGCTGGGATACGACATGCCCAGCCGCGGCCACAGCCACTCCGCGAAGGGCCCGCCATCGTTGTCGCTCAAGGGCAAGACCGCGCGGACGACCAAGCGGCCTTCGGGCCGGCTGCTGATCGTGCAGCTTCCGCCGAGCTCGGCCGCCCGCTCGCGCATCGAGGTCCAGCCGATGCCCCGGGTGGTGGTCCGGTCCGTCCCGCAGCCGTTGTCGGCCACGGTCAGCTCGAATGATCCGCCCACCTCGACAGCGACGCGACAGCGGGTGGCGCCGGAATGCCGGGCGACGTTCGTCATCGCCTCGGACGCGATCCGGAAGGCGGCGACCTCAACCGCGGCGGGCAGCGCCGGGAGCCCCTCGGGGCCGGTCACCTCGAACGTCACTGCACCGGACAGGGAGACAGCGCGCTGCCGGATCGCGTGCAACAGGCCCACCTCGTCGATCGCCGGTGGCCGCAGGTCGTCGACGAGCCGCCGTACCTCCGCAATGGAGGCCTTGACCTCGTCGCGGATCTCCGCGATCAGCGCGTTGCTCATTCCGGTGGATCATCGGCGTTCGCAGGGCGGTGTCCTGCTCGGCTCCGGATGCCTCCACCCAGACCCGACCGACCTGTAGGGCCGAGGCCACCGCGTCGGTCACCGCCTCGACCAGTCCGTCCGGGTCGGCCGCCTCCGTGCGGTCGGCCAGCAGGCGGATCGCCGCGCGCGGGTCGGAGCGCAATCCGTAGACCCAGCGTTCGATCCGCAGCCGCAAGAACGAGTACGCCGGATGCACGGCCACAGCGACCACGCCCACCGCCAGCAGCCCGCCCACGGTGTCGTTACCGATGAGCCAGTCGGTAGCGAACAGCAACAACGCATACACGGCCACCACGGCGACGACGAGCAGCAGGTAAGTCAGCGTGCGCGACAGCACGAGCCGGATGTCGAACAACCGGTGCCGCAGGATCGCGACGCCGACGGTGACCGGCAGGCCGACCGCGATGAGCCCCAACGCTGCCGGGAACAATGGCCCTTCATCCAGCAGGAAGTAGTTCACCCAGCCCGCCAGCAGCGTCACCGGGACGGTGAGCGCTCCCCACACCAGCCACAGCAGCTGCAGCCGCTCATCTCCGTACGCCCGGCGCAGCCGCCACCAGACGGCGAAGAAACTGCCGGTAATGAGCAGCGCCACGAACAGAAGCCCAACCACACCGAGCAGCCCGGAGACCGGCTCCGGCAGCCAGGGCACAGGCAGCGCGGCCCCGGCGTGGGCATCGGCGAACCCCTGCCGATCACCGGCCGCCCCGACGACGAATACCAGGACACCGAACAGCCCGACGCGTACCCACCAGCGCCAGAGCCGATTCGCCGTGCGCCCGTCAGGCAGCAGGTAGGCGATGATGACCAGGCACAGGAACAGCCCGACCCAGGCACCCATGGTCAGCTGGTCGACGATGAGGCCCGTCCGGGAGGTGCTCAGCTCGTCGAAGGTCAGCAGGACGAAGAAGAGCACCCCGTGCGCGACCAGCAGCCAGCCCCCCGGGTGGCGCGGGCGGCGGCGCAGCACCAGCACGCCGATGCAAACGGGTACGGCGGCGGCGAGAGCGACCAATGCCTGCTGCACACCGCCATTCTGTGGGAGTGATCGACCCGGTGTCAGCATGCCCGGGAACAGTTCCCGAACCCTTCAGGACATCTGAATCGTGCGGCGGGACCGGCGGGCGGCCGAGGCTCGGTACGCCGGTGAGGGCCACCGGCAGCACACACAGGAAGGAGCCGGTCATGCGGCTCTCTGCGTTCGAGAAGTTCCTGCCTTGGACCGGCGGCCTGGCCGGCATCCTTTGGGCCGGGCAAATGTTCATTGCGAAGACGCCCGACGACCCGGCCGACACCAAGGCCGTCACCGTCATCGGCGACGCGGCCGTCCAGAACTCCATCGCAGGTTTCGCTCTGCTCGCCGGCGCGCTCATGCTGGTTTTCTTCGCCGCCGCAGCGCGCACATCCCTGCGCTCGGGTGAGGCCGGCGAGCCGACCTACTCGTCGGTCGCGCACGGCGGGTTCCTCGTGGCGGCCGCGGGCGTCGGCGGGCTCGGGATCGTGCAGATCGCACTGACCAACGCGGCCGAGGTCCATGACGCCGCCGCTACCGCCACGATCGGCCAGCTCGCCCTGGTCGGCTGGCTGCCCGCCCTGGTCGGCCTGGTGGCCGCGTTCTGGGGCCTCGGCCTCGGCGGCCTGCGCACCGCGACCCTGCCGAAATGGTTCGCGATCACCACTGTCGTGCTGGGCGTGGTCGGTGCCCTCGGCCCGGCGGCGATGGTCGTCTACCTGCTGCTGCCGTTGTGGCTGATCGCCGCGTCGCTTGTCACCGCCCGCCGTTCCCGGGCCCGCGAGGCTCAGCTCGCCGGTGCCTGACCCGGCCGTACACGGCCAAGCTGTCGCCTTGATCGTTCCGGGCGGGGGCCACCCGCCCGGAACGACTGATCGGCGTACTCACCCACTCGCGCCACCGACGTTGTTCGGGGCGCCGTTGAGGGATTGGTCTGGAGGAGTTGCCGCCCTCACGGGCTGATTGCAAAGCGGTTCGCATGCCGCGATCAAGGAACATACAGGCGGGCGGCCTTTCACTGGGCACACAAGCCCCGGAAGGCAAGGGTGATGCCGGGAAGTAATCGCACTCAGGAGATCACCATGAAGCGCACCGCACTCGGCCTGGCCACCACCGCGATCGCCGGCCTCGCCGTCCTCCCCGCCGTCGTCGCCACGCCTGCATCCGCCGCCGTCTACGGTCCCGACACCTGCGTTCAGGGCTACGTCTGGCGCGAGGCACGCCCTTCCGACCACGTCTGCGTCACCCCCGCCGTCCGTACTCAGGCCGCCCAGGACAACAGCGTCAAAGCCTCCCGCTGGACCAACGGCGCGTACGGACCGCACACCTGCATCCAGGGATACGTGTGGCGCGAGGCCTTCACCGGGGACGATGTCTGCGTCACTCCCGCGGCCCGTAGCCAGGCACAAGCCGACAACGCCGCCGCGGCCAGCCGTCTGGCCTCGTCGTCCAGCTTGCCTTCGCCGATAGCTGTCAACCGCAACGTCACCTTCAGCGGAGGGGTCCCGGTGGGAGGCTGGACATCGCTGACCCTGTATGACAACGGGACCTACCAGTGGTCCGGACACATGCACGACTCGGGTGCCACCAGCTACAACGTCTCCGGTGTCTGCGTCGTCCGCCTGTCGTCGGGCTCGGCCTTCGTATTCGAAACCTCCGGGCGACTCCACGGGACGTTCGAGTCCGGGTCCCGCGACCACAACTGGAGCAAGTCGGGCACCATCCCATCCCTCCCCACGGCTTGGCGCGCGTCCTCCAGCTACACCGCGAGCTGCAAGAACAACGTCACGCTCAACCTCGCCGGAACGGTGGATGCGGCCCTGGAGGCCGTCGGCTACGCCTCCGCGGTCATCGCGATCGTCGCTTGAGAGAACCCGCGACGCCAGCCGATGACGGAGGTGTCCGGTTCGTACGCACCACTCTCCCCCCGCCCCCGATAGCTGCCAGGAATCGCGACTGTCGGTCGGGTTCTTCTAGCGGTACTTCTCTGACCTACGGCCGATCTCCAAAACTGGCTTTGAGCTGGGATTTCAGGTTCCAGCAGTTGCCAGCAGTTTCGGAGATCTTTCGTGTTCCGGCGGAACAGACACGGAACAGGGCTTCGCCTCTACATCGCCGGCGCTGGAACTCTCGGCCCATGTCCAGGCCGACTACAGCGGTGAGACGCACTTGACCGATGACAACGCGCACAGGTCGGCCCATGGAAACTTGAGCGTGCAATGCGGAAAGCCCCCAGCAAGGTGCAGGACCTTCCCGCGGGCTTTCGATTCCACGGCTTGCGGCACTACCTCGCGTCGCTCCTGATCGCCTCGGGCGCGGACGTCAAGGTCGTCCAGGCCCGCCTACGGCATGCGAGCGCCAAGACGACCCTCGACACCTACAGCCATTTGTGGCCCGACTCCGACGAGTCGACGCGGGCTGCCATCGATGCTGCGCTCGTTGCTGGAACGGAGCTGTGTTGACGGTTGGCGGCGGCGACGTGTAGGACGGCTCTTGTCCTCACGTCCGTACGCCCGAGGTGCCGGGAGCCGAATCATGGGTGATCGTTTCAACGTGATCGTGAGCGCAGGATCGCTGAAGGTGACGGATGAGCACGCGGTACATTTCCCTCATCGGTGGACGCCCGAGGGCGTGAGCGTCAGGGCGGACTTCACCGGAGGACATCTCCTTCACCTCGCGGCCGCGGGATGCGTCCTCAACGACCTTTACCGGGAGGCCGCCGCACTGGGAATCGAACTCCTGGGCGTGCGTGTTTCCGCAGCCGGCGGCTTCGATACCGAGAGCTGGCGGTCAACCGGGATCACCTACACCGTCGATGTCAGTTCCACCGCTCCAGCCGAGAGCATCGCCCACCTGATCGACATCGTGGACTCCGTCGCCGAGATCCCCCGCGCTATCCGACGGGGTGCCACCGTGCAGAGGATCAGCTAACAGACCATCCAGGAACACAACCGACGAGGACTTCCGCACCGCTTCGGCGGCATGAGGACGCGATCGGCGGCAGATCCGTGACTGCGGCTCGGTGCCCGGGTTCGTTCGCGGCGAGTTCGTCGAAGTGGTGCACGGCTTTCGCGGCGACAGTGATGACCTGTTCGATCGTCTCGTGGGACCTGAAGCCGACAGATGCCGCGGCAGATCATGTGCGTTCCCGGTCGGCGGGCCCAACCTCGTCAGGAAGCGGCCGATCGCGTGCGCCCCGGCCGATCGGAACGATCACGACCCGCTCCGCGTAATGGGCTCGTGAAGATCGAACAACCTCAGAAACAATCAAGGTCCGGGTCTGGATCTCTGTCCTGACCTGGGCCTTCGGGCTTGGAGCGGCTGACGGGAATCGAACCCGCGCTGTCAGCTTGGGAATAGGCTACTGATCTTGCCGTGCTGGCTCGGTCAAACCTCCAACTCCCAGCCGTAAGAAGATCCGGCCATGGTCCCGTGAACGGGTCGAAGCTGTGAACGGAACTGAGGCAGAACCATGCGGGAACCGCGCGATGAACATGCAGGTCACCGCGCGGCAACCGGTCAGCAGTCGTAGTAGAGCTCGAACTCGTGCGGGTGCGGACGGAGGCGGATCGGGTCGATCTCGCTCTCCCGCTTGTAGGCGATCCAGGTCTGGATCAGGTCGGACGTGAAGACGCCGCCTTCGAGCAGGTAGTCGTGGTCGGCCTCGAGGGCGTCGAGCACCTCCGGCAGCGAGCCCGGCACCTGCGGGACCTGGCGGGCCTCCTCCGGAGGAAGCTCGTAGAGGTCCTTGTCGATCGGCTCCGGCGGCTCGATCTTGTTGCGGATGCCGTCGATCCCCGCCATCAACTGCGCCGCGAAGGCGAAGTACGGGTTGCAGGACGGGTCCGGCACGCGGAACTCCAGGCGCTTGGCCTTGGGGTTCGAGCCGGTGATCGGGATGCGCACGCACGCCGACCGGTTGCGCTGCGAGTACACCAGGTTGACCGGGGCCTCGTAGCCCGGGACCAGGCGGTGGTAGGAGTTCACCGTCGGGTTGGTGAACGCGAGCAGCGACGGGGCGTGCTTGAGGAGGCCGCCGATGTAGTAGCGGGCGATGTCGGACAGGCCCGCGTAGCCGACCTCGTCGTAGAAGAGCGGCTCGCCGTCCTTCCACAGCGACTGGTGGCAGTGCATGCCGGAGCCGTTGTCGCCAAAGAGCGGTTTGGGCATGAACGTGACGGTGTGCCCGTGCTGGAGCGCCGTGCTCTTGATGATGTACTTGTACAGCATCAGGTTGTCGGCGGTCTTGAGCAGCGTGCCGAACTTGAAGTCGATCTCGGCCTGGCCGGCGGTGCCCACCTCGTGGTGCTGCATCTCGGTCTCGATGCCGGCCTCGATGAGGTTGCGGACCATCTGCGAGCGCAGGTCGGTGAAGTGGTCCATCGGCGGGACGGGGAAGTAGCCGCCCTTGTAGCGGGGCTTGTAGCCCAGGTTCCCGCCCTCGGCGGCCTTGCCGGTGTTCCAGGCGCCCTCGACCGAGTCGATGAAGTAGTAACCGGCGTTCGCCTTGGTCTCGAAGCGGACGTCGTCGAAGATGTAGAACTCCGCCTCGGGGCCGAAGTAGGCCGTGTCGGCGATGCCCGTGCCCTTGAGGTACTCCTCGGCCTTGCGGGCGACGTTGCGCGGGTCGCGGCTGTAGGCCTCACCCGTCAGCGGGTCGTGCACGAAGAAGTTGATGTTCAGCGTCTTGTGGACGCGGAACGGGTCGAGCACCGCGGTGGACGGGTCGGGCAGCAGCAGCATGTCCGACTCGTGAATGGCCTGGAAACCGCGGATCGACGAGCCGTCGAACATGAGGCCGTCGGTGAATACATTGGGGCCGAAGTTCTCGACGGGGAAAGTGAAGTGGTGCGTCGTCCCCGGCAGGTCCGTGAACCTGACGTCGACGAACTGCACGCCCTCGTCCCGGATGAACTTCAGGACGTCATCGGCAGAGTTGAACACTCTTGAACCTCCCAGGGGCATGGGCCAGCATCCCGAAAATAAGTCCCGGCCGTTTCCACTCCATGTCTCGCTTGTTTCGCCCGTGTTAATGGGAACGTGCTCGGGCGGTAACCGCGAACCGGCGGCCGATCATGCGTTTGCGCAGGTCAGGGCAGTATTTGCGTCTCGGTCGTCAATGCGTGGCCGGATCCGCCCGTGGCGCCACCAGGTCGTGACAGAGCGCGCCGCCATGCGATGGGGCGTGCCGTTCCCGACCGCTCGTACGCGCCGGATCGTTTTCCATCATGGGGGCGGCGGGGCCCGGGGCGGCATTTCCTGTGCAGAAATTGCCCGTTCACCGAATATCTTTGCGATCGGCCCGGCATATCACGGCGTGATGATGCGCCTGCGGAAATTCGGCTCATCGAGACTTCTGGGAGCGGAGGTGTCGCGGTGGTTTCAGGGGCGGGACGACGGCACGGTGTCCGGCGCGGGCGAGGCGTCCCGGGTGCCCGTGTCGGCCGGCGGATCGGTGACCGGGGGATCGGTCGCCTCCCTCGCCGGGCGCATGATCGCGGGTGAGGGCGGGCGCGGCGTCGGGGCCGGATCGGTGTCCCCGGCCAGCAGGTCCGGCCGGAGGCTGAGGATCGCGCCCGCGAGAGCGACCACGCCCAGAATGGCCAGCATCATCACCGGTGTACGGCGTCGCCCCGAGCGGGGGAGGCGCGCTGCCGCCGCCTCCATCCGCCTGATCTCGTCCTCGCCGAACTGCGCGACCAGCGCCTCGAAGCGCGCGTCGATGTCGTCAGGGTCCGCCGAGCGCAAAGTTCACTCCAATAGCTGAAATTTCGGGTGATGGTGGGATTAATCATGGTCGTCTTGACCTCCAAGCGGAAGACCGGTGACAGGCGCGGATACGCTGTGGAGTCATGAGCAAGCAGCAGCCCCGGTGGACCCAGACCTGGATGGGGGGAGTCCGGTCGGCCGGCGTCGACCTCGGCTATCCGGGCGAGCGCCTCGGCTTTCCGGCCGAAGGCAGCGGTTCCGTCACCGGGTGGGGGCGCCGCGTCGGCGCCGTCTTCGTCGACTGGCTGCTCTGCACCTGGGCCATCGCCGGGGGCATCTTCCGCGTGCAGAACCCGGACGTCGGCTGGGTCGGCCTCGCCGTGTTCGCGGTGGAGAACGTCCTCCTCGTCGGCACCCTCGGCATGACGCTCGGCATGCGGCTGTTCGGCCTGCGCGTCGCCACGCTCGACGGCGGCCGGCCCCCCTTCCTGGCCGTCCTGATCCGGACCTTCCTGCTCTGCCTCGCCGTACCCGCGCTGATCTGGGACCGGGACCGCCGCGGCCTGCATGATCGGGCTTCCAACACGGTCGTCGTCCGCCTCTGAGCGGGTCTTCCGACGCGAGATTAAAAAGATGAACCGGGTTTGCTTCTGAACCCGGTTCATTTATTGTGCCGGTATGGCCGGTCTCAGAGAAGACAAGAAGCGGCGCACGCGGCAGGCGATCGGCGACGTGGCGATGCGGTTGTTCGCCGAGCGCGGGTTCGAGGCGGTCACGGTCAACGAGATCGCCGAGGCGGCGGGCGTCGCGAAGGTGACGCTGTTCAAATACTTCCCGTCCAAGGAGTCCCTCGTCCTGCACGCGGTCGAGGAGGACCTCGCCGGAGTGGTGATCGCCCGCCCGCCCGGCCGATCTCCGCTGCGCGCCCTGCGCGAGTACCTGCTGGCCTTCGCCGCCGCGCCGATCGGCGAGGCGGACGAACTGATCGCCCGGATGAAGGTGATCGTGGACAGCCCCGCGCTCACCGCCGCCGTCAACCGCCTCCAGTACGGCAGCCGGCGCGCCCTGGCCCGCGCCCTGCTGCCCGGCGGGCGACCGCTCATGCCGTGCGAGACCGGCGAAGGATCGTCCGCGCCGCGCGAGGCCGGCGACGAGACCCCTCCGCGGAGCGACGCGGCCGGTGACGGGACCTCCCCCCGGAGCGATGCGGCCCCGGGGGCCGCGGGACATCACCCGCAGCCGGCAAGAGCCCCCGGCGCCGACCCCGCCGCACTGGCGGCCGAACTGGCGGCCGCGCAGATCAGCGCCGCCGTCCTGACACTCCAGGAGACCTTCTTCCAGCGCGTCGCGGCCGGGATGCCGCCCGCCGAGGCCGGACGGCTGCTGCGCGGCGACGTCGATCTCGCCTTCGACCTGCTGGAGAACGGGCTGGCCTGGCTCGGAGAGAAGGGAACGACATGAGAGCCGTGGGCATCAACTACGACACCGGCTTCCTGCCCGGAGCCGCCTCCCGGCGGCACTTCGACCCCGAGGTCGTCCGGCGCGAGATGCGGGTCATCGCGGACGAGCTGCACTGCACCGCCGTACGCGTGTCCGGAGGGGACCCGGAGCGGCTCAGCGTGGCCGCCGAGCACGCCGCCGACGCGGGCCTGGAGGTCTGGTTCGCGCCGTTCCCCTGCGAGCTGACCACCGACGAGATGCGGCCCTTCTTCGCCGACTGCGCCGCCCGCGCCGAGCGGCTGCGTACGGCGGGCGCCGAGGTCGTCTACGTCATGGGGTGCGAGATCAGCGGTTTCGCGCCCGGTTTCCTGCCGGGGGAGACGCTCTACGACCGGCTGACCGCCCTCGGGTCCTTCACCGCGGAGGACTGGATGTCGATGGGGCCGACCCTCGCCCGGCTGAACGCCTTCCTGGCCGAGGCCGCGGAGGGCGTCCGCGCCCGGTTCGGCGGGCGGGTGACCTACGCGTCGGCGCCCTGGGAGTTCATCGACTGGACGCCGTTCGACATCGTCGGCGTCGACGCCTACCGCGCCGCCTACAACGCGGCGAACTTCCATGAGGAGATCCGCGGACATCTCCGGCACGGCAAGCCGGTCGCGGTCACCGAGTTCGGCACCTGCCCCTACAAGGGGGCCGGTGACCGAGGCGGCATGGCATGGGCGATCGAGCAGGTGGACGACCTGGAGCCGGACGAGTCCGAGCAGGTGCGGTACTTCACCGAGCTGCTCGACGTCTTCGCGGCGGAAGGCGTGGACAGCGCGTTCTGGTTCACCTTCGCCGGCTACGAGCGGCGCGGGGACGCCGACCTCGGTTCGTACGGTGTGGTCAGCATGATCGACGAGGTGCGGTGGCGGCCGCGGGAGGTCTTCCACGCCATGGCGGCTAGATATTCAGACAGGTGAAGATCGCGGTGCCGGGGAAGTGGCGGCCGCGCAGCGGGCTCCAGCCGCCCCACACGCCCTCGTGGCCGTCCGGCCACTCCGGCTCGACCAGCCCGGCCAGAACGAACCCGGCGCCGGCGATGAGGCCCACCCAGTCGCCCAGCGTCCGGTGGTGCTCGACATAGGACGGCACCCCGCCGTCGTCCAGCTCCACGTACGGCGAGCGGTCGAAGTAGGACCGGTCCGCCGTCAGCCCGCGCGGGCCGGGATCGTCGGGGAACGCCCACCGGATCGGGTGGCTGACCGAGAACACGAACCGGCCGCCGGGACGCAGCACCCGGCGCACCTCGGCGAGCACGGCGCCCGGGTCCGCGACGAACGGCAGCGCCCCGAACGCCGAGCAGACCAGGTCGAAGGAATCGGCCAGGAACGGCAGGACCTCCGCGTCCGCCTGCGCGACCGGCAGTGAGAGGCCGGTCGCGTCGTCGATGCGGCGGGAGTGCTGGAGCTGCCGGTGCGACAGGTCCACGGCCGCGACGGTCGCGCCCTGCCTGAGCAGCCACCGGCCGCACTGCCCGGCGCCGCAGCCCACCTCAAGGATGCGGCGGCCGGACACGTCACCGAGCAGCCGGGCGTCCGCCTCGTCCAGGCCCTCCGGGCACCAGATGAACCCGTCGTCGCGCAGGAAGCCGCCGTGCTCGGCCTGGTACTCGTCCGCCGCGCCGTCCCACCAGCCGCGGTTGGCCCGGGAGGTCTCCGCTCGGGTGACCGGGCGCTTCGCGACGCTCACGTCCTGATCCCCGGGGTTCAGCGGGGCCCCTTGGGGCCGCGCGGCATCCGGACGTTCTTCGGCATGGGTCCCTTGGGCATCGGCATCGCCGGGGTCAGCGCGCGCATCCGGTTGTTCACCTCGGAGACGACCGGCTTCTTCAGGTTGCGCGGGAGCTTCATCAGGTGGCGCTGCAGCTTCGCCAGCGGCACCTGGCCCTCGCCGTCGCCGCACTGGATGTCGTACACCGGGACGTCGATCGCGACCCGCTGCACCCGCTTCTTCTCCGCGACCAGCATCCGCTGCACGCGGTTGCTCGGCCCCTCGGAGACAAGAATCACACCGGGGTGGCCGACCACGCGGAACACGAGGTCCTGCTCGCGGTTGACCGCCACCGGCTTCTCCTCGACGTACCAGTTGCCGCGCATGCCCTGGAGGATTGCGTACGTCGCGCCGGGCTGGCCGTGGAGCATGCTGAACTGCGCGCGCTGCGCCAGCCGGCTGAACACGATCAGGCCCACCAGGATGGCGGCCAGCACACCGAAGACGTACCAGGTCCAGCCGAAGAGGACACCGAGGACGACGAAGACGGCGAGGGTGCCCAGCGCCGATCCGTAGACGATCGGCATGCCCTTGGGGTTGGCCTGTTTAACGAACTGGGCGACCATCCGGATCTGCTTGAGCCGTCCCGGAGTCGCAGGGTCTTTCGCCATGCTCTGCAGGATACAAATCCCAGGGTGAATTAATGAAAACGAGACCCGCCCGTACGGCTCGCGGCGGAGCCGTAGGGCGGGTCGGGACGGTGTTTCTAGAGCGCCTGCCGTGCCGCGATCGCCTGCTGGTAGAGGCGACCGGCCCGGTAGGAGGAGCGGACGAGCGGCCCGGACATGACGCCGGCGAAGCCGATCTCTTCGGCTTCCTGCTGCAGCTCGATGAACTCCTCGGGCTTCACCCAGCGCTCCACGGGGTGGTGGCGGGGGCTCGGGCGGAGGTACTGGGTGATCGTCACCAGGTCGCAGCCCGCCTCGTGGAGGTCGCGCAGCGCCTGGGTGATCTCCTCGCGCTCCTCGCCCATGCCGAGGATGAGGTTGGACTTGGTGACCATCCCGGCCTCGCGGGCCGCGGTGATCACTCCGAGGGAGCGCTCGTAGCGGAACGCGGGGCGGATCCGCTTGAAGATCCGCGGGACGGTCTCGATGTTGTGCGCGAACACCTCGGGCTTGGCGGAGAAGACCTCCTCGAGCTGCTCCTGGATCCCGTTGAAGTCGGGCACCAGCAGCTCGACACCGCAGCCGGGGAGCTGCGCGTGGATCTGGCGGGCGGTCTCGGCGTACAGCCAGGCGCCGCCGTCGGGCAGGTCGTCACGGGCGACACCGGTGACGGTGGCGTAGCGCAGGCCCATCTGCTTGACCGACTCGGCCACGCGGCGCGGCTCGTCCTTGTCGTACTCGGCGGGCTTGCCGGTGTCGATCTGGCAGAAATCGCAGCGTCGGGTGCACTGGTCGCCACCAATGAGGAAGGTGGCCTCCCGGTCCTCCCAGCACTCGTAGATGTTGGGACAGCCGGCCTCCTCACAGACCGTGTGCAGTCCCTCGCGCCGCACCAGCGATTTAAGCTCGGTGTACTCCGGCCCGGTCTTCAACCGGGTCCTGATCCACGGCGGCTTCTTCTCGATCGGGGTCTGGCTGTTGCGCACCTCCAGGCGGAGGAGCTTACGGCCATCAGGGGCAACGGACACGTCGTCCAGCTTATTACCAGACGTCGGATGTGCCGTCAGGCGAGGTCCTCCTCGTACATGTCGTACGGCTCGGTGCCGAGCGCCTCGGCGAGGCGCTTCTCGGCGAGCGGCATGACCTCGTCCACCGTGATGCGGCGGCCGGTCTCGGCGGACAGGGAGGTCACCCCCGTGTCGCCCTCGACGATGCGGTTGTACCAACTCAGGTCGTTGACGCAGTTGAGCGAGAATCCGTGCATGCTGACGCCGCCCGCCACCCTGATGCCGATCGCGGCGACCCGGCGGTCGGGCAGGCCGCTCGCGGCGTCTCCGGGGACCCACACCCCGCCGTGGCCCGCGATCCGCCGCGCGACCACCCCGAAGTCCGCGCAGATCTGGATCAGCACGTCCTCAAGCAGCCGGACGTACCCGGCGACGTCGGCGATCCGCAGGATGGGGTAGCACACGAGCTGCCCGGGACCGTGCCAGGCGAGTTTCCCCCCGCGGTCCACGTCGATGACGGGAGTGCCGTCGGAGAGCCGCTCGTGCGGCTGGGTGCGACTGCCCGCCGTGTAGACCGGGGCGTGCTCCAACATCAGGCACAGGTCGGAGATCTCGTTCGCCGCCCGCCGCCGGTGCGCCCGGCGCTGGAGGCCCCACACCTGCTCGTACGGAACGTCGACGCCCAGCCGGACGACCGCGAGCCCGGTCATGCGGCGCTCACGGCTTCCCGCCCGGTCAACCTCGGGATCATGCTCGGCTCGTTCACCCGTCCAGGGTAGAGGTGAGCAGCCGCGGCTCGATACGGAACTCCTTGACACCGCCTGCACCGTCCTTTTCGATCCGGTACGCGTAGCCGCCGGGGTCGACCGTCACGGCCTGGATGAACTCGGTGCCCACATAGTGCAGCCCGACGCCCTCGTCGGCGGCGTACCCGTCGGGCAGCTCGCCCGACGCCACCGACGCGTGCAGCAGCTCTCTGCGCTGCGAGTCGGAGTTGTAGTGGACGCCGCACGAGTACGGCAGGAAGCCCAGCCCCTCGGCCCACGGCTGGAGTTTCGGCCCGAACGAATCGGTGTTGCCACCCACGTGCCAGCACAGCGCTCCCGCGCTCTGGCCGGACAGCACGATCCCGGAGCGCCATGCCTCGGCGAACGCCTCGTCCAGGCCGTGCAGGCGCCACAGCGCGGCCAGGTTGGCCACGCTGCCGCCGCTCACGTAGATCGCGTCCTGTTCCAGGATCCACTCGCCCGGCTCGGCGACGTTCGGCATGGGGAACACTGTCAGGTGGCTGACCTCGACGTCCCACTCGCGGAACGCCCCGTACATCTTCAGCAGCCAGTCGGCGTCGTCCCCGGTCGCGGTGGCCAGAAGCCCCAGCCTGGGCCGGTCCTGGCCGGTCAGGTCCAGGACGTAGCGCAGCAGCCCGGTCGGCTCGATGAAGCCGTACCGCTCGGTCTGCCGGAAAGATCCGCCACCGATGGCGACGATGTGCGACTGCCCCATGCGGCTCATCGGACACTCCCAAAAACGGAAACAGGAAGCCACTAGAGTACGGCGGCCAGCGCTTCTTTGAGTGTGGGATGCGAGAACCGGTGGCCGGCCTCCTGCAGGCGGCGGGGGACGGCACGCTGCCCCTTCAGCAGTCCCTCGTCCGCGAACTCGCCCAGCGCCAGGCGCAGCGCGAACGCGGGCGTGCCGAGGGGCATGACCGGCCGGCGCAGCGCCCGCGCGATCGCCTTCGTGTACTCGGCGTTGGTCACGGGCTCGGGGGCGGTGAGGTTGACCGGGCCGGAGACCTCCGGACTGGCCAGCAGGAACCGCACCGCGTCCAGCCAGTCGGGCAGCGAGATCCACGGGACGTACTGCCGGCCGCCGCCCAGGACGGCGCCCGCGCCCACCTTGAAGAGCGGCAGGACCTTGGCCAGCGCCCCGCCGCGGCGGCTCAGCACCACGCCTGTGCGGAGCCGTACGAGCCGGATGCCCTCCTGCTCGGCCGGGGCCGCCGCATCCTCCCACTCCCGCACCAGATCGGCGAGGAACCCGCCTCCCGGAGGCGCGGACTCGTCCACCTCGCGTGACCCGGTGTCGCCGTAGTAGCCGACCGCCGAGCCGGACAGCAGCACCCGCGGCCTGTTCTTGAGCAGGCCGAGCGCCTCGACGAGCGTGTGCGTGCCGATCACGCGGCTGTCGACCAGCTCCTGCTTGTACGGATCCGTCCACCTGCGGTCGGCGATGCCCGCTCCGGCGAGGTGAATGACCGCCTCCGCGCCCTCAAGGATGGTGGGGTCGAGCAGGTGGCGCTCCGGGTCCCAGAACGCCTCGTCCGCCGCCGTGGGCTCGCGCCGTACGAGCCGCAGGACCGGGGCGCCGTCCGCGCGCAGGGCCTGGACGAGGGCCGAGCCGAGGAAGCCCGACGAGCCGGTCACAACGATGGTCATGACCCCCACGGTAGGCGGCGGCCCCGGAAACGGCGGAGGCCGCCCCGCGCGTACGCGGGACGGCCTCCTGCGTGGGTCGCGTCAGGCGAGCCCGAGCTGGTTCTCGAAGCGGCCCTCCTCCAGACGGCGCTTGACCGTCGTGAGGAAGCGGGCGGCGTCGGCGCCGTCGACCAGGCGGTGGTCGTAGGTCAGCGCGAGGTAGACCATCGAGCGGACCGCGATGACCTCGCCCTCGGGCGTGTCGAGCACGACCGGACGCTTGACGACCGCGCCGGTGCCCAGCATGCCGACCTGCGGCTGGTTGAGGATCGGCGTGTCGAACAGGGCGCCGCGGCTGCCGGTGTTGGTCAGCGTGAACGTGGCCCCGGTGATCTCGTCCGGCGTGACCTTGTTGGCGCGGGTCCGCTCAGCGAGGTCGGCCGTCTTACGGGCGAGGCCGGCCAGGTTGAGGTCACCGGCGTTCTTGATCGTCGCCGCGATCAGGCCGCGCTCGGTGTCGACCGCGATGCCCAGGTGCTCGACGTCGAAGTACGTGACCTCCATGGTCTCGTTGTTGATCGTCGCGTTGAGCTTGGGGTGCTGCTTGAGGGCCTCGATCGCCGCCATCTCGAAGAACGGCATGAACGACAGCTTGACGCCCTCGCGGCGGAAGAACTCGTCCTTGGCCCGCGCGCGCAGCCGCGCGATCTTGGTGACGTCGACCTCGACCACCGTGGTGAGCTGGGCCGCGGTCTGCAGCGACTCGACCAGGCGCTTGGACATCGTCTGCCGCAGGCGGGACATCTTCTCGGTGGTGCCACGCAGCGTGGTGTCCACCTGGACCTGCTCCGGCGCGGCGGCCGGGGCGGCCGGAGCCACCGCGGCGGGAGCCGCCGGAGCGGCCGGAGCGGCGACCTGGGCCGCGGCCTGCTCGCGCTGGACGCGGGCGGCCTCGATGACGTCCTGCTTGCGGATGCGGCCACCGACGCCGGTGCCGGCCAGCGCGTCGAGGTCCACACCGTGCTCGGTGGCGAGCTTGCGGACCAGCGGCGTGACGTACGGGGTCTCGCCGGCCGGGGCGACCTCGGCCGCGGGGACCACCGGAGCGGGCGGAGCCACCGGAGCGGGCGGAGCCACCGGAGCGGGCGCCGGAGCCGGGGCCGGGGCGGGCTGCGGGATCGAGGAGATCGGCGGGGCCGGCGCGGGGGCCGGAACAGGCTCGGGAGCCGGGGCCGGGGCGGGTGCCTCGACGGCGGGCGCGGCCGGAGCCGCGGCGCCGGCGCTCTCGTCGATGACGGCGAGCTCGGCGCCGACCTCGACCGTCTCGTCCTCGGCGACGAGGATCTTGGTCAGGTAACCCGCGGACGGCGACGGGATCTCGGTGTCGACCTTGTCGGTCGACACCTCGAGCAGCGGCTCGTCGGCTTCGACGCGCTCGCCTTCCTTCTTCAGCCAACGGGTGACGGTGCCCTCGGTAACGCTCTCTCCGAGCTGGGGCATGGATACGGAGACCGGCATGGTTCTCTTCTCTCGCGTTTTTCTGTGAGGGCCTTAGTTGTGCACGTGAAGCGGCTTGCCGGCCAGGGCCAGCATCGCCTCGCCGAGGGCCTCGGACTGGGTCGGGTGCGGGTGGATCAGCTGAGCGACGTCACCGGGCGTGGCCTCCCAGTTGTAGATCAGCTGGGCCTCGGCGACGAGCTCGCCGACGCGGCTGCCCACCATGTGCACGCCCAGGACCCGGCCGTCGCGCTCGGCGACGACCTTGACCTCGCCCTGGGTCTGCAGGATCTTGCTCTTGCCGTTTCCGGCGAGGTTGTAGCTCAGCTCCACCACGTCGTGGCCGCGCTCGCGCGCCACGGCGGTGCTGATGCCCACCGATGCCACCTCGGGCTCGGAGTAGGTGATGCGCGGCACACCGTCGTAGTCGATCGGGACCGGGTTCAGCCCGGCGATGTGCTCCGCGACGAGGATGCCCTCGGCGAAGCCGACGTGCGCGAGCTGGAGGGTCGGGATCAGGTCGCCCACCGCGTACACGCCGGGAACGCCGGTCCGGTAGTACTCGTCGACCTTGACGTAGCCGCGGTCGACGGTGACGCCCGCGTCCTCGAAGCCGAGCCCGGCGGAGACCGGGCCGCGGCCCACGGCGACGAGCATCAGCTCGGCGTCGAGGGTCTTGCCGTTCTCCAGGGTGACGACGACACCGGTGTCGGTGGTCTTGACGCTCTCGAACCGGACGCCCAGCTCGTACTTGATGCCGCGGCGGCGGAAGGCGCGCTCCAGGAGCTTGGAGTTGGACTCGTCCTCGAGGGGCAGCAGGTGGGGGAGCCCCTCGACGATGGTGACCTCGGCGCCGAACGACCGCCACACGCTGGCGAACTCCACGCCGATCACGCCGCCGCCCAGGATGACCACCGAGCTGGGGACGCGGTCGAGGACCAGGGCGTGGTCGCTGGAGATGACCTTGTCGCCGTCGATCTCCAGGCCGGGCAGCGACTTGGGCACCGATCCGGTGGCCAGGACGACGTTGCGGCCCTCGATGACCTGGTCGCCCACGACGACGCGGCCCGGACCGGCCAGCCGTCCCTCGCCCTCGACAATGGTGATCTTCTTGCTCTTGATGAGGCCCGCGAGACCCTTGTAGAGCCCGCTGATCACCTTGTCCTTGTACGCGTGCACCGCCGGGACGTCGATGCCGTCGAGCCGTGCGCGGACGCCGAAGGCCTCGCTCTCGCGAGTCTGGTCCGCCAGCTCGGCCGCGTGCAGAAGGGCCTTGGTGGGGATGCAGCCGCGGTGCAGGCAGGTGCCGCCGACCTTGTCCTTCTCGATCAGGACGACGTTCATGCCGAGCTCGGCCGCCCGCAGGGCGCAGGCGTATCCGCCGCTGCCGCCGCCTAGGACGACGATGTCATAGGGGCCGCTGCCGTCTGCCACAGAAATGCTCCTCGTTGGATTGCCACAGTTGATTGCCACGCCGCCGGACGGACCGACAGCATCTTTTCACTTGTCCGCGTGGTTCGTGGGTCAGTCGGCGGCGCGCAGCGCGTAGCGCTCGGCCAGGGCGACCAGCGTGCGGGTGGTCGCGCCGGTTCCGCCCTTCGGCGTGTAACCGTACGGCTCCATCTTGTTGAAGGCGGGGCCGGCCATGTCGATGTGCGCCCAGCGGACGCCGTCCGGGACGAACTCGCGCAGGAAGATGCCCGCCGCGAGCATCCCGCCCCACCGGTCGGGGTTGAGGTTGGCGATGTCGGCGACAGGTGAGTCGAGACCCTTGCGCAGCTCGGCGGGGAGCGGCATGCCCCACGCGCCCTCGCCCTGGGCGACGGAGACCTCGACGACCTCGTCGCGGAGCGCGTCGTCGTTCGCCATCACGCCGCTGGTGCGCCATCCGAGCGAGACGATCTGCGCGCCGGTGAGGGTGGCGACGTCGACGATCAGGTCGGGGTTGTCCTGCGCGGCGCGGGCGATGCCGTCGACCAGTACGAGCCGGCCCTCGGCGTCGGTGTTGAGCACCTCGACGGTCTTGCCGCTGAAGGTGTGCAGCACGTCGGAGGGGCGCATCGCGGTGCCGGACGGCATGTTCTCGGCGAGGCACAGGTAGCCGACGGCGTTGATCGGGACGCCGAGCCTGGCGATGGTGATCAGCGCGCCCAGGACGGCGCCCGCGCCGCCCATGTCGGACTTCATCCAGTCCATCGAGTTGGCGGGCTTGAGCGACAGGCCGCCGGAGTCGAAGGTGATGCCCTTGCCCACGAAGGCGATGGTGCGCGCGGCATCCGGGTGGGTGTGGGCGAGACGGACCAGCCGGGGCGGGTTGACCGAGCCCTGGCCGACGCCGGTGATGCCGCCGAATCCGCCCTCCTTGAGCGCGGTCTCGTCGAGCACCTCGACGGTCAGGCCCGCCTTGGTGGCGACGTCTTCGGCGATGTCGGCGAACTTGGCCGGCCACAGGTCCGACGGCGGCATGTTGACGAGGTCGCGCACCAGGGCGACCGCGTCGGCGACGGTGGACGCCCGCTCGGCGGCGGCGTCCGCGCCCTCGGCGCCGGACAGCACGGAGATCTCGGCTACCGGATCCTTGCGCTCGCCCGTGCGATAGCGGGTGAAATCGTAGGCGCCGAGCAGCGCGCCGAGCGTGACGGCTTCCACCTGCTCGGCGGTCGAGGCGGGGAGGGTGAAGGCGGCGGAGGCCGTGCCGGCGAGGGCGCGGGCGGCGGCGCCGGCCGCGCGGCGGAGCGACTCCAGGTCATATCCGCCTTCGGGGCGGTCGCCGAGGCCGACGGCGAGGATGAGCGGCGCGGGAACGGCGCCGAGACTGGGGATCTTGGCGATCTCCTCGGATTTTCCGGTGAACCCGACCGCGCCGAGCGCCGTGGCGAGGGACGCTCCCAGGGTCGAGTCGAGGTCGTCGGCGCCTGGGGCGACCTGTGGGCCGCCGGGCGAGGCATGGAAGCCGACTACGAGAGCACCGGTCTCGATGGAGACCGTGTCAGATGCGAGAACGCGCACTGTGGTCACGTGAGCCGATGCTAGCTCTGCTTTGAGCGTACGCATAAACGAGGGTTCGTCCTACCAATGATGGGAGCGAATGGTGCTGATGGCGACGGCACCATTCGGTGGAATTTGGTGCTAATGTCGCTAGCACCATGTTGTTGAAGCTTGATCTTAACGATCCGCGGCCGCTCCACGAGCAGGTCGCCGACGCCATCCGGCGCGCGGTCGTCCAGGGCGACGTCGCGCCGGGTGACCGGTTGCCCCCGGCGCGCGATCTCGCCGACGCCCTGGGCGTCAACGCCAACACGGTCCTGCGGTCGCTGCGCGACCTGAGGGACGAGGGGCTGCTGGAGTTCCGTCGCGGCCGGGGCGTCTCGGTCCTGCGCCGGCCCGACCCCCGCGAGGCGCTCAGGTCCCTGGCGCGCGACCTGCTCGACGAGGCCGGCCGGTACGGCTACGGCCCCCACGACGTCATCGAACTGATCAAGGAAATGTCATGAACGACTCGTCCGCACGCGACGCGGCCTTCCGCCGGCGGTTCCTCCTGGCGACCGGCGCGTGGGCCGTTCTCGTCGCCGCCGTGCTGGTCGCCGTGCCGCTCATGTTCGAGAGCCGCCTGCCCGACCCGCTGGCCACACACTGGGGGCCGTCCGGAGAGCCCAACGGTTCGATGCCGTTCGCCGTGTTCGCCCTCGCCGCACTGCTGTGGGTTCTCGTCGCGGGCGTGGTCCTGGGTGCGGCGGCCGCCGGACGCGTCGCGATGAGGCGGGCGGCGCGCCGGTGGACCACCGCCCCGCTCGGCTGGACCGGCGCACTCCTGATCGGCCTGCAGGCCACCACCGTCGCCGCCAACCTGGACCGGCGGCGCTGGGAGGACGCGGCGTCGCTCGGCTGGCAGGCCGTCGTCGTGATCGTCGCGGCGTTCGCGGTCGGCGGGCTCGGCTGGCTGGCGGGCCGTCCCGGTCCCGACGAGCGGCCGGTCGCGGCCGGATCCGCTCCGGAGGCCCTCGTGCTCAACCAGGGGGAGCGGCCCGTGTGGGTCTCCGCCGCGGCCTCTCCCGTGGGCGCGGGCGTGGCCCTCGTGGCCCTCGCCGCCGCCGCGTCGCTCGGCGTCTGCGCGTTCCTCGGCCTCCCGCCCGAGCTGTGGATCGGGGCGGCGGTGTTCGCGATCGCCGGGCTGGCCGGTCTCTGGCTCACCTCGATCAGGGTGAAGGTGAGCCCCGAAGCCTTCACCGTGTCGTACGGCCCGCTGCGGTGGCCGTCGAGGTCGGTGCCGATCGGCAGCCTCGACCGGGCCTGGACGGAGGAGCGCCACCCGGCCGACGTGGGCGGCTGGGGATACCGGGGGCTGCCCGGCCGGAACACGATCATGATCCGCGGTGGGGAGTGCCTCGTCGTCCGCTACACCTCCGGCGGGGAGCTCGGGATCAGCGTCGACGACGCCACCCGGGGCGCCGCACTGATCAACGCTCTCGTCTCCGAGAAGCACTGAGGAGTCCGTCCGATGCGCCGTGTCAACGATCTCGCCGTGTTCCTCGCCGTTGCCTTCGGAGGCGCGTGGCTGGTGGCGCTGCCGCTGTGGCTGGGCGGATCCGGCCTCGCCACGCCGGCCCTGATGCCCGTCGCGACCGCGATGATGTTCACCCCCTCCCTCGGTGTGCTCGCCGTGTGGCTGATCTGCCGTCGCGGGACGCCGTTCCGCGAGTGGGCCGGCCGTACCGGCCTGGGATTGGGACCGGCCCGCGGCCGGACCTTCAAGGTCCTCGCCGCGACCTGGGTGGGGACGCCGCTGGTCGTGCTGGCCGCGCTGGCCGTGAGCGCCCTGGTCGGCGCGGTCCGCCTCGACCTCGGCGGGCTCAGCCTCTTCCGGGCCGGGCTGGAGGCGGCCGGCGGGGCGCCGCTCCCGCCCGAGACGCTGGCCGTGGCCCAGCTCGTCTCGGCGGTCGTCGTCGCGCCGCTGCTGAACGCGATCCCGTCGCTCGGCGAGGAGTGGGGGTGGCGCGGGTACCTCCTGCCGCGGCTCCTCGGCGGAGCCGCCCTCGACGCCGCGCCGCGGCCGACCCGGATCGTGTGGCGCGCCATGCTCGTCTCCGGCGTGATCTGGGGGCTCTGGCACGCGCCGCTGACACTGCTCGGGTACAACTACCCGGATCTCGGGCCCTGGGCCGCGCTGATGTTCGTGGGCGCCTGCGTCCTGCTCGGCGCGATCTTCGGCTGGGTGCGTCTGCGCACCGGCAGCGTGTGGCCCGCGGTGGTGGGACACGGCGCCTTCAACGCCTCGGCCGGACTGATCCTGCTCGTCGGCGACGCGGCCTACCCGCCCAACCTCGCGCTCGCGGGCGCCACCGGTGTCGTCGGCTGGGCCGTTCTCGCCGTCGTCGTGGCCGTCCTGCGCTCGCCGTACCGGTCGCGCGGGCAGGCCGCCGGGGACGCCGGGTCGCCGGTCTCCGGCTGACCCGGCGCGTACGGGGGCAGGGCGGCCCGGGGGCGGCTGCCGTGGGCCTCAAAGGAGGAAAGCGCAGACCAGCAGCGTCGTGGTGGTCGCGCACTCGACCAGTGCGCCGAGCACGTCCCCGGTGATCCCGCCGAGCCTGCGCACCGCCCGCCGCCGCAGCAGCGCCGCGGCGCCGAGACCGGCCAGCACGCTCAGAGGGAACGTCATCGGACCCCACCAGACCGACGACCGCAACGGTGTCTCGTCCACCGGTGACACGGCATAGGGGGCGATGTCGTAGGAGTAACTCTCGTACGAGTACGGGGCCTCGGCCGGTTGGTCATCCGGTGGATGCACCGCACTGACGCCTGGACTCGGCGGGACGGTGAGGTGAGGCTGGAGCGCCGACCCGAGCGCGGGCAGCAGGACGGCCGCGCAGATGAGCACGGCGGCCGTCACGGCGAGGGCGGGACCACGCCGCACGGTGCCCGCGACGAAGGCGCCCAAGCCTCCGGGACGGGCCGCCGGGACCCCGTCCCGGCACGACCAGGTGATCGCGAGCCGCCCCGCCGCGCAGGCCGCGATCAGCGCGGGCGGTCCGAGGCCTTCCAGCCGGGTCAGCGCGGCCACCTGGGCGAGCAGCGTGAACACGAGCGTGACCACGCCGAACGGCCCGATGTCGGAACGCTTCATGATGTCCAGTGCCTGACCGGCGGGCTTTCCGCTGCCCAGGCCGTCTGCCAGGTCCGCGAGGCCGTCGAGATGCAGGCACCGGGTGAGCCAGGCGAGCGTTCCGACCGCCAGCACCGAGGCGAGCAGCGCGGAGCCGCTCAGCCAGATCGCCGCGCCCGACACCGCGGCGGCGGTCGCCCCGAGGAGCACCCCGGCGAACGGCGCGAGGACCATCCCGCGCCCGGCGATCCGGCGGTTCACCTCGAAGGCGCGGACGGGGAAGACGGTCAGCGTTCCCAGCGTGAACAGCCACGCCTCCGCGGCCCCGGCGGTCTCTCGCTCTGGCGTTCCCGGCACAGACCGTGATCGTAGCCGCGGGCCGGAGCCCGGTACATCCCGCCCCGGCCCGCGCGGGAACCCGGGCCGTTCGGCCGCCTGGCCCGCGGGACCGCAGGCGGGCGGGCCGGGGCGGGGCTCAGACGGGGAGGGAGAGCACGCGACCGGCCACGACCAGGGCGACGTCCTCGGACTCGCGGGCGAGGCGCTGGTTCAGGCGGCCGAGCGTGTCCCGGAAGAGGCGGCCGCTCGCGGTGGCCGGGATCACGCCGAGCCCCACTTCGTCGCTCACGGCCACCACCCGGGCCGCCGTCGTCGCTCGCCACGCCTCGGCCAGCTCGTCGCATCGCAGGGCCACCCGGTCGAGCGGTGACGGCCCCGCCACGGCCCGGCCGGTGTCGGGCGCGGAGAGGTCCGTCTTCTGCTCGGTCTCCTCCGGTACGGCGCTCCGCATGTGCGTGTCGTCCTGCCCGTACCCGGGCCAGGCGCCGCATTCGTCGAAGACGGCGGCGATCCAGGTGCCGAGACCGTCGATGAGCAGGGTCCCCGAGGACGTACGGAGCAGCTCGGCGAGGTCGGTCGTCTCCACCGTGCCCCAGTGCGCCGCCCGGCGGTCGCGATGCGCCTGCACACGGGCGAGCCAGGAGGGATCGTCGCCGCCGGATGGGCCGGTCGCGACATAAGTGACATGAGGCTCCGCCGCGAGGCGCAGCTCGGCCTCCTCGGACTTGCCGGAGCGGGTGCCGCCGAGCAGCAGCGTGCGCCGCGGCGCCATACGCGTGGGGAGCGGCCGGTCCCGCGTGTCCACCACGGTGCCGTCGGGCACGGCCTCCACTCCCCAGAACGCGAGCCTGCGGGCCAGCTCTCCCTCCGAGGGGACCCGATGGTCGAGACCGACGGCGACGACGCGGGTCCGGGGCGTCACCAGACCGCGCCGCCGCAGGCCGCCGAGACGCTCGGGACGGTCGAGCGGGTCGATGAGCACGACGTCGTACGGCCTCGGCGGCGGCTCCTCCTCGTGGGATTCCGGCGGCGGAGAGGCGGTCGCGGTCAGGCCGGACCCGGCGTGGAGCAGCCGCCCCCCATCGGGACCGGTCACCGCGAGGCCGTCCAGGGTGCGCGCCACCAGGTGGCCCTCCGGCCACGAAAGCGGGTCTCCGGCGGCGGGGGCGCCGCCGGGCGCGAGCCGCGTCCGGCCGTCGACGACGATCGACAGCGGGCGGCGCAGGGTGGCCGCCCGCCCGCAGGAGGCGCATCCGCAGCCGGGGGAGGGCCACCCCTCGGGTCCGGCTGTGCCCTCCAGAACGATCCGCATTCCGCCCCTCCCGCCGCGCGATCCCGTCCACCGGTTCCGCACGCGGCCCGGTTCTCGGGACGTCATCTTTCCGTGGCGCGTGTTCCCGTCCGATGCCGGGCCTTCCGGGCCCGGCATTCGATCGGAGGCTCGGGGCGTACTGGAAAGACCGGCGCTCCGGGCGGTTGTATGGTCGGCGGGACCTGCTCGGAGTCGCGGACCGCCGGATCGCGGCCGGGCGGGCGTCGGCCGCACCGGAAGGGGAGCGTGAGTCATGACGTGGCGATGGCGGTACGAGGACGCGAACGGCGGAGAGGTGACCAGCCGGGAGCTGCCGAGGGAGATCTTCACCAGCCAGGCCGACGCCGAGTCCTGGCTCGGGGAGAACTGGCGCGAGCTGCTGGAGTCCGGTGTCGAGCAGGTGTCCCTGCTCGACGAGGACCGGGTCGAGTACAGCGGGATGTCGCTGCGCGCGGAGTGACGCGCCGTCCACATCGGCGTGCCGCCCACAGCGACGTGCGGGCGGCCGGGCCGGGCGGATCGACGGGGCCCGGGTGGAACGCCGACCGCGCCGCCCGCCCGTCGCGGGGGTGCTCGGTCGGCGGCCGCGTCCGCTCGCCGCTGAGGTGATCAGTCAGGGCGGCCCTCGGTGAGGCCCACCGGTGGGCCGACCCGGCTGGCATAACGGATAGCGAGATGATGTCTCTATTGACGGAACTATCTGTGCCGGTTTAGCGTGGCGGAAAGTCGACCACCGCAGGAGAGCGCCATGATCCACGTAGCCGTACCCGGCTTCGCGGCGACCCTGTCCGGCTGGGAGGACCCGATGAGAGTGAGCCCGCCGCGGAAGGGCATGCGCCCCGGCACCGCCGCGGGAGCTCCGCAGACTCCTTTCTGACCCCTCCATCGGAGGTGAGCGGCGCCGCATCGGGCGGTCCCGCGGCGTCGTCCGCCGTCCTCGCCTGTCCGGACCTTCGCATCCCGGCCGTGACGGCCCTTCCGAGCTGTCATCGCCTTCTGAGACGCGACCCCCAAGTACTCGGAGTGCATCATCATGACCACAGAAGTCTCCCTGTCCCCGATCTCCGGTCCCTCCGCATGGCGCGGCGACGAGCTGGCCGGCTCCACCGAATGGATCTACGTTCTCGGCGACGCCGAGCGCGCGGAGCTGGAGGAGGTCGGCCGCAGGTTCGTCGCCGACGACCCCGACCTGCGCACCGTGGTCGCCGACGACTACCCGCTGGACGCCGCCCGCGGCCTGATCGACGAGTGCGCCCGGCAGATGGACGCCGGGCGCGGCTTCGTACTGGTGCGCGGCCTGCGCACGGAGGAGTACGGCGACGCCCTCGCCGGCGCGATCTTCTTCGTGATGGGCCTGCACCTCGGCACGCCGATGGAGCAGAACCAGCTCGGCGACGTGCTCGACCACGTCATCGCCACGTCGAACAAGACGCTGGACGACCCCGGCGCGCTGCCGTCGCGGGTGCGCGACCGGCTGCCGTTCCACTCCGACAGCTCCGACGTCGTGGCGCTGATGTGCCTGCGCGCGTCGAAGGAGGGCGGCGCCAGCAGCCTGGTGAGCGGCACCGCGATCTACAACGAGATCCTGCGCCGGCGGCCCGAGCTCGCCCCGCTGCTGTTCGAGCCCTGGCACTGGGACTGGCGCGGCCAGGACCCGGACGCGCCCGCCGACACCTACGTGTCGCCGATCTGCAGCTACGTGGACGGCATCTTCAGCACGTACGCGGGCAGCTCGATGATCTTCTCGGCGCAGAAGTACGACGGCGTGCCCCCGCTGACCGAGGCCCAGGTCGAGCTGCTGCACCTCTACGACGAGATCAGCCAGGAGCAGGGGCTCGCGCTGGACATGAACTTCCAGCCGGGCGACGTGCAGTGGCTGCTGAACTACGCCGCCCTGCACTCGCGCACCGGGTACGTGGACTGGCCGGAGCCCGAGCGCCGCCGCCATCTGCTCCGCCTGTGGCTCAAGCGCGACGTGGGCCGCCCGCTCGTGGACGGCTTCGGCAAGAACGTCGTCAAGGAGCGCGGCGCCGAGGAGCAGAAGCCGGTCGAGGGCGGCGCCTTCCGCATCGCCGCGGCGGTCGTCCCGAACCAGGACTGGGGCAACTGACCTCGAACGGCACGGCCTGACGCCGGAACACGACGATGCCCTGGGGATCCGGTCCCCAGGGCATCGTCCGTTCGCGGGTACCCGTTCGCCGGTACCCGTTCGTCTGTTACGGCGCCGGGTCGGCGAGCTGGCGCCGCACCTCGCCGCTGTCCCAGTAGTCCGTACGGTGCGTGATCAGGCTGTGCGCGCCGACCCGGAAGCGGAACACGCCGCGCACCTCGACCGGCTTTCCCCCCGCGGAGAGCAGCCGGAACGACATGCGGTAGGCGAGCGCGGCGCGGCCGTCCTCCACGATCAGGTCCTCGATCGCGTAGTGAAGGTCGGCGAAGTCGGCCAGGAAGCCGGTGAGGTTGGCCCGGTAGCCGTCCCGCCCGGTGACGCTCCGGCCGAGCGGGGAGGTGTGCTCGTTGACGAAGTCCGGACTCACGCAGGCCGCGATCGCGTCGGCGTCGTGCGCGTTGAGCGCGTCGACGTACCGCGCGACCGCGGCCCGGGTGAGCTCGGCGCTCAGGAGGGGTTCGCCCACAGCTTGCGCACCGTGTCGAACACCTGCTGGTTGTGCGAGATCTCGATGACGTTGCCGTCCGGGTCCTTCAGGGCGCAGATGTAGCCGACCGGGTCGGGCATGTCCCGGGGCTCCCAGTGCAGGCAGCCCAGCTCGCGCGCCCGCTCGGCGATGGCGTCCACGTCACCGCGCTCGGGCACCTCGATGCCGATGTGCGCGAACGGCGTGAGCAGGCCGAGCTGCCCGCCCTTGTCCTTGTTGAACGAGACCAGCACCAGCACCATCGGCGTCTCGACCTGCTTGTCGTTGGACAGCCAGGCGCTCTCGCCGGCGTCGTCCCGGAAGCGCTCCACGACGACCAGCGGCGTCAGCGAGGTGTAGAAGTCGATGGCCTTGTCGAGGTCGCCGGTCGGCAGCGCGACGTGCGTCCAGCGTGCCTGGGTCAGACCGCTCATGGTTCTCCTCCGATTTCGAGTGATCAATCAAGGGATGGACGTGTGGATCAGGTCAGGTCGAGCCCCGTACGAAGGGCTGCCCGAGAGACTTCGGTTCGCGGTTCCTGGTCGTGAAGACCAGCATCGCGACCAGCGCCAGCAGGTACGGCGCGACCACCAGGAGCTGCGAGTTCATGGTCAGGCCCAGCGCCGGCAGCGCCAGGCGCATGGCGTCGGCGAGCCCGAACAGCACGCAGCCGAGCAGGGTGCGGCCCAGCCGCCACGCGCCGAAGATCACCGCCGCGATGACGATGTACCCGCGCCCGGCCGTCATGTTCTGGTTGAACGAGCCGACCTCGCCCACCGCCAGGTAGGCGCCGCCGAGCCCGGCCAGCGCCCCGCACCACAGCAGCGCCTGGCGGCGGCGCAGGTTGACGCGGATGCCGGTGACGTCGGCCGCCTGCGGCTGCTCGCCGACGGCCCGCAGTTCGAGGCCCCACCTGCTGCGCTCCACCAGCCACCAGGTCAGCGGGACGACGAGGAGCAGCAGATAGACCGGCCAGCGTTCGACGAACAGCGGGTGGCCGATCAGGGGGATGTCCCGCAGCCAGGGGACGCTCACCTGCGACACCTGGTGGGAGTCGAAGGAGCTGATCGTGATCAGGTAGCTGGTCAGGCCGAGCACGAGGGCGTTGAGCACCAGGCCGACCACGAACGTGTTGACCTCCAGGCGGTGGGCCAGGTTGCCGTGCACGAGCCCGATCAGCAGGCCGATCAGCACGCCCGCCACCAGGCCGGCGGTGGCGCTGCCGGTCGCCGAGGCGGTGGCCACCGAGCCGAAGGCCGCGCCGAGCATCATCGCCTCAAGGGAGATGTTCATCGTCCCGGCCCGCTCGGCCAGGTACTCGCCGCACGCGGCGAACGCCAGCGGCACGGTGAGCCTGATCCCGCTGGACAGGATCGTCGAGATGTTGTCGGCTGCGCTCACGCGATGGCCTCCTCTGCGACGGGCGCGGCTTCCTGGCGGGCTCCCGCCGTGCGGCCTCCGGAACGGCGCCGCCTGGCCAGGGCGACGACCACGGGCGGCGCGACGAAGGCGAGCACCAGCAGCGCCTTGACCACGTCGACCAGGAACGACGGCACCCCGGTCGCGGCCAGGAAGCCGCCTCCGGAGCGCAGTACGCCGAACAGCAGCGCGACCGGCATGGCGGCCAGCGGCCGGTTGCGCGCGACCAGGGCGACCAGCAGGCCGTCCCAGCCGATGTTCATGGCCATGCCCGGCTGGAGCCGGTTGACGCCGACCGGGCTGGCCAGCAGCACCGCCCCGGCCAGGCCGGCCAGCGCGCCGGAGATCGCCAGGGCCGCGCCGCCCAACGCGTTGACGCGTACGCCCGCGTGCTTGGCGGCGAGGGGGTTGCGGCCGAGCATCGTCAGCCGGAAGCCCCAGGGAGTGCGCGTGATGGCCACCGCGATGACCACGGCGGCGGCCACCGCGAGGATCAGGCCGCCGTTGATCTGCAGGCCGGGATACTCGCCGAACGAGCCCAGCAGGCCGGACGGCGGCAGCGGGTTCGACTGCGGGGAGACCGGCGCGTTGCCGACCCGGGACTCCTGCAGCAGCCACGGCATGTTCACCGCGTACGCGACGACCTGCTGGGCGACGAACGTCATCAGCATGGTGCTGACGACGACGTTGACCCCGCGCAGCCGGTGCATCAGCGAGCTGAGACCGGCCCACGCGCCCGCCGCCAGCGCGGCGGCCAGCAGCATGATCACGATCAGCACGGGTCCGTTGATCGCGAGGCGCAGGCCGACCCAGGCGGCGGCGAGCGCGCCGATGAGCACCTGGCCCTCCTGGCCGATGTTGAACGACCCGGAGCGGGCGCTGACACACGCGCCGACCGCGACGAGCAGCAGCGGCGCCGCGTAGAGCAGCGTCGAACTCCACGCCGTCCAGTCGGCCATGCTGCCCTGGAAGAGGGCCTGGACGGACGCCGACGGCGAGCCGCCGGTGAGCGTGATGAGGGCCGAGGAGAGGGCCAGCGCCACCACCACGCCGACCGCGGTGGCCACCGGGGTCGGCCAGCCGTACGGGCGCGGGGTCAGCAGGCCGAGCAGGCGGCGGCCGGTCCCCGGCGGGGCGCCGGTAGAGGGGGCGGTCACGCGGCCACCCCTCCCACCAGCATGCCGAGCCGTTCGGCGGTGGCCTCGGCGGCGGGCAGGACGCCGGTGATCCGGCCCGAGCAGATGACCGCGATGCGGGACGCCAGAGCCATGACCTCCTCCAGTTCGGTGGATATCAGCAACACCGCCACGCCTCCTGACGCCGCGTCCCGGAGCCGCCGGTACATGTCCTCGATCGCGCCGACGTCGAGCCCGTGGGTGGGCTGCGCGGCGACGAGCACGCCGGGCCCGGCCGACAGCTCGCGGGCGAGGACGACGCGCTGCTGGTTGCCGCCGGAGAGACTCCGTACCGGGGCGTCCAGGGACGGGGCGACGATGTTGAACTCGGCCGCCAGGCGGCGGGCGACGGCGTGCATCTTCCGGCGGCTGACGAAGCCGCGCCCGCTGACGTCGCCGATGGACTTCATCACCAGGTTCTCGGCGACGCTCATGTCCAGGACGACGCCGGAGCTGTGCCGGTCCTCGGGGATGATGCCGAGCCCGGCCCGGTGCAGCGCCCCCGGGCGCTCCAGCTCCACCGGCCGCCCGGCCAGCTCGACCGCGCCGGAGGAGGGGAGGATCAGGCCGGAGAGCAGGTCGCCGAGCGTGGACTGGCCGTTGCCCTCGACGCCGTACAGGCCGACGATCTCGCCGGGGGCGACGTCCAGGCTCAGGTCGGACAGGACGGTCACGCCGTCGATCACGACCGTCAGGTCGCGCAGCCGCAGGGCAGGCGCGGTCCCGGTCGTCGCGGGGGCCGCGTCCGAGGACGCGGCCGCGGATTCGGCCGGGGTCTCCGGCGGGGGTTCGGCCGGGGGTTCCCCGGACGGCACGGGGCCGTCCACCGGCAGCATGCCGAGCGCCGCCCCCTCCGCGCGCAGCGAGACGTCCCGCCCGACCATCTGGCGGGCCAGCTCCGGCGGCGTGGTCTCGGAGGTGGCGCTGTGGAAGACCACCTTCCCCTTGCGCAGCACCGTCACCTGGTCGGTGGCCGCGGTGATCTCCGCCAGCTTGTGGCTGATCAGGATCACCGCGCGGTTCTCGGCGCGTACGACGTGGCGCAGGACGGTGAACAGCTCCGCCGACTCGGCCTGGGTCAGCACCGAGGTCGGCTCGTCGAGGATGAGAACGGACGGGTCCCGGCGCAGGCACTTGATCAGCTCGACCCGCTGCCGCTCCCCGGCGGAGAGCCGCTCGACGCGGGCCGTCGGGTCGATCGGCAGGCCGTACCTGCGGGACACCTCCTCCACCTGGCGGCACGCCGCCGCGCGGTCGATCCGCCCGGTGTCGCCGAGGATGACGTTCTCCCAGACGGTCAGCGCGTCGATCAGGCTGAAGTGCTGGTGCACCATGCCGATGCCCAGCGCCACGGCGTCCTGCGGGTCGTGCACGTCCACGGGCGTGTCGCCGCGCATGATCGTCCCGGAGTCGCGCTGGACCAGCCCGAGAAGGATCTTCATCAGCGTCGACTTGCCCGCGCCGTTCTCTCCGAGCAGCCCGTGGATCTCGCCGCGGTTGACGTCGAGATCCACGTTGTCGGCGGCGACGACCGGGCCGTAGCGCTTGCTGATGCCCCGCAGCCGCAGAGCGGGTGTCGATGGCGGGGTCAGCTCCCTCGCCCGCTCGTCAACTGTCGTCATGTCAGGATCCGAGCCTCTTGACCTCGGCCGCCGGGTCGAACTTCTTGGCGCCGACGTCCGCCATGAACGCGTCGAGCTTCTTCTTGACCTCCGGCTTGTCGTCGCACAGCCGCACCGTCGGGTACGGGTCGACGCCGAGCTGCCAGACCTTCTTGACGCCCATCTGCAGCTTGCCCTCGGCGAAGCTCTCCAGGGCGGAGGCGAAGTAGTCGCCGGGGCTGAACATCACCGAGACGTCGAACTTCGGCTTGGTGGAGGCGCACTGGTCGGTGCCCGGCGTGAGGGTGTACACGCCGGCCGAGTTGGCCAGCTCGGTGGCGGCGTTCGTGGCGCCGCCGAGGTAGGGGTACACCACCTTGACGCCCTGGCTGATCTGCGCCTGCATCGCCTCCTTGGCCTTCGCCGAGTCGTTGAGGTCGCCGGTGAAGGTGGTCACCACGGTCGCGTCGGGCAGCACCAGGCGGATGCCCGCCCGGTACGCCCTGACGGCGGACTGGGTGAAGTCCACCTCGGGGCCGGTGATGAACCCGGCCTTCTTGTCGCCGCGCTCCTCAAGCAGCAGCCCGGCGGCGTACCCGGCGGCCAGCAGGCTCTGGTTCGCGTCGTCCACCGAGAGCATGATCTTGGGGGTCTGCGGGATGTTGTCGGAGGACGGCACGTACCACGCCGTGTTGCCGCAGACCGGCTCCTCGGACGCGGGGATCGCGTCCCGCAGCTCCGAGGCGCCCAGCGCGATCAGGTCCACCTTCTGCTGGCAGAGCGCACGCGCGGCGTTGAGCGCGTCGCTGGTGTTGACGCTGCCCCGCTTGATCAGCGTCCAGCCCTGGGACGTGGCGAACTTCTCCGCCGTGTCCACGAAGCTCTGGTAGTAGCCGCCGTCGTTGATGTCGCCGGGGCTGAGCACCCCGATGACGACCTTGCCGTCGCCGTTGACGTCCGGCTGGCCGGCCTGGCCGCCGGCGTCGGCGGTGCTGTCGCCGGCCGCGGCCGGAGCCTTGACCGCGGTCGCGTCGTTGCTCGCGCAACCGGTCAGGGCGATCGCGCCGAAGCAGGCGATCATCGCACCGGCGGCCGTGCCCGCGCGGTAGTTTCCGGCCATAACGATCCTCTCGATCTTCTGGGGGCTCGATCTTCTGGAGTTCGCGGTGGATTGTCGGATGGTGTGGGTCCCGGGCGGTGACCAGCGGGGGAGTTCTGAGGGGCGCTGGGATTCGCGGGCCGGGACGGGGTCAGGAGGGTCTTCGGGCGTACGAGCCGGCCGGGACGACCGGCCAGCGGTGCGGGACGTCGAGGCCGGCCCGGCGCAGCAGCCCGGCCGACCGTTCGGCGGCCTCCCGGCGCAGCGCGTCCGCGTCGAGGGTGGTCAGCCGGCGGTCGCGTACGACGACCTTGCCGTCCACCAGCACGTCGCGGACCGTGTGGGCGGGCGCGCCCCACACCAGGTGCGTGGCCAGGTCGCCCCGGGGCGTCCAGGACAGGTCCCGGGTGTCCATGACCACCAGGTCGGCGGCCTTGCCCACCTCGACGGAGCCGACGAGCTCGCCGAGGCCGGCCGCCCGCGCGCCGTCGATCGTCGCCAGGGCGAAGACCTGGTCGGCGCGCAGGACCGGCGTCTCGTCCCGGTCACGTTCGAGCGCGGCGAGCAGCCGCGCCGCGCCCAGCACGTCGGGCGCGTCGCCCGCGTTGTGCGAGTCGCAGCCGAGGGCGAGCCTGCCGCCCCGGCGGACCAGCTCGGCGTGCCGCCCGGCCCGGCCGTACCCCTGCCCGAGCCGCAGGTACGCCCCGGGACACGAGGCCACCGCCGTGCCCGACTCGATGACGGCGTCGACCTCCGCGTCGTCCAGCCAGACGGCGTGGGCGAGCAGCAGCCGGGGGCCGAGCACGCCGAGCCGCCGGAAGTGCAGCACGGGCGCGGTGCCCGCCCGCTCCGCGTACGCGCGGGTGTCGGCGGCGCTGGGGGAGACGTGCCAGGTCAGGCCCACGTCGAGCCGCTCGGCCAGCTCGGCGGCGCCGGTGAACAGCTCGTCACTGGCGAGGTCGTGCCCGACGAGGGTGACCCAGCCGGTGACGGTGCCGCCCGGGGGCAGCGCGCGTACGGTCTCCTCCTGGAGGGCCAGGGTCTCGGCCGCGGGCAGGGCGTGGGCGGCGCCCGGCACGTCCCAGCCCCACCGGCCGACCCGGGCGCGGATCCCGGCCGAGGCGAGGCCGGCCGCCACCCGCAGCGGGTGGGCGACGGTGCCCGGCTCAAGGAGCGTGGTGACGCCGCGCAGCAGCGACTCGGCCGCCGTGAGCGCCGCCGACAGCTCGTCGTCGTCGCCGGTGACCTGGTCGTGCAGCGGAACGATCCAGTCGAAGATCGCCTCCTGGGAGGAGATGTCGTCCGGGATCATGCTCCGCACGAGGGGGTCGGCGGTGGTGTGCTGGTGCGCGTTGACCAGGCCGGGGATCACCACGCACTCGCGGGCGTCCAGCTCGGGGCTGGCGGGGAAGCGGGCCCGCAGCTCGCCGGGAGTGCCGATCGCGGCGATCCGCCCGTCCGCGACGGCGATCGCGGCGCCGGTGACCACCTCGCGTCCGGGCGCCATCGTGACCACGTCGCCGCCCACGACCAGCAGGTCCGCGGGCGCGTCGGCCGGCGTCGTCATGGCCGCACCAGGACCCGGCCGACCAGCGCCCGGGAGTTGTCGAGGCCGAAGGTGGCGTGCAGGTCTTCCAGCCCGCACTCGGCGGCCGTGACGGTGCGCAGGCCGCCGGAGAAGTACGTCTGGAGCATCAGGCCGAAGTCGTCCGCGGTGTAGGCGCCGGAGCCGAGCAGCCGCAGGCCGCGGTGGTAGACGCTCGCCAGCGAGAACGACACCTCGTCCCCGGTGGTGTTGCCGAACATCACTATCCGCCCGCCGATCCGCAGGCAATCGAGCGAGCGCTGCCAGGTGGCGGCGCCCACGTGGTCGAGGACCACGTCCGCGCCGCGCCCGTCGGTGAAGTCGCGTACCGGCGCGGCGATCGGGGCGTCGCCGCGCAGCAGCAGGTCGGCGCCGAGACCGGCGGCCACGGCGAGCTTCTCGTCGGTGCTGGCCACCGCGACGACGCGGGCTCCGGCCCGCTTGGCGAGCTGGATGGCGGCGATGCTGACCGAGCTGGCCGCCGCCTGGACGACCACGCAGTCGCCCGCGCCGACCTCGCCCACGCGGTACGTCGCCTGCCAGGCGGTGCTCCACGGGGTGGGCAGCGCGGCGGCCTCGTCGAGGGGGACGCGGTCGGGCACCGGGTAGGCCAGGTCGGCCGGGACGGCGACGAACTCGGCGTACCCTCCCGGCACGTTGCCGCCGATGACCCGCAGCGCGGCGCAGTGTCCCCGCTCACCGGCGGCGCAGGACGGGCAGCAGCCGCAGCCGACGGTGGGGTCGATCACCACCCGGTCGCCGACGGACCGGGACGTGACGGCCGCGCCGGTCGCCACCACCCGCCCGGCGATGTCCATGCCGGCGATGTGCGGCAGGCTGAAGCCCGGGAGCATCCCCGGACCACGCCGCTGCAGCAGGTCCAGGCGGTTGAGCGCGCAGGCGGCCACCTCGACCACCACGTCGCGCGGGCCGGGCTCGGGGTCCGGGACCCGCTGGACGGCCACCGCCTCGGGGCCTCCGAAGGCCGTCTGGACCAGTGCTCGCACGCTACCCTCCGACGGTTCGCGAATGTGGATGCCATCTCGCATTGTGATTCGGTGGCTCGCAATGCGACGTACTCTGCTACCGCGCCGGTAGCGTGTCAATGCCTCCGCGGGATCTCGCGGCGCGCGTCATGCGCTTGTTATCCGGCGCTTCCGGGCGCGGATACACGCATGTCGGAGCGGGTCCGCGCGGATTACACAGTGACACCGCCCCGGACCCGCGCCCGCCGCCGTCAGCGGTCGAGCAGGCGGATCGCGACCGCCTTCTCCTGCGTGTACTCCCGCATCGCGCCGTGGCCGCCGCCCCGGCTGAAGCCGCTGTCCTTCTGCATGTTGAACGGGAAGCCGATGACCCCGGCGTCGGCGAACTGGTTCACCGACACCTGGCCCGAGCGAACCTCGCCCGCCAGCCGCAGCGCGCGCGACACGTCGTTCGTCCAGACGCACGCCAGCAGGCCGAAGTCGGTGTCGTTCATCATCTCGACGGCCTGCGCGGTGCCCGAGAACGCCTGGACGGCGAGCACGGGGCCGAAGACCTCCTCCCGGTACAGCCGGGAGCCCGGATCGACGTCGTCGAACACGGTGGGCTCGACGAACCAGCCGTCCGGCCGCCCCCCGGCCCGCTCTCTGGCCCACTCTCTGGCAGGGCCGCCGCCGGTCACCAGGCGGGCGCCCTGCCGCGGGGCCTCCTCCAGGAATCCGAGCACGCGGCGGTACTGCGCCGCGCTGATCAGCGGGCCCATGTCCAGGTCCGCGTCCCAGGGGCCGAGCCGTACGGCCCGCATGGCGGCGGCGATCCGCTCGACGACCTCGTCCTTGACCGACGCCTCGACCAGCAGCCGGGACCCGGCGTAGCAGTTCTGCCCGGCGTTCTCGGTGATGGAGCCGACGATCGCGGGGATCGCCACGTCCATGTCCGCGTCCGCGAAGAGCACGTTGGGCGACTTGCCGCCCAGCTCCAGCTTGACCGGCACCAGGTTCTCCGCGGCGGCGCGCATGATGGCGCGGCCGGTGGTGGTCGAGCCGACGAAGCTGATGTGGTTCACCCCGGGGTGCGAGGTGAGCGCGGCGCCGGCCTCGGCCCCCTCGCCGGTCAGGACGTTCAGCACGCCCGGGGGGAACCCGGCGCGCCGGGCCAGCTCGGCCAGGGCGAGCGGCGCGAGCGGCGCCACCTCGGACGGCTTGAGCACCACGGTGTTGCCCGCCGCCAGCGCCGGCGCCACGTTGGCCGCGGTGAGCACGGAGGGAACGTTCCACGGGATCACCACGGCGCACACGCCGTAGGGCTCCTGCACGGTGTAGCCGAGGTAGCCGGGGGAGCGGGTGGGCAGGGTGACCCCGGTGAGCTTGTCGGCCGCACCGGCGAAGTAGTCGACGATGCTCTGCGCGATGTAGCCGTTCATCCGGCCGCCGGACAGCGGCTTGCCGACGTCGCGGGCCTCGTGGGCGGCCAGTTCCTCGACGTGCCGCCCGATGAGCTCGGCCCAGCGGCGCAGCAGCGCGCCGCGCTCGGACGGCGAGGTGGCGGCCCAGCCGGGGAACGCCCGGCGGGCGGCGGCCACGGCGTCGTCGACGTCCGCGCGTCCGGCGCGGGCCACCGCCTGGATCGTCTGTCCGGTCGCGGGATCCGTGACGGGAAGCTCGCCCTTGTCGCGGGCGGGCGCCCACTCGCCGTCGATCAGCTGCTGGGCGGGAGGGATCAGGAGTTCGGCCATGCACGGAATCCTTGACCCCCAATATTCTGCATGTCAAGATGCCATCTCGTTTTATGAAAAGCTCTGAGGAGGCTCCGTGCGCATCACCGCAGCGGTTCTGGAGACGGCGGGAGGCCCCTTCGCCCTCCGTGACGTGGATCTCGGCGAGCCCCGCCCCGACGAGGTGCTCGTCCGGCTCGGCGGCACCGGCATCTGCGGCACCGACCTGGAGTTCGCCACCTTCTTCCCCACCCCGGCCGTGCTCGGTCACGAGGGTGCGGGCGTGGTCGAACGGGTGGGCGCGCAGGTCACCTCCGTGGCCCCGGGAGACCGCGTGGCGATGAGCTTCACCTCCTGCGGGCGCTGCCCGACCTGCCGGACCGGCTCGCCCGCGTACTGCCACGCCTTCGACGCGGTCAACTTCAGCGGCCGGCGCCCCGACGGCTCCTCCGCGCTGTCCCTCGACGGTGCCGAGATCAACGGGCACTTCCTCGGCCAGTCGTCCTTCGCGACGCACGCCGTGGTGCCGGAGCGCGCGGTCGTCCCCGTCGGCGACGCGGTCGACCTGACCGTCGCCGGCCCGTTCGGCTGCGGCTTCCAGACGGGAGCGGGCGGCGTGTTCAACGTGCTGCGCCCCGAGGCCGGCTCGTCCATCGCGGTCTTCGGCGCGGGCGCGGTCGGCGTCGCCGCGATCATCGCGGCCGCCGTGAGCGGCTGCGGCGTCGTCGCGGCGGTCGACGTGAACGCGGCCAAGCTGGAGGCGGCCCGCTCCTACGGCGCCACGCACGTCGTGAACTCGGCCGCGACGGGCGCCGCCGCAGCGCTCCGCGAGATCGCGCCGCACGGCTTCGACCACGTCATCGACACCACGGGTCGGCAGGACGTCCTGCGTACGGCGGTCGAGGCGCTCGGGCCGCTCGGCCGATGCGGCGTGATCGGCGTCGGACCGAGCCCCGAGATGAGCTTCGACTGGCGCAGCGTGCTCAACGGCCGGACCATCACCGGGATCATCGCCGGGAGCAGCGTCCCGCAGGTCTTCCTGCCGAAGCTGCTCGACCTGCACGCCGCGGGCCGCTTCCCGGTGGACCGGATGATGACGGCGTTCCCGTTCGAGAAGATCAACGAGGCCGTCGCCGCCGTGCGGGCGGGCGAGGTCGCCAAGGCCGTCCTGACGTTCTGACGTCCCGGCCGCCCCTCCCGGGGCCGGCCGGCGCGAATCCTTCCCGAGTCTCGTTTTTCGTGACCTGTCGCGAAAAACGAGACATTGTCTCGCGTTGTGAGCGCCGTTAGACTCTCGGGACCACAGACACCCAGTGGCGCGGCTGGGAAACACCGCGCGTCGTCCATGTATGTGGGGCCTGTGCATCATGACCCGACAGGTTGACTTCGACCACCACTCCGCCCTCTGTACGGAGAACCCGGTCGCCTACTACGAGTCCTTCCGCGAAGCGTGCCCGGTCGGCCGTACGGCGGCCCACGGCGGCTACGTCTACACGACCCGCTACGCCGACGTGGTTCGCGTGGCCCGCGACGACGGGACCTTCTCCTCCTCACGCGCCGCCGCCGGCCCGGACCGCGTCGCGATCGTGATCCCGAGCGGACCCGGCCTGGAGCAGTACCCGATCGAGCTGGATCCGCCGGAGTCCACGCGGTACCGCGACCTCATCAACCCGCTGCTCACCCCCGACGCGGTCGAGCGGCTCCGGCCGATGATCGCCCGGCACGCGACCCGGATCGTGGACGAGTTCGTCGAGCTGGGCTCGGCCGACTTCGTCCGCGACCTGACCAACCCGCTGCCCGCCGCGGTCACCCTCGACTGGCTCGGCTTCCCCGAGGAGGACTGGGCCCCGCTGGCCGGTCCCATCCACGACATCTTCGCCGCGCCCGCCGACAGCGAGCGGGCCCGTCGCGGCGCCGAGGGCCTCGCCCACATGGAGCGCCGCATCCGCGAGCTGGTACGGCTCCGCCGCGAGAAGCCGGCCGGCGACGCGGTGAGCCACCTCGTCGCGCAGCGCCGCCCGGACGGGGAGCCGTTCGGCGAGGACGAGCTCGTCTCCGTGATCGGCCTGCTCGTCGCCGGCGGCGTGGACACCACCACGTCGCTGACCGGTTCCGTCCTCGTGCACCTCAGCCGGAACCCCGACCAGCGCCGCCGGCTCATCGAGTCGCCCGACCTGCTGGAGACGGCCACCGAGGAGTTCCTCCGCGCGTTCGCCCCCTCCCAGTCGATGGCGCGTACGGCCCTGACCGACGCCGAGATCGGCGGCTGCCCGGTGCGTTCCGGCGAGCGGGTGCTGATCCCGTGGGTGGCGGCCAACCACGACCCGGCCGTCTTCCCCGAGCCGGAGGAGATCCGGCTGGACCGGGACGCCACCCGCCACCTCAGCTTCGGCATCGGCACGCACCGCTGCGCCGGCGCCCACCTGGCCCGCGCCATGTTCCGGGAGATGGTCACCCAGGTCCTCACCCGGCTGCCCGACTTCACGGTCCTGGAAGAGGGCCTGGTCGCCTACCCCACCCGGGGCAACCAGTCCGGCTGGGACGCCATCCCCGCCGTCTTCACGCCCGGCGCCCGCCTGGGTACGCCGTCCTCCGGGGTCGCGTCGGCGGCCTTCCAGCAGGCGACGCCGTTCGATGTCGTCGTCACGGCGGCGGACACCGTCGCCGACGGGGTGCTGTCGCTGACGCTGGCCGCGCCGGACGGGGCGGAGCTACCCGCGTGGGCGCCCGGCGCGCACCTGGAGTTCCGCCTCCCCTCGGGCCGCATCCGGCAGTACTCCCTCTGCGGCGACCCGGACGACCGCGCCACCTATCGCGTGGCCGTCCTCCGGGAGGACACCGGGCGCGGCGGCTCGGCCGAGCTGCACGACCTCGCCGCGGCGGGTGTGACCCTCACGGTGAAGGGGCCGCGCAACCACTTCCCGCTCGTGCCCGCCGAGGACTACCTGTTCCTCGCCGGGGGCATCGGCGTCACCCCGATCCTCGCCATGGTCCGGGCCGCCGCCCGCGACGGGGCCGCCCTGCGCGCCGTCTACGGCGGCCGGTCCCGCTCGTCCATGGCGTTCCGGGACGAGCTGGTGGAGCACGCGGGGGAGCGCGTCACGCTGCTGCCGCAGGACGAGCGCGGGCTGCCCGACCTCGGCGCGATCCTCTCCTCGGCCGGGCCGGGCACCGCGATCTACTGCTGCGGCCCCGCCGGGATGATCGAGGCGGTCGAGCGCGCCTGCGCCGGCCGCGGCCTCGCCGACCGGCTGCACATCGAGCGGTTCGCGGCCGGCGACGACCTGGAGGCGGCGTTCGATCCGGCCGCCAACACCGCGTTCGACGTCCATCTCGCGCGTACCGGCCGCACGGTGCGGGTCAGGGAGGACCAGCGCCTCATCGAGGCGGTGCGCGAGGCCGTCCCCGGCCTCTCCTACGACTGCGAGAAGGGGTACTGCGGGGCCTGCGAGACGCGGGTCCTCGCCGGCACCCCGGAGCACCGGGACTCGCTGCTCACGCCCGAGGAGCGGGAGTCCGGCCGGACCATGATGATCTGCGTCGGCCGGGCAGCTTCGCCGAAGCTCGTCCTGGACCTGTGACGGCCGGAGATCATGTTCCGGGCCGGCGGCCCGCCGCCGGGCTTCTCCCCGTCGAAGTACGGGGAGAAGCTCGTGGTCGGGGCCTGTGCGGAGTGCCTTGACCAGCCGCGACTCGCAGGCACTCGCCGAGACCGCCTTCGCTCAGACCGTGAGATCGAGGTTCTCCGCGTAGAACTCCACCGCTGGCTCGTATCCCCCGACCTGCCTGGTCTCGGCAATGATCTTCAGCAGGTCTTGTACGGCCTCACGGTGCCTGCCAAGGTTGTGCAGCGCCATCGCGCGGAACGTACGTAGGCCCGGATCGCCAGGGAACTCCGCAAGCCCCTTGTCAAAAGCCGCCAACGCGTCCTCATAACGGCCGCACACGCGCAGGGTGCTGCCGTAGCCGGTCCACGTGCCGAGCCGATCGCTCGCGCCCACCGCCAGCGCCTTCTCGTAGTACGGCAGCGCCTCGTGCTCGTTGCCCAGCGCGTCATTGGTGTAGGCGATCTGCCGCAGCACCTCGGGATCGCTCTGGTCCTGAGTCCGCAGATCGGCCAATTTCTCCCGGAGTTCCGCATCAGTCATGGAGATCAGTATGCCCACGCCCTCAATGGGCGCCGCGCCTTGCCCGAGGGGTGTCCGACGGTCCTTCCGCTGCCGGACCCAGAGCCCCGGACCGCCGGCGACGGTGTCGCGGACGCCGGCGGTGACACCGTTCAGGTAGCCGAGACGACGCTCACGCCGTGCCGTCCGGGTGGTGGTTCTCCCGCCCGAGTTCCGCGGTGATCTCGTCGGTGACGCGCTTGAGCGCCTCGGCGGCGGGGGAGCCGCTGCCCGGCGGCACCGAGTCCGTGGTCGCCACGACGGCCATCGTCGCGACCGGGATCCGGTCCCGGAAGACCGGGGCGGCGATGGTGCGCACGCCGTTCACCGATGGTGTGTTGGCCGAGATCCTCTCCTCGCGGATCCGCTCCAGCTCCTGCCGCAGCTCCGGGGACGCCGCCAGCTCCTCGGCCAGCCCCGGCACCTCGCCCTCCGGCAGGAACGCGCAGAAGACCCGGCCCTGGGCCGACTCGGTCCGTGACAGCCGGGTCCCGGTGCGCACGCTGACCCGGATGACGCGGTCGGTGTTGTCGTCCACCCGCACCACGACCGCGCTGTCGCCGTCCCAGACGCTCAGCACCACGGTCTCGTCGATCTCGCGCACCAGCCGCTGCATGTACGGCCCGGCGATGCCGATGACCGGCATCCCGGCCCGCGCGGCGGCCGACAGCGTCAGGATCTGCGGGCCGAGGGAGTAGAGCGCCTCGCGGTCGTCGTAGCGCAGCAGGTTGCTCTCGCGCAGCGCCTTCGTGTACCGATGCGCGGTCGCCTTGCTGGTGCCCAGGCTGGCGGTCAGCTCGTTGAGGCTGAGCTGCGGACGGCTGACCGTGAACGCGCTGAGGATCATGGCCGCGCGCTGGACGGTCTGGATCGCCGGGGCCGCCCGCTCGGCCCCTGCGCCGGGAACGGCAGGCGTGGTCTCGTCACCCATATGGCTTCCTTTGTGTCGGGGTGGTGGCCCGGGGGCACGCTCGTGTTCCATGTTCCGAGACATCGTCTTGGCATCGGAGATGTGTTCCACGGGATGGAGCGGAGCTGTCCGGCGACGACGATCTTCTCAGGAGTGAGGCGCTTCGATGACTGATTCGCCGTAAACGGCATGCCGCACGACGATCTCGCTATAAATCCGGGCGAATCGCAGCAAAGTGTCCAACTCGATGGCATCTCTCCGCGGGTCCGCCGGATCGGCGCGTACGGCGGGGCCGACCCGCACAGTGGGTACGCCGTGGCCGCGCAGCACCACGCCGTCGGTCGAGCCCTTCCAGCCCGAGATGGGCGGGGGCGCGGCCCCGTGCTCGCGGGTCCACGCGGCGGCGGCGTGCCGTACGACGGGCGCGTCCGGCGGCGTCGCGCCCGAGGGATGGGCCGTCCGGGCCGCCACGGACAGCGCGCAACCCTCCAGTGGGCCGCCGCGCAGGCCGGTCTCCAGTGCGGCCCGGATGTCGGCGGCGATTTGCGCGACGTCGTCCCCAGGCACGGTGACCAGATAGAGGTGCAGCTCGACGACGCCGGGCAGCAGATCCGGCTTGGCCGCCAGGCCGCCGCGCACCGCGCCGATCCCGGCCTCCGCCGCGATCTGACCGCCGACTCCGGCGCGGGCGGCGACGTGCCGTTCCCGCCACCGCTCCAGGACGCCGATCACCTCGCCGAGGTGCGCGATCAGCCCGCCGGCCGGCGGCGCGGCGTCCCTGGCGAGCACCGGACGGTACCCGGTGCCCAGCCGCACCCGGACGAAGGCCGCCCCCGGCTCCTCGTACAAGATCCCGGGCGGGCCGCACTTGGCCACGACGGCGGCGTCCGGACGCGGGCCGGAGCGGAGGTACTCCTCGACGCCGACCGGCGCGGCCGACTCTGGGGTGGCCGCGAACGGGGAGGCGTGCGTGCCACCGCCGGCCAGCAGCAGCGTGAGCCGGTGGGGGACGCCCGCGTTCCGCAGCGCCGTCACGGCGGCCGCGTACCCGGCCAGCGCGGCGGCGGCGGGGGCCCGTGCCACGCCGAGGCCGAACCCGGCGAGCGTGCCCGACTCGCGGTCCACGGTCAGCGGGGCCGGGGCGGTGCCGACCCCCGTGGTCCATCGGTCCCGCTCCGGATCGCCGGGCAGGGACGTGTCCAGGTGGGAGTAGAGGAGCAGTTCCCCGCCGCCTGGCGCGCCGCGGAGAGCGCGGGCCCCGGGGACGTCCCGGGGCCGGTCGGCATCTTCCTGGGCCGATGTGGCCACGAGGTTGGCGCCCGCGGCCCCGATCGCGTCGCGACGCCACGAGATCTGGGGCCACCGCGTCCGCGCCCACTCCGCGAGCCGATCGGCGGCGGCGCGTTCGGCTCCGCGCGGGCTCGGGCCGGCGGCGAGCAGCCGCACCGCCTCGACGATCCGCTCGCCGTCGATCGCGCCGTGCGCGGCGCTCCGCAGGCCTTCCAGGGGGTCGGTCGTCACGGGCTCTCCAGAGTTCCGCTCGGGCTCCGCGATGGGGCGGGCGGCCCGCATCACACTGATGGTAACTCAATCCAAGATGGCATCTCGTATCTTGACAACGTTCTCGGCCGGAACCTACTGTTCCCTCACGTCGGTGGAGAGGCCGATTCCGCAGGCCAACCGGATTCCCACGGCTCCCGCCGCTCCCGGCCCGCCCTTCTGGTGGCGGGCCTCCGGCCAACGGCTCGCGCGTCCCCCCGTTCCCGCGCGGGCGCCCATCCCAGGAGGACTGATGGCCTACGTCGTGACCGACGCGTGCGTGGACGTACAGGACCAATCGTGCGTCGAGGAGTGCCCGGTCGACTGCATCTACGAGGGAGACCGGATGATGTACATCCATCCGGACGAGTGCGTGGACTGCGGCCGATGCGAACCGGTCTGCCCGGTGACGTCGATCTACCACCACGAGGACCTACCGCCGAACCTGGCCGGATTCGCCCAGATCAACACCGAGTTCTTCGCCGGCCTCGGCTCCCCCGGGGGCGCGCGCAAGGTCGGCCGGACCGGGGCCGACCATCCCGCCGTCTCCGGGGACGCGTCGTGACCGCCGCCTCCGACGCGTACGGCTTCGGCGATCCGGCGGAGAACGGCGGGCCGCGCCCGCTTCACGAGGTGGACCTGGTCATCGTCGGCGCCGGCCCCGCCGGGCTGTACGGCGCCTACTACGCCGGGTTCCGCGGCATGTCCGTCGCCGTGATCGACTCCCTGCCGGAGCCCGGCGGCCAGGTGGCCGCGCTGTACCCGGAGAAGGACATCTTCGACATCGCCGGCTATCCGGTCGTGAAGGGACAGGATCTGGTCGACGCCCTGGTCACCCAGGCGAGCCAGGCCGAGCCGCTCTACCTGCTGGGGGAGAGCGCCCTGGAACTGCGGCACGACGCCGACGCGGTCGAGGTCGTCACCGACGCGGGCACCCGGGTACGGGCCAAGGCGCTGCTCCTCACCGGCGGCATCGGCACCTTCACGCCCAGGGAGCTGCCCGTGGGCGGCGAGTACCTCGGGCGCGGCCTGCGCTACTTCGTCCGGAAGCTCGACGAGCTGGCCGGGCAGGACGTGGTGGTGGTCGGCGGCGGCGACTCGGCCGTCGACTGGGCGCTCGCCCTGGAGCCGATCGCCCGCTCGCTCACGCTGGTCCACCGCCGGGACGCCTTCCGCGCCCACGAGCACAGCGTCGCCCGGCTGCGCGCGTCCTCCGTACGGGTGCTCACGCCGTTCGAGGTGGCCGACATCACCGGCGACGGCGCGATCGGCGAGGTGGCCGTCGAGCGGGTCCGCGGCGACGAGCGGATCACCCTGCCCGCGCAGACCGTCGTGGCCGCGCTCGGCTTCATCGCCGACCTCGGCCCGGTTCAGAAGTGGGGCCTCGACCTGCGCAAGCGGCACGTCCTGGTCGACCGGTCCATGCGGACCAACCTGGAACGGGTCTTCGCCGCCGGCGACATCAGCGACTACGACGGGAAGGTCCGGCTGATCTCCGTCGGGTTCGGAGAGGCCGCCGCGGCGGTCAACAACCTGGCGCCGCTCGTCAACCCGGCGTTCAGCACGGTTCCGGGGCATTCGTCGGACGCTGTGTGAATGTCGCGTTGATTCCGAGGTTGAACGTCAAGTGGCATGCGTTCCGGCGCGTCCCTGGATAGAGTCCCATCCGACGTAAGGGGTACTCGACGGAGGAGACGGAATGCCGGGGCCACGGCGGCGCGACGACGCGAACCAGTCCAGCGCGTCCCCCGAAGCGCGCGACGAGGCCCCCGCGATCCAGACCGTACGCCGCGCGGCGCTGATCCTGAGCGCGTTCACCGTCGAACACCCCCGGCTCAGCCTGAGCGAGATCACCGCCCGCCTCGGCACCAGTAAGCCCACCGCGCACCGCTACACGCGGGCGCTGCGGGCGGCCAACCTGCTCCGGTACGACGCCCAGCAGGCGACCTACACGCTGGGGCCCGAGATCCTCGCCCTGGAGGCGGCCGCCCGCGCCGGGCTGCCCATCGCCGCCGCGGCCGGGCCGTACCTCGACCTCCTGGTCCGCGAGACCAACCAGACCGCCGTGCTCAGCGTCTGGAACGGCGAGAGCCCGGTCGTCGTGCGCTGCGTCGACAACACCGACGGCGACATCCGGCTCAGCGTGCGCACCGGCTCCACGCTCGACCTGCTCCGCTCGGCGCAGGGCCGCGTCTTCTGCGCGTACCTGCCGGTGGGGGAGGTCCCCGGGCTGGCGCGCAAACTCCGCGCCGCCCCCGACCTGCGCGACCTGATCGACGAGGTGCGGCTGACCGGCGTCGCGGTCAACTCGCCCGCCGATCACGGCGTACGCGTGATCGCCGCGCCGATCTTCGAGGGCGACCAGATCGTCGCGTCGATGGCGGTGGTGAGCACAGTGGCCGCCCTGGCCGGAGAGACCGAGCATCGGGTGACAGAGGCGCTGCGCGCCCTCTCCCGCCGCCTGTCCGCCGAACTGGGCGGCGCCACCTCCTCACCCGCCTGACCCGCGGGCCCGCACGGCCGTGGGCGGAGAACGTCCTCCTCGCCGTTGATGAGTGCCGCTGCGCTGCGGCGGGTGGCTGCTCCGGCGCGCCGTGATAGCGGGCCTCCGGTGATGCCGCTCCCGCGGCCATCGCGGGCGCGGTGGTACATGGCACGGTCCTACGCGCGCCTCCACAACCACCCGCACTCCGCTCCGCTCCCCGCCGCACCGGCTTCCCGTGGGGTGTGACGTAATACGAGATATTGTTTCGCATATTGACATGGATGGAACCTTCCTCCTACGTTCGTGCGTATCCCTCCAACCCCCCTCCCGGTCGCCCACGCCCATACCGCCGACCCCTCGGCGGTGGGCGTGGGCGACGACGGGAACCAAGGAGCCTGCATGCGAACCCGACGCGTGGGCACCCTCGCGGCCCTGACCACCGTCCCCCTCACCCCGGCGCACAGCCGGTCTGCGGTGGCGGCCCGATGACCGCGCTCAACCTGGTGGCCACCCCCGGCGGGCTGGCCCGCGTCGAGGGCCGGGAGGCCGTCCTCCTCGACCTGCCGTACGGCGACGTCGCCGAGCTGCTCGCCCTGGGCGAGGGCTTCGCGCCCGCCCGGCGGGCGCGCGAGCTGCGCCGGCTTCCGCTGGTCGGCCTCGAAGGAGAGCTCCTGGCGCCGCTGGCCCGCACGCGGGCGATCTGGGGCGTCGGGCTGAACTACCGCTCCAAGGCGGAGCTGACCGGACGGCCGGTGCCGAAGGAGCCGATCCTCTTCCTGCGCGCCCCGTCCGCCGTGCCGGCGCCGGGGGCGGAGGTCGAGCTGCCGCAGGACCGGTCCAGCCAGGTCGACTACGAGGCCGAGGTCGCCTTCGTCGTCGGCCGCCGCATGTCCCGCGTACGGCCTGAGCAGGTGTGGGAGCACCTCGCCGCCGTCACCGCCGCGAACGACATGACCGCCCGCGACGTCATGGCGGCCACCGGCACGCCGTCCCTGGCCAAGAGCTTCCCCGGCTTCGGCGCGCTCGGCGCCTCGGTGCTCGACCTGTCCGGGGTGCCCGACCCCGGGGACATCGCGGTCCGCGCGACCGTCAACGGCGTCGTCCACCAGGACTCCAGCACGGCCGAGCTGATCTTCCCGGTGCCCGACCTGGTCTCGCGGATCTCGCACTTCGCCGTGCTGGAGCCCGGAGACGTGGTGCTGACCGGCACTCCGGCGGGCACGGGGCAGGACCGCCAGGTCTTCCTCGGTCCGGGCGACGAGGTGGAGATCACCGTGCCGGGGGTGCTGCCCCTGCGCACCCGATACCGGGCGCTTCCCGGCCACTCCTGACCGCACCCCTCTTCCCGACACCCCGTCGGGGTCACTCGCTTTGTCCGCATCCGCCGCGCGGCACCGTGCCGCGGCGGCTCCCCCGTCCACAGGCCGGGGTCTCCACGCTCAAGGAGATTCGATGACCGAGACAGATGTTTCCTACGATCTCGTCCTGACGAACGGCACCGTCTTCGACACCGAGGCGGGGACGTCCGCGGTGGCCGACGTGGCGATCTCGGGCGACCGGGTCGCGCGGATCGCGCCGTCCCTCGACCAGGGCGCCAAGGACCGGGCGCGGGAGGTCGTGGACTGCTCCGGCCGCTGGGTGCTCCCCGGCCTGGTGGAGGGCCACACGCACATCTTCGAGCACGTGTCGAAGGTGGGGGCGCCGCCGGACGAGGCCCACCTGCGCAGGGGAGTGGTCGCCGCCGCCGACGCGGGCACGGTCGGCGCGTCCACGTTCGCCGCCTTCGACGCGTACGTGGTCGGCCGGGCCGAGATGCGGCTGGTGAACTTCCTCAACGTGTCGGTGCTCGGCCTGATCGACTTCCGCTTCGGAGAGCTGCTGAACCCCGCGACGCTGGTCCCGGAGGACGCGCTGGCCGTGGCCAGGGAGAACCCGGGTGTGGTGCGCGGCTTCAAGATCCGGCTGTCGGAGGATGTCGTCGGCCCGGCCTGGCGGTCCCTGCTGAAGACGTCGCTCGAACTCGCCGACGAGGCGGGCCTGCCCCTCATGGTCCACATCGGCGAGACCGAGGAGCCGCTGCCCGACGTGCTGCCGATGCTCCGCCCCGGCGACATCGTCGCCCACTGCTACACCGGCAAGCCGCACGGCATCCTCGACGACGGCAAGGTCATCCCCGCCGTACAGGAGGCCAGGGCGCGCGGCGTGCTGTTCGACAGCGCGCACGGCAAGAGCAACCTCAGCTTCGAGGTCGCCCGGCAGGCCATCGCCGAAGGCTTCCTCCCGGACCTGCTCACCTCCGACACCAGCGGACGCAACTGGCGCGGACCGGTGTTCGACCTGATCACCAGCGCGGCCAAGCTGCTCGCGCTCGGCATGCCGATGGACGAGATCGCGCCGCGCATGACGATCGCCCCCGCCCGCGTCCTCGGCCTCGACACCGAGGGGTACGGAACCCTCGTCGAAGGGGGCCCCGCCCACGTCACGGTGCTCGCCGAGACCGACGAGACGGTGCTGCCCGACGCTGCGGGCAACTCGATCGTCGCGCCCCGGCTCGAACCCGCCCTCATCCTGCACAAGGGCCGCAAGGTCGAGTCGACCCCGTGGCGGGGCCTGGCGGCGGAGCCGGCCGGCTCCCGGTGACCTGGACCACCCCGGTGACGGACGCCCGGCGGCGGCTGCGGGCCGCGCTCGCCGCCGGGCGCCGGGTCACCGGTACGTTCGTCAAGCTGCCGACGATCGACTGCGTGGACCTGGCCCGCCAGGCCGGGCTCGACTTCGTCGTGGTGGACGGCGAGCACTCCGCCCTCACCGACGAGACCGTCCTCGCGCTGGTACGGCACGCCGCCGTCACGGGGCTGCCCGCCCTGGTCCGGGTGCCCTCGGTGGACCCGGCGTGGATCAACCGCGTGCTGGAGAGCGGCGCGGCCGGAGTGCAGCTCTCGATGCTGACCCGCGCCGCCGAGACGTCCGCCCTGGTCGCGGCCACGCGGTACGCGCCGCACGGCGAGCGCAGCGTCAGCCTGGCGCACCCGGCGGCGGGCTTCGGCGCGGCAGACCTGGCCGCGTACCTGGCCGCCGAGGAACTCGACCCGCCGCTGCTCGTCGGGCAGATCGAGACCGCGACGACCCGCGACCCGCTCACGGACCTCGTCCGCGGCCTCGACGTCGCCTTCGTCGGCACCACCGACCTCGCGGTCGGCCTCGGCCTCGCCGGGGCCGCCGACCAGACGGCGCTCGCGGCGCGGGTCGCCGAGATCTCCGCGGCCGCCCGCGCGACCGGGACGGCCTTCGGCGGCTGGGTGGCCCGCCCGGAAGCCGCGCTGATCACCGCGGCCGGGCTCGGCTCGGCCGCGTACGTCATCGCCGGGTCCGACCTGCAGTTCCTCGGATCCGCGCTGCGCGCCACCGCGGCCGTGGCGCGCGACCTGCCCAGTCCGGAATCGGGAGCCCGGTGAAGGACGCCGAGAAAGGAACGACCATGTTCAACCAGCACCTGTACGGCGTCGCGGTGAACTGGGACGACATCCCCGCGACCGAGATCCGCCCCGGAGTGCGGCGCAAGGTGTACTCCACCGACGAGATCATGCTCGCCTGGCACGAGCTGGCCGTCGGGATGACCCTCAACCCGCACCACCACGACGACTTCGACCAGCTCGTGCTCATCCACCAGGGCCGCTGCACGTACTACGTGGACGGCGTGGGCCACGACCTCGGGCCGGGCTCGATGCTGCTGGTGCCCAAGGGGGCCGAGCACTACATCGAGCCCGTCGAGGGGCCGTGCGTCAACGTGGACGTCTTCGCGCCGCCGCGCGCGGACTTCCGTGACGCCGTCTGGCTCCCGGAAGGCCCCTGACCGGTAGGTGACCGACCGCCCGTGCGTGCCGTTCGACCGGCCGGCGGGGCGGCCCGCCCGGCCCCGCCATCGGCGCGGGGCCGATCCGGGGAGCCACGTGCCCGTCGGGTGCCCCCGCCAGGGCGGCGCGAGCGTGCCCGCGCGTCGCGGGACGGATTTCCCCTGAACAGGGATGAGCCGGACCCTCTTGACATTCCACAAGGCTCCGGGCCAGCATCACATTGCGAGACGGTATCTCGAATTCTCGCTCAAATCGCAAGAAGGGCCAGACCGCGGCGATGACGCAGTTGACACATACGGACCCCGGTGGAACGCCCAACCGCTCCCTCGTCCACGAGGACTGGGACGCGTTGACGTTCAAGGTGCACAGGTCGGCCTACCGGTCGCCCGCCCTGTTCCAGCAGGAGACGTCCCGCATCTGGGGCCACACCTGGCTGTACCTGGGGCACGAGACCGAGATCCCGAACCCGGGCGACTTCAAGTCCCGCACGCTCGGCGGCCGGCCGCTCATCTTCTGCCGCGACTCCTCCGGCAAGATCCAGGTGTTCTTCAACGCCTGCACCCACCGCGGCACCATCCTGTGCCGGCACAACGAGGGCAACACCAAGTTCTTCCAGTGCTTCTACCACGCCTGGGCGTTCAGCAACTCCGGCGAGCTGGCCGCGCTGCCCGGTGACGAGGCGTACGCCGACGTCCCCGGCTTCAAGGAGCGGCACCGGCTGCGCTCCGTCCCGCGCGTGGACAGCCACGAGGGCTTCGTCTTCATCTCCTTCGACCCGGACGTGCCGGACCTGCTGACCCACCTCGGCGAGGCCGCGCACTACATGTCGCTCACCGCCAAGATCGGCCCGCAGGGCATGCAGACCGTCCCCGGCGTCCAGCTCTACTCGGTCAAGGGCAACTGGAAGCTCGCCGTCGAGAACGCCATGGACGGCTACCACTTCGCCCCCACCCACAACACTTTCGTGGGCTATCTGCGCGAGACCGGCTTCGCGGTCACCGACGACGACCAGTACGCCTACGACCTCGGCGACGGCCACGGGCTGCTCATCCTGACCGGGCACAACGGCCGCATCGGCATGGTGTGGGAGCCGCGCTTCGGCCCGGAGGAGAAGGAGCGCATCGCCGCCAAGCGGCAGGAGATGGAGCAGCGCCTCGGCAAGGAGCTCGCCGCCGAGGTCGCCGACGCCAGCCGGATCCTGTTCGTGTTCCCCAACCTGCTGCTGTTCGACCTGGAGGCGCTGACCATCCGGCAGATCGAGCCGGTCGAGGCGGGCCGCACGGACGTGCGGGCCTGGCAGTTCGTCGAGACCGGCGAGCCGGACGAGGTCCGGGCGCTGCGCATCAAGACGATGGTCAGCTTCGTCGGCCCCGGAGGGCTCGCGACCCCCGACGACATCGAGGCGTACGAGGCGGTGCAGCGCGGCATCGAGGCCACCGCGGACTCGGCCGACCCCGCCTGGGACTGGAGCGACATGTCGCGCGGCATGGCGAACGAGAAGCAGGGCAACCAGGGCCGCTCCATCGACGAGGGCGCGATGCGCAGCTTCTGGCGGCAGTGGTCGCGTCGCGTCGAGGGCGACGGAACCCCGGGTGCCTGAGCGGCCGGGACGGGTGGAGAGCATGGACCAGCGTAAGGAGAGCACCATGGGCCGCCGCACGGTGACCAGGGCGGAAGCCGAGGACTTCCTCTACCGGGAGGCGATGCTGCTCGACGAGTGGCGCCTGGACGAGTGGCTGGCCCTCTTCGAGGAGGGCGGCCGCATGGAGGTCACCACCACCGACTGGAACGGATGGGACAGCTCCTCGGCCGGCGCCTTCATGTGCGATGACCACGACCTGCTCAAGGCCAGGGTGAAGCGGCTCAAGAGCCGCAAGGCGCACGCCGAGAACCCGCACTCCCGCACCCACCGGATGATCTCCAACGTGATCATCCTGGAGCAGGGGGACGAGACGGTCTGGGTCGCCGCCAACTTCATCATCCACCGCTACCGCGACAACCAGGCGTTCTCGTACGTCGGCCGCTACGAGCACGTCCTGCTGGTCGACGACGGGCTCAGGTTCCGGCTCCGCAGGTCGATCCCGACCATGGAGACGATGGCCCCGGGCGCCCGGCTGAGCTTCATCCTCTGAGGCGGCGTCCATGATCAGGCACACGCTGGTGTTCCGGTTCCGCGACGACGTCCCCGAGGAGACCGTCGCCGCCGTCCTCGCGGAGCTGGCCACCTTCCCGGCGAAGTACCCCACGATGCGCAACTGGGCCAGTGGCCGCAACATCAGCACCCGCGACACCACGATGACGCACGGGTTCGTCGTCGAGTTCGACACCGAGCAGGATCTCCTGGACTACCTCGGCAGCGACTCCCACGAGGAGTTCGTACGCGAGCGCTGGCGCCCGGTTATCGACCGGCAGGCGATCGTCACCTTCGCGTACTGACGTGCGCGCCCCCTACGACCACGACCGATGAGGAACTGACATGACGACTGACGGCGCCCGCCGCAGGGGGCCCCACAGCATGGAGTACGCACGGATCCTGGTCCCGGACATGGCCGAGACCATCGAGTTCCTGCGCTACCACGTCGGCCTCCAGCTGGAGCGGCACACCGACGAGTACGCCTACCTGCGCGCCGACATCGAGCACCACTGCATCGAGCTGATCAGCGACCCGAGCCTTTCGGCGTCGCACACCGTCGCGATCGGCTTCAGCGTCGAGTCCGCCGAGGTGCTCGCCGACCTGCGCGAGCGGGTGACCGCCGCCGGTCTCGAGGCGCTGGCGCTCCAGGACCGGATGAAGGGCCTGTGCCAGGACGGCTTCGCCGTACGCGACCCGAACGGCCTGATCATCGAGCTGTTCACCGAGTTCCAGGAGTACGCCGAGCCGCCGACGATCGAGCTGCGCCCGCGCAAGCTGGTGCACCCCTTCCTCGCCACGGACAAGTACGACGAGTGCCTGGAGTTCTACACCAAGGTCCTCGGCTTCCAGGTCTCGGACTACGTCGGCGACATCTCGGCGTTCCTCCGCTCGGAGGACCGGTTCCACCACAGCCTCGCGCTGCAGCGGAACAAGGAGTACTTCGTCGCGCACCTGTGCTTCATGATGAAGAGCTTCGACCACGTCATGCGCGGTCGGGCGCGGGCGCTGCACAAGAAGGTGCCGATCCCCTCCGACCTGGTCAACCACTCCGCGTCCACGTCGATCGCGTTCTACATGTTCGAGCCCAAGCACGGGCCGCGGTACGAGCTGTGCGACGGCCACCGGGTCTTCACGCCCGAAGAGCACGAGACGCACCGGGCCCGCCGCATGGTCGCCGACCCGCGCAACATCGACGTGTGGCGCGCGGCCGACAACGACTGGGACCGTTTCTGACCCGGCGCCACGCGAGGCACGGCGCCGGGCTCTGACCGGGGCGGCGCGGATCCCCTACCGGCAGGGATCCGCGCCGCGCCTTCGTTTCCGGCGCGCGGCTCGCTACGGCCGGCTCGCCGGGCTCACCGTCTTGGCCGGGTCGCGTTCGACCACCGGGCCGAGGATCTCGTCGATCTTGCGCATGGTGTCGGCGTCGAGCTTGACCCCGGCCGCCTTCACGTTGTCGCGGACCTGCTCGGGACGGGTCGCGCCCACGATCGCCGACGACACGTTGGGGTTCTGCAGCACCCAGGCCACGGCGAGCTGGGCCATGGTGAGCCCGTGGTCGGCCGCGACCGGCTTCAGCTCCTGCACCCGGCGCAGCACCTCGTCGGACATGAGGCCGTCGATGAACCGCGACCCGGTGGTGTCCGTCGCCCGCGAGCCGGCGGGCGGCGGCTGCCCGGGCAGGTACTTGCCGGTCAGCACACCCTGCGCGATGGGCGACCACACGATCTGGCCGAGCCCCTCGCGCTCGCTCAGCGGCACGACCTCGGCCTCGATGACCCGCCACAGCATCGAGTACTGCGGCTGGTTCGAGACGAGGCGGTCGAAGCCCATCGACTCGGCGATCTTCAACGCCTGGGAGATCTGGTCGGCGCTCCACTCGCTGACACCGACGTAGAGCACCTTGCCCTGCCGTACGAGGTCGTCGAAGGCCCGGAGGGTCTCCTCCAAGGGAGTCTCAGAGTCGAAGCGGTGCGCCTGATAGAGGTCCACATAGTCCGTGCCGAGCCGCCGCAGCGACCCGTTGATCGACTCCATGATGTGCTTGCGTGACAGGCCGCGGTCGTTGCGGCCGGGCCCGGTCGGCCAGTAGACCTTCGTGAAGATCTCCAGAGACTCGCGGCGCACGCCCTTCAGCGCCCGGCCGAGCACCTCCTCGGCCTTCGTGCCCGCGTAGACGTCCGCGGTGTCGAAGGTCGTGATGCCCTCATCCAGGGCCGCGCGCACGCACGCGTGCGCGGCGTCCTCCTCAACCTGGGAACCGTGCGTGATCCAGTTGCCGTAGCTGATCTCACTGACCATGAGACCGCTCCGGCCGAGATGGCGGAATTCCATAAGCGGAACACTAGAACACCCGGTCGATCAGGCGGTGCGCTGGTGTGCCAGGCGCATCGCCGCGATCCCCGGCGGGAAGACGATGATCGGCCGCATCATCCCCATGTCCTGGTGTTCCAGCAGGTGGCAGTGGTAGGCGTACCGCCCGGTGCCGCCCACGAACGTGCCGGCGATCTCCACGACCTCCGCGTCGCCGAGCCGGACCACGTCCTTCCAGCCCTTCTCTCCCTCCTCGACCACGCCCGTCTCCTTGAACTCGAGGGGCCGGGTGGTGCCGCAGAGCTTCATGTCGAACCCGCTGACGTCGTAGACGTCCCGCGACAGGATCTGGAAGCGCATCAGGTGGATGTGCATCGGGTGCAGCGCCGTGGCGACGTTGATGAACGTCCACTGCTCGCACTTGCCCAGCTCGCTGTAGAAGTTCACGGTGTCGTCGGGGTTACGGGAGATCCGCTTGAAGGTCCGCAGCCGGCCGTCCGCCCCCCGGAGCTGCACCACGCCGTCCGACGGGATCCGCACCGACGCCGCGTCCACCTCCGCCATCTCCCACATTTCGGCGTGCCGCCCGCCGAGCACCTTCGTGGCGACGATCCGGTGATAGCGGTCCGCGGGCAGCGCGCCGTACGTCAGGCGGGCGAACGAGGACGAGAGCACCGCGGGAGGGGCGAACGAGTCGGCTCCGCTCCCGGCCGCGACCCGGAACTGCATCATCTGCGGGTACGGCAGGCCGGGCGTGGGCACCCCCGGAGCCGATTCCCGCGAGATGGGCGGGGCGGGCGGGTTGTCGTCCAGCACGTTCACCAGCCGCAGCCGCCGCCCGCCGGATCCCGAGAAGTCGACCAGGATGTCCACCCGCTCCCCGGGCGACAGGATGAGCGGCGAGTCGACGGTAACCGGTGCGGGGAGGAGCCCGGCGTCCGTCCCGATCTGCCGCACCGCCCCTTTCACCGGCCGCCCGGTCTCCTCATCGATGATCATCATGTGGTAGGTGCGGGTGTTGCAGGCGTTGAGCATTCGGAACCGGTACCAGGCGGGCTTCACGTCCAGATAGGGCCAGATCGTGCCGTTGACCAGCGTGTACGGCCCGCGGAACCCGGCCGTGACGTGCGGCGGCGCGGCGTCGGCGTAGGTCACCTTGTGCAGCAGGCGGCCGGTGAGCCGTCCGTCCGCGTCCACCTCGAAGTTGCGGTCGGTGATCACCAGCGGGATCTCGCGGTCGTCGCCCGGGAGCCTGAGCCGGTCCTCCTCATCGTCCCTGATCAGGTACATGCCGATCAGCCCGGCGAAGAGCGTCCACGTCGAGACGTGCATCGAGTGATCGTGGTACCACAGGGTCGACGCCGGCTGGGAGTTGAGATACTCCACGATCTGTGTCTCACCGGGGAGCTGCCCGTTCTCCGACCACCCGTCCTGGCCCGCCCCCGTGACGGCGCCGTGCAGGTGCACGACCAGCCACGGCGGGATCGCGGCCACGTCCGCGCGCGGCGTGCCCCCGCTGCGCCCCGGCACGACGTACGGGTTGGGCTGCACCCCCACCGGGGCGTAGACCTCCACCGCGGTGACCGGCACCCGCTGGTCGTCGATGACGTTGCGCCAGGCCACCTCCAGCCGCTGCCCGCGCCGCACCTCGATGGTCGGGCCGGGGAAATGCCCGCCGTAGGTCCACAAGCGGGTCGGCGGGAGCTGCGCGTGCAGCCGCCGGTTCACCGAGCGTAGCTCGATCGTCAGCCGCTGCCCCTGCGGGCGGAGGACCGGCGGGACGCGGAGCGCGTCCAGGAAGGGCGTCAGCGTGGTGGTGATCCCGCGGCCCTGCGGGATGTCCGCCGCGGCGGGGGGTACGTTGCCGGTCGGCGAGGAGCCGGGGCGCTGCGGGCCGTGCGCCGAACTTCCGTGCGGGTCGTCTCCCGATCCGATCGTCCCCGGAGTCTCCCCGCGGACCGACGCCACCACCCTGCCGCCGCCCCAGCCCACCGCGGTCGCCGCGAGCCCCGCGGCCACGGTCCAGAATCCCCGCCTGCTGGTCCTCATCCCCGCCCCGTCTTCACGATCGTCGCGCCGCCCCCCAAGCGACCGGTACGGCTCGCGGCCGCCCCCGGCGCGACGCCGGTCGCCATAGTGCCACGACCCGCCCGTACAGCCCGGGAAGCCGCGCAGGAGCCGGGATCGGGACCACCGCCGTCGCGCGGGAACGGATCAGACCTGGGACGGATTGGCGGTAGTGTGCCCCGGTGCGGCGGTTGATCCCTTCTCGTCTGATACGGCTCGCGCTCGCGGCCGCGGTGGCCGCGACCATCGTCGGGGCCGTGTTCCTCCTGCTCCGGCGCCGCGCGGACCCCGCCTCCGCCAGCGTGCCCGGCCGCGCTTCAGGCCGTGTTTCAGGCCGTGCGTCCGGTCACGCGGCGGACGGCGCCATCGGCGGTGCGCCCGGGGGCGCGGCACGCCCTGACCAGGGCCGTCCGGTCCCGCGGACAGGGGGCGCACCCGGCACCGGCACGGCCGAGGTCGCACCCTTCCCGCCCGAGCCGGTCCTGGGACGGCCGACGACCGAGGAGGCCCGGCTCTTCCTCGGCCGCCGCTCGCGCGCGGCCGAAAGGCTCGAGGCGTTCGCCCAAGCGGGTGGGCCTCCGGGGGAGGGGCCGCTCGCGGACGTGCGCAGACTTGACCGGCGAACCCGCAGGCGGCTGCACCGGTTGGTGGGGGCCGCGGTGGTCGTCTGCCTGCTCGCGCTGGGGGTCCGCTACGTCGAGGCCACGACCTTCCACGAAGACCCGCTGACCTCGGCGGACGCGCGGCACCCGGACAGCGTCCCCTGCGTCGGGGACGGCTGCCCGGGCGGCGGCGGCGCTGTGACATCCGCCACCGGTGGGGCGGATCCCGAGGACCATGTGCAGGCGGGGGAGAAGCCGGACCCGGCGTGCGCGCCCACCGTGGGCAGGCCCGTGGTCCGGCCGGTGCGGCCCCGGGTGACCCGCGCCGTGAACCGGCAGTGGCGGCGCATCGAGAGGTGGCTCAAGGCCAACGCGCCCAGGACGTTCCGCACGCTGCGCCCGCCCGCGAGGGCGGGGACGATCGCCGTCGCCGAGGCCCAGATGGGCGTGCGGTTCCCCGACGACCTGCGCGCCTCGCTGCTGCGCCACAACGGCTCCCGCGTCACGCCGGAGACCGGGGGCCTGCGGCTCTACCGGTACGGGATGTCCGGCGTGAAGGAGATCCGCGACACCTGGCGGCACCTGTGCCGGCAGGAGGGCGTCGACTACACCGACGATCCGCGTGACGAGTGGTGGAGCGGGCGGATGATCCCCGTCGGCGACGACCAGAACGGTGAGTACCTGCTGGTCGACTCAGTACGAAGGGACGTCGCGGGATCGCTCGCCGAGAACGGCGGAACCTTCACGGGCGGGCCGGACTGGACCTCGTACTACGCGTTGCTCAGGACCGTCGCCGACGCGCTGGTCTCGGGACAGCCGATCAAGGGCCGGCTCGCCCCCCGGGTGACGGATGGGGCGCTCGGATGGGTCGACGTGGACGACCGGGAAACGGGCAACCCGGGCATGACCGTCGGTATGACGCCGTAGAAGGCGGAGAAGGGCGGAACGGCGTACGGCCACCGCGTCGCGGTGGCCGTACCGGAACCCGCCCGCCCTCAGCTCGACGGCGGGGTGACCGGCTTGCCGCCGGGCAGCACCATCGGCTTGGGGAAGCGCAGGCGGCGGATCTGCGAGGAGCGCATCGCGGCGTAGAAGCCGATGCCCTTCAGGTTCTCGTCGGGGAATTTCTGCGCGGCGGCCTGCTTCACCCGGTACCCGACGTAGAACGAGTTGCCGATGACCGCGACCATCACGATCGGCAGGGCCAGGGTGTAGACCGTCAGAACCGCCACGCGGATCTCCGGCGGGAACGGGACCACCGACAGCAGCATGATGACCAGCACCGCGGGCAGGAAGTACTGCCCGGGGAGACGCCGGGAATCGACCCAGTCCCGGGCGAACCTGCGCACGGGGCCCTTGTCACGGGGGAGGAGGTACCTCTCCTCGCCACGGAGCATGCCCTCACGCTGCCGGGCCCGCTGCACCCGGTCCCGGTCCCGCTGCTGGCGGTAGGCTTCCTTGCGGTTGGCCGGTGCGGTAACGGGCGAGCGGCGGCGCCCCTGCGCCTCGCTCCGCTTAGGGGTGGGACGGCCCTTGCCCTGAGTCTGCTGAGGCTTAGGATCTTGGACGGAGATGGGGGTCTCGTCCGTGGTGGCCTGGTTACGACGTCCGAACACGTCGCCCAGCCTACCGGGAGTGCAACTTAGTGACGCCCTCACGCGTTATGCGTAGGGTGAACCAAGGCGGCTTGGCCGCTTTTGGGCGACTGAATACGGCTGGGGCTACCCACGCAACCTTGAGAAGGGGACGGCCGACGCGCATGAGCGTGATGAAAAGACTTTCCATGATCTTCAAGTCGAAGGCCAATAGGGCACTGGACAAGATGGAGGATCCGCGGGAGACCCTGGACTACTCCTACCAGCGCCAGCTTGAGCTGCTGCAGAAGGTGCGCCGGGGCGTGGCCGACGTCGCCACCAGCCGCAAGCGGGTCGAACTGCAGATCAACCAGCTCGAAGCCCAGGGCAAGAAACTGGAGGACCAGGGCAGGCAGGCGCTGTCCGTCGGGCGGGAGGACCTGGCGCGTGAGGCGCTGACCCGCCGCAACGGCCTCAACACCCAGATCGCCGACCTGCGGATCCAGTACAACAACCTGCAGGGCGAGGAGGAGAAGCTCACCCTCGCCAGCCAGCGGCTCCAGGCCAAGGTGGACTCCTTCCGCACCAAGAAGGAGACCATCAAGGCCACCTACACCGCGGCCGAGGCGCAGACCCGGATCAACGAGGCGTTCTCCGGCATCTCCGAGGAGATGGGCGACGTCGGCCTCGCGATCCAGCGCGCCGAGGACAAGACGGCGCAGATGCAGGCGCGCGCCGGCGCGATCGACGAGCTGCTCGCCAGCGGCGCGCTCGACGACTTCACCGGTCAGCGTGACGACATCCAGGCCGAGCTCGACCGCATGGGCGGCGGCACGGACGTCGAGCTGGAGATCGCCAGGATGAAGGCGGAGCTCGGGCAGGGTCCGGCTCCCAAGAGCGCCATCGAGGCCGGGCAGCCTGGCCAGGCGGCCCAGCAGGCGCCGCAGACCCAGCAGATTCGGCAGCCGGGGGAGGGCCTGTGATCGTCAGAATCATGGGAGAGGGCCAGATCCAGATAGCCGACGCCGACCTCGACGTTCTGAACGCCCTGGACGACGAGCTTGAGGCCGCCATCGAGGCAGAGGATGAGGCGGTCTTCCGGGTCAAGCTGCACGCGCTTCTGGACAAGGTCCGTCAGGTGGGCAAGTCCCTGCCCGACGACTCGCTCGAGCCGTCCGAGCTGATCCTGCCTCCCGCCGACGCCTCGATCGAGGAAGTGCGGGACATGCTCGGCGACACCGGGCTCATCCCGGGCTGATGTCCCGGACCAGGTTCGCCCCTGATCGTGGTCTGACCACCCGGATGGTCACGACCATGTTCTTGCTCGGCCTGCTCTACGTCGCGTTCATGGCCATCCTGATCGCGGTCGGAGTGCGGGCGGTCGTGGTTCTGGTGATCGCCGCGGGCTTCCTGCTGGTGCAGTACTTCCTGTCCGACAAGATCGCGTTGTTCGCGATGCACGGACGGGAGGTCTCCCCTCAGGAAGCCCCTGAGCTGCACGGCATCATCGACCGGCTGAGCGCGATGGCGGACATGCCCAAACCCAGGGTGGCGATCGCCGACTCGGACGTGCCGAACGCGTTCGCCACCGGGCGCAACCAGAAGAACGCGGTCGTCTGCGTGACGACCGGCATCCTGCGCAGGCTCGACGCGCGGGAGCTGGAAGGCGTCCTCGCCCATGAGATGTCCCACGTCGCGCACCGCGACGTGGCGGTCATGACGATCGCCTCGTTCCTCGGCGTGGTGGCCGGGCTGATGACCCGGTTCGCGCTCTACAGCGGCCTCGCGGGAGGCCGCAGGGACAACAACAACGGCCCGCCCGTCGGGCTGATCATCCTGCTGGTGTCCGGCATCGTCTACGCGGTGAGCTTCCTGCTGACGCGGGCCCTGTCCCGCTACCGCGAGCTGGCCGCCGACCGCGCGGGCGCACTGCTGACGCAGCAGCCGTCCGCGCTGGCGAGCGCGCTCACGAAGGTGAGCGGCGAGATCGCGCGGATCCCGACGCAGGACCTGCGCGAGGCGCAGCCGTTCAACGCGTTCTACTTCGCGCCCGCCCTCTCCGGACAGAGCGTCGCGTCCCTGTTCTCCACCCACCCGTCGCTGGAGCGCCGCCTGGAGCAGCTCTCCGGCATCTCGGCCGAGCTGGGGCGCTGATGGGCTGGTTCGACGCGCTTCTCGGCAGGTCGAAACCGGCGAAGCCGGACCTCGACGCGCTGTTCGCGTTGCCGTCGGCGGCGGTGACCCTGCAGGCGGCCACCGGGTTCACCCCCGCCGGCGTCGGGTCGGTGTGCTTCCGCGCCGCGGAGGGCGGCGCCTTCGTCCAGCTCGAACAGGAGATCCAGGCCCTGCTCGGCACGGGCACCGAGCTGGCGCCCGACTCGTACGGCTACACCTGGCTGGTGGTCCACCGCCCCGCCGAGGACGTGGCGTCGCTGGTCACCGACCTGCACGCGGTCAACTCGACGCTGGAGGCGAACGGCTTCGGGCCGTCCCTGCTGTGCTCGCTGGTGACCTTCGCCGACCCGCGCGGCCGGCGGCTCGCCATCGTCTACCTGTACAAGCAGGGCACCTTCTACCCCTTCGCGCCCACCGGTGGCACCCAGCGGGACAACGCGCTCGAACTGCAGATGCGCGGGGTGCTCGCGGGCGAGCTCAAGATCGAACCCGACCTCGCCCGCTGGTTCCCGGTCTGGGGCGCCCCCGGCCTGTGAGCCGGTCGCGCGGCGCCCCCGGCCCCACTACGGAAGCGCCAGCATGCGGTCGAGCGCGACCTTGGCCCAGTGGGCGGTGTCGGGGTCGACGGTGATCTGGTTGACCACCTCGCCGTCGGCGAGCGACTCCAGCGCCCACACCAGGTGCGGCAGGTCGATCCGGTTCATGGTGGAGCAGTAGCAGACGGTCCGGTCGAGGAAGGTCACGTCCTTGTCCGGGAACATCCCCGCGAGCCGCTTGACCAGGTTCAGCTCGGTGCCGATCGCCCACGACGAGCCGGCCGGGGCCTCCTGAAGCTTGCGGATGATGTACTCGGTGGAGCCGACGAAGTCGGCCTTGGTCACGACCTCGTGCCGGCACTCCGGGTGGACCAGCACGTTCACACCGGGGATGCGGGCGCGTACGCCGTCGACGCATTCGGCGGTGAACCGGCCGTGGACCGAGCAGTGGCCCTTCCACAGGATCATCCGGGCGTTCTCGAGCTGCTCCCGGGTGAGGCCCCCGTTCGGGCGGTGCGGGTTGTAGACGACGCAGTCGTCCAGCGACATGCCCATTTCCAGCACGGCGGTGTTGCGGCCGAGGTGCTGGTCGGGGAGGAACAGGACCTTCTCTCCCTGCTCGAAGGCCCACTCCAGCGCGCGCCGCGCGTTGGACGAGGTGCAGACGGCCCCTCCGTGCCGCCCGCAGAAGGCCTTGATGTCGGCGCTGGAGTTCATGTACGTGATCGGGACCACGCGGTCGGCGAGCCCCGCGTCCTCCAGGGCGTCCCAGCACTCCTCGACCTGGTCGAAGGTCGCCATGTCGGCCATCGAGCAGCCGGCCGCCATGTCCGGCAGGACGACCTTCTGGGCGTCGGAGGTGAGGATGTCGGCCGACTCGGCCATGAAGTGGACGCCGCAGAAGACGATGTATTCGGCCTCGGGACGGGCGGCGGCCTCGCGGGCGAGCTTGAAAGAGTCGCCGGTCACATCCGCGAACTGGATGACCTCGTCGCGCTGGTAGTGGTGGCCGAGCACGAAGAGCCTGTCGCCGAGCCGTTCCTTGGCCTTGCGGGCGCGCTCGACCAGCGCGGGATCGGAGGCGAGGGGCAGCTCACCCGGACACTCCACGCCACGCTCGCTGTGCGGGTCGGCGTCCTGGCCGAGGATGAAGAGCGGAATCCCGGTCTCGGTGGTCGTCACGACCACACCCCCTTCGGGGACTTATCGTCGAACTGACGACTAATAATTACACATCCTTAGTCCGTTTCGTGCCAGGGGTCGCCGGTCTCCGCGCGGGCCTGCCCGCGACCCGGCCCCACGCTCACCGGCGATCACGAGCCCGGGTGCCGCGGGGAGGGCCCGGCCGGGAATGTGTGGCGCCGAAGCGGTGTTGGTAGCGTCTATCTGGGGAGAGCTCAGGGGTGTGGCCTTCGACAAAGGCGGAAATCATCCCTTTGGGCCCACCCTGAGACGTCAGAATCCATCGACCGCTCCCGGAGGGCGGTTGACGCAGACGCGGGAGTCAGCACATGACGGTTGAGAGCAGCGAGACCACCCAGCAGGGTCTGATCCTGACTGACGCGGCCGCCGCCAAGGTCAAGAGCCTGCTGGAGCAGCAGGGCGAGGAAGGACTGCAGCTGCGCGTCGCGGTGCAGCCGGGCGGCTGTTCCGGCCTTCGCTACCAGCTCTTCTTCGACGACCGCTCCATGGACGGCGACGTCGTGTCGGACTTCGGCGGTGTCAGCGTCGTGACCGACCGGATGAGCGCGCCGTACCTGATCGGCGCCACGGTCGACTTCGTGGACACGATCGAGAAGCAGGGCTTCACGATCGACAACCCGAACGCCACGGGCTCCTGCGCCTGCGGCGACTCGTTCAACTAGCGGCCGCCCGCGGCCCCGGAGCAACCCTCTCGGGCCGCGCACCGCGACACGGACGCCCCGTACGGCCCCTGCCGTGCGGGGCGTCGGCGTGCACCGGCGCCGGTGGAGATCCCACCTGGACTCCGGTCGCGTATTCTTGCGGGGTTTGTCGGAACGTTCATCGAGGCGTCCGCGAAGTCCTATGGAGATCCTCGAAACGTTCGTCCAGATGCTGACAACGAGGAGACTGACCCCGTGCGCATCGCCGTCACCGGCTCCATCGCGACCGACCACCTGATGACCTTCCCCGGCCGTTTCGGGGACCAGCTCATCGCCGAACAGCTCGACCGGGTATCCCTGTCCTTCCTGGTCGACGAACTGCAGATCCGCCGCGGGGGGTGCGCGGCGAACATCTCGTTCGGCATGGGATGCCTGGGGCAGCGCCCCGTCCTCGTCGGCGCCGTGGGAACGGACTTCACGGACTACCGCTCGTGGCTGGAGCGTCACGGCGTCGACTGCGAGTCGGTCTACGTCTCCGAGCTGCACCACACGGCGCGCTTCCTGTGCACCACGGACGAGGATCACAACCAGATCGCCTCGTTCTACACCGGGGCGATGGCCGAGGCCAGGGAGATCGAGCTGGGCCCGATCGTCGACCGCCTCGGCGGCCTCGACCTGGTCCTGATCAGCCCCAACGACCCCGACGCCATGCTGCGGCACACGGACGAGGCGCGCGGCCGGGGCATCCCCTTCGCGGCCGACCCCTCCCAGCAGCTCGCCCGGATGCCCGGCGAGGACATCCGCCAGCTCGTCGACGGCGCGGCCTACCTGTTCGGCAACGACTACGAAAAGGGCCTCATCGAGCAGAAGACCGGCTGGTCGGACGAGGAGATCCTGCAGCGGGTCGGCGTGCGCGTCACCACGCTCGGCCCGAAGGGCGCGCGGATCGACCGCGTCGGCGAGCCGAGCCTGCACGTCCCCCCGGCTCCCGAGCTGGGTAAAGCCGACCCGACCGGCGTCGGCGACGCCTTCCGGGCCGGCTTCCTCTCGGCCCTCACCTGGGACCTGTCACTCGAGCGCTGCGCGCAGGTCGGCAACCTCACCGCGACGCACGTCCTGGAGCAGGTCGGCTGCCAGGAGTACGAGCTGAGCCAGCGCGTCTTCCTGGAGCGGTTCGGCGCCGTCTACGGCCAGGACGCCGCGGGTGAGGTCGCCGCCCACGTGAAGTGCCACTACGCGTAGCCGCGGCACGCGGCTACAGACGCGGCGTGCTTTCCGCGTAGATCCTGCTGACCGCCTCGGCGAGTTTGTTCTCGGGCAGGTGGGCGGCCAGGTCGGCCTCGCTGATCACCCCGACCAGTCGGTGGTTCTCCAGCACGGGCAGCCGCCGGATCTGGTGCTCCTCCATGGTCTGGAGCGCGTCGTCCAGATCCGCGTCGGCGTCGATCCACACGGGCGTGCCCTGCGCGAGTTCACTCGCTTTCACCTCGGCGCAGCTCTTACCGGCCGCGACACATTTGATGATGATGTCGCGGTCGGTGATGATCCCCTTGAGCCGGTCGTCCTCGCCGCACACCGGCAGCGAACCGACGTTGAGATCGCGCATCATCCGCGCGGCGGTGAGCAGGTTCTCGTTCTCCCCGATGCACTGCACGCCGAAGTGCATGACGTTGCGTGCGGTGGTCATGGAATCCCCCGAGATCTCTCGATGTGCGTTTCCGGGGACCCTCTACCCAGAAGATGGGCGGTCAGTAGTTGCGCCGCACCCGGATGGCCCAGCCGCCCTGGGGGATCTCGGCGCTGCCCACGTGCGCGTGGGACTTCAGCCGGCACCACGCGGGGATGTCGGTGTACGCGGCCGGGTCGTCGGCCAGGACCTCGACCACCGCGCCCATCGGCACCTGGTTGATCTGGTCGGCCAGCATGATGATCGGGATCGGGCACTTGCGCCCGAGCGCGTCGATCGTCAGAGCGGCGGGCTCACGCGTCCCGGCCTGTGTCTCGGCCACCGCCTCCGCCCCCGGCTCCCCGGTCTCGCCTCCGCCGGCCCCCGAACGCCTCCGCCACATCAGCGCACTCCCAAACTCGCTCGGATGCGTCGCACGATGTCCGGTAGTGCGGCGAGGAACCGGTCGACGTCGCCCTCGGACACGCCTCGAGGCAGCGATACCCGGACGTTCCCGTGCGTAAGCACCCCCATCGCCTCCAGCACGTGCGATGGACGAAGCGTACTCGCCGTGCAGGAACTCCCGGATGAGACGGCGAACCCGGCCCGGTCCAGCTCGGTCAGCAGCGCCTCGCCCTCCACATAAAGACACGAAAAGGTGACGATGTGCGGCAACCTCAGGACGGGGTCGCCGACCACCTCCACGTCGGGAACCAGGCGCGGAACCTCGGTCCTGACCCGATCGACCAGGGCCGACAGCCGGGCGTTCTCCGCCGCGGCCTCCTCGGCAGTCGCGCGCAGCGCCGCCGCGGCGGCCACGATCGCCGGGACGTTCTCGAACCCCGGCACGCGGCGCCGTTCCCGCTCGTCCTGCGGGTACGGCGAGCGCCAGCGGGTCCCCTTGCGCACCGCGAGGACGCCGACCCCCGCCGGGCCGCCCCACTTGTGCGCGCTCGCCGTCAGCACGGACCAGCCGCGGGGGAGCGGGAGCCGTCCCGCCGACTGCGCGGCGTCGACCAGCAGCGGCACCCCCGCCTCCTGGCAGGCCGCGGCGGCCTCCTCGACGGGCTGGAGGGTCCCCACCTCGTGGTTGGCCGTCTGCAGGCAGGCCAGCGCCGTCCCCGGCGCGGAGACGGCTCGCGCGAAAGTCTCCGCGTCCACCCGGCCGGAACGGCTCACGCCGACCACCTCGGCGGTGCCGCCCCCGCGCTCGTGCTCCTCGGCGGCGTGCAGGACACTGGAGTGCTCGACCGCGCCGGTCACCAGGCGATCGCCGACGCGCCTGCGCCCGTTCAACGTGCCGAGGACGCCGAGATGGACCGCCTGGGTGCCCGACGAGGTGAACGCCACCTCGTCCGGGCGGGCGCCGATCACCTCGGCGACGTCGGCCCGCGCCTGCTCAAGCAGCATCTGCGCACGTCGCGCGGCGCCGTACAGGCGTGCCGGGTCGGCCCAGCCGGAGTCGAGGGCGGACAGCAGGGCGTCCCGCGCCGCGGGGTGAAGCGGTTCAGTCGAGGCAGCGTCCAGATAGACCACAGTTAGGACATTAACGGGGGCTGCTCAGAGGGGCGGTCCCGGTCCGCGCTAATGTGTCCCCCAGCGTGAACTCAATCAAGTAAAGGGGTGACCGGTCCGAGACGGCCCTGGTCCCTTTGAACGTGCAAGTTGGAAGATTCGCCCAGGAGAAGGACTCTTGGGCTTCACCTGTGGGGTAGGCAATCCGTGAGTCCGACCCGCCGTACGACACGGCGACCGTTGGCCCGCCGCCGGTTGCCACGCGTCGCCGCTCTGGCGGTGCTCGTGGCTGCTGCGACGGCGTGTAGCGCCCAGACGACTGAGCAGTGGTCCCGTGGCGGTATGCCCGAGGGCGTTACAGAGCAGTCACTCCTTACCCAGTCGCTCTGGAACGGGGCCTGGATCGCGGCACTGGCCACCGGCATCGTCGTGTGGGGCCTGATCCTCTGGGCGTGCGCGTTCCACCGTAAGAAGAAGAACTCGCCGGACCGGCTGCCGCCTCAGGTGCGGTACAACCTGCCGATCGAGATCCTCTACACCGTGGTGCCGATCATCATGGTCTCGGTCTTCTTCTACTTCACCTCGCGTGACGAGACCACGATCATGAAGGTGACCGGCACCGCTCCGGTCAAGGTCAAGGTCGACGGCTTCCAGTGGAGCTGGCGCTTCACCACCGAGTACCAGGGCAAGACCGCCAAGGTCGACGGCGTGCCGGTCGACCTCGCCAAGCAGAGCGTGGAGAACCCCGAGGGCCCGCAGCTCGTGCTGCCGACGGGCTCCGAGGTCGAGTTCGAGCTGCACTCGCCCGACGTCATCCACTCGTTCTGGGTGCCGGCCTTCCTGTTCAAGCAGGACGTGTTCCCCGGCCAGGTCCACAACAAGTTCCAGATCAAGACTTTGAACCGCCCCGGCGTCTTCGTCGGACGGTGCGCCGAGCTGTGCGGTGTCGATCACAGCAAGATGCTGTTCTCCGTCAAGCTCGTGCCGCAGACGGAGTTCGACCAGTACATCCAGAGCCAGGCGGGGAGTGCACAGTGACCGCCATCCACCAACCCGCCGCCCTCGCGGCCCGGCCGCACACCAAGGGCTCGGTCGTGGCCAAGTGGCTTTCCACCACTGACCACAAGGTCATCGGGAACCTGTACCTGATCACGTCGTTCGTGTTCTTCCTGATCGGCGGCGTCATGGCGCTGGTCATGCGCGCCGAGCTGGCCCAGCCGGGTCTGCAGTTCGTGACGAACGAGCAGTTCAACCAGCTCTTCACGATGCACGGCACGATCATGCTGCTGATGTTCGCGACGCCGCTCTTCGCGGGCTTCGCCAACGCGATCATGCCGTTGCAGATCGGCGCGCCCGACGTGGCCTTCCCCCGGCTGAACATGGTGAGCTACTGGCTCTACCTGTTCGGCAGCACCATCGCGGTGGCGGGCTTCATCACCCCCGGCGGCGCCGCCGCCTTCGGATGGACGGCGTACGCGCCGCTGTCCAACGCGATCACCTCGCCCGGCCTCGGCGGCGACATGTGGATCATGGGTCTGGCGCTGTCCGGACTCGGCACGATCCTCGGCGCGGTGAACTTCATCACCACGATCATCACCATGCGCGCGCCCGGCATGACCATGTTCCGCATGCCGATGTTCACCTGGAACATCCTGCTCACCAGCGTCCTGGTGCTGCTGGCCTTCCCGGTCCTCGCGGCCGCGATGCTGGCGCTGGAGGCCGACCGCAAGCTCGGCGCCCACATCTTCGACTCCGCCACCGGTGGCGCGATGCTGTGGCAGCACCTGTTCTGGTTCTTCGGGCACCCCGAGGTCTACATCATCGCGCTGCCGTTCTTCGGAATCATCACCGAGGTCATCCCGGTGTTCAGCCGCAAGCCGATCTTCGGTTACATCGGCCTGGTCAGCGCGACGATCCTGATCGCGGGCCTGTCGATCACCGTGTGGGCGCACCACATGTTCGCGACCGGCCAGGTGCTCCTGCCGTTCTTCTCGTTCATGACGTTCCTCATCGCGGTCCCGACCGGTGTGAAGTTCTTCAACTGGATCGGCACGATGTGGCGTGGCCATCTGACGTTCGAGTCGCCGATGCTGTTCGCGGTCGGCTTCCTGGTGACCTTCCTCTTCGGCGGTCTCACCGGCGTCATCCTGGCCTCGCCGCCGCTCGACTTCCACATCACCGACACCTACTTCGTCGTGGCCCACTTCCACTACGTGATCTTCGGCACCGTGGTGTTCGCGATGTTCTCGGGCTTCTACTTCTGGTGGCCCAAGTTCACCGGGCGGATGCTGAACGACCGGCTGGGCAAGGTCCACTTCTGGCTCACGTTCTTCGGCTTCCACCTGACCTTCCTGGTGCAGCACTGGCTGGGCGTCATCGGCTTCCCGCGGCGCTACGCCGACTACGCGGCGGTGGACGGCTTCACCGACCTGAACATGGTCTCGTCGGTGGGCGCGTTCCTCCTCGGCGCCTCGCTGCTGCCGTTCTTCTACAACATGTGGATCACGTGGAAGAAGGCGCCGAAGGTCACCGTCGACGACCCGTGGGGCTACTGCGGCTCGCTCGAGTGGGCGACCTCCTGCCCCCCGCCGCGGCACAACTTCACGTCGCTGCCGCGCATCCGGTCTGAGCGTCCCGCGTTCGACCTGAAGTACCCGCACCTTGCCGCGCAGCCTGCACTGGAGGAAGGCCGATGAAGGTCCAGGGTTGGGTGTTCGTGATCTGCGGCCTCTTCTTCGCCGCAGTGGACGTGGTCTACTGGTTCTGGTCCAAGGAGCCGACCGGCACCGCGGTGATGGCCATCTCCGTCGGCCTCGCCTTCATGGTCGGCTACTACCTGCTCTTCACGGCTCGCCGCATCGGTGAGCAGCCGGAGGACAGCAAGGAGGCCGAGATCAGCGACGGCGCCGGCGAGCTGGGCTTCTTCAGCCCGCACAGCTGGTGGCCGCTGTTCGTCTGCCTCTCCGCGGCGCTGACGTTCTTCGGCTTCGCCGTCGGGATGTGGCTCTTCCTGATCGGTGTCTTCGCCACCGTCATGAGCATGATCGGCTTCGTGTTCCAGTACTACCGGGGCAACTTCTCGCACTGACCCGGAGGAGCGCGTCTCCACCGACTCCGTCGCGGCCGGCCAACGATCTCGTTGGCCGGCCGCGACGCTTTTCTTTGCCAGGTGTCATCCCTGCCCTGAGCGCAGACCCAACGTAATCGGGTACTAACCCGTTGCAAGTGGTACGTGGCGGGGGGAGGCCGACGTGCGAGCTGGTGCTGGGCTGCTTGCCATACTCATGGCGACCGGATGTTCCGCCGCCGTGGCGGATCGCGAGAAGGAGGCCGCCGGCCTACCGGCGGCGGCGGTGGGCATCACGCCGGAGAACGGGGCCCAGGGCCTCGCGCCCGAACTGCCCATCATGATCGCGGCCGCCGCGGGGACGCTGAAGAGCGTCACTGCCGAGGCGAAGGGCAAGCCCGTGGCCGGGATGTTCAGCGCCGACCGGACGAGGTGGCGGAGCGCCCGGCCGATGACACCGGGCACCGACTACACGGTCACCGCCGTGGCGGTCAACGCGGCGGGCAAGACCACCGAGACCAGGAGCGTCTTCTCGACGCAGAAGGCGGCCAAGACGTTCGACGTCCAGACCATCCTCCCAAACAAGGAGATCACCGGTCTGACCGTGGGCATCGGCATGCCCATCATGATCACATTCGACCACGACGTCACCGACCGCGTCTCGGTGGAGAAGAACCTGCAGGTCTACGCGTCCAAGCCGATCCAGGGCGCGTGGCACTGGTTCGACAACCGCCGGGTGACGTTCCGTCCCAAGGAGTACTGGCCGGCGCACACGAAGGTCCGGCTGGTGGCCCGGCTCGCCGGTGTCCGCGGCGGCGAGGGCACGTACGGCACGAAGGACTACGTCCGCGACTTCACCATCGGCCGCTCCCAGATCAGCCACGCCGACACCGGATCGCACTACATGAAGGTGGAGCGCGACGGGAAGGTCATCCGGAACATGCCCATCAGCGCCGGCATGGGCGGCCAGATGAAGTACTACACGACCTCGGGCATCCATCTCGCCATGGACCGCGAACTCGTCACCGTCATGACCTCGCCCGGCATCGGCCCCGGCAGCGCCGGCTACTACCAGACCACCGTCTACGACACCGTACGGATCTCCGACACCGGCGAGTACGTGCACGGCGCCCCGTGGTCGGTGGGGGACCAGGGCAACTCCAACGTGAGCCACGGCTGCGTCAACGTCAGCCCCGCGAACGCGAAGTGGTTCAGGATCAACACCCTGATCGGCGACCCCATCGTCATCAGTGGATCGCCGCGGCCGCTCGACCCGACGAACGGCTGGGGGCACTGGCAGGAGTCCTGGAAGCAGTGGCTCAAGTGGAGCCGGCTCCGCGGCGCCAGCACCGAGCCGCTCTGACGGCCGCTGAACGCCGCGACGACGGCCCGTGTCCCATTTCTCCGGGGCGCGGGTCGTCCGCCGTCTGCGGCCGAATGAGGGCCGGACAGCCCATTCGGGGGAGAGGCGCCCTTGTGGTGGCGTGTGCGCGTCGCGGCCGGCCGCTCAGGGCGGCACAGCGGCGCTGAGCCGCCCCGGCGGGCCGTAGGGGCCCGTCCCTGAGGGTAGGGCGTTGTGCGGCCCCCAAGGGGCCGGACAACGCCAGAAAGTGAAACGGCCCGGGTGGGAATCCCCACCCGGGCCGCTCACGTGCGGTTCACCCGGACTCAGTGACCTTCTTTGTGCTCCCCGGCGCCGACGGCGACGTGCTCCTCGCCGTGGCCTTCCTCAAGGGGGACGCGGTCGGTGCCGTACGCCTTGCTCATCTTGGCGCGGAGCCGGCCGATCAGCGAGCGGGCGCCCTTGGGCGGGATCCCCTCACGGTCGGCTGCGCTCTCGATGACGGGGATCTCCTTCTTGCCCCGCATGTGCGCCAGGATGTCGTCCGCCGGCGGCGTGTGGACCTCGATGTACTCGCCGTTCGGCATCCGCTTGATGACACCGGACTCGACACCGTGGGACACGATCTCGGCGTCCTTGCGCTGGAGGCCGAGGCAGATCCGGTAGGTGACGAAGTAGGCGATCGCCGGGCCGAGGAAGACGGCCACCCGGCCGAAGATCGTCGTCTCGTAGAGGCCGATGTGGAAGTTGGCCGAGATCTCGTCGTTGGCGCCCAGCAGCCACAGGACACCGTAGAACGTCATCGCGGAGATGCCGATCGAGGTGCGGTGCGGGTTGTTGCGCGGCCGGTCGACGATGTGGTGCTCGCGCCGGTCGCCGGTCACCCACTGTTCCAGGAACGGATACAGCGCGAGGCCGGTCATGATGAGCCCCAGCGGCAGCAGCGCCGGGATCAGCACGCTCAGCGGGATCGTGCCTCCGGACGTGCCGAAGAGGTTGATCTCCCACGCGGGCATCAGGCGCAGGGAACCTTCGAGGAAGCCCATGTACCAGTCGGGCTGCGAGCCCGCCGAGATGTCCGCCGGTGTGTACGGCCCGAACAGCCAGATCGGGTTGATCTGCGCGAACGTGCCCAGCAGCGCCAGCACGCCGAACGTGAACAGGAAGTACGCGCCCGCCTTGGCCATGAAGGCCGGGTAGAACGGCGCGCCCACCACGTTGCGCTCGGTCCGGCCCTTGCCCGGCATCTGCGTGTGCTTCTGCACCCACATGAGGATCATGTGAGCGGTGATCAGCGCAAGCAGGATGCCCGGGATGAGCAGGATGTGCAGCGTGAAGAACCGGGAGATGATGTCCTCGCCGGGGTACTCGCCCCCGAACAGGAAGAACTGGATGTACGTGCCGATCAGCGGGATCGACAGGATGACGCCCTGGGTGATGCGCAGACCGGCACCGGACAGCAGGTCGTCCGGCAGCGAGTAGCCGGTCAGGCCCTCGAACAGGGCGAGGCTCAGCAGCAGGATGCCGATCAGCCAGTTCAGCTCGCGCGGCTTGCGGTATGCCCCGGTGAAGAACACGCGGAGCATGTGCACCACCATGCCGGCGATGAACAGCAGGGCCGCCCAGTGGTGGATCTGCCGGATGAGCAGACCGCCGCGGACGTCGAACGAGATGTTCAGCGCCGAGGCGTACGCCTCGGACATCATGACGCCCTTGAGCGGCTCGTACGCCCCGTTGTACATCACTTCGCCCATGGTGGGCCTGAACCAGAACGTCAGGAACGTACCGGTCAGCAGCAGGATGACGAACGAGTAGAGCGCGATCTCACCCAGGAGGAACGACCAGTGGTCGGGGAACATCTTCCGCAGATTGCGCTTGAGGAAGCTGCCCGCCCCGAGCCGGTCGTCGACGAAGGTCGAAACGCCGGCGATTGCCTTCGGAGGAGTGTCCATTACGCCTTCTCCGCCTTCTCCCGGGCTTCCTTCTCAGCGTCCCCGCGCTCCCAGAAGCTGGGACCGACGGGCACGTTGAAGTCGGCCTTGGCGACGAGGTAGCCCTCTTCGTCGATCCCGATCGGAAGCTGCGGCAGCGGCCGCGCCGCGGGACCGAAGACGACCTTGGCGCCGTCGGCGGCGTCGAAGGTCGACTGGTGACACGGGCAGAGGATGTGGTGGGTCGTCTGCTCGTACAGCGCCGCGGGACAGCCCACGTGGGTGCAGATCTTCGAGTAGGCGACGATGCCGTCGTGCGTCCAGTTCAGGTTCGTGCCGGACTTGAGCTCCTCCGGACGGAACTTGAGCAGGATCAGCGTGGCCTTGGCCAGGGCGTTGAGGTCGTGCTCGTGACCCTCGGGCACCACCGAGAGGATGCCGCCGGGCGAGTTGAAGTCGGCGGCGCGGATCGGCTGGCCGGTGCCCTCGGTGATGAGGCGGCGCGGCTTGCCGTTCTTGGTGGGCTCGCCCCAGACCGTGTGCCGGAGCTTGGTGCCCGGCAGCGGGCCGAGGTCCCTGAGCAGGACGATCGGAGCCAGGCCGAGCGGCGCCGCCGCCAGCAGCAGCGTGCGGCGGAGCAGCTTGTACTTGACGAAGCCGCTCTCGTTGGCCCCCGCGAGGAACGTCTCCTTGACGGACTCACGGGTCTCGGAGTCGGACGCCATCGGGTGGCGCTCCTGGATCATGCTGTACTTCGGCATGATCCTGCGCACCCACGTCGTGATGCCGGCCGCCAGCGCGAGCAGCGCCAGCGTCAGCGTGCCGCCGAGCGCGAAGTTGGACGCCGAGGTCTTCTCGAGCGTCCCCACCTGGAAGATGACGTACGAGGCGATGAAGCCGACGCCCGCCAGGAAGGCGATCGCGAACAGAAGCGCGACCACCCTTTCGGCCTTACGGGCGCTCTCGGGATCCTGGAGCTTCACCCCAAGCAGAGCCTCGGGCTTGTGGGCGGGCTCTTCCTTGAGGATGGCCTCGCTCGGCGGGGGGGTGCCGATAACGCGCTTAGGCACGCGATCCTCGGGCTGGTCGATGGTGTTGTCTGTCATTAGTGAGCCTGTCGCTTCTTCGCGGTGATCCAGATAGCGGCGAGAACCAGCAGGCTGATGCCGACGACCCAGCCCACCAGGCCCTCGGTCACCGGACCGATCCTGCCGAGGCCGGCACCGCCCGGGTCCACCTGGCCACGGACGCTGGTGATGTAGGCGATCATGTCCCGCTTCTGTTCGGGAGTGATCACTGAGTCGTTGAAGACGGGCATCGCCTGCGGACCGGTGGCCATCGCCTCGTAGATCTGCGTCGGCGACGACTCGTGCAGCGGGGGTGCGTACTTGCCGTAGGTCAGCGCGCCGCCCGCGCCGACGAAGTTGTGGCACTGGATGCAGTTCGCGCGGAACAGCTCGCCACCCTTCGCCGGGTCGCCCTTGGCCGGGTCCACCTGCTCGGCCGTCGGCCGGGTCGGGCCGCCGCCCAGCGACTGCACGTACGCAGCGAGCTGGTCGATGGCCTCGGGCGTCGCCCACTCGTCAAGGGGCTTGCGCGGAGCCTGGGCCCCCGGGTCGGCCGCAGGCATGCGCCCGCTGCTCACCTGGAAGTCCACGGCCGCCGCGCCCACGCCCACCAGGGTGGGGCCGGACTTGGTGCCCTCGGCGTTCAGCCCGTGACAGCTGGCGCAGTGGGCGACGAAGAGGTCCTTGCCCTTCGCCACGTCATCGGCCTTGCCGGACGCGACCGCCGCGTCCGCGGTGCTGCCGTTCGGCGCGGCGAGCGCGTATCCCCCGCCGAGGAGGCCCAGCGCGAGTGCCACAACGGCAAAACGCGCGAGGGGATGCCGCCGTCGCGCGGTGATGGGTTTCACCGATCTCCCCGTTCCGATCATTTGATGATGTAGATGGTCGCGAAAAGGCCGATCCAGACCACGTCGACGAAGTGCCAGTAGTAGGACACGACGATCGCGCTGGTGGCCTGCTCATGGGTGAAGCGCTTCGCGGCGTACGTGCGTCCCAGAATGAACAGGAACGCGATCAGTCCACCCGTCACGTGCAGACCGTGGAAGCCTGTGGTCAGGTAGAAGACGGAGCCGTAGGCGCTGGAGGCGAGGGTCATGCCCTCCTCCACCAGGGTGCGGTACTCGTTCAGCTGGCCCGCGACGAAGATCGCGCCCAAGATGAAGCTGAAGATGTACCAGAACCTGAGCTTCTTGACCTGGCCCTTTTCCGCGGCCCATACACCGAACTGGCACGTCACGCTGGAGAGGATCAGGATGATCGTGTTCGCCGTGGCGTACGGAATGTCGAGATGGGTGTCCGGCCAGGGCTGGCCCTGGCCGAGGCTGACCGACCGGATGGTGAAGTACATCGCGAACAGCGCCGCGAAGAACATGAGCTCAGAGGACAGCCACACGATGGTCCCGACCTGGACCAGATTCGGTCGGCGGGTCCCGTAGGGCGTCGTCGTCGTTGTAATTGCGGATGCTGTCGCCACGGGCAGCATTATTGCGGCTCCCCTGGTCGGGTCGCCGCACGGCCCCCCGTTAGAGGCCGCTTTGCTCGGTTTAGAACCTCAGAATCCTGGCAAGAACCCTGGGCTACGCGTACGGCGGGGGCGCCGGTACCATCACGATGACCATACCCAGCGATTCGACAGTGAGCGTGACATGAGGGTTCTCGTCTACAGCGACGACGCAGGCACCCGTGAGAAGGTGCGGCTTGCCATCGGACGGCGTCCCGCAGCGGACGTGCCCCTCGTCGAGATCGTCGAGTGCGCCACCCAGCCGGCCGTGCTCAAGCATCTCGACTCCGGCGAGATCGACATCGCGATCCTCGACGGCGAGGCCGCCCCGGCCGGGGGCATGGGGGTCAGCAGGCAGGCCAAGGACGAGGTGCACAACTGCCCGCCGATCCTGCTCATCATCGCGCGCAAGGACGACCGCTGGCTCGCCAACTGGTCCCGCGCCGACGCCGTCGTCGCCCAGCCGCTCGACCCCATGGCCGTCGCCGAGGCCGTCGCCGACCTCATGCGGCGCCGGCTGAACCTGACCGGATCGAACCTCCCCGCCCAGCCCGTCTCGTAACGGAGCCTCTCCCTATGGACTCGCGTACCACCTGGCCGTCCCTGCTGAACGCCCTGCTCGCCGGCGAGCACCTGAGCGCCGACGAGACGGCGTGGGCCATGGGCGAGATCATGTCCGGTGACGCCACCCCCGCCCAGATCGGGGCGTTCGCGGTCGCGCTGCGGGCGAAGGGGGAGACCGTCGCCGAGGCGTCCGGCCTGGCCAGGGCCATGCTGGAGCGGGCGGTTCCGCTGTCCATCGAGGGGCCCGTCGTCGACATCGTCGGCACCGGAGGCGACCGGGCGCACACCGTCAACGTGTCCACGATGTCGGCCATCGTCGCCGCGGCCGCGGGCGCCCGGGTCGTCAAGCACGGCAACCGGGCCGCGACCTCCCTGTGCGGCGCGGCCGACGTCCTGGAGCACCTCGGTGTCGTCCTCGACCTGTCGCCGCAGGCCACCGCCCGGCTCGCGGCCGAGGCCGGGATCGCGTTCTGCTTCGCGCCCGTCTACCACCCGGGCTTCCGGTTCGCCGGGCCGCCGCGCCGCGAGATCGGCATCCCCACCGTCTTCAACTTCCTCGGCCCGCTCACCAACCCGGCGCGGCCCACCGCCCAGGCGATCGGCGTCTTCGACGCCCGTATGCTCCCCGTGGTCGCGGGCGTCTTCGCCGAGCGCGGCGTGTCCGCGCTGGTCTTCCGGGGCGAGGACGGGCTGGACGAGCTGTCCACCGCCGGGCCCTCGCGGGTCTTCGTCGTCCGTGACGGCGCCGCCGCCGAGATTCTTTTCGATCCGGCGGACATCGGCGTGTCGCGGTCCCGGCCGGACGACCTGCGCGGCGGCGACGTCGTGTTCAACGCCGCGGCCGTCCACGACACGCTCGGGGGCAAGACCGGTCCGGTGCGCGACGCGGTGCTGCTGAACGCCGCCGCCGCCCTGGTCGCCTTCGACGGATCCGGCGACGACCTGGTCGCCGATCTCGGCGCCGCGTACGCCCGCGCCGCCGAGGCGGTCGACACCGGGAAGGCCGCCGCGACCCTCAAGCGCTGGGTCGAGGTCAGCCGCTCCCTCGCCTCCTGAGCCGCGCGGGCCGGGATCCGCCCCGCGAGGGAGTCCCGGTCCGCCGCGGAGATGACGCGTGCCGCGGGGCGTGAGCCGTACCGTGCGCGCCTGCCGCGCCTTCTGCTCGCCCTGCGGTCACGCCGGACCCGGACGCCTGCTCGGCCTGACCGGACGGGCCGACGGCGCGCCGAGGAGCGGCCGCGCGGCGCGCGTCGTGCCCGGCCGCTATCGACACCCGGGTCCGCCTGCTGTGCGGTCAGTCGGCCTCGCTGAGGCCGATCGAGAAGGCCGCGTCGAGGTCGTGGCGGGAGTAGGTGCGGAAGGCGATGTGCGTCTCGGTCTGCTGCACCCCGGGCACCTTATTGATCCGGCCGGGCACGATCTCGGCGATCTGTTCGTACCGCCCCACGCGGATCATGGCGAGCAGGTCGTACTCGCCGGTGATCGAGTAGACCTCGCTGACCCCGTCGAGCTCGGCGACCGTCTGCGCGACCTCGGGAATCCGGTCGACATCAGCCTTGATGTGCACGATCGCGGTGACCATTCGCGTTCTCCTGTGTCAGTCGGGGTTCATCGCGTACGGCCCGCGCCCCGGCGACGCGGGGGCGGGGTCGATGGTTCATCGTAGGGGCTTGCCCTCGCGCGGCTGATGCCCGGGGAGCCCCTGGTAGGCGCGTTCCATCCGGGCGCGCAGCCGGCCCGCGCCGTACGCCGGGAGGCTCCACGTGCCGTCCACCCGGACCAGCCGCACGCCGGGGGCCTCCAACCAGCGCAGCACGCACTCGGTCTCCTCCGCGCTGGCCGCCGGGATGGGGCCGGGACCCGGTGAGACGGTCTCGGCCGTGGCGACCAGGGCGTCGACGTAGGGCACCGGATGGGCGCCGCGCGGCATCACCCCCGCCGCGGCGAGCCGCCCGTGCCGTACCACGTGGATGTCCCACCCGCCGTCGAACGCGGGGGCGGCCGCCACCATCTGCGGGATCGCGGTGAGAGAGCGCAGTCGCTGCATGCGGGCGGCCGTACGGACGTAGGCGGCGAGCCGGTCACGGTCCACGGCCGCCTCCTCATACCGCTGCTCCGCCGACAGGCGGCGCATCCTCGTCTCGATCGCGGAGACGACCACCTCGGGGTCGCGCTCCATCGCGTGCCGGGCGCTTTCCACGTGCCGTGAATAATCCCCCTCGCTCTCGCGGCCCTCGCAGGGCGCGCCGCACCGGCCGAGCCCGGCCAGCGTGCATGCGGAGCGGCGGACGCGGGGAGAGAGCCGCTGCGTGCACTGCCGCAGCGGGATCGCCTCGTGCAGGGCGGCCCGCGCCTCGTCGGCGAGCCTGCTGCTGGAGAACGGCCCGAGATAGGTGCCGTGGTCGTCCTTGAGGTCGCGGACGACGCTGAGCCGGGGGAACGGCTCGTCGGTCAGCTTGAGCCAGACCACGCGCTCCGGGAACCGGGACCGCTTGTTGTAACGCGGCTTCGCCGCCCCGATCATGCGCAGCTCGCGTACCTCCGCCTCCAGCGCGGTCGCGCACACGATCGAACGGACGCTCTCCGCGATGCCGACCATCTCGCGGACCCGTGGGCGGGTCTCGCTCGCCGTGAAGTAGCTCCTGACCCGGTTGCGCAGGTTGGAGCTCTTGCCGATGTAGAGCGCCTCGCCCTTGGCGTCCTCGAAGACGTACACGCCCGGGGCGCCGGGCACCGACTGGGCCAGGTGCCGCTTGCGCTGCTGCTCCGGGGTCGGGGCGCGGACGAAGGAGCGCAGGTCCTCCAAGGTGTGCACGCCGTACGAGCCGACCCGGCCGATCAGGCCGTGCAACACGTCGACGGTCGCCTTGGCGTCGGACAGCGCCCGGTGGCAGGGGTCGGTGACGCTGCGGAACAGCCGGGCGAGGGTGGCCAGCTTGCAGTTGGGCGTCTCGTCCCGGGTGAGGACCCGCCGCGCCAGGTCCGCGGTGTCGACCACGGGGTTGGCCGGCGGCGGGTAGCCCCCGGCGGCACACGCGGCCCTGAGGAACCCCATGTCGAAGGGCGCGTTGTGCGCGACCAGCGTGGCGCCGGCGGCGAACTCCAGGAACGCGGGCAGCACCTCGGGCATCTTCGGCGCGGCCATGACCATGGCGTCGGTGATGCCGGTGAGGACGGAGATGAACGGCGGGATCGGTCCGCCGGGGTCGACCAGCGTGGCGAACTCGCCGAGGACCTCGCCGCCGCGCACCTTGACCGCGCCGATCTCGGTGATGGCGTGCTCGGCCGCCGAGCCGCCGGTGGTCTCCAGGTCGAAGACCACGAACGTCACGTCCCGCAGGGGAGTGCCGAGCTCGTCCAGAGTGCCCTGTACCGCTTCCACGCGCCTGACCTTAAAGACGGGCACCGACATTCCCCACGGCAGGGCTACGCCTGAGGGGTCCACTCCCGCCGCAGCATGGCGTAGATCACCTCGTCGCTCCACTCGCCCTTGAACACCTCGTTCTCCACCAGGTGGGCCTCGCGGCGCATGCCGAGACGCTCCATGACACGGGAGGAGGCGGTGTTGCGGTTGTCGCAGCGGCCGTAGACGCGGTGCAGGTCCAGGTCGGCGAAGGCGAGCCGGAGCAGCTCCTGAGACGCCTCCGTGGCGAACCCGCGCCCGTGGTAGGCGGGGTGGAAGACGAAACCGATCTCGCCCTGCCGGTGCTCACGGCTGCGCCAGAACAGGGAGATGTCGCCGATCAACGTTCCCGTCTCGCGCAGCTCGACAGCCATGTTGAGGGTGTCGTTGTCGTCGCTCAGGACGGCGTACCCGATCTTCTTCTCCAGTGCGGCCCTGGTCTCGTCGCGCGTACGGGCGTCCCAGTAGACGTAGCGGGCGACGTCGGGACGCGAGTGGAAGGAGTACAGCTCGTCGAGGTCGTCCATCGTGAACGGGCGGAGCAGCAGTCGGGGGGTTTTGATGGGGTAGGACGGGTTCAGCACCGGATCATCCTATTGGCGGCCCGGCCGCTCGCCGCGCGTCCCGGTCCAGTCTCGCCGCGACGCTCCTGAGGTCCTCGGCCAACAGATGCAGCATCCCGCGCCAGCCGTACAACTCGCGGTCGAATCGCTCGGAGGCCGGGCCGGTCCACCCCGGGGATCGGCGCAGCCCGGCCACCGGATCCAGCAGATCGTCGAACCAGGGCGCGGTCCTGCGCATTGCGTCGCTCTCGAACGTCACGCGCCCAAGCCTGACAGAAGCGGGAACAGTACGTGACCGATGCCCTACGATCCGCAACGTGACCAAGCTGTGGTTGGCCGACGCGCCGTCCCTGCGCGCGCTCGCCGCCCGCCTGGACGACGTGTCGGGCCGCCTCGCCCCCAGGGTGGGCGGCGCCCTTTCACCGGTGTTCGGCGCCGACCAGATCGCGCGCCACCCCGAGCTCGCGCACTACGCCGAGCGGCTGCGCGCGCTGCGGCGCTGGTGCGAGGAGACCTCGGCGGACCTGCGGCGCAGGGCCGCGATCGCCGAACAGGCCGACGCGCTGGCCCTCGACCCGGTGGAGCCGCCCGCGGTGCGCAGCGCGCTGGTCGCCGCCGCGTCCGGTGCGGCCGACGCCGCGCTGTCCGAACTACGGCTCCTCGTCGGTGCCCGGGGCCCCGGGCCCGGGCGTGACGAAGCGGTGGCCGCGTTCTTCGCCACGCTCGCGCCGGACACCGCGCTCGCGGTCGCCCTCGCCGGCGCCGCCCTGACCGGCCCGCTCGGCGGCGTGCCGTACGAGCTGCGGTACGCGGCGAACCGGCTGCTCATCCGGCAGGCTCGCGCGGAGGCGGAGGCTCTGTGGCTGACCGACCGGGTCGCCCTGTTCTCCCGGCTGCTTCAACCCCGCGAGGTGTCGGCCATGCGGGACGGGCGGGTCGTCTCGCTGCGGGTGCCCCGGCAGTTCCTGCTGTTCGACCCGAACGGGCAGGGCCGGGTCGCCGAGGTGTTCGGCGACCTCGCCTCCGCGGTGTCCGTCGCCGTCACCGTGCCCGGCACCGGGAACAACCTCGCGACCTACACCGACGGCCCGGGCGCGAACGCGCTGGCCCTGCACGACTTCGCCGAGCGCTTCTCCGGGGGAAGGACGGCCACGATCGCCTGGATGGGATGCGACCTGCCGCAGACCTTGCCACAGGCGGCCTGGACGTCCTACGCCGAGGCCGGCGGGCCCCTGCTCCGCGACTTCGTGACCGGCCTGCGCCTCGGCGACGACGTCCGCACCACCCTGGTCGGCCACTCGTACGGCAGTACGGTGACCGGCCACGCCGTGACCGCCGGGCTGCGTCCCGGCAACCTCGTCGCCGTGGCGAGCCCGGGGTGGGGGGTGTACTCGGCGGCGGCTCTGCACGCTCCCGGCATCCGCCTGTACGCCCTGCGCCACCCCCACGACGTGATCGGCATCGCGCCCGTGGTGTCGCTGCTGTCGAAGGCGGGGCTGCTCGGCCTGCTGGCCACCGCCTGGACGGGCCACGGGCAGGATCCCATCCTCCTCGACGGCGTCACCCGTCTGGCGACCGGCACGGACCGCGATCTCGTGCAACTCGGCCTCGACATCGACGCCCACGGCGACTACTTCACGACCACGGGCAGAAGCAAGCTTGCGACCAAGAACATCGCGCATGTGATCGCCGGAGATCAGAGACCGATGCCATTCGGCGTTGGGAGGGACAGGACCGATGAAACGTAAGAGGTTTGTCCCTCTCGTCGTCATTATTGTTGTATTTGCCCAAGGATGCGTGATGGTGGATAAGAAGCTGCCTTCTCTGGCCGACGGGCTGCGCATGATGCTCGGGGCACTGGATGAAACGGTGGCGGCCGGGCTTGACGGAGCGGAGCCCTATCTGAAGACCAGGAGGCCCTGGCAATGTGATCAAGCACAAAAGAGGTCATTCAGCTCTAGCTACGATGTCAAGGCCAGAGATCCTCGCTCTGTCGTCAAGGCCGTCGGCGCTCATTGGCGCAGTCGCGGCTACCGCATTCAAGAGGAAAATTCGGGCGCTCCAAAACATCCCGAGATATATGCGGATACCGATGCATTTGAGCTCGGCATTGTCGGCTTCCCTGAGCGGGGGGAGGTGTGGATACACGGGAACACCGTGTGCTTGGCGGGGGAGGTGCCGGAGGACTGGCGGGACGTCCGGTAAGGGGGTGTCCTCTGGAGCGCAGTCACGGGTCGGCGGGTCCGTCCTGAGTCCTTATCGCAACCAACCGGTTGGCTGAAGTCCGTTAACCTCGCAGTTCGTGCATCGTAAGGGAGCCCCCCGCGATGCCAAGAGAAGGCCCGGGCGGCGGACGCGCGGGCCAGGGTGATGCCCCGACCCGGCCAGGGGCACGGCGGCCGTACCCTTTAAAAAGGACAAGGATGAGGAGCAAGCGGATGAGTTCAGCCGGAGAGGGCCTGTCTCGTCCGCTGCCGGAGCAGGTGCGTTTACACGTGGTGGAGCTCGCGGCTCAGGTTCTGGGGTCCATGCCGGCGGCCACGATCCCGCCTCAGTTGCGCGGCATCGCCAAGTTCGACCCGCGCAAGCGCGCCCGCCTCGGCGGCGCGCCGATCGCCGCCCTGCTCGAGTCGGACAAGGAGTTCCGCGAGACGGTCGCGGAGACGCTCAGGTCCGCTTGGCCGGACCTGGCGACGGGCCTCGCCGAAGGCGTGGTCCCGGCGGCGGCCGATCCTGTGCTCGTCGCCGCCGCGGCGTACCTGATCCGCCCTCAGGACTGGCCGGATCTGGTCGAGCGCGCCCGTGAGGACCTGGAGCTGACCACGTCGGCCGAGGCGGAGCGGGACCAGGTCGAGGCGCGGCTCCGCGAGCAGCTCGCCGCCCAGCGCACGGCCGCCAAGGAGGAGGCCGAGCGCCTGCGTGAGCAGATCAGAGCCGCCCGCGGGGAGAACGCCGACCTCCGGCGCAAGCTGCACGACGCGCGTGAGCGGGCCAAGGCCGCCGACCAGCGTGCGGCCGAGCTGGAGACCGAGACGGTCGAGGCCAGGGCCAGGGTGGCGAACGCCAGCGGCGCGGCCGAGACGGAGATCCGCAAACTGAAGGAGCGCCTCGCGGACGCGGAGCGGCAGCTTGAGGCGAGCCGCCGCGCGGCCCGCGAGGGACGCAGCGTGGAGGACGCCCGCATCCGCGTGCTCATGGACGCCTTGCAGGACGCCGCCGCCGGGCTGCGCAAGGAGCTGGCCCTGCCCACGATGATCAGCAAGCCGGCCGACTACGTGTCGGCGGTGGTCCCGGGTGCGCCGAGCGTGCGCGCGGTGCCCGCCAGGGCGCTCGCCGACGACGATCCCCAGCTGTTCGACCAGTTGCTCGCCATTCCCAACCTGCACGTCATCATTGACGGCTACAACGTCACCAAGACGGGTTATCCGACGCTCACGCTGGCGGACCAGCGGGCCCGGCTCCTCACCGGGCTCGGCGGCCTCGCCGTACAGGCCAGGGTGGAGGTGACCTGCGTCTTCGACGGAGCGGAGCTCAACGGGCCGGTGCAGGTCTCGGCTCCACGCGGGGTCCGGGTGATGTTCAGCGCCCCGGGTCAGATCGCCGACGACCTCATCCGCCAGCTCGTCAAGGCGGAGCCCGCCGGGCGCGCCATCGCGGTGGTCTCCTCCGACCGCGAGGTGGCCGATTCCGTACGCCGGATGGGGGCGCGGCCGGTGCCGTCGCTGCTGTTGCTCCGGCGTCTCGGCCGCGCGTGATCACTGAGGGTTCCCTGCTGGTCGCCATAGGTGATGAGCAGTGCGAATACCTGCGAATAGGTTGAATCACCATGATCGCCTGAGTAAAGTCGCGCCCCAGATTTGTCTATATCGAAGGGGACGTCAGTGCGAGGGCGTGTACCCGCGGTCGTTGTCGGCTTGGCAGCTGTGGCGCTGCTGTTGCCTATAACTGGCGCCCAGGCCGACCCCAAGCCCACGGTCGCGCAGGCCAAGGCCAAGCTGAAGAAGCTGAACGACCAGGCCGACAAGGTCGTGGACCAGTACAACGCGGCCAACGAGAAGTGGAAGAAGGCCAAGAAGCAGTACGCCGAGATCAACGCCAGCTACACCAAGAAGGCCGAGAGGGTCGACGTACTGCGCGAGAGCCTGGTGACGGTCGCCACCAGCACGTACCAGACCGGAGACATCGTCTCCATGGGGCTGCTCTACAGCCCGAACCCCGACTCGATGCTCAGCGGCCTCGCCGCGCTCGACCAGCTTTCGCAGGGGCGGGCCCGGCAGCTCAGTGAGTACCAGGGCGCCATCGCTGATCTCAAGAAACAGCGGGATCAGAAGAAGGGCGTCTACGTCGAGGCCACCAAGGTCAAAGCCGACCTCCTCAAGGAGAAGAAGGAGGCCGACCAACTGGTCAAGGAGCAGACCGAGCTGCTGCGCCGCATCGGGGCGTACAACCCGGGCAACACCAACAGCCCCGGCGCCGTGTATTCCGGGCCCGCCTCGGGTAACGCGCTCGCCGCGCTTCAGTTCGCCTACCGGCAGATCGGCAAGCCGTACCGGTACGGCGCGACCGGGCCGGGCTCGTGGGACTGCTCGGGACTCGTCCAGGCCGCGTGGTCGGCCGGCGGGGTGTCGCTGCCACGGACGAGCTATGAGCAGTGGGCGTGGGGGGCGAGCCGCAAGGTTCCGCTCAACGCGCTACAGGCCGGCGACCTGCTCTGGCATGCCGGGCTCGGTCATGTGGGCATCTACGCCGGAAACGGCAAGGTCGTCCACGCTCCGCAGACGGGTGACGTGGTGAAGGTCGTCACGCTGGCCCAGTACAACGCGATGGGGGCGGTTCGCCCTTGATCCGTGCCGCTGGACAGCGGACTCTCGACCTGGCGGGACACCGGCTGACCGGTGTCCCGCTTCGCGTATACGGCCTGCTCTTCCGGCTTGGCCGGGCCGGGCGCTTCGCCGGAAGGAACCCGCGGTCCTCGCGACGCCCGCGGGCCAACGCTGCGGTCCTCGCTCCCTTCCGCTCCGCGCCCGCGATCCTGGTGATACGTGGTGCGGCCAGCGCGCCGGCTCTCGCGTGCCCTGCTCGCCCCCGGGGGGTCCCGTCACGTCGCCCGGAGGGCCGATACCGGTCCCACGCGGACTCCGTTGCGTGGCGCGCACCCACGCGGTCTCGCCCGAGGCCCCGCCGTTCGTCCGCTCCGGTGCGCGAACAATGACGGCGTGCCGTCGGCGCGTGCGGTGCCTCTCGCCCATTCGCCGGAAGCGCGGGCTGGGAAGGCGATGGAGACACGATCCATAGCGAAGTACACCGGCTCGCGTAGGGCTGGATTATGACTTCCGATCTTTAGTGAGAAATGTGATAACTCTCACACTCGAGTGGATCAAAATGCCGCCGTTGGCGATCTTCATGGCGTAAGGGCGAACGCCGGAATCGATCTCGCAATCGGAGTGATCGATGTGGCTGATGTGGCCAATTTGTGGTGTGATTCGGTAAATGTGAGCAGGGTCACATCGACTGTCCGGAAATATCGACTATCCAGGGGTTTTCGCTTTGCTGGATCGTTTATTCGATCTTTATTTCTTGGGCAGGCCTTTGCCCTCTTGTGGCACGAATCGGTAACTTCTGGGCCGCGGTGAGCGCCACGCCACCGCCGCGAACAACGGTCCGACGCCGTGTTCGCGCAGCATCCGTCGCCAGCTTCGGGACTTCCCGAGGTGAGGCGACATGCCGAGTCCGTGCAGTCAGGAGGCACGGAGCCGGGGAACCATCGACCTTCTGCCGAAGGTCCGGGGTGAATCGGCGCGCTTCGCGCCGTAGGGCGACTTCCCCGCCCGAACCCGTCAGCTAACCCGGTAGGCGCAAGCGGAAGACCCTAGGAGCGATCCTGTCCAGCACCCCTGCACGTCTGTCCCGCCTTGCCCGCGTCACCCTGGGCGGCGCCGCGATCGGCGTCTCCTTCGGGGCCGTCGGCGCCTCCCCTGCCTCGGCCGACCCCGTGACGGACGGCCTCACCATGGAGAAGGTCACGACCACGAGTGCGACGGCCCTGACGGACGCCGAAATGTCGGCCACCGTGACGGCCGCCGCCGCGCAGACCTCCAGCCGCCAGTCCAAGGCGGCCCGCCAGCAGCAGCTGGCCCGCAAGGCCGTCGAAGTGGCCAAGAAGCAACTCGGCGACCCGTACCGATGGGGCGCCAGCGGCCCCGGCGCGTTCGACTGCTCGGGCCTCGTCCAGTACGCCTGGCGGAAGGCCGGCGTGGACATCCCGCGCACCACCTGGTCGCAGCGCAGCGGCGTGAAGAAGAAGGTCGCCTGGAGCAAGCTCAAGCCCGGTGACCTCATCTTCACGAGCGGCGGCGGCCACGTCGGTATGTACGTCGGAAAGGGCAAGATGATCCACTCGCCGCACACCGGCGCGGTGGTCCGCATCGACAAGCTCGACGCCTACCGCAAGAGCAGCTTCGTCGGAGCGGTCCGCCCCGGCAGCTGAGAACACAGGAGCGCCCGCCGATGGGCGGTGAGCGTCCGATGCCGACAGCCGTTCCCCCGGGCTGTCGGACCTGGCGCCCCGACGTGCCCCCAGGAGCGTCCCCGCCCATCGGCCGGGTACGTCCGGCAGAAGAAGACCCCATCCCGGGCGCGCCCGGGACGCCCCCCGGCCGGGGTGGGGTCTGACCGGACACGCCTCGCGGCCCCGTCCCTCGTCCAGAGGGGCGGGGTCGCGGCATATCCGGCGACCCGTACGATTTCCGCATGCTCGCTCTGGCCCGCCTCACGGCGGCCGCGCTGGTCGTGGCGTCGGTGACCGGCCTGGCCGCCGACGCCCCACCCGACCGGGCCTTCGCCACGGCGCGGACGGTCATGGGGGAGCACCCCGAGATATGGGTCGGCGCCTCCATCGCCAGGGGGAAGCACGCTGTCGTCGTCACCGGGCATGCGGCGTCCACGCCGCCGTCCCTCTCCACGCCCGGGGCCCGTGCCGGAGCCGGGCTCGCCGACGTGGCCGACTCCGCTCGCCGTACGGTCGCCCGGGTGTGGGGGCCGGTGGACGCGGTGATCCTCGTCCCGGCGACCGACGAGCAGGCGGAGGCGCTCGCGTCGCCCTCCGGGGTGGCGGGCCTGGCCGCCCTGGCCGACGTCGACCACGTGATCGTGGCGCCGTCCGGGTTCGGCCGGCTCTCCCCGACCGGCCGCCGGGTCGTGCTGGCCCACGAGCTGACCCACGTCGCCACCGGCGCCGCGCTCTCCGGGGACATGCCGGCCTGGCTGGTGGAGGGCTTCGCCGACTACGTCGGCTATCTCGGCAGTGGTCTCACGGCGCGGGCGGTCGCGGCGGAGCTCGCCGCCGAGGTCCGTTCCGGAACGCTGCCCGTGGCACTGCCCGGCCGCGAGGCGTTCCGGCCCGGCGGGCCGCGGCTCCCGCAGGCGTACGAAGAGGCATGGCTGGCCTGCCGGTACATTGCCGATCGGTACGGGGAGCACGCCCTGGTGGCTCTCTATCGGGAGGCGCGCCGCCACGGCATCACCACAGCGCTGGTAGAAACGTTAGGCACCGATCTGGCGGAGCTGACCGCGGCCTGGCGAGGATACCTGCGACGCGAGCTCGCCTGATCGGGCCCGCCCGCATGAGAACCGCCGCGGACTGCGAAGGGGTGATGGGGATGTCACAGAGCGACGTCGCCGGACATGTCGGCCGCTCCGGAGCCGGACGCTATTCCGGGACCCGAGCGGCGGCGATCGCGCTGCTCGCTCTGGGCGCGGCCCTGCTGGCGGTCGTCGCGGTCACGACCCCGTGGCGGCCCCTCGGCCCCGAGGCTCCGGACGTGCGCGCCGAGCCCGCGCTGGACTTCACCCGCGCCCAGCTCGACCGCGCCGACGCCTTCGACGCGGCGACGTCGCTTCCCGGCTACCTGTCGCTCGCGCTGACCCTGATCATCGGGGGAGTACTCGTCCTCACCCCGGTCGGCGCCCGGCTGATCGGGCGGCTCAGGGGACCCTGGTGGATCAAGGCGATCATCGGCCTGCTCGGTGTCTACGTTGTCTCGCTGATGCTCAGGTGGCCGCTCGGCATGTGGATGGAGGGCGTGCTGCGGGACTACGGCCTGTCCACGCAGACCTGGGGTTCCTGGTCCGCCGACCGGCTGAAGAACTTCGCCCTCCAGATCGTGCTCTCCGGCATCGCCGTGCTGGTGATCGTCGCACTCGCCCGCAAGTGGCCGCGCGCCTGGTGGATCCCCGCCTCCGTGGGCGCGTTCGCGCTGACCGTCGTGGTGTCCTTCGCGTACCCGGTCGTGGTAGAGCCGATGTTCAACAACTTCACGCCGCTGCCCGCCGGACAGCTGCGCACCGACCTGCTCGCCATGGCCCGGAGGGACGGCGTCCCGGTCAAGGACGTGCTGGTCGCCGACGCCTCCCGCCGCACCACCGCGCTCAACGCGTACGTCTCCGGGTTCGGGGCCACCCGCCGCATCGTCGTCTACGACACGCTGGTCAGTCAGCCGGAGCAGGAGGTCGAGCTGGTCGTCGCGCACGAGCTGGGCCACGCCAAGAACGACGATGTCCTGTACGGCACGCTGGTGGGCGCCCTCGGCGCGGCGGCGGGCACCTGCCTGCTCTTCCTCGTGTTCCAGGCGCTGCGCCGCCGCGCGGGAGTCTCCTCGGCGGGCGACCCCCGGGCCGTCGCGCTGCTCGTCGGGCTCATCTCCCTCGGCACCGTGCTGTCCGGGCCGGCGCAGAACGTGGTGAGTCGGCAGATCGAGGCCCGCGCGGATGCGCACGCGCTCGACCTCACCCGCGACCCGGCCACGTTCATCGCCATGCAGAAGAGTCTGGCGCTGCGCAACATCTCGGACCTGTCGCCGAGCGCCCTGGACTACATGCTCTACGCCTCACACCCCTCGACCGCCGAGCGCATCGCGATGTCACGGTCCTGGGCGCGCCTCAATGGCGTGCCCCGGCCGTGACGCGACGACCGTGCAGAGCGGCGGACCCGGAGGAGGGGCCGTGGACAGGACCCTGTTCGTCACCAACGACTTCCCGCCGAGGCCCGGGGGCATCCAGGCGTTCGTCCACGGGCTGGCCTCCCGCCTCGACCCGGCGTCGGTCGTGGTCTACGCCCCACGCTGGAAGGGGTGCGAGGCGTTCGACGCGCGGCAGCCGTACGAGGTGGTGCGGCACCCGACCTCGCTCATGCTGCCGGGGCCGTCGGTGGCGCGCCGGGCCGCCGAGCTGGCGCGGGACTGCCGCACCGTCGTCTTCGGCGCCGCGGCCCCGCTCGGCCTGCTCGCCCCCGCCCTGCGTGAGGCCGGGGCCCGGCGCGTGGTCATGCTGACGCACGGCCACGAGGCGTCCTGGGCCCGGCTGCCGATCGCCCGCGACCTCCTGCGCCGCATCGGCGAGGGCGCGGACCTGGTCACTTACCTGGGTGAGTACACGCGCGGCCACCTCGCGCCGCACTTCCCCGACGCCAAGCTCGTACGGCTCGCGCCGGGCGTGGACACCGCGACCTTCCACCCGGGCGCCGGGGGAGCGCGGGTGAGGATGTCGCTGGGGCTCGGTGAGCGGCCCGTGGTCGTGTGCGTCTCGCGGCTGGTGCCGCGCAAGGGCCAGGACAGGCTGGTCCGCGCCTGGCCGTTGGTCCGCGCCCGGATCCCGGACGCGATGCTGTTGCTGGTCGGGGGCGGCCCCTCGCGCGGCGCACTGCGGCGGATGGCGGAGGGGAGCGGGCTCGCGGACTCCGTCGTGCTCACCGGCTCCGTGCCCTGGGCCGACCTGCCGTCGTACTACGACGCCGGCGACGTCTTCGCCATGCCGTGCCGTACCCGCCTGGGCGGGCTGGACGTCGAGGGGCTCGGCATCGTCTACCTGGAGGCGTCGGCGACCGGCCTGCCGGTCGTCGCGGGCGCGTCCGGCGGCGCCCCCGACGCCGTACGGCACGGCGAGACCGGACTGGTGGTCGACGGGACGTCGCACGAGGAGGTGGCGGCCGCGCTCGTCGAGCTGCTGAGCGATCCCGCGCGTGCCCGCGCCATGGGGGAGCGCGGCCGGGCGTGGGTCGAGGAGGAGTGGCGCTGGGACCTCGTGGCCGCCCGGTTCGCCGGCCTGCTCGCGCCCGGCCGGGTGGAGGAGGCCCCGCGGGGCCGGGCGCTCCCGGAAGCCGGGGAAGGGCAGTCCTAGCGGCCGCCGGAAGCCCCGGACCGACCTGGCGGGGTGGCGTCCCGCCAGGTGGAGTTACGCGTACAGGTCGTCGATCTGCTTGGCGAAGTCGCGTGCCACGACGTGACGCTTGATCGACTGTTTCGGCGTGACGTGACCGGAGTCCTCGCTCAGCTCGATGTCGAGGATGGCGAACTTCTTGATCTGCTCGGCCCTGGAGACGGAGAGGTTGGCGTTGTCCACGGCCTGTTGCACCTCGGCCACGACGGCCGGGTCGGAGCAGAGCTCGGCCATGGAGGCGCCGGTGCGCCCGTTGGCCGACTTCCACTGCTCCATGGCCTCCGGGTCGAGCGTGACGAGCGCGGCGACGAACGGCCGATCGTCGCCGACCACCATCACCTGGCTGACGAGCCGGTGCGCCCGGATGCTGTCCTCCAGCGGGCCGGGGGCGACGTTCTTCCCGGCCGCGGTGACGAGGATCTCCTTCTTCCTGCCGGTGATCCGCAGGTAGCCGTCCTTGTCGAGCTCGCCGACGTCGCCGGTGTGGAACCAGCCCTGCGGGTCGATGGCCTCCTTGGTGGCCCGCTCGTTGTTCCAGTAGCCGCCGAAGACGTGGCGCCCCTTGACCAGGATCTCGCCGTCGTCGGCGATGCCGATGGTGACGCCGGGGAACGGCTTGCCGACCGTGCCGACCTTGTTGGCGCCCGGGATGTTCACCGACGAGGGCGCGCTCGTCTCGGTGAGGCCCCAGCCCTCGAACACCTCGATGCCGACGCCGCGGAAGAAGTGACCCAGTCGCTCGCCGAGGGCGGAGCCGCCGGAGACGGCCGCGCTCAGCGCGCCGCCGGTCGCCGCCCGCAGCTTGCCGTACACGAGCTTGTCGAAGAGGGCGTGCTTGAGGCGGAGGCCGAGGGAGGCGCCGCCGGAGCTCTCCGCCTTGCTCCACTCGATCCCGACGTTCACGGCGGTGTGGAAGATCTTGCCCTTGCCCTCGGAGGTGGCCTTGAGCTCCGCGGCGTTGTAGACCTTCTCGAAGACGCGGGGCACCCCGAGCAGGAAGGTCGGCTTGAACGTCTGCAGGTCCGGTGCGACGTTCTTCATGTTGGGCGTGTGCCCGATCACGGTGGCCGTCTCGATGAGGACGATCTGGATGATCCTCGCGAAGCTGTGCGCGAGCGGCAGGAACAGCAGCGCGGCCCGGTCGTGCACGTCGAACAGCAGCTCCAGCGGGCCCTGTGCCACGTTCCGCGCGGTGAACAGCAGGTTGTCGTGGCTGAGCGTGCAGCCCTTGGGCCGGCCGGTGGTGCCGGAGGTGTAGATGATCGTGGCGAGGTCGTGTCCGCCCCGCGCGGCCCGCCGTTCGGCCAGCGTGTCATTGGAGACGTCGGCGCCGAGCCGGGTCAGCTCCTCCAGCCCGCCGCCCTCGATGCGCCAGAGCGCGGTCAGGTCGGGCGCGGCTTCCTTGACCGTCTGCTCGTGCGACTCCATCTCGATGACGGCGCATTCGGCCCCGCTGTCGGAGATGATCCACTTCACCTGCTCGGCCGAGGAGGTCTCGTAGATCGGCACCCCGACCCCGCCCGCGGCCCAGATGGCGTAGTCGACGACCGTCCACTCGTACCGCGTACGGGACATGAGCGCCACCCGGTCGCCGGGCTCGACGCCGGCGGCGATCAGCCCCTTGGCGACGCCCGCGACCGTGTCACGGAACTCGCGCGCGGTCACCGCGACCCAGGCGTCGCCCTCCTTGCGGCGGATCACCACGGCGTCCGGTTCGTCGACGCCGCGCTGGAACACCGTATCTGTGCAATTCGCGGACAACGGGACGTCCACCAGCACGGGAACGCTGTACTCGCGCACGGTCACTCCTTCGGGCGCGCTCCTGACATCTTCTTGGCCGAGGCTGGAGCGGGCATCGGCTTCACCGGACGCTACCGTGCGAAGTTACGCGTGGGTAGATCCGTCACAGAGGCGTTATCTGCGCATTCGCACGCTATCAGGGCGGTCGTCGGGGCTCGTGGGACCGGGCGTTCCGTGGAGGAGACCGGACTCGCTCCTTACTTGCCGGCACGCTCCGAAGGTTCGAACACGCGATCGGGGCGGGCGCCGGACCGGCTCGGGCGCCGGTACTACGATGTCCGGCATGAGGGTGCATGTCGTCAGCGACGTCCACGGCCGGGCCGACGCCCTGGCTCGGGCGGGCGACGGCGCCGACGCCCTCGTATGCCTGGGCGACCTCATCCTCTTCGTCGACTACGCCGACCACTCGCGCGGGATCTTCGCCGACCTGTTCGGACGGGAGAAGGCCTCCGAGTTCATCGGGCTGCGCACCGCGGGCCGGTTCGACGAGGCGCGGGCCATGTCGGCCGGGCTGTGGGCCGCGCTCGACGGAGACCCCCGCGACCACATCGAGGCCGCGGTCCGCCGCCAGTACGCCGAGATCTTCCAGGCGATGCCGACGCCCGCCTATATGACGTACGGGAACGTGGACGTCCCGCGGCTGTGGCCGGAGTTCGTCCGCCCCGGCCACGTCGTCCTCGACGGCGCCACCGCCGAGATCGGCGGGCTCAGGTTCGGCTTCGTCGGCGGCGGGCTGCACACCCCCTACCGCACGCCGTACGAGATCGACGACGAGGAGTACGCCCGCAAGGTCGAGGCGCTGGGCGAGGTGGACGTGCTGTGCTGCCACATCCCGCCCGCGATCCCCGAGCTGCTCTACGACGTCGTCGCCCGCCGGCTGGAACGCGGCAGCGAGGCCACCCTGGAGGCCATCAGGAGGACGCAGCCCAGATACGCGCTGTTCGGGCACGTCCACCAGCCCCTGGTGAGCAGGACCCGGGTGGGTCGCACCGAGTGCGTCAACGTTGGTCATTTCCGCGGGCGCGGCACGCCTTTCGCCCTGGAATGGTGAAGTACGGTTAGCCCATGGCTGATCGAACCACGTCGAGCATCACGATCGACGCCGACCCGGCGTCCGTCATGACCGTGATCGCCGACTTCCCCGCCTACCCCGAGTGGGCCGGCCAGGTGAAGTCCGCGAGCGTCCTGGAGACCGCCGAGCAGGGCCGGGCGGCACGCGTCCGGTTCGCCCTCGACGCCGGGGTGATCAGCGACGACTACGTCCTCGGCTACGAGTGGATCGATGACACCGCCGTGAGCTGGCACATCGTCGAGCCCGGCAAGATGGTCTCCGGTCTGGACGGCAGCTACCGCCTCACCGAGACCTCCGGCGGCACCGAGGTGACGTACGAGCTGGCCGTGGACCTCAAGGTGCCGATGATCGGCATGATCAAGCGCAAGGCCGAGAAGGTCATCGTCGACACGGCCCTCAAGGGGCTCAAGAAGCGCGTCGAAGGCCGATGAGGGTCCTCCTCTTCACGGGGAAGGGCGGCGTCGGCAAGACCACCGCGGCGGCGGCGACCGCGACCCTCGCGGCGGAGCGCGGACTGAAGACGCTGGTCGTCTCCACGGACACCGCCCACTCCCTCGCCGACGCGCTCGCCGTGCCCGCCTCCGGAGAGCCGGTCCAGGCGGCGCCGGGACTCTACCTCCAGCAGGTGGACACGCAGAAGGCGCTCGAACGCCACTGGGGCGAGCTGCGGGCGTACGCCAGGAACGTGCTCCAGGAGCTGGGCCTGGACGAGGTCACCTCCGAGGAGATCACGGTCCTGCCCGGCGCCGAGGAGATCATCGCGCTGCTCGAACTGCGCGAGCAGACCCGCGACGGCCGCTGGGACGTCGTCGTGGTCGACTGCGCGCCCACCGCCGAGACGCTGCGGCTGCTCGCTCTCCCCGAGGCCCTCGACTGGCACGTCAACCGGCTGCTCCCGGGCCTGCGGCGGGTGCTGCGCGCGGTCTCGCCGGTGGTCAGGCACATCGCCAAGGTGAGCGCCCCCGAGGGCGCCGTCATCTCCGCCGGAGAGCGGCTGCACCGTGGCCTGATGGAGGTCCGCGAGCTGCTGACCGGCGACAACGCCTCGGTCCGCCTCGTGCTCACCCCCGAGGCCGTGGTCGTCGCCGAGGCCCGGCGCACGCTGACCTCGCTCAGCCTGTACGGCTACCGCGTGGACGGGGTCGTCGCCAACCGCGTCTTCCCGGCCGACGACGCCGACGACTGGCGGCGCGGCTGGGTGGAGGCGCAGGCCAGGCAGCTCGCGGAGATCCACCACTCGTTCGCGCCCCTGCCGATTCACACCGTCCCCTACCTCCCGGCCGAGCCGGTGGGCCCGCGCGCTCTGGCGGAGGTCGCCGCCGCGCTGTACGGCACGGCCGACCCGTTCGCCCCACCGAGCGCCGAGCCGCCGATGCGCGTCGAGGCCGACGAACTGGTCCTCGCCCTCCCGCTGGCCGACAAGGAGGCCGTGGATCTGGCCCGCAAGGGAGAGGACCTGATCGTCACGGCGGGCTCCTACCGGCGGGTGATCGCCCTTCCCGCGGCCCTGGCCCGCAGGGGGATCGCCGGTGCCGTGCTCCGCGACGGGCACCTCCGGGTACGGTTCGAGACAGGAGGGGCGAAATGACAGAAAACAATGCCAACAACGGGTCCAACGACACCCAGGGCACCAACGGCTCCCCGCGGCAGGACCCGCTCGGGTCGATCGCGGAGGAGGCCATGAAGCTCTTTGACACCCTGCAGCGGCGGGTCGGCCGCGAGCTGGGCAAGGGTTTCGTGAAGGGCGGCGTGAGCGGGCTCGGTGACGCGCTGGGCGGTGGTCTCGGCGGCGCGTTCGGCAGCGGCCGTACCGACGACGTGTGGGGAGAGGCGGTCGCCGCCGACGAGCACGACGAGTACATCTGCCGGGCCTGCCCGGTCTGCCGGGTGATCGCCGCGGGCAAGGAGTCCGGCGGCGACGTCACCGACCACCTGATCGCGGCGGGCGGCGAGCTGGTCACGGCGCTGCGCCAGGCGGTGGACGCCCTGCAGCAGCGGGCGACCCCGCCCAAGCGGCCGGACGAGCCGCGTGTAGAGCACATCGACCTGGGCTGACAGAGGTTTCGAGCAATGGCCTTGACCATCGGCGTGGACATCGGCGGCACGAAGATCGCTTCGGGTGTCGTCACGGAGGACGGACGGATCCTCGACCGCGCCCTGCGGCCGACGCCGACCGGCGGTCCCGAGCTGGTGGCCGACGCCATCGCCGACGCGGTGACCGAGCTGGCCCGGCGGCACGCCGTCGAGGCCGTCGGGCTGGGGGCCGCCGGGTTCGTGGACGAGACCCGGTCGATCGTCCGGTTCGCCCCCAACCTGGTCTGGCGTGAGGAGCCGCTGCGCAAGAAGGTCGCCGAGCTGGTCGGCCTCCCCGTCGTGGTGGAGAACGACGCCAACGCCACCGCTTGGGGCGAGTACCGCTTCGGCGCGGGCCGGGGCGAGAGCCACGTCGTGTGCGTCGCCCTCGGCACCGGCATCGGCGGCGGCGTCGTCCTCGGCGGCGCGCTCTACCGGGGCCGCTGGGGCATGGGGGGCGAGCTCGGCCACATGCAGATGGTGCCGGAGGGCCTGCCCTGCGGGTGCGGCAACCACGGCTGCTGGGAGCAGTACGCCAGCGGGAACGCGCTCGTGCGGCAGGCGCGGATCAACGCCGCCGCCGACCCGTCCTCCGCGGCCCGCCTGCTTGAGCTGGCCGGCTCCGCGGACGCCGTCGTCGGGCAGCACGTCACCGACGCCGCCAGGGACGGAGACGCCGTCGCGCTCGCCGCGTTCGAGTTCCTCGCCGACTGGCTGGCCCAGGGCCTGGCCGACCTGGCGGCGGTCCTCGACCCCGGCTGCTTCATCATCGGCGGCGGAGTCTCCGGCGCCGCGGACCTGTTCCTCGACCGGGTCCGCGCCGACTACGCGGCCCGCCTCACCGGGCGCGGGCACCGCCCGCTCGCCGGCATCCGCGCCGCCGAGCTGGGACCGGCCGCCGGCATGGTGGGCGCCGCCGACCTCGCCCGGCTCCGCTGACGCCGCCGGTGCGGGACCGCGCCGGGCATGTGACGTACGGACGGGAGTCGGGAGCGAGCGCTGGCAGCCATCAGGATCGCCACCTACAACGTGCGGGCGGGGCGTGACGACCGCCGGGCGCTCGTGCGGGTCGTCAACGCCATGCGGCCCGACGTGCTGTGCGTCCAGGAGGCCCCACGGCTCCCCGGCAGGAGGCGCCGCCTCGCCCGGGAGACCGGCCTGACGATCGCGGCGGGCGGCCGCGCCTCCGGGGCGCGCCTGGCGGGTACGGCGGTGCTCACCGGCCCCGCCGTACGGGTGTTGCACGCCGCGGAGCACCGGCTGCGCTGGTTCCCCGCACTGGAGCCGCGCGTCGTCGTGTTCGCGGTCGTCGAGAAGGACGGCCTGCGGCTCGCGGTGTGCTGCTTCCACCTCGACCTGCACCCCGGGGCGCGGCTCCGGCACGCCGCCGAGATCGTGCCGATCGTGGAGCGCCTCGCCCGGGTCTTCGAGGCGCGCGCCGTCCTGTGCGGGGACGTCAACGAGGAGCCCGGCGGGCCCACCTGGGACTACTTCGACCGGCGCTTCACGGACTGCTACGGGGAGTCGCCGAAGGGGGAGGGCGGGACCTTCAGTGCCAGGCGGCCGGCGAAGCGGATCGACGGGATCTTCGCCGCCCCCGGCCTCGCCGTGGCGTGCTGCGGAGCCGCGGACGCCGACCCCGCCGACCTCATGATCGCCAGCGACCACCGCCCTGTGGTCGCGGACCTGTACGGAGACACGCTCGGCGGCGCGGCGATCGGACCTGCCGGGAAATCGGGCTAATAGGTCACATTCGGGACCGGAATGGTGACCTCGCGCACACGGGTCACTCCCGTCACCGTACGATTTGTTCATGACCCGCCGCCACAGACGGCGCGCGGCACCGCTTGGTGTGCTCCTCGCCGGTCTCGTGGCCGGCTTCCTTCTGTGCGCCACATCGGTGGCGCCCGCCTATGCCGAACCCGGGAGCCCGGAGTCGGGCAAGCAGGCCACACGCAGCCGGACGTCCTCCGCCAAACTCCAGGCGGACGGCTCCCTCTCCGACGTCGCCGGACTCTCGGAGAAGGACGTGTGGGCGGTCGGCCAGCAGGACGTCTGGGACTTCTGGCAGAACCAGGGCGTCATCACGCACTGGAACGGCACCTCCTGGACGGAGGTGGGCGTCCGCAACGACACCACGGGCGCCGGGCACCTGCGGTCCGTGGCCGCCGCCTCCAAGAACGATGTGTGGGCGGTCGGTGACGGCCACGACGGCCTGCCGTACGTCGCCAGGGGAAACCGCGACGGGTTCGACCGGCTCACCGTGCCACAGCTGCGCGGCGGCGACTGGATCGGCGCGGTCGCCGCGACGACCGGCAGGGTGGTGCTGGTCGGCAGCCGGGACGGCCGGACGTTCGTCGCCGAGGCGACCGCTCCCTCCTGGACCGGCTGGGAGACCGTGCAGGGGCCGGCCGGCGCCCTGTACGGCGTCGGCCTCACCGGCAAGTCGGAGGGCTGGGCGGTCGGCGACTCCGGCTCCCGGCCGGTGATCCTCCGGCTCACCACGACCGGCTGGAAGGTGGCCCACGTCCCCGTGGTGAAGGGCGGCTTCCTGCGCGACATCTACGTCCAGAGCCGCAAGCGCGCGGTCGCGGTCGGCGGGGTCTACCAGCGCTCCGGAAAGATCACGCCGCTCGTGCTGTCCTGGGACGGCGAGAGCTGGACCAGGGAGAAGCTGCCCGTCGCCCAGGCCGAGCTGTACGGCGTGGCCGGCGACGGCGACGGCGCGTTCTGGGTGTCGGGCTACGATCCCGGGCGGCCCGGGACGGCCTTCCTGCTCACCTACACCGGCTCGAAGTGGAAGGTCGTGCACGGTGACTCGGTGCCCGACCGCACGGTCCGCCTGCAGGCGGTGACCCGGGTCGGTGCGACCACCATGGCGGTCGGGCACACGCTCGACGCGAACGACCGCTACCACGACGTGATCGAGACGTTCGGCACCTTGGCCAAATAGCGCGTGCGCCGCCTCTGACCGGTGCGCCGCGTCTGACCACGGGGCCGCTCGTCGTGGCGGTCGGTCTCCCGTCGCTTCCGGCTCCGCGCCGGTCGCGGGGCATCCCGGCCGCCCGTCCCCGAAATCGAGCCGGGCGGGGCGCACCTCCGGTGCGGTCCGGTGCGTACTGATCTCGCCGGGAACGGAGGTCCCCTGGCGGTCGTCCCGAAGCCGCCCGGAGGTCGGGTCAGGCGCAGGGCACGGCCGCGGCCGGGCGGCGGAGAACAGGCCGGAGGTCAGATGACGGCGCCGTCGTCCCAGCCGGAGTCGGCGGGCGGTCCGTCGCCCATCCGCACCACGAGGGCCACGAACCCGCCGATGAACGCCGCCACGGCGGCGAAGACGATCCAGCCGTCCATCGGCCAGCTCAGCAGGGCCGCGAGCAGCAGGTACGCGGGGCCGCCGAAGAGGGCCGCCCACGCCAGCTTGGCGACGCCGTCCGCCTTGGGCAACGGGGGAGGAGGCGGTGGGATGTAGTGGTCCTCGTCGTCGACAGGCTCTCGGACGGCCGCCTGGACCGGCTCGGTGTCCTCCTCCTCTTTCTTCTCCGCGGGGGGCTCGTCCGGGACGTTCTCCCGGTCGGGCCATGGTTGACCGGCCGAGGTGTCCTCGGCCTTCTCATTGAAGGAGGCGACGATCTGACGCCAGACCTCGTCCTCGTCACTCTGTGGCGTCACTTCGATCCCGGGTCAGGAGTCCTTCGTCAAGGGTACCGACGCATGCGTGCGAATGAAGTCGAGGCTCCCCGCGAAGATCGTGGGGGCATCGTTGTCCAACGTGGCGACGTGGTAGCTGTCGGGTAGTTCTCTGATTTCCAGATTGTTCCCCATTCGCTCCCGGAGGAACTCCACGCTCGCCGGTTTCACCACGTGGTCCTGAGGGCTCCGGTACACCAGCACCGGCTGAGTGATCCGGTTCAGGTCCTGCTGAACGAGCCTCCAGAAACGTGGCAGCGTGGCGGCGGCCCGGACCGGCGTCCGCGCGTAGCCGAGCTCGGTCGCGCCCTCTTTCTTGATGTCGCCCGCCACGCCCGGAACCGACCGCAGGAACCATTTCAGCACCGGAGCCAGCCGCAGGATCGGCACGTCGTTCACCACGGACGGATTGACCACGACCACACCGCGCACCAACTCGCCGTGCACCTCCGCGAGCCGGAGCGCCATGCACCCGCCCATCGACAGGCCCATCACGAACACCTCGGCGCAGGCGCCGCGCAAATCGGCGAACGACTTGTCCAACTCGGCGTACCAGTCCTCCCAGCGGGTCCGGCTCATCTCCTGCCAGGTCGTGCCGTGGCCGGGAAGCCGGGGAAGGGCGACGGTCAGCCCGGCCTCCGCGAGGTATTCGCCCCACGGCCGCAACGCCTGAGGTGATCCGGTGAACCCGTGGCACAGCAGGACGCCGATCTCGCCCCCGTCATGCTGGTACGGCTCGGCGCCGGAAAGCAGCGGCATGAGAGAACCTCCGTGTCGGGTGCTCCTCCAGATTCGCCCGATAGTCGCACGTTGGCCATGGTTAGTGCGAGCACCTTAAGACATGGGAAGATGACTTGCACATCCGATCGAAGGAGCGCCCACGGTGTTGTATTGGGTGGTGAAGTACACCATCTGGCCATTGCTCCGGCTCATCTACCGCCCCTGGGCTAAGGGGATGGAGAACGTGCCGGCCGAAGGTCCGGTGATCCTGGCGGGCAACCACCTGTCGTTCGCCGACCATTTCTTCGGCGCGGGGTTTCTACCGCGCAAGGTCATCTCCCTCGGCAAGGCCGAGTACTTCACCGGCCGCGGGATCAAGGGCTTGGTCAGCCGGGCCTTCTTCTCCGGTGTCGGGACCGTGCCGATCGACCGTTCCGGGGGCAAGGCCAGCGAGGCGGCGCTCCGCACCGGCTTGCGCGTCCTCAAGGACAACCAGGTCCTCGGCATCTATCCGGAGGGGACGCGCTCTCCGGACGGCCGGCTGTACAAGGGCAAGACCGGCGTCGCCCGGCTCGCCCTGGAGGCCCGCGCCCCGGTCATCCCCTGGGCGATGGTCAACACGTTCGAGATGATGCCCCCCGGGCACCCCATCCCCAAGTTCGGCATCCGTCCCGGTGTCAGGTACGGCAAGCCGCTCGACTTCTCCCGCTACTACGGGATGGAAGGCGACCGCCTTGTGCTCCGCGCCGTCACCGACGAGATCATGTACGCGCTGATGGAGCTGTCCGGCCAGGAATACGTGGACAAGTACGCCGCCAGCGCCAAGGTCGAGATGGTCCGCGCCGCTCGGGCGGCCGCGTCGCAGTCCTGACCGCCCATTCCTCGAGACGAGCGGCCCCGGATCGAGGATCTCGTCCCGGGGCGCCCGACTCCTGATCGCCGGCTGAGCCCGGGTTCGGCCCTCCGTGGGCTCAGACCCGGGCGCGGATCTGGCGGATGTGCTCCGGCGTGGTGCGGCAGCAGCCGCCGACATACACCGCGCCCAGGGCGTGCCACCGGGCGGCGGCCTCGCCGTACTCCACTGGATCGGTGAGGCCGAGCCAGCGGTGACCGGCCGCGTCCCATTTCTCGCCGGAGTTGGGATAGACCACGACGGGCTTGCCCTCGATTCGGCCGATCAGGCCCGGGATGTGGCGCGGGGCCGTGCAGTTCACACCGACCGCGATGACCTGGGGCAACTCGGCGAACAGCGCGGCGCACTCGCGCAGCGGGGTGCCGTCGCTGATGTGCTCGTCGTCGCGGCACGAGAAGCTGACCCAGGCCCGCACCGACGGCAGCTCACCCAGCAGCGTGGCCAATGCTCGCGCCTCCGCCAGCGACGGGATGGTCTCGCACGCCAGCAGGTCCGCTCCGGCGTTCGCCAGGATCTCCAGACGGTCCCGGTGCCATGCGGTCAGCCCCGCCTCGTCGAGGTCGTAGTCGCCGGTGTACTCGGAGCCGTCGGCCAGATAGGCGCCGTACGGCCCGACGCTCGCGGCCACCAGCCCATGCCCGGCGGCGTCCCGGGCCTGTACGGCCAGCTTGACCGACAGGCGGATGAGATCCGCCGCCTCCCCCGAGGTCAGGCCGCGCCGCACGAAGCCGGGGATGCTGGCCTGGTAGCTCGCCGTCGTCGCGACGTCCGCACCGGCCGCGAAGTAGTCGAGATGAACCTGCCGGATCACGCCGGGATCTTCGATCAGCAGCTTGGCCGACCAGAGGTCGTCGGAAAGGTCGCAGCCCAGGGCCTCAAGGTGGGTGGCGAGGCCGCCATCGAGGATCAGTGTGGAACTCACCGGGCAACCCTATGCGTTCGTGGCATATGGGGCTTAAACGGCTCATTCTCCGTGTGCTGCGCCGCCGGTCCCCCGTCCCCGCAGGGGGACGCGACGACCGGCCCGACACGGGCGGAGTGCGGGAACCCAGGCGTCCCGCGCCTCGCCCACCGTCCGACGTCATCCGTCTGAACGAACCTCACTGATCCCCCCACGAGCGCCGTGAGTCACGGCCGGCGACCCCGACCGAGGCTCACTGGCGCTTCCAGAAGGGGCGGCGTTCGGAGCGGGGCGGCTCTTCGGTGGGCGGTTCCGCTGCGGCGCGCGCCTCTCCGGCATCCGCTGCCGTGGATGATTGCTCCGGCGGGAGCGACGGCGCGGCGGAGGTCTCCTCAGGGGAGCCAGTGGAAAGCTGGCTGAGGACCTCGACCGCTCGCCGCCACAGATCGGCCAGGTCGACGTCGGCGCGTTCGGCCTGATCGAGCGCCTCTCCCAGCGCGGACAGCTCCGCATGGCCGCCGACCAGGTGATCGAACACCCGCAGGCGGCTGGCAAGATCCGCGAGGTAGCGACGGCGGACCGGCTCGGGGGAGGACTCCACCGCGCGGAGCCGCCGCAGTTCCTCGGCCAGGTGCGGCCGGATGCCGTCGAGACTCGTCGTCGGAGCGGTCCCCCCGCCCGGAGACCAGCCCTGCCCGCCGGTGAACCCGCTGCCGAGCCGAGGCGGTCGCGATGCCGCGCTCCCCGGGGCCGCGGGCGGGCCGACGCCGGCGTCCATCCAGGTGATGGGCGTGTCGGCGGGGCGGCCCGGCGCGGGAGCGCTCTTGGCGGAGAAGGCCATCGTGGTCATGGCGGCCGCCATGACCGGCTGAGGCGGCTCCCAGCCGCTGGGCAGCTCGACCGGCTGGATCACGTGGTGCTCCGGCCTGCCGTCGGCGGCCACGTGGGTGTCCACCGCGACGAACGCGGTGAATCGGCAGAGCACACCGAAACGCAGCGACGTCGCGACGATCTCGTGTTCCAGCGACCGGTCGCCGATCGCGTACCGATCTTCGAGGTCGCGGACGTGGGCCCGCGCCCACACGGCCCGGGCGGCGCCACCCGCGGCGTCGCCGCTCACGATCACCGCCGGCACGCGGGTATCCCACGGCCGGCCGTCCGAGGTCAGCCCGTGGACGGTCAGCGCCCTCTCGTCACCGGTGCCGACCGTGTCTGGGGAGGTGTCCGGCTCTGTCACACGCCCCATGTCAGATGGGGAGAGCCGCGCCGGGTCGTCGGTGGCCGTGCCGACGCGATAGCGGCCGGAGACCGTCAGTGGAACGCCGGGGTAGAGCGAGCCGGCGTGCGTGACGGTGCCGGGGACGATGTCGAACCCGTCCGTCCGGAGCGAGATGCCGGTGACCAGGGGAGAGCCGATGCGGCGATGGATGTGCTCCATCGCCTCGTCGAGGCGGTCTTCCGACTCGACCAGTTCGCACCGCCCGGAGCCGAGCACGGCCAGCCTGCCGAGGAATCCGACGTTGACGGCCCGGTCGATCCCGACGGCGTGCACCCGGACGCCGCTCAGTCGCGCCCCGGTGCGCTCCAGGATCTGGTCCTCGTTGCCGACCTGCCCATCGGTGACCAGCACAAGCACGCGATCGGGCCCGGTGGCGGGTGTCGAGCCGAGAGGCGACGAGGATTCCGGTTCGGACGGGACCGGGCGGGCCGGCCCCTGGCCGGGGAAGCGGTCAGGGGAACGGCCGGACGCCTGGTCGCCGGACAACGGATGAGGAGGCGGCGGCAGCTCTGCCGACGGCGGGGGAGTGGACGGGGCGAGCAGACGCAGCGCCTCCTCCATCGGGGCGAGGATCTCGGTGCCGCCCCGCGCTTCCAACCGGGACAGGTGCTCGATCGCGTGGTAGCGGTTGCGATCCGTGGCCGGGGTGAGCCCATCGGGGAAAGCGCGCTCGATGACCGTGTCGAACGCGAGCACGGCGAACCTGTCCCGGGAGGTGAGTGTGTCGACGATGCGCGCCGCGGCCCGCCGGGCGGCGACCATCTTCCACCCGGCCATGCTGCCCGATCGGTCGAGCAGAAGGACGACGTCCCGGGGAACGGCCTCGCCCGGCTTCTCCGCCGGTGGAACGACGGTCAGCGTGAACGTGCCCTCGGCGGAAGGCGGGGTGCCCTCAGAGGTGGCCCGCCCCTGATGGGACATGGCAGACCCCTGCCCGGGACCGGCGTCGCCCGTTCCACCGGGCTCGCCGACGGGTCCGGATCCGCGTGACCCGGCCTCGGCCGGCGTACGGGCCCCGGGGGATGAGGCCGGAGGGTCGGGGACAAGCGCCAGCGAGGTGGACGGCGCGAAGCCCAGACGCAGGATGAAGTCGCGGTCCAGGCGCTCACCCGGCGTCAGCCGAACAGTGTCACCCTCCTGGATGATCTCGTGGAGGCTGGACCGGATCTCCTTGAGCCCCAGACCGGCGGGATCGATCGTCGTCACCAGCGAAAGCCGGACCGGATTGGGGAAGCCGGGCAGGAGCACCGGCGGTGTGATCCGCGAGGCGTCGGGCACCGCGTCCGTGTCCGGCGCGGTGCCGTCGCCGACCTGGCCGCCGTCCAGCGGCGTGCCGGGGATGTAGCGCGGCGCCACCACGAGCGGGAAACGGAACTCGGCCGCGCCGTCTTCGAAGGGAAGGGGCTGGCTGAGCGTGAGGTGTATCCGCACCCGCTCGCCGGCCAGGATGTTGCCGACCCGGATGGTGAAGACGTCGGGACGGTCCTCCTCGGCAATCGCCGCGCGGCGGCCTTCGGCGAGCGCGCGGTCGTAGTCGGCTCTGGCCTGTCCGCGCTCCTTCAGCACGCCGTCGATCACCCGATCGTCGGCGGTCATCCGGAAGGCCGTCACCGCGGCGCGGGGCGGCAGCGGAAAGACGTACGTCGCCTCCAAGGTGACGTCGAAGGGGTTGCGGAACCCCTGCGTCATCTCGACACCGGCCAGGAGCCCCGCGAGCCGGGCGGCGATGTCGACGCTCTCCAGCGGAAGGTTGCCTCTGGAGGTCTCCAAGGCGCCCAGCCCGGCGTCCGGTACGGGATGACACCGCTCGGGCGGCAGGGGGGTGATGATCGGGACAGACATCGGTCAGCTCCCTTCCATGGCGGACTCAGGCCGGGCGGCCAGTCCTCTGGCGACAAGTTCGGCGATGAGGGGTGCGGCGGCCTCGCGGAGTGCCGCCAGGTCGTGTTCGGTGGGCGGGCGCGTCGCCTGGTCCAGCATGATCGTCACGCCGGGAGCCAGCCGTACGCCGTGGACGAGGTCGGCGGGGCGGGGTGGGAGGGCGTCGCGGGCATGGCCGTTCTCCAGGTCGGCCGCGGAGGCGCGAGTGAGGCCGGCGGCCCACCGGGCGTCCATCGCGTCGAGCGGTTTCGACGAGGCGGCCACGGAGGGGGACGCGCCCGGTGCTCCGGCGGTGATGGCTGTCATGTCGTGTCCGGGGGAGGAGCGCGTCCAGAAGCGCTCGGCTCGTCCCGGTCGGCCCGCGTCGGCCGGCGGCGGTGTGCGGACGTCCGGAGCGTCACCCGGCTGAGCGGGGGCGACGCCGCCCGGCGGGGCCGCCGAGGCGTCAGTCACGGGCGGGTCGACCGGGAGGCCGGCCAAACCGGAGGCGCGTTCCAGCATCTCGTCGGTCGCGCCGGCGAGCTCGGTCTGGATCTCCGCGATCGACCGGCCCTCGGCCTGGCGGCGCTTGATCGCGACAAGTTGGAGCAGATGACGTCGGCCGTAGAGGGCGACCCGGCCGCGCCGGGCCAGTGGGGGATCGAGCAGGCCGATCGTCGCGTACCACCGGATGAGCCGCGCGTTCGGAACGTCGCGGACCCGCCCGTTGGGGCGTGGCCCGGCGCCGAGCAGCGCCGCCGCGCGCTCGGCCAGCTCTCCGATGGTCCACGTGCCTTCCATGCCGCCATGATGACACTGTCATCGTGACACTGTCAACGTTTAGTCCGTGTGGGAGGGGTATGCCAGCTAGTCCGTTGGCAATGACGAACGACTCTGATCGAGGGGGAGGTACCTTCATGACCTCGATAAGCAGTCCGCTCTCGCCCGACAACAAGAAGATCGCCACGGATTGCCTGCAGGGCGCGCTGATCGATCTGATCGACCTGTCCCTGGAGGGCAAGCAGGCCCACTGGAACGTCATCGGCCGCCACTTCCGTCCGCTCCATCTGCAGCTCGACGACATCGTGGACTTCGCTCGCGAGAGCTCGGACCTCGTCGCCGAGCGCGCGGTGGCGCTGGGAGCGAACCCTGACGGCCGTCCCGGCACCGTTGCGCGTGACAGCCACGTGACAAGGGTCGACAGCGGCTACATCGAGGACGGCAAGGTTGTCGCGATCTTCACCGACGTTCTCGAGTCGATCATCCGCCGCATGCGGGAGCGCATCGACGCGACCGAGACGGCCGACCCCGTCACGCAGGACCTTTTCATCGGGATCACCCGCGACCTCGAGAAGCACCACTGGATGATGCAGGCTCAGCGCTGATCGTCCGCTGCTGTGCCGGTGCCCCGGAGCAATCGCAGGGGGAAGGTCAGGCGGATCGGGGGTGCGGGTGAAAGCCGTGGCCGACCCTCGACACCGCTGAGAGGCGCGGAGCCGCGCGTCAAAGGAGCCTGCGGGCGAGACCGGCGACAGACGGCCGGCTCGCCAGCAACTCGCGGAGGGCGTCCCATTTCGGGGCGCCCTCGTGCTCCGGCGTGCTCTGGCCGCGCATGTCAGACAGCGGAGCGGCGGGCGCCAGCCCGAGTCGGGCGAGGGCCTCCGCCCACGCGTCGACGCTCCCCGCGGACGCCGCCTTCTCCAGCACTTCCAGGACCGTCTCGCCGGAGCCGCACTCCTTCGCCAGCGCGGACAGCAGATGCGGCCAGCGGACGGCCAGGGCCGCGACCTTCGCCACCGCGGCGTCGTCGGCGCGGTCCGCGCCGGCCAGGCTCTGCCGGTACGTCACGAACGAGTAGAACCTGAAGACGTTCACATAGCGCTTGAGCTGGCGCGGATTGGCGGAGGAGAGGACGGGAAGCGCCGCCTCGATCGCCCGGTAGGCGTTCTCGTCCGTGTAGAGATCGTCGTACACCCGGTCGGCGGCGAGCCGCGTCTCCGGCCACAGGTCCGGTACAGCGCCGCCCGACGGACTTCCCGGTTCACCGGCCGGCGGCTCGGCGGCGGCCGCCGCGTCTCGCGCTTCCAGAAGACCGGCCGCGCCCGGCGCCTCCAGGAGAGCGGCCGTGTCCGGCGCCGCGGCCACGGCCTCCTGCGCCTCGCGCGCCGCGGCGTCCAGCGTGTCGGCGGTCGGCGCGGCGGCCCGGATCGTCGCTTCGAGGATCTCGGCAAGCCGCGGGTCCAGGGGACGCCTTCCGGGGGAGAGCCCGCCACCGGAGGCGCTCCCGGTCGTCCCGGAAGCGGCGTGGACATCGGACCCGAGGGACCGGCCCCCATGATCGCCGGACCGCCCGGCCGGAACCGGACGCGCATCCGCCTCCCAACGCGCATCCGCTCCCCAGTGGGCATCCGCCTCCCAGCGCGACGCCGTACGCTCATCCGTTCCCCAGCGGGGGGCCGCATGTTCGCCGGCTCCCCAAGCGGCCCGTGCCTGGTCGCGGCCCCGTCCGGCATGCCGCCGGTGGCGGCTCCCGCGCACGTCGTCGTCGCCCGGCTCCTTCGCGGCCCCCGCCCCGGGCGCGTCGCCGTCCTCCGCCCCCGGCCCCCTGTCCGTGCCGTCCGAAGGCGGACGCGGGCGCTCGCGGCGACGGTCGACTCCGAGCAGCGCGCCGATGTATCCGGGCAGGCGATGGGCGTCCTCCAGCGCCGGAAGGCTGAGCGGAAGCTGGACGATCTTCTCCAGGAAACGCCACCCGAGCCCCGAACGCAGGTCCGCCGGCATGGCTTCCGCGAGATCCTGGTAGGCGACCTCCACATGGGCCGCCACCACATCCGGCTCCATGGCCAGGACGAAGACGCAGTTCGGGAACTCCCCGGCGAGGAAGAGGTTGATCGCCTCGATCACCTGGGCGACGGTCCCGGAGCCGCATCGGTCCAAATCGTCGACGAAGACCACGAGCGGACGCTCCTCAGTGGCCACCAGCCGCAGCACCCGGCGCATGTCGGTCTGGACGAGGTGCAGGAACCCCGTTTTCGCGCCGTACCCGGGGTCCCCGACGAGGTCGCCCGCCAGTCCGGGAGCCGGGCCGAGCAGGTCCGGCGGCCGGATCAGCCTGCCGAACGCCGTGTCCGCCGACTCGGTCAGGAACCGGGCGAGCCGTACGGCGCCGCCGGCGAGCGCGGCCACCGAGCCGCACGTGCCGAGGGCCGCCGCGGCGGTGTGCAGGGCGGGGCCGAGCGCCGGAACCAGGGCCGCGGCGGCGAGCGAGGCGCAGGTGAGCACGATCGTGGCGGCCAGCCCGAGCGCGACGGGCGTGAGCCGGGTGATCGCCATCCGGTAGGCCCGCCGCCGCACGGCCTCGCGGTCGATCCTGGCGAGGTTGAGCTTCAGCCAGAAGCGTTCGCGCTCGCCGCGGGGCAACCGGCCGGTGACCTGCGTGATGATCTCGTGTGCGAGGCCCGCCCAGACCTGCTCGCCGTTCTGGTACATCCACGGGTTGAACCACACCGTCGGGCGCCAGTCGGAGGCGCGCAGGGCCGGCCGTTCCGGTGCGGAGAGGCGGGGATCCTCGCGGGACCGGTCGCCGCCGCGCCTCCGAGCGCACGAGAGCACTTCGGCGATGGTCACCCGGGACGACCCCCGCGCCTTCCGGCGCAGGACGGCACGGCGCCTCCGCCCCGCCCGCCGTGGCGACGAGCCGGGACGGGCCAGGTGGATCTCGGCCGGATCTCCGTCCGCCGTGCCCGGGTCGAGCAGGTCCTGGATCATCCGCATCAGCGACGTCTTGCCGGTGCCCCACGGGCCTTTGACGCCGATCGTCAGCGGCGGCAGCGTCTCGGGATGGCGGACGAACGCCGCGACCGCCTCCGCGTAGGTCCGGTGCCCGAGCTGGTCGTCCGTCGTCCAGCGGTCCGGCGTGAGCCTCGCCCGGGGCCGTACGGCGCGGCGGGCGGCCCGCCATCGACGCAGCACGGCGGAGGCGCGGGCGTGCTCGTCCCGGGTCAGCCGCGCCCGCCCGACCTCTCGTACGGCGGGGTGGACCAGCAGCCCCGAGGCGTCCACGAGCTCCCAGGGCGTGCCGAGCTCCGCGAGCGCCGGCGTCGCGACCCGGCCCGCCGTGCCGCCCGTGTCGCCGGAGCCGCGCGCGCTCTCGGCCGGTCCCGTGCCGGCCGGATCGCCGTGGTCGCGGTCCGCGAGCAGCAGGGCCGCGAGGTCGGAGGTCAGCGGTTCGCCGTCCTCGAGCAGCGCGGCAAGCCGCAGCAGGTCCTGGGCGACCGGGCCGAGGTACACGTCGTAGACCCGGGCGACGATCTCCCCGGCGGCCGAGGGGACGGAGCTCTCCCCGCGCCTGCGGAGCTCGCCGGCCGCCGCGCTCAGCTCGTCGGGCACGGCTCCTCCGGCCGCCGCGCTCCCGGCCCGGCCGGTACGCGCGAGCGGGACGGCGGGGGCGTCGCCGTACACGCTCAGCAGGGGGCGCAGCGAGCTGCCCGCAGAGGCGGTGACGGCGTATCGGTGCAGGTCGGCGACGGTGACCACGCCGTCTCCGTCGGCGTCGGCCGCTCCGGTGAGCAGCCCGTCGGCGATCACGCCGGTGAGCGAGAAGCCGCGGCGCGGCGGACGCTCGCCCATCGCGAGGCCGGTCGTCAGCGCCGCCGCCACGATGGGCGGATCACCGCGTACGGGGAGAACACTGACATCGGGCCGCGAACCGGCAGTGTCACCGGGGTCGCTGTCCACCACCCAGCCGAAGTCCACGATCATCACGATGGCCTCCGCCGGGCAGTCGCCCGCACGGCGCGCGAAGCCGCTGATCAGGGCGGCGAAGTCGCGCGAGGTCCAGCCCCGTCCCGTCGGCCACCGGACGACGAGCAGGTCGCCCGGCTCCGCCGCGTCGAGGAACCGGCCCAGGTGGTGATGGTCCCCGGACGCTTCGCCGGGCACGGACTCCACTACGTACCCGTTGGTCGCCAGGGCGTGGACGAGCCTCCGGGCGGGCAGGGCGGAGGCGGCGTCCCGGACCGCGGCTCCGCCGACGTCCGGATCTTCGGGATCGAGGAACACCAGCGCCTTGCGCGCGTGGAGCGGCCCGGTCGCCCGCTCGGGCGCCGGGCGGGCGCCTGGAGCCGGGGCGTCTACCGTGCCGTGCCTCATGGATCGATCACCGTGGTCAGCTGGAGGGCTGGTGGGGGCCTCAATGTAGACCCGGGCGTGTCGGAGATGATCGCGACGGGCGGTGCCGATTACGCACTTCTCGCGCAAAGTTTGCGCGGACGAAGCGTAGGGATTCCCCGGGCGTTCATAACGTTTTGATCGGCTGTCCGGACCGACCGTGCGTAGCGCGCCAACGAGACGCAGCGGACACGGCCCGGAGGCGGGCGGCGGCAACGGGTCCGGAACCTGACCGGGCCGCGTGCCACGAGCAGGCCAAGGAGACGATCATGTCGCGTCATACGTCCGTACGGCCGGAGGCGATCCCCGTGCTGACCGGCCCCTTGTGGTCGTCCGCCTCCGCGGAGGCGACCTTCCGGACGGGCGGCGGCGGCCCCGCGCTGCCCGGGTCCCTCAGCCGGTGCGGGGACCTGGAGCCGCCGGACGGCGACGCGATCACGCTCGCGCGCGGATTCACCGGCAGGGTCGTCGGCCGTTCCGGTCAACGTGTGGGCGGGCTGACCTGGCACGCCGAACCCGGCGCGGGAGCCTGCTTCCCCGACGGCGACGGATGGATCTACGCCTCCAACTCGGACATCCCGTTGCTCGGCGGCGTGTCGGCGATCCGGTTCGGCCCGGACGGCGCCGTCAGGAGCGCGTATCGCATCCTCTCCGGGACCGACCGGAACCGCACCGGCGAAGCCACCCCCTGGGACACCTGGCTGTCCTGCGAGGAGACCAGCCGCGGCCGGATCTTCGAGTGCGATCCGTACGGTGAGCACGCGGCCATGCCCCGCCTCGCGATGGGCCTGTTCCGGCACGCGGGAGCGGCGTTCGATCCGTCCAGGACGGCCGTATACCTGACCGAGGGCGAGCGGGACGGCTGCTTCTACCGCTTCCGCCCGGAGGATTGGGGCGACCTGACGACCGGCGTCCTGGAGGTGATGGTGGGCGGGCCGGGGCCCGGCCCGGTCACCTGGCGGCGGGTCCCCAACCCGGCCGCCCTGTTCGAGCCGACCCGCGAGCAGGTCGAGGGGGCCAAGCGGTTCGCCGGGAGCGGCGACTGCCACTACTCCGGCGGCCTCTGCCGTTTCGCCACGGCGGGCGACGGCCGCGTCTGGGCGTACGACGCGGAGAACGAGCAGATCACCGTCCTCCACAACGCGGACCCGCGGAGTGACATGGACGGGGTGGCGGCGGGGCACGTCCGGGCTCTCGTCATCGCCGAGCACGGCGACGGCACGGAGATGGCGATCCTCGGGGAGGACGGCGCCCGCACGCCGTTCCTGCGGATCCTGGGGCGCGGCGGGCCGGAGGTCACCGGCCCGGCCTTCTCACCCGACGGCGCCCGGCTGTACTTCTCGGCACGGCACGGCGGCGGCTCGTCCGCGGCGGATGTCACCTACGAGATCACCGGCCGCTTCCGCCGCTGATCGCGTCGCCGCGCCCGCCGACCGGGCAAAGGCGGGCGTCAGGACGCCCAGTCACGCGCGCGGTCGACGGCCTTCTTCCAGAGCGCGTAGGCCGCGCCGTCGTCCGGGCCGGGCTCGAAGCGGCGGTCGAGCCGCCAGGTCGCGCGCAACTCCTCCTGTGAGGACCAGACGCCCGCGCCGAGTCCGGCGAGGAACGCCGCGCCCAGGGCCGTCGTCTCCCGCACGATCGGGCGCTCGACCGGGGTGCCGATCTGGTCCGCCTGCAGCTGCATCAGCAGGTCGTTCGCGCTGGCCCCGCCGTCGGCCTTCAACACGGGCACGGGGAGGTCCATGGTCTCCACGATGTCGCGCACCTCGAAGGCGATCGCCTCCAAGGTCGCGCGCACGAGGTGCGCCCGCATGGTGCCGCGCGTGATGCCGAGAATCGTGCCCCGCGCGTCCGGATCCCAGTACGGCGCGCCGAGGCCGGTCAGTGCGGGGACGAAGACCACGCCGCCCGAGTCGGGAACCGTCCGGGCGACGGCCTCGGTCTCCGCGGCGCTCTGGATCACGCCCAGGCCGTCGCGCAGCCACTGGACGGCGGCGCCGGTGACGAAAACCGCCCCTTCGAGCGCGTACGTCATGGCGCCGGAGGGCGCCTGCCAGGCCACCGTGGTGAGCAGCCCGGCCGCCGAGCGGACGATCTCGTCCCCGGTGTTGACCAGGATGAAGGAGCCGGTGCCGTACGTGCATTTCACGTCGCCGGGCGAGAAGCAGGTCTGGCCGAACAGCGCGGCCTGCTGGTCGCCCGCGACGCCGCTGATCGGCAGGTCCAGCCCGAGGAACGCCTCCGGGGACGTGCGGCCGATCTCCCCGTAATTGGGAACGAGCTCCGGCAGCGCCTTCTCCGGCACGCCGAACAGGTCGCACAGCTCCGGCGACCAGGCGCCGCGCGTGATGTCGTACAGCAGGGTCCTGGACGCGTTGGACGGATCGGTGACGTGCCGCTCGCCGTTCGTGAGCCTCGCGATCAGGTACGAGTCCACCGTCCCGATCGCGAGGTTGCCCGCGTTCCACGCCCTCGGGTCGTTCTCGGCGAGCCAGGCCAGCTTGGTGCCGGTGAAATAGGGGTCGAGCCGCAGGCCGGTCAGCTCCGCCACCCGCGGCTCGTGCTCGCGGAGCCGCTCGCAGACGTCCGTCGAGCGGCGGTCCTGCCACACGATCGCCCGGCGCGGCGCGGCCAGGGTGGTCCGGTCCCACAGCACCGCGGTCTCCCGCTGGTTGGTGATGCCGACGCACCGTGGCGGCGACGCGGCCCCGTCCAGCGCCGTACGGCAGGCGGCCAGCGTCGCCTGCCAGATCTCCTCGGGGACGTGCTCGACCCAGCCGGGCCGGGGGAAGTGCTGCGCGAACTCCTCATATCCCCGTGACTCGATCCGGCCGTCCTCGGACACCACCAGGGCGGTGACCCCGGTCGTTCCCGCGTCGATCGCCAGGACGCTCACCGCGCCTCCTTCACCGGCACGTTGGCTACTGTGGATGTTGGGCGGATAGTAACCCGCGGGTCCGCCGCCCGGGCAGCGCGCGCATACGCGGACGCCCGCGTGGGGCCCGGTGCGGGCGGCGGCGTGACGCCGATCCGACGCGAACCGGAGGCGCCGGGGAGGTTGACAGAGGAACGGCGCGCGGCCGGTCGCCGGAATCCCGGCGCGGCGCGGATCCAATCGTTACGCTTGATCATCGAACCGCACGTTTGGTCTAGACCATTCCTGCCGCCTCGGGCAGAATGCCGTGCATTGACGTGCTGGAGAGCCGGCATCGGTCTGGCCGTGAATCCATCTGGAGGAACCCGTCATGCGTATCGGAGTGCTGACCGGAGGCGGCGACTGCCCCGGCCTGAACGCCGTGATCCGCGCGGTCGTCCGCAAGGGCATCGGAGTCTACGGATACGAGTTCGTCGGCTTCCGTGACGGCTGGCGCGGCCCGCTGGAGGGCGAAACCATGGAGCTGGGCATCCCGGCGGTGCGCGGCATCCTGCCGCGCGGCGGCACGATCCTCGGCTCCTCCCGCACGAACCCCATCAAGATCGAGGGCGGCGTCGAGCGGATCAAGGACAACCTGGCCGCGGCGGGCGTCGACGCCCTGATCGCCATCGGCGGCGAGGACACCCTCGGGGTCGCCAAGCAGCTCTACGACCGGGGCGTTCGGGTCGTCGGCGTGCCCAAGACGATCGACAACGACCTCAACGCGACCGACTACACGTTCGGCTTCGACACCGCGGTGAACATCGCGATGGAGGCCATCGACCGCCTCCACACCACGGCCGAGTCCCACCACCGCGCCCTCATCTGCGAGGTGATGGGCCGTCACGCGGGCTGGATCGCCCTGCACGCCGGCATGGCCGCGGGCGCCAACGTCATCCTGATCCCGGAGAAGCCGTTCGACATCGACCGCGTCTGCGCCTACGTGGAGTCCCGCTTCAAGACCCGCTACTCGCCGATCATCGTCGTAGCCGAGGGCGCCCACCCGATCGAGGGCCAGATGGCGCTGCAGGCCGGCGAGCTCGACGCGTTCGGGCACGTACGCCTCGGCGGCATCGGCGAGGTCCTCGCCCAGGAGATCGAGAAGCGTACCGGCAAGGAGGCCCGCACCACGGTCCTCGGCCACATCCAGCGCGGCGGCACGCCGACCGCGTACGACCGGGTCCTGGCCACCCGCTTCGGGCTCGGCGCCATCGACGCCGTCCACGAGGGCGACTACGGCAAGATGATCGCCCTGAGCGGCACCGACATCGTGCGGGTCGGTCTCGACGCGGCGACCGCCGAGCTCAAGACCGTTCCGGCCTCGCGCTACGAGGAGGCCGAGGTCTTCTTCGGCTGACCGGGCCGACGGCCCGGGTGAGCAGTCGCGCGTCGCCGGTCTCACGAGCGGGCCGGTCCTGGTGAGAGGTGACCGGTCTGGCAAGAGGGGCCGCCCCGGGGTTCTGGGGCGGCCCTTCGCCTGTCCGGGCGCCGGAACGCACGCCTCTCCAGGCTCGCGTCCGCAAGCCCGCGTCTTCCGGGGTAGGCCTCCGACCGCGACGCTCTTGGGCGAGCGGCCGCCGTCAGTCGGGTAGGCGGTGTTGGTGGTATTGCGGCTCGCGGGGGAGGGGCGCGGTCGATCCGGCCCGCCGCTCGGCCAGCCATTCCAGCAGCTTCGCCTCCGCGCGCAGCTCGCGTTCGGAGGGGGCGAGGATGGCCGACAGCAGCATCACCAGGGTGAACATGCTGATGAGGACCAGCAGTGGCACCAGGAAATCGATGGCCGGGGCGCCGGGGACCATCCCCGGATCGGGGTCGAGCCGCACGCTCATCGCGAACATGCCGGTGTAGTGCATCCCGCTGACAGCCACCCCCATGATCAGCGCGGCCCCGGCGGTCGGGAGCGCGCCCCGTACCCGCGTCGTGAACCACAGCGCGGCCGTCGCCGCCGCGACGGCGATCAGCACCGAGCCTGCGACGACGCCGAAGTCGTAGCGGACGTGCCCCGGCATGTTCATCGCGGCCATGCCGACGTAGTGCATGCAGGCGACGCCGCCTCCGGTGAGCAGCCCGCCCGCGAGCAGCGGTCCGAGCCGTGCGCCGCCGTACGCGACGAGGAACAGGCCGGCGCCCACCACGGCCACCGCGAGGAGGGCCGAGGCGACGGTGAGTGGGATGTCATAACGGATCGGGACGTTCCCGATGTTGAACCCCATCATCGCGATGAAGTGCATGACCCAGATCCCGGTGCCGCCGATCGACACGGCGCCCCCGGCCAGCCAACGCACCCGGGCGCCGCCGATCGCGAAACGGGCACGCGCGGTCAGCATCAGCCCGAGCATCGATCCGATGCTGGACATGACGTACGCGAGCACCGGCGTGAGCAGCCCGTACGCGAAGTGGTTTATGTGTGCCATGAATTCACCTTTCGGTAATTCGGGACACCGGGAGTATGGCAACGGGGCGGCATTTGCGAATCTATAGGGGGATATTTAGGGGGATGGAGAGGGAGAACTTTTGTTCTGAGGGAGAAGGAGTTTCGCGCGTGTGGATAAATGTGCACTCCGAGTGAGGTTCGGTTCACATTTCTCGTGCGGCGATCGCGAAGTCCGGCTCCGGCCGGTAGGGGAAGCCCGAATTTCTCTCACATTCGATGGTTCCCGGTCGCGTCGACCGGTCGGCGACGAACGTGCGGCGATGGCCGGCAGGGGCGACGATTCGGCGGATCCGGTCCTCGAATGCCGACGGGAAACCCGCTCTCGCCGCACCGAATTCCGGGTTCGGTTCCGATAGCAGGACGCCGACCGATGAGTCGCGAGCTGCGGCCTCTGGTACGCGAATGCGCGTTTGATCGGACGATCCGCGCCTACCCCGGCCAAATGCGCGACCGGGCGCCGCCGGCCTGATCCGGCTGCCCGGAAATCACCTCGGGGCCTGGGGTGGCAGGAGAGTGTGGCACGGAGGCGGGGGTCGCGGAGGCCGGAGCAGCCCCCGCCGGAGCGCCTACGGACCTCGGCCTGGCCCCGCGCACTCGTGCTCCGCAGAGGGGCGCCGTGACGAACGCGCGCCGTCATGTACGTGCCGGGGCAGGGCGGAGACGCGGGCCGCCGGGGACCGTGCTCGTGGGGCGGTCGCCTCGCCGAGGGCGGACGAGGGGCGCGCGCGGACTAAAGTAGCGGGATCGCGGCGTTGTCCCTTGCCGGGCCGGATTCCGGTTCGCCGCAGCCGCCCGTACCCGCCACACTTGCGCTAGTCGTACTGTCTCGAACCGCTTCGCCGGAGGTAACACAATGTCCGTGACGGCCATGTCGGCCCTGGGTGAGCCCTGCGTGCTGCTCAAGCTGGGCGAGGTCGTCCTCAAGGGCAGGAACCGCGAGCTCTTCGAGAGCCGGCTGCGCTCCAACATCAAGGCCGCGCTCAAGGAGTTCACGGTCGACATCCGGCAGCGGCACGGCGTGATCGCGCTGTTCCTGCCGAAGGGCACGTCGGTGGACGTCGCCGAGGCGGTCGCGCAGCGCGTGTCCGAGGTGCCCGGCCTGGTGCGGGTCAACCTCGCCTGGCGCGTCGCCAAGACCCCCGAGGCCGTGACCGAGGCGGCCATCGAGCTGATCAGGGACAGGGACGAGGTCGCGCGTAAGGCGTCCTTCGCCGTGCGCTCGCGGCGCAGGGACAAGCGCTTCCCGCTGCGCTCCAACGAGCTGGACCGCCTGGTCGGCGGCAACATCAACGACACGTACGGCCTGCCGGTCGATCTGAGCAAGCCCGAGCTGACCGTCTTCATCGAGGTGGACCGGGACGAGATCTTCGTCTTCACCGACGGCCTGCCGGGCCAGGGAGGGCTGCCGGTCGGCTCCAGTGGGCGGGCGCTGGTCCTGATGTCCGGCGGCATCGACTCGCCGGTCGCCGCCTACCGCATGATGCGGCGCGGCCTCCGGGTGGACTTCCTGCACTTCTCCGGCATCCCGTTCACCACGTCCGAGTCCATCTACAAGGCGTACGCGCTGGTCCGCCGGCTCGACCGGTTCCAGGGGAAGTCGCGCCTGTGGGTGGTGCCGTTCGGCAAGGCCCAGCAGTCGATCAAGGCGTCCGGCCAGGACCGGCTCGCCGTGATCGCGCAGCGGCGCCTGATGCTGAAGACGGCGGAAGAGGTCGCCCACCGCATCCACGCGGAGGCGCTGGTCACCGGAGACTCGCTCGGGCAGGTCTCGTCCCAGACGCTGACCAACATCACCGCCCAGGACCACGCGGTCGCGATGCCCATCCTGCGGCCGTTGATCGGGCTGGACAAGACCGAGATCATGGCCGAGGCGCGCCGGATCGGCACGCTGGAGATCTCCGAGCTGCCGGATGAGGACTGCTGCACGCTCCTCGCTCCGCGTACTGCCGAGACCCGGGCCAAGATCGAAGACCTCAAGCAGATCGAGAAGCGGCTCGACGCCGAAGAGCTGGCCGTCCAGCTCGCCGACTCCCTGCAGGAGTACAAGCTCGAAGGCGTCTGACCGGGCCGGTGCGGTGGCCCGGTCGTCCGGTCAGAAGGACGGCTCCCGATAGCTGTAGACGTCGTCGAGGTCGTACAGCGCGATCTCGTCGGGGGCCTCCTTCGCCGCCTGGCGCAGGTGCTCCGAGAAGCCGTGCATGGAGAAGATCGCCAGTACGGCGTTCTCCGCCTTGTGGTCCTTGGCCAGCAGCGCCTGGATGTGGCGAAGGCGCTCCAGGTCCTTCAGGCCGCGCGGCCGCTCGGTCGCCTTGGTCTCGCCGATGGCGGTGATCGTCGAACCCTTGGGGCGGCCGCTGGTGTTGTGGGCGAGACCGATGTAGTCCACCTCGTGGGTGGTCCGGTTGGCCGGGTCGGGCACCAGGGCCCAGCCGTCCGAGCCGAGGTCGGTCCGGTTGTACAGCAGCCGGAACGCGCTCCACGTGGCGATCTTCTCGAACGCCGGGCCGATCACCTGGGAGCGGAAGCTCTGCCGCGCGTCCCGCCAGGCGGCCTCCGGGGTCGTCGCCCCGCGCACCAGATCGCGCATGCGCGACTCGACCACGGCGTGATGGAGGCGGACGATCGGGTCGTTCAGCCGGAACAGGTAGTCGCGGGGCCGTAGCAGGTCGCGCCACTCCTCGACGTACCGCATGGCCACCAGCCGGGCGACGATCCCGTCGGTCTCGTCCTTGGAACGGCCGATGGCCGCGCCGATCTTCGTCAGGGTGGCGTTGCCCTCGGAGATCGCCTTCATCGCCTGCCGGTAGATGTCCTTGTCGGTGATGCGCGGGTCCTCGCGGAGCAGGCGATCGATCTCGTCCTCGGTGAAGAAGTCCGGCCGAGGTCGGAGCAGTGCGTCGGCGAGCCAGGCGTCCAGTTCCTCCATCGTCTGCGGAATCGGGAGCCCCGTCAGTTGCAGGAGCGGATTCCGGTAACCCGGAGCGCCACCGAGCGCCGCGAAGAGGGTGAACGCCACCCGGCGGTCCTCGATCCCCCAGAACCGCGCCATGTCGACATGGTCGAAAGGGTCCATGGTCAGCTTGAAGGTGAGGCGGCCGAAGAGTGGCCGGGAGCCGTGACCGAGCTCGTGGATCACCGATATCGCCGAGCCGCAGAGCAACATGCGCCCCTCGATGAGCCGGTCGTAGTAGCCGATCCAGAGGCCGGGCTTGCCGGGCTCGCCGCGCCGGAACGAGCTGGTGTCGTAGATCGACTTCACGATCGACCGCAGGTCCGGGGTGTCCCGCAGCAGATAGGGGAACTCGTCGATCACGACGGGGGGTATCCGGTTTCCCTCGCTCCTGCTGAACGTCGCGTCCATCGCGATCTGGAGCAGCCGGTCCCACGTGTCGGGCGCGTCGAGAGCCAGGGCCGACAGTTCGGCGGTCCGGGACGGGTCATAGGTGCTCAGCTCCTTACGGAACCGCTGCTGGACTTTGACGAGTGTCTCCTCAAGGCGCGCCTCGAAGTAGAACCCGCCGGTCGCGTCGGCGAACCGCTGGAGAAGAAAGGACTTCCCGGTACGGCGGCGGCCGGCCAGGGCGGCCACTCCCGAGCCCGGGGTTCCGATGGGAGAAGGCCGCGCGAACCGCTCCAGGATCGTCCAGTCCTCGTCGCGGCCAACGATGTCGTCAGGTTTGGGCAACATGCGGGGCAGCGTATTTTCCCGGCTCGGCCGTCCGCTGGAGTTCCAGGAAACCCTTCCGGCCTGCGGTTATATGCGGATTTCGCGACGAATGTGCCCCACCGGTCGGTACGGCTCGCCGCTTGTGGCGCAAGCCGTACCCGCTCGTCCGCGGCCGGACGGCCGCACATTCGGAAGGTCAGGGGCGCGAGACCACGCGGTGGCGGGCCGCGCCCCGAGGCGAGCCGGAGATCACGCGGGCACCGGGACCGCGTGCGTGGCGTCGGTGAGCGTACGGCCCAGCAGCGGGGGGAACTGGCGCATCACCCGCGCGAGCTCGCGCAGGTCGCCGTTGACCAGGGCCTGGGGGCCGTCGCAGAGCGCCTGCTCGGGGTGGGGGTGGACGTCGATGATCACGCCGTCGGCGCCGACCGCGATGGCCGCGCGGGTGAGCGGCAGGACGAGGTCACGGCGGCCGCCCGAGTGGGACGGGTCGATGATCACGGGGAGGTGCGAGAGCCGCTGCGCGACGGGGACCGCGGAGACGTCCAGGGTGTTGCGGGTGGCGGTCTCGAACGTGCGGATGCCGCGCTCGCACAGCACGATGTCGAGGTTGCCGCGCTGGGCGATGTACTCGGCCGACATCAGCCACTCTTCGATCGTGCCGCTCATGCCGCGCTTGAGCATGACCGGCTTGCCCGCCGCGCCGACCGCCTGGAGCAGCGCGAAGTTCTGTGTGTTGCGGGTGCCGATCTGCAGCATGTCCGCGTAGGACGCGACCAGCTCGACGTCGTGGGCGTCCACCACCTCGGTGACGATCGGCAGGCCGATCTTCTCGCGTACGTCGGCGAGGATCCGCAGGCCCTCCTCGCCCAGCCCCTGGAAGGCGTACGGCGAGGTGCGCGGCTTGAAGGCGCCGCCGCGCAGCAGGGTCGCGCCCGCGGCCTTGGCCATCTCGGCCGCCTCCAGGGTCTGCTGCGGGGTCTCGACGGCGCACGGGCCCGCGATCAGCGTCACGGTGTCCGGGCCGATCGGCACCCCGCCCACCCTGACGGTCGACCGTTCCGGGTGGTTCTCCCGGCTGACCAGCTTGTACGGCACGGACACGCGCATGACGTCCGCGACGCCGGACATGCCGCGCAGGTTCAGCGCCGCGAACCGCTCGACGTCGCCGACCAGCCCGATGATCGTCCGGCTCACGCCGCTGCTGACGAACGCCTCGCCGCCGGCCGTGGCGACGAGCCGGACGATCGACTCGATGTCGTCCTGGGTCGCCTCGGATCCCATGACGATGACCATGGTCACTCCTAGTGGGTGCTGTCGTTTTCCTCGCGAAACGCGAAAGGCCCCGGGTCCGTGTGGACCCGGGGCCTTTCGTTCGCCTTGGCTGTCAGCGCAGCGCTAAGGGGCGAGCGGTCCCTGCGGGTCCGTCGCCATACCAAAACTCAGCGGTACGCATGTCACGCAATATAGCGCATGCCCGGAGGCGGGTGAGACCGTTCATGATCGCGAATGGCCTTCCGGTCGCTGGCGGGGTCCCGGTGCCGGTGAGGTGAACGGCTGGTGGCAGGATGGCGACGTGCCGGAGATGCCCGAAGAGGAGAACCGTCTGCCCCCGGGGCAGTACATCCCACGCGGCCGGCCCGTCATCCACTACGGCCGGGTCCCGGCGTTCCGTCCCGAGAGCTGGCGGTTCCAGGTCTTCGGCGCGACGGCGTCGGGTGACACGCACATGCTCGGGTGGGAGGAGTTCGCCGCGCTGCCCAGGACCGCGGTCATCGCGGACTTCCACTGCGTCACCAAGTTCTCGATCATGGGCAACGAGTGGTCGGGCATCGCGGCGCGGACGCTGATGGAGCACGTCCCCCCGGGCCCCGGCGTACGGCACATCATGATCTGGGCCGAGTACGGCTACAGCGCGAACATGCGGATGAGCGACTTCGACCGCGACACCACGCTGTTCGCCACCGCGCTGGACGACAAGCCGCTCACCCCTGAGCGCGGCTTCCCCGTACGCATCGTGGTCCCGCACCTGTACGCCTGGAAGAGCGTGAAGTGGGTGCGCGGGATCGAGTATCTGACGGAGGACCGGCGCGGCTTCTGGGAGGAGCGCGGCTACCACAACGTCGCCGACCCCTGGCGCGAGCAGCGGTACTCCTACCAGGAGGAGCCGGGCGAGGGTCCTCCCTGACGGGCGAGGTGGTGATCCGCTTCGTGTTCGCATGACCACTGTTCGTCGTCGAATCCCTTGCGGGCCCGGCGGGCGAGGCGGCACGGTGGTGGTCATGCTGCGTGTTATGGCCGTCGACGGCGAGACGTCCGCCTTGTCGGAGCTCGTCTACCTCCTGCGCCGGAACGAGCGGATCGAGCACGTCACCACCGCACAGGACGGGCTTGCCGCGCTCCACATGATCGTGACGATGCTGGGCGCCGGTGAGCGCCTCGACGGAGTCTTCCTCGACGTCCGGCTGCCCGGGCTGGACGGGTTCGAGCTGGCGAAGATGATCGCCGGCTTCCCCGGGCGGGCCCGGCTGGTCTTCGTCACCGCCCATGACTGCGCGGTCCGCGCGTTCGAGCTGGAGGCCGTCGACTACGTGCTCAAGCCGGTACGCCCCGAACGGCTGGCGCAGGCCGTGCGGCGGCTCTCTTCGGCGGCCGAGGCGGTGGGCGGCGAGGAGGAGGGTATCGACGTCATCCCCGTCGAGCTGGGCGGCCGCACCAAGTTCGTGCAGCGCCAGGCCGTCTGGTACGCCGAGGCGCACGGCGATTACGTGCGGCTGCACACCGTGGACGGCACCTACCTCGTACGGATGCCGCTGGCGGCGCTCGAACGTCGCTGGGGCGGCTCGGGCTTCGTTCGCGCCCATCGCAGCACGCTGGTGAACGCGCGGCATGTCAGCGAGCTGCGCTACGACGGCGGCCGGATGGTGCTCCAGGTGGGCGGTGCGGTCCTTCCCGTGAGCAGGCGGCACACCCGCCAGGTGCGCGACCAGCTCGTCCGGCGTTTCCGGGTGCCCACCTCGACGCTCGGCTCGATGTGACCGCCGGGAGCTCTTCGGCGGCGAGGGAGGGCGACCGTTCGTCGCGCCAGGTGTGCCGCCGGTCCCGACGGGGATTGCCGCGCGTCGCGAAACAAGGACCGCTCGTCCGAACTCCGGTCGCGAGCACGGCGCGCCGCCGTAATCTCTCCGTCATTGCAAGGCCACGCCGCGTAGCTGACCGAAGTTCGTGACCATGCCGCGCGGATGCCGGGCGAGTCCTCATTGGGGATGAGGGCACTGGGAAATATCCGAAAATGCCGTATAAGTCGGCACTCGTCGGATATGGCTTGTCGTGGGATCCGCGAAAGCGGTCCGGCCATCGGGGGCGCCGGACCGCGAGCGGGCTCCCGTGCGGTCCGTATACAGGGGACCGCCGGGCCCGTGTCAGCCGCTGGTCGCCGACTCCCGGAGCTTCTTCAGCAGCGCGATGTTCTCCCGGTCCTTGTCCGCCTTGCCGGGCGTCTCGATGCAGAGCGGCACCCCCGCGGTCACCGGGTGGCGCATGATCTCGGCGAAGGGCTCCGCGCCGATGTGCCCGGCGCCGATGTTCTCGTGGCGGTCCTTCTTCGAGCCGCACACGTCCTTCGAGTCGTTCGCGTGGATCAGCTTGAGCCGTCCGGGGGCGGTCGCGTGCAGCGCGTCGAGCGTCGCCGCCACCCCGCCGGGCGCGGCCAGGTCGTGCCCGGCGGCGTAGGCGTGGCAGGTGTCCAGGCAGACGCCCACCTTGGGGTGGTGCTCCAGCGCCTCCAGGTAGGGCCCAAGATCCTGCACGGTCGCGCAGAGCATCTGCCCCTGCCCGGCCATGGGTTCGAGCAGCAGGTCGGGGCCGCCCTCGGGGATCTCCTCCAGCAGCGGGAGGAGATGCTCGTGGATCTGGCGCATGGCGTCGTCCCGCGACTGGCTGACCGCGGAACCGGTGTGCACCACCACTCCGAGGGCGCCGATCTGGGCGCCACGCCGGAGCGTGTGCCTGATCACCGCCACGGAGTTGTCCAGGGTCGCCGGGGTGGGCGAGCCGAAGTTCACCAGGTAGGGGGCGTGCGCGAAGACCGGCAGTTCGGACGCCGCGAGCTTCGCGTCCTCGGCCGGGTCACCGTCGTTCAGCGCCCAGGTCCGCGGGTTGGTGACGAAGACCTGGGCCATCTCGGCGCCGACGTCGGCCGCGTAGCGCAACCCGCCGGTGGCGAGACCGCCCGAGACGGAAACGTGCGCGCCAATCGCATTTCTCGAGGTCATGATGGCTCCAGCCTAGTGTCCTGGCCGGCAAGGTTTGCCCCCGTCGCGCGACGCCCTGCCGCCGGTTTGCGAGCATTTGCGGCAATGGGCGAACCCCGGCCGGGACACGACTGAGCGGTTGTCCGTCCGCGCTGCTAGACCCGCCCCCCGCGGCGATGTTGACTGCATGCATGCGAGAACTCAGCCAGGAGGAGCTGCGCTCCTGCTGCGCGTCCACGACCTGGATGGACGCCGTCGCGGCGCGGCAGCCGTACGCCGACCTCGCCGCGCTGGTGGAGGCCGGCGAGGCCGCGGTCGCGGCGCTGGACTGGGCCGACATCGTGGAGGCGCTCGGGGCGCATCCCCGCATCGGCGAGCGCGCCCTGGCCGAGCGGACGGCGGACGGCGGGCGCGCGGAGGCGTGGTCCCGGGCCGAGCAGTCCGGTGCGGCCGGCGCGTCCCCGGCCGTGCTCGACGCCATCACCAGGGGAAACGTCGTCTACGAGGAACGATTCGGGCACGTCTACCTGGTACGCGCCACAGGCAGGAGCGCCGAGGAGATGCTCGGCCTGCTGCTCGCCCGGCTCGGGAACGACGACGAGACCGAGCGGGAGATCGTCCGCGCCGAGCTGGGCGAGATCGTCCGGCTCCGGCTGGAGAAGGCGGTGACCGGCGGGTGAGCCTCTCCACTCATGTGCTCGATCTGGCCAAGGGCGTCCCGGCCACCGGCGTGCTCGTGCGGCTCTCGCGCATGACCGTGCACGGTTTCCTCGCCGCGGCCGAGGGCCGTACGGACGACGACGGCCGGATCCGGGAGTGGTCGCCGGTGAGCGCGGAGTGGGTCGAGGGGACGGACCCGCGCCCCGGCACCTACCGCCTGGTCTTCCACACACGGGAGTACCTGGGGGAGGACGCGTTCTTCCCCGAGGTCAGCGTGGTCTTCACGATTCGCGAGCACGACGGCCACTGCCACGTGCCGCTGCTGCTCAGTCCGTACGCCTACTCGACCTATCGCGGGAGCTAACGTGATCGTCCTGGGTCCCAACCGGTACGGCAAGGCCGAGACCAGGGTGGTCAGGGTCACCCGGAACGGGGACGCCCACCGCCTGAAAGATCTCAACGTGAGCACGTCGCTGTCCGGCGCGATGGACGACGTCCACCTGACCGGCGACAACTCGGCCGTGCTCACCACCGACGCGCAGAAGAACACGGTGTACGCCTTCGCCAGAAAGCACGGCATCGGCGCGATCGAGGACTTCGCCCTGCTGCTGGCCGGGCACTTCGTGGACTCCCAGCCGTCCGTTCACCGGGCGCGGGTCGCGATCGACGAGTACGCCTGGGAGCGGAACGCCGGCTCCGGGCACTCGTTCCTCCGCTCGGGCGGCGAGGTGCGCACCTGCGTCGCCCACTACGACGGATCGGCCGCCTGGATGGTGTGCGGGCTGCGCGACCTCGTCGTGCTCAACACGACGAACTCCGAGTTCCGGGGGTTCGTCAAGGACGCGTACACGACGCTTCCGGAGACCGGCGACCGGATCCTCGCGACGGCGGTCGACGCGTCCTGGCGGCACACGGCGACGCCGCCCGACGGGACCGGCGCGGCAGGCGAAGAGGCCCCGACCGACTGGGACAAGTCGTATGAGAGCGCTCGCCAGGCGCTGCTCGCCGCCTTCGCCGGGACCTACAGCCGCTCCCTGCAGCAGACGCTGTACGCCATGGGAGCCCGCGTTCTCGCCGACTGCCCCGAGATCTGCGAGGTACGGCTCTCGCTGCCGAACAGGCACCACTTCCTGGTCGATCTCGCGCCGTTCGGGCTGGACAACCCCGACGAGGTCTACCTCGCGGCCGACCGGCCGTACGGGCTGATCGAGGGGACGGTCCTGCGTGACGACGCGCCCCCGGCCGGCCCGGCCTGGGAGTGACCGCCATGGACTTCCTGCGCCCCGCCACTTGGGAGGACGCCCTGGCGATGAAGGCCGCCAGGCCGGACGCGACGCCGATCCAGGGCGGCACGGACGTCATGGTCGAGATCAACCTCGACAAGGGGCGCCCGACGGCGCTCCTCGACCTGAACCCCGTCGCCGAGCTGTCCCGATGGTCCTGGACGGCCGGTCCCGCCCCGATGCTCCGCGTGGGCGCCGGTGTCACGTACACGCGGTTGATCGCGGAGCTGGGCGGGTGGCTGCCGGGACTCGCCCAGGCGTCCCGTACCGTCGGCTCGCCGCAGATCAGGAACAGGGGCACACTCGTGGGCAATCTGGGGGCGGCCTCGCCCGCCGGAGACGGCCATCCGCCGCTGCTGGCGTCCGGCGCGCTGGTCGAGGCCGAGTCGGTGCGCGGGACCCGGCTCATCCCGATCGGCGAGTTCTACATGGGCGTGAAGCGCAACGCGCTGGAGGGCGACGAGCTGATCCGCGCGGTCCACGTCCCCCCGGCAGCCGGTCCGCAGTGCTTCGCCAAGGTCGGTACGAGGAACGCGATGGTGATCGCGGTCTGCTCCTTCGCCGTCGCTCTCGACCTGCGGGCGCGGCGCGCGGGCACCGGGATCGGCTCGGCCGCCCCCACCCCGCGCCGGGCGCACGCGGCCGAGGAGTTCCTCGCCGGAGAGCTCGACTGGGACGGCGCGGGACCGGTCGATCCCGCGCTGGCCCGCAGGTTCGGCGAACTGGTCGCGGAGGCGGCCGCGCCCATCGACGACGTGCGCGGCCGGGCGGACTATCGGAGGCACGCCCTGGCCGTGATGGCGCGCCGGGCGCTCGGCTGGGCGTGGGCGGAGCGGGAGGTCTGATGCGGGTGAACGTCCACGTCAACGGTGAACCGATGGTCGCCGACGATGTCTGGGAGGGGGAGAGCCTGCTGTACGTGCTGCGCGAGCGGCTCGGCCTGCCCGGTGCGAAGAACGCCTGTGAGCAGGGCGAGTGCGGGTCGTGCACCGTCTACCTCGACGGGATCACGGTCTGCGCGTGCCTCGTGGCGGCGGGCCAGGCGGAGGGGCGCGAGGTGGTGACCGTCGAGGGGCTCTCCGAGGGACGCGCCCGACGGCGCGGCGGCGCTCACGACCGGAACCCGCGGCCGGACCCGGACGCCGATGGCGTCGCCGGGCCGCGGCTCGACAGGCTGGACGAGGTGCAGCGCTGTTTCGTCGAGGCCGGAGCCGTGCAGTGCGGGTTCTGCACGCCCGGGCTGGTCGTGCAGGCTCACTCGCTGATCGCGAGCGCCTCGCGGGTGCCCGAGGACGCCGAGATCCGCGAGGCGCTGGCCGGCAACCTGTGCCGGTGCACCGGATACGAGAAGATCCTCGACGCCGTACGGCTGGCCGCGGCGCGCGTGCACGCCCGCGCCGCCGCGGAGGACGCGCGAACCGTGCCGGGAGGGGCCGATGACTGACCGGGAACGGCCGAGCGTGGTCATCGAGAACGCGTACATCGCTCCGGTGGCCGGTGCGGAGATCCCCGGCGGCCATATCGTGATCGAAGGGGATCGCATCGTCGCCGTCGGGCCGGGCCGGGCGGACGCCGTACCGGCGGGCGCCGTACGCGTGGACGGGAGCGGCTGCCTGGCCACACCCGGTCTGGTCAACACCCACCATCACCTCTACCAGTGGGCCGCGCAGGGGATCGCCCCCGACGGGACGCTGTTCGAGTGGCTGGTCGCCAGCTATCCGGTGTGGGCCCGGATGGACGCCGAGACGGTGCACGGCGCGGCCACGGCGGGGCTCGCCTGGCTGGCGGCGTCGGGGTGCACCACGACGACCGACCACCACTACATCTTCCCGAAGGGGCGCGGCGACCTGTTCGACGCGGAGGTCGAGGCGGCCCGCGCCGTCGGCCTGCGGTTCCATCCGTGCCGGGGGTCGATGGATCTCGGCCGGTCACAGGGCGGCCTGCCGCCGGACGAGATCGTGGAGGACATCGACGAGATCCTCACCGCCACCGAGGACGCGATCAGGAAATATCACGATCCGTCCTTCGGGGCGATGCTCCGGGTCGCGGTCGCGCCCTGTTCGCCCTTCTCGGTGAGCGGCGAGCTGATGGTCCGCTCCGCCGAGCTCGCCCGCTCCCACGGCGTACGGCTGCACACGCACATCGCCGAGAGCCTGGATGAGGACGACCACTGCAAGGAGCGGTTCGGGGTCCTGCCGGTGGAGTACCTCGACCAGCTCGGCTGGCTCGGGCCCGACGTCTGGCTGGCGCACTGCGTCCACCTGACCGACAAGGACGTCCGGCGGTTCGCCGAAACCGGCACCGGCGCCGCGCACTGCCCGTCGTCGAACGGCCGTCTCGGCTCGGGCGTCGCGCGCGTACCCGACCTGCTGCGCGCCGGAGTTCCGGTCGGCCTCGGCGTGGACGGCGCCGCGTCCAGCGAGATGACCACGATGGCGGGTGAGATGCGGACGGCGATGCTGACGCAGCGCGCCCGCCACGGCCCGCACGCCCTGACCGCCCGCCAGGCGCTGGAACTCGCCACGCTGGGCGGGGCGCGCTGCCTCGGCCGCGCGGCGGAGATCGGGACGCTGGAGCCGGGCAAGCTGGCCGACGTCGCCCTGTGGCGGGTGGACGGTTTCCTCGCCGCGATCGACGACCCGGTGGTCGCCCTCGCGTACGGCGGCTCGCCGCCCCTGGCCCTGCTGCTGGCCGGCGGCCGGACGCTGGTCGAGGACGGCGAACTCCGCACCGTGCCCGCGGCGGAGGCCGCCAGGGCGGGGGCGGCGGCGCATCGGCGCCTGACGGCCGCGATCCCGTGACGGCCGTGATCCCGTGACGGGCACCCGCCGGTCATCGCCGGGCGCCGCCGTTCGACGATGATGGATCGTCAACGTTTGCCATCTTTCGCCGGACTTTGGAGAGCAGTAATGAAGGACCACGTCGTCATCGCGCCGGACAAGTTCAGGGGGTCGCTGACCGCCGCCGAGGTCGCCGCGCGGGTGGCCGCGGGGCTGGGCGACGTGCCGGCCCTGCGGATCCCGGTGGCCGACGGCGGTGACGGCACCGTGGACGCGGTCGTCGCCTGCGGGTTCACCCGGGTCGAGGTCGAGGTGACCGGCCCCGTCGGCGATCCCGTCCACGCCTCCTACGCCGTCCGGGACGGCGTCGCCGTGATCGAGCTGGCCGAGGCGTCCGGCCTGCGGCGGCTGCCCGGCGGGCCCGCGCCCCTGACCGCCACGAGCTACGGAACCGGCGAGCTGATCGCCCACGCCGTACGGCACGGCGCCCGCGAGGTCGTGCTCGGCCTCGGCGGCAGCGCCTGCACGGACGGCGGCGCGGGCATGCTCCAGGCGCTCGGCGCCCGGCTGCTGGACGAGAACGGTGAGGAGCTGCCGCCCGGCGGAGCCGCCCTCCGGAGGCTCGCCACCATCGACATCTCGGCCTTCGGCTCCGGCCACGCTCACGGGCATGAACACGAGCATGGCCACGAGCATGAGCACGAGCATGAGCACGGGCATGAGCACGGGCACGGCCGGGCCGAGGGGCAGGCGGGCGGGCACGGTCACGGGCATTCCGGGCGGGGGCTCGCGGACGTCGAGTTCGTGGTCGCGAGGGACGTGGACAACCCCCTCCTCGGCCCGCACGGAGCCGCGGCGGTGTACGGCCCGCAGAAGGGAGCCGGGCCCGAGGACGTGGCGGTGCTGGAGGCCGGACTGGCCCGGCTCGCCGCCGTCGCCGCGCACACCCACGGAGTGGTGGGGGCGAGCGAGCACGACGGGGTCGTCCGCGCGATGGGCGTCGCCGGACGGCCCGGGGCCGGGGCGGCCGGAGGCGTCGGTTTCGCCGCGCTGGCCTTCCTCCACGCCGAGATCAGCCCCGGCATCGAGTACCTCCTCGGCCTGCTGGAGTTCGACCGGCACGTCGAGGGCGCCCGGCTGGTCATCACCGGAGAGGGGGCGCTCGACGCGCAGTCCCTGCGTGGCAAGGCCCCGCTCGGGGTGGCCGCGGCGGCGGCAAAGCACGGCGTCCCGGTCGTCGCGGTCTGCGGCCGCCGGTCCATCTCGGACGAGGAACTGCGCTCGGCGGGTATCTCCGGGGCGTACGCGCTGACCGACCTCGAACCCGACGTCGAGAGATGCATGGCCGAGCCGGGGCCGCTGCTGGAGCGCCTGGCCGCGCTCATCGCGTCCGACCACCTGCCACCGTCCGCCGGCCGCGGCGGTCACGACGAAGCCCACGGAGGTTCCGCATGATCCGACCCGGTCCGTACCGCGATGACTGAGCCCCTCGCCCCCGGGACGGCGGAAGTTCCCGCGCCGGGAACGCCCGGGGGCCCACTGCCCGGCGAACCCGAGTTCGACCTGGTCGTGCGGTCCCGGCGGGTGGTCACCCCGGAGGGCGTGCGGCCGCTCGCGGTGGCCGTACGGGACGGGAAGATCGCGGCGCTGCTCCCGCACGACTCGCTCGAACACCGGCGGGAAGGGGCGGCGCGGGAGACGGTGGACCTGGGGGAGGTGGCGCTGCTTCCCGGCCTGGTCGACACCCACGTCCACGTCAACGAACCGGGCCGTACGCACTGGGAGGGGTTCGCCTCGGCCACCAGGGCGGCGGCCGCCGGGGGAGTCACGACCGTGGTCGACATGCCGCTCAACGCGCTGCCGCCCACGGTGAGCGTGGCCGCCCTGGAGATCAAGCGGCAGGCCGCCGCGGGCCGGTGCCACGTCGACGTCGGCTTCTGGGGCGGGGCGGTCCCCGGCAACGAGGGTGAGCTGGAGCCGCTGCACCGGGCCGGGGTCTTCGGCGTCAAGTGCTTCCTCTCGCCGTCCGGCCTGGACGAGTTCCCCGCTCTGGACCGCGCCGGGCTGCGGGAGGCCCTGCGGACGCTCGCCTCGTTCGACGGGCTGATGATCGTCCACGCCGAGGATCCGGCCCTCCTCACCGAGCCGCCCGGCCCGGCGTACCGGGACTTCCTGGCATCCCGTACGGCGGAAGCCGAGCGCAGGGCCGTCGCGCAGGTCGTCGAGCTGGCCGCCGAGACCGGCGCCCGCGCCCACATCGTCCACGTGTCGTCCGCGTCCTGCCTCGACGTGCTGCGGGCGGCGCGCCGGGACGGCGTGCGGATCAGCGCGGAGACCTGCCCGCACTACCTCACCCTGACCGCCGAGGAGGTCAGCGGGCCCGCCTACAAGTGCTGCCCTCCGATCAGGGAGGCCGCCAACCGCGACGGCCTCTGGCGGGGACTCGCCGACGGGCTGTTGATGGGCGTCGTCTCCGACCACTCGCCGTCCCCGCCCGACCTCAAGGCGCCCGGCTTCGCCGCCGCCTGGGGCGGGATCTCCTCGCTGCAACTCGGTCTCCCCGTCGTCTGGACGTCCGCGAGAGAACGCGGCCACGGCCTGAGCGAGGTGGCACGGTGGATGGCGGAGGGGCCGGCGGCGCTGGTGGGCCTGCCGTACAAGGGGGCGATCAGGCCGGGAGCGGACGCGGACCTGGTCGCCTTCGACCCGGAGGGGCGGTTCACCGTGGACGCCGCCGCGCTGCACCACCGGCACCCGGTGACGCCCTACGACGGCAGGACGCTGACGGGGGTCGTCGTCCGCACGTGGCTGCGCGGCCGACCGGCCGGCGGCGGCGCCCCGCGCGGCCGGCTCCTCGCCCGGGAGGGGATCGGATGAGAGGGCACGGCAGGCTCCCCGACCTCGCGCTCCGCACGTACGGAGGCTCGGTGGTCGCGGCGAGCGACGAGTCGTTCGCCGCCAAGGAGGCGCTGATCAGGCCGGGGCGGCCCGAGTTCCGTCCCCGCACGTTCGGCGCCAAGGGCCAGGTCTACGACGGGTGGGAGACCCGCAGGCGGCGCGAGCCCGGCCACGAATGGGCCGTGGTACGGCTCGGCCTGCCCGGCGTGATCAGGTCGGTCGTGATCGACACCGCCTGGTTCACCGGCAACTATCCGCCGTTCGCGTCCGTCGAGGCGTGTACGGCGGACGGCTACCCGGCGCCGGACGAGCTGACCGGGTGGGTGGAGATCGTGCCGCGCGCCGCTCTCACGGGCGACGCCGCGCACGAGTTCGAGGTGACCGACCCGCGGCGGTTCACGCACGTGCGGGTGAACGTCTTCCCCGACGGCGGCGTGGCCCGGCTGCGCGTGCACGGGGAGGTGGTGCCGGATCCGCGGCTCCTGTCCGGCCTGACCGTCGATCTGGCCGCGCTGGAGAACGGGGCGCGCGTCGTCGCCTGCTCGGACGAGTTCTACTCCTCGCCCGAGAACGTGCTCGCGCCGGGGCTCGCCAGGAACCAGGCCGAGGGCTGGGAGACCGCCCGCCGGCGCGACGGAGGCAACGACTGGCTGGTCGTCGCCCTCGCCGGGCCGGGCACCGTCGCCGTGGCCGAGCTGGACACCACGAACCTCCTGTACAACGCCCCGGGCGCGGCCGCGCTGCGCGGGATCGACGGCCGGTCGGCCGCGCTCGACGACGAGCACGCCTGGTTCACCCTGCTGCCGGAGACGCGGCTCCAGCCCGACACCCGGCACCGGTTCCGCCTCGACGACGACAGGCCGCTGACCCACGCCCGGATCGACATCTTCCCCGACGGCGGGCTGGCCCGGCTGCGGCTGCTCGGCTCCCTGCTCTCCTGAGCGGAAGAGCCCGCCCACCCCGGCTTCGCGGGATGGACGGGCTCCTCGACGGGGGAGGTCAGTGCCAGAGGATGACGGTCGTTCCCCGAGGCTGGTCACCGGTCGGGTTCTGCCCGAGGACGCGCTGTCCGCCGGCCAGGGCGCGGGTCTCCACCGCGAACCCCGCGGCCTCCAGCTCGCCCTTGGCCTCGCCCACGTCCTTGAAGAGCACGTTGGGGACGGTCACGAAGTCGGGGGCGGAGATCGACGGGTCGGTCTCCCACGGCCAGTGCCAGCCGTTGTCCGGCCCTCTGGAGACGGTCAGCCGTACGGCGGCGCCTCCGGCCACCGGGGCGCCCGCGGCCGGATCCTGCGCGATGACCGTACCCGGCGGGTTGGCGTCGGCCGCCTCGTCGACCTGGACCTGGAAGCCCCGCTCCTGGAGGAACTGCACCGCCTGGTCCTTCATCATCTTCGAGACGTCGGGCATCAGCAGGCCGGCGCTGACCACCAGGTTGATCGTCTCGCCCTTCCTGACCCGGCTGCCGACCGGCGGCTTGGTGCCGATGACGGCGTCGCGTTCGACGGCGTTGTTGGAGACGGTGCTCACCTGGCCGACCTCCAGGCCGGCCTCGGCGATCTTGACCTTGGCGTCGCCCACGCTGAGCTTCTCCACGTTCGGCACCGGGACGGTCTCCGGGCCCATGGACGCCACGAAGGTCAGCTGCGACCCCTCCTCGACCTCGCTGCCGGGGGCGGGCGAGATCTCCAGGACCAGGTCCTTGCCCACCTTCTCGTCGAACCTGGGCTCCCCGAGCTTGACCACGAAGCCCGCGTTCTCCGCCTGCTGGCGGGCCGCCACGATCTGCTGGTTCAGCAGGTTGGGAACCCGTTTGGTCTCCACCCGGGAGAACCACCAGCCGCTGAACGCGATGCCGCCGAGCATCACCACGACGAGGCCGACGAGCAACCAGGTCGATCGCCGTTGCAGTCGGGGCTTGCGCGTCTCCGTCGTCGCGATCTCGTGCTTCGGCTGGATCATGGTGTGCGCGGCGAGGTCCGATCCGCGGGTGGCGTACGACGTCGTGGCGGCGCCCGGCGAGCCGTGCATGCCTGGCGAGCCGGGCATTCCGGGCGCTTGCCTCCCGGGCGAACCGGGCATCCCCGGCGAACCGGGCATCCCAGGTGCTTGCCTTCCGGGCGAACCGTGCATTCCGGGTGCCTGGCTCCCGGACGCCTGGATCCCGGATGCCGGCATCCCAGGCGTACTGTGCCTTCCGGGCGACGAGGGGTGCGTTCCGGGCATGCTGTGCGTGCCCGGCATGCTCTGCGTTCCGGGTGCGCTGTGCACGCCGGACGTCCTGGACACCCCGGGATGGCTGTGCGTCCCCGGCATGCTGTGCGCGCCGCCGGCCGCCCTTCCCGGAGCGCCCGGCGCCGCGCCCCGCCCGGCCGGTCCGGCCGGCCCACGCGGCATCGTGCGATGCGTCTCGACGGCGGCCACCAGCATGGCGGTCGCGTCGGCGGGGCGGCGTGCGGGATCCCTGGCGGTGGCCGCGGCCACCAGGGCGTCGACCTGCGGAGGGATGCCGGCGACGATCGAGGACGGCGGGGGCACGCTGTCGTGCACGTGCCGGTAGGCGATGGACATCGGGGTCTCGCCCTCGTACGGCTGACGCCCGGTGATCAGCTCGAACAGCATGACCCCGGCCGCGTAGACGTCACTGCGGGCGTCCGCGACCCCCGAGGTCACCTGCTCGGGCGACATGTAACCGATCGTGCCGATCATCATGCCGGTCTTGGTCTGGTTGCTCGCCTCGACGGCCCGGGCCAGGCCGAAGTCCACGACCTTGACCCGGCCGTCATCGGAGAGCAGCACGTTCTCCGGCTTGACGTCCCGGTGGATGAGCCCCGCCTGATGGGCCGCGCCGAGGGCGGCCAGCACGGGGATCAGGAGTTCGAGCGCCTCCCGGGGGGCCAGCGGACCGCGCGAGCGCAGCACGTCACGCAGGGTCTTGCCCGGCACGTACTCCATCGTCAGATAGACGGTGGATCCGTCCATGCCCTGGTCGAAGACCTGGACCACGTTGGGGTGGGACAGGCTCGCGACTGACTTGGCCTCGCCGATGAACCTCTGGACGAACTTCGGGTCCTCGGCCAGCGAGCGGTGCATCACCTTGAGGGCGAGCATCCGGTCGAGCCGGGTGTCCTGCGCCAGGTAAACGGAGGCCATGCCGCCCCGGGCGATCCTCGACTCGACGCGGTAACGTCCGTCGAGCAGCTGCCCCACCAACGGGTCGGTTAACGACGTGTCCACCCGCCTGAGTTTACGGGTCCTTTGTCACGGGTAGGCCCTTTCAGCTACGAGACTGTGACCGAATTGGACCGTAATGGGGACCTTGGGGCGGAACGTTATGCGAACCCCGGCAGCGAGGGGGAGGACGCCTCCGCATACCGCCGCCGGGGGATCCGGCCCGCCAGCCGCGCCATCCGTCCCGCCTCGACCGCCGAGCGCATCGCGGAGGCCATGAGCTCCGGCCGCTGGGCGCGCGTCACCGCCGTCGCCAGCAACACGGCGTCGCAGCCCAGCTCCATCGCCAGCGCGGCGTCGCTCGCGGTGCCCAGACCCGCGTCGAGGATCACCGGGACCGACGCTGCCTCGACGATCAGCTCGATGCTGTGCGGGTTGCGGATGCCCAGACCGGACCCGATCGGCGCGCCCAGCGGCATCACCGCCGCGCACCCCGCCTGCTCCAGCCTGCGGGCGAGCGCCGGATCATCCCCGATGTACGGCAGCACGACGAAGCCGTCCGCCACCAGCCGCTCGGCGGCGTCGAACGTCTCGATCGGGTCGGGCAGCAGGGTCCGCTCGTCGGAGATGACCTCCAGCTTCACCCAGTTCGTCTCCAGGGCCTCCCGGGCCAGACGCGCGGTCAGCACGGCCTCGCCCGCGGTGAAGCAGCCCGCCGTGTTCGGCAGGACCTTGATGCCGCGCCGCCGCAGCACGTCGAGCACCGACCCCTGGACCGCCGGGTCCAGCCGCCGCATGGCGACCGTGGTCAGCTCGGTGCCGGACGCCTCGAGCGCCCGGTCGAGCACCTCCAGGGAAGGGGCGCCGCCGGTGCCCATGATCAACCGGGAGGAGAACTTCTCCCCGCCGATGACCAGCACGTCGTCCTCGTCGCTCACCGTCATCCTCCCTGCACCGCCGTCAGCACCTCGACCCGGTCGTTCTCGGTCAGCGAGGTCGACTCCCAGGCGCCCCTGCTCACCACCACGTCGTTCACCGCCACGGCGACGCCGCTGGTCATCGCCGTGAGCGTACGCACGGCCTGTGCCACGGTCGTGCCGTCGGGCAGTTCACCGGCGTCTCCATTGATCGTCACCTTCATCGCAGGCCCCTTTCCGGATCGCAGGACCGGACGGCGTCGGGCACGTCGCCGCCGGTCAGGAACGCCGTGACCGCCTCCGCGGTGACCGGCGCGAGCAGCACGCCTCCGCGGTGGTGACCGGTCGCCGCGATCACACCCCGCGCGACCGCCGGGCCGATCAACGGCAGGTTGTCGGGCGTGCCGGGCCGGAAACCGACGGTCGTCTCCGCCAGCTCCAGCTCCGTGATGCCCGGGACCAGCTCGCGCGCGTCGCGCAGCAGCTCGTAGACGCCGCCCGCGGTCACCCGATCGTCGAACCCCAGCTCCTCGACGGTGGCGCCGAGTGTGATCTCGCCGTCGCCCCTGGGCACCAGGTACGCGGGCGACCCGTGGACCTTCCCTCGTACGCACCGGCTCAGGAAGCCCTTGGGGCCGCGCAGCCGCAGGATCTGGCCCTTGACCGGCCGCACCGGCAGACCGGGCGCGAGCGACGCCGACCAGGACCCCGCCGCGATCACCACACGGTCCGCGGTCCGCTCCTCACCCGACGCCAGCCGTACGCCGCGGGCCTCGTCCCCGTCCACGACCAGCTCGGTCACCCGGTCACGCACCAGCGTGCCGCCCGCCCGCTCGAACGCCGCCCGCAGCGCCCGCATCACCAGACGCGGATTCACCCACGCGTCGCTCGCGGCCAGCAGCCCGCCGCGCACCGACGGCGACAGCATCGGCTCGAACTTCCGGCACTCGCGGCCCGTCAACCGTTCCACCGGCAGACCGAGCGTCTCCTCGAACGCCGCGAGATCCTCCAGGTAGGCCATGTCGTCCGGGCCGTACGCGACCTCGAGCGTGCCCTCGGCGCGGTAGTCGATATCGACACCGCTCTCCTCCTGCAGCTCGTCCCGGAAGGACGGCCACCTCTCCAGCGACGCCAGCCCCAGCCGCAGCAACGGCTCCTCGGTGTACGTCACCTCGCTGACCGGGGCGAGCATCCCGGCCGCCGCGTGCGACGCCCCCGCCCCCGGATCCGGATCCACAACAGCGACGGAAAGGCCGCCCCGGACGGCACGCCAGGCCGCCGACAGACCCACCACGCCACCGCCCACGACGACCACGTCGTAGCCACGCACCTTGCGCTCCCTTCGCCGGCATTACCCGGATCAGGTGTTCTGGCGGTCGAGAGCTGTCACACGGTCGCGCTCGGGGTCCTCGTTCGCTTCGCGGGAGGCTCGTTCCTCGCCTGCCACTTCGCTCACTGCGGTCCTCGCCGCTCCCGTCTCCGGTCGCGCTCGGGGTCCTCGTTCGCTTCGCGGGAGGCTCGTTCCTCGCCTGCCACTCCGCTCACTGCGGTCCTCGCCGCTCCGTACGCTCTCCTCTCAGCCCGGCTCACCGGGCTCCCGCGCGTCTTACGCCTCAAGACTAGTCTTGATCGGGAGTGTCACGCACAACACGGTCGATGCCGCTCGTGCGGGCTACTTGCTCAACTCGTTACCAAATCTCCATTGGCGGGTGCCCCGGTGGCCGATCTAGGGTCAGGGCGTGGATCACGTCGTGGTGGTAGGTGCCGGCCTGGCCGGGATACGGAGCATCGAGGCCCTGCGAGCCCATGGGTTCGCCGGCCGGATCACGCTGATCGGCGAGGAACGTCATCGCCCCTATGACAGGCCGCCCCTTTCCAAGGCGGTGCTGCTCGGAGAGACCGACTCCACCGTGGTCGACTCCGACCTGGACGCCCTCGACGTGCGGCTGTTCCTCGGGACCGCCGCCAAGGGGCTCGGCGCCGGCGTGCTGGAGACCACGGAAGGGGAGCTCGCGTTCGACGGGCTCGTCATCGCCACAGGCGCCACGCCCATCCGGCTGCGCGGCGAGGGCAGGCAACACGTCCTGCGCACCATCGACGACGCCATCGAGCTGCGCTCCCGGCTCGTGCCCGGCGCCCGCGTCGCCGTCATCGGCGCCGGCTGGATCGGCGCCGAGGTGGCCACCGCGGCGGCGAAGGCCGGGTGCGCCGTCACGGTCGTCGAGGGCGGCGAGGCCCCGCTCGCCGCGGCCCTCGGCGCCACCGCCGGCGCGTACACCACCGGCTGGTACGCCGAGGCGGGCATCGAGCTCCGGCTCGGCGCCGTGGTCGGCTCCGTCGATCCCGACGGCCTGACGCTCATGTCGGGCACACGCATCCCGGCGGACGTCGTCGTGACCGGGGTCGGCGTACGTCCCGCCGTCGACTGGCTGAAGGGCTCGGCCGTGGAGCTCGACAACGGCGTCGTCGTGGACGAGCACCTGCGCACGTCCGTGCCCGGCGTCGTCGCCGTGGGCGACTGTGCCAACTGGTGGTCGCGCAGGTCCGGCAGGCGGATGCGGGTCGAACACTGGGACAACGCGCTCGGCGCCCCGGACACCGCCGCCGCCAGCCTGCTCGGCGAGGACGCGGTGTACGACCCCGTCCCGTATTTCTGGTCGGAGCAGTTCGGCCGGATGGTGCAGTTCGCCGGATGCCGCGATGGCGGCCGCCTGATCCTGAGAGGAAAGCCCGAATCGGATCGGAAGTGGGCGGCCTGCTGGCTCACCGATGACGATAGGCTCGCCGCCGTGCTGACCGTCGACCGGCCCCGCGACCTCGTGCAGGGACGGCGGCTGATCGAGGCCGCGCGACGGATGGACGTGGCCCGGATCTCCGACCCCGCCGCCCCCCTCCGTGACTGCGTCCTGCCCTAGCCGCGGAGGCTTTCCGGCGGCCCGGCGGCTGATCCGCGCCGGGCCGAAGGAGTACGGTCGGCGGACGGGAAGAGAACGCCAAATGGCCGTCGCGTCGGGCCATGAGGCGCGTCAGGCTTTACCGGGCGCTCCGCAATCGAGGTGTTTTGCGGCGGCCACCTGTGGTAATCGTGGATTTGTGACGCTTACTGTTGCGCAGATCGACAGAGAGACCGACCAGCTCGTAGGGGAGTGGCTCCCCCTCTCTGAGGTCGCGAAGACGCTCGGACTTACCATCGGCAGAGCCAAACAACTCCTGAAGGACAAGAAGCTCGTCGGCGCCCGCAGGGGCGGCGGAGGGCCACAGATCCCGGCGAAGTTCATCGGCGAGGACGACGTGCTCAAGGGCCTGCCCGGCACGCTCACCGTGCTCGCCGACGCCGGATTCGACGAGGTCGAGTCGATCCGCTGGCTCTTCACGCCCGACGAGTCGCTGCCGGGAGCGCCGATCGACGCGATCAGCGTCGGACGGCACACCGAGGTCAAGCGCAGGGCGCAGGCTCTCGGATTCTGACCGATTCGCCGGGCGTGGCATGGTGGTGGGGTGAATCTCCGAAAGCGGCTGGCCGACGCCCGGCTCTACCTTTGCACCGACGGCCGGCGTGGCCGTGGCGATCTGCCCGAGTTCCTCGACGCCGTGCTGGCCGCCGGTGTGGACATCGTCCAGCTCCGGGAGAAGGGGCTGGAGGCGCGCGAGGAGCTCGCGCTCCTGGAGGTCTTCCGCGAGGCCTGTGATCGGCACGGCGCGTTGCTCGCGGTGAACGACCGCGCCGACGTCGCCCGCGCCGCGCGCCCCGACATCCTGCACCTCGGCCAGGACGACCTGCCGGTCCCCGTCGCCCGGGAGATCCTCGGGCCGGACATCCTGATCGGCAGGTCCACCCACTCGGCTGACGAGGCGACCGCGGCCGCGGCCGAGCCCGGCGTGGACTACTTCTGCTGCGGCCCGATCTGGCCGACGCCGACCAAGCCCGGCCGTCCCGCTCCCGGTGTGGCGTTGCTGGATCACGCCTCCCGGCTGGACACGGACCGGCCGTGGTTCGGCATCGGCGGCATCGACCTCGGCAACCTCGGCGAGGTCCTCTCCCACGGCGTGCGCCGGGTCGTCGTCGTACGGGCGATCACCGAGGCGGAGGACCCTGCGGCGGCGACGGCCGAGCTGCGCGCCCGCCTCGACGCCGTCCCTTTCTGATCACCTCTGCCGCCTCGGAAGGCGCAATCCAGCACCGACGCGGCCGGCGTGACCGTCAGCGGGTGGGAGTGACGAACTCGGGCTGGTCGAGCAGGCGCAGCCAGCTCCCGTCAGGCTGGCGCCGGACGACCTGCGCGCGGGCGCCGGACCCGTCTTTCGGCGGGGTGGAGGTGAGAGCGATGTCGCCGCCGATCAGCGTCGGCAGCGGCTCCTCCGGCTCGAAGTGGGGACGGCCGGCCAGCACCTTCTCCCACAGCGCGCGGATCGCCTCCCGGCCGACCGTCTGACCGCCGGGCGGGTAGGCGATCACCGCGTCCTCCTCGTAGAGCGCGGCGACTCCGGCCGCGTCGCCCGCGTTGGACCGCTCGACGAACAGGCGGGTGATGTCCTCGGGCCGCATGGCCTTCTCGTACTCCGGCATGGATTCCTCCTGACGTCGGATTCAACGCGTCCTAGCGTGGCCGTCCGCTGACCAGAAGTCCAACAGCTTGTTCTACTGCTAACTAGAATCTCTAGTTATGGAACTGAGGCAGCTGGAATACTTCGTCGCGGTCGCCGAGGAGGAGAACTTCACCCGGGCGGCCGAGCGGGTCCACATCAGCCAGTCCGGCGTCAGTGCCCAGATCCGCCGGCTTGAGCGTGAACTCGGCGCCGAGCTCTTCGACCGGTCGGCGCGGACCACCACCCTCACCGTCGCGGGCAAGGCCGCGCTCGAACACGCCCGCGCCGCGCTCGCCGCCGCTTCGGCGATCGGCCAGGCGGTGGGCGAGGTGACCGGCCTGATCCGAGGACGGCTCACGGTCGGGATGATCACGGGATGCACCGTCACACCCCTGTTCGACGCCCTCGCCGCGTTCCACCGGGCGCATCCAGGCGTGGAGATCTCGCTACTGGAGGACAACTCCGACCGGCTCGTCGAGGGAGTGCGCGCCGGCACCGTCGACCTGGCCCTCGTCGGGGCCGCGACCGCCGCCCCCGAGGGGCTGGACGCGTTGACCATCATCAGCGAGCGGCTCGTCGTCGCGGTGCCGGACGGCCACCCTCTGACGGAGCGCGGGAAGGTCGTACTGCGTGACGTGTGCGCCCATCCGGTCGTCTGCATGCCGCCGGGCACCGGCCTGCGTACGGTCTTCGACCAGGCATGCGCGGCCCGGGATCTCCGCCCGGTGATCGCGCTGCAGGCCAGCGCCGTGGACGCCATCGCCGACCTCGCCGCCCGAGGGCTCGCCGTCGCCGTGCTCAGCCGTTCGATGGCCGAGCGCTACCGCGACCGGCTCGTCACCCGCACCATCGACGACCTCGAAACGCCCGCCCTGCTCGCCCTCGTCTGGAGGGGCTCGCACAGCCCCGCGCTGCGTGAGCTGCTCGTACACAGCAGGCGGGCGTTCAGCGCGCCCGACATCTCCTAGCCGTACCGCCCAGGCAGGTTCGATGAATCAGGTGCGGCGCGTGGTGGCGGCGACGGCCAGCGCGCCGAGCGCGTCGCGCGCCTCGGCCTCGATCGGCGCGTGTTCGAGGGATCGGAGCGCGTCGTCGAGATAGCGCTTGATCATGTCCTCGCACTGGGCCAGCGCGCCGGTCTCCTCGATGACGAAGCGGAGCTGCGCCACGCCCTCCCCGTCCAGCTTCGGGTCGCCGAGCAACGTGCGTACGACCTCGGCCTGGGAGTCGGTGGCGGCGGCGAGCGTCCGCGCGATCAGCATGGTGCGCTTGCCCTCACGCAGGTCGTCGCCCGCGGGCTTGCCCGTCTCGGCGGGGTCGCCGAAGACCCCGAGGACGTCGTCGCGGAGCTGGAACGCGATGCCGACCTTCTGGCCGTATTCGACGCAGAGCCGGTCGATCCACGGGGTCACACCGCGCGTGGCGAGGACGAGGCCGAGCCGCAGCGGCTGCTCCACCGAATACTTGCCGCTCTTGTACAGGGCCACGCGCAGGGCGCTCTCGAAGGTGCTCTCGCCCTTGGCCTGCTCAAGCAGATCGAGGTACTGCCCGAACATCAGCTCGGTGCGCATGTGGTCGTAGACCGGCTGCGCGGCGGCCAGGGCCTCGTCGGGCACGCCGCTGGTCCGCCACATCTGCCCCGACCAGATGAGGAGGAGGTTGCCGAGCAGCACCGCCGCGCCCTCGCCGAACTGCTCCGCCGACCCGTGCCACCCCGACTCGGCGTGCAGCCGCTCGAAGCGGCGGTGCGCCGCGGGCATGCCGCGCCGCAGGTCGCTCGCGTCCATCACGTCGTCGTGGATGAGCGCGCTGGCCTGCAGGAGTTCGAGGGAGGCGGCGGCGCGGTAGACCGCCGGGTCGTCACCGCCGCCGGCCGCCCGCCACCCCCAATGGCAGAAGGCCGGGCGCAGTCTCTTGCCGCCTGCGATGAAGTCGTCCACGGTGGACAGCAGTACGGCGAACTGGGGGTCGTCGAAGAACGGTCGCTGCTCGTCGAGGAACCTTCGTAGAGATCGATCCACTTCGGAACGTACGAGGTCGAGCGGGGCGGCGGACGTGGTCATGCCCTTGAGCGTAACCGGCATAGATCGAACAGTGGAGGCCTGGGAGGCATAAGTGGAGAAAGGTAACAAAGCGACCGCGTTTCGTCCGCATCGTGAGAGGCCACGCGGCAGTCGGAGACCAGGACGGTAGCCTGGTCACCATGGCTTTGGGTCTCCCGTCACGACTTCCGGACCGCGTCCCCACGATCCGCGAGCTGCTCGCGAAGGGGGAGCGGTCGTTCTCGTTCGAGTTCTTCCCGCCGAAGAACGACGAGGGGGAGCGGCAGCTGTGGCGCGCGATCCGCGAGCTGGAGGCGCTGCGGCCCACCTTCGTGTCCGTGACGTACGGCGCCGGCGGCAGCACGCGCGACCGCACGGTCGAGATCGTCGAGCGCCTCGCCCACGAGACGACGCTGACCCCGGTCGCGCACTTCACCGCGGTCGACCACTCCATCAAGGAGCTGCGCCACCTGATCGGCAGGTTCGCCGACGCGGGCGTGCGCAACATCCTGGCCGTACGCGGCGACCCGCCCGGCGGCAACCCGCTGGACGAGTGGGTCAAGCACCCCGAGGGCGTGGCGTACGCCGAGGAACTGGTCCGGCTGATCCGCCAGTCCGGCGACTTCTGCGTGGGCGTGGCGGCCTTCCCGTACAAGCACCCCCGGTCGGGCACGATCGAGTCGGACACCGACTACTTCGTGCGCAAGTGCCAGGCCGGCGCCGACTACGCGATCACGCAGATGTTCTTCCGCGCGGAGGACTACCTGCGCCTGCGGGACCGGGTGGCCGCCAAGGGCTGCGCCACGCCGATCATCCCGGGCGTCATGCCGGTGACCCAGATCAGCACGATCGCCCGTTCCGAGCAGTTGTCGGGCGCCCCGTTCCCGCCGGAGGTGGCGGCCCGGTTCGAGAAGGTCGCGCACGACCCGGCGGCGGTGCGCCGCCTCGGCGTCGAGCACGCGGCGGAGATGTGCCAGACGCTGCTCGACGAGGGCGCGCCGGGCATCCACTTCATCACCTTCAACAGGTCGAGCGCGACCCGCGAGGTCTTCCAGGCGCTCGCCGCGAGCCCCACCGCGCTCACCGCCTAAGTCTCTCCCGGCTTTCCCGGCCCAGGCCGGGCCCGCTCCCGGCGGCCGATCACGCGGCGGCCGCCCCGCGCGTTCTCGTGGTGTGCGGCCGGTACGCAGGGTTGGGCGATCGCGGTCAGGCCCGGCCCCTCGGTGGGAGAGGGAGCCTGGTCCCGGCGATCGCGTAGCTCTCGTGGCTGCCGGGAAAGGCGAACTTCGTCATGAGGTCGACGAAGCCGATGTTCCGGTAGAGCCGCCGCGCCACCGTCGGGGCGTCGTGCGTCGAGAGCACGGCCGTACGCTCCGGCCGGCCCTCGCAGATGGTGTGGATCAGCCGGCGGCCGACGCCCTTGCCCTGGTGGCCGGGGAGGACGTGGATCTCCGCGATCTCCAGCGCGTCGCCGAACCACTCCTCGGTGGCCGCGCCGCCGGACTGGTCGGCCAGGGATCGCGCCACGATGTCGTGCCACCATTGCCCCGGCATCCCGTGGAACCCATAAGCAAAGCCAATGATTTCCGGATCTTCCGCGAGAACGCAGATGAAATCTGGATATGTCGCGTGGTTGCGCATAATGCCGAGGCGGCCGGAGAGCTGGTCGGGAGGCGGTCGCATGGCGGCCGTATAGATGGTGAGGACCGTGTCGAGCACCTCGACGAACTCGTCAGGGCCGATCCGCCGCAGCTCGATCATCGCGCATCCGGGGCGCAGGCCCCGCCCCTCCGGGCGAGGGGAGCGCCCTCGTCGTACCCGTCCGGTCCCGTGGGCTCAGGGGATTCCGCGATGGCCAACGCACGTCTGCTTTCTGGTCGGGAGCCCGGCGGGAGCACCGTGTCCGTGGCGGAAGGAATCGGGGCCGCCGCGATTCCGACCGCCTTTCTGTGAACCGCGCGCGACGGCCTCGGCAGGAGGGCCGGGCGCTGTTCCCCGGCTTTCAGCCGCGGAAGGACACCGATTTCCGCACATTAGCAAAGCCGTTTCCCGTGCCGCCGCCCGGAGAGAACTCCGCCGACGGCCCGCGTGGCGGCGGCGCCGGCGACGATCCAGGAGCGCCGCCGCCATCGGCGTCGTCCGCGGTGCTCCGGCGTTCAGGCCGGGGAGCGCGTCACTCCACCTCGGCCGCGGTGCCGCCGGTGATCCTGATCAGCTCGTCGAACGACGTGGGGAAGACCGTGTGCGAGTGGCCGGCGGCGGCCCAGACGACCTCGTGCTTGGCCAGCCAGGTGTCCACCAGCGTGCGTACGGGGGCCGGATGGCCCACCGGCGCCACGCCCCCGATCGCCTGCCCGGTGTGAAGGCGGACGAACTCCGGCGTGGCACGCCGTACCTTGGCGGCGCCCACGAGTCCCGCGATCAGCTCCGTGTTCACCCGGTGCGCGCCGCTGGTGAGGACCAGGAGCGGCGCGCCGTCCGCATCGAAGATCAGGCTGTTGGCGATCGCCCCCACCTCACAGCCGAGCTGCTCTGCGGCGGCTGCGGCGGTCGGCACGGATTCGGGAAAAACCACGACATCACCCTCGACGTCATGGGAGCGCAGGACCTCTGTCACACGGGCGACGTTCGGATGCAACTTTTCGAGCATCAGGCAACTCTAATCAGGTGGACACGCCATGGGCCACGCATTACCACCCAATGGTGAGTACCCGGGATTATCGCTTCCGTGGGTTAATGTCCATTGATCGAACACTGGGAGACAACTGAAAGGGTTGGTCCGAATGGGGGCTCGACGGTGGGCTGCCGCCGCGACGCTCGTCACGGTGGGGGCCGTGACGGTCGCGGGCTGCGGCACGGCTGGAACAGGACAGACGGAAACGGACGCCACGCGGCCGGTGGCCGTCACCGCGCCGGTCTCGGTGCCGGTATCGGCGCCGGTCCGCATGGAGCCCACGCGCGTGATACCGGTGGCGGCGACGACCGGCACCGGAGTACGCACGGCCGCCGCGGGGTTCGCGCCGTTCACCGCGCCCGGCCGGACGCTCAAGCCCGGCTCCAGAGGAACCGAGGTCAAGGCGCTGCAGGCGCGGCTGAAGGAGCTCGGCTACGTGCCCGGCCCGCTCGACGGCCAGTACGGCGGGACCACCCAGATGGCGGTGTGGGCGTTCCAGAAGGTCCAGGGCATCACGCCGACGAGCACGGTGGCGAGCCGCACCTGGCGTGCGCTGGAGAACCCCAAGGCGCCCAAGGTCCTGGTGCCACGCGGCAAGCCGGACCGGGTCGAGGTCAACCTCGCCAAGCAGATCATGGTGCTGTACTCCGGCGGTGAGGTGAAGCTCATCTCGCACGTCTCCTCCGGAAGCGGGATCCCGTACACGGAGTACGCCATGTGGAACGGCAAGCGGACGAAGTTCACCGGTAGCGCCAGGACGCCGACGGGCGACTACAAGACGACCTGGCGCCGGAGCGGCTGGCACCGGTCCTACCTGGGGCAGCTCTACAACCCGATCTTCTTCAACGGCGGCATCGCCCTCCACGGCGCGCTGTCCGTGCCGCTCTATCCCGCGTCCCACGGGTGCGTGCGGTTGCCGATGAAGGTGGCCGAGATCCTGCCCGGAATGCTCGGCACCGGCGTTCCCGTCCACGTGCGGGGGAAGTTCGTCCGCTGACGCGCGAGTCCTGCTTGTCCAGGTCGATCACCGGGCCCGGGGCGTCTCGCCCCGGGCCCGCGTCGTGCTCCGGATCGCGCGCCGCCCGGGAAGCCGCGCCGGGGCGTCACCCTTCGGAGGGATTTCCGCTCGCCCTGACGACGACCGTCCGCTCTCCAAAGCCCTTGCCGGTAGGCCTTTCCGCGTTTCCGGTGGTCAGCGATCGTGCCGCGGCCGCATGACTCAGTCGAACCCTTGTTCGCCACGATGCTTGACAGCGAACCTGGTCGAATTTATGTTCGAGGCGGTGAGTGCGGGACTCGCGGCTCGCACTCACCCCGTTGGATGCCGTGCCTTCGTCGTCGGCGGAGACGAGCGCGGTGCGGTCCACGGCGTGGGCCGGACGGGGAGAGGGGAAGCTCCTCGTCCGGCCGCCGTGACAGATTGTCGGTGCCGTCTGCAAAGGTGATCTCACCGGCGAGCAGCGCCGGAAGCCACGACTCAAGGAGGCGGGCGTGACTGGACAGGTCGATGACCGCAGGAGCGGGCCCAAAGTCCCACAGGCTGTTCTGGCGCATCTCGCGGACGCCCGTGCCTGCCTTGCGGACGCCATCGGCGGCTCCGCGCCGGCGGACAGGTACGTGTCGGCCCATCTCGCGGCGCTCAAGGCGGCGGCGGCCGTGCTGGCCGCTCGTCCCCGGCCCATGGACGGTCGGCGGCGTCGGCTGCGCAGCGCCTGGGAGCTGCTGCCCGAGGCCGAGCCCAAGCTGGCGGATTGGGCCGCGTTCTTCGCGGTGAGCGCCACCAAGCGCGCGGCGGCGGAGGCGGGGATGACCCGCGTGGTCAGTCAGCGCGACGCCGAGGAGCTCATCGCCGAGGCGGACAGGTTCGTCGGCGAGGTCGAGGCTCTTCTCGGGGTGCCGGGCCAGTCGGCCCTGCCCATGGCGGGATGAGCGGCGGCTGTCGCGCCTGAGCCCAGAGCGGTCGGCGCGGTCCGCCTGCCTCTTCCGCGCGCCTCTTCGGCGTGCCTCTTATGACGGCGTCAGTTCTTACGACGACGCCGGTTCTCATGGTCAGGGCCCCGAGCGGCCGGACCGGCCGGCTCGGGGCCCATGACGATTGCGCGTGTTCAGTAAGGAACGGCGGTGTCGCCGGTCAGAAGGACTCCACGGCCCGGCGGGCCTCCGCGTCCAGCACGCCCCAGCTGATGAACTCCTCGGTCAGCTCCACCGGCGACTTGTCATAGATGACCGCAAGCGAGCGCAGGTCCTCCTGGCGGATCGACAGCACCTTGCCGTTGTAGTCGCCACGCTGGCTCTGGATGGTCGCGGCGTACCTGGCGAGCGGGCCCGCCTTGTCCTTCGGAAGCTGCGAGAGCCGCTCCAGGTCGATGACAAGCTTCGGCGCGGGCGCCAGCGGGCTGGGAGCGGCGCCCCCGGGGAGCAGCTCAGACACCGGAACACCGTAGAATTCGGCAAGCTCGGCCAGCTTCTGCACGGTCACCGCGCGGTCGCCGCGCTCATAGGAGCCGACCACGACGGCCTTCCACCGGCCACGTGACTTCTCTTCTACCCCGTGCAGGGAGAGCCCCTGCTGGGTGCGGATCGCGCGCAGTCGCGCGCCGAGCGACTTGGCGTAGTCAGACGGCATCGTGGGCCCCCGGCTCTCTATGTCTGTTCTCAACTTGATTCTCCTTCCTTGTCCCGTATGCACAGAACACCGGGGCGGGCGCCTGAGGCAGGCACCTTCGGTGACCGCTGCGTCGGGTTTTACCCAGGAAGGTCGCGTGTTGTGGTTACGGACAGTGACGGTAAAGCCGCCACTCGCAAAGGTCAAGCTGATTGGAAAAAAGAGCGCCAAACAGTGTTCTCCCCTCAATCCCCCCATCCGAGACTGCCTCGGCGTTTCCGGCGCGTGACGCCCAGAGCGAACGCGGGCCCTTTCGCGGCCATCGCCGCTGGCAGGAGGGGGTGACCCGGTCGGGCGCGCCGAAACCGGACTGGTAACCTGGGGCCGCCAGACACCCTTTAAGCCCCGTCCTGTGAGGCGGGAAAGGTGGTGATATCTCCATGTCCGATGCCCGAAATCAGGCCCGAGCGGTCCTTGAGGGTCCCGACATCCACCGGGCGCTGACCCGCATCGCGCACGAGATCCTCGAACGCACCAAGGGTGCGGAGAAAGTCGTGCTGCTCGGCATCCCGACGCGCGGCGCGACGCTCGCCTTCCGGATCGCGGAGCGCATCTCCCAGTTCGAGGGCGTGAAGGTGCCCGTCGGCACCATCGACATCACGATGTACCGCGACGACCTCCGGCTGCGTCCCGCGCGTCCCCTCGGTCGTACGGACCTTCCCGCCGAGGGCGTGGACGGCAGGACGGTCGTCCTCGTCGACGACGTGCTCTTCTCCGGCCGGACCGTCCGCGCGGCGCTCGACGCGCTCAACGACGTGGGCCGCCCGCGGGCCGTCCAGCTCGCCACCCTGGTCGACCGCGGCCACCGCGAACTGCCCATCCGAGCCGACTACGTCGGTAAGAACCTGCCGACCTCCAAGAGCGAGAAGGTGAAGGTCTACCTCCAGGAGATCGACGGGCGCGACGCCGTTCTGCTCATCAAGGGAGACGACCGGCCCGGCGCCGGCGAGACGAACGGGGAGCGGTGAGCACGATGAAGCGGCATCTGATCTCGGCGGGGGACCTGACCCGCGACGACGCCCTGCTCGTCCTCGACACGGCCGAGGAGCTGGCCCGGGTCTCCGAGCGCTCCATCAAGAAGCTGCCGACGCTGCGGGGCCGCACGGTGGTCAACCTCTTCTACGAGGACTCCACCCGGACCCGCATCTCGTTCGAGGCCGCGGCCAAGCGGCTGTCCGCCGACGTCATCAACTTCTCGGCCAAGGGGTCGAGCGTGTCGAAGGGCGAGTCGCTCAAGGACACCGCGCTGACCCTCGAGGCCATGGGCGCGGACGCGGTCGTCATCAGGCACGCCGCCTCCGGCGCCCCGCACCGCCTGGCCAACTGGGTGCGCGGCAGCGTGGTCAACGCCGGCGACGGCACCCACGAGCACCCCACGCAGGCGCTGCTCGACGCGTTCAGCATGCGGCGCAGGATGGGCCGGATCGAAGGGCTCAAGGTCGCCATCGTGGGCGACGTCCTGCACAGCCGGGTCGCCCGGTCGAACGTCCTGCTGCTGCAGGCGCTCGGCGCCGAGGTGACCCTGGTCGCCCCGCCGACCCTGCTGCCCGTGGCCGTCGACACCTGGCCCTGCCAGGTCTCCTACGACCTGGACGCGGTGCTGCCGAAGTCCGACGTCGTCATGATGCTCCGCGTGCAGCTCGAGCGGATGAACGCCGCCTACTTCCCGTCCGCCCGGGAGTACAGCCGCCGCTACGGGCTGGACCGCGAACGCTTCGCCCGCCTGCACGACGACGCCATCGTCATGCACCCCGGCCCGATGAACCGAGGCATGGAGATCTCCGCCGAGGTCGCCGACTCGCCCCGCTCGACGATCGTGGAGCAGGTGGCGAACGGGGTGACCGTCCGCATGGCCGTTCTCTATCTGCTGCTGAGCGGGTCCGAGCCCGCGATCGGGGGAGACCTGTGAGCACCATTCTGATCAAGAACGCCCGCATCCTCGGCGGGGAGCCGTGCGACATCCTCGTCAGGGACGGCGTCATCGCCGAGGTCGGCGCGGCCGCCGGCAAGGCGGGCCCGGCCGAGACGATCGACGCGACCGGCCTGATCGCGCTGCCCGGCCTGGTCGACCTGCACACGCACCTGCGCGAGCCCGGCCGCGAGGACGCCGAGACCGTCCAGACGGGCACCCAGGCCGCCGCGCGCGGCGGGTTCACCGCCGTCCACGCCATGGCCAACACCTCGCCGGTCGCGGACACCGCGGGCGTCGTCGAGCAGGTCTGGCGGCTCGGCCAGGAGTACGGCCACTGCGACGTCCAGCCGGTCGGCGCCGTGACGTCGGGCCTGGAGGGCAGGCAGCTCGCCGAGCTGGGCGCCATGGCCGACTCCGCCGCCCGGGTCCGGGTCTTCTCCGACGACGGCAAGTGCGTCTCCGACGCCGTCCTGATGCGCCGGGCGCTCGAATACGTCAAGGCGTTCGACGGTGTCGTCGCCCAGCACGCCCAGGAGCCGCGGCTGACCGAGGGCGCCCAGGTCAACGAGGGCGAGATCTCCGGCAGGCTCGGCCTGACCGGGTGGCCGGCGGTCGCCGAAGAGGCGATCATCGCCCGCGACTGCCTGCTGGCCGCGCACGTCGGCTCCCGGCTGCACGTGTGCCACGTCTCCACCGCGGGATCGGTCGAGATCATCCGCTGGGCCAAGTCGAAGGGCTGGGACGTCACCGCCGAGGTGACCCCGCACCACCTGCTGCTCACCGACAGTTGTGTGGAGCGTTCCCCGGTGGGGCCGTACAACCCGATCTACAAGGTGAATCCGCCGCTGCGCACGAACGAGGACGTCCTCGCGCTGCGCGAGGCGCTCGCGGACGGGACGATCGACTGTGTTGCCACCGACCACGCCCCGCACCCGGTCGAGGACAAGGAGACCGAGTGGGCCGCGGCCGCCATGGGCATGATCGGACTGGAGACGGCTCTGTCCGTGGTCCAGGAGGCCATGGTCGAGACCGGCCTGCTCGACTGGGCCGGCGTCGCCGACCGCATGTCGTACCGCCCGGCCAGGATCGGCAGGCTGAGCGGCCACGGCAGCCCGCTGGAGGCGGGCGCGGCCGCCAACATCACGCTTTACGACCCCTCGGTCCGCACGGCGGTGGATCCGGCGGCGATGGCGTCCAAGAGCCGCAACACGCCGTACGAAGGGATGACGCTTCCTGGCCGGGTCGTGGCCACGTTGCTGCGCGGCCGCCCGACCGTTCTCGAAGGGAAGCTGGTGTGACGATGAGTGAGGAGAGCGAGACCGTGAACACGGCGCTGCTCGTGCTGGAGGACGGCAGGGTCTTCGAGGGGACGGCCTTCGGGGCCGTCGGCGAGACGTTCGGCGAGATGGTCTTCAACACCGGGATGACCGGATACCAGGAGACGCTGACCGACCCGTCGTACCACCGGCAGATCGTGGCGATGACCGCGCCGCACATCGGCAACACCGGCGTGAACGAGGAGGACCCGGAGTCGGGCCGAATCTGGGTGGCGGGCTACGTAGTGCGCGAGCCCGCGCGGGTCCGGTCGAACTGGCGGTCCACCAAGAGCCTGGACGAGTACCTGCGTGAGCAGGGCGTGGTGGGGATCGCGATGGCGGGGACGCGGGCGCTGACCCGTCACCTGCGTGAGCGTGGCGCGATGCGGGCCGGGGTGTTCTCCGGCGCGGCGCTGGCCGACGCGGACGAGCTGGTGGAGCGGGTACGGCGGTCGCCCGGTATGGAGGGCGCCGACCTGGCCGGCGAGGTCTCCACGGCCGAGCCGTACGTGGTGAAGGCCGTGGGCGAGAAGCGGTTCACGGTCGCGGCGGTCGACCTGGGGATCAAGGCGATGACGCCGGAGCGGATGGCCGAGCGGGGCTGTGAGGTGCACGTGCTGCCCGCGACCGCGTCCGCGGCGGACATCCTCGCGATCGAGCCGGACGGCGTGTTCTTCTCCAACGGCCCCGGCGACCCCGCCACCGCCGACTTCGCCGTCGAGGCGCTGCGCGGCGTGCTGGACGCGGGCCGGCCGTTCTTCGGCATCTGCTTCGGCAACCAGATCCTCGGCCGCGCGCTGGGGCTGGGCACCTACAAGCTCCGGTACGGCCACCGGGGCGTCAACCAGCCGGTCCAGGACCGTAGGACCGGCAAGGTGGAGATCTCGGCGCACAACCACGGCTTCGCCGTCCAGGCCCCGCTCGACGGGCCTTTCGACACGCCGTACGGGCGGGCCGAGGTGAGCCACGTGAACTTGAACGACGGCTGCGTGGAGGGGCTGCGGCTGCTCGACTATCCGGGCTTCAGCGTGCAGTACCACCCGGAGGCCGCGGCCGGGCCGCACGACGCCGCATATCTCTTCGACGAGTTCTGCGAGCTGATGGAGCGGGCGAATGGCGGCCGGCCGGAGACGACGAGCGAAACGGGGGAGAAGGGTGCCTAAGCGCACGGACATCAGGTCGATCATGGTGATCGGCTCCGGGCCGATCGTGATCGGGCAGGCGTGCGAGTTCGACTACTCCGGCACCCAGGCCTGCCGCGTGCTGCGCGCCGAGGGGTTCCGGGTCATCCTGGTCAACAGCAACCCCGCCACGATCATGACCGACCCCGAGTTCGCCGACGCCACCTACGTCGAGCCGATCACTCCGGACATCGTCGAGAAGATCATCGCCAAGGAGCGGCCGGACGCGCTGCTGCCCACCCTGGGCGGGCAGACCGCGCTCAACACCGCGGTCGCCCTGCACGAGGCCGGCGTTCTGGACCGGTACGGGGTGGAGCTGATCGGCGCGAACTTCGACGCGATCCAGGCCGGGGAGAACCGGGAGCGGTTCAAGGGGATCGTCGCCAAGGTCGCCGCCGAGCACGGCCTGAACGCCGAGTCCGCCCGCAGCGTGATCTGCCACTCGATCGAGGACTGCCTGGCTGCCGTCGACGAGCTGGGCTATCCGCTGGTGGTGCGGCCCTCGTTCACGATGGGCGGCGTGGGTTCGGGGTTCGCCTACGATGAGGCCGACCTGCGGCGGATCGCCGGCGCCGGTCTGGACGCGTCTCCGACCACCGAGGTGCTCCTGGAGGAGTCGATCCTCGGCTGGAAGGAGTACGAGCTCGAGGTCATGCGCGACCGCGCGGACAACGTGGTGATCGTGTGCTCGATCGAGAACATCGACCCGATGGGCGTGCACACCGGTGACAGCGTGACCGTGGCGCCGGCGATGACGCTGACCGACCGCGAATACCAGAACATGCGGGACGTGGCGATCGCGGTGATCCGTGAGGTCGGGGTGGACACCGGCGGCTGCAACATCCAGTTCGCGGTCAACCCGGACACCGGCCGGATGATCGTGATCGAGATGAACCCGCGGGTGTCGCGCTCCTCGGCGCTGGCGTCCAAGGCGACCGGGTTCCCGATCGCGAAGATCGCGGCCAAGCTCGCGATCGGCTACACGCTGGACGAGATCCCGAACGACATCACCCGCGAGACCCCGGCGTCGTTCGAGCCGTCGCTCGACTACGTCGTGGTGAAGGTGCCGCGGTTCGCGTTCGAGAAGTTCGCGGGCGCGGACCAGACGCTGACCACGCACATGAAGTCGGTCGGCGAGGCCATGGCCATCGGCCGCTCCTTCCCGGAGGCGCTGCAGAAGGCGCTGCGGTCGCTGGAGAAGAAGGGCTCGTCGTTCTCCTGGACGGGCGAGCCCGGCGACCTGCGGGGGCTGCTGGAGGCCTGCCGGACGCCGCATGACGGCAGGCTGCGCACGATGCAGCAGGCCATCAGGGCGGGGGCCACGCCCGAGGACCTGTTCGAGGCGACCAAGGTCGACCCGTGGTTCCTCGACCAGCTGTACGCCATCGACGAGGTGGCCCGCTCGATCACCACGCTGGACCGGCCGGCCCTGCTGACCGCCAAGCGGTACGGCTTCAGCGACGCGCAGATCGCCGAGATCCTCGGGGTCGCCGAGTCGCGCGTACGCGAGGCGCGGTACGAGTCCGGCGTGCGTCCCGTCTACAACACCGTGGACACCTGCGCCGCCGAGTTCGCCGCCAAGACGCCCTACCTCTACTCCACGTACGACGAGGAGACCGAGGTCCCGGCCGGGGACCGGCCCAAGGTGATCATCCTGGGCAGCGGGCCGAACCGGATCGGGCAGGGCATCGAGTTCGACTACGCCTGTGTGCACGCCAGCTTCGAGCTGGCCAAGGCGGGGTTCGAGACGGTGATGGTCAACTGCAACCCCGAGACCGTCTCCACCGACTACGACACCTCCGACCGGCTGTACTTCGAGCCGCTGACGCTTGAGGACGTGCTGGAGGTCGTGCACGCCGAGCAGGCGACCGGCCCGGTCGCCGGGGTGATCGTGCAGCTCGGCGGTCAGACGCCGCTCGGCCTCGCCCAGGCGCTCAAGGACGCCGGGGTGCCGGTGGTCGGCACGTCGCCCGAGTCGATCCACCTCGCGGAGGAGCGCGGCGCGTTCGGCCGGGTGCTCGCCGAGGCGAACCTGCCCGCTCCCAAGCACGGCACCGCGCTGAGCGTCGCGGAGGCCCAGTCGATCGCCGCCGAGATCGGCTACCCGGTCCTGGTCCGCCCGTCGTACGTGCTCGGCGGGGCCGGGATGGCGATCGTCTACGACGACGACACCCTGGCGTCCTACATGGCCAGCGCGGTGCAGGCGTCGGACAACCCGGTGCTGATCGACAAGTTCCTCGACGACGCGATCGAGATCGACGTGGACGCCCTGTTCGACGGCGAGGAGCTGTACCTGGGCGGCGTGATGGAGCACATCGAGGAGGCCGGCATCCACTCCGGCGACTCGGCCTGCGCGCTCCCGCCGATCACGCTGGGCGGGTTCGACATCAAGCGGATCCGCGCCGCCACCGAGGGGATCGCCCGCGGTGTGGGCGTGCGTGGGCTGCTGAACGTGCAGTACGCGATGGCCGCCGGGGTCCTGTACGTGCTGGAGGCCAACCCGCGCGCCAGCCGCACGGTGCCGTTCGTGTCCAAGGCCACCGCGGTGCCGCTGGCCAAGGCCGCCGCCCGGGTCATGCTGGGCGCCTCCATCGCCGAGCTGCGCGCCGAGGGGATGCTGCCCGCTTCAGGTGATGGGGGGACGCTGCCGCTGGACGCGCCGATCGCGGTGAAGGAGGCGGTGCTGCCGTTCAACCGCTTCCGCGGGGTGGACACGGTCCTGGGGCCGGAGATGCGCTCGACCGGTGAGGTCATGGGCATCGACGAGTTCTTCGGCACCGCGTACGCCAAGTCCCAGGCCGCCGCGTACGGGGACCTGCCGACCAAGGGCCGGGCGTTCGTGTCGGTGGCGAACAAGGACAAGCGTTCGGTGATCTTCCCGGTGAAGGCGCTGGCGGATCTGGGGTTCGAGATCCTGGCGACCGAGGGTACGGCGGAGGTGCTGCGCCGTAACGGTGTCCGTGCCAAGATCGTGCGCAAGCACAGTGACGGGGCCGGTCCGGAGGGTGAGCCGACGATCGTGCGGCGGATTCTGGACGGGGAGGTGGATCTGATCGTGAACACGCCGTATGGGAGCCCGGGGCAGTCCGGGCCGCGGCTGGACGGGTATGAGATCCGCACCGCCGCCGTCCTGCGCGGCGTCGCCTGCATCACCACCGTTCAGGGACTCGCCGCCGCCGTTCAGGGCATCCAGCACATCGTCCGCGGCGACGTGGGCGTACGGTCGCTCCAGGAGCATGCCCGGAGGCTGAGGGACTGAGCGAGCGGAGCGGCCCGCGAGGCACGAGCGGTCCGCGAAGCGAGCGAGGGAGCGAGGCCGACCGTGAGTGCGAGGCTGAGGGACTGAGCGAGCGGAGCGGCCCGCGAGTACGGTGCTGAAGGCGCGCCTCCGGCACGACGCAGGGTCCGTGAAGTGACCGAGGGAGCGAGGCCGACCGTGAGTGCGAGGCTGAGGGACTGAGCGAGCGGAGCGGTCCGCCGGTACGGTGCCGGGGAGGCGCTCCCGGCGCGGTGTGGAGCGGGGCCGGCCGTCGGCATGCGGCTGTGGGACTGAGTGTCGCGGGACGGCGGGCCCGTGCCACGGCGGAGGTGAGGGAGTGGCCGGTTCCCCGGTGCAGGTGACGGGAACGGTGCTGACGACTCGGCGGGTGGAGGCCTACCACGCGCTGACCGTCGTGGCGCCGGCCGTCGCTGACCGGTTCCGGCCGGGCCACTTCGTCACCGTCGGTGTGGGCGGGCCGTACACGTCGATGTTGACGCGGCGGGCGTTCGCGATCCATGACGTGAAGCCGGACTACGGCGGCACGGTGGAGTTCGTGTTCAGTGTGCGCGGGCCGGGTACGGCGTGGCTGGCGGACCGCAGGGCGCGGGACACGCTGGACCTGGTCGGGCCGCTCGGGCGTCCGTTCCCGCTGCCGCGCGATCCGTGCACGTGCGTGCTGGTCGGCGGCGAGTACGGCTCCGCGTCCCTCTTCGTGCTGGCGGACGTCCTGCAGCGGCGGGGGTGCCGGGTCGATTTCGTGCTGGGCGCTTCCAGCGCCGACCGGGTGTTCGGTGCGTTGCGCGCCCGCCGGATGGGCGAGACGACGACGCTGACGACCGTGGACGGCTCGCTGGGTATGCGCGGGGAGGTGACCGACGTGCTCGCGGGCGTGATCGCGGACGCGCGGGCGGACGTGGTCTACGCGTGCGGGCCGATGGCGATGCTGCGCGGGGTGACGGCGGTGTGCGTCGAGTTCGGCATTCCGGCGCAGGTGTCGGTGGAACAGTCCATGGCGTGCGGTGTCGGCATCTGCATGACGTGCGTCGTCCCGGTCATCGACGAGGACGGCGTGACGCGGATGGTCCGGGCCTGCACGGACGGCCCGGTGTTCCTGGGCGAGCGGGTCCGCTTCGACGATGTCGGGACGATCCCGTTCGACGCTCTGGGCGCTCCTGGAGGGCGGCATGGATAGGCGTGAGGGGCGGGGAGCGGCATGGCCGTTGACCTGAGGAGCTACCTGGGCCATGTGGAGCTGCCCAACCCCGTCCTGACGGCCTCCGGCTGCGGCGGCACCGGCCGGGAGCTGGCGCAGTTCTTCGACGTGACGCGGATCGGCGCGTTCGTGACCCGGTCGATCACGATGTCTCCCAGAGCCGGGCGTCCGACGCCGAGGATGGCGGAGACGCCGTCGGGCATGCTGAGCGCCGTGGGCCTCCAGGGGCCCGGCGTGGAGGTGTTCGCGGAGCGGGAGCTGTCCTGGCTGGCCCAGCGGGGAGTGCGCACGATCGTCTCCATAGGAGGCGGCAGTGTGGCGGAGTACACCGCCCTGGCCCGGCGGCTCGCCGACGCCCCGGGGATCACGGCCGTCGAGGTGAACCTGTCCTGCCCGAACGTCGAGGATCGGGGCCGGGTCTTCGCCCGGGACGGCTCGGCCGCGGCGGAGGTCGTCGCGTCCGTACGGGCCGCGACGCGCTACGACGTCCCGGTGATCGCGAAGCTCGCGCCGGACGTGGCCGACGTCGTCTCGCTGGCCCGCCTGTGCGTGGACGGCGGGGCCGACGGGCTTTCCATGATCAACGCGCCGCTGGGCATGAGCGTGGACGTCGACACCATGCGCCCGTCGCTCGCCGCCGGTACCGGCGGCCTGTCCGGGCCCGCGATCAAGCCGCTCGCGGTCCGCTGCGTCTGGCAGGTCCACGCGGCCCTTCCGGGCGTGCCCATCGTCGGCATGGGCGGCGTGATGACGGGCAGGGACGCCCTGGAGCTGGTCCTGGCCGGCGCGTGCGCCGTCGCCGTGGGCACCGCCCTGTTCCACGACCCCTACGCCTGCCAGCGCATCCTGAGGGAGCTTGAGGAGCTCCTGCAGGCGCGTGGCTTCGACCGCCTGGCCGACGCCGTCGGGCTGGCGCACAGACCCGCCGGGGCAGGTCCCCGGAACCGCATCGAACTGGAGGAGAGCTCCCTGTGACCCCCGCACCCATCGCCGTCGCCCTTGACGCGCCCGACCTGGAGACCGCGGCCCGGTGGGCGAGTCTGGTGACGCCCCACGTCTCGACGGTGAAGGTCGGGCTGGAACTCTACCTCCGTTACGGACCGGATGTGATCGACTCCGTGCGCGGGGCGAGCGGCGTTCAGATCTTCCTCGACCTCAAGCTGCACGACATCCCGAACACGGTCGCCGGGGCGACCCGCGCCGTGGCGCGGCTCAAGCCGTCCATCCTCACCGTGCACGCGTCGGGCGGGCCCGCGATGATCAGGGCCGCCGTCGATGCGGCGGGCCCGCAGACCCAGATTGCCGCCGTGACGGTCCTCACGTCGCTCTCAGAGGCCGATCTCGCCGCGATCGGCCTCGAGGGACGTCCCGACGACTCCGTGCGCCGCCTGGCGGCTCTCGCCGTGGGCGCGGGAGCCCAGGCCCTGGTCTGCTCGCCCCGTGAGGTCGCCGCGGTGCGCGCCGAGGTCGGGCTCGGGATCACGTTGATCACCCCCGGTGTTCGGCCCGCCGGCGCCGACACCCAGGATCAGGCAAGAGTAGCGACCCCGGAGGACGCGCTCGTCGACGGGGCCGATCTTCTGGTGATCGGCCGGCCCATCACGGGCTCGTCGGACCCGGGTGCCGCCGCCGCGACGATCGCCGCGGCGCTCCGCAAGGTGGACGTGTCCCGTTCGGCGGGCGCGGCCTCGCACGCACGCTGAAAGGCGCCCGGCGGGGTCCGGAGGGCCGTCGCCGGACCCTGTGGCAAAGATCATCCCAGATCTTTCCCGTGCTCGCGCCACACCCCCCGCCGATGCCGTTCCGCGGGCCCGTCCGGGGTCCGCGCGCGGGCGCGCCGGGGCCGCTCCCCGGTCGTGGAGGTCCGCTCGCCGGCCTCTCGGGCACGCCCTCCCGGAGCCTTTTTCCGGCCTTCCGCGGCCCGTCGGCGTACGGCCGCCGGCCGGTCCGGGAGGCCCGTACGAGGCCCGTACGAGGCCCGTCACGGGCGGTCCGGGGGAGGGCTCTCCTCCGTGGCTGATGAGGCGGTTTTCATCGACAGAGTGTGATTTTCCAGGTACTCAAAGTAATAGATTCAATTTTGTGGTGAGAGAAACGTGGCTTGACGTTGCCGGAGGGGGCATGGACCAGCTAGTTTCCCCTCCCGTCCGAGTACATCGACAGAAATTCGAGGTGACCCGGCGTGGCTCTTCCTCCCCTGACTCCCGAGCAGCGCGCGGCAGCACTTGAGAAGGCTGCCAAGGCTCGCAAGGAGCGTGCCGAGGTCAAGAACCGGCTCAAGCACGGCGCGGTTTCTCTGGCTGAGGTGTTGAAGGATGGGCAGACCGATGACGTCATCGGCAAGATGAAGGTCTCGGCTCTGCTGGAGTCGCTCCCTGGCGTGGGCAAGGTCCGCGCCAAGCAGCTCATGGAGCGCCTTGGTATCGCCGAGTCCCGCCGTGTGCGGGGTCTCGGTGCCAACCAGCGCGCCTCCTTGGAGCGGGAGTTCGGCGGCGCCGAGAGCTGATCTCGGCTTCGCTAGCAAGATTTACGGGGGATATTGAGTGACCGATACGTCCTGGCCCGGCGAGGATCGGGCCCGCCAGGCAGCCGCTTCCGGCGGGTCCGGGACATGTGCCGGTGACTCCATGCCTCCACACCGCCGCCTGACGGTCCTCTCCGGTCCGTCGGGCGTCGGGAAGTCCACGGTCGTCGCCGAGCTCCGGCGGTCGCACCCCGCGGTGTGGCTGTCGGTCTCGGTGACAACCAGGAAACCCCGCCCTGGCGAAACCCATGGCGTGGAGTACTACTTCGCCGACGACGCCGAGTTCGATCGCATGATCGCCTCGGGAGAGCTCCTGGAGTGGGCCGAGTTCGCCGGCAACCGGTACGGGACGCCCCGCACGCCCGTGCTCGAACGGCTGGCCGCGGGAGTGCCGACGCTGCTGGAGATCGACCTCCAGGGCGCGCGGCAGGTGCGTGAGAGCATGCCCGAGGCGCTGCTCGTCTTCCTGGCCCCGCCGAGCTGGGAGGAACTGGAGCGGCGGCTGCGCGGGCGCGGCACGGAACCCCCCGACGTCATCGAGCGCCGTCTCGACGCCGGTCGCGTGGAGATGGCCGCCGAGAAGGAATTCGATCTCACTCTTGTCAACACGTCCGTCCAGGACGTATGCGGTCGCCTGATAGCCTTGTTGGCCGGTACTACGGAGGCTTAGGACTCCGAGACGAACGGACGTCCACCTAGCTAGGGGAAGCATCAACGTGGCAACCAGCAGCACCTACGCGGAAGGCATCACCAACCCGTCGATCGACTCGCTGCTCGACATCGTCGACAGCAAGTACAGCCTGGTCATCATGGGCGCGAAGCGGGCGCGCCAGATCAACGCCTACTACTCCCAGCTCGGCGAGGGCCTGCTGGAGTACGTCGGGCCTCTCGTGGAGACCCACGCCCAGGAGAAGCCGCTGTCCATCGCGCTGCGCGAGGTCAGCGACGGCCTGCTCACCTCCGAGCCCATCGAGGGCTGACGGCGCTCAAGGCGCCCGCCCCGCTCGCGCGGGAGGCGCGCGGGAGGTTTCACACGTGAGATCGGTGGTCCTTGGGGTCAGCGCCGGCATCGCGGTCTACAAGGCGTGCGAGTTGCTTCGCCTGTTCACCGAGTCCGGCCACGACGTGCGGGTCGTCCCGACCCGGGACGCGCTGCGGTTCGTCGGCGAGCCGACCTGGGCCGCGCTGTCGGGCAACCCGGTGACCACCGAGGTGTGGGATTCGGTCCACGAGGTGCCGCACGTGCGCATCGGGCAGCACGCCGACCTCGTCGTCGTCGCGCCCGCCACCGCGGACGTGCTCGCCCGGGCCGCCCACGGCCTGGCGAACGACCTGCTCACCAACACCCTGCTGACCGCCCGCTGTCCGGTGGTGTTCGCGCCCGCGATGCACACCGAGATGTGGGAGCACCCCGCCACCCGGGCCAACGTGGCGACGCTGCGCGAGCGCGGCGCGATCGTCATCGATCCGGCGGTCGGACGGCTCACCGGGGCGGACAGCGGCCCCGGGCGGCTGCCCGACCCCGCCGAGATCTTCGAGGTCTGCCGCCGCGTCCTCGCCGGACGCCCCGCCGACCTCGCCGGCCGGCACGTCGTGATCTCCGCCGGGGGCACCCGCGAGGCCATCGACCCGGTCCGGTTCATCGGCAACCGTTCGTCGGGCCTGCAGGGCTACGCCCTCGCCCGTACGGCCGTGGCCCGCGGCGCGGAGGTGACGCTGGTGTCGGCCAACGTCGCGCTGCCCGACCCGGCCGGAGCCAAGGTGGTGCGGGTCGAGACGGCCACCGAGCTGCGCGAGGCCGTCGTCTCCGCCGCCGGGCACGCCGACGCCGTGGTCATGGCCGCCGCGGTGGCGGACTTCCGCCCCGCGACGCACAGCGACACGAAGATCAAGAAGTCGGCGGCCGAGCCGGACCCCATCCACCTGGTGAAGAACCCGGACGTGCTGGCCGAGCTCGGCGAGATCCGCCGCGAGGGGCGCGCGCCGTCCTCCCGCGTCATCGTCGGCTTCGCGGCCGAGACCGACGACGTGCTCGCCAACGGCCGGGCCAAGCTCGAGCGCAAGGGCTGCGACCTGCTCGTGGTCAACCAGGTGGGGGGGAACCTCGCGTTCGGCACCCCCGACAACGCCGCCGTCGTGCTCGTGGCGGGCGGCGACCCCGTCGAGATCCCGCGAGGGCCCAAGGAGGATCTCGCGGACGTGGTGTGGGATCTGGTGGCCGCGCGCCTCGCGTGACCGGCGTTTTTCCCCTATTCAGACCGGATAAGACGGACTTTCTGGATCTTTCGCGGGTGGCAGGGCTTCGCGGGGCCGTACCTGGTGGGGCTACACTCAGCGGAGCATTGTTGACGTCAGCAGCCGCTGCATGAGGAGCCACGAGTTGTCCCGTCGCCTGTTCACCTCCGAGTCGGTTACCGAAGGCCACCCGGACAAGATCGCTGACCAGATCAGTGACGCGATTCTCGACGCCATGCTCAAGGACGACCCCAAGAGCCGTGTCGCCGTCGAGACGCTGATCACCACTGGCCAGGTCCACGTCGCCGGAGAGGTGACGACGGAGACCTACGTCGACATCCCGGCCCTGATCCGGGACAAGATCCTCGAGATCGGCTACGACGCCTCCCACAAGGGCTTCGACGGCGCCTCCTGTGGCGTCTCGGTGTCCATCGGCGCGCAGTCGCCCGACATCGCGCAGGGCGTTGACGACGCTTACGAGCACCGCGAGGGCGAGGGCGTGGACGACCTCGACCGCCAGGGTGCCGGCGACCAGGGCCTCATGTTCGGCTACGCCTGCCGCGAGACCCCCGAGCTGATGCCGCTGCCGATCACGCTGGCGCACCGGATGGCCCGCCGTCTGTCCGAGGTCCGCAAGAACGGCACCATCCCCTACCTGCGTCCGGACGGCAAGACCCAGGTCACCATCGAGTACGACGGCGACCGTCCGGTGCGGCTCGACACGGTCGTCGTCTCGACCCAGCACGCGCCCGAGATCGACCTGCGCGAGATGCTCACGCCCGACATCCGCGAGCACGTCGTGGAGCCGGTGCTCGCCGACCTCGACATCGAGGTCGAGGGCTACCGGCTGCTCGTCAACCCGACCGGCCGCTTCGAGATCGGCGGCCCGATGGGCGACGCCGGCCTGACCGGTCGCAAGATCATCGTCGACACCTACGGCGGCATGGCCCGCCACGGCGGCGGCGCCTTCTCCGGCAAGGACCCGTCGAAGGTCGACCGCTCGGCCGCCTACGCCATGCGCTGGGTCGCCAAGAACGTCGTCGCGGCCGGCCTCGCCGACCGCGCCGAGGTCCAGGTGGCGTACGCGATCGGCAAGGCCCAGCCGGTGGGCGTGTTCATCGAGACCTTCGGCACCGAGAAGGTCCCGGTCGCCCAGATCCAGGAAGCGGTGCTCAAGGTCTTCGACCTGCGCCCGGCCGCCATCATCCGCGACCTCGACCTGCTGCGCCCGGTCTACTCCGAGACCGCCGCGTACGGCCACTTCGGCCGCGAGGGCTTCTCGTGGGAGTCCACGGACCGCGCCGACGCCCTGCGCGAGGCCGTCGGCCTCTGACACGTCCGGCAAGCGGCACCCGTCGTCTCCGGCGGGTGCCGCTTCGCGTTCCTCCGGCGCCGCTCCCGCCCCGGCGGCCCACCCCCCTCCGTACGGCCCGGCGGCGGGGCCGACGGCATCTGGTAGGACAGGAAAGTGACCGTTCCGACATCGCCCGAGGGCCAGGAGGCGCTGCTCGCGATGCCGGAGCGCGGGCCGCGGCGGACCGCCGGGGCGGCAGGGCCGGCCGGGAGGAAGCCGGGCCCGGCCAAGGGCGCTCCCGATCCGGCCGGGCAGGCTCCGGTGGCCCGGGTCGTGGTCGACACACCGCTGCCCCACCTGGACCGGCCGTTCGACTACCTCGTTCCGGCGTCCATGGACACGGACGCCGTGCCGGGCTGCCGGGTGCGGGTGCGCTTCGCCGGGAAGCTCACCGACGGCTTCCTGCTTGAACGGGCCGAGCACACCGACCACGAGGGCAAGCTAGCCTTCCTTGAGCGGGTGATCTCACCCGAGCCCGTGCTGACGGCCGAGATCGCCGGTCTCACCCGGGCCGTCGCCGACCGCTACGCCGGGACGATGTCCGACATCCTGCGCCTGGCCGTGCCGCCCCGGCACGCGAAGGTCGAGGCCGAGCCCCGGCCGTCCCAGGAGCCGCCGACCGATGGGCCCGGCGCCCAGGGCAGCGGGCCGGGCGGCGCCGACGGTGGCGGCACGGACCGGCCGGAGACAGAGGGCGCCGAGACGGGTGCCGTGGACGTGGACGCGGGCCACTGGCGTGCCTATCCCACCGGGGAGTCCTTCCTCGCCGCCCTCGCCGACGGGCGCTCACCACGGGCCGTCTGGTCCGCCCTGCCGGGCACCGGCCAGGAGGGGCTCTCCTGGCCGTACGCCGTCGCGGCGGCCGTACGGGCGACCCTGGCGAGCGGGCGCGGCGCGGTCGTCGTGCTTCCCGACGGCAAGGACGTGGCGCTGGCCGACCGCGCGCTCGGGGACACCCCGCATGTCGCGATCACCGCCGATCTCGGCCCGGCGGAGCGATACCGCCGCTGGCTCAGGGTGTTGCGGCGGGAGGTGCCGGTCGCCGTCGGCACCAAGGCCGCGGCCTTCGCTCCTGTGGCCGACCTCGGCCTCGCGGTCATCTGGGACGACGGGGACGATCTGCACGACGAACAGCACGCGCCCTACCCCCACGCCCGCGAGGTGCTCGCGCTGCGCGCCCACCGCGCCGGCGCGGCCATGCTGATCGGCGGGTACGCGCGGACGGTGGAGGCCACCCGGTTGATCGCCTCGGGATGGGCCAGGCCACTGGTGGCCCGGCGCGAGGAGGTCAGGACGCGGGCTCCCCGGGTGCGTCCGGCGGGCGACGACGCCGAGATGGCCAGGGACGAGGCGGCCCGCGCGGCCCGGCTGCCGAGCCTCGCCTGGCGGGCGCTCAGGCGGGGGCTGGAGCACGGTCCCGTGCTGGTCCAGGTGCCGCGCAGGGGATATCTGCCGGTGCTCGCCTGCCAGAACTGCCGCGCCCTGGCCAGGTGCGGCCACGCCGGGTGCTCGGGGCCGCTGGCGTTGCGCTCCGGTCACGCCGCGCCGTACTGCCGCTGGTGCGGGCGGATCGCGGGCGAGTGGCGTTGCGGTGCCTGCGGCGGGCGCCGGGTGCGCGCCGTCGTCACCGGTTCCCGGCGCACCGCCGAGGAGCTCGGCCGCGCGTTCCCCTCCGTCACGGTGCGTACGTCCGGGCGGGACGAGGTCATCGCCACGATCGGCGCGGCGCCCGCCCTGGTCGTCGCCACCCCCGGAGCCGAGCCCGTACCGGACGGGGGATACGCCGCCGCCGTCCTCCTGGACGGCTGGGCGCTGCTCGGCCGCCCCGAGCTGCGCGCCGCCGAGGAGGCGCTGCGCCGCTGGATGAACGCGGCGGCGCTGCTGCGGCCGGGGGCCGAGGCGGTGGTGCTGGCCGACGCGTCGGTGCCCGCCGTGCAGGCGCTGGTGCGATGGGACCCGGTCACCCACGCCGAGCGCGAGCTGGGGGAGCGCGCGGAGCTCGGCTTCCCTCCGGTCACCCGCGTCGCCACGCTGACCGGGCCGCCGTCGGCGGTCCGGGAGATGCTCGCCTCGGTGGAGCTTCCGGCCGGGGCCCAGGTCCTCGGTCCCGTACCGGTCGAGGGGTCGCGCCCCGGCGGCGAGCGGGAGGGCGAGCTGGAACGGGCGATGATCCGGGTGCCGCGCGCCCAAGGGGCGGCGCTGGCGCGGGCCCTCAAGGGAGCGAGCGGGGTGCGCTCGGCGCGCAAGGCGGCCGACCTCGTGCGGGTGCGCGTCGATCCGCTCGACCCGGTGTGACGGCGACGCGCCTCGGCCGGCGGCGGTGCGGCGCACGTCCGGGAGCTGCGGTTTCCTGCGTGTTCGCCGCCGATTCGCGATGCTGTCAGTAACCCGTTAGCGTCTCCCTGTGTCGATCGAATGGGTGAACCGCGCTGTCGACGACCTGCGCGCCTGGGGGCAAGAGAAGGACGTCGAGGTCGACGTCGACGAGGTGCGGCTGCTGTGCGACTACGCCAGTGACTACCTGGAGGTGAACGAGCTCGGCGATTTCCGGCCGGGAACGTTCGAAGAGCTGCTGCTGGAGATCTATCCGCGTAAGGTCATCGCGCCGCCCGAAAGCGCGGGCGAGACCGTCGCCGCCGCGCGCACCCTCGTCGAGTTTCTCGTCGACACGGGTGAGATCGGCGCGAAGACGGCGGACCGCATCCGGGTCGCGCTCGACGAGATCGAGCCCGAGATGCCCGCCGCCCTCGCCGACACGAGCAAGTTCGGCATGGCCAAGAGCATCTTCAGCGCCATCGACGCCGACTCGCTCGACCTGGCCGACCCCCTCGCCGTACAGCGGGCGGTTGACGAGCTCGACGGCCTCGACGAGGACGCCTGCGACTGTCCGGGCTGCGCGCCGCTCCCGGCGGTGCGGCTCGCCTCGCCGTCCGAGATCGCCCATGCCGTACGCGAGGTGCCGCTGCTGCGGGACGCGCACCAGCTCGTGATGTGGATGACCGAGGGCGGCAGGACCGCCACGGTCAAGAAGGCGCTGCGGGTCAAGGACGCGCGCGAGGTCGAGCGGGAGCTCGGCGTGGGCCGCCCCGGGCTGGCCTGGCGGCTGGCCCTCGACCTCGGCCTGGTCCGGCTGGAGGGCACGGCGGTGCTCCTGGAGGAGGGATTCGTCCCGCTGGAGTCCCGCGAAGAGGAGGACCTGCTCGACCTGTGGGCGGCGACGGTGGAGTTCCTCATCGAGGCCCCCGTCGAGATCACCGGCAACGAGGCCGTGGACGAGTCCGTCTACGCGGTCCACGACCTGCTGTACCGGCTGCAGGTGCCGGTGCCGCCGGACAGCGTCGGAGAGTACCTCCGTGAGCTGGCCGTGGGCGAGCGGGTGGAGGGCGTCGACGAGGCGCTGGAGCGGCTCGTCTACACAGGCACGGTCCACCACGTGGACGGTGGCGTCGCGCTGACCCCACACGGGTTGTGGGGCCTGCGGGAGCTCTACCTGGAGATCGGGCTGGAGCCGCCCATCGCGGCCGACCTGGCCGAGGGCGACGCGAGCGGCCTCGTCTCGGGGCTCATCACCAGCGGGCTGCCCGCCGAGGTGGCCGAGGGCGACATCGACCGGTGGCTGGCCCAGCGCACGCCCGAGCAGGCCGCGGCCGAGCTGCTCGGAGCGGTGGTGGGGGCGCCGGCGGAGATGCGCGGCATCGCCGTCACGATCGTGGACCGCCTCCCGGCCGAGGCGGAGTCCGCGGTGACCCACTGCCTCGACGACCCGGAGCTGCGGCCGCACGCCATCCACTGGCTGGCGTCCCGGGGCCTGCCCGCGCCCGCGCTCACCCAGGACGAGCTGCTCTGGGTCAGCGTGGACATGCTCGCGCTCGCGCTGCCCGCCGCCCAGATCGACCCGGACGGATTCGCCGAGAACATGGCGGTCTCCGGACCTCCGCCGCACCTGATCGAGGACATGTGGCGGGTCGAGCACCCGGACGTGGTCGAGGTGCTCGAACTGCTCGGCAACACGCTCCCGGACAAGATCACCGCCAAGGCGGCCCGCAAGGCCGCGTTCAAGGCGCGCTCGCGCGGCATCCGCTGACCCGCCCGCGGGGCGGGTCAGCGGGGCGGCTCCTCCGGGGAGATCGGCGAGCCGTTCACGGGTGCGCACCGGCGCCCGCCCGCGCGCTCTCCTGAGACCGGCGAGGAGGAAGCGGCGAACGGCACAGCTGGCGTCGTATGTGGAGTAAGTTGCTGTAATGGCCGACAGCGACGCCCTCACTTTCCCGCCGGTCGACCTCGCCTTCGACGAGGAACTGGTGCGTGCCGTGCCCCTGGTGCCGCTCGTGCGCGACGCCGTACGGCTCGCGCGGTGGACCGGGGTGCGCGAGGTCACCGAGGGCGGGCTGCTGACCGAGGAGGACGCGGCGGCCGCGGTCCGCGAGCTCGGCCTGGAGGCCCGCCGGCTCCGTCTCATCTGGATCGTCGCGGTGAACGGCCGCCTCATCGAGATCACCAAGGCCGGCGCCCGGCCCGGCCCGCCGGTCCACAACCTGCTGGAGTTCTGGGACGGCGTGGTCATGGACGTTCTCGACCGCACCGAGGAGGGCCTGACCGGCTCCAGCGTGATCGACGAGCACCTGACCGAGATCCTCGCGACCATCTACTCGGTCCGGACGGGCATGCCCGTCGCCGCCCTGGCCTCGGGCATCCTGCAGGCGCACGAGGTCGGTTGCGAGGCCCGGCCGGCGGAGCTGCGGCGGCTGCGGATGACGCTCGCCGGCGAACTGGCCGACGCGGTCGGCTTACTGGAGTACTGCGGGCTGATCGAGCCCGTCGCCGAGGTCGTCCCGCTGACGCCGCTCGGCGTGTGGGCGGTGCGCCGCGACCTGCTCAGGGAGGGGCACGACGCGCCCTCGCTGCACGAGGTGGCGGGGTTCGCCGAGCTGGGCGCGGCGGAGCTGATCGAGGCGATGCTGGAGGGGAAGGCGTCGTCGAGCGTCGCCACGCTGTGGCTGGAGCGGCGGAACCCCGAGGACGCCGCGCGCGAGCTGATCAAGATCGCGGCGTCCGGGAACGCCGCGCAGCGGGGCACGGCGGGCACGATCCTGGAAGAGCTGGGCCCCGAGGCCGAGCCGGCCGTCCGTGAGGCGCTCTCCGAGCCGATGATGTGGCGGTACGCCGCGGCCTGGCTGGGCGTCCGTGACCTGGAGGCGCCCGCGCTGAGCGAGAGCGACGGCGCCTGGGTGGCGGTGGACACCCTCGCCGCCCTGCTGTACATCGGCTCCGGGAGCGAGTCGGTCGGCCAGATCGACATGCTGGGAGAGGACCTGCGCACGCTGGTCCCCGAGATGGGCCGCACCGAGCACCCCGACGCCCTGGCCGTCCTGGAGATGCTGGGCCGCCACCACCCCGACGTGGTCATCGCCAAATCGGCGCGTAAGACCGCGATGAAGGTGCGCTCCAAGATCGCCTGATCCGCGTTCCCGCCTGCCCGCCTGCCGCCGCCCGGGTCGCGCCCACCGTCGTCCGGGGCACGCGTGCGATCAGGGCGTTCGGGGCGGGCGCCCGCGTTCGGCATTCGGGCTCGGTGCCGAAGGGCCGTAAACTGGGCTGATCCCTGGAACTTGACGTCACCTGATGTGAACGGAGCCCTCTGTTGTCCATTCAGCCGATCCGCCTGTTCGGCGACCCGGTGCTGCGCACCCCGGCGGAGCCGGTGGTGGACTTCGACAAGGAGCTGCGCCGGCTCGTCAAGGACCTGACCGACACGATGATGGACGCGCCGGGCGCCGGGCTGGCCGCTCCGCAGATCGGTGTCGGGCTGCGCGTGTTCACCTACTACGTGGACGATCAGCTCGGTCACCTGATCAACCCCGACCTCGACCTGTCCTCCGAGCTCGACGAGGAGGGCGAGGAGGGCTGCCTGTCCTTCCCCGGCCTGTCCTTCCCGACGCCCCGCTCGATCAGGGCCGTGGCCAAGGGCGTCAACATGCACGGCGAGCCCGTCGTGCTCGAGGGCACCGACCTGATGGCGCGTTGCTTCCAGCACGAGACCGACCATCTCGACGGCGTGCTCTTCATCGACCGCATGGACTCCAAGCAGCGCAAGCAGGCGATGCGGGCCATCCGCGAGGCCGAGTGGAGCGGGCTGTCCGCCCCGGCCGTCAAGTTCTCTCCGCACGCGACGCGGGGGAGGGCCCTGTAGTGCGCCTGGTCTTCGCCGGCACGCCGGACACCGCGCTGCCCTCGCTGCGCGCGCTGCTGGACTCGCCCCGGCACGAGGTCGTCGCCGTCGTCACCCGTCCGGACGCGCAGTCGGGCCGCGGGCGCAAGGTTCACCCCAGCCCCGTGGCCCAGCTCGCCGACGAGGCCGGCATCGAGGTGCTCAGGCCGGCGAAGGCCGGGGACCCCGGCTTCCTCGACCGGCTGCGCGAGATCGACCCGGACTGCTGCCCCGTCGTCGCGTACGGCGCGCTGCTGCCGCAGGCCGCGCTGGACATCCCCCGGCACGGGTGGGTCAACCTGCACTTCTCGCTGCTGCCGGCCTGGCGCGGCGCGGCGCCGGTCCAGCACGCCGTGCTGCACGGCGACGAGATCACCGGCGCCGCGACCTTCCGCATCGTCAAGGAGCTCGACGCGGGCCCCGTCTTCGGTGTCGTGACCGAGCCGGTACGCCCCGACGACACCAGCGGCGACCTGCTCGGCCGCCTCGCCGAGTCGGGCGCCGAGCTGCTCCTCGCCACCCTGGACGGCATCGAGGACGGCACGCTGGAGGCCCGTGAGCAGCCGTACGACGGCGTCAGCCTCGCCCCCAAGATCGACGTGGACGACGCCCGGGTGGACTGGACGGCTCCCGCCCTGCGGGTGGACCGGCTGATCCGCGCCTGCACGCCCACCCCCGGCGCGTGGACCGAGTTCCGCGGCCAGCGGGTCAAGGTCGGCCCGGTGAAGCTCGCGCCCGACGCGGACCGGCTCGGTCCCGGGGAGATCAGGGCGGCCAAGAACAGCGTTCTGGTCGGCACCGCGTCCCACCCGGTCGAGCTGAGCGAGGTGCAACCGCAGGGCAAGCGCCTGATGACGGCGGCGGAGTGGGCGCGCGGCGTGCGCGTCTCCGGCGAGGATCGGCTGGGCTGAGCGATCATGAACAGCGACAACCGCGGCGGCCGGAACCGCTCCGAGCAGAACCGCGCCGGAGGCGGCCCCGCCGGGCAGCGCCGCGACGGGCAGGACAGAGCCGGGCAGGACAGGGCCGGGCAGGGACGAGGCGGCCCGCAGCGGCGCGGCGGCGCAGGCCAGGGCGGCCGGCGCGGCCCGGGCAAACCGGTCAGGGACGAGGCGCGCAACGCCGCCTACGACCTGATGCGCGCCGTCGACGAGCGTGACGCGTACGCCAACCTGCTGATGCCGACGCTGCTGCGGCAGCGGAAGATCGGCGGCAGGGACGCGGCGCTCGCCACCGAGCTGGCGTACGGCACGCTGCGCGGGCTCGGCACGTACGACGAGGTCATCGCGATGTGCAGTGACCGCCCGCCGGAGGAGGTGGACCCGCCGCTGCTGGACGCGATCCGGCTCGGCGTCCACCAGCTGCTGCGGACCCGCATCCCCGCGCACGCGGCGGTGAGCGCGACCATCGACCTGGTACGGCTCCGCGTGGGCAGCGGCCCCGCCCGGTACGCCAACGCCGTGCTGCGCAAGGTCGCCACCCGGACGATGGAGGAATGGCTGCCCATCGTCGCCCCGCCGCGCGAGGACGACCCGGTGGGGAACCTCGCGGTCAGCTACAGCCACCCCGCCTGGATCGTCGCCGCTCTGCGGGACGCGCTCGGCGGCGACGTCGAGGAGACCGCCGCCCTGCTCGCCGCCGACAACGACCGGCCCAAGGTGGCTTTGGTGGCGCGGCCCGGCCGGTGCTCGCTGGACGAGCTCGTCGCCGCCGGGGCCGAACCCGCCGCGTACTCGCCGTACGGGGCCTATCTGCGTGAGGGCGACCCGGGCGCCATCCGGGCGATCGGCGAGGCGCGGGCGGCCGTGCAGGACGAGGCCAGCCAGCTCGTCGCGCTCGCCCTCACCCGGGTTCCCCTGGAGGAGGACGCGCGCTGGCTCGACATGTGCGCCGGGCCGGGCGGCAAGGCCGGGCTGCTCGACGCGGTGGCCACCCAGCGGGGCGCTCGCCTGCTCGGCGCGGACGTGCAGTATCACCGCGCCCGGCTGGCATGGCAGGCCACCGCGGAGGCCAAGATCGTCGTGTCGGACGGCACCGAGCCGGCGTGGCGGCCGGGGGCGTTCGACCGGGTGATGCTGGACGCTCCGTGCACCGGGCTGGGCGCGCTGCGCCGCCGTCCGGAGGCACGCTGGCGGCGCGACCCGCGCAGCATCCCCGAGCTGACCGCCCTGCAGCGGCGGCTCCTCGGCGTCGCGCTCGACGCCGTACGGCCCGGCGGGGTGGTGGCGTACGTGACCTGCTCGCCGCACCTGGCCGAGACCCGGGCGGTGGTCGGTGACCTCGCCGGGGACGGGCGGGCCGAGATCCTGGACGCCAGGGAGTACCTGCCGGAGGTCCCCGGTCTCGGCGACGGCCCGTACGCGCAGTTCTGGCCGCACCGCCACGGCACCGACGCGATGTTCCTGGCGCTGCTGCGCCGCAGGTGAGACGGGCCGCGGACGCGGCCGGGACAGGGCTCGCCGCCGGGGGAACCCGCGGCGGGCCCGGGACACGACCCGGCTAAACTCGGGCATCATGGCCGTACAGATCTCGCCCAGCATCCTGTCCGCAGACTTCTCCAGGCTCGCCGACGAGGCGACCCGGGTGGAGGGCATCGCCGACTGGTTGCACGTGGACGTCATGGACAACCACTTCGTGCCCAACCTCACGCTCGGCCTGCCCATCGTCGAGTCGCTGCTCAAGGCGACGTCGCTCCCGATCGACTGCCACCTCATGATCGAGAGCCCGGACCGGTGGGCGCCGTCGTACGCGGAGGCGGGCGCGGGCAGCGTGACGATCCACGCCGAGGCGGCCAAGGCGCCGGTGCGGACGCTGCGCGCCATCCGCTCCGCGGGCGCGCGCTCCGGGTTCGCGCTCAACCCGGCGACCCCGGTGGACTACTACGAGGACCTGCTGCCCGAGATCGACATGCTTCTGGTGATGACGGTCGAGCCGGGCTTCGGCGGCCAGAAGTTCCTCGACGTGATGCTGCCCAAGCTGTCGCGTGCCCGCGCGCTCATCGAGAAGCACGGCGGCGAGGTGTGGCTGCAGGTGGACGGCGGCGTCTCCGCCGAGACGATCGAGCGCTGCGCGGAGGCCGGGGCCGACGTCTTCGTGGCCGGCAGCGCGGTCTACGGCGCGGAGGACGCGGCCAAGGCCGTACACGACCTGCGGGCGCTCGCCGCGGCCGCCCAGCAGGCCTGACCAGGCCCGGATCCACCCCACCAGGTCCGGAGCCTCGGTCTGGAAATCCCCAAGCGGGAGGGACTTGGTCAACGTAGGGTGCAGATGTGGCAAATGGTGCATATCTGAGATACCCCCACTTGCATGACGACCTCCTCACCTTCGTAGCGGACGACGACGTCTGGCTGGCGCCCGTGGGCGGCGGCAGGGCCTGGCGGTTCACGGCCGACCAGGCCGCGGTCTCCCACCCCCGGTTCTCTTCCGACGGCACGCACATCGCGTGGACCAGCGCCCGCGAGGGCGAGCCCGAGGTGTTCGCCGCCGATCTGGAGGGCGCCGAGAGCGAGCGGCTCACGCACTGGGGCAACGCCATGACGGGCGTGCGAGGCTGGACCGAGGACGGGAGCGTACTGGCCGTCACCGCCGCGGGCCACGGCTCACGCACCCGGCTGTGGGCCTACGCGGTTCCGCTGGACGGCGGCCAGGCGAAGGCCCTGCCGTACGGCCGGGTCAGCGAGGCCGCGGTCAGCGGCCCCAAGGTGGCGACCGTCTCGGCGATGTGGCGCGAACCGTCGCAGTGGAAGCGCTACCGCGGAGGCACCGCGGCCAAGATCTGGGTGGACGCCACGGGCGACGGCGAGTTCACCCGCCTGTTCGCCGACAACCCCGCGCAGCATTGGTCGGCCATGTGGGTGGGGGAGCGCCTGGCCTTCCTCGCCGACACCGACGGCGACGGCAACCTGTACTCCTGCCTGCCCGACGGCTCGGACCTGCGGCAGCACACCACGCACCGCGGCTTCTACGCGCGCCATGCCGCATCCGACGGCGCCCGTGTCGTCTACAGCGTCGGCGGTGAGCTGTGGCTGCTGGAGAGCCTGGCAGCGGAGCCGTACAAGCTGGACATCACCCTGAGCGGGCCGCGCCCGGCCCGGGCCAAGCGGCCGGCGCCGAGCAAGGTCGGCAGCTTCGCGCCGGACCGTACCGGGCGGGCCAGCGTGGTCGAGATCCGCGGCACCGCCCACTGGCTGACCCACCGCGACGGCCCCGCGGGCGTGCTGCGCGCCGAGTCCGGCGTCCGGGTACGGTTGCCGCGGCCTCTCGACGACGCCGGCCGGGCTGTCTGGGTGTCGGACACATCAGGCGAGGACGCGCTGGAGATCGGCGTACCCGGCGGTGAGATTCGCACGCTGGCCGCCGGTCAGCTCGGCCGGGTGCTCGACCTGGCCGCAGCGCCGGACGGCAAGCATGCCGCGGTCGCCACTCACGACGGGCGGCTCCTGGTGGTGGATCTCGACCTCGGGGATGTCCGCGAGCTGGACCGCACCACTCACGGCGACGTGCAGCAGCTGACGTTCTCGCCGGACTCGGCCTGGCTCGCCTGGGCGCATCCCTACCAGGCCGAGCGCCGCCACCTCAAGCTGGCCCGCGTGGACGGCGGCACCGCGATCGAGGTGACCCCGCCGCGCTTCAACGACTACAGCCCGTCCTTCACCATGGACGGTAAGTGCCTGGCCTTCCTGTCCGACCGTACGTTCAACCCGGTCTACGACGCCCACGTCTTCGACCTGGCCTTCCCCAGCAGCTGCCGGCCGTACCTGGTGCCGCTCAAGGCGACCACGCCCTCGCCGTTCGACCCCTCGCTGGCGGGCCGCGGCTTCAACGGGGAGGCCGACGCCGGTTCGGACGCCGGGAACGACGGCGCGTCCGACACGCCGCCCGTGACCGAGGTGGACGCCGACGGGCTGGCGGCACGGATCGTGCCCGTGCCGGTACCCGCCGGCACCTACTCCAACCTGCGTGCCGCCAAGGACGGCCTGCTGTGGCTGAGCCATCCGCTCAACGGCCAGCTCGGCGACGGCACCGAGCCCGGCACGCCGATCCTGGAACGCTATGACCTGACCAAGCGCAAGGTCGGCGAGCTGGGCAGGGAGTTCCGGGCCTTCGAGGTCAGCGGCGACAGCACGCGCCTGGTGGCCACCGGCAAGAACGGCCTGCAGACCCGCGCCACCGGAGAGGACGGCGAGGTCGTCACCATCGACCTGGACCGGGTGTCCGTGACCATCGACCCGGTCGCCGAGTGGCGGCAGGCCTACAACGAGGCCGGGCGGCTCATGCGCGACCACTTCTGGCGCGCGGACATGAACGGCGTCGACTGGCAGGACACGCTCGACCGCTACGCCCCGCTCGTGGAGCGGATCGGCACCTACTCCGAGCTGATCGACCTGCTCTGGGAGGTCCAGGGTGAGCTGGCCACCTCCCACGCCTACGCGCGGCCCAATGGCGTCGCCCGCGATCCCAAGCGCCGCCAGGGCCAGCTCGGCGCCGACCTCGCCCGGGACGAGGACGGAGTGTGGCGGATCAGCCGCATCCTGCCCGGGGAGTCCTCCGACCACGAGGCCCGCTCGCCGCTGCTCGCGCCCGGCGTCGCCGTCCGGGAGGGCGACGCGATCGTCGCCGTGGGCGGGCGCCGGGTCGATCCGGTCCGCGGGCCGCTGGCCCTGCTGTCCGGCGCGGCGGAGCGGCCCGTGGAGCTGACTGTCCAGCCCGGCTCCGGCGGCGAGACCCGCCGGGTCGTCGTCACGCCCGTCGCCGACGAGACGCCGCTGCGGTACCACGACTGGGTGGCCGGACGGCGGGCGTTCGTGCGTGCGGCGTCGGGTGGGCGGCTCGGCTACCTGCACGTGCCGGACATGGTGGCCACCGGTTGGGCGCAGTTCCACCGGGACCTGCATGCCGAGATGGGCTTCGACGGGCTCATCGTGGACGTCCGCGACAACGGCGGCGGTCATCTCTCCGAGCTGGTGCTGGAGAAGCTGCAGCGCCGGGTGACCGGGTGGATGCGGGCCCGGGGGTACGAGCCGATGCGGTACCCGGACGACTCGCCTCGCGGGCCCATCGTGGCCGTCACCGACGAGTTCGCCGGGTCGGACGGGGACATCGTCAGCGCCGGGATCAAGAATCGCGGCATCGGGCCGCTCGTGGGCACGCGGACCTGGGGCGGTGTGATCGGCATCGACTCGCGGTACTCGCTTGTGGACGGGACCATCGTCACTCAGCCGCGGTACTCCTTCTGGCTGGAAGGCGAGGGGTGGGGCGTGGAGAACCACGGCGTCGACCCGGACGTCGAGGTCATCGTGACGCCGCAGGACCTGGTCGCCGGGCGGGATCCGCAGCTGACGCGGGCGGTGGAGCTCGCCTTGGCGGCGCTGGAGGAGAGGGATCCGGCGACTCCGCCGGAGTTGCCGCCGCTGCGGTGACGAGTGGTGAGAGCACGGCCGGGCCGCGGACAGTCCGCGGCCCGGCCGTACTCAAGAAATGGTCGGTCAGGCGAGGGCGGGGTCGAGCACCACGTCCTCGCCGTGTGTCGTGGGCGCCTCGGGGAAGTGGCAGGCGGTGAGGTGGCCCTCGCGGTTCCCGGCGAGCTGGAGCAGCGGCGGTGCCTCCGTGGCGCACCGTTCCTGGGCCTTCCAGCAGCGGGTGCGGAACCGGCAGCCGGTGGGCGGGTTGATCGGGGACGGCACGTCGCCCGCGAGCCGGATGCGCTGGCGCGGCGTCTCGTCCACCGTGGCCTCGGGGACGGCCGACAGCAGCGCGTGCGTGTACGGGTGCCGGGGCCGCGTGTAGATCGACGCGCGGTCACCGACCTCCACGACCTTGCCCAGGTACATGACCGCCACGCGCTGGGAGAAGTGCCGGACCACGGCCAGGTCGTGCGCGATGAACAGGAACGCGATCCCGAGGTCGCGCTGGAGCTCCTGGAGCAGGTTGATGACCTGGGCCTGGATGGAGACGTCCAGCGCGGAGACCGGCTCGTCCGCGATGATCAGCTTGGGGTTCAGCGAGAGCGCCCGGGCGATGCCGATGCGCTGCCGCTGGCCGCCGGAGAACTCGTGCGGGAACCGGTTGTAGTGCTCGGGGTTGAGCCCGACGGTCTCCAGCAGCTCCCTGACCCGATTCTCGTGGCCGCCGGGCGGGTCGATGCCGTTGATCCGCATCGGGCCGCTGATGATCGTGCCCACCGTCTGGCGCGGGTTCAGCGAGCTGTACGGGTCCTGGAAGATCATCTGGATCTCGGGCCGGACCGGCTTAAGCGCCCGCCGGGAGGCGTGGCTGATGTCCTCGCCCCGGTAGAGCACCTTGCCGAAGGTCGGCTCGTACAGCCGGGCGGCCAGCCGGCCGAGGGTGGACTTGCCGCAGCCCGACTCGCCGACCAGGCCGACCGCCTCGCCCTCGCCGATCTTGAGGTCGACGCCGTCCACCGCGTGGACGTTGCCCACCTGGCGTTTCACGATGAAGCCGCCCATCACCGGGAAGTACTTGGTGAGCCCCTTGAGCTCCAGCAGCGGTTGCATCAGCGGCCTTCCATGAGCTGGGTGAAGATCTCCTGCTTCTGCGTCAGCGTGAGATAGCACGCGTCGCCGTGCCCGCGCTCCGGCGACAGCTCCGGAAGCTCCGTGGAGCACAGGTCGGGGCCGACCTGGTTGCGATAGTCGCAGCGGGGGTGGAAGCGGCAGCCGGGGGGCGGGGTGAGCAGGCTCGGCGGCGTCCCGCGCACCGGCTTGAGCGGCACGTCCACGGACGAGCCGAGCCGCGGGGCCGAGGACAGCAGCCCCCAGGTGTACGGGTGCCGGGGCGTGCCGAGGACCTCGCGCACCGTGCCGCGCTCGGCGGCCCGGCCGGCGTACATCACCAGCACGTTGTGCGCCGCCTGGGCGACCACGCCGAGGTCGTGCGTGATCAGGATGATGGAGGTGCCCATCTGGTCCTGGAGGTCCTTGAGCAGGTCGAGGATCTGCGCCTGGACGGTCACGTCGAGCGCGGTGGTCGGCTCGTCGGCGATGACCAGCGCGGGGTCGCAGACCAGCGCCATCGCGATCATCACGCGTTGCCGCATGCCACCGGAGAAGTGGTGGGGGTAGTCGTCCACCCGGACCCGGGCGTTGGGGATGCCGACGCGTTCGAGCATCTCGACCGCCCGGTCGCGCGCCTCGCGCTTGCTCGCGCCCTTGTGTTTGCGGTAGACCTCGCCGATCTGCCGGCCGACGGTGTGGAACGGCGACAGCGCGGTCAGCGGGTCCTGGAAGATCATGGCGATGCGGTTGCCGCGCAGCCGCTCCAGGGTGCCGCGGCTCGCACCGACCAACTCCTGGTCCTCGAACCAGATCTCGCCGCGGATCTCGGCCTGCTCGCTGCTGTGCAGCCCGAGGATCGTCAGGTTGGTCACGGATTTGCCGGAGCCGGACTCGCCGACGATGCCGAGGGTGGTGCCCTTCTCGACCTCGAAGGAGAGCCCGTCCACCGCTTTGACGACCCCGTCCTCTGTCTGGAAGGAGACGTGTAGATCCTGGACGGACAGGAACGAGTCGCTCCGGCGGCCCCGGCCGGTCTCGGTGATCGTGACGGCGGTCAAGCGATGGCTCCTAGCTGAGGCGGACGCGCGGGTCGATGACGGCGTAGAGCGCGTCGACGATGACGTTGAAGACGACGATCGCGGCGGCGGCGAGCAGGACGGTGGCCATCAGCATCGGCAGGTCGTCGTTGTTGACCGACTGGATCGACAGGCGGCCGATGCCCTGGAGGCTGAAGGTCGTCTCGGTGATGATCGCGCCGCCGATGAGGCTGGCGAGGTCGATGCCGAAGATCGTCGCGATGGGAGTGAGCGTGCCCCGCAGCGCGAACCTCAGCACGACCGTCCGCGCGGACATGCCCTTCGCGCGCGCTGTGCGGACGTAGTCCTCGCTGAGCTGCTCCACCATGGTCGAGCGGGTCATGCGGGTGTAGTTGGCGGTGAAGATGATCGCCAGGACGATCCACGGCAGCAGCAGGCCGTACGCCCAGCCGATGGGGTCCTCGGTGAGCGGCACGTAGCGGGGCCGTTCGATGACCTGCCACTGGAAGACGAGGAAGTACATGGCGAGGGTGCCGATGAAGTAGATCTGCACCGACGCGCCGATCAGGGACGACACGCTGGCGATCTTGTCGAGCGGCTTGCCCTGGTTCAGCGCGGCGATGATGCCGGTGCCGACGCCGAAGAGCAGGAAGACGACCGCCGCGCCGACGGTCAGCGAGAGCGTCACCGGCAGCCGGTCGACGATCGTGCCGAAGACCGGCTCCTGGTTCACGAACGAATAACCCAGGCAGGGGGCCGGGCAGTGCCCCAGCCCTTCGTATTCGCGGCCGACGAAGATCCCGGAGACCCACTCGACGAACTGGACGAAGATCGGCTGGTCCAGGCCGAGGTTGTGCCTCGCCTGGACGAGGGTCTCGGGCGGGCAGACCTTGCCGCAGGCGAGCCGGGCGGGGTCGCCCGGCACGGCGAAGAAGAGGAAGAACGTCACGGCGGAGACGATCAACAAGATGAACGCCGCGCTGAGACCTCTGCGAGTCAGGAAACGAAGCACCGGAGCTCCTGTGCGGGGCTCCGGGGCGCCTCGTGGGGCGCCCCGGAGACGTGGCCTACTGCTGCTTCACGAAGATGGTGTTCGGGGAGACGACCCAGTTGATCGGGTCGATCTCGGCGCCGCCGATCAGCGAGCCGTGCAGGGAGTTGGCGATGCTGTTCACGTCGGGGACCAGCGGCGTCACCTTCTCCATGATGGTCTTGTCGAGGGCGCCCCAGGCCTTGTTCGCCTCGTCGGCGTCGCTCATGCCCTGGATGCGCTTGATCTCCGCCTGGATCTCCGGGTCCTTGAAGTGGGAGACGTTCTGCCCGCCCTCGACGATCGGGCCGAAGATCACCGGGAAGACCGTGGCCGCGTTGGGCCAGTCGGCGCCCCAGCCGCCCCAGTACATGTCGAACCCGTTATCGATCTTGGTGATCGAGTCGTACCAGGTCTTCGGGTTGAGCGGCTTGGCGACGACCTTGATGCCGGCCTTCTCCAGCCCGGCCTTGATTGCGACGGTGATGCGCTCCTGGACCGGAGTCTGGTTGTAGGCGTACACGATGGTCGGGTGCGGGTTGCTCGACTGCGCGAGCAGCTCCTTCGCCTTCTCGACGTCGCCCTCGGGCTTGGCCTTCTTGTTGAAGAGGTCGTACTCCTGGTAGCCCGCCAGAGTGGGGTTGAGGATCGTGGTGGAGATCACCGAGGAGACCGGGCCGCCTCCGATCTGCTGGAGCTGCTTGGCCGGCCACGCGTAGTTGATCGCCTGACGGATCTTGATGTCCTTCACCCGGTCGAGGTTGAAGTAGTAGTAGTCCGCGTACGGCGACGGCTGGCTCATCAGGCGCGACTTGAAGGCGGGGTCGGACAGCACCTGCTGGAGCCGCTCCGGCGCGACCTGCCGGTAGAAGCTGAACGTCTTCTTGTCGTCACCCGCGTCGGCGATGAACCGGTCGGTGGCCTGGAGGTTCTGGTAGCCGAACTCCATGTGCCACTTGTCCGGGTACGCGCCGCGGATCGGGTCGGTGGCCGGGTCCCAGTTCGGGTTCCGCTCCAGATCCATCGACTTGTCCGTGACGTGGTTGACGATGATGTACGGACCGTTGGAGAAGGGCTCCTTGTCGTACCTCTCCTTGGTGTCCTTCGCCTGCGGGACGATGCCGTACGTCGTCATCGCCAGCGCGAAGTTCGCGTCGGCGTGCGGCTCCTTGAACTTGAATACGACGGTCTTGTCGTCGGGCGTCTCGATGTTGTCGAGGTGCTTGCCGTCGTAGGGGCCCTTGTAGGACTTCTTGTAGTTCTCCTGCGTCAGCCACTGCTGCACGTAGGGGGCGCCCTCGGTGCTGTAGGAGGCGAAGAGGCGCTCGATGGTCCACTTCACGTCGCCGGAGGTGATCGGGGTGCCGTCCTGCCACTTCACGCCGTCCTTCAGCGTGAACGTCCAGGTCTTGCCGCCGTCGGAGGCCTGGCCGGTGTCGGTGGCGAGGTCGCCGACCAGCTTGTAGTCGTTCTTCGCGATCCGCTTGTAGCCGGTGAGCTGGCGGGCGTACATCAGGGCGAAGGCGCTCTCGACGTTGGTGTAGATGCGGCCCGGGTCGAGGTGGGCGTAGTCGTCGCGGTCGATCATGTTGATCGCGCCGCCCTTGACGACGCCCTCCGGCGCGATCGCGGGTCCGTTGGAGTCGTCGGCCGTGCCGATGGCGATCTTCGGCGCGGTGTCGGCGGAGGGCCCCCGGTCCGACGCGGCGCTGGACGGGTTGCCGGCGGCGGCGGGCGTCCCGCCTCCGCCGCCCTTGGCACAGGCGCCGGCGAGAGCCAGGACACCGACGGCGAGAACGGCCACCGTCGACCGCTTTCGGATGGACATGTCGCTCCTTATCTGGGGGATCTGCGGGAGACGTGGTCAGCGTCTGATCTTGGGGTCGAAGGCGTCCCGTACGGAGTCTCCGAGCAGGTTGAACGCGATGACGAAGATGAGCAGGGCGATGCCCGGGAACATCAGGTAGGTGATGTCGTCGGTGTAGACCTCGGTGCCGCGCAGGAACATGCGGCCCCAGTCCGGGGTGGGCTCGATCATGCCGACGCCCAGGAAGGACAGCGCGGCCTCGGAGGTGACGAGGGCGGGCAGCAGCAGCGTGGACTGGATCAGGATCGGGGTCCACAGGTTGGGCAGCAGTTCCTTGAAGACGATCCGGGCCGGTGAGGCGCCGGTGACCTTGGCCGCCTCGACGAACTCCCGTTCGCGCAGGGACAGGACGTTGCCGCGCAGCAGACGCGCCAGCCCGGCCCAGCCGAAGATCGTCAGGAAGATGATCAGCGTGGCCGCGCGCAGCCAGACCGGCGTCTCCTCCTCGGGCTTGACCATGAGGTTCTCCAGCACCGGCATGAACGCGATGATGAAGAGCGTCGAGGGGAACGACAGCAGGACGTCGATCACGCGGCCGATGAAGTAGTCGGTCCTGCCGCCCACGTAGCCGGCGACGATGCCGACCACGATGCCGATCAGCGTGGTGGCGATCGTGGCCGTCAGGGCGATCAGCAGCGAGGTCCGGATGCCGTACACGAGCTGCATGAAGACGTCGCGGCCGAGGCCGGGCTCGATGCCGAACCAGAACTCCGAGCTGATGCCGCCGTTGGGCAGGAGCGGGAAGCCGAAGTCGTTCAGCAGGCCGGGCCGGTCCTGGCCGTAGGTCGTGTACGGGTCCTTGCCGTACAGCAGGGAGATCAGCGGGGCGCCGACGGCGACCAGGATGAAGAACAGGACGATGACCGCCGAGATCATGCCTGTCGGGTCCCGGCGGAAGCGCCGCCACATGAGCTGGCCGGGGGACCGGCCGACCAGGCTTCCGCCGGTTGCGGCGGGTGTGATCGCCGTTGTCGGTTCTGCGGTGGTCTCTGAAGGGATCGTCATCGCGCAGGAGCTCCCGAGAGGGACATCAAAGGTCGGCAGAAATCCCGACTTGAGGGAACTTTGGCAAGTTATTTTCCGTAGGTCAATGAGACGACGGGCGCCATTTATTTCTTGCTTGGTTCGTGCCTCAAAGTAAATCACCTTGTGTTGAGGCAAAGCGTTGACCTGGACGGATGAGAGAGCGACCATGTCGACTATACGTATGCGCCCGTGTCACGATTCTGTGACACAATCCGGACAATATCGCGGCGCAATATGCCAGGAAACGCGACTTTCGGGAATTGTCGCGGTCGAATTGGGGCGATTTAACCTCAATTTCGGGCGGCCCTTTTGGCGCTTGGCGTCGTGTGGCCGCCGGGTGGCCCGGGCTCGCGAGTGTGCTGACCGCAACCGTTCACGGGGTCGGGGGAGCGGAGCCGGGGCGGAGCGAAGGCTCCATGAGAGAGGGTCGCGGGTTCCCTCAGGCGAAGCGACCGACCCGGCCGAGGTCCGTGGACGTCCCGCGAGGGGGCGGGAGCATAGATGTGAAAGAAGTGTTTGACACTTTAAAACGTCAAAGATAGCTTTGACATATGCGAGACACCGACCCTCGCGCTATGCGGGCGATGGCGAACCCGCTGAGACTGGATCTGCTCGACTTGCTGGCCCGGTCGGACCCGCCACGGCGGCGAGCTGCGCGCGGCACCGAAAAGGACGGCCCCGAAGAGGACGCCGGGACGGAGTGACCGGCCGGCGCAGCCCCGCGGGCGAGGCGAGACGCGTCGCGGCCGCCCTCATCCACCCCCTGAACGAGAGCAGATGAGCACGATGGACGACATGCGGAAGGCCGCCGAGATGGGGCTGGCCGACATCAACCGGGCCCACGCCGAACTCGTCGCGGAGACCGACCTGCGCCGCCGCCTCCGCGCGGCACAGAGCGTCCGCGCGGGCGACGACGACGATCGGATGGCGGCGAGCCTCCTCGGGCGTGTGCGCCACCGGCTGGCCGTGGGCATGCGCGGCCTGGCCGACGGCATCGACCCCCTGCCGCGCCGGGTGTGTGAGCCCTGACGCGCCGGGCGGAGACAGGACGGGCCCCCGGCCGCGTGGGGCGGCCGGGGGCCCGTGTCTGGGTCGTGTCCGGAAACTGCCTAGCCGACGGCCGTGTTGATCTCGGCGAAGTGGCAGGCCACGTGGTGGCCGTCGCCGCGGTCGGTCAGCGGGGGCTCCTCGCTGATGCAGATGCTCTGCGCCTTCCAGCAGCGGGTGCGGAACCGGCAGCCGCTCGGCGGGTCGATCGGGCTCGGCACGTCACCGGTGAGGATGATCCGCTCCCTGCGCCGCTCCACCGCCGGATCGGCCGTCGGGGCCGCCGAGAGGAGGGCCTGGGCGTACGGATGCATCGGCCGCTCGTAGAGATCGTCGCGGTCGGCCATTTCCACGATCTTGCCCAGGTACATCACCGCGACCCGGTCCGAGATATGCCGGACCACCGACAGGTCGTGCGCGATGAACACGTACGCGAGGCCGAGGCGGTCCTGCAGGTCCTCCAGCAGGTTCACCACGCCGGCCTGGACCGACACGTCCAGCGCGGAGACGGGCTCGTCGAGGATCAGGAGCTTCGGCTCCAGCGCCAGCGCCCGGGCGATGCCGACGCGCTGGCGCTGCCCGCCCGAGAACTCGTGCGGGTAGCGGTTGCCGTGCTCGGGGCTGAGCCCGACCATGCTGAGCAGCTCGGCGACCTTCTCCGGCCCCGTGGACTTCCACAGGCCGTGGACCTTGAGCGGCTCGGCGATGATGTCGTTGACCGGCATCGTCGGGTTGAGCGACGCGTAGGGGTCCTGGAAGACGATCTGGACGTCCCGCCGTACGGCCTGCATCTGCTTGGCCGTCATCGTGGTCAGCTCCTTGCCCTCGAACCGGACGGAGCCGGAGGTGGGCCGGTGGAGCTGCAGGATGGCGCGGCCTGTCGTGGACTTGCCGCAGCCGGACTCGCCGACGACTCCGAGCGTCTCGCCCTTGTCCACCTGCAGGGAGACGCCGCTGACGGCCTGGACGTGGCCGACGACCCGGCGGATGAGGCCGGTCCCCCTGACGGGGAAGCGCATCACCAGGTCCTCGACCTGCAACAGAGGCGTGTTCTCGGTCATGAGGTCTCGCTGTTCGTGCGGAAGAACGCGGTCGGGTCCGTGGCCTCGGCCAGCTTGGACCAGTGGTGGCAGGCGGCCAGCTGCGTGCCGCTTTCGGTCTCCGCCATGGGCGGCTCCGCCGTACGGCACTGGTCGTCGGCGAGCGGGCAGCGGGGGGAGAACGGGCAGCCCGGCGGCAGATTGATCAGCGAGGGCGGCGTGCCCTTGATCGGCTGCAGCCGCTCGCCGGAGACGGTGGCCGACGGGATCGACCCGAGCAGACCCACCGTGTACGGCATGCGGGGCCGGGCGAAGACCTGGTCGACCTCGCCGATCTCCACCGGCTTGCCGGCGTACATGACCAGGATGCGGTGGGCCATGCCGGCGATGACGCCGAGGTCGTGCGTGATGAGCACGATCGCGGCGTCCACCGCGTCCTTGACCTCCAGCAGCTTCTCCAGGATCTGCGCCTGGACGGTCACGTCGAGCGCCGTGGTCGGCTCGTCGGCGATGATCACGTCCGGGTTGTTGATGATCGCCATGGCGATCATCGCGCGCTGCCGCATGCCGCCGGAGAACTCGTGCGGATAGCTGCGCAGCCGGGCCTCGGCCTGGGGGATCCCCACCAGGTCGAGCATCTCCTTGGCGCGGGCCAGCGCGTCCTTGCGCGGGATCAGGTCGTGGGCCAGCACCGCCTCGGCGAGCTGGTCGCCGATGGTGTGCACCGGGTTGAGCGCGGTCATCGGGTCCTGGAAGACCATGGCGATCTTGCGGCCGCGCAGCCCGCGGCGCTTGCGCTCGCTCATGGTCAGGACGTCCTCGCCCCGGTAGCGGATGCTGCCGCTGATCCTGGCGCTCTTGGGCAGCAGGCCCATGACCGCCATCGACGAGACCGACTTGCCGGAGCCGGACTCGCCGACAATGCCGAGCACCTCGCGCTCGCGCACCGTGTAGGACACCCCACGTACGGCCTGCACGAGGCCGTCCTCGGTGGGGAAGCTGACCTGGAGGTTCTCGACCTTCAGGATCTCGGTCTCGCCGGGGCGCTTGGAATCCGACAGGCGCCGACCGATGTGGACACCCTGTTTGCTGGTCGTCATCAGTTGCGCACCCGGTTCTGTCGAGGATCGAAGGCGTCGCGCAGGCCGTCGCCGATGAAGTTGACCGACAGCGCGATCGCGATGATGAAGATGCCCGGCCACCAGAAGAGCCACGGCCGGGTCACCATGGCGCTGCGGTAGGTCTGGATGAGCTGTCCGAGCGAGGTGTCCGGGGGCCTGACGCCGAACCCGATGAACGACAGCGCCGTCTCCAGCAGGATGCCGGAGGAGACCGCGAGCGTGGCGCTCACGATGATCACGCCGAGCGTGTTGGGCATGATGTGCTTGAAGATGATCCGGCGTGAGGAGGTGCCGACGGCCTGCGCCGCCTCCACGAACTCCTTCTCACGCAGCGACAGGAACTGGCCGCGCACCAGCCGGGCGACGCTGGTCCAGGTGATGACGCCGAGCATCAGGGCCAGGAAGTACGGGCCCAGGTTGCCGGCGATCTGGCCGACGACGGCGCCGATGATCAGGACCGGGATGGTGATCATCACGTCGGTGAGCCGCATCAGCGCCGACTCGATCCAGCCGCGGAAATATCCGGCCAGCGCGCCGATGACGGTGCCCACGAAGGTGGAGACGAGGCCGATGGCCAGCGCGACGATGATCGAGATCTGCGCGCCGCGCATGGTGAGGGCGAAGTAGTCCTTGCCCAGGTTGTCCTGGCCGAACGGGTGCTCGCCGAGGTGGATGCCGGAGCCGCCGAGGAACTCGGGGATCACGCTGAGCGTGGGGCGTCCGCGGTCCAGGATGGTGCCGCTGCCGGTCCACGGCTTGTCCCACCAGCCCGGGAGCGGCCCGAAGCCGATCGAGGTGAAGGCCAGGACGAAGACGAAGAGGAAAAGGGCCAGGCCGAACAGCGCGCCCTTGTGCCGGAAGAACCTGCGGGTGACGAGCTGGCGCTGGGTGCGGGCGGTGACCGCCATGCCCTGCGGGGCGGCGGTGGGCTCGGCGTGCTCTGTGTTCAGTGTCATCGAAAGTGTCTCCGCTCCGTCACGACAGCCGGATGCGCGGGTCGAGGTAGGCATAGGCGATGTCCGCGACCATGTTCCAGATCACGATGGCGGCGCCCGCGACCAGGAAGCAGCCCATGACCGGGGTGGGGTCGACCTCTTTGAGTGACTTGGTGAACATCGCGCCCAGTCCGCGCCAGCCGAAGACATGCTCGGTGACGACCGCACCGCTGAACACCCCGGCGAAGTCGAGCGCGAGGATCGTGGTGATCGGGATCATCCCGTTGCGGAACGCGTGCTTGATGATCACCGTGCGCTCCGGCAGGCCCTTCGCGCGCGCGGTGCGGACGTAGTCCTGGTTCATCACCTCGAGCATGCTGGCCCTGCTGTACCGGGAGTGGCCGGCCAGGCCGATCAGGATGAGCGCCAGCGTGGGCAGCAGCAGGTGCATCGCCGAGTCCAGCGAGACGTGCCAGAAATCGCCCGAGTAGTTGGGGGTCTCCGACCCGATCGTGGCGACGGGGCGGTTGCGCACCGAGACGGTGTAGCTGTGCCACGCCTGCAGGATCCGGTCCACGAAGATCAGTCCGCCGGTGAGCAGCCCGCTGAAGACGGCCAGCGGGATGGCCTGGCGGCGCAGCAGCCCGCCCAGCGTGTGGCCGAGCACCCAGCTCACGACGATTGTGAGGAGGGCGAGCCCCAAGATGGAGAGCAGGTTCGCGTCGGAGAGCACCGGCTGGAGCGGCTGGTACAACAGGGCGCCCACTCCGGCGCTGGCCAGCGCCGCGTACATCGGCTGGAGGTTCTCCCAGCCGGCGACCAGCGTGCTCGCGCCCGCCGCGGCGGCCAGCGACACCACGAGGATGAAGGGGAAACCGAGGCCGGGGTCGGCGAACCAGTGGCTCGCGGACAGGGCGTACAGGACGACGGCGGTGACGGCGAAGCCGATGGCGAAGGTGGTGAGCTTCCCCTTCCACCGGCCCTTGTAGATCGAGGCCCAGACCAGCCCGGCGAACACGGCGACGAGCCCGATGACCCAGAGCGGGATCACGGGGTCGCGCAGCCAGTCGTTGAACTCGATCGCCATGTACTGCTTGAGCATCGTCGCCACCCAGAAAACCGGTAGCGAGAAGCAGACGAACGCTGCGAAAGTGATCCCGTGGTCGAAGCTGCTGTACTGACGCAGCGCGGAGACGACACCGATCATGATGCCGATGAAGGCGCCGAGCAGGGTCGCGATCACGACGAGCTGGAGCGTGGCGGTGGTCGCCAGGGCGAGCTGGGAGCTCACGGCGTGCCCGCTCTTGTCGACGCCGAGGTCGCCTCGGAAGAGGTCGGTCAGCCAGCCGAAATAGCGGACCGGGATCGGCACGTCGAGTCTCAGGGCTTTGATACGGGCCGCCATCTGCGCCTGCGCCTGCGGAGTCGACTGCTCACGCAGGTCGGCGAGCGGGTCCCCCGACAGGGCGACCAGGACGAACATGATGAAAGTCGCGGCGAGCAGAACGAGGCTTGATATGGCCAGCCGCCGCGCGATGAATGCGAGCATTCCCCCGACCTCCTGCGGTGACGGGCCGGCCATGGAGGGGTGTCGGGGCGCGACCCGGGTAGGTCGGGCGCCGCCGCGCCCGCCCGGGGTGAGGCAGAGCGGCGGCCCCGTGTAGATCAGATGTGAGAGTGCCGCCAGGCACCGCTCGGGGCCGGGCGCATACCCGGCCCCGAGGGCGTCAGACGGTCCGCGGGCCTACTACTGGATGGCCCACTCGTGCATGTTCCAGGTGACGGAGGCCTGGGAGGCGTTCGGCACGACGTTCTGGACGTTCTCGCTCCAGGCCGTCAGCGCCGGCTGCGAGTAGAGCGGGATGCTCATCAGGTCGTCCCAGAGGGTCTTCTCGACCTGCTTGACGAGGTCGACCGTCTTGGTGGGGTCGGTCTCGCTGAGGATCTCGTCGAGGACCTTGTCGAGCTCCTTGTTGGAGTAGCAGCCCTTGTTGTTGCCCTTGCCGGACGGGGTGCACTTCTCGACGGTGTGGTAGGTGGAGGTCCAGCCGCTGTTGAGGGCCGAGCCCGACCAGCCGAAGAGCGCCACGTCGAAGTTGGTGTTGGCGAGGTCGCCGCCGTCGGCGAAGAACTTCTCGCTGCCGGTGTCGACGATGTCGAAGCCGGCCTGGTCACACGAGGCCTTGATCAGCTCGACGACCTGGGTGCGGCGCGGGTTCGGCTGGTTGTAGCCGATCCGGACCTTCAGCTTGCCCTTGCCGGACTCGGAGAGCAGCTTCTTGGAGGCCTCGATGTCGACGGTGCTCCACTTGTCGCCGCCCGCGAAGGCGACCGTGTCGGCGTACTGCGGCTGGAACCCGACGACGTTGCGCACGTCCAGCGTCTGGGCCTCAGGGTTCTGCGGCTTGATCAGGTTGTCGACGATCTGCTGACGTGGCACGCAGAGCGCGAACGCCTTGCGCAGGTTCGGGTCCTTGAACGGGCCCTTGTTGAAGTTGAAGGTCAGGTGGTCGAACAGGAACTGGTCACCCGTCTTGACCGTGACGCCGTTCAGGCCCCCGAGCTGGGCGACGACGTCCGGGTTCGACTGCGGCTCGATGATGTTGGTCTCACCGTTCTGCAGCGCCTGGACCTGCTCGTCCTGCGGGATGAAGCGGATGACGACCTTGGCCGCCTTGGCCGGCTCGCCCCAGTACTTCTCATTCCGGGCCAGGGTGATGGACTGGCCGGGGGAGTAGGAGTCGATCACGAACGGACCGCTCGCGGGCATGAGCTTCTTGTCCGGCATCTTGCCGTTGAACAGCCAGCCCTTGTTGTAGAACTCGGCGGCCTTCTTCAGCTTGCCCTTGTCGCCGTTCTTGACGGCGTCGACGAACTCCTCGACGGTGAGCCCGCCCTGCTCGGCGACGATGTGCGCCGGCATGGTCAGGACATCGAGGGCTTCCCAGTCGACGAAGGGCTGCTTGTACTTGAGCGTGATCTCCTTGTCGCCGACCTTGCAGTCGGGCAGCTCGACCCGGCCCCACTGCTCGGTGCTGATGTAGGAGAAGTCCGTGAACTTGCCCGAGCCGGTCGCCCACGTGAGCATCACGTCGGCGCAGCCGATGTCGGCACCGTCGGACCAGACGGCCTTCGGGTTGAAGGTGTACTTGACCGTCAGCGGGTCGTCGGAGACCTTCTCGTAGGTGGCGACCTCGGGGTTGCGCTTCACGCCACCCTCGGTGCTGTAGCCCCACACGTCCTGCAGGACCCGGTTGTTGACCACGATGTGGTTCTGCGAGGAGTACTCCTCGGAGGTGTAACCGTTGTAGGAGTTCAGCTCCTGCTCGAAGGCGTGGGTGACGGTGGTGTCGGCGGCGGCGGGGGCGCTGCTCGCAGACCCGGACTCGTTGGCGGCGGGCTTGTCCTCACCGCTGGCGCAGGCGGTCAGCAGGATCGCCGCTCCGGTGGCGACTGCGAGGAACCTTCCGGTCCTCCGTGCGTATGACACGAATTTTCTCCTCAAAGGCATGAGCTGTCACAACTCTCCCGGATAACTAGCACCTTTTCGTTTCTTGACGGAAGAGGGAGGTAACAGAACGTTGCGGATCTGATGCCTGACTTACACCGCTCTGTTGGGTTTGTCATGATCTATCACGACTCGATCGTCGCAGCTCACGGGATCGTGACGTGATCATGACAGAACCAAGACATTTTGACTTATGGTGTTAGATTTTCGGATTTAGTGTGGTGTTGTGGTCAACACGGGGTACCTACCGGAGGCCGATCGCGGCGGCCGCCCGGGGGCGCGGCCCCGTCTTCGGCGTCCTCGGTGTTCTCGGCGTTCTCGGCACGGCGGCAGGAGGCCGGCATGGGCGGCAGCGGCGGCACGGGCGTCCGGGCGGGCGGCGAGAGCAAGGCCGGCACGGGCAAGGCCGGCACGGGCAAAGTCGGCACGGGCAAGGGCAGGCGGAGCTCGGCCGGGCGGCACGCCGATCACGGCATCTTCGGTCCCGGGTCGGTGACCTGGCGGGTGATGGGCGAGCCGATCCTCATGGTCGGCGGCTTCCGGGCGCTGCTCATGCAGGGCCTGCACCCGCGCGCCATGCGCGGCGTCCTGCAGAACTCCGCGCTCCTCGACCCCGCCGAGGCCTGGGCCCGGTTCCAGCGCACGACCGACTTCGTCCGCGTGCGGACCTTCGGGACCACGGCCGAGGTGGCCGCCGCCGGAGCCCGGGTGCGCCGCATCCACGCCGCGTTGACGGCGTTCGACCCGGACCGGGACGAGCGGTTCCGGCTCGACGACCCCGACGCGCTGCGCTGGGTCCACGTCGGCGAGGTCGACTCCTATCTGTCGGTCGCCCGCCGCGCGGGAGTCTCGCTGAGCGACGCCGACGCCGACCGGTTCGTGGCCGAGTGGCGGCGCGCCGCCGAGGTCGTCGGACTGCGGCCGGACGACGTGCCCGGAACGTTCGCCGAGCTGCGCGACTACATGGAGGAGCGGCGGCCGGACCTCTACTTCGTCCCCGAGGCGTCACATCCGCTGCTGCTGGCGCTCAACGCGCCGCTGCCGCTGCGCCTGGCCCCGCTCAGGGCCCTGGTTCCGATGATCATTACGCTCGCGTTCGCGTCGCTGCCCCGATGGGCGCGCCGCCTGTACGGCCTGCCCGCCACGCCGATCGGTGACCTGTGGGCGAGCGCCACGCTCAGGACGCTGCACCGGGGCCTCGGCCTGGTGCCCGCACAGATGCGCTACTCGCCCGCCGCGCTCAGGGCCAGGGAGGCCGTCGCCGCGTACGACGCGCTCCGCGCCTGACTCGAACCCCCTTGGGGGGCGGGTTGGGCGCGGTTTGCCGGGCCATGGCAGACTGATAAGCGGGAGCGAACCCGGAACTCGGGTCCGCGACCGTACATAAGACAAAGAGCAAGCGTGCTCCGGGGTCGGTGAAATTCCGAACCGGCGGTGACATCCGTCCCCTCTCGGGGACGCGGTGAAGTCCGCGACCCGGCCGAAGCCATCGGCCGGTGGACCTGGTGTGATTCCAGGACCGACGGTCATAGTCCGGATGGGAGGAAGCGCGCGAACGGGTGACAGCCGTTTTTCGGCGGTCCGGCACAGCCGGGCTGGTCGGCGGCGTACGCCACCCGTGCGACGTGGCCCACGTGGCCGCGTCCTTTCCACACCCCGGGGCCCGCCTGGCGACACAGGCGAGGAGGACTGACCGGGGTGAGCGAGCAAATCCCCGCGCGTGCCGATGCGGCGCTTCCCACGGCCCCCGACGGCGCGGCCCCCGGGGACGTGCCGCACATGCGGCGGGCCGTCGAGCTCGCGGCCCGCGGCCTCGGCACCACCAGCCCCAACCCCGTGGTCGGCTGCGTCGTGCTCGACGCCGCCTCCGCCGTCGTGGGCGAGGGCTTCCACGCCTACGCCGGAGGGCCCCACGCCGAGGTCGTCGCGCTGCGCGAGGCGGGCGAGCGGGCCCGGGGCGGCACCGCCTACGTGACCCTGGAGCCGTGCAACCACACCGGCCGGACCGGCCCCTGCGTGCAGGCGCTACTCGACGCGGGCGTCGCCCGGGTCGTGGTCGCCGTCGCGGACCCCAACCCCGTGGCCGCCGGAGGCGTCGAAAGGCTCAGGGAGCGCGGTGTCCGGGTCGACGTCGGCGTGCTGGCCGAGGAGGCCGAGCGGGGCAACACCGCCTGGCTCACCTCCGTCCGGGCCCGCCGGCCGTACGTGACCTGGAAGTTCGCGGCCACGCTCGACGGCAGGTCGGCGGCGCGGGACGGCACCAGCAAGTGGATCACCTCCGCCGAGGCCCGCGCCGACGTCCACCGGCTGCGCGGCGAGTGCGACGCGATCGTGGCGGGGATCGGCACGGTCCTCGCCGACGACCCCCTGCTCACCGTCCGGACGTCCGAGGGAGCCGGCCCCGAGCGGGCGCCGCTGCGCGTCGTCGTCGACTCGGCCGCGCGCACGCCGCGGGCGGCCCGCGTCCTGTCGGGGCCGGCGCCCACCCTGGTCGCGGTGGCCGCCGACACCGCCGTTCCGGAGCACCTCGCCGACGTCGTACGGCTGCCGCGCACGCCGTACGGGCTGGACCTGCGCGTGCTCCTGGAGGAGCTGCGCCGGCGGCAGATCGTGAGCGTGCTGGTGGAGGGCGGGCCGCGGCTGGCCGGGTCCTTCGTCAGGGAGGGCCTGGTGGACCGGGTCGTCGGCTATCTCGCCCCGGCGCTGCTGGGGGCGGGGGCGGCGGCGCTCGGCCCGGCCGGTGTCGCCACGATCGCCGACATCCACCGCTTCGAAATCGAAGATGTCACCCCCATCGGGCCGGACCTGCGGGTCGTGCTCCGCCCCGGAGCCTCCCCGGGCTCCGGGGACGCCGCCGCGTCCCACCGGTCGGCACCATCGAAGGAGAACTGAGATGTTCACCGGAATCGTCGAGGAACTGGGCGAGGTCGTCGCGATCGAGCCGCTCGCCGACTCGGCCCGCCTGTCGGTGCGCGGCGAGATCGTCACCGCCGACGCCGTCCACGGCGCGTCGATCGCGGTCAACGGGGTCTGCCTGACCGTCGTCGGCGTCGCGGACGGCGTGTTCACCGCCGACGTGATGAAGGAGACCCTGGACCGCTCCTGCCTCGGCGTGCTGGTGCCGGGCTCACGGGTCAATCTGGAGCGGGCCGTACGCGTCGACCAGCGGCTCGGCGGCCACATCGTGCAGGGGCACGTGGACGGCACCGGCGTGGTGCTCTCCCGCGAGCCCGCCCAGCACTGGGACGTCGTGCGGATCTCCCTGCCGGCCGAACTGGACCGCTACGTCGTCGAGAAGGGCTCGATCGCGGTGGACGGCGTCAGCCTGACCGTGGCCGGCGTGGACACGGGCGGCTTCGCCGTCAGCCTGATCCCGACCACGCTGGAGATGACCACCCTCGGCCGCAAGCAGCCGGGCGACCCGGTCAACCTGGAAGTCGACATCCTCGCCAAGCACGTCGAGAAGCTTCTCGGCGCGCACGGCCTCGGGGTCCGGCCGTGAACTGGGCGGAGGCGGGGTTCGAGGTCCTCGGCCGGCACGTCGCCTGGGCCGACCTGGTGGGCAACGTGTGCGCGCTGGCCACGCTGTGGTTCGCGATGAAGCGGACGATCTGGACCTGGCCGGTCCAGTTCGCCGGCTCGGTGCTGCTGTTCGCCGCGTCGATCAGCGCGCATATCACCGGAAACGCGCTCAAGCAGGTGCTGTTCGGCGCGCTCGCGATCTACGGCTGGGTCCGCTGGTCGCGCGGCAGCCGCGGTGGCGCGCCGCTGGCCGTCCGCTCGGCCACCGGGCGCGAGCGCGTCGCGCTGGTCGCCGTACTGGCCGCCGGCACCGTCGCGGTCGCTCTGCTCTTCGGGTTCCTCAACTCCCGCGGCCTGAACGTGTCGTGGGCGCCGTGGCCCGACGCGTACATCTTCGTCGGCAGCGCGGTGGCGACCTGGGCGCAGGGGCGGGCGCTGGTCGACTTCTGGCTGCTGTGGGTCGCCGTCGACCTGGTCGGCGTCCCGCTGGCGTTCCGTTCGGGGCTGGTCGTCTCCGGCGCGGTCTACGCCGTCTTCTTCGTCCTGGTCCTGATCGGGTTCCGCGACTGGCGGCGCGAATCCCGCGCACTGGAGGCAGCAACCATATGAGCATCCGTCTGGACCCGATCGAACGGGCCGTCGCCGACATCCGCGAGGGCCGGCCGGTCGTCGTGGTCGACAACGAGCACCGCGAGAACGAGGGCGACATCATCTTCGCGGCGGCCAAGGCCACGCCCGAGCTCGTCGCATTCATGATCCGGCACACCAGTGGCGTGATCTGCGTGGCCATGGAGGGGGGCGAGCTGGACCGGCTCGGCCTGCCGCTGATGGTCCACGAGAACAAGGAGCGCATGCGCACCGCGTACACGATCAGCGTGGACGCCAGGGACGGGGTGAGCACCGGGATCTCGGCCGCCGACCGGGCGCTGACGATCCGTACGCTCTGCGACTCGGCCACCGAGCCGTACGAGCTGGTCCGGCCGGGGCACATCTTCCCGCTGCGGTACCGGGAGGGCGGCGTGCTGGTCCGTCCCGGCCACACCGAGGCGGCGGTGGACCTGGCCCGGCTGGCCGGGCTCGCCCCATCCGGCGCGCTCGCCGAGGTCGTCAACGACGACGGCACCATGAAGCGGCTGCCCGCCCTGCGCGAGTTCGCCGACGAGCACGACCTCGCGCTCGTGACGATCGAGCAGCTCATCGACCACCGCAAGCGCACCGAGCGCATGGTGACCAGGGTCGCCGAGACCCGCATCCCCAACCGGTACGGCGTCTGGCGGGCCTACGGCTACTCCAGCGCCCTGGACGGCGGCGAACACCTGGCGCTCGTCTACGGCGATCTGGCCGACGGCGAGAACGTGCTGGTGCGCGCCCATTCCGAGTGCCTCACCGGCGATGTCCTCGGCTCGCTGCGCTGCGACTGCGGCGTGCAGCTCGACCACGCCATGCGGGCCATCGCCGAGGAGGGCCGAGGCGTCGTGGTCTATCTGCGCGGCCACGAGGGCCGGGGCATCGGCCTGCTCGCCAAGCTTCAGGCGTACGGGCTGCAGGACAACGGCAGCGACACCGTGGACGCCAACGTGGAGCTCGGGCTGCCGGTGGACGCGCGGGAGTTCTCCAACGCCGCCCAGATGCTCGCCGACCTCGGTGTGAAGTCCGTGCGGCTGCTGACCAACAACCCCGCGAAGGTGCGCGGCATGGACGGCTACGGCATCAAGGTGCTCGGCCGCGAGCCCATGCCGATGGCGGTCAACCCGTACAACGAGAAGTACCTCACGGCCAAGCGCGACCGGCTCGGCCACGACATTCCCAAGGAGGAGGAGACGGCATGAGCGAGCGGATCGACGGGCGCGGCCCGTCCGGACACGGGACCCGGGAGACGGCATGAGCGGCGTCGGACGTCCCCAGGCGGCCCCGGTCGAGGCGGCCGGGCTGACCGTCGGCATCGTGGCGGCCCGCTGGCACGCCGAGATCACCGACCGGCTGGTGGAGCGGGCGGTGCGGGCGGCGCGCGACTGCGGCGCCGAGCCGACCGTGCTGCGGGTGGCCGGGTCGCTGGAGATCCCGGTCGTGGCGCAGGCCCTCGCGCGCCGGTGCGACGCGGTGGTGGCGCTCGGCGCGGTGATCCGCGGCGATACGGCCCACTTCGACTACGTCTGCGACTCGGTGACGGCCGGGCTGACCAGGGTGGCGCTGGACGAGTCCACCCCGGTCGGGAATGGGGTGCTCACCTGTGAGACCCTCGATCAGGCGCTCGACCGTTCCGGTGTGCCGGGCGGCCATGAGGACAAGGGGTACGAGGCGACGGTCGCCGCGCTGGAGACCGCGCTCCTGCTCCGCGACCCGGCGCTCGTGCCCGCGCGGTAGCGTGCACGCGACCCGTACGTCCAACGCATCTCGGTGATCATGCAGACGCTCACAGGTATCCCTCCGGCCGGCCGCCACGTCGTCGACGAGCGCGGAGGTGCGCGATGACGACTGCCGCGCCGCCCCCGCTGCCGGTGACCTGGCGTCCGCGCCAGGCGCGGATCATCGCGTACTCCATGGCGGCGATCATGGTGGTGGGTTCGGTGGTCCTCGCGGTGATCCTGCCCGAGCAGTTCAAGCTGCCGGACCGGCTCGGCATGATCGCCTTCGGCGGCGCGGTGGCGGCCGTGCTGCACCTGCTCGGGCGGCTCCGCGTGGAGGCGGACGAGCGGGGCATCAAGGTCGTCAACGCGCTGCGGACCCACCACTTCGAATGGGCCCAGGTACTCGACGTGAACCTGGTCGAGGGCGAACCCTGGCCCAAGCTCGACCTGGCCGACGGTAACATCGTCGGCGCCATGGGCATCCAGGGCTCCGAGAAGGAGCGCTCCCGTAAGGCGGTCTCCGAGCTGCGCGCCCTCATCCGCGCCCGCGGTGAGGCCCCCGACCGCGACTGAGGCGGGGGAGCGGGCCCGCCGTTCGCGCCCGCCCAAGGGAGGTGCCGGGTTTCGCCGTAAAGTTCCTCTGGAACGATCGTCGAGCCCGGTGAGGTCCAGAGTGAGCGTGCTGATCGACTGGCCCAACTGGCCCGGGCCCCGCAGGCTGCTCTGGTCGCACCTCGTCAGCGATCATTCGTACGACGAGCTGCACGGCTTCGCCCAGCTCCTCGGCGTGCCGCCGCGCGCCTTCGACCGCGATCACTACGACGTTCCGGAGACGATCTACGACCACGCCGTCCTGCTCGGCGCCGAGCCGGTGTCGAGCCGGGAGCTCGTGTCGCGCCTGCGGGCCGCCGGGCTGCGCAACCCCAAGTGGCGCCCCCTGGCCGGCAGCCCCTCAGCCGAGTGAGGCGAGCTCCCCGGTGAGGTTCTCCCTGGCCCGCGCCTCCCACAGCGCCCGGCCGGCGGCCGTGCCGTACAGGTGGGGCCGGGCCAGGAGCCGCCGCAGGACCTGCGCGCGTCCCGCCCGGAACAGCTCATCCGGCACATGCCGGTACTCCTGTCGGACCGCCCGCGCGTACGTCGCGTAGGCCGCCCGCTCCCCGCCCAGAACGGACAGGTCGGCGTCGCACAGCACCGCCGCGTCCGCGTCGCCGGGCTCGTACGTGTGTGACGCGGTCACCCGGACCAGCCGGGCCACCTCACGGACCAGGCCGTCCGGCGCCCCGCACGCGGCCAGGCGGGCCTGCGCGAGCTGGGCGCTGCGCTCCTCGTCCCACCCCGCGCGTCCCTCGTACACCGCGTCGTGGAACCAGGCGGCGAGCCGTACGGCCCGCGGGTCGGCGGCGTGCCCGGCGAGCGGCTCGATCGCGGCGAGGACGGCGGCGAGGTGCGCGGCGGTGTGGTAGCGCCGGTGCGGCTCCGCCCAGCGCGCGATCAGCTCGGCGCGCAGCGCGTCCGCGCACGGGGAGGCGGCGAGGTCCAGGGATGCCGGAGGACGGAGGGCGGGCTGCTCCATGCCCGCGACCATATCGCCGCGAACGCCGAGCAATTTATACGAATCCATCCGCTGTTTGGCGAAATTGACCACAGTCAGGCGAGGGACGGTGGACGTAGCCTGACTGTGTGTCCCAGAGGACGAACCCGGACCCGGCGGCGGGGATCGACTCGCCCGCCAAGCTGGCCGCGCTGCTGGAAGAACACGACTACCTGGCCGACGAGGGCCTGGCCACGGCCGCGTTCCTGGCGTTGCGGATGGGGCGCCCGCTCTTCCTTGAGGGCGAGGCGGGCGTCGGCAAGACCGAGCTGGCCAAGACGCTCGCGGCGATCCTCGACGCCCCGCTCATCCGGCTGCAGTGCTACGAGGGGCTCGACGCCGCCCAGGCGCTCTACGACTGGGACTTCGCCCGCCAGCTGCTGCACATCAAGGCCGCCGAGGCGGCCGGGGCCACCGACGTCAAGGCGTTGGAAGGCGAGATCTACGACCGCAGGTTCCTGGTCGCCCGGCCGCTGCTGCGCGCCCTGGAGACCCGGCCCTGCGTGCTGCTCGTGGACGAGATCGACCGGGCCGACGACGAGTTCGAGGCGTTCCTCCTCGAGGTCCTTTCCGACTTCACGATCTCCGTGCCCGAGCTCGGCACGATCAGGGCGCAGACGCCGCCGGTCGTCGTCCTGACCTCCAACCGCACCCGCGAGGTGCACGAGGCGCTCAAACGGCGCTGCCTGTACCACTGGATCGAGCATCCCTCCTTCGAGCGCGAGGTCGCGATCCTGCTGCGGCGGCTGCCCGCCTGCACGGAGGAGCTCGCGGCCGAGGTGGCCGGCGCGGCCGGACGGCTGCGCGAGGCCGACCTGGTCAAGCCGCCCGGCGTGGCCGAGACGCTCGACTGGGCCGAGGCGCTGCTCACCCTCGGCGCCGCCCGCCTCGACCCCGGTTTGGCCGCGGTCACCCTGGGCGCGCTGCTCAAATACCGCGAGGACCAGGAGACCGTACGGCGCGGCGGCCTGCTGGGCGACGGGCTCGCGGCGCGCGCGGGAGGCGGAGGCGGCCGTGCCTGAGCCGCGCCGCGAGGCACGTGAGGGACACGGGGCGGCGGGCGACGACCGCGCCGCCCTCGTCCGGGCGATGACGGGCTTCGCCCGCACGCTGCGCGCGGCCGGGGTCGCCGCCGACCACCAGCGGACCCAGGGCTTCCTCGCCGCGCTGCGCGAGCTGGGCGCGCGCGAGCCGTGCGACGTCTACTGGGCCGGCCGGCTGACGCTCTGCTCCTGCCCCGACGACCTCGACCGGTACGACCGGTGCTTCGCGGCCTACTTCGGCGGCGCGCGGCCCGCCGCCCGCCGCGTGCCGCCCGCGGCGACCGTGACCCGGTTCGTCCTGCGCCCCGACGAGGGAGCCGGAGAGCCGGGCGAGGGAGGCGAGGCGAGCGCGGCGGCCACGGCGAGCGAGATCGAGGTGCTGCGCCACCGGGACGTCGCCCGGATGACCGCCGTCGAGCGGCAGGAGGTGGCCCGGCTGCTCGGGATGCTCAGGAGCGCCCGCGAGCGGCGCACGTCGCGTCGCCGCGCGCCGTCGCACCGCGGCGCGCTCGACGGCCGCCGCACCGTGCGCGAGGCGGTCCGCCGCGGCGGTGAGCCGGCCCGGCCGCGGTTCCGCGACCGCACCGAGAAGCCGCGCCGGGTCGTCATGCTCGTGGACGTGAGCGGCTCGATGGCCCCCTACGCCGACACCCTGCTGCGCTTCGCGCACGCCCTGGTCCGCGCCGAGCCGCGCGCCACCGAGGTGTTCAGCGTGGGCACCCGGCTCACCAGGGTGACCGCGGAGCTGCGCCACCGCGACCCCGCCGTCGCCATGGACGCCGTCTCGGCCGCGATCCCCGACTGGAGCGGCGGCACCCGGCTGGGGGAGGAGCTGAAGGAGTTGCTCCGGCTGTCCGACCCCCGGGGCGCGATCGTGGTGATCGCCTCGGACGGCTGGGAGCGGGGCGACGCGAGCCTGCTCGGCCGCCAGATGGAACGCCTGTCGCGGCTCGCCCACCGGGTGATCTGGGTCAATCCGCACAAGGGGGACCCGGCCTATCGGCCGCTGACCGCCGGGATGCGGGCGGCCCTGCCGTACGTCACCGAGTTCGTCGCCGGGCACAGCCTGGCCGCGTACGAGGAGCTCGCGCTCCGCCTGGCCGGCGGCACGGTCCCCGGTGCGGTTCATCGGGGGAGAGGCAGGCCGGATGCGTGACGTGCTGGCCCAGATCGTGCGCTGGTGGGAGGCGGGGGAGCGGTTCGGCCTGGCCACCGTGGTCGGCACGTTCCGCAGCGCGCCCCGGCCGCCCGGGGCGTCCATGGCGGTGCTCCGGGACGAGGCGACCGGCAGCGTCTCCGGCGGCTGCGTCGAGGGCGCGGTCTACGACCTGGCCCAGCGGGTGGTCGCGGACGGCACGCCCGTGCTCCAGCGGTACGGCGTCAGCGACGATGACGCCTTCTCCGTCGGCCTGACCTGCGGTGGCGTCATCGACGTGTTCGTCGAGCCCGTCTCGCGCGCGACCTACCCCGAGCTGGGGGAGGTCGCCGCCTCCATCGAGCGGAGCGAGCCGGTGGCGGTGGCGACGATCGTCGCCGGGCCGGGGCCGATCGGGGCGCGCCGCGTCGTACGGCCCGGTCGCGCCTCCGGCACGCTCGGCTCGTCCCGGCTCGACGACGCGGTGGACGACGACGCGCACGGGATGCTCGCCCAGGGGCTCACCGGCGTCCGCCGGTACGGCTCCGAGGGGGAGCGGCGGCTGGACGACCTACAGGTCTTCGTGCAGTCGTTCGCGCCGTCGCCGCGGATGCTGGTGTTCGGCGCCATCGACTTCGCCGCGGCCGTGGCGCGGATCGGCAAGTTCCTCGGCTACCACGTGGTGGTCTGCGACGCGCGTCCGGTGTTCGCCACCTCCCGCCGGTTTCCCGAGGCCGACGAGGTCGTGGTGAAGTGGCCGCACGACTACCTGGCGACGGCCGAGGTGGACGAGCGCACCGTGATCTGCGTTCTCACCCACGACCCCAAGTTCGACGTCCCGCTGCTGGAGGTCGCGCTGCGCACCCCGGCGACGTACGTTGGGGCGATGGGGTCGCGGCGCACCCACGAGGACCGGCTGCGGCGGTTGCGCGAGGCGGGGCTCACGGACACGGAGCTGTCCCGGCTGCGCTCGCCGATCGGGCTGGACCTCGGCGCGCGCACACCCGAGGAGACGGCGGTGTCGATCGCGGCCGAGCTGATCCAGCTCCGGTGGGGCGGAACCGGCCGCGCCCTGACCGAGACGACGGGCCGGATCCACGGCGACGCCGGGCTTTCGGGCGCGTCCGTCGCGGCGAGTCAGGGTGGGGAGCGTGCGGATGGCGACGGCTGATCCCAACGAGGTCGTGGGTGTCCTGCTCGCGGCCGGTTCGGGCCGCAGGATGGGCACACCGAAGGCGCTGGTGGAGTTCGAGGGGGAGCGGCTCGCCGATCGCGGCGTGCGGCTGCTCGCCGACGGGGGCTGCGACCCGGTGCTGATCGTGCTCGGCGCCGCGGAGGTGCGGGTCCCGGGCGCGGTCGCGGTGCACAACCCCGAGTGGGCGACCGGCATGGGCTCGTCGCTGCGCGCGGGCCTCGCCGCGCTGCCCGCCTCCGCCCGCGCCGCGGTGATCGCCCTCGTCGACCAGCCGCTGGTCCGGCCGGAGGCCGTGCGCCGCCTGATCGCGGCGTACCGCGCGGGCGCCGCGGTCGCGGTGGCCTGCTACGGCGGCGCGCCGCGCAACCCCGTGCTCATCACCCGCGAGCACTTCGCGGAGGTGGCCGCGCTGGCCCAGGGCGACGTGGGAGCGCGGCCCTTCCTGCGGGCGCGTCCCGAGCTGGTCACCCGGGTGGAGTGCGACGGGGTGGGCGACCCGGCCGACCTAGACACGCCGGACGACCTGCGCACGCTCGGATCCCGCTGACCCTCCGGGTTGGCCGCCGCCGGTCCGGTCGTTAGCCTGGGACCCCAAAGAAACGGAACATCATTCGGTTCCGGTGCTGCGCGCGGAAGGACGTACAGGATGCGGATCGGGATGGCCCTGAACTACGCGGGCGGGTTCAAGGAGACCGTGGCCGAGCTGGCCGACTACGAGAAGGCCGGGCTGGACATCGTCTTCGTCGCCGAGGCGTACAGCTTCGACGCGGTCAGCCAGATGGGCTACATCGCCGCCAGGACCGAGCGGTTGCAGATCGCCTCGGGCATCCTGCCGATCTACTCCCGCACTCCGGCGCTGCTGGCGATGACGGCCGCCGGGATGGACTACGTCTCCGACGGGCGGTTCACGCTCGGGCTGGGCGCCTCCGGCCCGCAGGTCATCGAGGGCTTCCACGGCGTGCCGTACACCGCGCCGCTGGGCCGGACCCGCGAGGTCATCGAGATCTGCCGCAAGGTCTGGCGGCGCGAACGCCTCGAATACGCCGGAAAGCACTACACCCTGCCCTATGAGGGCGGCACGGGCCTGGGCAAGCCGCTGAAGCTGATCAACCACCCGGTGCGCGACCGCATCCCGATCGTCCTCGCCGCGATCGGACCGAAGAACGTGGCGCTGGCCGCCGAGCTGGCCGAGGGCTGGGAGCCGATCTTCTTCATGCCGGAGAAGGCCGCCGACGTCTGGGGCGACTCTCTGGCGGCGGGCAAGGCGAAGCGTGACCCCTCGCTCGGCGAGCTCGACGTCATCGCCCAGGCGTTCCTCGCGATCGGCGACGACGTGGACGGGCTGCGCGAGCTGGGCCGTCCCATGGCCGCGCTGTACATCGGCGGCATGGGCGCCAAGGGCAAGAACTTCTACAACGACCTCGCCCGGCGCTACGGCTACGAGAAGGAGGCCGAGCGGATCCAGGACCTCTACCTGGAGGGGAAGAAGGACGAGGCCGCCGCGCTCGTCCCGGCCGAACTGCTCGAGCGGATGTCGCTGATCGGCTCGGAGGGCTTCGTCCGCGACCGGGTGGCGGCGATGCGGGAGGCCGGGGTGACCACGATCAACGTCGCGCCGATCGGCCGCACCCACGAGGAGCGTCTCGCGCTGATCGAGAAGATCAGGGACATCGCCGGCTGACCCGGCCCGCCCCCTCATAGCGCTCCCGCTCGCACGGCCTTTTCCCCGCCGATGCGGGCGGTGCCGGTGAGACTGCGGAAGCAGGGGGCATGACTTATCCGTGTATACGGAACAAATCCCCACTCAAGGGCGGAGACAGGCGGTGAAGACGGCGATCAGCCGGGCCTCCACCGCCGCCGGATCGGAGTCGCGGAGCGGCTCCGGCCCGAGCAGGCGGCGCAGCGAGCTGACGCCGAGGATGAACGTCACCGCGAGCGCGGCCCGCTCCCTCGGACGCGGGCCGCTCAGCCGTGCGGCGATCGCGCCGATCATGGCGTCCTCGACCCGGGCCCGGAGCACCGCCCTGATCTCCGGGCTGGTCCCCGCACGGTCGATCGTGCGGGTGAGCTGCTCCACCGTCCCGGTGTGCAGCCGCAGCGCCATGCGCGCGGCGAGCCGCGCGGGCAGTCCCTCGGGGTCCCCCTCGATGACCGCCTCCAGAGTCGAGCCCGTCGCGACGACCTGGGCGAAGAGTCCCGCCTTCGTGCCGAAGTAGCGGTTGATCAGGGAGACGTTGGCTTCGGCGGCGGCGGCGATCATGCGCATCGTGACCTGCTCGTAGCCGTGCTCGGCGAACAGTTCCCTGGCCGCCTCCAGGATCCGCCGGCTGGTCGCCGCACGATCTCTCATGGGGCGCAACCTTAACGCGTTTGACATGTAAACAAGCGTCTACTAATCCTTAGAGAAACTAACTAATCTGGGGGATCCGTGACTGACGTCGTGAATCAGGCGGGAACCCGCCGGACGCATACACACCGGGAGGTCATGGAAATCCTCTCGGGGCTGCTCCTCGCGCTCCTGACCTCGATGATCTCGACGTCCGTGGTCGGCACCGCGCTTCCCACCATCGTCGGCGACCTCGGCGGGCAGGATCAGCTCTCCTGGGTCGCCAGCGCGACGCTGCTCACGATGACCGTCTCGACCCCCCTGTGGGGCAAGCTGTCCGACATCTTCGGGCGCAAGCTCATGTTCCAGACGTCCCTCATGCTGTTCGTGGCCGCCTCGGTGGTCGCGGGGCTGTCGCAGAACATCGGGATGCTGATCGCGGCCAGGGCGGTGCAGGGTCTCGGCACGGGCGGGCTCTCCGCGCTGACCCAGGTCATCCTCGGCGACGTGGTCGAGCCGAGGGAGCGGGGACGCTACTCCGGCTACGTCGGCGCGGTCTTCGGCGTCTCCACCGTCGCCGGCCCGCTGCTCGGCGGGTTCATCGTCGACGCGTCCTGGCTCGGCTGGCGGTGGTGCTTCTACGTCTGCGTCCCGCTCGCCGTCGTCGCGTTCGCCGTGATCCAGAAGGTGCTGCCCCGCGACCACGAGCACCGCGACGCCCGCCTCGACTGGTGGGGCGCCTTCACGATCACCGGCGCCGCCACCTCCTTCATGCTCGTGCTCTCCCTGGGCGGCCACGAGTTCGAGTGGAACTCCGGCTGGACGTACGGCCTGTGCGCGCTCGGCGTGGCGCTCATCCTGCTCGCGGTGGTCGCCGAGCGGCGGGCGGCCGGCCCGATCCTCCCGCCCCGGCTGTTCCGCGACCGGACCTTCCTGCTGGCCAGCCTGGCCTCCCTCCTCGTCGGCATCGCCATGTACGGCGCGATGATCTACCTGCCGCAGTACCTGCAGATCGTCAAGGGCATGAGCCCGACGGCCTCCGGCCTGATGACGCTGCCCATGGTCGTGAGCCTCTTCCTCGGCTCCATCGTCTCCGGCCGCATCGTCACCAGGACCGGCCGCTGGAAGGCCTATCCCGTGGCCGGGATGCTGCTCGTCGCCGGCGGCCTCGGCCTGCTCTCCCGGCTGCACGTCGACTCCAGCGACCTCGTGATCGGCCTCGACATGGCGGTCTTCGGCCTCGGCCTCGGCCTCACCATGCAGATGCTGATCCTCGCCGCCCAGAACGCCGCCGAGGTGCGCGACATGGCCGCCACCACCTCCGGCGTCGCGTTCTTCCGCAGCCTCGGCGGCGCCATCGGCGTGGCCGCGTACGGCGCGATCCTCACGAACAAGGTCAAGAGCGAGCTGACGTCGATGATGGCGGCCGCGCACATCACCCCGTCGGGTGGCGGGTCCACCCTCAGCCTCGGCACCCCCGAGGCCATCGCGAAGCTGCCCGCCCCGATCCACACGATGGTGCTGGAGGCGTACGCGCGGGGCATGCAGACGGTGTTCCTCGTCGGCGTGCCCGCCGCGTTCCTCGGGTTCGTCGCGGTGCTGCTCCTGCGCGAGGCGCCGCTGCGCTCTTCCCGCGCCGCCCAGGCCCGCAGGCCCGCCCCCGCCGAGAGCGCCTGAGGCCGGGAGGCGCCGCGGCGCGGCGTAGAGTCCCCCCATCGGATCGGAGGACCCCCCATGCCATTCGCCGCACGCCGCGCCAAGGTCGCCGCGGCACTGTCCGGGCACGACCTCACCGCGCTGCTCGTCACGCGGCCGGTCAACGTGCGCTATCTCACCGGCCTGTCCAGCTCCAACGCCGCGGTGCTCGTCACCGCGGCCGGGGAGGCCGTGCTCGCCACCGACTCCCGCTACATCGGGACGGCCCGGCGCGAGTGCGCCGACGTCGAGACGGTGGAGACGCGCGACGTCACCGGCGCGCTGGCCGGACGCCCGGAGGGCGCGGGACGGCTCGCCGTCGAGGCGCACGACATGTCGGTCGCCGGCTACCACAAGCTGCTGGCGGACCACCCGGACCTCGGCGCGGTCTCCGGGGTGGTCGAGGAGGTCAGGACCGTCAAGGACGAGACCGAGATCGAGGCGCTCCGCCGCGCCTGCGCGATCACCGACGCGGCGTTCTCGCGGGTGGCCGAACGGATCGCGCCCGGCGTCACCGAGATCGAGGTCGCCCGGTGGCTGGAGTCGGCCATGGTGGAGCTCGGCGCGGAGAAGCCGGCCTTCGACTCCATCGTGGCGAGCGGCCCGAACGGCGCGGTGCCGCACCACTCGCCGTCCGGGCGCGCGATCGAGTCCGGAGACCTGGTGACCATGGACTTCGGCGCCCGCGTCGACGGCTACCACGCCGACATGACCCGCACCGTCGCCGTCGGCCGCCCCGCCGACTGGCTCCGCGACCTCTACGAGCTCGTACGGCGGGCCCAGCGTGCCGGCCGCCACGCCGTACGGCCGGGGGCGTCGGCGCACGACGTGGACGCGGCCGCGCGGACGGTGATCGAGGAGGCCGGGCACGCCGAACACTTCGGCCACGGGCTGGGCCACGGGGTCGGCCTGGAGATCCACGAGCAGCCGTTCCTCGGCCCCGGCAAGACCGGTAGAATAGACGATCGGGTTCCGCTCACCGTTGAGCCGGGGGTTTACCTGCCCGGCAGGGGCGGGGTGCGCATCGAGGACACGCTGGTGGCTCGAGCCGACGGTCCGGAGCTCCTCACACTGACCACCAAGGAGCTGCTCGTCATCTAGGGCAGCCGCACTCAGGAGAACCACGTGGCGACGACGAACGACCTCAAGAACGGACTGGTGCTCAAGCTCGACGGCGGGGAACTCTGGACCGTCGTGGAGTTTCAGCACGTCAAGCCCGGCAAGGGCGGCGCGTTCGTCCGCACCAAGCTGAAGAACGTCATGTCCGGCAAGGTCCTGGACAAGACCTTCAACGCGGGCGTCAAGGTTGAAGTGGCCAACGTCGACAAGCGCGAGATGCAGTACTCGTACTTGGACGGCGAGGACTTCGTCTTCATGGACACCGAGACGTACGACATGCTGCACGTCTCGCGCGCCGCCGCCGGCGACACCGCCAACTACCTGCTCGAGAACATGCTCGCCACGGTGGCGATCAACGAGGGCAACGTGCTCTACGTCGAGCTTCCCGCCGCCGTCGAGCTGACCATCGCCGAGACCGAGCCCGGCCTGCAGGGCGACCGCTCCACCGGCGGCACCAAGCCGGCCAAGCTGGAGACCGGCGCCGAGATCAAGGTTCCGCTGTTCATCACGACCGGCGAGAAGGTCAAGGTCGACACCCGCAGCGGCGAATACCTCGGTCGGGCCTGACGTGTCAGCTCGGGGCAAGGCCCGACGACGCGCGCTCGACATCCTGTTCGAGGCCGAGGCGCGCGACGAGAGCCCGCTGACTGTCCTGGCCGAGCGCGTCCAGCGCGCCGAGCCGCCCGTCAACGAGTACACCTCCGCTCTGGTGGAGGGCGTGGCCAAGAACCTCGGCCGCATCGACGATCTTCTCGCCACGTACGCCGAAGGCTGGACGCTGGAGCGCATGCCCGCTGTCGACCGCAACATCCTGCGCGGCGGCACGTACGAGATGCTCTGGTCGGACGAGGTGCCCGAGGGCGTCGTCATCAGCGAGTGGGTGCATCTCGCCGCCGAGCTGTCCACCGACGAGTCGCCGCACTTCGTCAACGGCCTGCTCGCTCGGTTCAAGCAGCTCAAGCCGTCGCTGTCCCTCTGATCGACCGGTCCGCTCCCGCCTCGCGCGGGGGTGTCCGGCCGTGCCGTTAGGCTGGCGGGAGCCGTACGAGGGAGGGGCGAAAGTGCGTGACGCCACGCGGCAGACCGTCGTCTGGGAGGCGCTCCGCGCGGTCCTGGCGGACCTGACCGCCGCGACAGGACGCGACAGGCTGGACATCGTGGACGCGGGAGGGGGCACCGGCGGGTTCGCGGTGCCGCTGGCCGGGCTGGGTCACGCCGTCACCGTGGTCGATCCGTCACCGGACTCGCTGGCCGCGCTGGAGCGCCGGGCCGCCGAGACCGGTGTTCCCGTGCGCGCAGTGCAGGGCGACGCCGGGGACCTCGGCGACCTCCTGGAGTCCGGCGGCGCCGATCTGGTGCTCTGCCACAGCGTCCTCGAATACGTCGAGGACCCCGCCGCGGCGCTGGCCGCCGCCGCGGGCATCCTGCGCCGGGGCGGCGTGGTCAGCGTGCTGGCCGCGAACCCGGTGGCCACCGCCATCCACCGCGCCCTGTCCGGCAATTTCGGTGAGGCGCGGCAGGTGCTCGCCGACTCCGCCGGGCGCTGGGGCGACCGCGACCCCACCCCGCGCAGGTTCACCAAGGAGGACGTGACCGGCCTCCTGGCCAAGGCCGGGTTCACCGTCGCGGACGTGCACGGCGTCCGGGTCTTCGCCGACCTCGTGCCGAGCCGGCTGGCGGAGGCGGACCCGGCGGCCCTGGTCGAGCTGGAGCGGGCCGCCGCCGCCCATCCCGTGCTGCGCGACATCGCCACCCAGGTGCACGTCATCGCCTACCGATAGAACTCCTGTTCGGATAGGATCGAAGGCGTGTCCCGGAAGCAGATGCTCCCCCAAGGCGGCGGCGGGCTGGCCGATGACAGCGGCTGCCCGATCCTGCACGTGGACATGGACGCCTTCTTCGCCAGCGTCGAGCTGCTCGACCGGCCCGAGCTGCGCGGCCTGCCCGTCATCGTCGGCGCCGCCGGGGCCCGCGGGGTGGTCCTCAGCGCCACCTATGAGGCCCGCCGGTTCGGCGTGCACTCGGCGATGCCGATGACCCGGGCGATGCGCGTCTGCCCGCGCGCCACGATCATCCCGCCGGATCACCGCAAGTACACCGCGGTCTCCCGGGGCGTCATGGAGATCTTCCGGTCGATCACCCCCGAGGTGGAGCCGATCTCCTCCGACGAGGCGTTCCTCGACGTCGGTGGCGCCCGGCGCCGGCTCGGCAGTCCCTCCGCCATCGCCGCCATGATCCGCGAGCAGGTCGCCGAGCAGTACGGCATCACCTGCTCGGTCGGCGTCGCGAGCAACAAGTTCGTGGCCAAGCTCGCCTCCCGCCAGTGCAAGCCCGACGGGCTGCTCGTCGTCCCGGCGGACGGCGTGGTCGAGTTCCTCCATCCGCTGCCCGTCGCCGCCCTGTGGGGCGTCGGCGAGCGCACCGAGCAGGTCCTGGTCCGGCTGGGCATCCGCACCGTCGGCGATCTGGCCCAGGTGCCCGTGTCCACGCTCCAGCGCGAGCTCGGGGCCGTCGGCGCCCACCTCGCCGCCCTGGCCTGGGGCCGGGACGAGCGCCCGGTGGTGGCGCACACCCCGGACAAGAGCATCGGCAACGAGGAGACGTTCCCGTTCGACGTCGACGACCCGGAGACGATCAGGCGCGAGCTGCTGCGGCTGTCCGAGCGGGTCGCGGCCCGGCTCAGAGCGAGCGGCCAGGTCGGCCGGACCGTCAGCGTCAAGCTGCGCCGCGCCGACTTCACCACGATCACCAGATCGCGTACGCTGCGCGAGGCCACCGACGTCGCCAAGGAGATATTCGCCACATCCTGTGAACTTTTCGCCGCCGCCGGGCTGGATCGGGTCCGGCTGCGGCTGGTCGGGGTGCGCATGGAAAACCTCCGCCCGGCCGGCACGGTCACCCGCCAGCTCAGCCTCGGCGAGAGAGAGACCGGCTGGCGAGAGGCGGAACAGGCGATGGACAAGGCGATCCGGCGCTTCGGTCCCGATGCGGTCCGCCCGGCTTCGCTCGTCCGCCCTCCGTCTGGTCCAATGGATCTATGACGTCCCCACCGGTTTGGACCACGTTGGACGTTTTCTTTCGTCTACGTCTACAGCCTCGTATTCTGGGGATAACCGACCGCGAGGTCCGGACACCCCGTGTCGTCCGTTGCCGTTTTCCCCGAAATGGGGCCGTCCTTGGGAGGCGCCGTGCCGCTCTCTGAGCACGAGCAGCGCTTGCTCGACCAGATCGAGCAGGGTCTCTACGCCGAGGACCCGAAGTGGGCCAACGCCGTTCGGATCAGCGATCCGCGCAGCCACTACAAGCGGCGCCTGCTGAAGGCGTCCCTCGGCTTCGCGCTCGGCGTCGTCCTGCTGATGGTCGGCGTCGTGGCAAACGAGATCTGGCTCGGCGTCGCCGGGTTCGTGGTGATGCTGGCGACCTGCCTCTGGGGCCTGTCCAGCTGGAAGCGCATGAACGGCTTCGGCGTCGAGAGCCCGGCCCCCCGGGCACGCGGCCGCCGCCCGCAGCGTCTGGGCTTCATGGACCGCATGGAGGAGCGCTGGCGCCGTCGCACCGACGAGCGCTGAACCTCCGCCTTCGGCGACCGACACGGGGAGAGCGGTCGTGGCGGCTCGCCGCGAGTGAGCCGCCACCGACGTTCCCAGGCCCCCTACCTGGTGCCCGCCTCGCCCTTGGACAGGGGCAGCCACCGGATGCCCTCCAGCCGGTCGAACCCGTCCAGCACCCTCGTCCCCGCCGCCCGCACCCGCAGCAGGATCGACCGAGGCGCGAGCAGCGCCCCCATCCGCCGCTTCCCCGGCACCGCTCCCATCAGGGCCCGCCGTACGCATGACAGCTCGGCCGCCGCGGGTCCCGCCGACGGCGGGGACGCGGCGTAACGCATCCGCTCTTCAGCCGTCGCGACGGCCGTGACCGCCGCCGCGGCCTCCGCGTCGAACTCGTACATCTCCGTCAGTCTCCGGGCGAGCGCGCGCGGGCTCTCGCTCGGCTCCCGCGCCTCGCCGAGATCGGTCAGGGTGTCGCACAGCTCGGCCCACGCGGCCCTGATCGCGGGCGCGGCCCCGCCGCGCCGGATCTGCGCGTGCCGGCGCCGGCGGACCAGCGTCCGGGCCGCCGCCGGGACCAGCGCGAGCAGCAGGACGCCCGCCGCGCCCAACGCGATCTTCGCGGCCACCGGCATACCCGGGTCCACCGCGACCGGGACGGCCCCGAGATCGCGTTCGAAGTCCCTCGGATTGCGGCGGGTCGGGCCCTGGGAGGAGGTGTCCTCCTCGTCGGAGGCAGGCCCGGCGGACGGGTCGGCCGACGGCGTGACCTCGGACGGGCGCGGCAGCGAGTAGTCGGGCACGCGGGCCGTGCCCTGGCCCGCGCCACCGGCCGGTGTCGGCTCGAAGGGCAGCCAGCCCACGCCCTCGAAGTACAGCTCCGGCCAGGCGTGCGCGTCCTGGGTGCGCACCGCCCACGACTTCTCGATCTTCGTGCCGCCCGTGTAGCCGATCGACACCCGCGCCGGGATGCCGATCACCCGGGCCATCACCGCCATCGCGCTGGCGAACTGCTCGCAGTACCCCGTGCGCGCGGTGAGGATGAACCGCGACAGCGCGCTGCCACCCGACCCCTTCGTCTCCAGGCTGTAGCTGAAGCCGCCGGTACGGGTGAACCACTCCTGCAGCAGGACGGCCTTCTGGTACGGCGTGGCGCCCTTCGCCGTCACCCGCCCGGCCATGGCGACGATCTTGGGGTCCAGGTCCGGCAGCGCGAGGAAGCGCGAGTCCGGCGTCGGCGTGTCCATGGTGTCCAGCTGGTCACGGGTGGGCCGCGGCTCGTTCACCACCACCCGGTAGTTCAGCCCGGCGGCCTCGTCACGGGTGGAGAACACCATCCGCGACGCCTGGTCGGCCCGCCAGTCGCCGTCGACGTCGACCTCGACCGCCGGATAGGGCAGGGGCAGGAAGAGCAGCGGGCCGATGTCCTCGCTCACGCTGATGCGGCTCTCCACCCGGTTCGTCGCGATGCCGGGCCCGAGGCCGGGCGGCGGCGGCAGCGGTCCCTCCGACACCCGGTCCTCCGGGCGGCCGCGCAGCGGGCTCACCGTCCACTTCTTCCCGTCGAAGACGTCGAGCGCGTAGATGCGCAGGTAGCGCGGCCGGTCGTCGGCGCTGGTGTAGGTCAGCACCGTCAGGTTCCGTTGCTGCGACAACTGGCCACTGAGCTTGGCGATCGCGTCGGGGATGCCGATGCTGTTGCCGCCCTTCCCCGACCCGTTGCCCACGCCGAAGCCGAACAGCGGGTCGGGGCTCAGTGCCGGGAGCAACGCGGGCAGGACGACCGCGAGGGCGATCGCGGTCGCGCCGATCCGCTTGCCGGAGAGCGCGAGCCGCCCTGAGTCCGCCTTGTCAGTCCCGACCGAACGAGCCCGCCGCACCAGTACGGCACGGCCCCACTGGGTGAGCCGCTCCCGGCCGTCCGCCACCAGCAGTCCGACGTAGCCGATCGCCGCGATCACGAAGGCCGGCCAGGCGACCGGCTCGGTCAGCACCGCGGCGGGCACCGTGAACAGGCCGAGCAGGGGCAGCCCCGCCAGCGCGGCCCGGCGCAGCCGTACCGCGAACAGGTCCACCAGGATGGCGATCAGGCCGACGCCGCTCGCGGTCAGCATGCTCACGCCGGGCTCGGCCGGCACTGGCACGGCGTATCGCTGGATGTCGGTGAACCCCTCGGCGAGCAGCTCGCCCAGCCGCAGTGCCGACGCCTTCGTCGGGACCACCCACGCCCACGTGTGCTCTTTGGCGAACGTGGCCGACAGGAACACCGCCGTCGCGAGCAGCAGCAGGGGCGGCACCGCCCACTTCGGCGCGTCGAACCGCGACGCGAGGGTCGCTCCGCCGGTCGTGACCAGGAGGGTGCCCACACAGGCCCAGAACCAGGCCCCGCCCTCGAACAGCGAGTAGAGCGTCAGCGTTACCGCGCCGACGGCCAGCCCCGCGACGACCGACAGCCTCATCGCCCGCTCACCGGCCCTCTCCGATCACCGTGAACCCGTCCCGTCGTCACGCCGCGCTCCTCTTGTACGCCGCCTCCGGCCAGATGTCGGCGAGGGACGTCCCGGAGGGAAGCCGCAGCACCCGCCATCCGGCCCGCAAGAGCACGGACTGCGCCACCTCGAACGACTCGTCCGGCGCCGAATCCCAGGTCGTGACGTCGAGCATGACCGCGACCCCCGTCACGCCGCTGTGCCGCAGCCGGGCCAGCGCCTGGGCCTCCCCGGCGTCGAGCGCCCCGAGGACCGCCACGATCAGCCCCTCCCCGCTGCCCTGGCGCAGCGCCCCGACCCCGTGCTCCAGCGAGCGGGCCGAGCTCTGCCGTACGACGGAGAGGGTGTCGAGCAGTGACCACGCCAGGCCGCCGTCGGCGAGGCGCTCCGGGCCCTGGTCGGTGACCAGGCGCAGGCCGAGACCCTCGTGCGCCAGGTGTACGCCGATCGACGCCGCGGCCGAGACCGCCACCTCGAACGACGAGCGCGGGCCGTCGCCCCGGTGGGCGTGCCTGCGGGTGTCCAGCAGGAGCGCGCCCCTGCTCTGCCACTGCTGCTCCTCGCGCCGCACCATCAGCTCGCCCCGGCGGGCGGTGGACCTCCAGTGCACCCGCCGCAGGTCGTCCCCCAGGCGGTACTCGCGCGGGGCCACGTCGTCGTCGCCCGCCGCCGCCACCGACCGTGAACGGCTGTCGCCCCCGCCGCTCCACTCGCCGGAAAGGCGCACGTGGGGGAGGGCCACCACCTGGGGCACCACCACCAGGGTGTCCGTGATGGTGAACGACCGGTTGAGCTCGACCATCCCGAACGGGTCGGCGATCCGGACCGACAGCGGGCCGATGGGATAGCGGCCGCGCAGGTCGGAGTGGACCTTGTAGTCCACCTCGCGGATGCCGCGCGCCTCCACCCGGTCCAGGACGAACCGGGGCCGCGTTCCCAGGGCGTACTGCAGGTTGTCCTCGACGAGCAGCAGGCCGGTGGGGAGGCGGGTCACGTTCTCCAGCCTCAGGGTGACCGTGCTGCCGGCGCCCGCCTCGACGCGGGCGGGGTCCAGGCGCCGGGCACAGGTCAGCCGGTAGCGGGTCCGCGCCACCACCATCGCGGAAATCAACGGCATCGCGACGACCAGCACCGCGATCCGCAGCAGGTCCTGCTCGCCGAGGATGAGGGCGCACAGCAGCGCCGCCGCGCCCGACGCGAGAAACGACCTGCCGCGCGAGGTCAGCGCCTTGAGCCCCGTCATCGAATCTCCTTGCACTCTCCTGGGGCGCCGCGGCCCTGGCCGCGGCGCGGGGAGGACGTCAGTTCGTGTCCGGAACGGGGACGCGGCGCACCAGATCGGCCACCACCTGCTCCGGCTGGCGGCGCTGCCCCTGCGCCTCCAGGCTGGGCAGCAGCCGGTGCGCGAGCACCGGCACCGCCAGCTCCTGCAGGTCGTCCGGGATCACGTAGTCGCGGCCGGCCAGCGCGGCGTGCGCCCTGGCCCCACGCAGCAGCTGGAGCGTCGCGCGCGGCGAGGCGCCCAGGCGCAGGTCCGGCGACCGCCTGGTCGCGGTCACCATGTCCACGGCGTACCTCTTCACCGCCTGGGAGACGTAGACCGCGCGGACCGCCTGGATGAGCGCGCGCACCTCGGCGGTCGTCGCCACGGGCTCCAGCTTGCCGAGGGGCTGGGACGCCCCGTGCACGTCGAGCATCTCCAGCTCGGCCGTCGGCTCGGGGTAGCCCATCGCGATCTTCGCGGTGAAGCGGTCCCGCTGCGCCTCCGGAAGCGGATAGGTGCCCTCCATCTCGATCGGGTTCTGGGTCGCGATCACCATGAAGGGCGACTCGAGCTCGTACGTGACACCGTCGACGGTGACCTGGTGCTCCTCCATGCACTCCAGGAGCGCGGACTGCGTCTTGGGGGAGGCGCGGTTGATCTCGTCGCCGACGACGATGTTGGCGAAGACGGGGCCCGGCTTGAACTCGAACTCCCGGGTCTGCTGGTTGTAGGCGCTGACACCGGTGATGTCGCTCGGCAGCAGGTCCGGGGTGAACTGGACACGCCGGACGGGGCAGTCGATGGACCGGGCCAATGCCTTGGCCAACATCGTCTTCCCGACACCCGGCACGTCCTCGATGAGGAGGTGGCCCTCCGCCAGAAGAACGGTGAGGGTGAGGCGGACCGCGTCCGCCTTGCCCTCGATCACCGATTCGATCGACCGGCGGATCCGATGCGCGGTGTCGACCAGGTCTTCCAGCCGGTTTCCGGCGTCGGGGGCGACGTCGCTCGTTAGTGCCACCTGGCCTCCATGAGGATGCGCCCGCATGAATGGGGCGTTTGACGTTCCTTATCCATTCTGTGCACCGACCTTATGACGCCTCAGGTTCCTGGGCGACTTTGTCCGGAAATCCGGGTGAACTGCCCATAGTGTTATGAGCTCGTTTCTCGTTGACGTCGCGCGGTCGTCCGAATCCCGTGACATAACTCGCTCCACTTTCCTCCATCCCGGCTCCGAGGGGCGCCGGAAACCCCGGCGGGGCCGGGGCTGCCACCCCGTGGAGGCGGGTTCCGACACGCCCGCACCGGGGTTGCGGGGCTCCGGGGCGCCCCACTCCGCACCACCTCAATTGACCTGCGGAAATGCGAACGAAATAGCCCGCGACGAGGGCCGGAATCGGTTGACGGTGGGGAGAAGTGGAGTATGGTGGTGCGCAGTGGAGGGCAGGGGCGAAAGCGCTGAGCGCTCCGCAAGGCACGGGAGGTGGAGCCGATGTTCCTCGGCACCCACCAGCCGCGTCTGGACGACAAAGGACGGCTGTTCCTGCCGGCGAAGTATCGCGAGGAGCTGGCGGAGGGTCTTGTGATCACCAAGGGCCAGGAGCGCTGCCTCTACGTCTTCCCCGTAGAGGAGTTCCAGCGCATCACCGAGGCTCTGCGCACCGCGCCGGTGACCGCCAAGGCGGTCCGGGACTACAGCCGGGTCTTCTTCGCGAGCGCGTCCGATGAGACGCCGGACAAGCAAGGACGGATCACGATTCCCCCGAGCCTGCGGCAATACGCGGGTCTGGAACGTGACTGCGCCGTCATTGGAGCCAACACCCGCCTGGAAATCTGGGGCGCCGCGGCCTGGGAGGCCTATCTGGCGGATCAGGAACAGGCGTTCTCCGACCTTTCCGAGGAGGTGTTGCCCGGAGTTCTGTAATTCGTGACATCGGATCTCGCGTCGGCGAGATCAGGAAAGACCCGTCGGTGACGTTCGGCGAGGTCTCCACCCGCTCCCAGCGGCACCTGATGCACCTTCCCCGGTGTCAGGTTCCGCGGCCGGCGACGCGGATGGGGACCTGGCCGGGCGGGTCGCCTCCCCGCACGGGAGCGGTCCTTTGGGTGGGGGATCCATAAGAAGATCACCGGCGGCAGCCGCATATCCGCGAGCTTTGCAGCGGCAGCATTTTGGGGGTTTACAGCGTTGTCGGAGTTCTCCGAGCCGTCGTCCGGTCACGTTCCGGTCATGCTCGATCGCGTACTGGATCTTCTCGCCCCGGCGTTGTCCGGGCCGGATCCGGTGGTCGTCGACGCCAACCTCGGCCTGGGCGGGCACGCTCAGGCGCTGCTCGCCGCCCACCCCTCCCTCCATCTCGTCGGCATCGACCGCGACCCGACCGCCATCGAGCGGTCCACCGCGCGCCTGGCGCCGTACGCCGGGCGCACCACGATCGTGCGCGCGGTCTCCGACGAGCTGACCGACGTCCTGGACCACATCGGGCGGCCAAGGGTCAACGGCGTGCTGTTCGACCTCGGCGTCTCCTCGCCCCAGCTCGATGAGGCGGAGCGCGGCTTCGCGTACTCCTACGACGCGCCCCTCGACATGAGGATGGACCCGGACCAGGAGCTCACCGCGGAACTGGTCGTCAACACGTACTCCGCCGCGGAGCTGACCCGCATCCTGCGCGACTACGGCGAGGAACGCTTCGCCGCGCGCGTGGCCAGCCTGATCGTCAAGGAACGGTCCAAGCAGCCCATCGCCTCCACCAAGCAGCTCGCCGACCTGGTCAGGTCGGCGATCCCCGCCGCGACCCGGCGGACGGGGGGCAACCCCGCGAAGAGGACTTTCCAGGCCTTGCGCATCGAGGTGAACGAGGAGCTCACCGCTCTGGAGCGGGCGCTGCCCGCCGCCCTCGACGCGCTCGCGCTCGGCGGGCGCGTGGTCGTGCTCGCCTATCACTCCTTGGAGGACCGGCTCACCAAGCAGGTCCTCGTGGCGCGAACCAGGGATACCAGCCCCCCCGGGCTCCCGGTCCCGCTCGAGGCTCACCAGCCCCGGTTCCGCCTTCTGACGAGGGGAGCGGAGCTCCCGGACGAAGACGAGGTGGCCCGCAATCCGCGGGCGGCGTCGGCCCGGTTGCGGGCGGCAGAGAGGATCCGCGAGGGATGAGGACTGAGCAGGAGAGCCGGCAGGCGGCGCGACGCGTTCCCGCGAGGGGGCGCGCGGCGGTGCCCACCGCCGGCCGCGCCCAGAACGGACGCGACGGACGGCAGGTCCGCGGGGGTGAGGACGCGGACCCGCCCGCGCGCGGCGCTCGCGTCCCCTCCGAGCGGCGCGTCCCCCCGGCCGAGCCGCCGGTGCGGCGCGGCGTCCGGGGCGCGACCGCCGATCCCGCGAAGAACCCCGGCGGGTCCAGGAGCGCGACGGTGCCGAAGAGCCGGACCGCGACCTCCGTTGCCTCAACGACGTCGGCCGCCGCCTCGCGGAGCGTGAGCACGCCGAAGGGCAGGAGCGGCGCGAGCGGCCGCCCGGTGGCGAAGAACGCGCCGACGACGGGCGCCGCCGCGAAGGGCACGGCGGCGAAGGGAACCGCGGCGAAGAGCACGGCGGTCAAGGGCACGGCGGTCAAGGGCACGGCGGTGAAAGGCACGGCGGCGAAGGCGACGGCGGTGCGGTCGGGCGCGACCACCGCCCGCCAGGCCCCCGCCCGACCGGCCCCGGCCCGCCCCACTCCGGCCCGTCCGGCCCCCGTGCGCGAGGCGCCCGAGGCGGGCGCGACCACCACGGCCGAGCCCGTCGCCCTCAGGCGGCCCCGGCGTGTGGCGCGGTCCGCCGCGTCGGCGACCGGCGCCGCGGCCGCGAGGAGCGGCAGGCGGCCGCCGCGCGCGCCGTTCGTGCTGCTCGTCGTCGGGTTGCTCTGCGGCGGCCTGGTCAGCCTGCTGCTGCTGAACACCGTGCTCGCGCAGGACTCGTTCGAGCTGAGCGACCTGCGTTCGGGCACCGAGCGGCTGCGCCAGCAGGCGGACGAGCTCGACAACCAGGTCCGCACGCTGACCCAGCCGGGCGCGCTCGACGAGCAGGCCCGCGGCGGCTCCAAGCTGGACACCGACCAGACGGCCCCTCCGCGCTTCATCTCCGCCGAGCACGAGTCCGGCGCGCGTACCGGCGGTGAGACGGAGGGCGCGGGCCGGTGAGGGAGGGCGGCGGCCGGAACCCGGGGCCCGGCCGCGGCGGCCCGGGCGGACGCGGCGGTCAGGGACCGGGCGGCGGTTCCGGCGGGCGTGGAGGCCAGGGCCCCGGGAGCAGTTCGGGCGGACGCGCCCAGGGACCGGGCGGCGGCTCGGGCCGGCGCGGTCCGCAGAACCCCGGGGGCGGCAGGCCCGCCTCCGGCTCGGGAAGATCATCATCGGGCTCGGGACGGCCCGCCTCCGGCTCGGGGAGGCCGGTTCCCGGCGCGGGGAAGCCCGCGTCCGGCTCCTCCGGTTCTTCCGGCAGATCGTCGTCAGGCTCCGGACGGCCGGCCCCCGGTTCGGGCGGCAAGCCCGCGTCCGGCTCAGGACGGCCCGCCGCCGTCCCGGGGAAACCGGCGACCGGCTCCGGCCGTCCGCCGTCGGGCTCCGGGCGGCCCGCGTCCGGCGCCGGAGTCCGTTCCGGTTCCGGCGACGGCCGCACCGGCGGCTCCCCGAAGGCCCCCCGTCCGGGCGGGCCGCGCCGCACGGGCGAGGACCCGGCCAGGGCGCGGCGGCCCGGTGAGTCGCGCCCCGGAGGGCCGCGTGCCCCGAGGGGGGACGACCGGGACGAGACCGTACGATCGCGCGGCCTGCGCGGCTCCGGCCAGCCGCCCGGGAACCCGCCGCCGCGGCCGCCCGCCGTGCTGCGCCTGGGCAACCCCGGGCGGCGGCTGCACGCCGGGCTGATCGCGATGGCGTTCGTGCTGTCGCTGTTCGCGGGGCGCCTCGTCCAGCTCCAGGGGCTCGACTCGAAGGTGCTCCAGGCCAAGGCGGAACGGCAGCGGGTCCAGCCGGAGACCCTCCCCGCCAGACGCGGCTCCATCACGGACGTGAACGGCCACGAGCTGGCCCTCACGAAGGACGCGGCAGAGATCTACGTCGACCCCTACGAGGTGGACCCCAAGAAGCGGGAACAGGTGAGCAGCACGCTCGCGAGCGAGCTGAACCTGCCCAAGGAGAAGGTGGACGCCGCGCTCGCGAAGACGCAGCAGCGGTACATCCCCCTCAACCGGGACGTCGACCCGCTGCGCGCCAAGAAGATCATGGAGATGAGGTTCAAGGGCGTCGGCTCCAAGCCGACCTACCGCCGCATGTACCCCGGCGGCAGGCTCGCCGGAGGGCTGCTCGGCTTCGTCGGCTACGACGGGCACGGACTCGAGGGCCTGGAGCGCACGTACGACAAGCTCCTCGCGGGGCAGGACGGCCAGCAGAGCATCGAGATCGGCCGCGGTGGCGAGCGCATCCCGATGACGCGCAGCACGCGCAAGGAGCCGGTGGCGGGCCAGGACGTGCGGCTGACCATCGAGCGGGACATCCAGTGGGCGGCCGAGCAGGCGATCGACCGCCAGGTCCAGGCCAGCAAGGCGGCCAGCGGCAGCGTGATCGTGATGGACATCAAGACCGGCCAGATCCTCGCCATGGCGAACTCGCCGGGCGTGGACCTGAACCACTGGAGCACCGTCGCCGCCGAGGACCGGGGCAACCGCGCCGCCTCCGAGGTCTTCGAACCCGGCAGCACCAACAAGGTGATCACCGCCGCCGCGGCGATCGAGCACGCCGGGGTGACGCCGAACACGGTCTTCCGGGTGCCCGATCAGATCCAGTGCGCGGACCGCGTGCTCAAGGACGCCCACACGCATCCGCCGGAGAAGCTCACCTTCACCGGGGTCATCGCCGAGTCCAGCAACGTCGGCACGATCATGGCCGCGCGCAAGCTCAGCAACCAGCGGCTCTACGACACCATCCGGGCGTTCGGGTTCGGCTCCGTCAGCGGCTCGGGCCTTCCCGGCGAGGAAGCCGGCCTGCTGCCCGACTGGCGCACCTGGTCCGGCAGCCAGCGCTGCACGGTCGCGTACGGCCAGGGCGTCTCGGTCACCGCGCTGCAGATGGCGAGCGTCTACCAGACGATCGCCAACGGCGGCGTACGCGTGACGCCGTCGCTGGTGGCGGGCACCACCGACGGCCACGGACGGCTGGCCCCGGCTCCCACCCCGAAGCAGACGCGCGTGATCAGCGAGACGACCGCCAAGCAGATCTCCGGAATGCTCGAAGCCGCCGTCGGCAACGACGGCACGGGAACGGAGGCGGCGATCCCCGGATATCGTGTGGCGGGAAAGACCGGAACCGCCATGCGGTACGACCAGAAGTGCGGCGGGTACTGCGGTTATACGGCCACGTTCGTCGGCTTCACCCCGGCGGACGCGCCGCGCCTCATGGCGCTGGCCGTCATCCAGGATCCGAAGAAGGGTCATTACGGCGGGGCGGTGGCCGCGCCGGTGTTCAGGGAGGTCATGAGTTTCGCCTTGAAGACCAGGAAGATCCCACCGACCGGAACGAAGGCGCCCAAGGCCGTCCTTCGCGCCGGAGAGTGACGGAGGGAGGTACGCTCTCGCCGTGCGTCCCCCGTTCTCCATGCGTCCTGAGGCCGTCCCGGCCCGTCCGTTGTCCGGTCTGACGGCCCTCCTCGGCACGCCCTCAGTGGTGCCCGCGCCGGGCGCCAAGGCGCCGCGCGGCGCCGTCACCGGCATCGGCATCGACTCCCGCCGCATCCGCCGTGGCGATCTGTACGTGGCCCTGCCGGGCAACAACGCCCACGGCGCCACCTTCTCCCGCCAGGCCATGGCGGCGGGCGCGGTGGCGATCCTCACCGACGAGGAGGGGCGTGCCGCGGCCGCGGAGACCGGACTGCCGGTGCTCGTCGTGCCCAACCCGCGCGCGGTGCTCGGCCAGGTCTCCTCCTGGGTGTACGGCCGGCCCGTCCGCGATCTCACGGTCATCGGCGTGACGGGCACCAGCGGCAAGTCGACCTCGACCTTCCTGTTGGAGGCGGGCCTGCGGGCCGCCGGGCACCGCACCGGCCTGGTCGGCGGCGTGGAGATCCGCGCGGGCGACCTGCGGTTCACCCCGGAGCTCACCACCCCCGAGGCCAGCGACCTGCACGGGCTGTTCGGGCTGATGCGCGAGCAGGGCGTGACCGCCGCCGCGATGGAGGTCTCCAGCCACGCCCTCGCCCTCGGCCGTGTCGACGGGGTCTTCTACGACGTCGCGATCTTCACGAACCTGTCCCAGGACCACCTGGACTTCCACAGCGACCTGGAGGACTACTTCTCCGCCAAGGTGAAGCTGTTCACCCCCGAGCTGTCCCGCGTCGGCGTGGTCAACATCGACGACCCGTACGGCCGCGAGCTCCTGGGCCGGGCCAAAGTGCCGACGACGACGTTCTCCGCCAAGGGCGCCCCGGAGGCCGACTGGCGGGCCGAGGACGTGCGCCTGGGCGCCGACGGCAGCGCCTTCCGCGTGGTCGGTCCCGGGGGAGTCGAGGCCGACGTCTCGGTGGCCCTGCCCGGCCCGTTCAACGTGGACAACTCCCTCGGCGTGATCGTCGCGCTCGTCGAGGCCGGCGTCGGCCTCCAGGCGGCGGTCGACGGGATCTCCGCGTTCGCCGGGGTTCCCGGTCGGATGGAGCGGGTGCCGGGTGCGGTCGGCTTCCAGGCGATCGTGGACTACGCTCACAAGCCCGGTGCCGTAGAGTCGGTCTTCGGCTCGCTGCGCGAGGTGACCCAGGGTCGCCTCGTCGTCGTGCTGGGCTGCGGCGGCGACCGCGACCGCGGCAAGCGCCCGATCATGGGAGAGGCGGCCGCGCGGCTGGCCGACGTCGCGATTCTCACCAGCGACAACCCCAGGAGCGAGGATCCGCTCGCGATCCTGGCCGCGATGATGGAGGGAGCGCTCAGGGTGCCCAAGGGCGAACGAGCGCACGTGATCGTGGAGCCCGACCGGGCCGCCGCGATCGAACTCGCGATCGCGGGCGCTGCGCCGGGAGACGTCGTGGTCGTGGCCGGCAAGGGCCACGAGCAGGGGCAGTACGTCGAGGGACGGGTCATCCCCTTCGACGATCGCGAGGTGGTCGCCCAGGCCATCTCCAGAAGAGGAGGCCGAGCCGGGCACGAGGCGGGGCGGGACGCTCCGCCGCACCGTGCGTGAGGCGCGGCCGAACCGACCGATCAACGTGATAGAGAGCAGGAAAGACGCATGATCCCGTTGCCGTTGGCCCGGGTCGCCGAGGTCACCTCGGGTGCGCTCACCGGCATGGCCGACGCTCGCGCCGTGATCCGCGGCCCCGTCGTGATCGACTCGCGGGCCGTCGAGCCGGGATCGCTGTTCGTCGCGATCAAGGGAGAGCGCGCGGACGGCCACGATTTCGCCGCCCGCGCGTGCGCGGACGGGGCGGTCGCCGTCCTCGCGTCCCGGCCCGTCGAGGCGCCGGCCGTGATCGTGGAGGACGTTCAGGCCGCCCTGGCCGCGCTGGCGAACGCCGTGGCGTCCGAGCTTCCCGACACGACCGTCGTCGGGGTGACCGGTTCGTCCGGCAAGACCACGACCAAGGACCTGCTGGCCAGGCTCGCCGCCCGGATGGGCCCCACCGTGGCTCCCGTCGGCTCGTACAACAATGAGATCGGCCACCCGCTGACCGTGCTGCGGGCGGACGAGGCGACGCGCTTCCTGATCCTGGAGCTGAGCGCGCGCAACATCGGCCACATCGCCGACCTGGCCCGGATCGCGCCGCCGCGGATCGGCGTCGTGCTGAACGTCGGCACCGCCCACCTCGGCGTGTTCGGCGGCAAGGAGGCGATCGCGCGGGCCAAGGGCGAGCTGCCGGAGGCGCTGCCGGAGGACGGCGTGGCCGTGCTCAACGCCGACGACCCCCTGGTCGCCGCCATGGCCTCCCGCACCCGCGCTCGGGTGACCTTCTTCGGGCGTTCCGTCGACGCCCAGGTGCGGGCCGAGGACGTGACGCTCGACGCCCGGGGCCGCGCGTCCTTCACGCTGCGCACGCCCTCCGGCGCCGCCCCCGTATCGCTGCGCCTGTACGGCGCGCACGCGGTGGAGAACGCGCTGGCCGCGGCAGCGGCGGCGTACGAGCTGGGGCTCCCTGTCGGCACGATCGCCGAGGAGCTGTCGGAGGCCGAGCCGCGCAGTCGCTGGCGCATGGAGGTCACCGAGCGGGCCGACGGCGTCACCGTCGTCAACGACGCCTACAACGCCAACCCCGACTCGATGCGGGCGGCGTTCGGCAGCCTCGCCGTGATCGGCGAGGGGCGGCGCAAGTTCGCGGTGATCGCCGCGCTGCGCGAGCTGGGCGAGGAAAGCGTGGCGCTGAACGAGCAGCTCGGGCGGCTCGCCGCGGGCGCCGGGCTGGAGGGGTTGATCGTCGTCGGGGAGGACGCCGGGCCGGTCCTGGCGGGAGCGCCGGGCGCGCTGTACGTGCCCGACGTGGAGACGGCCGCCGCCGAGCTGTCGGCGCGGCTCGCCCCCGGAGACGTGGTGCTGGTGAAGGGGCCACGGGCGGAGGCGCTGGAACGGGTCGCCGAGGCCCTGCTCGGAGGTGACGACCGATGAGGAACATCCTCATCGCCGCCGTGGTGTCGCTGCTGCTGTCCATGGCCGGCACCCCGCTGGCCATCCGGCTCTTCTCCCGGCGCGGCATCGGCCAGAACATCCGCGAGGAAGGCCCGTCGGGGCACTACGACAAGCGGGGCACCCCCACCATGGGTGGCACCGTGATCGTGATCGCCGCGCTGATCGGGTACTTCAGCGCGCACCTGATGACGTTCTTCTCCGCGACGACGGAACCGCCGACGGTGTCGGCCCTGCTGGTGCTGTTCCTGATGACCGGCCTCGGCCTCGTCGGGTTCCTGGACGACTTCATCAAGATCTACAAGCAGCGCAGCCTGGGCCTGCGCAGCGGCGCCAAGGCGCTCGGCCAGCTCGTCGTCGGCGCGGTCTTCGCAGTGCTCTGCGTGCAGTTCCCCAACGCGTACGACATCACCCCGGCGGAGACGCGGCTGTCGTTCCTGCGGGACTTCGGGCCCTCCATCGGGCTGGTGGGGTTCACGATCTGGGTGCTGTTCATCATCGTGGGCTTCTCGAACGCGGTGAACCTGACCGACGGCCTGGACGGGCTGGCCAGCGGCGCGACCGGCGTCGTGCTCGCGTCGTACGTGCTGATCGGCAACTGGCAGCTCCGCAACAGCTGCACCGCGGCGCTGGGGCCCAACTGCTACGTCGTCCGCGACCCGCTCGACCTCGCGGTGGTCGCCGCCGCCGTGCTCGGCGCGCTGGTCGGCTTCCTGTGGTGGAACGCGCCGCCCGCCAAGATCTTCATGGGTGACACGGGGTCGCTCGCGCTGGGCGGCGTCATCGCCGGCCTGGCGTTCACCACCCGCACCCAGCTCCTGCTGGTCATCCTCGCCGGCCTGCCGGTGGTCATCACCGCGTCGGTCATGATCCAGGTCGGCTTCTTCAAGATGACCGGGAAACGGGTGTTCCGGATGGCCCCGCTCCAGCACCACTTCGAGCTGAAGGGCTGGGCTGAGACCACCATCGTGGTGCGGTTCTGGCTGATCGCCGCGCTCTGCGCCGCCTCCGCGCTCGGCCTCTTCTACCTCGAATGGATGCCCAAGCAGTGAGCGTGGTCGTGGTCGCCGGGCTGGGTGTCTCCGGCGCCGCCGCCGCCCGCGGCCTGGCCGCCGCGGGGGAGCGGGTCGTCGTCCTGGAGGCGAACCCGGGTGAGCGCCAGCGGGCCGCGGCGGCCGAGCTGGCCCCCCTCGGCGTCGAGGTGCGGTTCGGCGAGCCGATCCTCCCCGACGAGGCCTCGCTCCTGGTCACCTCGCCGGGGTGGCGCCCCAGCCACCCGCTGCTGGCCGCCGCCGTACGGTCCGGCGTCGAGGTGATCGGCGAGGTCGAGCTGGCGTGGCGGCTGCGGGCCGCGGACGGCTCCGCCGCCCCGTGGCTCGCCCTGACCGGCACCAACGGCAAGACCACGGCCGTGCGGATGCTGACCTCGATCCTGGTTGAGGCCGGGCACCGCGCCGTCGCCGTCGGCAACGTCGGCGTCCCGATCGCGGCGGCCGTGCGCGAGCCGTACGACGTGCTGGCGGTCGAGCTGTCCAGCTTCCAGCTCCACTGGTCGTCGAGCCTGGCGCCGCGGGCCGCCGCGCTGCTCAACGTCGCCCCCGACCACATCGACTGGCACGGCTCCCTGGAGGAGTACGCCGCCGCCAAGGCGCGGATCTTCGAGAAGGCGGACGTGGTCGTCTACAACGCCGACGACGACTGGTGCGCGCGGCTGGCCGGGCCGTACCTTCCCGGTGAGGCGGGCGCCGGGGACGTCCGGACCGTCGGGTTCACGCTCGGCACGCCGCGCCCCGGGCAGCTCGGCCTCGTCGAGGAGCTGCTGGTCGACCGGGCTTTCGTGACCGACCCCGTGCGCGAGGCGGAGGAGCTCGCCGACCTCGGCGACATCACGCCGTTCGCCCCGCACAACGTCGCCAACGCGCTCGCCGCCGCCGCGCTCGCCCGCGCGTACGGCGTGCCCGCCGACGCCGTACGGCGGGGCCTGCGCGCCTTCGCCCCGGACCCGCACCGGATCCAGCACGTCGCCACAGTGGACGGCGTCGACTACGTGGACGATTCCAAGGCCACGAACCCGCACGCCGCGGCGGCGTCGCTCGCCGCCTACCGGTCGGTGGTATGGATCGCCGGCGGCCAGTTGAAAGGCGCGGACGTCGACGACCTGGTCCGCGGGGCGGCGCCCCGGCTCAGGGGAGCGGTCCTGCTCGGCCAGGACCGCGCGCGGATCCGGGAGGCTCTGGCGCGACACGCCGCGAATGTTCCGGTCGTTGACGTTCCGGGGCAAGACACTGGAGTCATGGACCGCGTCGTCGGGGAGGCCCGGCGGCTCGCCTCACCCGGGGACACCGTGCTGCTCGCGCCCGCCGGGGCGTCGCTGGACATGTGGCCGGGGTACGGCGCGCGCGGGGACGCCTTCGCGCGGGCGGTCCACCGGCTTTCCGGCTAGGCAGTCACGCCGGGGGATTCGAGGACGAAAGCACATATGACGAGTGAGGCGGCGGCGGAGAAGCCCGCGAACGCGCACGACATGCTCCGATGGCGGGCCAGGCTTCGGGAGCTCCTCGGGCGGCCGCTCGTCTCGTACTACCTGGTCCTCGGCTGCAGCGCGCTGCTGCTCGCGCTCGGGCTGATGATGGTCCTGTCGGCGTCCAGCATCGAGTCGATGCAGATCAGTGGGGGGCGTTCGCCGTTCTCCCTGTTCCTGCGGCAGATCGGCGCGGCCGCCATCGGCCTGCCGATCATGTACGCCTGCTCGCGGCTGCCCCGCCGCTTCTTCCAGCTCGCGGGCTATCCGCTGCTGGCGATCTCGATCATCGGCCTGGTCATGGTGATCTTCATCGGCGCCAGCGAGCTGGGCGCGCAGCGGTGGATCTACATCGGCGGCTTCACCCTCCAGCCCTCGGAGCCGGCCAAGCTCGCGCTCGTCCTCTGGGGCGCCGACATGCTGGCGCGCAAGGCGCGGGGCGGCCTGATCGAGTGGCGGCACCTGCTGGTCCCGCTCATGCCGGGCGTCGCCATCCTGGCCGTCCTGGTCCTGCTGGGCCGCGACCTCGGCACGACGATCGTGCTCATGCTGATCTTCCTGACCCTGCTGTGGGTGGTCGGAGCTCCGGTGAAGCTGTTCGGCGGGGTCCTCGCGCTGCTCGCGCTCGCCACGGCTTTCATGATCATGGTGGAGCCGTACCGGATGGCCCGGCTCACCGGGTTCCTGCATGCGTGGGACAACCCGCAGACCTCGGGCTTCCAGGCGGTCCAAGGACAGATCGCGATGGGCACCGGCGGCTGGTTCGGCCTCGGCCTGGGCAGCAGCCGGGCGAAGTGGGACTGGGTGCCGCACGCGGAGAGCGACTTCATCTTCTCCATCCTGGGCGAGGAGCTCGGCCTGATGGGCACCCTCGTGGTGGTCGCGCTGTTCGGCCTGCTCGGCTACGCCGGGCTGCGGATCGCCTCCCGGGTCAGCGACCCGTTCATCCGGCTGGCCGCCGCCGCGGCGGTCGCGTGGATCGCCGGCCAGGCGATCGTCAACATCGGCGCGGTGATCGGCGTGCTGCCCGTCACCGGCATCCCGCTGCCGCTCGTGTCCTACGGCGGATCGGCCCTGTTGCCGACCCTCGCCGCGCTCGGCATGTTGTTGTCGTTCGCCAAGCAGGAGCCGGGAGCCGCCGAAGCCCTCGCCGCCCGTGGACCGGGACCGGCCGCTCGGGCTTTAAGCTGGCTTGGCCTGGGTCGTCCGGCGGCGAGAGCGAGATCTCGCCGCGCGGGCCGATGACCCGGCGCTCGATCCGACCCGAGGGCAGGGAGTGACATGAGGGTGGTCCTCGCCGGCGGAGGCACGGCCGGCCATATCGAGCCGGCGCTCGCGCTGGCCGACGCGCTTCGCCGACTGGACCCGGCGATCGGAATCACCTGCCTCGGCACGGAGAAGGGCCTGGAGACCCGCCTGGTGCCCGCCCGAGGGTACGAGCTCGCGCTGATCCCCGCAGTCCCGCTGCCGCGCGCGCTCACGCCGCAGCTGCTGACCGTGCCCGGCCGGCTCGCCGGGGCGATCAACGCGGCGGCCGGCGTCCTGGACCGCGTCCAGGCGGACGTCCTGGTGGGCTTCGGCGGGTACGTGGCCACGCCGGGCTACCTCGCGGCGCGCCGGCGCAGTGTCCCGATCGTCATCCACGAGGCCAACCCGCGGCCGGGGCTCGCCAACCGCCTCGGCGCCCGGATGACCGACCACGTGTTCACCGGCCACCCCGAGACCGCGCTGCCGGGCGCCCAGTGCGTCGGCATCCCGCTGCGGCGCGAGGTCGTGACGGTGGACCGCTTCTCCCTCGGGGACAAGGCCAGGTCCTACTTCGGCCTGGAGTCCGACCGCACCACCCTGCTGGTCTTCGGCGGCTCCCAGGGAGCCCGCTCGGTCAACCAGGCGGCGTTGGAGGCGTCCCCCGTGCTGCGGGCGGCGGGCATCCAGGTGCTCCACGTGATCGGCCCCAAGAACACGGTCGAGATGGAGCCGCCGCCCGGCGACCCGCAGTACGTGATCCTCCCGTACGTGGACCGGATGGACCTCGCCTACGCCGCGGCCGACCTCGTGCTGTGCCGCAGCGGCGCGATGACCTGCGCCGAGCTGACCGCGGTCGGGCTGCCCGCGGCGTACGTCCCGCTGCCGCACGGCAACGGCGAGCAGCGGCTCAACGCGCAGCCCATCGTCCAGGCGGGCGGCGGCATCATGGTCGACGACGCGGACCTGTCGGCGGAGTGGATCGTCCGGATGCTGCTGCCGATCCTGCAGGACCCGGAGCGTGTCGCGATGATGTCCGAGGCCGCGTTCCGGATGGGCCGCAAGGACGCCGACGACATCCTGGCCCGCAAGGTCCTGGAGATCGCCTACCGATGAGAAAGAAGACGGTGCGAGGAGTGGGGAACCACCAGTGAGTCTTGTCAAGCTCGTACGGCCCGTCCCGGCGAAGGAGCTGGGGCGGGTGCATTTCATCGGCATCGGCGGCGCCGGCATGTCGGGCATCGCGCGCATCCTGCTCAAGCGCGGCGTGCCGGTGTCCGGCAGCGACGCCCGCACCTCCGTGATGCTGGGCGAGCTGCGCGAGCTCGGCGCCGTCGTCCACGTGGGCCACGCCGCCTCGCACATCAAGAACGTGGACACCGTCGTCGTCTCCACCGCGATCCGCGACTCCAACCCGGAGCTGGGTGAGGCGCTGCGGCAGAACCTGCGCGTCATCCCGAGGGCCGCGGCGCTGGCCGCGGTGATGGTCGGCCGGACCGGCATCGCGATCGCCGGCACCCACGGCAAGACGACGACGACCTCCATGCTGACCGTGGCCCTGCAGAAGTGCGGCGCCGACCCGTCGTACTGCGTGGGGGGACAGCTCGTCACCACCGGCCTCGGCGCCGACGAGGGCAACGGCGAGGTCTTCGTGGCCGAGGCCGACGAGAGCGACGGATCCTTCCTCATGCTCGCGCCGCGCATCGCCGTGGTGACCAACGTCGAGCCCGACCACCTGGACAACTACGGCGAGCCGCAGGCCGTCTACGACACCTTCGCGCGCTTCGCCGAGCGGGTGGAGTCGGTGCTCGTGCTCTGCGCCGACGACCCCGGCGCGGCCGCCCTCGCACCGGCCGCCAGAGAGCGCGGCCTCAAGGTCGTCACGTACGGCGAGGCCGCCGACGCCGACCTGCGCGTCTCCGGGATCGCCCCGAGGGGGCTCGGCCTGGAGTTCACAGTGGAGGGCCACGGAATCGTCCGGCTCACCGTCCCCGGCCGGCACAACGCGCTGAACGCGGCGGCCGTCCTCGCGGTGGCCCTGGAGCTCGGCCTGCCGTTCGACGAGATCAGGGACGGCCTGGCGGCGTTCACCGGGGCCAAGCGGCGGTTCGAGGCCAAGGGCGAGGCCCGCGGCGTCTCCGTGTTCGACAGCTACGCCCACCATCCGACGGAGCTGGCCGCCGACCTGCGCGCGGCGCGCGACGTCGTGGAGGAGGGCGGCCGGGTGATCGCGGTCTTCCAGCCGCACCTCTACTCCCGCACCCGCTTTTTCGCCGACGACTTCGGCGCGGCTCTGGGCCTGGCGGACGAGGCGATCGTCCTGGACGTGTACGGCGCCCGCGAGGACCCCGAGCCGGGCGTCTCCGGCGCGCTGGTGGCCGGGAAGGTGCCGTTGCCCGCCGATCGCGTCGCGTACGCGCCGGATCGGTCCGCGGTGCCGTCGCTGGTGGCCGGACGGGCCCGGCAGGGGGACATCGTCCTCACGATGGGCGCGGGCGACGTGACCGAACTCGGCCCGCTGATCGTCGAGGAGCTGTCCGCGGGGTGAGCGGTGCCGGGGGTCGCGGGCCCGACGGCCGGCGAGTCCCGGCGAGTCGCCGGGCGCGACGGCCTCCGGGCTGCCATGGTGGGGAGCCGGACACGCGAGCGCGCCGTCTCGGCGCGGCCTCCCGCCGATCGGAGTGAGACGTGAGGACGACCATCTGGCGAGTGGGCCTGGCGACCCTGCTGACGGGTGGCGTGGTCGGCGCGGCGACGTGGCTGGTCCTCTTCTCCCCGGTGCTCGGGGTGCGCGACGTACAGATCAGCGGCGCCGTGGGCGTGCCCGCCGACGAGGTGCGGCGCGCCGCCGGGGTCGCGCCGGGCACCCCGCTGGCCCGGGTCGACCTTGAGAAGGTGCGCGTGCGGGTCGCCGCGCTGACCCGGGTGGAGTCGGCGCGGGTGGACCGGGCCTGGCCGGGGACCCTCCAGGTCTCCGTCGTCGAGCGCACGCCCCTGGCCCTGGCGCGGGTGGACGGCAGGACCGTGACGATGGACCGCTACGGCGTCGTCCTGGGGGACGCGGGCCCGGCCGTCCGGCTTCCCCTGCTGCGCGTCCAGCGGCCCGCCGCCGACGACCCCGCCACCAGGTCGGCGCTGGCCGTCCTCGCGGCTCTTCCCGACGGGCTGAGGGGGCGGATGGACGAGGTCGTCGCGCCCTCGCCCGCGTCGGTCACGCTGCGCCTGACGGACGGCCGTACGGCCACATGGGGCGACGAGGAGCGCTCCGCGGAGAAGGCGCGGATCCTGGAGTCCCTGCTCCGGAGGCCTGCACGTTCCTACGACGTCAGCTCCCCCGACGTGGTGACGGTGAAGTGAGATTTCTCACCACCCACGCGATCATGCGGGACAGTCGTGATCAAAATCGCGTGCGAATCGGACACGCCGCGACACGCCGGACGGTGCTTGCGGCGCGGTTAGTTGACCCTGGGGGATGGGCAACCCTACTGTCCGTATCAATCTTCAGGTTGACATAACTCTAAATCTCAACTTGAGGGTGAGAGTTTTTAGCCAGCGCGGGTACCCCCCGCATCCAACGCAAACGATCGGAAAGGCCCCTCGTCGTGGCAGCACCGCAGAACTACCTCGCGGTCATCAAGGTCGTCGGCATCGGCGGCGGCGGAGTCAACGCCGTCAACCGGATGATCGAGGAGGGACTCAAGGGCGTCGAGTTCATCGCCATCAACACCGACGCCCAGGCGCTGCTGATGAGTGACGCCGACGTGAAGCTTGACGTCGGCCGCGAACTCACCCGCGGCCTCGGCGCCGGAGCCAACCCGGAGGTCGGCCGCAAGGCCGCGGAAGACCACCGCGAGGAGATCGAGGAGGTCATCAAGGGCGCGGACATGGTCTTCGTGACCGCGGGCGAGGGCGGCGGCACCGGCACAGGTGGCGCGCCGGTCGTGGCGAACATCGCGCGCTCGCTCGGCGCCCTGACCATCGGCGTGGTGACCCGGCCCTTCAGCTTCGAGGGCAAGCGCCGGGCGATGCAGGCCGAGGCCGGAATAGAGACTCTTCGCGAGGAGGTGGACACGCTGATCGTCATCCCGAACGACCGGCTGCTGTCCATCTCCGACCGGCAGGTCAGCGTGCTGGACGCGTTCAAGGCCGCCGACCAGGTGCTCCTGTCCGGTGTGCAGGGCATCACCGACCTGATCACCACGCCCGGTCTGATCAACCTGGACTTCGCCGACGTGAAGTCCGTCATGTCGGGTGCGGGCTCCGCCCTGATGGGCATCGGGCACGCCCGCGGCGACGACCGCTCGGTCGCCGCCGCCGAGATGGCGGTGTCCAGCCCCCTGCTGGAGGCCAGCATCGACGGAGCGCACGGCGTGCTGCTGTCGATCGCGGGCGGCTCCGACCTGGGCCTGTTCGAGATCAACGAGGCGGCCCAGCTCGTGTCCAACGCGGCGGCCATTGACGCCAACATCATCTTCGGCACGGTGATCGACGACGCCCTCGGCGACGAGGTGCGGGTGACGGTCATCGCGGCGGGCTTCGACGAGCCGACCCCGGCCAAGCCCGCCGCGCCGCCCCAGGCCGCGACCCGCGCGCAGCCCGCCCGGCCGGAGCCCGCCCGTCCGGCGGCCTCGGCGCCCGCCCGGCCCGCTTCCGCGCCGGCCCCGGCCAAGCCGGAGCAGCCCGCCCCGGTCCGGCCGGCCTCCGCGCCTTCTGTGCCGGTCACCCCGGTCGCGCCCCAGGCCCCGGAGCCCGAGGGCATGCAGGCGCCCAAGCCGGCGGTGACGCCGGTGCCCGTGCCGGAGGACCCCGAGCCCCCGGTGTCCTTCCCCCGGGAGAGCGTGTCCGAAGGCACGCGCGCGGAGCAGAGCGTGTCGGGCACCGGCCCGTTCTCCATCCCGCGTCCCACGCCCGAGCCGCCGACTCCGATCACCTCGCGCGTCAGCCAGCCGGCCAGCCGCCGGCCGGTGGTGTTCGAGGAGCAGGAAGAGGAGCTCGACGTGCCCGACTTCCTTAAGTGACCTTCCCCACACGCGAGTAAAAGTGAACGACGCACGACGCGAGGAGCTCTCGGCGGGCCTGGCCGCGACGGAGGCGCGCATCCGCGACGCCTGCCGTGCGGCCGGCCGGGACCCGTCCGAGATCACGCTCATCGCGGTGACCAAGACCTACCCCGCCTCCGACGTACGCCTGCTCGCCGGGCTCGGTGTGCAGGACGTCGGCGAGAACCGTGACCAGGAGGCCGCCTCCAAGGCGTCCGAATGCGCGGACCTGGGCCTCACCTGGCATTTCATCGGCCAGTTGCAGACCAACAAGGTCCGCTCGGTGGTCGCCTACGCCGACCTGGTCCACTCGGTGGACCGGGTCCGGCTGGTGGACGCGTTGAGCCGCGAGGCGGTGCGGGCGGACCGGGAGATCGGCTGCCTCATCCAGGTGTCGCTCGACCCCGCCGCGCCCACCTCGGGAGGCGTTGCGGAGCGCGGAGGGGTGGCCCCCACCGCCGTCCCCGAGCTGGCCGAGGCCGTCGCCCGGGCCGAGAACCTGCGGCTGCGCGGCGTCATGGCGGTCGCCCCGCTCGGGCAGGACCCGGGGCCCGCCTTCGCCCGCCTCGCGGAAATCGCCCGGGCGCTCCGGAACGATCACCCGGGGGCGGACGTTGTATCGGCGGGGATGAGTGGTGACCTTGACGAGGCGATCGCGAATGGTGCGACACACGTGCGTGTCGGTACGGCGTTGCTCGGCCGCAGAAAGCCCTTCGTCAGGTAATGTCCCCCAAGTGGACCTTGGTGTCCGCATCCAGGTAGAGGTCGATAAGCGGTCAGCTCCACGGGGGTACGGCTACCGCCCTGGCCTTCCAAAAGGGACCTAGAAGGCATGAGGGGGAGGAAGCCGGGCCGGACCGGCCGGGACTGCCAGGCAGGACCGACCGGCGTGGTACGGCTCCCGCCCCGGTGACACGGAGGACGACGAGAGATGGCCGGCGCGATGCGCAAGATGGCGGTCTACCTCGGTCTCGTGGAGGACGACCGCTACGACGACAGGTATGTGACCGAGTACGCGAATGACGAGGACTACGCCGACGACGATTACGAGTCGGCGCGCCGCGGATTCTCCGCCGGGGGGCAGAGCGGGCAAGCGGTGTCTCAGGAGCACGACGAGGACGGTGACACGTCGATCCCGGCGCCCCGCCCCTCGACCGCGGTGCTCGAACGGCGTACGACCGATCTGGCGCGGATCACGACCCTCCATCCCCGCACGTACAACGAGGCGCGCACGATCGGGGAGCATTACCGGGAGGGCACTCCGGTCATCATGAACCTTACTGAGATGGTCGACAGCGACGCCAAGCGTCTTGTCGATTTCGCGGCAGGTCTCGTCTTTGGCCTACACGGAAGCATCGAACGTGTTACGAACAAGGTGTTCCTGTTGTCCCCTGCCAATGTCGAGGTGACCGCCGAGGACAAGGCCCGAATCGCGGAACGCGGCTTCTTCAACCAGAGCTAGAGTTCCATGTATGGACAGTGACCGGCTCAGCGGTACCCATGGGGACCGGAGACTGCGGAACAGGATGGAGGTGAGGCTCGACCGTGGGGATCGTCAGTGAGATCTTGGTCGCTGTACTCTCTCTTTACCTCGTTCTGCTGATCGGCAGAATGATCTTTGATACGGTGCAGCTCTTTGCCCGCTCCTGGCGGCCTTCCGGGGTCGTCCTGGTAGTGGCGGAGGTCACTTACACACTGACCGACCCGCCTCTCAAATTTCTCCGCCGTTTCATTCCGCCCCTCAGGTTGGGTACGGTGGCCTTTGACCTAAGCTTCACAGTGCTGTTCATTGTGGTCTTGGTCTTGATCCAAGTCGTGTCCGCGCTTCGTTGATCGGGAACCGTCCCTCCGGACAGACTCCAAGCGCGCCAAGGAGACTCACATGCCGCTGACGCCCGCCGATGTGCGGAACAAGCAATTCAGTACCACCAGGCTGAGGCCTGGGTACGACGAGGAGGAGGTCGACGCCTTCCTGGACGAGGTCGAGGCGGAACTCGACCGCCTCATCCAGGAGAACGAGGAGCTTCGCGCGAAGCTGGCCGAGTGCATGCGCGGCAAGGTGCCGGGCGGCATGAACATGGCCGGAGGCATGCAGATGGCCCCCGCCCCGGTCATCGAGCCGAAGCCCGAGATGATGGTGCCGCAGCCCGAGCCCATCAAGCCTCCGGAGCCCGTCCGCCCCGAGCCCGTCCCCGTCGGCATGGGCATGCCGCCCGCCGAGGACAACATGGACACCGCGGCCCGGGTGCTCGCCCTCGCCCAGCAGACCGCCGACCAGGCGATCGCCGACGCCCGCCGGGAGGCGGACGAGACCGTGACCCGCGCCCGGCGCGAGGCCGACGACATCCTCGGCAAGGCCCGTCGCCAGGCCGAGCAGATCATCGGTGACGCCCGCGCCCGCGCCGAGACGCTCGAGCGTGACGCGCAGGAGCGCCACCGCCAGGCCATGGGCACCCTGGTGCAGAACCGCGACGAGCTCGACCGCAAGGTGGAGGAGCTGCGCAGCTTCGAGCGGGAGTACCGCAGCCGCCTCAAGCTCTACCTGGAGCAGCAGCTCGCGGACCTGACCGTGTCGGGCGAGAACAGCGGCGGCTTCCCGATCGTGGGTGCACCCCCGGCCATGGCGCACGCCGTGACCCCGGGCGCCCAGCCGATGCCGGTCTCCCCGAACCCCTTCGGCCAGGAGCCTTCGCCTCACTCGGGCGCTTTCCCGACCCCCGACGGCCCCCACAACGACCGCCGGTAAGGCGAAGGGCCGCGTCATCCGCGCGACCCGCTTCTCGGAGTTCCCCCCGTGATCCTTATCAGTGCCGCTCTGGTGCTCGTCGCGATCGGCCTGCTCATCGCAGGCGTGGTCCTGGCGAAGCCGTTCCTCGTGATGTGGTCGATCGTGGTCAGCGTGCTGTCCGCGGTCTGTTTGCTGATCGGGGCGCTGCTGAGGCGCCATGAACTGTTCCCGGCCGGCGGGCGTGCCGCCGAGGAACCGGTTCCGGCTCCCCAGGGCACAGCCGCGGCCGTACCCCAGATGGCGCACGCCGGCGTCCCCGGGCATCCGGGTATGCCGGGGCAGGTCGGCCTTCCCGGGCCCGTCGGGCACCCCGCTTTCGGCGGGGCCCCGGCTCATCCGGTGGCGCACCCCATGATGGGTGTCCCGGTCGTTCCCCCCTCGGGGGCGCCGGTGCCGCATGCCTTCCCGCAGCAGCAGCGGCCGCCCGCGCGGCCCGCGATGGCGGGACGAGAGCTCGGCCCGGACGTGATCGTGCTGGTCATCCCGGGGCGGAAGCGGTTCCACCTGGCGGACTGCCGTCAGCTCCAGGGCCGCGAGGCCGAGGAGCTCACGCACGAGGAGGCGCGCGAGGAGGGCTTCACGCCCTGCACCGCCTGCGTCCCGGAGGCGGCGGCACGGGTCGCCACCGACACCGAGGAGAACGCGGGCGGAGGCGACGCGCCCGAAACGGCCGTGGCGGACGACACGTTGCCCGGCCTCACGCGGCCCGGCGACGCCGCCGGACGGAGCACGTCCGGCGGAGGCACGGCGGGCAACCCCGCGGCCACGGACGGCGCCGAGGACATCGTCCCGGCGGCCGAGAGCACGACCAAAGACGACGAGCCGGTGAACCCGGCCGAGACGACGGATCCCGGGCGCGCCGGGTCCGCCGAGCCGGCCGGCTCCACCACGGCGACGATGCCACGCTCCTTCTTCGACCCGGCCGTACGGCCGGGCGAGGCGGCCGGCGCGGCTTCGTCGGACGTCGTGATGGTCATGACGGGCACCCGTAGGTATCACCGCGCGAGCTGCCCGTTGATCAAGGCCGCCCCCGAGGGGGGACTGGAGACGATGGCCACGAGGGAGGCGGAGGACGCGGGGCTCACCCCCTGCTCCATCTGCGCCACGTAGGCGTTCCTGATCTGAAACCCGGCGGCGGGGACCCGAACAGGGGTCCCCGCCGCCGGGTTTTTCCCGTTGTCAGGATGGGCGGGTGAGATGCCCGGGCTGTGGGTCCCCGCCGGAGCGGGGACCCACAGGGGCGCCGTCAGGCGCGGCGGAGCTGGAAGACCAGCCCGAGGTCGGCGTCCTCGTGCCGGGGCAGGCCGTCCTGGGAACCCTCGGTGAACGCGGTGGCGAGGACCTCGTCGGCGATGGCCCGGCCTCCCTCACGGAGGGCCTCGGCCAGGTCGTCGCCGCGCGCGGACCACCACAGCTCGATCCGGTCGGTGATCGCCAGCCCGGTCGACTTCCTGGCGTCCTGGACGAGGCGGATGACCTCGCGGACCAGGCCCGCCCGGCGCAGCTCGTCGGTGATCTCCAGGTCGAGCGCGACGGTCTCGCCGGTGCCGGTGTCCACCGCCCCGGTCTCCACGGCCCAGCCCGAGCGCGGCTGCTCGGTGACGATCACGTCGTCCGGCCCGAGCTCGACCGTGCCCAGCTCGCCGGCCTCGACCGTGGCGGCCGTGCCGGACCTGAGGGCCTGGGCGAGCGCGGCGGGGTCGGCGGCTCCGACCGCGGCCGCGACCAGCTTGGTCTGCGAGCCGAACCGCTTGCCGAGCGAGCGGAAGTTCGGCTTGACGGTGAACGTCACCAGATCGGCCGAGAATCCGGACATGTCCTGAAGCGTCTGCACGTTCAGCTCGTCGGCGATCAGCTCCCGCAGCTCACCGGGCAGGGCGGCCCAGCCCGGCGCGCCGATGAGCGCGCGGCCCAGCGGCTGGCGGGTCTTGACCGAAGAGGAGGCGCGGGCCGAGCGGCCGAGCTCCACCAGGCGGCGGACCAGCGCCATCTGCTCCGAGAGGGCCGGGTTGACCGCCGCCTCGTCCACTTCCGGCCACGTGGCCAGGTGGACCGACTGCGGCGCGTCCACCCCGCGCAGCACGTCCCACACGTAGTCGGTGAGGAACGGGACCATCGGGGCCATCAGCCGCGTCACGGTCTCCAGGCACTCGTACAGCGTGGCGAACGCGGCGGCCTCGCCGGACCAGAACCGGCGGCGGGAGCGCCGGACGTACCAGTTGGACAGGTCGTCCAGGAACTCCGTCAGCCGGCGGCCGGCCCGGGCGGTGTCGAACTCGTCGAGGGACGCCGTCACCTCGGCGACGGTCCGGTGCAGCTCGGCCAGCGCCCACCGGTCGATCAGCGGACGCTCCGCGTGCGGCGGGGCCTCGCCCATCATGGACGGCGACCACGACTCGGCGTTGGCGTACAGGGCGAAGAACGACGTCGTGTTCCAGTAGGTGAGCAGGACCTTCCGGATGATCTCCTCGAGCGAGGCGTGGCCGATCCGGCGGGGCGCCCACGGTGAGCCGGAGGTCGCCATGTACCAGCGCAGGGAGTCGGCGCCGTGCCGCTCCATGAGCGGCATGGGCTGCAACACGTTGCCGAGGTGCTTGCTCATCTTGCGGCCGTCCTCGGCGAGGATCAGGCCGAGGCAGAGCACGTTCTCGTAGGAGGAGCGGCCGAAGACGAGCGTGCCCACGGCCATCATCGAGTAGAACCAGCCACGGGTCTGGTCGATGGCCTCGCAGATGAACTGCCCCGGGTAGGAGCGCTCGAAGATCTCCTTGTCGACGTGCGGCGCGCCCCACTGGGCGAACGGCATGGCGCCCGAGTCGTACCAGACGTCGATGACGTCGGGGACCCGCTTGGCCTCGGCGCCGCACTGCCCACAGGGGAAGGCGACGTCGTCCACGTAGGGGCGGTGCGGGTCGAGCGCGGACAGGTCCTGCCCGGCCAGCTCGCCGAGCTCCTCCAGGGAGCCGACGCAGGTGACGTGCGAGTCGTCCTCGGAGCAGACCCAAAGCGGCAGCGGGGTGCCCCAGTAACGGGACCGCGACAGCGCCCAGTCCACGTTGCCCCGCAGCCACTCGCCGTACCGGCCGTTCTTGATCGTGCCGGGGAACCAGTTGGTCCGCTCGTTCTCGGCGAGCAGCTCGTCCTTGATCGAGGTGGTCCTGATGTACCAGGAGGGGAGCGCGTAGTACAGCAGCGGCGTGTGGCAGCGCCAGCAGTGCGGGTAGCTGTGCTCGAAGTGGCCGCCCCGGAACAGCAGGCCGCGCTCGCGCAGGCTGTCGGTCAGCGGCTCGTCGGCGTCCTTGAAGAACATCCCGCGGACCAGCGGCACGTCCGGGAGGAAACGCCCGTCCGGGCCGATCGGGTTGACGACCGGCATGCCGTACCGCTTGCAGACCGCCATGTCGTCGGCGCCGAAGGCGGGCGCCTGGTGGACCAGGCCGGTGCCGTCCTCGACGGTGACGTAGTCGCCGAGCACGACGTAGTGGGCGACGGGACCCTGCCCGTCGGCGCCGTCCTCGGGGAAGGTGACCAGGTCGAACGGGCGGCGGTAGGCGGTGCGCTCCAGGTCCTTGCCGCTGAAAGTCGCGACCACCTCGGCGTCCTCGCCGAGGACCCGCGTGAGCAGCGGCTCGGCGACGACGAGGATCTCACCGCCGGTGCGCGCCGCGACGTAGGTCACGTCGGGGTGCACGGCCACGGCCGTGTTGGACACGAGCGTCCACGGCGTCGTGGTCCAGATCAGCAGCGACGCGCCCATCTCGGCCAGCGGGCCGGAGGTGGCGGGCATCCGGACGTACACCGAGGGGCTGGAGACGGTCTCGTACCCGCCCGGCTGGCCGAGCTCGTGGTCCGACAGCCCGGTGCCGCAGCGCGGGCAGTACGGCGTGATCCGGAAGTCGCGGAACAGCAGGCCCTTGTCCCAGATGGTCTTGAGCGACCACCAGACGGCCTGGACGTACTGGGAGTCCATGGTGCGGTAGGCCTGGGACATGTCGACCCAGTAGCCCATCCGCTCGGTCATCTCCTCGAACGCGTCCACGTGCCGCAGTACGGACTCGCGGCACTTCGCGTTGAACTCGGCGATGCCGTACGCCTCGATCTGGGGCTTGCCGGAGAGGCCGAGCTCCTTCTCGACGGCGACCTCGACGGGCAGGCCGTGGCAGTCCCAGCCGGCCTTGCGCGGGACGTGGTAGCCGCGCATCGACTTGTAGCGAGGGAAGACGTCCTTGAAGACGCGCGCCTCGATGTGGTGGACGCCGGGCATGCCGTTCGCCGTCGGCGGGCCCTCGAAGAAGACCCAGGACGGGCCGCCGGCGTTCTGCTCCAGGGAGCGTTCGAAGACCTTCCCGTCCCGCCAGCGTTCAAGGACCTCGCGTTCGAGGGCCGGCAGGTCGACCTGCGCGGGAAGAGAGCGGAAATAGTGGGAAGACATCGTCGGGCGGGACCTCCACGCAGTGGCTGACATGGCGTGAAGGGACGAAGCCGGACCCGGCTCCGCGGTACCACCCTTCTTGGCCCACCCCTCGGGCGGGCCCTCTCATTCGTGTCGCTGCCAGGTCTACTCGGCTTCGCGCCTTTCTTCCGGCGGCTCCGGGGTGATTTTCGCTCCGTGACTCGCCCCGGGCTCGCACCGTCCCCGGGTCGCTCCTGCGAGTGGTTACGGAGGTACTCGTCCCCATCAACGCCTTGCGAACTAAAACGATAACGCAGAGACCCGATGACAGCTTCCCCAATTTCCCCGGGGATCTTCGTACGGCCGTGCCGTTCGGGCGGAACATACCGAGACACCGCGATGTTGTCACGGTGTGCCCTCAGGACGACAGGGTGAAAAGGACGACGGAGACGGCCCTCGCGGCCGTCGCCTTCGCTTCCCGGGGCTGTCGCCGCGGGGCATCCGGCCGGCCTCGCGTACGCATGGGACGCAAGTGAAACGTACGCGGGGAAAGACCGGGGCAGGGCTGAGGAGATCGAGGGGAACGATGACGGGTTCGCGGAGCGCGGCGCACGCCTGCGGGCCGGGCGCGCGGACCGCGCGCGGGAGGAGCCCGCTCGCCGGACGGGTACGTCGTTCACCGGAGGAACGGGTGCAACGTTCGCTTATGGGGCAGGTAAAACGCCCGGCGCGTCGATTGCCGAGCGGTTTTGCGCGACCTAAGCTGCCCGGACTGCTCATGTGTTTGATCACTGCGCCTTACAACGGGAGGCCCTCATGACGACGCGTGCGAGACCCGCCACCAGCGAATCGACCTGGTCCGAAGAAGAGCTCGCCGAGGTCCGGGAGCGGCTCAGGCACGAGACCGAGGAACTCATCGCGGACATCTCCCGCGCCGAGGAGCAGCTCGCGTCGGGGGACGCCAGCGAGGGCGCCGGGGACGATCCGGCGGACGCGGGCGCGAAGACGTATGAGCGGGAGCGCGAGATCGCCCTTACCCTGAATGCGCGCGACCTGCTCGCGCAGAACGAGCGGGCGATCGCCCGCATCGCCGCAGGGACTTACGGAGTGTGCGAATCGTGCCACAAGCCGATCGGCAAGGAACGCCTTCGAGCGTTCCCGAGGGCGACGCTGTGCGTAGCGTGCAAGCAGCGGGAGGAGCGCCGCTGAGCGACCAGACCGACGCGAGGACCGCCGGCGGCGCCGTCCGCGCGCGGAGGATCGCTCTTCTCGGCGTGGTCGCGGTCCTCGTGTACGCCCTCGACCTGGTGACCAAGACCCTGGTCGTGGCCTTCCTCGAGGGCGAGGAGCCGGTGGAGGTCATTCCCGACGTGCTGCTGTTGAACGTCATCCGCAACTCGGGTGCCGCGTTCAGCATCGGCACCGGGATGACGATCGTCTTCACCGTGATCGCGCTCGGGGTGGTCGGCGCCATCCTCCGTACGGCCCGGCAACTCCGCAGCCTGCCTTGGGCGATCACGCTGGGCCTGCTGCTCGGCGGCGCGCTCGGCAACCTGACCGACCGGATCTTCCGGGCGCCCGCCCCGCTGCAGGGACACGTGGTCGACTTCCTCCAGGTCTTCCCCGCCACCCGCTTCCCCGTGTTCAACCTCGCTGACTCGGCGATCGTGTGCGGCGGCATCCTCGCCGTCCTCCTCGCCTGGCGCGGCTACCAGGTGGACGGCACGCGGCAGACGGGCGACGAGCAGACCGGTGAGGAGAAGTCCAATGGGTGAACAGCGCAGCCTTCCGGTTCCGGAGGGCCTTGAGGGCGAGCGCCTCGACGCCGCCCTGGCCCGGTTGTTCGGTTTCTCGCGCACCCGCGCCGCCGAGCTGATCGCCACCGGCGACGTGCTCGTGGACGGTTCGATCGCCGCCAAGTCGGACCGCGTACACGCCGGGGCGTGGCTCGACGTGACGATCCCCCCGCCGCCGTCCGCGCCGATGCCCGTCGCGGAGCCGGTGCCCGGCATGGGCATCCTGTACGAGGACGACGACATCGTGGTCGTGGACAAGCCCATCGGGGTGGCCGCGCACCCGACGGTCGGCTGGACCGGTCCCACGGTGATCGGCGGGCTGCTGGGAGCGGGCCACACCGTCGCGACCAGCGGGGCCGCGGAGCGGCAGGGCATCGTCCACCGCCTCGACGCGAACACCACGGGCGCGATGGTGGTCGCCAAGAGCGAGTTCGCGTACTCCCATCTCAAGCGGGCGTTCAAGGAGCGCACCGTCGAGAAGCGCTACCACGCCCTCGTGCAGGGCCACATGGACCCGCTGCGCGGCACCGTGGACGCGCCCATCGACCGCCACCCCTCCGGTGACGGCCGGTTCGCCGTCGTCGCGGGCGGCAAGGAGTCGGTCACCCACTACGACACCGTCGAGGCGTTCCGCGCTGCGTCGCTGCTCGACATCAAGCTGGAGACCGGCCGTACGCACCAGATCAGGGTCCACATGTCGGCGCTGCGGCACCCCTGTGTGGGCGATCTCATGTACGGCGCCGACCCCAAGCTGGCCGCGCGGCTCGGCGTGACCCGGCAGTGGCTGCACGCGGTCTCGCTGGCCTTCGAGCACCCGTCCACGGGGGAGTGGGTCTCGTTCACCAGCCCGTACCCCGAGGACCTGGCCCGCGGCCTGGACATCGTCGGCTTCGAGAGCTGACCCACCCGCGCCGTCCGGCCCGGTTCCTCTCGGCCTGGCGCCCCGATCTCCTCGGTTGGCCGCCTTGTGCCGGGTGCGGCAGGCGGAGCCGATCGAGCGGGTGCGCCCCGGGGCGCGGCGATGCCCGAGGCACCGCGCGGGCACGTCAGCTCGTCAGGAGCGAACGGGTTGTGAAGACGGTGGTCTCCGGGAGCATGTTCACCGTGTCGCTGGGCGGCGGCACGTAGCCGGGCACCACCGAGAGGTCATGGTCCTGCTCGAACGCGCGGAGCTCGACCGGGCCCGGCCGGAGCACGAGCGTGACGGCGAGGCCGGACGTCGGCGGGTTGTGGAAGGCGAAGGCGGTACGGCGGCCCAGATCACGGCCCTGCACGGCGAGGGAGAGCACCTCCCCGCTCGTGCGCAGCCCGGTGATGGGCGCTGCGCCGGTCGGGGTGAGGCGCAGGGTGAGCGTCCGCCGTCCCCCCGCGGTCCGGTCGTCGAGCACGGCCAGCTCCGGTGGGCGCAGTGACGCGACCGGGGCCACGGTGGCGTATGCGACCTCGTCGGTGAAGAAGGTCCGTGGGTCGGCCCTTTGTCCGTCGGCGTAGCGCCGCAGCCACGGCACGGCCGTACCCGCAGTCCCGGCCATGCCCCACGCCGCGGCGCGGTGGTCAGCGTCGAGCGCGTAGGCCAGCCTGGCCTGCCGCGGATGGCTCCGGTCGAAGGGATCGGCGACCAGGCCCGCAGCGACCAACGCCACCGACACCGCGACCGCGACCGACGGGATCAGGAATCGCCGCGCGAGCACCACGTCCGCCAACGGCAGCACGAGCAGCAGGAAGAGTGCGAGACAGGGCGCCGCCGCGATGCCGCCGATCTTCAGTCCGAGGTCGAACATGCCGATCGCGGACACGCCGAGAAGGACCACAGCGGGGACCAGGCCGGCAGTCAGCGCGAGGACCCGCCACCGCGTCCGCAGGGAGACCATCCAGCCCGCAGCGGCCCCGAGCGCCGGGAACGACAGGATGTGAGAGCTGCCCGGGGCGAGCAGAGCGAAGACCACCCCGAGCAGCGCAACGAAGAGCAGCGCGCCCGCCGCCGCCGGCTCGCCGCCTCGGACGGATGGGCCAGGGGCGTCGGCCGTTGGGGGCTGGGTGCGGGCACGACGGAGCACGCCGTGCCAGAGCAGGACGATCGCGCTGGTGAAGACCAGCAACGCCGCCTGGTAGAGCCATGGCCAGTAGGGATCGCCCGTGAACATGGCCGTGTACTCGGGCCGCAGCGCCCCCAGCAACGGCCAGAACGCGAGCCCGGCCGCCCCCGCCGCGGCGACCGGCACCGTCGCGAGCCCGAACCTTGCGAACGTCTGCGGGAGCGTGACCAGCCCACGCCGCCGCAGCGCGACCACCAGCAGTCCCGCCGCGCCGAGCGCGACCAGGGCGATCAGCGGCTCTAGCAACCCCGGGTAGTGGACGAACAGCGACATGACGTTGAAGTAGACCCGGCTCTCTTCCGACCGAAGCGCCGCGAGGTCGGTCTGGGCCAGTGCCGTCGTCAGAGCGAAGGAGTTGTCGCCCATCTGCTGGAGGCTCGCGCGGGAGAGGTGCGCGGCGTCGTCGAGCGGCGAGTGGTAGTAGGCGCCACCGGCTGTGAACGCGGTGTCCAGACCCAGCCATCCGGCCTCGGAGAACACGGTGAAGTCGGTGTCGTTCGGCAGCACGCTCATGATCGAGGCCGTTCCTGAGTCGGCCGTGGGGTGCGGTACGGCCTCGCCGTACAGGCGCATGAGCGGGGCGCTGCCCGCCGACGTGCGGAACGCCACCGCGGGACCGCGCACCCCGCGCGCCTCGTGGTTGAGCACCACCACGTCGCCCTTGGCCATCGGATCGGACCGGACGAACGCCTCGGCGCCGAGCAGCCCCTGCTCCTCCCCGTCGGTGAGCAAGAACACCACGTCGTTCTTCAGCGTCCTGGGCAGTAGTCGTGCGATTTCCAGCAGCGTGGCCACGCCCGCCCCGTCGTCGGACGCGCCGGGCCCGGCGGGCACCGAGTCGTAGTGCGCGGCCAGCACCACCCGCCCGGTGGGCGCGGTGCCCGGCAGGACCGCCACGATGTTCCGCATCGCGCCGAGCGGCACCGTGGGCACCTCGATGTCCGCAGGGAAAACCCCGATGCCGTCCTGCATCCGGGTCTTCAGCCCTAGCCCGCGGAACCGGCGCTCCAATTCCTTCCCCACCCGGTTGTGCTCGGCCGTTCCGGAGGGACGCGGCGCCTTCAGCAGGTCCTCGACGTGGTGCACCGCGCGCTCGGCACTGAAGCCCCCGTCAGCACGCGGCGCGGGAGGCGTCACATCGGCAAGGGCCACCACGAGGAGCGCGCCGAGCGCGATCAACCCTGCTATGGCATGTCGTTTCACTGGACCGATGCTAGGGAGCAACTTCCACCAGAAGATCGCTCCCAATGAGGAGCTTGACCGTACATCTAACGATGGACCGCCGCTCGGACGTCCTGCGTCTTCCGCTGGTGGCGTCACGCTGTCGACGCGGATGCGGAGTGCACCGGTTCCTACGGAGCCGCGCCGGCCCGGCACCTGCGTCAGGCGGGCGTTGCGGCCGCACGCCGGGGGAGGACGGGGGAGAAAGTCAGCCCGTCGGGCGGAACGTCTTGGTGAACCAGGCGAAGTAGGACTGGCCCTCCTGCTCCCAGCGGCTGTCGGAGGTCTGCCAGTAGATCGCCACGTCGCGCCCGTCGGCGGTGACGAAGGAACGGTCGAGCACGTGCAGCGCCCCCTGCTGCGACTGCCAGGTGAACTCCCAGTCGGCGGCGGGGAGCCGCTGGAAGACCACGGAACGCAGGCCGAGGCGCTCGTAGCCGGGGAAGGAGGCCGTGGTCTTCGGATTGTCCGCCAGCTGCTGCAGGTGGAGCATCGGATCCTCGTCGGTGTCGATCCACTTCGTGAAGTCGACCTTGAGGTAGCTGCCCTTGGACCCGGAGGGACGGAAGGTCACCGAGGCCGCCGTGCGCTCCTCGGTCCAGCTCTGGGGGACCGCGATCGAGAAGCCCAGCGGGTCATGGCGCGTCGCCCAGCCGCGCGGCAGCCTGGCCGCCGGTGACGACGTCGGGGTGGGCGTTTCGGTCGGCGCTTCGGTCGGCGCTTCGGTCGGTGTGGTCGGGGACGGTGACGGCACGACGGGGGAGCCGGTGAGGGCGCGGTAGCCGTACCAGCCGCCGACGCCGACGCCGGCCAGCAGCACGGGCAGGAGGGCGAGCAGGGCCACCCGTCTGGTCGAGCGCCGCGGGGCGGGGGGAGACGCCGGTGCCGGGGCCGGCTGAGCCGGCGGATGGCCGGTCGTCGCCTCGCCCCACGGCGGAAGCGTCCCCGCCCTGGAAGCGCCTTCCTGGACGGCGGCCGCGGTGTGCGCGCCGCCGGGGCCGTTCGGGTCGTGCGCGGCGCCGGGGCCGGAGACATGGTCGCCCGTCACCGGGGGCCCGCCGACTGGCGGGGCGGCCGGTACGCCGGTCGCGGCGCCGAAGGGCGCGGGCGTGTTGCCCGGAGCGTACGGGCGGACCCCGCCCGCGGGGGAGGGGGCGTGCGCCCCGGTCACGGCGGCCGGCCCGGACGCGGAGGACCCTCCGGCCGGAGGGTAGGGCTCGGCCCGGTGCGGGTGGCGGTCGCCGCCCGGTAACGGTGTGCCGGACGCCGCCGCCCGCAGCAGCTCGGCGGTCTCGACGGCGTCGATGCGCCGCGCCGGGTCCTTGATGAGGAGGCCCTCGATGACGGGGGCGAGCGGCCCGGCCCGCAGGGCCGGGTCGGGCTCGTTGTGCAGGACGGCCGCCATGGTGGCGATCGACGAGGTCCGGTCGAACGGCGCCCGGCCCTCGACCGCGGCGTAGATCGTCGCGCCGAGCGACCACAGGTCGGACTCGGGGGTGGCGGGATCGCCGTTGAGCCGCTCCGGAGGAAGGTACGCGGGGGTGCCGGTGACGACGCCGGTCATGGTGAGCCCGGCCTCCTCCGGCATGGTCGCGATGCCGAAGTCGGTGAGGACCACCCGGCCGTCATCCGTGATCAGCACGTTTTCCGGCTTGACGTCGCGGTGCAGCACTCCGGCGGCGTGCGCGGTGCACAGCGCGTCGAGCACCTGGAGGGCGATGTGGGCGACGCGCTCGGGGCCGAGCGGGCCGTGCTCGCGGATCACCTGGCCGAGGGAGCGGGAGCGGACCAGCTGCATGATGATCCAGGGACGGCCGTCCTCCTCGATCACGTCGTGGACGACGATCACGTTGGGGTGGGAGATGCGGCCGGCGGCGCGGGCCTCGCGGACGGTCCGGCGGTTGAAGGCGGCCCGGTCCTCCTCGCTCATCGGCTGGTAGAGGACCTCCTTGACGGCGACCGCGCGAGCGAGCAGCTCGTCGTGAGCGTGCCAGACGACGCCCATGCCTCCTCGGCCGATGGGTTCGAGCAGTTGGTACCTGCCCGCCACACGACGCCCCGCCTCCACCAGGCTCCCTCCTCGAAACCTCTGAATCGTCCCATAGCTCGGGAGCGTGTCAGCAGTCGAAGTGAACGCCGGTCGATGTGGCCGCCGCCTGGATCATGATCAGGACGGATGGCGTCACGGACGAGGGCTGGGGCGCGGTGGCGGGAGGCGGCCCTTACACCCATTCGGGCGTCCCGAATCGCAACTTTGTTATCTCTTGCCCGCTTTATTCCAAACTTATACGATTCGTTCACTCTTTCACTTTCGTCGCAACTACCCCCTCCTTCGCGTCATCACCCGCAGAAGCAGCCCCTCTACCCCCCGGAGGAAAAGATCATGCGGTTACGCACAACGATGTGCGGAAGATCCACCTATGCAAAGATCGCCGGAGTGGCGGCCCTCGCGCTGACCGCCCTCGTCGCTCCGGTGAGCCCGGCCGCGTACGCGGACCCGGGCGGCGACCAGTGCGTCTCCGACCCGAACGCCCATGTCACCTCGGTGCCGAGTCCCGAGAAGTTCTTCGGCTTCCCGCTCGGCAAGGGCCAGCCCCGCACGGTCACCACCGACGAGATCAAGACGTACGTCGAGGCCGTGGGACGGGCCTCCGACCGGGTGGTCACCGGCACGGTCGCGCACAGCGTCACCGGCCAGGAACTGCCCTACGCCATCGTGTCCAGCCGCCACCACATGGTGCCGGGACAGCTCAAGAAGATCGCCGCGCAGATCCGCTCGCTGCGCGACCCCAGGTCGCTGCGGCCGGACAAGGCGGCCAGGATCGCCGAGGACGGCCCGGCCATCGTGTGGATCGCGGGCAACGTCCACGGCGGCGAGAAGAGCGGGGCCGACGCCGCGCTGCGCACGCTGTACGAGCTGGCCGGCGGCCTCTCCTGCGACGTCGCCACGCGCAACGAGAACCTCGTCACCGTCATCATGCCGACCCAGAACCCCGACGGCCGGAACGCCGACCGCCGCCAGAACGAGTACGGCTTCGACCTCAACCGGGACTGGTTCGCCCGCACCCAGCCGGAGACCGGCGGCAAGATCGAAATGCTCCGGGAGTACCCGGCGCAGGTCTTCGTGGACGCGCACGAGATGGGCGGGCGGCAGTACTTCTTCCCGCCGAACGCCGACCCGATCCACCACGAGATCGCCGCGCAGCCGGTGGACTGGATCAACCGCATCGGCGCCGCCAACGCGGCCGGTTTCGGCTACAACGGCGCCTGTGGCGGCGCGGTCACGACCGAGTGCTACTTCAACTACGCCACGTACGACATGTTCTACATGGGGTACGGCGACACCGTGCCGGCCACCGGCTTCGGCGCGGCGGGCATGACGTTCGAGAAGGGCAGCGCCTCGGCCGTCGAGGACCGCGTGCAGCAGCAGTTCAACACGCAGTGGGCCACGACCGGCTGGGCCGCCGCCAACCGGCGCGAGATCCTGGACGGCTACTACAAGATCTGGCAGACCGCGATCGAGCAGGGCAAGGCGGGCACGCTGGAGCCCAACGAGGTCGTCCAGCCGACCAACACCGTCCAGTTCCCGGTCCCGGACGTCAAGGTACGGTCGTACTTCCTGCTGCCGGACCGCCAGATCGGCGACGTGCGGCGGCTGGTCGAGCGGCTGCGCGCGATGGACGTCGAGGTCTACCGCCTCAAGCAGTCGGTCACCGTGCCGAACGCCGACGTCTTCGGCGGCCGCACGGTCAAGAACCTGTCCGTACCGGCCGGGGCGTACTGGATCCCGATGGACCAGCCGCAGAAGCACTGGATCCAGGCGCTGATCGCGCAGGACCCCTACGTGCCGTTCCCCTACTTCTATGACGTGTCGTCCTGGAGCAACCCGCTGCTGATGGGCGTCGCGACCGTCTCCACCGGCGACGCGCTGTCGCCGAAGGCCGACGCGGTGAAGGGCATGGACGGCGGCGTCGTCTCGGCCGCCCCGGCGAACGGCTCCTACTCCTACCCGATGGACTCGGCCGCCGCCTCCGAGCTCACGTTCCGCCTCCTCGGCCAGGGCGTGGCGCTCTCGCGCGACCTCGCCACCGGCGTGGTCAGCCTGCCCGCCCGCGCGGTGAACCGGGGCGACCTCGACAAGCTCGCCCGCTCGTACGGCGTGGCGGTCGAGGGCCGGGCGGGGGACGCGTCCGGGACGCCGCTGCGCGTGCCCGACACCGGCCTGTTCGCCGGCACGGGCGTCTCCACCACCTCCGGCTCGTACGGCGAGGCGCGCTACGTCCTCGGCGAGCGCTGGGGCCTCGACGTCAAGGCGGTCACGACCGCGGACGTCAACGGCAACACCCCGGCGTTCACCGAGCGCAGCGTCCTGCTGGTGCCGGACGGCAGCAGCGCGAACGGCGGCCTGACCGCCCAGGGCCTGGCGAACCTCAAGGCGTGGGTGGCCGCGGGCGGCACGTACGTCGGGCTGCGCAACGAGGGCACCCGGGTCGCCAGGACGGCGGGGCTGACCTCCACCACCGAGAAGACCAAGCCGACGGGATATCAGGTCATCGGCTCGCACTTCCGGGTGAACGTGGACACCGCGAGCCAGGTCGCCCTCGGCCGCCCGGCGGAGGACTTCCAGTTCAACAACGGTGATCCGATCCTGAACCCGAGCGTCACCGGCGCGAACGTCCTCACCTACCCGTCCGACGGCGCGTTCTGGTCCAACGGCTACACGACCAACGCCGACGCGCTGAAGGGCTCGGTCGCGCTGGTGGACGAGCCCACCGGCGCCGGGCACGCCGTGCTGTTCGCCTACAACCCGCTGTTCCGCGCGTACAACGAGAACGGCATCCACCTGGTCGCCAACGCGCTGCTCCTTCCCTCCTCGAAGACCTCCTCTGACACCGAGGCCGCGCGGACGCTCGCGGCGACGCCGGCCGGCAAGGTGGAGGCGCTGCGCGCGGACGCGGCCAAGGCGGCCCCGGCGGACGACCTCGCCGGGGAATGGCGGCCCATCGTCATCCAGGTCGCCGACGCCGACGCGGGCCGGGCCGAGGCCGTGGTCCGGACGTACACCGACACCGCGCGGACGGCCTCCGCGGACGGGTCGTCGTACATCACGATCCCGAACCCGGAGGGGCTCGCGGCCGACGAGCACCCCTTCCTGCGCGACATGGTCCACGACCTGAACGGGGCGGGCATCCCGCTGCGCTCGGTCGTCGGCTGACCCCCGTCCTCGGGCCGGGATCCCGGCCCGAGGACCGATCACCCTCTCCCGGATCAGGACCGTCCTGATCCCGCATCCCCGAGTACGCGCGGTTCCGGCCGGTCCCCCCAACGGCCGGAACCGCCTGGAAGGACCCTCAATGCGAATCTCCCGTCTCAGCGGCGCGGCCCTCGCCGTCGCGGCCGGCGCCCTGATCGGCGTCCCGGCGGCCCAGCCCGCGCTCGCCGCCCCCGGAGCCCCCGGAGCGCCCCGGTACTCGGCCGGTGCGGCGGGCGTCGGCGACCCGTACTTCCCCGACCAGGGCAACGGCGGCTTCGACGTACAGCACTACGACATCGCCTTCGCGTACGACCCGGCGACCCGGCACATGGACGCCGTCACGACGATCACCGCGGTCGCGACCCAGGACCTGGACCGGTTCAACCTCGACTTCCGGGGCCCGGAGATCAGCGAGCTCAAGGTGGACAAGCACCCGGCCGCGTTCACCCGGGACGGTCAGGAGCTGATCGTCACGCCGCGCCCGAAGCTCAAGTCCGGCCAGGTCTTCTCGGTCACCGTCAAGTACGCCGGGACGCCGCCGGTCATCACCGACCCGGACGGCTCCCTCGAGGGCTGGGTGCCCACCGACGACGGCGCGTTCGTGGCCGGCGAGCCGCAGGGCGCCCCCGCCTGGTTCCCCGGCAGCGACCACCCGACGGACAAGGCGACCTTCACCTTCCACGCGACCGTCCCCGAGGGGATCACCGCCGTCGGCAACGGCAGCCTGGTCTCGCAGACGACGGAGAACGGCAGAACCACCTTCGTGTGGGACTCGGCGGAGCCGATGGCGACGTACCTCGCCACGGTGACGATCGGGAACTTCACCGTCACCGAGTCGGCCACCCCGAGCGGGGTCCCGATCTACACCGCGGTGGACCCGCGCCTGGTGACCCAGTCGGCGAGCGCCGTCTCCAAGATCCCGGACATCATCGAGTACTTCTCCTCGGTCTTCGGGCCGTACCCGTTCTCGTCCACCGGGGCGATCATCGACCGGGCGCCGAACGTCGGGTACGCCCTGGAGACCCAAACGAAGCCGATCTTCTCCAGCGCCCCGAGCGTCGGCACGATGGCGCACGAGCTGGCGCACCAGTGGTACGGCGACAGCGTGACGCCGACCAAGTGGTCCGACATCTGGCTCAACGAGGGCTTCGCGACGTACGCCACCTGGCTCTGGACCGAGCACACCGGGGGCGCCACGGCGCAGCAGACGTTCAACAACTCCAGCAACTACGGCCGGGCGGCGACGTCGTCGTTCTGGCAGACGGTGCTGGCCGACCCCGGCTCGGTGGACATGTTCGGCAGCGTGCCGTACAACCGAGGTGCGATGACGCTGCACGCGCTGCGTGGCAAGATCGGTGACACGGCGTTCTTCAAGCTGATCAAGGACTGGGCCGCCGAGAACCGGCACGGCAACACGGACACGGCCGCGTTCATCCGCAGCGCGGAGAAGGCGTCGGGCATGGACCTGACCGCCTTCTTCGACGTCTGGGCCTTCCAGAAGGGCAAGCCCGCCTCCTGGTGAGATACCTGGCCCGGCCGGCGGCGCCCCCTCCTCCCTCAGGCGCCACCGGCCGGGCCAGCCGGCGCAGGCGTGCGGTACGTCACTTGGCGGGCGTGAACGTGCGCGTGAACGTCTCGAAGTAGTGGTAGTCCTTCTTCCAGCGCTTGACCTTCGTTTTCCAGTAAATGGCATAGCCGTGGTGCTTGTCGGTGACGAAACCGCGGTTGATCACGCGCGCATCGCCGCTCCAGGGCCGCCAGGTGAACTCCCAGTCGGCGGCGTCCAGGAAGTAGTCCACCTTCCTGATGCCGAGGAGCTTGTAGCCGCCGAATTTGTATCGAGCGGTCTTCTCCTGGTTCTTCCAGTCCTTCAGCGCGTCGTTTCCGGGGGTGCTGGTGTAGCCGATCTGCAGGTACTGGCTCCGGTCGGAGCCCCGGAAGTAGACGTTGCCGCTGTCCCGGTTGTACTCCTTCCAGCCCTTGGGCAGCGCGATCGAGAAGCCCGTCTTGTCCGTGTACCGCTTCCAGCCCTTCGGGATCTCGGTGGACTGCACGGGCGAGGGAGTCTGCGACGGCGAGGGGGAGGTCGCCGGGCGTGAGGGGTCCGTGGAGGTCTTCCCGGGAGCGGCGGTGTTCCGGTCCGCGCCGCCCACCGGAGGGGTCTGCTGCTCCGCCTGCCGCAGGCCGATGTAGCCGGCCACGCCCGCGACGATCAGCAGGGCGGGGACGATCACCAGCGCCGCGCGGAGCATTGGCAGCGGACGCCGGGCCGGGGCGGCCGGCCCGCCGCTCCACGAGCTGAGCTGGGTCGCCTCCTGGCCGCCTGCCGCCGCGCCCGGGCTCGCGGAGAACAGCGAGCCGCCCGCGCCGGAGGCCTCCGTAGCGCCGGGCGCGGAGTACGTGGGCGAGGTCTCGGGGAACGACCGTGCCGTGCGGGCCGGCTTGGCGGCCTCGAACGAGCCGCGATCGGCGGCCGGCGCGGACGAGCCCGCCCCGCCGGCGCTGAGACCGCTCCCGGCCGTTCCGGCCGAGGCCGCCGTCCGGGAGGCGCCGGTCCCCGGCGTGCCCGTTCCGGAGGTGGTGATCCCGGGCTTGGCGGTTCCGGGCGTGGGGCCGGCGAACTTCCGGGTCTCCTGCGCGGGCTTCGCCGCGCCGGACCCGGCGGAGGACGCGCCCGTGGATTCCGGCGCGCTCCCAGACCCCTTCACGCCGGGCGTGGCCCCGGAGCCCCGGGCCGCGTTGCCGCCCGGCTTCTCCGGCTCCGCCTCCGCGAGCAGGGGCAGCGGGAGATCCGGCTCGGTGTCGCCGTCCGACAACGCGTCGTCCGCCCCGGAACCCGCCCGCTCGTACGGCCGCGGCCGGGCCTGGGCCGCCCCCGCGCCGTCCCAGCCGCTCTGGCCCGTCTCCGGGATGGCGCGGCCCCCGGGCTCGCCCGCGACGGCCCCCTTCGACGGCGCGGCGGACCCGCCCTTCGGCCGTGCCGCACCGGCGGCGCCGCGCCGCAGGAGCTCGGCCGTCTCGTCGTAGCTGGGCCGGTCGACCGGCTCCTTCTCCAGCAGCCGCTCCAGCACGACCCGCAACTCCCCGGCGTGTACGGCGGGGGCGGGGGCGTCGTTGAGCACCGCGTGCATGGTCGCCATCGGCATGCCGCGATCGTGCGGGGGCTTGCCCTCCACGGCGGCGTACAGGGTGGCGCCGAGCGACCACAGGTCGGACTCGCGCTGGGCCGGGTCGCCGCGCAGCCGCTCCGGGGCGATGAACGCGGGCGTGCCGATGAGCCCGGTCCTGGTCATGGTGTTGTCGGCCTCCAGGCGCGCGATGCCGAAGTCGGTCAGCACCACCCGCCCGTCGTCCGTGATCAGCACGTTCTCCGGCTTGACGTCACGGTGGAGTACGCCCTGGGCGTGGGCGGCCTTGAGGGCGTCCAGGACCTGCAGCCCGATCTCGGTGGTCCGCTCGGGGGAGAGCCGCCCATCCTCCCTGATGACCTGTCCGAGAGATCGTGAAATGACGAGCTGCATGATGATCCAGGGCCGGTCGTCCTCCTCGATGACGTCGTGGACGACGACGACATTCGGATGGGTGAGCCGCCCGGCCGCGCGCGCCTCGCGCATGGTCCGGCGGTTGAGCTCGTCGAGCTGGTCACCCATCGCGCTGTCGTAACGGACCTCCTTGACCGCGACCACCCGGTCAAGTAGCTCGTCGTGGGCCCGCCAGACGATTCCCATGCCACCTCGGCCAATGGGCTCGATCAGGTGGTACCGGCCGCCGACCAGCCGGCCTTCCGCATGCGCCATCAAATCCCCTCCTGGACGCATAGATCGTCCCATGGATGACAAAGGGATCAACCCGGCCGGATAAGGGGCCGTCCGATATCTGAGACGGATCGGTCCGGCTTGCGGAGTGTGCCTGGTAAGGTCGATACATGGCTCACTATTTCACGTTTACGCAGCCGGTTCCGGGAGGGCCGGTCGCAGGCGCGTGATCTAGCGACCATCCGGAGCCGGCTGAAGGCAGAGACGTGCGTCTCTGCCTTTTTCGTTGTCAACGAGCCGGTCGAGGGGCCGGCCTATCCGAGGAGCCGACATGTCCCAGGCCGCCGCCGCAACGCCCGAGTCCGCCGCGTCCCATCCCGCGCGGCCCCCCGCCCGCGCCGAGAACCGCGCCGCCGTACGGATCGGCGCCCTGGCGGTGGGGGAGGGGCTGCCGGTCGCGGTGATCGGCGGCGACGACGCCCGGTGGCTCAGCCTGCGCGCGGGCCACGGCCGCCGGTCCGCGGGCGAGGCGATCGCCGAGGCGCGCGCGGGCTGGCGCGGACCGCTGCTCGTCGAGCCGTTCTCGGCCGCCGACCTCGACGCGGTCGCGGCCGGTGCGGACGGCGTGCTGGTGGGGGCGGCCTGGATGCAGGACTTCCAGCTGGTCCGCGCGGCGGCCGGGCTCGGCCTCCCCATGGTCGTGCAGCGCGGCCCCGCCGCCACCCTGGACGAGTGGCTGGCGATCATCGACTACTGCGTGGCCGAGGGCAACGACCAGGTGGTCCTGTGCGAGAGCGGGAGCCGTACGCACGGCTCGGCCGCGGTGCTCGACCTCGCGCTCATGCGCGCGGCGGGGGAGCGGTCGGGCCGCCCGGTCCTCGCCGCACTCGGGCACGACGCCGCGCTCGCGGGGGCGGTCGTCGCGGCCGGGGCCGACGGCCTGCTGCTCGCGCCGGACGCGCCGCCGGGCGCCGTCGCCGCCGCGACGGAGGCCGCGACCGTACTGGCCGCGCTCGTACGGCAGGAGGTCCCGCGGACCGTCGCCGGGGCGCGGGCCGCCATCGACCGGGTGGACGCGGCGCTCGCCACCGTCCTGGAGCGGCGCGCCACACTGGCCGGCACGGTGCAGCGGCTCAAGCCGGTCGGCGGGTTCGCCGGACGGGACATGGAGCGGGAGCGCCGCCTGGTCGCGGCCATGGCGCACCGCGCCCCCCGCCTGGGAGAATCGCGGCTCGCCCCGGTCATGAACGCCGTGATCGAGGCCGGTCTCCACCTCGCCGAAGAGGAGCGCTCCCGGGCCTGAGTGGACCCCGCACCGCTGGTGGCCGAGAAGGTCGACCCGTCCGGGATGTCCGGCTTTAAGAACCTGATGCCGAGCTACCCGATCGCCGTGCTCAAGCTCCCCCTCGACGACCTAACCGCGCGGGATGAGGCGTGGCGGCTCGGCCAGGCCGGGCGCTCCGATCGCGGGATCGGGCGGCGCCGGGACCGGCTGGTCGGCCGGCGGCGCCTGCTCGCCGTTCAGCGCCTGCTGAGCTCCTCGGAGGAGCTGGAAGAGGTCCGGCAGGTCCCGGTTCCGGTCGCGGCGCCCGTGCGCCTTGAGCTCCGCCCTGCGGCGGGCCTCCCGCGCCTTCTTGCGCGCGGCCTCCAGCATCTCCTTGAGGCCGGGCGTGAAGCCGCCGCCGAACCTCGCCAAGTCCGGCCTGGCGAACCCGCTCGGCGGGGTCTTCCGGAGCGCCCCGATCATGGATTTCACCCAGATGGGGCCGGGCAGCGAGGCTCCCTGGACGGATCCGTAGTACTCCCCACCGATCGTCACCCCGGTCAGGGGGTACCGATAGGAGCCGCGCATGTCGCCGACGCTGACGGCGGCGGCCAGGTCCGGCGTGTACCCGGCGAACCACGCCGAGGTGTAGCCGTTGTTGGTCCCGGTCTTGCCCGCGGCCGGCCGTCCGATCGACTGACCTTGCATCGTGCCCCGGGTGAAGACGCCTTGCAGCACGTGGTTGACGGCGTCGGCCACCTGCGGTTCCAGCGCCCGTGAGCAGCTCGGTGGGACCGGGACGCGGGTGCCGTCGCGTTCCACGATCTCCGTGATGGCGACCGGCCGGCAGTACCGCCCGCGGGCCCCGAAGGCGGCGAAGGCACCGGCCACGGTCGTCGGGTCCATCTCGTTCACGCCGAGGGTGAAGGTGGGCACCTCGCGCAGGGGAGCGCCGTCGGCCCGCTCGATCCCGAGCCTGCGCGCGGTCTTGACGACGTTGCACAACCCGACCCGGCGCTCCAGCTTCATGAAGAAGATGTTCACCGACTTCCACGTGCCCAGCTCCAGGCTGTACGGCCCGCCGGTGCCCTCGCCGCCCGCGTTGAAGATCCGCGCGCGCGGGTCGTTCACCGGCTTGCCGGAACAGTTGGTGTACCCCTCGCGGGGGACGAACCGGCCCGGCGTCCGGAACCCCTCCCCGAACCGCCACCCCTGGGACAGCGCGGTCGCCAAGGTGAACGCCTTGAACGTGGAGCCCGCCTGGAAGCCCTGCCCGCCGCCGTGGGCCTGGTCGGCCGGCAGGTTGTAGGTGGTGCTGGGCCCGTTCTTGCGGTTGCCGGGGTTGTTGCCGTAGTGCTTGCTCGCGGCGAGGGCGCGGATCCGGCCGGTGCCGGGCTCGACCATCGCCTCGGCCGCCACCTCGTGGTCGGTGGGCGCGACCCGCGCCGCGATGGCCCGCTCGGCGGAGCGCTGCGCCACCGGGTCGAGGGTGGTGCGCAGCACGAGGCCCCCGCGCCGCAGCGTCCGCTCCCGGTCGGCCGCGGTGGAGCCGAACGCCGGGTTCGTCAGGATCTCGTGCTGCACGTACAGGCAGAAGTACGGGTAACGGCTCTGGCCGCAGCCGCCGCCGGCCGACTGCATGTTCAGGCGCAGTGGCTTGGCCCTGGCCGCCCGCGCCGCGGCCGGGCGGATCACGCCGAGCTGCTCCATCCGCTCCAGCACCAGGTCGCGCCGCTCGCGCAGCGCCTGCCGTTGCGGAGCCCCCAGCGAGGGGTCGGTGGTGTACGGCGCGCGCACCGCCCCGGCCAGCGTCGCCGCCTGGAGCAGCGTCAACCGGGACGCGTCCACTCCGAAGAACCGCTGCGCCGCCGCCTGGACGCCGAACGCGCCGGCCCCGAAGTACGCGATGTTGAGATAGCGCTCGAGGATCTGGTCCTTGGTGTACTTGCGCTCCAGGGCCAGGGCGTACCGCAACTCGGTGATCTTGCGGTCGATGTTCTGCACCCGGGCGAGCTGCCGCTCATGGTCGGTCTCGGCGTGGTTGACCAGGAGGTTCTTCACCAACTGCTGGGTGAGGGAGGAGCCTCCCTGCCGGACGCCGCCCGCCTGGGCGTTCGTCACCAGCGCCCGGAAGGTGCCCCGGACGTCGAGGGCGCCGTGCTCGTAGAAGCGGGCGTCCTCGATCGCGATGATCGCGTGCCGCATCACCGGGGCGATCTGGTTGATCGGCACCGACTCCCGGTTCTGCGTGTAGAACTGGGCGATCTGCTTGCCGTGCCGGTCCAGCACCCGGGTCATCTCCGGCAGCGGGTCCTCCGGTGGGATGGGCAGCTCCGCGGTGAAGCTGCTCGCCGCCTCCTTGGCCCCAAGCCCGACGCCGCCCACCAGCGGGAGGGCTATGGTGGCGATCAGGACGCCGCCGAGCGCGCCGGCCGTTCCGAGCGCGCCGGCGTACGCGAGTCGATTCGTCACACGGTAATGACTACGACCGCGCGCCGCGCGCCGAACGAGGGCGCGCGGGGCTTTTACCGAATTCCGGGCGAAAACTCGGGGTGGGCTCGGCTCGGGGAGAAGGTCAGTTCCCCCTGCGGATCTTCAGACCGAGGGAGTTGAACTGCTCGAACGGCCGGTGGTACCCCCGCTCGATGTGGTTCACGCCGCGCAGTGTCGAGGTGTCCTCGGCGACCGCCGCCGCCAGCACCGCCGAGAACCCGGCGCGGATGTCGGGCAGCGTGACGTCGGCCCCGCGCAGCTTGGAGCCGCCCCGCACGACGGCCGAGTGCTTGGCGTTGCTGTCGTGGTAGCGGCAGGCCGGGCCACCCAGGCACTGCGCGAACACCTCGATCTCGCAGCCCATCCTCTGCAGCGCCGGGACGTACACGAGCCGGTTCTCGAAGACGGTCTCGTGCAGCACGGACATGCCGTCGGCACGGGTGAACAGCACCATGAGCGGGGTCTGCCAGTCGGTCATGAAGCCCGGGTGCGTGTCGGTCTGCACCGCCGCCGCGCGCAGGCCGGCGGGGGCCGAGGCGGTCAGCCACTCGTCGGTGATGTCGAACCGCGCGCCCATGCGCGCCAGCGTGGTGATGGCGGTGACCAGCCGGTCCTGCGGGCAGCCGTGCACCCGGACCTCGCCGCCGGTGACCAGCCCGGCCACCAGGTAGGAGAACGCCTCGATGCGGTCGCCGGCGAGCCAGGTGGAGGCACCGCGCAGCCGCTCGACGCCCTCGATCACGATGCGCCGGTCGGGGCTCATCTCGATCATCGCGCCCATGCGCTGGAGGAACAGGGCCAGCTCGACCACCTCGGGCTCCATCGCCGCGCCCTTGATGACGGTCTTGCCCTCGGCGAGCACCGCGCTCATCAGGATCGTCTCGGTGGCGCCGACGCTGGGGTACGGCAGCGTGATCCGGTTGCCGCGCAGCCGGGTCGCCTTGGCCGTGATGCCGGTCTCGCCGACCTCGACCTCGGCCCCCATGAGGCGCAGCGCCTCCACGTGGAAGTTGACCGGCCGCCGCCCGATCGGGTCGCCGCCGACCAGCGGAACGAAGGCCTCGCCCGCGAGGTGCAGCAGCGGACCGAGCATCAGGATCGGGATCCGGTTGAGCCCGGTGTACTCCTCCGGGACCCGGGGCCGGATCTCGCCGCCCCGCTCGATCTTGATCTCGCCCGGCGAGATCTCCACGTGGATGCCCAGGGCCTCCAGCATGGCCGCGGTCAGGCCGACCTCGCCGACCTCGGGCGCGTTGTGCAACGTGCTTGGACCGGTCCCGAGCATGGCCGCGACCATGTGTTTGGAGACCGCGTTCTTGGAACCCCGTACCTCGACGTCGCCGCGCAGCGGTCCGGACGGTTCGATGTGCCACACCTCTTCACTCACGTGGCAAGACTAACCGCGTTTCACCCATGTCCCGCGTAGGTACCATCGGGACGGTGCGGCATCTGAGAGTGGAACTGACCACGTTCGTGGTGACGCTGCTGGCGCTGACGGCGTTCGGCGTGGCGGCCGGGTTCGCGTGGTCGGCGATCGCCCCCACGTCGAGGTTCGTCCTGACCGAATCGGGCCCGCTCGTCGCCGACGCCGAGTCGCAGACGCTCATCGCCGCCGACGGCTGGTTCGCCGTCGTCACCGGGGCGCTCGGCCTGGCCTCCGGGGCGGTGGCGTACTTCCTGGCGCGCCGCCGGGCCCCGGTCGGGGCCGTGCTCGGCCTGGCCGGAGGCGGGCTGCTCGGCGCGTGCGTCGCCTCCCAGGTCGGATCGACGGCGGTGGGCACCACGATCCAGGCCGCCGGGCCGGCCGGGCTGCGGACCAGCGACTCCCTCGGCCTCACCGCGCACGGGGTGCTGCTGATCTGGGCGCTCCTCGCCGCCGGGGTGTTCTGGGTGCTCGAATTCGTGCTGAGCTATCGCGAGGGCGCCGCCGAGGACCCGGCCCAGGCCGACGCGGGCCCGGCCGACGCCGGCTAGAGCGGCGGGCGCCGTTCGCCACAGCGGGTGGCCCGCTCGAACGCGAGGCCGAGGCGCAGCACGTCCAGGTCGGCCCATGGCCGGCCGACGATCTGCAGGCCGACCGGCAGCCCCTCGGAGGTGAACCCGCACGGCACCGACATCGCCGGGGCCGACAGCACGCTGATCCAGTAGCAGGACCGCATCCACGCGAGGTAGTCCGGCATCGGCTGCCCGGCGACCTCCGTGACGTACGGGTCGTCCGCGGGGAACGGCGGCACCTGGCTGACCGGGGCGATCAGGAAGTCATGCTCGTCGAAGAGCGCGTTCATCCGGTGGTAGAGAGAGGTGCGGAGCCGCTCCGCGTGGGCGAGCTCGGCACCGGTGACCTCGCGGCCCCGCTCGACGTTCCACGCCACGTTGGGGCCGACGCCGGACAGGTCGCCGTAATTGAGCGCGTAGAACCATGCTCGCTGGACGCGGAAGGCGTCCTCGGCGTCGGACAGGTCGAGGTCGACCAGTTTCACCCGGGCCCCCATCTCCGACAGCGTCCCGGCCGCCTCGGCGGTGAGCCGCGCGGTCTCGGGGTCCACCGGCAGGCCGCCGAGGTCGGGGCTGTAGGCGATCCTGGCGCGGGTGACGTCCATCTCCAGGCTCGCGCCGAACACCTCGCCGTCCTCACGCACCGCGTACGGCGAGCAGGGGTCGAAGCCGGAGATCGCCCGCATGAACAGCGCCAGGTCGGCGACCGTCCTGGCCATCGGCCCGGGAACGCTCAGCGTGAACCAGGCCGCCTGCCGTGACAGGGACGGCACCCGTCCCGGCGTCGGGCGCAGCCCGGCGACGTTGCAGAACGAGGCGGGGTTGCGCAGTGATCCGCCCATGTCCGAGCCGTCGGCGAGCGGCACCATGCCGGACGCCAGCGCCGCGGTGGCGCCCCCGCTGCTGCCGCCCGCGCTCCTGGACAGGGCGTAGGGGTTGCGGGTGACGCCGAACACGTCGTTGACCGTGTGTGAGCCGGTGCCGAACTCCGGCGTGTTCGTCTTGCCGATCATGACGCCGCCGGCGGCGCGGACTCTCCGGACCAGCAGGTCGTCCTCGGTGGGAACGTGGTCGGCGAACACGCGGGAGCCGTACGTGGTCCGCACCCCGGCGGTGTCGACCAGGTCCTTGTGCGCGACCGGCAGCCCGTGCAGCGGGCCGAGCACCTCGCCCCGGGCCAGCGCCTCGTCGGCCCGCCGCGCCTGGTCGAGCGCCCGCTCAGGGGTCAGGGTGACGATCGCGTTGACCCGGCCGTTGACCTCCTCGACGCGGCGCAGGTGCGCCTCGGCCAGCTCGACCGCGCTGACCTGCTTCGACAGCAGGAGCCGCGACATCTCGGTGGCGGTCAGGTAGTGCGGGTCGGTCATCGTGCTGCCCCCATCGACGGTCGTGCGGCCGGACCTCCGAGTCTCGCGGAACCGTTCCCCGCTCCGCGATGGCAAGGTTCGCCGAGGCGGATCAGCCGATTTTGCCGATCGGGGCGGTGACGGCCCCGGTCAGCGCGATCAGGTTCGCCGGGGCGGTCTCGATCTGCAGGCCGCGCCGTCCGGCCGAGAAGTAGATCGTCTCGAAGCCGAGCGCCGACTCGTCCACCACCGTGGGCAGCCGCTTGCGCTGCCCCAGCGGGCTGATGCCGCCGACGACGTATCCGGTGACCCGTTCGACCTTGGTCGCGTCCGCCATCGCCGCCCGCTTGCCCTTGAGCGCGGCGGCGAACGCCTTGAGGTCGAGCTTGCCCGCGACCGGGACGACCGCCACGGCGAGCCCGGCCTCGGTCTCGGCCACCAGCGTCTTGAAGATCCGTTCGTACGGCAGGCCGAGCGCGTCCGCCGCCTCCTCGCCGTACGCCTGCGCGCCGGCGTCGTGCTCGTACGGGTGGAGGGTGAACTCCACCGCGGCCTTCGCCAGCGCCACGGTCGCCGGCGTTCCCTGCCCACCCTTGCTCTTGGTCTTGCTCACCTCTCGAAGGGTAGGGCATCCCGTTCCGGCGGCTCCAATTAATAAACGTCCTGTCTGGAAACAGCCTCGACCTCCCCGGGCGTCACGGGCCGGTGAAGGTGATCCAGCAGGCGGGGCCAGGTGCCGTCCTCGACCCACCGCCGGTACCGCTCGTAGCAGGTCTGCCAGGGGCCGTACCGCTCGGGCAGGTCGCGCCAGGGCGCCAGGGTGCGGGTGCGCCACAGGATCCCGTCGACGATCTGCCGCTGGTCACGCCGCCTGCGCCCCCGGCCGCCGGGCTCCGGCTCCGCCAGCAGCGGCCGCAGCCGCGCCCACTCGTCGTCGGTCAGGTCGCCGTCCGCCCGATCGGCCTCGGGACGGCCGTCGGGCGCCCCGGCGGCGAGCTCCAGGCGCTCGGCCCCCAGCCGGAGCGGCCCGCGGCCCCGCGTGCCGAGGACGTCCTGCGCGTTCAGGAGGGTGCACGACGTCATCGACAGACAGCCGCACCCGATGCACCCGAGAAGCTCGCGGCGGAGCTGCTCGATCTCCATCTTCTTGGCCGCCAGCCGGGCGTCCCAGCGGCGGGAGATCCGCGCCCAGTCGTGCCGGCTCGGCGCCCGGTCGTGTGGCAGGCCGGCGAACGCGTCGCACACGTCGGCCAGCGAGAGGCCGAGCCGCCTCGACACCACGATCAGGGAGACGCGCCGGATCATATGCCGCGGATAACGGCGCTGGTTTCCCTCGGTCCGCTGCGCGGAGATCAGCCCGAGCCGCTCGTAGTAGTGGAGCGCGGAGACCGCCACACCGGTGCGGCGCGAGACGTCGCCGACAGAGAGCAAGTCATCGGATCTCCAGTTCACCGGACCTCCAGTTGACCTCAAGTGCGCTTGAGATTCTAAGGTCCGTGCCATGACTTTGCTTGATGACGGCACCAGGGTCGGGACCTGGCGCGAGCTGCTCGGCCCCGGACATATCGGGACGTCCGTCGTCCTCGCCGGCGGGGTCGCCCTCTATGCGATCAACGTTTATGTGACCACCAGCCTGCTGCCGACCGCGGTGCGCGACATCGGCGGGGAACGCTTCTACGCCTGGAACGCGACGGTCTTCCTGATCGCTTCGGTCATCTCCTCGATGCTCGTCAGCAGGATTCTGGCGTCGCGCGGGGCTGTCGGGGCGTATTTGACCGGTTTCGGCGCTTTCACGCTCGGCACCGTGATCTGTGCCGCGAGCCCGGTGATGGAGCTCCTGCTCGCGGGGCGCGCGATCCAGGGCCTCGGTGGCGGGCTCCTCGCCGGGCTGGGCTTCGCCGTCATGCGCTCCGCCCTGCCCCCGCACCTTTGGACCAGGGGCGCGGCCCTCGTGTCGGCGATGTGGGGGATCGGGGCCTTCGTCGGGCCCGCGCTCGGCGGGCTCTTCGCCCAGATCGGCGCGTGGCGGCTGGCGTTCGGGACGCTCGCGGCACTGGCCGTGGCGATCGCCTTCATCGTGCCCAGGGCGCTGCCACGCGGCGAACACGGCGTCGCCGCCGGTCCGGTTCCCGGAATCTCGCTCGCCCTGCTCACCGGGGCGGCGGCGCTGATCAGCCTGGCCGGCGTCCTGCCGCGCGGAGCGCTCACCGCGCTCGCCGTCGCGGGCGCGCTCGCCTTGGTCGCGCTGTTCGTCCTCCACGAGCGCCGCGCCGAGGTCCGGGTGCTGCCCGCCCTGACGTTCTCGGGCGGCTCGCCGCTGAAGTGGATCTACCTGACGATCGTCGTCCTCGCGATCGGCTCCACCGCCGAGACCTTCGTCCCCCTGTTCGGGCAGCGGCTCGGCGGCCTGGCGCCGGTGGCGGCCGGGTTCCTCGGCGCCGCGCTGTCGCTCGGCTGGTCCGCGGCCCAGTTCCTCAGCGCCAACGCCGTCCGCCCGGCGGCGATCCGGCGGATCCGCGTCGCCGGCCCCGCCGTGCTCGCCACCGGCCTGGCGCTCACCGGGCTCCTGCAGGCGGAGAACGCCGGCGGGCTGACCATGATCCTCTGGGTCGCGACGTACATGATCGCCGGGGCCGGGATCGGTATGGCGTTCCCGCACCTGGCGACCGCGGTGATGGGCAGCACGGACGACCAGGAGGAGGCGGGCCGGGCGACCACGGCGATCAGCACCGTGCAGCTCATCGCCAGCGCCTTCGGCTCCGCCCTCGCCGGGGTGCTGGTCAACCTCGGCGAGCCGTCCACCCTCCGTTCGGCGCACTACCTGCTGTTCGGCTTCGCCCTGATCGCCGTGCTCGGCTGCCTGACGGCCCGCGCCGCCCGGTCCCGGGCGTGACCGGAAAACCCGTTGGGCCTCCCAAGGGCCGTGGATAGCCTGCCGTGATGCATATCGAGATCGTCTCCCTTGCCGAGGGCTGGGTGGAGGTGCCGAGGGCGCTCACGCCGGTCCGCTGTGTTCCGGACCACGACTACGCCACCTACGTCGAGCCCAACGTCTGGGTACGGCACAGCCTGGCCTGAGCCCGCGCCGCGCGTGCCGGGCCCGCTCCGGTGGTGGGGCGAGCCCGGCCCGGCCGCTCAGGCCAGCGCGATGGTGATGGGGCCGCCGTGCGGGTCGGCGCCGGACAGCAGCGACGACGGCACGCGGAAGACCCGGCCCGGCGAGACCGGCCAGGGGAGGGTCCGGCGGGCGATGCGCCGTCCGTCCTGGGTCACCTCGACCCGGGCGACGAGCCGCTGCTCGGCCGACCACAGCAGGATCCGCTCGCGCGGGGGCTTCCCCGCCCCGGGACGTACCAGGCCGGGGGACACCCAGGTGAACGGCGCCTCCACCCGCAATGGGATGCCCGGCCCCTGCGGCAGGACGCCCGCCAGGTAGTCGCGTACGTGCCGGGCCACGTGGTGGCCGTCCAGCGCCGCGATGTCGGCGGTGTCCACGGGGTGGACCAGGTTGCCCACCGCGAAGACGCCCGGACGGCTGGTGCGCAGGGCGTTGTCCACCAGCGGCCCCTTGCTGCCGGGGTCGATGTCGAGGCCGGCGGCGCGGGCCAGCTCGTGGTCCGGGATCCAGTCTCCGGTGAAGATCACCGTGTCGCACGGCACCGTGCGCCGCGCCCCGGTGGCGAGGTCCTCGACCTCGACCGCCTCCACCGCGTAGTGCCCGATGATCCGGGTCACCCGGGTCCGCGTCGCCACCGGCACCCGCAGCACCGCCCGGCCGGGCACGCTGAACGCGGCGTAGGACTCCGCGTGCGGGTGCTCCGTCGTCATCAGCACGGTGCGGCACCCGGCCTCGCGCAGCGTCAGCGCCGCCGACCAGCTCACCAGCTCCGCGCCGACGATCACGGCCCGCGTGCCGACCTCGCGGTGGTGCAGGTGGACGAGGTTCTGGAGCTGGCCCGTGTTCATCACGCCGGGCGGCCGGTCGCCCGGCACCAGCCGCGCCGTACGGGGGCGCTCTCTGGCGCCGGTGGCCAGCACGACCGCCCGGGCGTCCACCCGGATCCGGCCCTCGGGGGTGGTGACGTCGAGGGAGCGCTCCCCGGCCCAGCCGGTGACCATCGCCGACGTCCGCACGCGGGCGCCCGCCTCGACCGCCCGCTCGGCGAGCAGCCGCGCGTACGCCGGGCCGTTCATCACCCGGTGCAGGTCGCGCAGGCCGTACCCCGTGTGGTCGCTGTGCCGGGGGATGCCCCCGGCCTCCCACTCCCGGTCGAGCACCAGCACGTCCAGACCCGAGGCCGCGAGCTCCCGTGCCGCGGTCAGTCCGGACGGCCCGGCCCCGACGACGGCGACGTCCGGGCTCTCGGTCGTGACGTCCGGCGCGACGCCGTTCGTGCCGCTCACTGCGCTTCCCCCGTCTGCTCGGTTTCCCCGTGCTCCCCGTGCTCCCTGTACTCCCTGTTCTCCCGCGCGACCCCGGCGCGCAGGCGCCCCTCGACCTCGGCTCCGCAGAAGAAGCCCTGGCAGCGGCCCATCAGCGCCCGCGTACGGCGGCGCAGCCCGTCGATGTCGGCGGGCGGGATGGGCGAGGCGAGCGCGTCCCTGATCTCCCCCTCGGTGACCCGCTCGCAGAAGCACACGGCCGTGCCGTACGCCGGGTCCTCGGCGATGAGGTCCGCGCGCTGGTAGGGGCGCGGGAACGCCTCGCCGATGTTGGGCATCCGCGGCGGGTCCGGCAGCGTCGCCTTGGCGTCGAGCCGCAGCCCGGCCTCGCCCAGCAGGCCGAGCGCGTGCTCCGCCACCGCCATGGCCGACGTGAGGCCGGTCGAGCGGATGCCGCCGAGCACGAGGTAGCGCTGCCCGGCGTCCAGGAACACCTGGTAGTCGCCGTGCTCCGTGGCCGCGCGCAGGCCCGCGTACGAGGCGGTGACCTCCTCCTCCAGCAGGGCGGGCATCAGCTTCCGGCCCTTCTCCAGCAGGAACCCGAAGCCGTGCTCGGAGGTGGAGGTGTCGGTCCGGTCGTCGCGGTCCTCGGCGGTCGGGCCGAGCATGACGTTGCCGTAGATCGTCGGGCTGACCAGCACGCCCTTGCCGCGCGAGCTGGGGACCGGCAGCACGATCCGGTTCACCAGCGGCCGGGCGAGCTTGTCGAACACGAACAGCTCGCCCCGGCGCGGGGTGACCGTGAACCGCGTGTGCCCGAAGAGGCCGTCGATCACGTCCGAGCCGAGCCCGGCGGCGTTGACGACCCAGCCCGCGCGCAGCGTGCCCCGGCTGGTCCGCAACACGGTGTCCGCCGCGTCCCCTGCCGTGCCGGAGGGCGGCTCGACACCCTCGACCCGGGTGTTGAACAGCAGGTACGTCCCGCGGGACAGCGCCTCCGTGGCGAACGCCAGCGTGGTGGTCCACGGGCAGATGATCGACTCGTCGGGCACTGTCAGCCCGCCGAGCGCGCCCGGCGCCAGCGCCGGGACCTGCCGGTAGACCTCCTCGGCGTCGACGATCTCGCACCGCTCGTAGCCGTTCTCGGCCGCCTTGGCGGCCAGCCCCGGCAGCGCGGCCAGCTCCTCCTCGGTCCAGGCGACCAGCACCGCGCCGGTGCGCTCGACCGGGATGCCGGTCGTGGTCGCGTAGTCGCCGAGCAGCTCGTAGCCGCGCCGCACCAGCCGGGACTCCAGCGTGCCGGGCTTGGCGTCGAACCCGGTGTGCAAAATCGCCGTGTTCGCCTTGCTCGTGCCGTCGCCGACGTCGGCGCGCGCCTCCACCAGGGCGACCGACAGCTCGTACGCCGACAGCGCCCGGGCCACGGCGGCGCCGACGACCCCGCCGCCGATCACCGCCACGTCGACCCTCTCGACCGGCAGCGGGCCGTACCTCATCTGCCGCGTGTTCATGCTTCGCTCCCCGTCAGATCCGCCCTGTCCATGGCCGCGTCCACGCCCCGGCGCCATCGGGCCAGGAACTCGGCGGCCCGCTCGCCCGTCCAGCGCGGCTCGTACGTCGTGGACGGCGTCCACGCGGGCACCGCGTCCTCCAGGCTCAGCGCGGGGTCGACCGCGAGCCGGGCCATGGCGGCGGCGCCGAGCGCGGTCGCGTGCGGCGACGGGTAGACGTCCACCGGCATCTGGGCGAGGTCGGCCTGCGCCTGCATCAGCGTGGCCGACCGGGTGAGGCCGCCGTCCACCCGCAGCCGGGTCAGCGGCGCGCCGAGGTCGCGGGCGACCACCTGGGCGAGGTCGGCCACCTGCGCGGCCACGCCCTCCAGCACGGCGCGCACCAGGTGTCCGGGCCGGGTGGACAGCGTCATCCCGAGGAACGAGGCGGTCGCGTCCGGCCGCCACCAGGGTGCGGCGAGCCCGGCCAGTGCCGGGACGAACAGCGCGCCCTGGCTGTCGGGCGCGGCGGTCGCGTCCAGGTCGGTGGCGCCCCCGATGAAGCCGAGGTCGCCGAGCCAGCGCACCGCCGACGCCGCCGTGTAGACCTGCCCGTCCACGCAGTACGGCGTGCCGCCTCTGGCCCGCCACGCGACGGAGGTGGTCAGGCCGGAGGTGGACCGTACGGCGCGCTCGCCGGTGTTGGCGAGCAGGAACGCGCCGGTGCCGAAGGTGCACTTGGCCTCGCCGGGCCGCAGGCAGCCCTCGGCGAGGAGGGCGGCCTGCTGGTCCACGATCAGGCCGCCGACGGGGATCTCCCCGCCGAAGGCCCGGGTGGTGCCGACGATCTCGTCACAGGCGACGATCCGCGGCAACCGCTCGCCGTCCAGCTTGAACAGGCGCAGCAGCTCGGGACTCCAGTCGACGGCGTCCAGGTCGAGCACGAGCGACCGGCTGGCGGTGGCGGCGTCCGTCACGAACTCGCCGGTGAGGTGGTGCACCAGCCAGGTGTCGCTGGTCGTCACCACTCCTTCGGAGGTGAGGTTGCGCCGGATCCACGCCATCTTGGGCGCGGAGAAGTACGGGTCGAGCACGAGCCCGGTCAGCTCCGCGATCCGGGCCGCCTGGCCGGCCAGCTCGGCGCAGACGTCCTCGGCGCGGCGGTCCTGCCAGACCAGCGCGGTCGTCAGCGGCCGCCCGGTCAGCGGGTCCCAGGCGAGCACGGTCTCGCCCTGGTTGGCCAGGGTCACCGCGTCGATCGGCCGGCCCGCCTGCGCGACCGCCTGGCGGCCCGCAGCGAGCACCGAGTCGAGCAGCTCCTGCGGGTTCTGCTCGACCCGGCCCCCGGGCAGGTACGCCGGCCGTACGGGCACTTCGGCGAGCGCCAGGACGGCGCCGTCCGGCCCGACGACGACGGCCTTGGTGCCGGACGTCCCCTGGTCGATGGCCAAGACGGTGGTCACAGCGACTCCACCCCCACGCCGGGCTCGGCGGTCAGCCGGTCCCTGCGGGTGACCCAGACGACGGCGAACACGGCGGCGCCGAGCACCAGGGAGCCGAGGGCGTAGAGCTGCGCCATGCGGAAGTCGGAGGGGATCATGAAGATGCTCAGCTCGATGACCAGCCAGACGACGGCGCCCGCGACGACGGGCTTCTCCCACTTCCCGAGGCGGAAGTCGTCCGGCTGCGGGCGGTACTTGCGCCGGGTGCCGAGGTACAGCGCGACGGTGCCGGCGTACAGGATGGCGGGCATCAGCGTGCCCGCGCCGAGCAGCTCGCCCAGGGCGTCGGCGTTGCCGGAGAAGGTGAGGACGATCAGCATCGAGGCGCCGGCGGCGACGACGGTGGCCCAGGTGGGGCCGCCGGTGGCGCGCGGCACCCGGCTCAGCGCGCCGGAGAACGGCAGCCGGCCGTCGCGGGCCATGGCGTGCACGAGTCGGCTGCAGCTGACCATGATGACCAGGCCGCAGGCGAAGATGGCCACGCTCACGACGACGAGGAAGGCCCGCGCCACGCCGGCGCCGACCACGTTCGCGATGACCTGGGCGACGGGGGCGGAGGAGGCGGTGATGCCCGCGACGTCCGTGCCGAGAGCGGCGGTGACCACGATCAGGAACACCATGCCGATGGCGACGCTGAGCAGGATCGCGCGGACCATGGCCCGGGGGACCACCTTCTTGGGGTTGATGGTCTCCTCGGCGAGGTTGGCCGCCGACTCCCAGCCGACCAGGGTGAACGCGCCGAGCAGGGCCGAGAGCATGAACGGCCCGAGCCAGCCGAAGTAGCCGTCCTGCGACGCGACGCCGGTCGAGGTCAGGTTGGACCACTCGGCGTGCCCGCCGAAGATCGCGAATCCAGCGATGAGCAGGGTGAGCCCGATCATCGCGACGATCTCGGCGCTCACCGCGAGGTTGTTGATCTTGGTGGTGATGGGCGTGGACCAGATGATGAGCACCATCTGCACGAGCAGCACGACAGCGGTGACCAGCGCGCCGCTGAGCGGGGTGTAGGTCCAGCCGAACAGCGGGAACAGCGCCGTCTGGGCGAGTCCGTAGTCGACCGCGACGGCGACGATCGCGAGGAACGCGAACGACACCCAGCCGAACCACCAGCCGAGCACCGGCGAGGCCAGCCGGCTCGCCCACTGGTAGCTGTAGCCGGACAGCGGGATCCGGCTGGCGAGCATTCCGTAGACCAGGGCCACCATCACGGTGCCCGCGCCCACGATGGGCCAGGTCCAGATGCCGGCCGGGCCGCCCTTGCCGAGCACGGTGCCGTACGTCGAGAACAGGCCGGTGGTGATCGAGATGAACGAGAAGGCGACCGCGAAGGACTCGAACGACTTCAGGGTGCGCTTGAACTGCTGGGAGTACCCCGCGTGCGAGATCGCCTCGTCGGCGGCGCTGTCACTCCCGGTCATGACCCCGGGTGCGGGCGTGGAACGATGGGACATGGATCGTCTCCTGCTGCGAAGAAAGTGAGCGGTCCGGGCCCGGCGGCGTGGCCGCGCCGCCGGGCCGAGCTTACGGCCTGATTACCTCCACACCCGCCCTGACCAGGGCGGACGCGAGTTCGGGGGGTGGTTCCCGGTCCGTGATGAGACCGGAGAATCCGTCCAGGCCGCACACCCGGTAGGCGGCGACCCTGCTGTGTTTCGTGCTGTCGGCCAGCACGTAGGTGCGCGCCGTGTTGGCGAGGATGACCCGCTTCGTCGCGACCTCGTCGAGGTAGTAGTCGGTCAGCCCGGCGCGCGCGGTCAGGCCACCGGAGCCGAGGAGCGCCACGTCGGCCCGCAGGTCCTGGAAGAACGCCACGGTCTGCGCGTTCGAGACCGCGAGGTCGCCCTGCCTGACCCGGCCGCCGGCGACGAGCACCTCGACGCCCGGCCGCCCGGCCAGCTCGGCGGCGACCAGCAGCGAGCACGTCGCCACCACCCCGCGGAAGCCGGGCGGGATGGCCCGCGCCGCCTGCACGGCCGTGGTGCCCACGTCGATGATCACCGTCTGGCCCGGCCGGAGCACCTGGGCCGCCTGCGCGCCGATGACCGCCTTGGCCTCGGCCTGCGCGGTGGAGCGTTCCAGGTAGGAGGACTCCTCGCCGGTGCCGGAGGTGACCGCCGTGGCGCCGCCGTGCACGCGGGCCAGCAGGCCGCGCCGCTCGAGGGTCGCCAGGTCGCGGCGGGCGGTCTCGTGCGAGACGCCGAGCTGCTCGGCCAGGTCCTCGGTGCGCAGCGTGCCGGCCTGCGACAGTGCCTCGACGATGCGCTGGTGGCGCTGGGCCGGAAGCATGAACACCATCCACATGACCGAAATTGACTGCTATTGCCCGAAAGTGTGGATTAGTGACCGAAAGATGTCAATAGTCGGTCACCAACACGACGCGCCGTCCGCATGCTGGACCGAAAGCGATCGCTCCGCCGCCGTCCGTAGACTGTGAGGGTGATTTCCCGTATCGATCTGCGCGGTTCCCTGCCCGGTGACCTGCGCGATGTGCTGCCCCGCGCCGAGCTCGACGTCGAGGCCGCCCTGGCGAAGGTGCGGCCCATATGTGAGGACGTGCGCCATCGTGGCGCGGCAGCCGTACGGGAGCTGACCGCGAGATTCGACGGCGTCGAGCTGGAGTCCACCCGCGTCCCGGTGGAGGAGCTCGGCCGCGCCCTGGCCACCCTCGACCCGGCGGTGCGCGCCGCCCTGGAAGAGTCGATCAGGCGGGCCCGCGCGGTCCACCGCGACCAGCGCCGCACCGACACCACCACCCAGGTCGTGCCGGGCGGCACGGTCACCGAGCGGTGGGTCCCGGTGGACCGCGTCGGCCTGTACGTGCCGGGCGGCCGGGCCGTCTACCCCTCCAGCGTCGTCATGAACGTGGTGCCCGCCCAGGAGGCCGGGGTCGGCTCCCTCGCCGTCACCTCGCCCGCCCAGAAGGACTTCGGCGGGCTCCCGCACCCCACGATCCTCGCCGCCTGCGCGCTGCTCGGCGTCGACGAGGTCTACGCCGTCGGCGGCGCCCAGGCCGTGGCGATGTTCGCCTACGGCACCGAGGAGTGCCCGCCGGCCACCATGGTCACCGGCCCCGGCAACATCTGGGTCGCCGCGGCCAAGCGGCTGCTCAAGGGCCGCATCGGCATCGACTCCGAGGCCGGCCCCACCGAGATCGCCGTCCTCGCCGACGAGACCGCCGACCCGGTCCACGTCGCCGCCGACCTGATCAGCCAGGCCGAGCACGACGTGATCGCCGCGTCGGTGCTCGTCACCACCAGCCTCGAGCTCGCCGACGCGGTCGAGAAGGAGCTGCCCGGCCAGGTCGCCGCCACCCGCCACTCCGAGCGCATCACCGAGGCGCTCTCCGGCCGCCAGTCCGGCATCGTCCTCGTCTCCTCACTCGACGACGGGCTGCGCGTCGTCGACGCGTACGCCGCCGAGCACCTGGAGATCCAGACAGCGGACGCGGCGGCGGTGGCCGCCCGGGTGCGCAACGCCGGAGCGATCTTCGTCGGGCCCTACTCCCCGGTGTCCCTCGGTGACTACATGGCGGGCTCCAACCACGTGCTGCCCACCGGCGGCTGCGCCTGCCACTCCTCCGGACTGTCCGTGCAGACGTTCCTACGCGGCATCCACGTCGTCGATTACACCCGGGAGGCGCTGGCCGGCGCGGCGCCGCACGTGTGCGTGCTCGCCGACGCCGAAGACCTGCCCGCGCACGGCGCCGCCGTACGCGCCCGGTTCGACTGGGGGATCCCCTCGTGACGGCCCGGGACGACCAGCGAGAGAACATGACGGCAGCGGTGACGACACTCGACGACCTGCCCATCCGGGACGATCTGCGGGGCAAGACCGCCTACGGCGCCCCCCAGCTCGACGTGCCGGTCCGGCTCAACACCAACGAGAACCCCTACCCGCCCTCGCCGGCCCTGGTCGAGGACCTGGCCCGGGCCGTACGGCAGGGCGCGGCGACGCTCAACCGCTACCCCGACCGGGACGCGCTCGACCTGCGCAAGGACCTCGCCGACCACCTCGGCCACGGCCTGACCGCCCGGCAGGTGTGGGCGGCCAACGGCTCCAACGAGGTCATCCAGCAGATCCTGCAGGCGTTCGGCGGCCCCGGCCGCGTCGCGATGGGCTTCGAACCGTCCTACTCCATGCACCCGATCATCGCGGGCGTCACCGCCACCCGGTGGATCGACGGTGCGCGCGAAGAGGACTTCGCGATCGACGAGGAGCAGGCCGTCCGCGTGATCGAGGAGCACCGCCCCGATGTGGTGTTTCTCACTTCGCCGAACAACCCCACCGGCACGGCGCTGCCGCTGCGGGTGATCGAGCGCATCCTCGCCGCCGCGCCCGGCATGGTCGTGGTGGACGAGGCGTACGCCGAGTTCGCCCGCACCGGCACGCCGTCGGCGCTGTCGCTGCTCCCGGGCAACCCCCGGCTGATCGTCACGCGCACCATGTCCAAGGCGTTCGCCATGGCGGGCACCCGCCTCGGCTACCTCGCCTCCGACCCCGCCGTGATCGACGCGCTGCTGCTGGTCCGCCTGCCGTACCACCTGTCCACGCTGACGCAGACCGCGGCCCGGGTCGCGCTCGCGCACCGGACGGAGCTGCTCGGCACGGTGGACGCGCTGCGGGCCGAGCGGGACGCGACGGTGGACTGGCTACGGCAACGTGGCCTCTCCGTCGCAGACTCCGACGCCAATTTCGTGCTATTCGGTAAGTTTCCGGATCGGCACGCCATCTGGGAGGGCGTGCTCGAACGCGGCGTGCTGATCAGGGAGACCGGTCCGGACGGCTGGCTGCGGGTGTCGATCGGGACCGGTGAAGAGATGGCGGCCTTCCGGGCCGCGCTGGAAGGGGTCCTCGGATGAGTGAGGCGCGCGTTGCCGTCGCGAACCGTGTCGGGCGGGTCGAGCGCGCCACCAAGGAGACGTCCGTGCTGGTCGAGGTCAACCTCGACGGCACCGGCGTCATCGACGTGGCGACCGGGGTCGGGTTCTTCGACCACATGCTGGCGCAGCTCGGCAAGCACGGGTTGTTCGACCTGACCATCAAGACACAGGGCGACCTGCACATCGACTCCCACCACACGATCGAGGACACCTCGCTCGCGCTGGGCGCCGCGTTCCGCGAGGCGTTGGGCGACAAGTCGGGCATCCGGCGGTTCGGCACCGCGGCCTGCCCCCTCGACGAGTCGCTCGCCCAGGTCACGGTGGACCTGTCCGGCCGGCCGTACCTCGTGCACACCGAGCCCGAGGGCATGGCCCCGATGATCGGCCCCGACTACGACACGACCATGACCCGGCACATCCTGGAGTCGTTCGTCGCCCAGGCCGCGGTCTGCCTGCACGTGCACGTGCCGTACGGGCGCAACGCGCACCACATCGTGGAGGCGCAGTTCAAGGCTCTCGCCCGCGCGCTGCGCGAGGCGTCGGAGCGGGACCCGCGCGCGACCGGCGTGCCGAGCACCAAGGGCGTGCTATGACCTTCGCGTCCGTCGGCATGATCTTCGTGGGGCTCTTCCTGATCGGCGGGGTCATCTCCGCCGTACGCCAGGGCCTGAAAGGCCTCGCCATAATCACCGGCGCGGCCGCCGCGCTGGCGCTGACCGCGGGAGTTCTGTGGTGGCAGTAGCGAAGCGGGTCGTCATCCTCGACTACGGCTCGGGCAACCTGCGTTCGGCCGAGCGGGCGTTCGCCCGCGCGGGCGCCGACGTCACGGTGACCTCCGACCACGACGCGGCCCTCGAGGCGGACGGCCTGGTCGTCCCGGGGGTCGGCGCGTTCGCCGCCTGCATGGCGGGGCTGAAGAGCGTCCAGGGCGACCGCGTGGTCGGCCGCCGGCTGGCCGCGGCCCGCCCCGTCCTCGGCATCTGCGTCGGCATGCAGATCCTCTTCGAGAAGGGCGTCGAGCACGGCGTCCACACCCAGGGCTGCGGCGAGTGGCCCGGCGTCGTCCAGCGCCTGGACGCCCCGGTGCTGCCGCACATGGGCTGGAACACGGTGTCCGCCCCGGAGGGCAGCGTCCTGTTCCGCGGGCTCGACCCCGAGACCCGGTTCTACTTCGTCCACTCCTACGGGGTGCGCGAGTGGCAGCTCACCCCCGGGCCGGGCTTCCCCGCCCCGCTGGTCACCTGGGCCGAGCACGGTGTGCCGTTCGTCGCCGCCGTCGAGAACGGGCCGCTCATGGCCACCCAGTTCCACCCCGAGAAGTCCGGCGACGCCGGAGCCGTCCTTCTCTCCAACTGGCTGAGCACGCTGTGAACCCGCGGGGTCTCCCCGGCGCGCGCCCCGGACCGCCGCGTCGGGAGGCCGCGTGAGCAAGGAACGCGCCAGGCGCCGGGCGGAGCGCGAGGCCGAGCGGGAGCGCCGCGCGGCCGAACACGCGGCTCGCGAGGCACGGGCGGCCAGGCGGCGGGAGCTGCGCGGCCGGGTGGTCGCCGTGCTCCCGCGCCGCGTACGCGTGGCCAGGCAGGGTGGACTCCTCGCCCGCAGGCGCCGCGACCAGAACGCCGTGCTCGTCGTGTTGTGGTTCCTCACGCAGGTCATCGCCTGGCTGTTGCTCGACGGCTGGGCGGCCCGGATCGGCGTGTTCGTCCTGTCGATTCTGCTGATCCCGGTGCTCGTCACCGTCCTATTTGACCGGAGGTCCTGACTGATGTCGCTCGTTTTGCTTCCCGCCGTTGACGTCGCCGACGGCCAGGCGGTTCGCCTGGTGCAGGGAGAGGCGGGGACGGAGACCTCGTACGGCGACCCGCTCGCCGCGGCGCTCGCCTGGCAGGAGGCCGGCGCGGAGTGGATCCATCTGGTGGACCTGGACGCCGCCTTCGGCCGCGGCAGCAACCGCGAGCTGCTGGCCTCGGTGGTGGGCGCCCTGGACGTGAACGTCGAGCTGTCCGGCGGAATCCGCGATGACGCCTCCCTCGCGGCCGCCCTGGCCACCGGCTGCCGCCGGGTCAACATCGGCACCGCCGCTCTGGAGGACCCCGCCTGGTGCGCCAAGATCATCGCCGAGCACGGCGACCGGATCGCGGTCGGGCTCGATGTGCGCGGCACCACCCTGGCGGCGCGCGGCTGGACGCAGGAGGGCGGCGACCTGTGGGAGGTGCTCGACCGGCTGGAGTCGGAGGGCTGCCCGCGCTACGTCGTCACCGACGTGACCAAGGACGGCACGCTGCGCGGCCCCAACGTCGACCTGCTTCGCGAGGTCTGCCGCCGCACCGAGCGGCCGGTGATCGCCAGCGGCGGCGTGTCGTCGCTGGACGACCTGCGCGTCCTGGCCGGCCTCGTGCCGGACGGCGTCGAGGGCGCCATCGTGGGCAAGGCGTTGTACGCCCAGGCGTTCACCCTGGAAGAGGCGTTGGCGGCGGTGAGTGCCCGATGAGCACCAGGATCTTCTCCGGCGGCCCGTGGGAGGACCGGTACGGGTACGCCCGCGCGGTCGTCGCCGGCTCGCGCGTGTGGGTGTCCGGATGCACCGCCACCGTGGACGGCGAGGTCCGGCACGTCGGCGACGCCTACCAGCAGACGCTCACCGCGATCGGCATCGCGCTCGACGCCGTCGGCAAGGCGGGCGGCAGCGTGCAGGACGTCGTCCGTACTCGGATATACCTGGTGAAGGCGGACGACTTCGACGCCGTCGGCCGGGCGCACGGTGAGGTCTTCGGCGCGGTCCGGCCCGCCTGTACGAGCATCCAGGTGGCCGGGCTCGTGGACCCCCGGATGCTGGTCGAGATCGAGGTCGAGGCGTACCTGTGCGACGGGACGCGCGAGGATCCGGGAGGTGAGGCTCCGTGACGGTGGCGGTACGTGTCATCCCCTGCCTGGACGTGGACGCCGGGCGGGTGGTCAAGGGCGTCAACTTCGAGAACCTGCGCGACGCCGGTGACCCGGTCGAGCTGGCCCGCCGCTACGACGCCGAGGGCGCTGACGAGCTGACCTTCCTCGACATCACCGCCTCCTCGGGCGGTCGCGAGACCATGCTCGACGTGGTGCGCCGCACCGCCGAGCAGGTCTTCATCCCGCTGACCGTCGGCGGCGGCGTCCGCACGGTCGAGGACGTGGACCGGCTGCTGCGTGCGGGCGCCGACAAGGTGGGGATCAACACCGCCGCCATCGCCCGGCCCGAGCTGCTGACCGAGGCGTCCCGGCGGTTCGGCGCCCAGTGCATCGTGCTGTCGGTGGACGCCCGCCGCGTCGTGGACGGGCCGCCCACCCCCTCCGGCTTCGAGGTGACCACGCACGGCGGCCGCCGCGGCACCGGCATCGACGCGGTCGAGTGGGCACGCCGTGGGCAGGAGCTCGGCGTGGGGGAGATCCTGCTCAACTCCATGGACGGCGACGGCACCAAGGACGGCTACGACCTGGAGATGCTCCGGGCCGTACGCGCCGCGGTCACCGTCCCGGTGATCGCCTCGGGCGGCGCGGGGAAGCTGGAGCACTTCGCGCCCGCCATCGACGCGGGCGCCGACGCCGTGCTCGCGGCGAGCGTCTTCCACTTCGGCGAGCTGAAGATCGCCGAAGTGAAGGACGCCCTCCGCGCGGCCGGCCACCCCGTGCGCTGACCTGGGACCCGCCCCTGTTCCCGCGACCTCGGCCGGTCAGACGGCCGAGGTCGTGCTCAGGTATTCGGCGAAGTTCATCGGCGGATGGCCGGCGACCTTCTCCACCGTGTCGGTGACCACGTCCAGCTCTCCGGCCGCGATCGCGGCGTACGACGTCACCCAGCCCGCCACCTCCCACTCGGGCGCGCCGTAGCGGGCCCGGGAGGCGTACGCCTCCTCGATCGTCTCGGCGTGGTAGCGGGTCGGTTTCCCGGTGACCCTGGTGATCGTCTCCGCCGCCTCGGCCATCGTCAGCGCCCGCGGCCCGGTCACGTCGTACGTCACGCCGTCGTGGCCGTGCTCGCGCAGGACGACGGCGGCCACGTCGGCGATGTCGTCGCGTGCCACCATGCCGGCCCGGCCCTGCCCGGCCGGACCCCGGATGACGCCGTCCTCTCCCACGAAGTACGGCACCAGATCCATGTACAGGCTGTTGCGCAGGAACGTGAACCTGACGCCGCTCTCCCGGATGTGCTGCTCGGTGTGCCAGTGGTCGCGGGCGAACGTGAAGGTCGCGTCCGGGGCGGCGCCGAGGAACGACACGTACACGATCCTGGACACGCCCGCGTCGAGCGCGGCGTCGACGGCCGAGGTGTGCAGCGCCACCCGGCCGGCCGTCTCGGTCGCGGAGACCAGCAAAAGCGTCTGCACCTCGTCGAGCGCGGCCCGCAGCGCGTCCGCGTCCTCGTACGCCGCGGCGACCGCGTGGGCGCCGGGCAGGTCCGGCGCTCGGGACGTGTCGCGGACGACGAGGCGTTGGTCCACGCCGGCGGCGGCGAGGCGGTGCGCCACGCGCCGTCCGAGCTGACCGGTCGCCCCGGTCACAGCGATGAGATCAGAGGTCATTCGTCCAGTGTCACACCGCCCGCCGGACGGCCGGCGGGCGGACTCGCGGATCGCGGCCTCCGGCGGGAACCTGATCTGCTGGGGGAACCGCGGCGCCCGCCGGCGGGCTGGGCGGCCCGAGGCGGAGGCGCCGTCGCCGAAGGAAACAGCGTCGATGCCGATGAGAGCGTCGGCGGACGTGGCGCCGCCGACCGCTGAGAGGGCACGACGAAGACGAGAGAGGGCGCGACGAAACACCGTCGCGCACGGGCGGTCCCGCGAGCAGTCGCCGCGGAATCACCGCCGGTGGAGGCGCCGCCGGAGAAGTCCGGCCGCGCCGTCCCGGCCGCGTCGTCAGGGGCCGGGTGTCACCGTGAGGTCCTGCCTCACCGCAGAACTGTCGTGAAGAACGTCGCCAATCGACTCGCTCCCGTATTCACCGTGTCGAACACGCCCTTCACGGCGCCGGCGGCGGCGGCTGGCTGGCTGTAGAGGTAGAAGACCACGAACGCGATGGCCGCGTACGTAAGAACCTTCTTGACCTGCATAGGGGGGCCTCCTGCAGTCAGTTTCCCGGCGGAACATACCCAGCGACGGGAATGATCATAACTAGCTGGGAGGCCAGGAGGCTCTTCCGGGGGGCTAACTCTTCAGCCAGAAAACAGAGACGTGAAGAACGCCGACAGCCGCTCGGCTCCGGTGCCGATGCTGTCGAACACCCCCCGGACCGCGGCGGCGGCCCCCGCGGGCTGGGTGAACAGGTAGAAGGCCACGAAAGCGATCGCGGCGTAGGTCAGGAGCTTCTTCACGTTCATCAGAGTTACGGCGCGACCCCGGACGGGGCGGGGGAGGAGGCGCCGCCCTCCTTTCTTCTCCGATCGCTGGCCCTCATGCTGCCGCATCACGTCGTGACATGTGCGTGTTTCCCGAGGAGTCGCCGGATATCGGAGGAGCGGAGCGGAAAGCCCGGGTCTCAGGTCACATGCCGAGCCGCGCCTCGCGGAGCTGGGTCACGGCGGCGGGGTCGCCCTCGTAGGACACCCGGGCGTGCGCCTGGCGGCCGAAGGCCAGCATCATCAGCTCCTGGGCGTCGCCGATCGCCACGACGGCCGGTTCGGCCATGCGGCCCGCGGCCTTCTCCCCGTTCGTACGGCGCAGCACCACGCCCACCGGCGACCCGCGGAAGAACAGCCGGGCCATCGCGCGCAGACGCTGCCACAGCACGTCGTCCAGGCCGGCGGGCAGCTCCCTGGGCTCCCAGTCCGGTTGCGCCCTGCGGACGTCCTCGTGGTGGACGAACATCTCCACCGTGTTGATCAGCTCGTCGATCCCCGGGATCAGCCCGTACGGCGTCCACTTCGGGGGGCCCTGCCGTACGAGGTCGACCAGCTCGGGGTAGGAGTGGCGGGCCTTGAGTCGCTCCTGCACGGACGCGGTGTACGGCGCGAGCGCGCCGATCCCGATGCCGGGGAGCGCGTCCGGGCGGCGCTCGCGCACCACGAGGTGGGCGGCGAGGTCGGCGGTCGTCCAGCCCGCGCAGAGCGTCGGCGCGTCGGGGCCGAGGTCGTCCAGCAGGTCGCAGAGCGCGGCGCGTTCGGAGCGGGAGTGGGTCACGGCCCCGAGCCTAATGCCGCCGGGCGACACGGATCATCCCGCCCCTGATGCCGTCGGATGACACGGATCATCGGGCCGCCCGGAATATTCCGGTTGATCAGGATGATAAGGAGTATCTAGGACCAAATGCCGGGGAAGGTGTCGGTCCGGGGACGGATACGGGGCGCCGCGCGGGCGGGTAACGTCTCGGATGCCCGTCCGGGAAGACCAGATTCCGAATGGAATCAGCCACAGGGCGCGCAGGTCGTACCGCGCCGCCACGATCGAGAGGACCCACCGCGTGCCGTCTCAGGTGTCAACCGCCGTCATGCGTCAGGGTCTCAAGGTCATCGGTGTCGCCATCAAATCGGAGCCGCGCGTCTTCATCGCCGCCGTGCTCTCCAGCGGCCTGTACGGCGTGATGACCGTCGCCTCCTCCTGGGCGCTCGGCCGGGCCACCGACCAGGTCGTGCTGCCCGCCTTCCGCGAGGGCCGGACGAGCGCGGGCGCCCTGGCGATCGCCGCCCTGCTGATCGTCGGGGTCGCGATGCTCAAGGCGCTCGGCGTCATGGGGCGGCGCATCCTGGCCGGCGTCATGCAGTACCGCATGCAGGCGATGTCGCGGCGCGCGGTCACCCGGCAGTACCTACGGCTCCCGCTCGCCTGGCACCACCGGCACCCGACCGGCCAGCTCCTCTCCAACGCCAGCTCCGACGCCGAGGCCGCCTGGGCGCCGCTCGCGCCGCTGCCCATGGCCGTCGGCGTCGTCGTGATGCTGGTGACGGCCGCTGTGGCGATCCTCATGACGGACCCGGTCCTCGCCATCGTCGGTTTCCTGATTTTTCCAGCCATCGCGTTGCTCAACCTGGTCTACCAGCGCAAGCTGTCCCCGCTGGCGACCCAGGCGCAGCAGCTCCGCGCCGAGGTCAGCGAGATCGCGCACGAGAGTTTCGACGGCGCCCTCGTCGTCAAGACCCTCGGCCGGGAGGGCGCCGAGACCGCCAGGTTCCGCGCCAAGGCCGACGAACTGCGCGACGCGAACATCGCCGTCGGCAAGGTGCGCGGCCTGTTCGACCCGATGCTGGAGGCCCTGCCCACCCTCGGCGTGCTCGCCGTGCTCCTCGTCGGCGCGATCCGGCTGGACAGCGGCGGCATGGTCGCGGGCGAGCTGATCCAGGTCGCCTACCTGTTCACGCTGCTCGCCTTCCCGATCCGGGCGCTCGGCTGGGTGCTCGCCGAGCTGCCGCGCAGCGTCGTCGGCTGGCAGCGCGTCCAGGACGTGCTCGACGCCACCGGCTCCATGGAGTACGGCGCCGCCAGGCTGGACGACGGCGACCCGGCCGAGATCGAGGTGAGCGGGGTCACCTACGGCTACGACCCGCAGGCCCCGGTGCTGCGCGAGGTCGGCTTCGACGTCGCGCGCGGAAGGACCGTCGCGATCGTCGGCCCGACGGGGGCGGGCAAGTCCACGCTCACCCAGCTCCTCGCCCGCCTGATCGACCCCGACCGGGGCGCGGTACGGGTGGACGGGACCGACCTGCGTGACGTGGCGCGCGGAGAGGTGAGCGCGTCCGTCGCGTTCGTCCCGCAGCAGACGTTCCTCTTCGACGACAGCGTGCGCGGCAACATCACGCTCGGCCGCGACGTCCCCGACGAGCGGGTCTGGGCGGCGCTGCGGCTCGCCCAGGCGGACGGCTTCATCGCCGCGCTTCCCGGGGGACTCGACACGCACGTCGGCGAGCGCGGGGCCACGCTGTCCGGCGGGCAGCGGCAACGGGTCGCCCTCGCCCGCGCGCTGGTCCGCGAGCCCCGCCTGCTCATCCTCGACGACGCCACTTCCAGCGTGGACCCGCAGGTCGAGAAGCGCATCCTGCACGGTCTGCGCGAGGGCTCGGCCCGCTCCACGGTGATCGTCGTGGCGTACCGGATGGCGACCATCGCCCTGGCCGACGAGGTCGTCTACCTGGAACACGGGACCGTGATCGACCAGGGCACCCACGATGAGCTGCTCGGCCGCTGCGAGGGCTACCGCGTCCTCGTCACCGCGTACGAGAGGGAAGAGGCCGAGCGGGCCGCGATCGACAGCGACGAGGAGGTCGTGGCGTGACCGCCGTGACAAGCGAGCGAGAGGCCGGCGAGCGGGAGGGCGACGAGCCCGGCGGCGGCATACGGGCGGCCGAGCGGTCGGCCCTGGAGACCCTGCGGCACGGCATTCGGCTGTCGCCGGAGTTCCGCCGCGGCCTGGCCGGCACCATGGTCCTCGCCGTGCTCGCCACACTCGGCAAGGTCATCGTGCCGATCGCGGTGCAGCAGGTCATCGACCGCGGCCTGCGCGGCAGCGCGCCCGACGTGCCGTTCATCAGGAACGCCGTCGTGCTGTGCGCGGTCGCCGTGGTGCTGACCGCCCTGGCCGGCTACCTCATGAACATCCGGCTCTACCGGGCCACCGAGTCGGGCCTGGCCACGCTGCGGACCAAGGCGTTCCGGCACGTGCACGACCTGTCCGTGCTCACCCAGAACAGCGAACGGCGTGGCTCGATGGTCTCCCGGGTGACCGGCGACGTGGACCAGATCAGCACGTTCATGCAGTGGGGCGGGCTGATGATCGTCGTCGCGGGCGGGCAGCTCGTGATCGCGACGGTCGTCATGGCCGTCTACTCCTGGCAGCTCACGCTCCTGGTGTGGGCCTGCTTCCTCCCGCTGGTTTTCCTGCTGCCGCGCTTCCAGCGGCTGGTGGCCCGGCGCTACACCGCCGTCCGTGAACGCACCGGCGACGTGCTGGCCGCCGTCAGCGAGTCGGTCGTCGGCAGCGCCGTCATCAGGGCGTACGGCTCGGAGGACCGCACGTCGGCGCGCATCGACGCCGCGGTGAACGGCCAGCGCGAGGCGCAGACCCGGGCGCAGAAGGTGGTCGGCCTCACCTTCCCGATCACCGAGCTGGTGGCCTCGATCGCCCTGGCCGGGGTGGTCCTGCTCGGCGTGCGGCTCGGCCTGGACGGCACGATCAGCGCCGGACGGCTGGTCGCCTTCCTCTTCCTGATCACGCTGTTCATCAGCCCGCTGCAGACCGCCACCGAGGTCCTGAACGAGGCGCAGAACGCCATCGCCGGATGGCGGCGCGTTCTCGGCGTGCTCGACTCCCCGGCCGACGTGGCCGACCCGGAGAACGGCGTCACGCTGCCGCGCGGGCCGATCTCTGTCTCGTTCGAGGACGTCGGCTTCTCCTACCCGGGCGGCGCGCCCGTCCTGCACGACGTGACGGTGGACATCCCGCCGCGCACCCGCGTCGCCGTGGTCGGCGAGACCGGCTCGGGCAAGACGACCTTCGCCAAGCTGCTCACCCGCCTCATGGACCCGGTGTCCGGCCAGGTCCTGGTGGACGGCGTCGACCTGCGGGAGGTGCGGTTCTCCTCGCTGCGCGAGCGGATCGTCATGGTGCCCCAGGACGGCTTCCTCTTCGACGCCACCCTTGAGGAGAACATCCGCTTCGGCCGGCCGGCCGCGACCACCGAGGAGATCCGGCTGGCGCTGACCGAGCTCGGGCTCACCGACTGGCTGGAGGGGCTGCCCGCCGGACTGGACACCCCGGTCGGCCAGCGCGGCGAGTCCCTGTCGGCGGGGGAGCGGCAGCTCGTCGCCCTCGCCCGCGCCTACGTCGCCGATCCCGACCTGCTGCTCCTCGACGAGGCCACCTCCGCCGTGGACCCGGCCACCGAGGTACGGCTGGCGCGGGCCCTGGACGGGATCACCCGGGGTCGCACGGCCGTGTCGATCGCGCACCGCCTCTCGACGGCCGAGGTCGCCGACGAGGTGATCGTCTTCCAGCACGGCCGGATCATCCAGCGCGGCCCGCACGCCGAGCTGGTGGACCAGCCCGGCGTCTACGCCGACCTGTACGCCTCGTGGACCTCGGCCACCCGCTCCTGAGGAGGGGCGGCCGGGCTCAACGGGTCTGGGGATCGCCGCCGGACAGCCGCTGGGCGAGATAGATCGGCACCACCGAGACGATCACCAGCGCCGCGGCGACCACGTTCACCACCGGGGCCTGGTTGGGCCGGAACAGGTTCTCGAAGATCCAGATCGGCAGCGTCCTGACCCCGGCGCCCGCGGTGAACGTGGTCACGATGATCTCGTCGAACGACAGCGCGAACGCCAGCAGGCCGCCCGCCAGCAGCGCCGAGCGCATCATCGGGAACGTGACCAGGCGGAACGTGGTGAACGTGTCCGCGCCCAGGTCGGCCGACGCCTCCTCCATGTTCAGGCCCGTCCGCCGCAGCCGCGCCAGCACGTTGTTGTAGACGGTCACGACGCAGAACGTGGCGTGGCCGACGATCACGGTGAAGAGCCCGAGCGGGACGCCGAGCACCGAGTGGAACGTGTTGCTCAGCGCGATGCCCGTCACGATGCCGGGCAACGCGATCGGCAGCACGATCAGCAGCGACACGGTGTCGCGGCCGAAGAACCGGTACCGCTGCACCGCGAACGCCGCCATGGTCCCCAGCACCAGCGCGATCGCCGTGGCGCCCAGGCCCGCCTGGACCGACGTCCACAGCGCGTCGCGCACACCGGTGGAGCGCCAGGCCGCGCCCCACCACTGGAGCGTGAACCCCGGCGGCGGCCACCCGAACGTCCGGTCGGAGTTGAAGGAGTTCAGCACCACCACGCCCAGCGGGACGTAGACGACGCCGAGCCCCAGGACCAGCGCCGTCCACAGCGCCGCCCGTGCCGTACGCGACAGGTTCACCGTGCCTCCTCCTTCGCCGGCGCGCGGAGCGCGTGACTCCCGACGGGTTCGCTTCGGTCTCTCACAGGTTCTCCAGGGCTCCGGTACGGCGGACCGCCGCCAGGTACACCAGCATGATCACGACGGGCACGGTCGCGACGGCCGCCGCGAAGGGCAGGTTGTTCGCCGCGCCGATGTTGTCGTAGACGACGTTGCCGATGAGCTGCGACTTTCCGCCCACGATCTTCACGGTGATGTAGTCGCCCAGCGACAGCGAGAAGGTGAAGATCGACCCCGCGACCACGGCGGGGAAGCTGAGCGGCCACACCACGGTCCGGAACGTGCGCCAGCCGCGCGCACCCAGGTCGCCGGCGGCGTCGAGCAGCGAGTTCGGCAGGCGCTCCAGCCCGGCGTAGATCGGCAGGATCATGTACGGCAGCCACAGGTACGAGAGCGTCGCGACGGTGGCGCCCAGCCCGTAGCCCCAGCCGAGCAGGCCCCCGGAGGAGAGCATCACCCGCCACGCGTACGCCTTGACGAGGTAGGACGCCCACAGCGGGGTGAGCACCAGGATCACCAGCCAGCGCTGGGCCCGCGGCGAGGCGAGCTTGGCCATGGCGAACGCCATCGGGAAGGCGACGACCAGGTCGACGAGCGTGACCGCGACCGCGACACCCAGGGAGCGCAGCGCGATCGTCCGGTACACCTCCCCGGTCACCAGGTCGTGGAAGTTCGCCCAGGTGAACGTCTTGACCAGGTCGCCGGTGAACGTGTCGGCCGACCAGAACGCGGTCACGAAGAGCGCGGCGAGCGCCCCCAGGTAGGCGAGCCCCAGCCACGCCAGCGGCGCCGAGAGTAGCAGCGCCAGCCGCGTCCGCGCGTGGCGGTGCAGGAAGGCGGCGGCCCGCGCGCGTGGGCCGGTACGGCCGACGACGGCCGAATCAGTCATGTGATCTTCTCCCAAAACCCTCCGCCCCGTCCCCCGCGCACACTGCCGCGCCGGGGACGGGAAGCCGGGAACGGTCAGCCCTTGATCTCGGTCCAGGCGCGGGTCCACTCCGAGTAGTCCTTGCACTTCACGCCCGTGCGCCCGTCCAGGCACTGGGCGATCGGCGTGGTCCAGAAGCGGACCTTGGCGAAGTACTCCTCGTCCGTGGCGTGGAACGTGTCACAGAACGAGGCGTCCGCGGTCTTCGCGCACGCCTTCGCGTTGGCCGGGGCCTCGCCGAACCACTCCGCGACCTGCGCGTTCGCCGTGGGGGAGATGATCCAGTCGAGCCACTTGTAGGCGCAGTCCGGGTGCTTGGCCCGGGCCGCGATCATCCAGGTGTCCGACCAGCCGGTCGAGCCCTCCTTGGGCAGAGCCACCTCGACCGGGGCCTTCTCAGCCTTGGCGAGGTTGGCGATCACCTGCCAGGTGGTGCCGATGACGGTGTCGCCGCCCTTGAACGCCTGGATCTCCTTCGTGTAGTCGGACCAGTACTCGCCGACGATCTGGCGTTGCTGCTTGAGCAGGTCCACGGCGGCCTGGAACTGCGTGTCGTCCAGCGCGTACGGGTCCTTGATGCCGAGTTCCGGCTTGGCCGACATCAGGTAGAGGGCGGCGTCCGCGATGTAGATCGGCGAGTCGTACGCCGTCACCTTCCCCTTGTACGGCGAGGCCGGGTCGAACACCGCGCCCCACGAGTCGGGCGCGGGCGTGACCGCGTCGGTCCGCCACATGAGGAGGTTGGCCCCGCGGCCGTGCGGGACGCCGTAGGCGACCCCCTTGACCGAATTCCACGGCTTGAGCTTGAGGCCGTCGAAGACGTCCGTGTAGTTGGGGATGAGGTCGGTGTTGACCGGAGCGGCCGTTCCGGAGGCGATCAGCCGCAGCGAGGCGTCGCCCGAGGCGGACACCGCGTCGTACTCGCCGGTCTTCATGAGGTTGACCATCTCGTCGGAGGTCCCGGCGACCTTCGTGTTGACCTTGCAGCCGGTCGCCTTCTCGAACGGGTGGACCCAGTCGACCTTGGGATCGTTGGAGCCGTCCTCGGCGTACCCCGCCCAGGCGACCAGGTTGACCTGGCCCTCTCCGGCGTCCACGGACGTGGCGGCCTTCATCGCGGGCGGGTTGAAGCCGCTCTGCCCCGGCGCGGTGCCGCCGCCGCTGCCGGTCGCGTCGCCGCCGCAGGCGGTCAGGGTGGCGAGGGCCAGCGCGGCCGTGACGGCGAGGCCGTGGGTCAGGAGCACCGGCCGGGGGGAGGTGGACCGCATGGTGTCTCTCCTTGCGTTTCGTGGACGGGTCGTAGCGATGTGTGACGGACGGGTCGCCGGTGGGCTCGACGCATTCGCAGAGGCCCCGGGTGCGGCGGATTCAGTGCGGCGGATTCAGGAGGTGACGGCGAACTCGTGGCGGCGTTGCCAGACGAGCCGCACCCGGCGGCCGCGCAGGCCCGTCACGTCCATCGACGAGACCTCCTGGTTCTGCTGCAGCGCGATGAGCCGGGTGCCCGTGTCGAGGTCCACCACGAACCGGGTGGCCGGGCCCGCGTAGACGACCTCGGACACGGTGCCCTCGGCGCTGTGCTCGTCGGGGCCCGGCGGGTCGGCGTCGCCGAGGACGACCCGCAGCTTCTCCGGGCGGACGCTGAACGTGCCGTCCTTGCCGAGCACCGCGCGCGCCGTCGCTCCCGAGATGAGGTTGGAGGTGCCGACGAAGCCGGCGACGAACGCGGTCGCGGGGCGCTCGTAGATCTCCGCCGGGGTGCCGACCTGCTCGATGGCGCCCGCGTTGAACACCGCGATCCGGTCGCTCATGGTGAGCGCCTCCTCCTGGTCGTGGGTGACGAACAGGAAGGTGATGCCGACCTCGCGCTGGATGGCCTTCAGCTCGACCTGCATCTCCTCGCGCAGCTTGAGGTCGAGCGCGCCGAGCGGCTCGTCGAGCAGCAGCACGCGCGGCCGGTTGACCAGGGCGCGGGCGAGGGCGACCCGCTGGCGCTGGCCTCCGGAGAGCTGCGCCGGGCGGCGCCTCTCGAAGCCGTCGAGCCGGACCGACGTCAGTGCCTCCGTCGCGCGGGCGCGCCGCTCCGCCTTGGGGACCCGCTTCACCCGCAGGCCGTACTCGACGTTCTCCAGCACGCTCATGTGCGGGAACAGCGCGTAGTCCTGGAAGACGGTGTTCACGTCCCGCTCGAACGGCGCGAGCCGGGTGACGTCCCGGCCGCCCAGCTCGACGGTTCCGGCGGTGGGGGACTCGAACCCGGCGATCATGCGCAGGACGGTGGTCTTCCCGGAGCCGGACGGCCCGAGCATCGCGAAGAACTCGCCGTCGGCCACGTCGAGGTCCACGCCGGCGACCGCGACGACGCTCCCGAAGCTCTTGCGGAGTCCGCGCAGGCTGACCGCGCGGCCGTCGCGGTCGGAGACCGTGGTTGTGACGGACGTCACTTCTTGCTGTGGCATGGCCGGAAACATATGGGTTCAAAGGATTCCGGTAAAGCGACGAGCGCCCAGCTCCGCCGTCCGGACGGCCGCTTCGGCCGCGGCTGCGGGAGTAAGACGACGACCGCACGGTTGGACCCGGTGGGATCGGGGCACCGGCCGGTAGACCGGCTCCGGCCTGCGGCAGAATTGGCGCATGTCCCTCGACCCGAAGATCGCCGCGCGGCTGAAGCGCACCCAGGACGGGCTGGTGCCCGCCGTCGTCCAGCAGCACGACACCGGCGAGGTGCTGATGCTCGCCTGGATGGACGACGAGGCGCTGCACCGCACGCTCACCACGGGCCGGGCCACGTACTGGTCCCGCAGCCGGGGGGAGTACTGGATCAAGGGTGACACCTCCGGCAGCGTGCAGTGGGTGCGGTCGGTGAGCCTCGACTGCGACGGCGACACGATTCTGCTGAAGGTCGACCAGGTGGGCGCCGCCTGCCACACCGGCGACCGCACCTGCTTCGACGCCGGGGTGCTCGACGCCGTCCAGGGCCACGCGGGGGACGACGTCGCGACGCGGGGCGGCGAGCGGTCATGACGTCGTCTCCGGGCGCGGGAGGCCCGGCCGCCGGGACCGGCGGGTCCCGCGCCGACGCCCGGCCCCGTGGCGCGCGGCGCTCGCTGATGGCCTGGCTGGTGTGCTGCGCGGCCGGGGCGGGCCTGGCGCTGTTCGCGGCCGGCAAAGAATGGGCCGCCGTCGGCTACGGCGGGGCGCCGGTCCCCGTGAACGGCGGCGACGCCGTCACCGGCCTCACGCCTCTCGTCCTGGCCGCCCTGGCCGCTGTTCTCGCCGTCTTCGCGACCAGGGGCGTGTGGCGGCGGCTGGTCGGCGTGGTGCTCACGTGCTGTGGCGCCGCCGTCGCGGCGCTGGCGTGGCCGTCCCGGCTGCCCGAAAGGGCCGTGGAGGTCGCCGAGACCACGCGCTCGCTCTCCGGCCAGGCGGCGCGCGTGACGGTGACGGCGTGGCCGTGGGCGGCGGTCGCCGGAGGGGCGCTGCTCGCCTTCTGCGGCGTGGCGGCGGTGTTGCTCGCCGGAGCCTGGCCGGGCATGTCCGGCAAGTATGAGCGTCGTTCCGGCGGTGGGGGGAAGACGGTGCGACGGGTCACCGGCGACCGCGCGTTGTGGGACGCGATCGACGAAGGAACGGACCCCACTGTCGATTCAGATGATCATTCTGGAAATGACAGAAAATAGTAAGGAAACCGCACGCGACGAGGTCATTTCCCGCTTTGCGGCATCGTCACGAATTGCCGACGAAGTGGATACTCTCGCAACGCCAGTCCGATGTGTCGCTAAGCTTCCGGTCCGCAACTCATGACCATATAGGAGCCGTTAAATGAGCTACGGAAACCAGCCGGGCGACACGGGGGGCTACGGGGCGCAGCCGCCCGGCGGCGGTTACGGCCCGCCTCCGGGTGACGGTGGCTACCCGCCGCCCGGCGGCGGCTACGGCCCGCCTCCCGGTGATGGTGGCTACCCGCCGCCCGGTGGCTATCCGCCGCCCGGCGGGTACGGCATGCCGCCGGCCCCGCCGAACAACCATCTTGTGATGGCCATCGTCACCACGGTCCTGTGCTGCCTCCCGTTGGGCATCGTCTCGATCGTCTACGCCACCCAGGTCAACTCGAAGTGGGCGATGGGTGACTTCCAGGGCGCGATGGCCGCTTCGGAGTCGGCCAAGAAGTGGTGGATCGCATCCTTGATCACGGCTGCTGTCCTCTTCGTGCTGTACATCGTTCTCGTCGTCGTGCTGGGTGTGTTCAGCGCCAGCGTGAGCAGCTCGTCATACTGAGGGCCATGACGGAGACAGCGCATGAGCGGCGCGGCGCGGACCGGATTCGGTCGGTGCTCGCGCCGCTCGGCGTCGCGGCGGTCACCGGCGCGGCCTTCGCGTTCGTGGGCTCCGTGGACCCCAACCAGCCCGGGCACTACCCGACGTGCCCCTTCCTCTTCCTGACCGGGCTCTACTGCCCCGGCTGCGGCACGCTGCGCGCGATGCACGCGCTCGCCCACGCCGACCCGCTCACGGCCCTCGGGTTCAACCCGCTCGCGATGGCCACCATCCCGTTCCTGCTGTTCTGGTGGGGGCGCTGGACGCTGCGCTCGTGGCAGGGGAGGCCCGCCCGCACCACCCTGGCGCGGCCCATATATCTGTGGGCCTTCCTCGCCCTCGTGATCGTTTATTGGGTGGTGCGAAACCTCCCATTCGGCCGCTTTCTAGCCCCCTGACGAGACCCGATGGCCGAGCAGCCTCGGCGAGGCCGATAGCATCGGCAGGGCAAGGTAGCGACGGCAGCGACCGGAGGGACCGCTTCTCGTGAGCGAGCGTAGCGAGCGAACAGGTTTGCGCGGCAGTGTTCACTCATGCGGGCTCCGAGCCGATGGCGAGGAGGGCTCATGAGCGTTCTCGACGACATCATCACCGGCGTCCGCGAGGACCTGGAGGCCCGGCAGGAGGCCGTGCCGATCGAGCTTCTGAAGGAGCGCGCCGGGCGCGCTCCGGCGGCCAAGGACGCCTACGCCGCACTCGGCGGCGACAAGGTCTCGGTGATCGCCGAGGTGAAGCGGTCGAGCCCGTCCAAGGGCGCGCTCGCCGCGATCGCCGACCCCGCGGCCCTCGCCGCGGACTACGAGGCCGGCGGGGCACACGTGATCAGCGTGCTGACCGAGCGGCGCAGGTTCGGCGGCACCCTGGAGGACCTGGCCTCGGTCCGGGCCGCGGTGGACATCCCCATCCTGCGCAAGGACTTCATCGTCACCTCCTACCAGCTCTGGGAGGCCCGGGCGTACGGCGCGGACCTCGCGTTGCTCATCGTGGCCGCCCTGGAGCAGAACGCGCTGGTCTCGCTCATCGAGCGGGCCGAGTCGATCGGCCTGGCCCCGCTGGTCGAGGTGCACACCGAGGAAGAGCTCGACCGCGCCCTCGCCGCCGGAGCCAGGATCATCGGCGTCAACGCGCGCAACCTCAAGACCCTGGAAGTCGACCGGGACGTCTTCGCCAAGATCGCGCCCAAGATCCCCGACGGCGTCATCAAGATCGCCGAGTCGGGCGTGCGCGGCCCGCACGACCTGCTCGCGTACGCGCGGGCCGGGGCCGACGCGGTGCTGGTCGGCGAGAGCCTGGTCACCGGAAAGGATCCCAGGGCCGCCGTGAACGATCTGGTCACCGCCGGCGCCCACCCATCGTCTCGGCAGGAGAGGCAGTCGTGAGCCTGACAGAAGGACCCATCGTCACCGCGGCGGACCTCGCCGGCAACGGCGTCTACGGCGACGACCCTGACGGCGACGGCAAGTTCGGCATCTTCGGCGGGCGGTTCGTGCCCGAGGCCCTGATCCCGGCGCTCGACGAGGTGGCCGCCGAGTACGAGAAGGCCAAGACCGACGAGGAGTTCCTCCGCGAGTTCGACCACCTGCTGCGCACGTACGCGGGGCGGCCGACCACGCTCACGGAGGTGCCGCGCTTCGCCGAGCACGCGGGCGGCGCCCGGATCGTGCTCAAGCGCGAGGACCTCACCCACACCGGCGCGCACAAGATCAACAACGTGCTGGGGCAGGCGCTGCTGACCCGGCGGCTGGGCAAGACCCGGGTGATCGCCGAGACCGGCGCGGGCCAGCACGGCGTGGCCACGGCCACCGCCGCCGCCCTGCTCGGCCTGGAGTGCGTCATCTACATGGGCGCCGTGGACTGCGAGCGCCAGGCGCTCAACGTCGCCCGGATGAAGCTGCTCGGCGCGACCGTCGTGCCGGTCACCAACGGCAGCCAGACGCTCAAGGACGCGATCAACGAGGCGTTCCGCGACTGGGTCACCAACGTCGACCGCACCCACTACCTCTTCGGCACGGTCGCCGGGCCGCACCCGTTCCCCGAGATCGTCCGCGACTTCGCCCGGATCATCGGCGTCGAGGCCCGCCGCCAGATCCTGGAGCTGACCGGCCGGCTGCCCGACGCGGTCTGCGCCGCGGTCGGCGGCGGTTCCAACGCCATCGGGATCTTCCACGCCTTCATCGGTGACGAGGGAGTCCGGCTGTATGGCTACGAGGCTGCCGGGCACGGGCTGGAGAGCGGCGAGCACGCCCTCACCCTCACCGCGGGCAGCGTCGGCGTGCTGCACGGCGCCCGCACGTACGTCCTGCAGGACGAGGAGGGCCAGACGATCGAGTCGCACTCGATCTCGGCCGGCCTCGACTACCCCGGGGTGGGCCCCGAGCACGCCTGGCTGAAGGACTCCGGCCGGGCCGTCTACGAAGGCATCACCGACGCCGAGGCGATGGAGGCGTTCGCCCTGCTCGCCCGCACCGAGGGCATCATCCCGGCGATCGAGTCCTCGCACGCCCTCGCCGGCGCGCTGAAGCTCGGGCGCGAGCTCGGCCCGGAGGCCACCATCCTGGTGAACCTCTCCGGCCGCGGCGACAAGGACATGGGCACCGCGATGAAGTACTTCAACCTCTGAGCACCTCTACGCTGATCCTCCGACTGAGCGGGGGAGCCGGGCCGGCGACGGCGGAGCGGCGAAACGGCGGCCCCACCCAGGTGAGGCGGATCCGACCCAGACGAACGGAACACCGATGACGACACTTCAGACGGTCTTCTCGAAGGCGCGCGCCGAGAACCGGGCCGCCCTCGTGGGCTACCTGCCGGCCGGTTTCCCCACCAAGGACGGGGCCGTCGCCGCCGCCACCGCCATGGTGGAGGCCGGGTGCGACGTGATCGAGATCGGCCTGCCGTACTCTGACCCGCTCATGGACGGCCCCACCATCCAGGACGCCGTCCACCGCTCACTGGAGAACGGCACCCGCATCGCCGACGTGATGCGCACGGTCGAGGGCGTCGCCAAGACCGGCGCCGCGACTCTCGTCATGACGTACTGGAACCCGATCGACCGGTACGGCGCGACCCGCTTCGCGCGCGACCTGGCGAACGCCGGCGGCGTCGGGACGATCACCCCCGACCTCACGCCCGAGGAGTCCGGGGTCTGGCTCCAGGAGAGCAAGGACGCGGGCATCGACACCGTGTTCCTGGTCGCGCCGAGCTCCACCGAGGACCGCATCGGCAAGGTGGCCAAGATCTGCACCGGCTTCGTCTACGCCGCCTCCCTGATGGGCGTGACGGGCGCGCGCGAGTCGGTCGGATCCGCCGCCGAGGGCTTGGTCGCCCGCACCCGGCAGCACACCTCCCTGCCCGTGTGCGTCGGGCTCGGCGTGGGCACCGGGGCGCAGGCCGCCGAGGTGGCCGCCTACGCCGACGGCGTGATCGTCGGCTCCGCGTTCATCCGGCGTCTCCTCGACGCGCCCGACGAGGCGTCCGGGCTCGCCTCCGTGCGCGAGCTCGCGGCCGAGCTCGCCGCGGGCGTCCGCCGGTAGCCGACCGGGGCCGGCCCTACCCAGAAACAGGGGGGCCGATCGCTTAACCGGCGCTTATGCCGTCCATGATGTGGTGGGCTCCAAGTAATGTGCAGATAGCACGGCCGTCGCGCTGGTGACGGCCGGACATCGTGACGGCACGAGGCCAACCCCGCGAGGAGACGAATGGTGTTGACTCACCAGCAGGCCGCACCTGGTCGACCGCGAACGGAACACCCCGCGTTACCCTGGGTGACGACCGCGGCCCGGCTGGTCCTCGCGGCGGTGCTCATCGTGGCGGGCGGCCTCAAGATCGGCGCCCCGGCGCTCTCGGTGCAGGCGGTACAGGCGTACCAACTCCTGCCGGACTCGCTGGCCACGGCCATCGGGTACGGTCTGCCTATCGTCGAAATCGTCATCGGCGTCCTGCTGGTGGTCGGTCTGCTGACCAGGGTCGCGGCCGTGGTCTCCGGGTTGCTCATGCTGGCGTTCGTCATTGGCATCGCCTCCGCCTGGGCGCGGGGTCTGCGCATCGACTGCGGCTGCTTCGGCGGCGGTGGCGAGCTGGGCGCGGGTGAGAGCCCCAACTATCTCTGGGAGATCCTCCGTGACTTCGGCCTGGTGGTCGTGGCCGCGTGGATCTTCATCCGTCCGCCGGGCCGCTTCGCGATGGACTCCGCACTCGGCCTGACCGGGCCGCGCGAGCCGCACCAGCCTGAAGGCGACATTTTCCAGGGCGAAGAGCCCGACGCATAGGGAGAGATGCATGAGCAAGGCGGCGAGGGACGCCTCGGTCCGGGCACGCATCGCGGCGCAACGGGAAACCGAGCGCAAGCAGGAGCAGCGCAAGCGCCTGACCACGATCATCACCGTGGTGGTCGTCGCGCTGGCCGTGATCGGCGGCGGCTGGTGGTACGCCGCGCAGCAGAGCAAGTCCGAGACGGTCGCCGGCGGGCTCGCCCCCGTGACCGTGCAGAGCGACGGCACCGCCGTGATGGCCAAGCCCGGGGTCACCACGCCGGTCCTGGACATCTTCGAGGACCCGCAGTGCCCGGTCTGCAAGCAGCTTGAGGAGATCAGCGGCCCCACGATCAAGAACCTCGCCGCCGAAGGCAAGGTCAAGGTCGTCTACCACCCGCTCACGATCTTCTCGCAGGAGCCGACCCGGTCGAACTCGCTGCGCGCCGCGTCCGCGCTGCGCTGCGTGTCCGACGGCAGTCAGTGGATCGCCTTCCACGACCGGCTCTTCAAGGAGCAGCCGAGCGAGACCGTCGAGGGCTTCAAGACCGACGACCTGGTGAAGTGGGGCAATGACGTCGGCGTCACCGCGCCCGGCTTCGAGAGCTGTGTCAAGGACCAGACTCAGCAGGCGGCGCACGAGCAGTCCTCCACCAAGACGCTGCAGGACCAGAAGCTCCAGGGGACGCCGACGCTGAAGCTGAACGGCACCGTCATCGACAACAACACGATCTTCGTGCCGAGCGCGCTGCGCCAGGAAATCATCAATGCCGGCAAGTAGGACGGGACGGGCCGCGGATCGTCGCGGCCCGTTCTCCCCAGCTGTGCGCGAGGTCGCGTCCGTCTACGGTAACGTCCATTGACATGCCCCTCGCCTCGATTCCCAGCCCGTCACAAGGGGTCTGGAACCTCGGTCCGCTCCCCATCCGGGCGTACGCGCTGTGCATCGTGCTCGGCGTCATCGTCGCCGTCTGGATAGGGGAGCGGCGCTGGCGCGCCCGCGGTGGCGCGCCGGGAGCGATCACTGATCTCGCCGTCTGGGCCGTGCCGTTCGGCCTCGTTGGCGGGCGGCTGTACCACGTCATCACCGATTGGCAGCTCTACTTCGGCCCCGAAGCGCCCAACCGGCCGATCGACACTCTGTTCATCTGGAAGGGCGGCCTCGGCATCTGGGGGGCCATCGCGCTGGGCGCCCTCGGGGTGTGGATCGCCTGTCGTCGCCGGGGCATCTCGTTCTCGGCGGTCGCCGACACCCTCGCCCCGGCCATCGCCGTGGCACAGGCGATCGGCCGCTGGGGCAACTACTTCAACCAGGAGCTGTTCGGCGGGCCCACCACGCTGCCGTGGGGCCTGGAGATCGAGCCGGGCCGTCCCGGCACGGTGCCCGGCGCCGACACCTACCACCCGACCTTCCTGTACGAGTCGCTGTGGAACCTCGCCCTCGCGGGCATCCTGGTGCTCGTCGGCAGGCGCTTCGCCCTCCGGCACGGCCGGCTGTTCGCGCTGTACGGCGCGGGATACACCCTCGGCCGGTTCTGGGTCGAGGGCCTGCGGGTCGACCCCGCCCACCACATCCTCGGGCTCCGGCTGAACCAGTGGACCGCAGTGGTGATCTTCCTGCTGGCGATCGCGTACTTCTGGTTCGCGCGGAACAAGACCGGCGAGGAGCCGCTCGGCGCCGAGAGCCCGGCAGGCGACCCGGGCGAGTCCGGCGCGGCGGACGGCGGCTCTGACGCAGCCGATTCACCCGAGGGCGGCTCGGCCGGCTCCGACGACACCACCGGTGAGGCGGCCGCCTCACCAGAACAGGGAGGAAGCCGGCGATGACCGGCGCAGTTTCGGGGGTTCGCGCCGAGATCCATCACCAGCACCGGGACGTGAACGGCGGCTGGCTGCGCCCGGCGGTGTTCGGCGCGATGGACGGCCTCGTCTCCAACTTCGCCCTCATCGCGGGCGTGGCGGGCGGCACAGCCGACACCAAGATCATCGCGCTCGCCGGCGTGGCCGGCCTCGCCGCCGGGGCTTTCTCCATGGCCGGCGGCGAGTACGTTTCGGTGGCCAGCCAGCGCGAGCTGGCCCAGGCGGAGATCGACGTCGAGCGTCGCGAGCTCGAACGCAATCCGGAGGCCGAGGAGGCCGAGCTCGCCCAGCTCTACGTGCAGCGCGGGGTTGAGCCGGAGACGGCCAGGGAGGTCGCCCGCCAGATCTCCAGGAACCCGGAGAAGGCGCTGGAGGTGCACGCCCGGGCCGAGCTCGGCGTCGATCCGCATGACCTGCCCTCGCCGATGCTCGCCGCGGTCTCCTCGTTCCTGTCGTTCACCATCGGGGCCCTGATCCCGCTCCTGCCGTACCTGCTGGGTGTGCAGGGGCTGTGGGTGTCGGTGATCGCGTCCTCGGTGGCGCTGTTCGCCGCCGGCGCGGTGGTGTCCCAGGTGACGGCGCGGAGCTGGTGGTTCAGCGGGCTGCGCCAACTCCTGGTGGGCGCGGTGGCGGCGGCGCTCACGTGGGGGCTCGGTACGGCGGTCGGAGCAAGCGGTCTGTGACGAAGCGCAAGCGCAGGTCGCAGCCGCCCTCGGAGCGCTGGACCAGCGACACCCTGGCCGAGTTCGGGCTGAGCGTCCTGCAGCAGCGGCTCGTCATCGGCATCGGATCGGTGGTGGCGGGCATCGCCTTCGTGGTGGCCCTGATCTTCGTGGCCAACATGATCGGGAGCGGTGACGTCCCGCCGGCGCAGGGATCGAGCTCCCTCGGCGGGGCCCGGCCCGGCGACTACCGCGCCTGGTCCTCGCTCAAGCAGTTCGCCCCCATCGCGAACCGCAAGGCCGACGCCGCTCCTCTCACCCTGAAGGAGCTCTTCGGGGGCCGCGCCGTGCAGGCGGGAAAAATCACCCTGAAGCGGGTCGGCGTCCACCTCGACAGCGGGTGCCGCCAGTCCGTCTGGGGCGCCGACCTGGTCCAGGAGCTGTCCGAGGCGGGGTGCACGCAGATCGCGCGTGGTTTCTACACCAGCGCCGACGGCACGTACATCGCCCAGTACGCCATGCTCAACCTCGCCGACGTCACGGCCGCCGACGGCCTGGTCGAGCGGCTGAAGTCGCTCTACCTGGGCGGCTGGATGCTGCCGCTCGACCCGGCCAAGGCCGGGTTCACCGGGTACACCGAGGCGAGCGGCCACGCGATGGGCCACTACGTCGGCCTGGTCTGGATCGGCAGGGCCGACGGCGCCGACCCGACCCCGCAGGACGACTTCGTCACGCTCGGCCTCGCCGTACGCGATGTGGAACGGGCGCTCTACAAGCGCGTCGTCGCGGTCGCGGGCGTTCCCTCGATCACCGTCAAGCCGTCGCCGGGGGAGGAGACGGCCCAGCCGGCCGAGCCGGGCCCCACCGAGTCCGGGACAGGGGAGGGGGCCGGATCCCCGGCCTCGCCCTCTCCGACCCCCGTGGGGCAGTAGGCCGGAACCCGCTCGCCCGCTACCAGGGCAAGGTTTGCCGTTCCCACCAGATACCGAAATATCGGCTTGAATGATGATGTTGTAGGTTAAATGCCGGGATCAGCCGGGATACAGGGCGAGCGACGCTCAAGGAAGAGCGCAGCGAAAGGGCGCTCGCCGCACCGCGACGAAGCGGTTTCCCGGTGGGTGATACGTCCCGCCTCCTGCCCTTCTCTCCGCCACGGTTCGCCCAGCGAAGGTTCGCGAAGCGCACCGGGTTGGGACTAATCGGGCAGGATGCGGTAACGTTTGACGTACCTATCACCGCAGCAGGGCCAACGTCGTCCCTCTGTTTTCGAGCAGAAGATGACGACGGGAGGGATTCATGCCTGCTGCCCGCCTCAGCCGTGCCGGAGGTTTCCCCGAGCCTCAGGGCCTGTACGACCCCGCGAACGAGCACGACGCCTGCGGTGTCGCCATGGTGGCGGACGTCGCCGGCCGCCGCAGCTATGACATCGTCGCGAAGGCCCTGACCGCGCTGCGCAACCTGGACCATCGAGGGGCCAGTGGCAGCGAGCCGGACACCGGCGACGGAGCCGGCATTCTCACGCAGATCCCGGACGCGTTCTTCCGCGCGGTCGTGGCCGACCTGGAATGGCGCAGCCCCCTGCCGCCCGAGGGCGCGTACGCCGCCGGTCTCGCGTTCCTTCCGCGTGACGAGCAGGCGCGCGGCGTCGCCGTCGGCCTGATCGAGGAGATCGCCGCGGAGGAGGGCGTGACCGTCCTCGGCTGGCGTGACGTCCCCGTCGACGCAGCGCTCCCCGGCGCCAGCGCCCGCGCGGTCATGCCGCACTTCTCGCAGCTCTTCATCACCGCGCCGAACGGCGCGACCGGCATCGCCCTCGACCGGCTGGCCTTCGCCTTCCGCAAGCGGGCCGAGCACGAGGCCGACGTCTACTTCGCCTCGCTGTCCAGCCGCACGGTCGTCTACAAGGGGATGCTGACCTCGTTGCAGGTCGAGCCGTTCTTCCCCGACCTGTCCGACCAGCGGTACGCGACCGCGATCGCGCTGGTCCACTCGCGGTTCTCCACGAACACGTTCCCCTCGTGGCCGCTCGCCCACCCCTACCGGTACGTCGCGCACAACGGCGAGATCAACACCGTCCGGGGCAACCGGAACTGGATGCGCGCCCGCGAGGCGATGCTGGCCAGCGGTGTGATCCCGGGCGGCATGGAGCGGCTGTTCCCGATCTGCGACCCGGACGGCTCCGACACCGCGTCCTTCGACGAGACGCTCGAACTGCTCCACCTGGGCGGCCGGTCGCTCCCGCACGCCGTGCTCATGATGATCCCGGAGGCGTGGGAGAACCACACGGAGATGGACCCCGCCCGGCGGGCGTTCTACGAGTTCCACTCCACCCTGATGGAGGCGTGGGACGGACCGGCGTCGATCACCTTCTCCGACGGCACGCTCGTCGGCGCGGTGCTCGACCGCAACGGCCTGCGCCCCGGCCGCTTCTGGGTCACCGACGACGGGCTGGTGGTGCTGGCCTCCGAGGCCGGCGTCCTGGCCGACATCCCGCAGGAGAAGGTCGTCCGCAAGGGCCGCCTCCAGCCCGGCCGGATGTTCCTGGTCGACACCTCGCGCGGCAAGATCATCGAGGATGACGAGATCAAGGCCGAGCTCGCGGCGGCCGAGCCGTACGGCGCCTGGCTGCACGCGGGCCTGGTCCGCTTCGAGGAGCTGCCCGCGCGCGAGCACGAGCACCCGACGCACGAGGCGCTCGTCAAGCGGCAGCAGACCTTCGGCTACACCGAGGAGGAGCTGCGGGTCATCCTCACGCCGATGGCGCGCCACGGCTACGAGCCGATCGGGTCGATGGGCAGCGACACGCCCGTCGCCGTACTGAGCGAGAAGCCGCGGCTGCTCTTCGACTACTTCAGCCAGCTCTTCGCCCAGGTCACCAACCCGCCGCTGGACGCGATCCGCGAGGAGCTCGTCACCTCGCTGCAGTCGACCATCGGCCCCGAGGGCAACCTGCTCGACCCGGGCCCGGCCTCCTGCCGCCGGCTTGTGCTGCCCTACCCCGTGATCGACAACGACGAGCTCGCCAAGATCGTCCACATCAACGACGAGGGCGCGCTGCCGGGCTTCCAGCCGTACGTCGTCTCCGGGCTGTTCCACGTGGGCGGCGGCGGTGACGCGCTGCTGCGGCGGCTGCGGGAGATCCGCGAGGAGGTCTCGCGAGCGATCGAGGACGGCGCGCGGATCATCGTCCTGTCCGACCGCGGCTCCTCCCGCGAGAAGTCGCCGATCCCGGCGCTGCTGCTCACCGGCGCGGTGCACCACCACCTCATCCGGGAGAAGACGCGCACCCGCGTCGGTCTGGTCATCGAGACCGGTGAAGCCCGCGAGTGCCACCACATGGCCCTGCTCATCGGGTACGGCGCGAGCGCGGTCAACCCCTACCTCGCGATCGAGACCGTCGAGGACATGGTCGAGGCCGGGCGGCTGCCCGGCGTCGAGCCGCGCGCGGCAGTGCACAACCTGATCAAGGCGTACGGCAAGGGCGTCCTGAAGATCATGTCCAAGATGGGCGTGTCCACGGTCGCCTCGTACACCGGCGCGCAGATCTTCGAGGCGCTCGGCCTGGGCGCCGAGGTCATCGACGAGTGCTTCACCGGGACCACCTCGCGGCTCGGCGGCGTCGGCTTCGACGTCCTGGCCCGCGAGGCGTCCGAGCGGCACCAGCGGGCCTACCCGCGGGCCGAGAACGCGCACCGGCGGCTGGAGGTCGGCGGCGAGTACCAGTGGCGCCGCGAGGGCGAGCCGCACCTGTTCAACCCGACGACGGTCTTCAAGCTGCAGCACGCCACCCGCGGCCGGCGGTACGAGATCTTCAAGGAGTACACCTCCCTGGTCGACGGCCAGGCCGAGCGGCTGATGACCCTGCGCGGCCTGTTCCGGCTGCGTAAGAGCACGCCCGTGCCGATCGAGGAGGTGGAGCCGGTCGAGTCGATCGTCCGGCGGTTCTCCACCGGCGCCATGTCGTACGGCTCGATCTCGATGGAGGCGCACGAGACCCTCGCCATCGCCATGAACCGGCTGGGCGGCAAGTCCAACACCGGCGAGGGCGGCGAGGACCCCGAGCGGCTGTACGACCTGGACCGGCGCAGCGCGATCAAGCAGGTGGCCTCCGGCCGCTTCGGCGTGACCAGCGAGTACCTGGTGAACGCCGACGACCTGCAGATCAAGATGGCCCAGGGCGCCAAGCCCGGCGAGGGCGGCCAGCTCCCGGGGCACAAGGTGTACCCGTGGATCGCCAAGACCCGGCACTCCACGCCCGGCGTCGGCCTCATCTCGCCGCCGCCGCACCACGACATCTACTCGATCGAGGACCTGGCCCAGCTCATCCACGACCTCAAGAACGCCAACCCGCGGGCCCGCGTGCACGTGAAGCTGGTGTCCGAGGTCGGCGTCGGCACCGTGGCCGCGGGCGTGTCCAAGGCGCACGCCGACGTCGTGCTGATCTCCGGCCACGACGGCGGCACCGGCGCCTCGCCGCTGACCTCGCTCAAGCACGCCGGAACGCCGTGGGAGCTCGGCCTGGCCGAGACCCAGCAGACGCTGCTGCTCAACGGCCTGCGCGACCGGATCGTCGTCCAGGCGGACGGCCAGCTCAAGACCGGCCGCGACGTGATCGTGGCGGCGCTGCTCGGGGCCGAGGAGTTCGGCTTCGCCACCGCGCCGCTGGTCGTCTCCGGCTGCGTCATGATGCGGGTCTGCCACCTGGACACCTGCCCGGTCGGCGTGGCCACGCAGAACCCGGAGCTGCGCAAGCGGTTCAGCGGCAAGCCCGAGTTCGTGGTGAACTTCTTCGAGTTCATCGCGCAGGAGGTCCGCGAGTACCTCGCCGAACTCGGCTTCCGCTCGCTCGACGAGGCCGTCGGCCACGCCGAGATGCTGGACTTCACCGCGGCCGTCGACCACTGGAAGGCCGCGGGGCTGGACCTGTCGCCGATCCTGCACCAGCCGGCGCTGCCCGCGGGCACTCCGCTGCACAGGTTCGTCGAGCAGGACCACGGCCTCGACCGTGCCCTGGACAACACGCTCATCCAGCTCGCCGAGGGCGCGCTCAAGTACGGCGACCGGGTCACGCTCGAACTGCCCATCCGCAACGTCAACCGTACGGTCGGCACGATGCTCGGCCACGAGGTGACCCGCAGGTACGGCGGGGCCGGACTGCCGGACGACACCATCGACGTGACCTTCACCGGGTCGGCGGGCAACTCGTTCGGCGCGTTTGTGCCGCGCGGCGTCACGCTGCGGCTCGTCGGCGACGCCAACGACTACGTCGGCAAGGGCCTGTCCGGCGGCCGCCTGGTCGTCCGCCCGCCCGCGGACGTGCCGTTCGCGGCCGAGACCCAGGTCGTCGCCGGCAACGTCGGCCTGTACGGGGCCACCTCCGGCGAGGTGTTCGTCCGGGGCGTCGTGGGCGAGCGGTTCTGCGTGCGCAACTCCGGCGCGACCGCCGTCGTCGAAGGCGTCGGCGACCACGGCTGCGAGTACATGACCGGTGGCCGGGCCGTCGTCCTCGGCCCGACCGGGCGCAACTTCGCGGCCGGCATGTCCGGCGGCGTCGCGTACGTGCTGGATCTGAACGCCGACCGGGTCAACCGGGAGATGGTGGAGATCGAGTCGCTGACGGACGAGGACGCCGCGTTCCTGCGGGCGATCGTGGAGCGGCACCTGGCCGAGACCGGCTCGGCCGTGGCCAAGGGGCTGCTGGCCGACTGGGACGCCGCGCTCACGCGGATCGGCAAGGTCATGCCGACCGACTACAAGCGGGTGCTCCAGGCGGCGGAGGCCGCCCGGCTCGAAGGCCGCGACATCGACGAGGCCGTCATGGCCGCGGCGCAGGGGTGAGGCCGATGACCGACGTCCGCTTCGCCGTCCACCGTTCGACCGACGCACACCGATAAGGGGGGTACACCGATGGCTGACCCGAAGGGTTTCCTCACGCACGACCGCGAGCTGCCGGCGCGCCGCCCGGTCGACGTGCGCATCCGCGACTGGCGGGAGGTCTACGAGGACTTCCCGAAGCCCGCGCTGACCAAGCAGGCCGCCCGCTGCATGGACTGCGGCATCCCGTTCTGCCACAACGGCTGCCCGCTCGGGAACCTCATCCCCGAGTGGAACGACCTGGTGTACCGGGACGACTGGCGCGAGGCGGCCGAGCGGCTGCACGCGACCAACAACTTCCCGGAGTTCACCGGACGCCTGTGCCCGGCTCCCTGTGAGGCGGCCTGCGTCCTCGGCATCAACGCCGACCCGGTCTCGATCAAGCGGGTCGAGGTCGAGATCATCGACCGCGCCTTCGCCGAGGGCTGGGTCGCGCCGCGGCCGCCGGAGAGGAAGACCGGCAAGCGCGTCGCCGTGGTCGGCTCCGGCCCGGCGGGGCTGGCCGCCGCCCAGCAGCTCACCCGCGCCGGGCACGACGTCGTCGTGTTCGAACGCGCGGACCGGATCGGCGGCCTGCTCCGGTACGGCATCCCCGAGTTCAAGATGGAGAAGCGCCACCTCGACCGCCGCCTGGCGCAGATGGAGGCCGAGGGCACCGAGTTCCGCACCGGCGTCAACGTCGGCGTGGACGTCCCGGCCGCCCGCCTGCGCGAGGAGTTCGACGCGATCGTGCTCGCCGGTGGGGCGACCGCCTGGCGCGACCTGCCGGTGCCCGGGCGCGAGCTCAAGGGCGTCTACCAGGCGATGGAGTACCTCCCGCCCGCCAACCGGGACCTCGCCGCGTCGCCGATCTCGGCGGAGGGCAAGCACGTGGTCGTGATCGGCGGCGGTGACACCGGCGCCGACTGCGTCGGCACGGCGATCCGCCAAGGGGCCGCCTCGGTCACCCAGCTGGAGATCATGCCGCGGCCGCCGGCGGACCGGCCCGGATCCCAGCCGTGGCCGACGTACCCGATGCTGTTCAAGATGGAGAGCGCGCACGAGGAGCTGGAGGCGGGCGGCGGCGCCCGCGTCTACGCCGCCTCCACCACCGAGTTCCTCGCGGACGAGCACGGCAACGTCCGGGCGCTGCGCCTGGTCGACGTCGAGGGGCCGGCGGCCGGGTTCCGGCCGATCCCGGGCAGCGAGCGGGAGATCCCCGCCGAGCTGGTCACCCTCGCGATGGGCTTCGTCGGCCCGGAGCGTGGCCCGCTGCTCACCGGCCTCGCGTCGCTCGCCTCGCGCGACTTCTTCGACGCCCGGGGCAACGTGGCCCGCAGCGTGTCGTACGAGACCGCCGTGGAGGGCGTCTTCGCGGCCGGTGACATGGGGCGCGGCCAGTCGCTGATCGTGTGGGCGATCGCGGAGGGCCGGTCGGCCGCCGCGGCGGTGGACGAGTACCTCTCGGGCCGTACCGCCCTGCCGGTCGCGGTCCCGCCGACGGCGCGCCCGCTGGTCTGACACCTGCGTGAACAGACGTGACCACGCGGCCGCCGGCCGCGTGGTCACGTCTATTGTTGTGGCCGGAGCCGCCTGCGCACGTCCCCCAGGCGAAAATCCGACAAAACGGGAATACCTCTCGTATGGTCGGTGGCGAGCTCACGCTGTCAGGCTCCTCCCGGGACGGGCGGGCCAGAACGAGGAGGGGTCGTTGAACGTACGGGGACGTCTCACCGCCGCGGTCCTCGCGGTGGCGATGTCGGGCACGGCCTGCGCGGCCGGCCCGAGCGATCCCGGCGCGGGCCGGGACGCCCACGGGGCGCGGACGGCGACGCCCGGGACGGCGCGGCCGACAGGGGCGAGCGGGGAGTTCCTCGTCTTCTACACCCAAGGTGGCCGGGACGCGGCGGCCCGCGCGGTCGCCGCCAGCGGCGGCGTGGTCACCGGGGACGAGCCGCGGCTCGGCTACCTCGTGGCCGAGTTGTCCGCGCCGGAGAAGCTCGGCACGACCCCGGCGATCGCCGGCGTCACCCCCGACCGCAGGATCGGCGAGACGGCGAGCGTGCCAACGCCGCCCCCCGCCTCGCCGCCGGCGTCGCCCACCCCCGCACCCTCCGCGGCCACGTCGGGGCCCGCGGCGCTGGCCGACCCGCTGTCCGGCCGCCAGTGGGACATGAAGATGATCGGCGCCACCGCCACCGGTTCCTACGCCCACCCCTCGGCGCGGGGCAGGCGGGTGCTCGTAGGCGTCATCGACACCGGCATCGACGGCAAGCACCCCGACATCGCGCCCAACTTCAACCGCGAGCTGAGCCGCAACTTCGTCACCGACCGGCCCAAGGACGCCAACGGCAAGACGTTCGACGGTCCCTGCGAGGCCAAGGACTGCAAGGACCCCGTGGACGTGGACGACGACGGACACGGCACGCACGTCGCCAGCACGATCGGCTCCCCGCTCAACGGGATCGGGGTCGCCGGGGTCGCCCCCGAGGTGTCGCTGGTGAACATCCGCGCCGGCACCGACTCCGGCTACTTCTTCCTCAAGCCCACCCTGGACGCCCTCACGTACGCCGCCGACATCGGCGTCGCGGTGGTCAACATGAGCTTCTACGTGGACCCCTGGACGTTCAACTGCCCGAACAACCCGAAGGACACGCCCGCCGAACGGCTCGAACAGCGCGGCATCATCGAGGGCATGCGCCGGGCCGTGGCGTACGCGCACGCCCACGGCGTCACGCTGATCACGGCCATCGGGAACAGCGGCACCGACCTCGGCCACCCGGCGAAGGACACCGCGAGCCCCGACTACCCGCTGGGCGCCGAACACGAGCGCAAGGTCGACAACACCTGCATCAACGTGCCGGCGGAGCTGGAGCACGTCATCTCGGTCTCCGCCGTCGGCCCCACCGAGCGCAAGGCGTCCTACTCCGACTACGGCGTCGAGCAGACCGACATCGCCGCCCCGGGCGGCGACCTGTTCGCCAAGGACGGGCGGCTCACCGGCGTGGGCAGGGAGATCCTGGCCGCGGCCCCGGCCCGGGCGCTGCGCCAGAAGGGCCTCGTCGACGCCCGCGGGGTGCCCCAGGACCCGTCCGTGGTCCGGGAGTGCCCGCACGGCGGGACCTGCGCCTACTACCAGTACCTGGAGGGCACCTCCATGGCCTCGCCGCACGCCGCCGGCGTCGCCGCGATCATCGTCGGCCGCTTCGGCACCCCCGGGAAGAACGGCCTGAAGATGGACCCCGCCGAGGTCGAACGCATTTTGTACGAGACCGCGGTGCCCCGGCCCTGCCCGGAGCCCCGGGCGTACAAGTACGCACAGAACGACGTGCAGACCTGCGAGGGCGGCCGGGATCACAACGGCTTCTTCGGCCACGGCATCGTCAGCGCCGCCCGGGCCGCGACGTTCACCCGCTGAGTCTCCGCTGGGGGAAAGCCCTGCTGGCGGTCCGGCGGATTCGGTAGCCTGAATTGGGCGCGCGAAGCCGCGACGGCGGGCGCCGGGTCCGCGCCACCCCGCAGGGCGGGGTGCGAAGGACACCCGGATGAGCCCGATACGTCATCGACAATTTGGCCACAGCTCCATGCGCCGTCACAATCAAGTGGTCTGTACCAATTAGGCTAGGACCGTGAGTCGTCGAGCAAAGATCGTCTGTACCCTTGGCCCCGCAACCTCCTCGCCGGAGCGGCTGCGCGAGCTCATCGCCGCCGGCATGGACGTGGCCAGATTCAACCTCTCGCACGGCAGCCACGAGCTGCACAAGGAGGTGTTGGACCGGGTCAGGGCCGCCGCCGACGAGGTGGGGCGTGCCGTAGGCGTGCTCGCCGACCTCCAGGGGCCCAAGATCCGCGTGGGCCGGTTCGCGTCCGGTCCGGTACGGCTCGGCTTCGGAGACGTCTTCACCATCACCACCGAGGACGTCCCCGGCGACCGTGACATCGTCTCCACCACGTACGCCGGGCTGCCCGGCGACGTGCGGCCGGGCGACACCGTGCTCGTGGACGACGGCCGCCTCCACCTGGAGGTGACCGCCGTGGACGGCCCCCGCGTGGTCACCCGCGTCGTCATCGGCGGCATGATCTCCGACAACAAGGGCCTCAACCTGCCCGGCGTCGCGGTCAGCGCGCCCGCGCTCACCGAGAAGGACGAGATCGACCTGCGCTGGGCGCTGCGCACCGGCTTCGACATGATCGCGCTGTCCTTCGTGCGCGCGCCCGGCGACGCCGAGATCGTGCACGGGATCATGGAAGAGGAGGGCGTCCACCTCCCGCTGCTCGCCAAGATCGAGAAGCCGCAGGCCGTCGCCTGCCTGGAGGAGATCGTCGACGCCTTCGACGGCATCATGGTCGCCCGCGGCGACCTCGGCGTCGAGTTGCCGCTCGAGCAGGTGCCGATCGTCCAGCGCCGCATCATCGAGCTGTGCCGTGACAAGGCGCACCCGGTCATCGTCGCCACCCAGATGCTCGACTCCATGATGAGCGCCCCCCGGCCGACCCGGGCCGAGGCCTCCGACGTCGCGTACGCGGTCATGGACGGCGCCGACGCGGTGATGCTGTCCGGCGAGACCTCCGTCGGCAACTATCCCGTTGAGTCGGTCTCCACCATGGCCCGCATCGCGACGGCCGCCGAGAGCGCCACGCTGCACGCCACGCACACCCTGGAGCGGCTGCCCGAGACCACCGGCGGCGCCATCGCCAGAGCCGCGGCCGAGGTCGGCGCGATCGTCGGCGCCAAGGCCCTGGTGGCGTTCACTATGTCGGGCGAGACCGCGCGGCGGCTCGCGCGCTACCGCTCGCCGATCCCGCTGCTCGCCTTCACCTCCAACCCGCAGGTCCGCGGGCAGCTCGCGGTGACCTGGGGCGTCGAGACCTTCGAGGTGCCGTTCGTCCACCACACCGACGACATGGTGCGCCAGGTCGAGGCCTCGCTGCTCACTCTCGGCAACTTCGAGAAGGGCGACAAGATCGTCATCGTGGCGGGGTCCCCGACCGGCATCCCGGGCTCGACCAACTTCCTGCGTGTGCACACGATCGGCTCGGCGGTCGCGCACCCCCGCTGACCGGCGGCTCCGTACCGGCCCGACCCGGTGGCCCACGGCCGCCGGGTCGTCGGCGTGTACGCGCGGCATGGGCGATGGCTCCGGGACCCGGAGAATCGCCGCGGCCATCCGCGAGATCAAACACCATCATCACCGTCTGGCCGTCACGCCAATGCCGTTTAGTTAACGATCATTGTCTGGCTCGGGGTTGTCGGGGCAGCAGCGCGACGGTGGGCGGTCCTGCGTGCCGGATGCCCTTGTCAGAGGGGCGACGTTCTCTGTAGCTGCTGCGTCGGATGCGTTTGACGGCTCGGGGGTAGCTGCGGTGGCGGCGGGCGGGGTTGCGGTTGCGGGGCCGGCCGACCTGGTAGACGGTGCGGGTCCAAAGGTCGTCGTGGGGCTCAGGGGGAAAAGGCCGCCCGGTCGGTGACCGAGCGGCGCACGATGCGCAGGGTGGCCAGGAACTTGATCCGGTCGGGGTCGATCCCGGCGGTGGTGGCCGCGACGCAGATCAGGGTGGCCAGGGCCCAGTGGGTGAGGAGATAGGCCCAGATCTCCTGGCGCACCAGGTCGGGAGTGCGGGAGCGCAGGATCCGGCCCGGCCCACGCAGATGGGTCTTCAGCTGGTCGAACCCGGTTTCGGCTTCCCACCGCTGGTGGTAGCAGGAGGCCAGGTGCTCGGCGGTGGCCTCGGCCGGGTCGAGGATGCTGGTGATCAGCCTGATGTGGTCGCCTTTGCGATCGGGCACGGTGTAGTCGACCACCCGGACGACCATCGCCCGGTCGGGGTCGAGGGGCTGGCCCTGGCGGGCGTCTTCACGCAGCCGGTCCTTCTGTGACCTGTGCAGGCCGATCACGGGGTTGGTGATGACCGCGAGCCAGGATCCATCCTCTAGGTCCCGCAGCCAGTACGGGCGCAGCCCGGCCTGCACCCGCCACAGCAGCTGGGCGCCGCTACGGCTGGCCTGACCCCAGGCGTAGAAGCTGTAGAAGCCGCGATCGGCGAGCAGCAGCATGTCCTGCTCCAGCCGCTCATACAGGGAGTAGGCCAGGGTCTGTTCACCGTCCCAGCAGCCCGACACGTCTGCCGCGACGATCGCGTGACTGGCGCACTCGCTGATGGCCACGACCCGGGCCTGCGCAAATGCCGTCTCGTAGCCGCCCGCGCTGTCCTTGGGGAACTCCTCTAAGTTCGCCTCAGTGTCGGGCAGGTCGAGCACGAACCCGTCGATCGCCATCAGCCGCCACCTCCCCAGCCAGGCACCCGCCGTCGCCGGGGAGGCGGCTGGGCGGGCCACCCGCTCGAACACCTCCTTGACCGGCTCGGCACCCAACCGCTGCCGGGCCTGCGTCACCGCCCCTCGCGTCGGCGGCTCCCACCGCGAGCCCGGCATCCAGGCGAGCATCCCGGTCAGCTTCTCGGCGACCTCCTCGTAGTCATCGTCAGGAAACAGGCACAGCGCGATCAGGAGATAGACGACCACGTGCGCAGGGAGCTTCCGCACCCGCCGCTCACGGCACCCGTACTTCTCGATCGCCCCGTCCAGGACCTCCCGCGGCAGCAACGACGTCAACGCACCCAGCGCCACCAGATCCGTCAACCGGGACGGCCCACCGGTCTTGATCCACTCCGCCACCAGCGGAAGCTATCAGCCCAAACCCCTATCTAAACGGCATTGGGGCCGTCACCGGCTTGAAACTACACCTTGAATGGATACCTGACCTGCGATGAAGACTTTGCGGGTCACCCTTGGGACGCCCTGGCACCGATCACCAATAGTAACGTTTCGCCCACCCTAGCCAGTCTTGCTAGTCAGTCTTGACGTCCTCTTACTCTCTCGCATAAAGTACGATCATCGCAATCGGGGCAATCCACTAGTCAAACTCTCGAAAGTCGTAAACGCACGGACAATAATTGTCCAGAAAGGAAAGTGAACGATATGAAGTTTGCCATCGGTCGCATTGCCGACCGTATCCTCGCGTCGTTCGTGCCGGAGTTGCGTGCGTCTGCCGCAGGAAAATGCGTGAGGTCGACCTGGTCGACGACCGTCGGGTGCCCGGGTACAGGTGTCAAGAAATGTACCGATTGGGAGGACTGCACTAGCGGCCGTGGCCTGGGTTACACATGCGAGCCATGTATCCCAATGGGGTGACCCGCAAAGTCTTCATCCGCTGGTCAGGCATCCATTCAGGGTGTAGTTTCAAGCCCGTGACGGCCAGAAGCCGGTGAGGATGGTGTTTGATCTCGCGGATAGCCGCGGCGATTCTCCGGGCGGGGCTGACGGACGAGCCCGATGGTGGTGTTACGGAGCGCAGCAATAAGGCGGGGCCGAGACCCGGTAGTGACAGCTGAGGCGTCTTCGCGGACCTCGTGAATTCATCGGCCATCGGGTGATCGTCATTTAGTGTCATATATGGTGAGAGGTGCCGCTCTGGCCTGGCATGATCTGGATTGTCTAGATCTCGATCCTGCGGGAGAACGGCACCTCGAAAGTGAAGCCTACGACACCCGCCGGATTGCGGCGATAGATCAAGCGTGCTAAAGAACGGCGGCGTCGCCGGGAACTGGAAAAGCGTACGTCAGCGTGGTCGACAGGACTGGAGCTGACCGACGGCGCCACCGGACTGGTCCCCGCCGCCGGTGTCCCCCTGCTCCGGCTGTTCGCCGAGAAATCCGGCCTGCGCGGCCACGCCTCCACGGCGCTGGCCGTGCCCGGGTTCCCGCCAGACGCGCGGCCTGACGCCGAATACGCCGATGAGCGGGTGATGGTGCAAAGGGCGGCGACAAGTTCCTGCCCGGCTGGCCCTATAGCCTGCTGGTAGGCGTGCAGTGGGGAGACTCCTCCTGGGTGGACCCGATCGAGGCGCGCCGGCTCTGGCCGGGTGACGAGCACCGATGTCACCATCGAGCAGATCACCGGCTTGCTGGCCGACCCGGAGGTGGCCGGTCGGCTCACCGCGGCGATCCGCCGCCGCTGATCATGCTGGACGCCGGGAACTACGCCACCGACATCTCCCACGCGCTGGCCGACCGGTACGTTCAGGTCCTGGTCCGGCTGCGCGCCACCCGCGTCTTCTACGCCGACCCCGAACCCCGTCGGCCTTTCGACCAAGAGCATTTCACCGGTTCGGCAGGGTCTATCTGGGCATGGCCCGCGCCCATCTGGCCTCGGCGCGAGCCGCCGATCGCTGGATGCATCTGATCATGGCCGCTACGCCCACCTCCGGCTGGCCAGCCCGCACGTCGACGACCTGCGCCGTCCCTGGCATCCACGTCCCCAACCGGGAAGACCGCTCAGCCCCTACCGGGTCCGCCTCGGCTTTCGCCGTCTCCGCGCAAAGCTCGGGACACCTGCCAGCTCGCCGATACTCACCCGACCCGGCCCCGGATGTCCCAAGGGGTCAAGGAACGGCCGAAGGACAAGCGTCCGCCCGCCTTACCGAAAGACCGTAACGACCAACAACGAACACCGAGAGTGACGTTAAATCGTAAGCTAAGGGTCGGTTCCGGGCGCGGATGGAGGGAGTCTCAGCGCCCGCGTCGGTACTGGTATGAAGGGCCGAATCGGGGGCCAGCCCGGGTTGCGGAAAGATGATGTTTCCACAACCGACCTCGCCCGGAGGGTCCAATGCACGATGTTATGCTCATTATCACGCCGATCATCGAGATCGCCGCCCGATCCGCACTGGTCCTCGTCTTCGCCATCGCGTCGTGGGCTAAGCTAACCGACCGGGAGCGCTATGCCGCTTTCGCTACATCACTTGGCGAGATGGGGGTTCTGCCCCGTCGACTTGTCCACTCAGCCGCCATGATTTCGGCCGCTGCCGAAGTGGTGACTGCCACACTTTTAGTGATTCCCGTCGATGCCGCAGGCACCGCTGGTTTCACACTTGCGGTGACGCTCTTCACCGCCTTCACCGCTGCTATCGGCGTCTCGCTCAGGCGTGGCAATCGCGAGCCGTGTGCGTGCTTCGGGCGCTCCCAAACTCCCCTCGGGCGGATTCACATTGTGCGGAACATCGGGTTGCTATCCATCGCTGTCCTCGGCCTCACGGCAACACACGCTGGTGGTGACGTGCCACCACCAGCGGCGTTCACCATCGCAATAGCCGTAGGTCTCGTCCTCGGCCTCCTCGCAGTAATGGCAGACGACCTCGCGGGACTCCTTCGCGTCGAGCCTACTCCGTAGGTAGGAATGAAGTTCGACCAACGCCTCGCGAACTTCCGTCTCAAGCTGAGCGACGAGCGTTAGTAGTACTTCATTAACTTAACGATCACTTAGCGTGATCATTCTGAAAAGTCGCTTCGGAATCATGATCTCGCGACACCCGACGAGATGGCGCAGGTATGCCAACTGCTTGAGAAGTTCGCAGGTCAAATGTCGCGAAGAGTACTTCGTCGCCGCGATCTGATGACGCCCTGTGATTTCGACTCCGACGCTTTCTGTGTGGAGGCGTTACGGTGTGTGATCAGATCGTGTTCAGGAATCGGATCTGGAGCAGGTCGCAGAACCGGAATACCACGGGGCAGTCGCATTTACATGCAGAAGGCCGCTAAAGTGCAATCACAGCGGACGCTGCCCGCTCGAAGCCCAAGCCACGCTCTGTAGCTGTTCCACAGAGAAAGCGTCAGAGCAGATTTCGCCGATCGTGTGGCATCTGACCGACGATCCGGGCCTATCTGAACGGCGAGCGGGTGCCGGGGCAAAGGCGGCGGAGCACAGCCGATCCGTTCGAGCCGTTCGCCGAGTGCTGTCGGCTGCGGCTGGATGCCGAGGTCGGGGATCCGCGGCTGTGGGCCACGACGCTGTTCGACGAGTTGATCGAGCTGGGAAATGGGGCAGCTATTCCACGGCACGGGGCAGAGCCGAGTGCGACCGTCTCCATCTCCCAGATGGCGCGGGAGAAGAACTGGTGCGCCCGCGACCAGTAACAGCGGCCCGCCAGCCCCGCAGTGCTCCACATCCCAGTGACCGTACGCGCACCCGAACTGCCCAAGGTGTAGGAACCAGGACCACCGGCGCTTCCGTCTCTTCGGGCGGCGCGTTCCCCATTCAGGGAATTTTACGGAGCGTCATCAACGCCCGCCGCTTCCGATCATGAAAATGGCGAAACTTCAGTTAAGAGCCAGGTGGTTCTCTCCGATCGCGGTCATCCGCTCGAGCGCCAAGAGGTCCGATGTCCGATCTCCCGAACGGTCCAGAACCAACCGGCCGGGAACGCGGGTCGAGCGGGCGGCGCGAAAACATGCGGCGGACTGCGCAGGCGTACACATCGGCTAGGGCGAAGGGACCATGGATCCGCGAGTCGAAGCTATGCGTGGTGTTGTCCCCGAGAAGGATCACCTGACCGGCGCGTACCGTTTCGCCCTCCCAGGTGTGGCCGGGCAGGGCGGCCACACGCTTCACCAAGTAGCGCGTGATCCCACGGTGCCGTGGCGCGACAGCGCCGGGCGGCAATTCCTTGCCCCGGTTAACCACGGCGACGATGTCCCCCGCCCGGAGGTCGCGTCCGGCGACGCGCGCCGTGCCTCGCCGGTGACGTACTCGCCGGGCGAGCAACCGGTCGCCGTCGCGCAGGGTCGGTTCCATGCTAAGGCCTTCGACGGTGAGCACGGTGAGCCAGTAACCGAGCAGGCGCTTCATCGGCTCCCCTCTCCCGCCGGGATCCCACCGTGCCCGGTGGGAGGCACACCAACAGCATTAGCGCCAACCTCCGCGGCGTCGGTGTAGCCAGCGGACTGGAGGCGGAACATGCGGGCGTACGTGCCGCCGGTCGCCATGAGTTGGTCGTGGGTGCCCTGCTCAGCGACGACCCCGTCACGCAGGACGACTATGAGATCGGCATCGCGGACTGTGTTGAGCCGGTGGGAGATGAGCAGGCTTGTACGTCCGGCGCGGTGAGCGCGCATGCGGGCGTGGACATCGGCCTCGGATTCTGGGTCCAGCCCAGATGACGGCTCGTCAAGGATCATCAGGTCGCGGTCGGCGCGCAAGAACGCCCGCGCGAGCGCGGTGCGCTGCCACTGGCCGCCGGAGAGCACCACGCCGGTCTCCGGATCGTCCTTGTCGGTCTCGGAGGTAAAGATCCGCGACAGCTGCGTCTCATAGCCGCGAGGCAGGGCGTCGAGGACGTCGTCGATCCCGGCTCGCCGAGCGGCCACGCGGATCCGATCGAGATCGTGGAGGGCGTCGAGGGAGCCGAGGCCGACGTTCTCTCGGGCGGTCAGGTCGTACGTCATGTGGTCCTGGAAGACGCCGCTGATCCGGTCCCGTAGTGCGGCCGGATCCATGTCCCGCAGATCCACCCCGTCCCACGTGATCGAACCCTGCTGCGGATCGTAGAACCGCAGCACCAGCTTGACCAGCGTGGACTTGCCCGCCCCGTTCACTCCGACGATGCCCACCGTGGCCCCATGAGGGATCCGTAGCGAGACTCCGCGTAGGATCCACGGGTGGTCCGGCGAGTACCGAAACCAAACATCGCGCAGCTCCAACTCACTGGTGAGGGGCCGCAGCGGCGTCGGTACGGCCGGCACTGGCAGGTCGGGGGCAGCACGGACGATCGCCACGTGGTGGCTGAACATGAGCAACCCGCTGTACATCCTGCCCGCCTCGGAGATCAACGCAGCGGCCCCGCCGAGCATAGAACCTATGGCTATGGCGAACATCGACACATCCCCCACCGACAGGGATCCGGCGCGGGCGGCGAACGTTGCCCACACCAGACCGCCTGCGGAGATGACCGCACCCAGCGTGCCGAGCAGCCCCTTGGCGCGCAGCTCCCGACCGTCCATCCGCCGCCGCTCACTGTTGATCAGTGTGAGTTCGCCCAGCAGCCGGTCGCGCAGCCAACCGCCGGTGCCGAACAACCGGATCTCCTTGGCCGCCCGGTAATCGGTGAGTAGCCCCCCGTAGAAGAAGTGCCGCCGTTCATGGGGCGACATGTCCATCATCATGAGGTTGCGCTGCTTGGACAGCTTCACCTGCACGATCAGGCCCGGCACCGCGGCCACCATGGCCACCAGCGTCATTACCGGCGACACCACCCATAACGCAGTTGCGAACCCGATCAGGCTGATCACCGACTCCACAGCCATAAACCCACCCGTGATAAGCGCCTCACCTGCCGCCGCCGCCTGCTGCCCCAGCCTGAGCCGGTCCAGCACGCCCGGATCTTCGAACCGTGCCAGCCCGGCGAACCGCACAGTCGCCGAGAACAGATCGGCTGCGGCCCGCACCGTGAACGCCCGCCCGAGGCAGCCTCCCAGATACTGCGACAGATGCGGCAGTCCGGCGGTCGCCACCGCGAGCACCCCCAACAGGCCCACCCGCCAGGCCAGCGCGGCCGGGGTGACCGCCGGGTCAGGGATCCCGTCTACCAATAGCTTCATCGCCCACGCAGACGCCACCGGGGCCAGACCCTGCACCACGACCACTAACGCGTACGCGGTCATCACTCCCGGCGCAGATTGCGCCGAAATCCGTACGATTTCGGCCAGCGAGGCGCCCAGCCCCGCCTCGTACAGCGCTGCGGCACCCTCATCACGCGCTGCTGCCCGCGGCGAGCCGAAGAGCTTCTCTGCGGCCTCAGGCTCCATGGGCGCTAGCCCGCTCGATCCCGCGCATCGAACGGTCAGACGTGCGGACGACCCCGCCAGCGTCCACCAGGAACACCAGCGGGAACCCGTCCACGGCGAACGCCTCCTGCAGCGGGCGGCCCTGCATTGTCTCCACAACTACCCTTGCCACTGGGGCGAGACGCTCCGCGTACGCCAGTGCGCCCTTCCCGTCGGCGCCGTCCACGACCGCGACCACCTTTTCGCGGTCAAGGGTCGAGGCGTACGTGGTGAACACTGGTAGGAGCTCCTCGCACGGCTTGCAACCCGGGGAGAAGAAGCCGAGCAGTGTGCCGTCGCCCAGCCCGTCACGGGTCAGTTCGGCGCCCTCGTGATCCACGACCGTGAACTCCCCGGCCTGCTCCCCCGCTTGCACGTGGGTGTCGCCCATGCCTGACCCGCCGCCCCGCTCCAGCAGGTGGTTGAGGCGCTCGGTGTGGACCCGCAGCCGGCGGATCACGGCGAACGTCAGCAGCAGGTTGAGCAGGCAGAGCAGGCCGACCAGGACGACGGCGGCGGCGAGATAACCCATGAAGAGCACCCAATCTGAGTAGTTTATGTACCCTTTCAATATAGCTTGGGCAAATCCGGTAGATCTTTGTCTCGTTCGTGACGATCCTCCGCCGCTACCATGAGCACAGCAGGAATGGCGAGGTCAACTGATACGTGGTCAGAGGGTGTTTGATTCCATAGGTTCCGTTTGATTGAAGTTATACGCCTCGCCAGGTAGGGGTGGATTCGTCGGTGAGGTGTCGGGCCATGAGGTCGAGGTCGATTATGGCCAGGTGGATTACGGCTTCGGAACGGGCGGGCAGGACTTCGTAGTTGCGTGCCAGGCGGCGATGGAACATCAGCCAACCGAAGATGCGCTCCACGGCCCAGCGGCGTGGAAAGGAGTAAATCCCCTGGTCGCGGGGTCGCGGCGAACGACTTCCACATCGATGCCGAGCACGGCAGCGTGTTCGATGAGGGTGGTTCTGTGGGCGCTGTCGGCCCAGGCCTTGGTGATCGTCGGGTAGCGGCGGCGACAATTGTCAGCAGTTGCCGGCCAGCGGTGCCGTCGGACATGCTGGCGGCTGTGACCAGCACCGCGAGCAGCAGCCCAAGGGTGTCGGTGACGATGCTGCGCTTGCGGCCGACAATCTTCTTGCCAGAATCGATGCCGTGGGTGGATGCGGGCGCATTGGCCAAGGTCTTGACGCTCTAGCTAGTCGGCTTTCCGGTGGAAAGCGGCTGATCGCGCCACATTTCCATTACGTCCCGTTATGATGTCATAGCGGTAAGTGGCGAAAAACCGGTTGATCGGACGTGAGCCGTAAGGAACCATGGCGGGAGCGAGCCGTCCCCCTTAGGTGAGGAGTGTCACGCCCGGTCATGCCGTCACGATCAGGACCCACCTCAGACGCTCGAAAACCCTCCTGGTCCTCGCTGTGGCGGCTCAAGTCGTATCTGCGCCCCTACACCCGGCCGGTGGTCCTCATGTGGGCGGCGGCCGTGCTCGGCATCGCGGCCGCCATCCTGACCCCGCTCGTCGGCAAGGAGATCATCGATGGTCCGGTGGCGCACGGCGACCAGGACGCGCTGCTGCCGCTGGGGCTGCTCGCGCTCGCGCTCGGCGTGGCCGAGGCCCTGCTCACCTTCCTGCGCCGCTGGTCCCAGGCCGCCCCCGTGCTCGGCCTGGAGACGGCGATCCGCGACGACCTGTACCGCCACCTGCAGCGCCTGCCGATGCGCTTCCACGACGAATGGCAGTCCGGGCAGCTCCTCTCCCGCGCGACCACGGACCTGTCCACGATCCGGCGGTTCCTCGGGTTCGGCGTGCTGTTCCTCGTCATGAACGTCCTCCAGCTCACCACCGTGACCGTGGTGCTGCTGCGGATGTACTGGCCGCTCGGCCTGCTCGTCGCCGGTTCGGCGATCCCCGTCATCATCCTGTCGAATCGCTTCGAGAAACGGTACATCCGCATCTCCCGCCAGGTGCAGGACGAGCAGGGCGACCTCGCCACCTTCGTCGAGGAGAGCGCCCTCGGCGTCCGCACGATCAAGGCGTTCGGACGGCGGCGCCACGTGGCCGCGACGTACGACGGCCTGGCGGGCAAGGTGTACCGCACCTCCCTGGAGAAGGTGCGGCTGTCCTCCCGGTTCTTCACCTTCCTGGAAGTGGTGCCGAACGTCACCCTCGCCATGGTGCTGCTCCTCGGCGCGCTCGCCGTCGGCGGCGGCTGGCTGACCCTGGGCACGCTGGTGGCCTTCACCACGCTGGTGCTCCAGCTCGTCTGGCCGGTCACCTCGCTCGGGTACATCCTGGCGATGGGCCAGGAGGCCATGACGTCGGCGGACCGGGTCGTCGAGGTGCTCGACACCGTGCCCGAGATCGACGGCGGGGCGCAGGTCGTCGCCGAGCCGCGCGGCCACCTGCGTTTCGAGGGCGTCGGCTTCCGGTTCCCCGGCGCCGAGCGGCCCGTGCTGCGCGACGTCTGGCTTGAGGTGGAGCCGGGAGAGACCATAGCCATCGTCGGCGCGACCGGCTCGGGCAAGACCACGCTCACCGCGCTGGTGCCGCGGCTGGTCGACGTCACGGCCGGGCGCGTCACCGTCGACGGGCACGACGTGCGCGACCTGTCCCTGCCCTCGCTGCGTTCGGTGGTCGCCACCGCCTTCGAGGAGGCCACGCTGTTCTCGATGAGCGTCCGGGAGAACCTCACCCTCGGCCGCGGGGACGCCACCGACGAGGAGATCCGCGCCGCGCTGGAGATCGCCCAGGCCACCTTCGCGTACGACCTGCCCTGGGGGCTGGACACCCGCATCGGCGAGCAGGGCATGTCCCTGTCCGGCGGCCAGCGGCAGCGGCTCGCCCTGGCCCGCGCGGTGCTCGGCCGGCCCCGGATCCTCGTCCTGGACGACACCCTCTCGGCGCTCGACGTGGAGACCGAGGCCCTGGTCGAGGAGGCGTTGCGCGCCGTCCTCGCCGACGCCACCGGCCTCGTCGTCGCGCACCGGGCCTCGACCGTGCTGCTCGCCGACCGGGTCGCGCTCCTGCAGGACGGCACCATCACCCACGTCGGCCGCCACGCGGACCTGCTGGCCGAGGTCCCCGAATACCGGGCGCTCCTCGCGCAGGACGCCGATCTCGACCAGGAGGAGGCACTGCGGTGAGCGTGGAAGCGACCGGGGACGGCTGGCGCGGCGTCGCCGCGGAGGAGCAGGACCATCTCTCCGACCGGGTGTCGCTCCTGCTGCGTACCCGCTCACGCCGGCTGCTCGGCGACCTGCTCCGCCCGCACCGGCGCGGCATGGCGCTGCTGGTCGCGATCATCGTGCTGTCCAGCGCCGCCGGGCTGGCCATCCCGTACCTCGTCGCGGTCGGCATCGACGACGGCATCCCGCCGATGCTGCGCGGCGGCGGGCCCGGGACGCTGTTCGTCATCGTCGCCGCGGTCGTCGCGGCCGCGCTGACCCAGGCGCTCACCCGGCAGGCGTTCCTGCGGCTGTCCGGCCGCATCGGCCAGGACATCCTGCTCGAACTCCGCCGCCGCGTCTTCGACCACTTCCAGCGGCTGTCCCTGTCGTTCCACGAGAAGTACACCTCCGGGCGGGTGATCTCGCGGCTCACCTCGGACGTCGAGGCGATCGCCGAGCTGCTGGCGTCCGGCCTGGACGGGCTGGTCACGGCGGTGCTCACGCTGGTCGGCACCGCGGCCATGCTGCTCCTGCTCGACGCGCACCTCGCCGTGGTCGCGCTGCTGCCGCTGCCCCTGCTGCTGCTGTTCACCCGCTGGTTCCGGCGCGGGTCCAGCGTCACCTACCGCAGGACCAGGGAGACCGTCGCCCTGGTCATCGTCCACTTCGTCGAGTCGATGACCGGCATCCGCGCGGTCCAGGCGTTCCGCAGGGAGCCGCGCAACCAGGAGATCTTCGAGCGGCTCAACCAGGACTACCGCGACGCCAACATGCGCGGCATGCGCCTCGTCGCGGTCTTCATGCCCGGCGTCAAGCTGATCGGCAACGTGACCGTGGCCGCGGTCCTGCTGTACGGCGGATGGCTCGCGCTGCACGACGCCGTCACCGTCGGCGTGCTGGCCGCGTTCCTGCTCTACCTGCGCCAGTTCTACGAGCCCATGCAGGAGATCAGCCAGTTCTACAACACGCTCCAGTCGGCGAGCGCGGCGCTGGAGAAGCTGTCCGGGGTGCTGGAGGAGGAGCCCGCCGTCGCCGAGCCCCGCCACCCCGCGGCCCTGCCGTACGCGAAGGGGGCGGTGCGGTTCGAGGCGGTCGAGTTCGCCTACCCGGACGGGCCTCCGATCATCCCGGCGCTCGATCTGGAGCTCCCGGCCGGGCAGACCATGGCGGTGGTCGGCACCACGGGCGCGGGCAAGACCACCCTGGCCAAGCTGATCTCCCGGTTCTACGACCCGGTGGACGGCCGCGTCCTGCTCGACGGGGTGGACCTGCGCGACCTCGACGAGGCCGCGCTGCGCCGCTCGGTGGTCATGGTCACCCAGGAGAACTTCCTGTTCTCCGGCACGATCGCCGAGAACATCAGGTTCGGACGTCCGGACGCCACCGACGAGGAGGTGGTCGCCGCCGCCCGCGCGATCGGGGCGCACGCGTTCGTCGCGGCGCTGCCGGACGGCTACGACACCCAGGTCGGCAAGCGCGGTGGCCGGATGTCGGCCGGGCAGCGCCAGCTTGTGGCCTTCGCGCGGGCGTTCCTCGCCGACCCGGCGGTCCTCATCCTCGACGAGGCGACCTCCAGCCTCGATGTGCCGAGCGAGCGGCTGGTCCAGCGGGCGCTGCGCACCATCCTCGCGGACCGGACCGCCGTGATCATCGCGCATCGGCTGTCCACCGTGGAGATCGCTGACCGCGTGCTCGTCATGGAGGGCGGCCGCGTGGTCGAGGACGGCCCGCCGCAGCGGCTGATCGCCGGAGCGGGCCGATTCGCCCGCCTGCACCGCGCCTGGGTCGAGAGCCTCGCCTGACCGTACGCGCCGCGCCTGGGCGGCCGTACGGGAGAACCGGAGGCGGACGGAGCCGATGATCCCGGCTCGGTGACTGGTGAAAAAGTGCCCCGGGTGGGACTCGAACCCACACTGTACGGGTTTTGAATCCGCTCCCTCATGCCAATTGGGGTACCGGGGCTTCAATCCGGACACTGTGTGACATGTCCGAACCCGTCGCTCGGAGCCTAGCGGATGAACGATCAACCACAAGCCCCGTGCGTGGTCCTACTGTAGTGGACATCGGTAACCTCTTGTGCGTGACTACGCAGCGGCGAGTGGTGATCGCGGAAGACGAGGCCCTGATCCGCCTCGATCTCAAGGAGATGCTCGAAGAGGACGGCTACGCCGTCGTGGGGGAGGCCGGAGACGGTGAGACGGCCGTCAAGAAAGCCATCGAGCTGCGCCCCGATCTGGTGATCCTCGACGTGAAGATGCCCGTGCTCGACGGGATCTCGGCCGCCGAGCGGATCGTCTCCGAGCGCATCGCGCCCTGCCTCATCCTGACCGCGTTCTCACAGCGCGACCTGGTGGAGCGGGCCAGGGACGCGGGAGCCATGGCCTACCTGGTCAAGCCGTTCACCAAGGGGGACCTCATCCCCGCGATCGAGATGGCGGTCAGCCGCCACGAGGAGATCGCCGCGCTGGAGAAGGAGGTCTCCGGACTCTCCGAGCGGCTGGAGACCCGCAAGCTGGTCGAGCGGGCCAAGGGCCTGCTCATGGCGCAGCACGGCTGGACCGAGCCGCAGGCGTTCCGCTGGATCCAGAAGGCGTCGATGGACCGCCGCATGAGCATGCGGCAGGTGGCCCAGGTCGTCGTCGACGACGCGGCCGGTAGCTGAGGACGGGGACGGCTCCGCCCGGTGCTTCGTGTGGCGCCGGGTCGTACGCCGCACTACAGACGGGGCCGTACATGGACAAAAGCACCATCTTGGCGACCGCCCGTCCCCGATAAAAAGCGTAATTAACGTATTTTGCCAGGTTTGTTACCAGATTGATTTTGGGCTGGAGCGATCTACATAACAAAGCCATAACTGTGATGGGCTCTGTACCGACCTGTGACTTCGCGAGGTTGTACTACCGCTCACGACCCCTGGGCTGACCGCTGTCTTGGGGCGGACGCGTATCCGATCCCCATGGGGGGATCAAGCGAAAGGAAGGCAACCTTGCGATCCACGATCGCTCGCCTCGGTGGCGTCGTCGCTGCCGGTACAGCGCTTGTCCTCGGCCTCGCGGCCTGTGGGAGCGGCACTGAGGAGGCTTCGCCGACCGGTGCTCAGAACGGTGACGCTGTCACCACCCTCAAGATCGGGTTCATGGGTGACCTGACCGGGCAGGACTCCGCGCTCATGATCCCGCCGTCCCAGGGCGCGCAGCTCGCTGTCGACGAGTTCAACGCCAAGTCGACCAAGGTCAAGGTCGAGATGGTGAAGTACGACAGCCAGGGCAACCCCGACCAGGCCGTGACCCAGACGCAGCAGGCCCTCACTCAGGACAAGATCACCGCCCTCGTCGGCCCCGGTTTCTCCGGCGAGTCGCGCAACGTCGGCCCCATCCTGGAGCAGGCCAAGATCCCGAGCATCTCGGCCTCGGCGACCAACCCCGGGCTGGCCGAGAACGAGTGGAAGTTCTGGCACCGCGTCGTCGCCAACGACGGCGTCCAGGGCCCGGCCATCGCCGAGTTCCTGGTCAAGGCCAAGTCGGCCAAGAAGGCCTTCGTCATCGACGACGCTCAGGAGTACGGCGCCGGCCTCGGTGACGTGGTGGCCAAGGCCTTCGAGTCCCAGGGCGTCAAGGTCGAGCGCGACAAGATCGACCCCCAGGGCTCGGACTACTCCTCGACCGTCACCAAGGTGAAGGCGTCCGCGCCGGACGTCATCTTCTTCGGCGGCTACTACGCTCCGCTCGGCCGGCTGCTCAAGCAGCTCCGCGACGGCGGCGTGACCGCGGTCGTCTCCTCCGGCGACGGCTCGGTCGACCAGGCGCTCGTCGAGGGCGCGGGCAAGGACGCCGCCGAGGGCGCGGTCCTCGGCTGCCCCTGCCTCATCCCGTTCGGCTCGGACGTGCCGGAGCTGAAGACCTTCAGCGACAACTACAAGGCGAAGTTCGGCACCGACCCGCTGATCTACGCCACCGAGGGCTATGACGCGATGTCGGCCTTCCTGAAGGCGATCGAGGCGGGCAACACCACCTCCGAGAAGATCAACGAGTACCTCTCGACGATCGACTTCCCGGGTGTCTCCAAGCAGATCAAGTTCAACCCGAACGGTGAGATCGCCGCGAGCGTCATTCACATCTACGAGGTGAAGGACGGCAAGGTGACCTGGCTGGGCGACACCTCGAAGGCTCAGCTGAGCTGAGGCGACGAGTAGCGACCTGAGAACGCTGAGGAGCGGGAGCGACCCCCGGCTCCCGCTCCTCACTGCCCGGCGACCCCGGTTGCCCCAGTTCGAAAGCGACCACCGTGCTCAACGACTTCATCAGCCAGGTCGGGCCGTCCACCGTCGGAGGTCTGGCCAGCGGCGCCATTTACGCCTTGATCGCCCTCGGCTACACGATGGTGTACGGCGTGCTGCGCCTCATCAATTTCGCCCACTCCGAAATCTTCATGATCGGCTCCTTCGCGGCGCTTTTCGTGATCAACCTGATGGGGATCACGGGCCCGCTCAGCGGGATCGCGCTGGTCGGGACGATGCTCCTGCTCCTGCTGGCCTCCATGGCCGCCTCGGGCGGCGCGGCCGTCGTGCTGGAGCGGGTGGCCTACCGGCCGCTGCGCAGGCGCGGCGCCTCCAGGCTCGCGGCGCTCATCTCCGCGATCGGCGCCTCGATCTTCCTCCAGGAGCTCTTCGCCCTGGTGATCATCCCCGAGGTGTTCGACCGCCCCTCCCAGGGCCGCAACCAGGTCCCCGTCCCGCGGCTCTTCGACCGTGAGACGGTCTTCTCGATCGGCAACACCGACATCAGGAACGACCACCTGTTCATCATCGTCGCCGCCGTGGTGATGATGGTCCTGCTCGACATCTTCGTGAACCGCACCAGGATCGGCCGCGGCATCCGGGCGACCTCCCAGGACCCCGAGACCGCCGTGCTCATGGGCGTGAACATCGACAGCATCATCCGCACCACCTTCCTGGTCGGCGGCGCCATGGCCGGCGTGGCCTCGCTGCTCTACGCCATGGAGTTCGAGAACCTCCGCTTCAACGTGGGCTTCCTGCTCGGCGTCAAGGCGTTCACCGCGGCGGTGCTGGGCGGCATCGGCAACCTACGTGGGGCGCTCCTCGGCGGGCTCATGCTCGGTCTCATCGAGAACTGGGGCTCGATCTTCTTCGGCTCCGAGTGGAAGGACGTCATCGCCTTCTCCGTCCTCGTCCTCGTCCTCCTGTTCCGTCCCACCGGCATCCTCGGTGAATCCCTCCAGCGAGCGCGCGCATGAACGCTAACTCCAACGTCCGATCAGGAAACCCGCTGACGGCCCTCAGGCGGACCGTCGGCGGCTACACCGACGGCGTGCGCGACTGGTGGGCGACGGCCCCCCGCTGGGCCCGCTGGACTGTGTACGCCCTGCTGATCGCGCTCGCGATCGTCGCGCCCAGCGACGCCATCGGGTCGTTCATGTCCCCGCACTCGCACTGGGCGTCGCTGCTGTTCAGCCCGATCGGGACGTACGTCCTGCTGGCGGTGGGCCTGAACGTGGTGGTCGGGCAGGCCGGCCTGCTGGACCTCGGATTCGTCGCCTTCTACGCCATCGGCGCCTACACCATGGCGATCTTCGGCACCAAGTACGGCTGGAACTTCTGGCCGGTGCTCGTGGTCGGCATCTTCATGACGGCGGTGTCGGGCATCATCCTGGGCTCGCCGACGCTGCGGCTGCGCGGTGACTACCTGGCGATCGTCACGCTCGGATTCGGCGAGATCGTCCGGGTCACGGCGCAGAACACCGAGTCCATCGGCGGCTCGCGCGGCATCACGAACATCCCGCACCCGGAGCCCATCTTCGGCGTGGAGTTCTTCCTCGACCCGCTCCCGTACTACTACCTGCTGCTCGCGGCGATCATCCTTGTGGTCATCTTCGCGAAACGGCTGGAACGGAGCCGGGTCGGCCGAGCCTGGGAGGCCATCCGCGAGGACGAGGACGCCGCCGAGCTGATGGGCGTGCCGACGTTCAAGTTCAAGCTGCTGGCCTTCTTCATCGGGGCCATGATCGGCGGACTCACCGGCGTCATCTGGGCCAGCAAGGTCATCGCGATCCAGCCGCCCAACTTCCCGTTCATCCTGTCGGCCACGATCCTGGCCGCCGTGGTGCTCGGTGGCTCGGGCAACCTGCCGGGCGTGATGATCGGCGCGTTCCTGATCGCCTGGCTGCCCGAGCGCTTCCGGGGCTTCGCCGACTACCGGATCCTCATCTTCGGCGCGGCGCTCGTGCTGACGATGGCGCTGCGCCCGGAGGGCCTGCTGCCGCCCCGCCGTCGCCGCTCCATCAGCGGATCCGTCACGAAGCCCGAGACGCCCCCCGCGGGCGGTGACGAGGCCGGCGACGACCGGCCCGCCGAGGAGGTGGCCAAGTGAGCCTGCCGGAAAACGCGAGCTCGCCGGCGAAGACGCTCCTGGAGCTCCGCCAGGTCACCATGCGCTTCGGTGGCGTGCAGGCGCTCGGCGGAGTCGACCTCGCCGTCAAGGAAGGGGAGATCTTCGCGCTCATCGGCCCGAACGGCGCCGGCAAGACCACGGTCTTCAACACGATCACCGGCGTCTACCGGCCGACCTCGGGCGAGGTCGTCTTCGACGGCCAGAAGATCAGCGGCATGAAGCGGTTCAAGGTGACCAAGCGCGGTGTCGCCCGCACGTTCCAGAACATCCGGCTGTTCCACAACATGTCGGCCCTGGAGAACGTCCTGGTGGGCGCGGACGCGCATCACCGGACGGGTGCGGTCGGCGCGGCGCTCGGGCTGCCCTGGCACCGCCGCGAAGAGAAGCGCGGGCGCGAGCGGGCGATGGAACTGCTCGAGTTCGCCGGCATCGCCCACCGCGCCGACGAGACGGCCAAGAACCTGCCCTACGGCGACCAGCGCAGGCTGGAGATCGTCCGGGCGCTCGCGACCGAGCCCCAGCTCCTGCTGCTCGACGAGCCCGCCGCCGGCATGAACCCGGCGGAGAAGATCGAGCTGCAGACGCTCATCAAGGCCATCCGCGACGCGGGCCGCACGATCCTGCTGATCGAGCACGACATGGCCCTAATCATGGGCATCAGCGACCGCATCGCGGTGCTGGACTTCGGGCAGAAGATCGCTGACGGCCTCCCGGCCGAGGTGCAGAACGACCCGCGGGTCATCGAGGCGTACTTGGGAGCTCCCGCAGATGCTTCTTGAGATCAAGGACATTCACGTCCATTACGGCAAGATCGAGGCTCTCAAGGGCGTTTCGCTGGAGGTCGACGAGGGTGAGATCGTCACCCTGATCGGCGCCAACGGCGCGGGCAAGACCACCACGCTCAAGACCATCTCGGGCCTGCGCGGGCTGTCGTCCGGCAGCATCACGTTCGACGGCAAGGACATCAGCCGCCTGCCCGGGCACAAGCGGGTACTCGTCGGCATCGGCCAGTCCCCGGAGGGCCGGGGCGTCTTCCCCGGCATGACGGTCACCGAGAACCTCCTCATGGGCGCGTACGCCCGGCGCGGCGACTTCTCCAAGGACCTGGCCGAGGTGTTCGAGCTGTTCCCGCGCCTGGCCGAGCGCAAGGACCAGGCCGGCGGCACGATGTCGGGTGGCGAGCAGCAGATGGTCGCCATCGGACGGGCGTTGATGAGCAAGCCCAAGGTGCTCCTGCTCGACGAGCCGTCGATGGGACTGGCGCCGATGCTGGTCGCCCAGATCTTCTCGATCATCAAGGAGATCAACACGCGGGGGACCACGGTCCTGCTGGTCGAGCAGAACGCGCAGCAGGCGCTCCAGCTCGCCCACCGGGCGTACGTCCTGGAGACCGGCAGGGTGGTCAAGTCCGCCCCGGCCGCCGAGCTCCTGGACGACCCGCAGGTGCGCGAGGCGTACCTGGGCGGGGCGCTCGGGCAGCACTGACGACGCGACGCGGCGCGGGCCGGCCGGGGGACGCTCACCCGGCCGGCCCTACGCGTGCGCGCGCTCAGCGGACCGGCAGCTCGACGCCCTCGGACGGCGTGACCGAGCCGAACGGCGGCGCGCCGAAGAGCCGGACCTTCGTGATCCGCGCGTCCTTCGGCACGTCGAACCACAGGTCGAACTCCGTGCGGACGAAGCTGCCCATCATCATCTCGTCGGGCTGCCGCTTCATCGCCTGCGTGAAGGAGTCGACGTGGAAGACGCGGCCGTCGGAGGCGACGAGGAGCTGGCGCTTGGCCTCGAACTTCTGATTGGTCCGGTCGACGTTCTGCACGACGATCCTGGCGCTGGCGAACTGCCCTTTGGCGTTCCACTCCGCGTGGCTGCCGATCAGGCTCGACATGCCGTCCTGGAAGCCGATGAGCCAGAAGCGGGTGGCGCCGTCTGTCACGAGGGAGGGGCGGAGCACGCTCTCGCCGGGGCGGGCGGTCTCGGCCGGGAGTGAGTAGGTGTGCGGGGTCGCGGCTGGTTTCGCCGGCGGATCCGAGCATCCGGTCGTGAGGGCGGCTGTGGTCACGGCGACGACCGCGAGCAGTCCGGCCCGGGCAAACCACGGCATTACCGCACGATAGATCCACGCCCGGCGTCGGCGCACCGGCATGTGATCAGGCGTATCCGGATCGTTTCCTCGGCGCGACCCGGGCGTCTCCGGAGTCGCGGGCGGGGGAGGGCGGGGCGGCGCCGCTTCGTCTCGTCGAGCCCGTGGCGGCCTTTGGGACCGTGCGCAGCTTCCCCGGCTCCGCACGTTGTCTACTCAGCTCGCCACGGGCTCCGAGCCGGACCAGGCTAGCGACGGCACCGCCCGTCGTGCAAAGAAACGGCGCGATCCGTTCCGATCGGATCGGGGACGGCCGTCGGTCAGCCGGCGTCGCGCAGCATGCAGGTGAGTCGCGCGGTGCAGACGCGGCGGCCCTCGTCATCGCTGATCTCGATGTCGTAGGTGGCGAGGCTGCGTCCTCCGTGGACCCGGGTGGCCACCGCCGTGACGTGGCCCGACGTGGCCGAGCGGTGGTGCGTGGCGTTGATCTCGATGCCGACCGCGACCCGTCCGGGCCCCGCGTGCAGCGCCGCCCCCATCGAGCCGACCGACTCGGCCAGCACGCAGGAGGCGCCCCCGTGGAGCAGGCCGTACGGCTGGGTGTTGCCCTCCACGGGCATCCGCCCGATGACCTTCTCGGCGGTCGCCTCCAGGAGCTCGATGCCCATCCGCTCCGGAAGGTGCCCGCGGCTGATCTGGTTGAGGAAAGTCACGGAGTCGTCGGGATTGGTCAGGGTCAAGGGGATGCCTCCTGTACGCAAGAGCCTGCGGTTTCTGTCGTAGATGGAGACTAGGCTGCGGATGTGCCGAACACCGAAGCGACCCCCGACCGTCCGTGCCTGTTGCTCCTGGACGGTCATTCCCTTGCCTACCGCGCCTTCTACGCCCTGAAGGACGCGAATCTGATGACGACGGACGGTCAGCACACGGAAGCGGTGTACGGCTTCACCTCGATGTTGACCAACGTCCTGCGCGATGAGCGGCCGAGTCACGTCGCGGTCTGTTTCGACCGGAGCGAGCCGACCTTCCGGCACGAGGCGTTCGAGGCGTACAAGGCGAACCGGTCCGAGACGCCGGAGGACTTCCGCGGTCAGGTGCAGCTCATCTTCGAGTTGCTCGACGCGCTGCGCGTCCCGCACCTGTCGCTGGCGGGCTTCGAGGCGGACGACCTGATCGCGACGCTCGCCACCCAGGCGTCCGGCGCGGGGATGAATGTACTGATCGTCACCGGTGACCGCGACGCGCTGCAGCTTGTCAACGACAAGGTGACGGTGCTGATGACGCGGCGCGGCATCAGCGACATGACCCGGTTCACCCCCGAGGCCGTGGTGGACAAGTACGGTCTGACTCCGGCGCAGTACCCCGACTTCGCCGCGCTGCGCGGCGACCCGAGCGACAACCTGCCGAGCATCCCCAGCGTGGGGGAGAAGACCGCCACCAAGTGGATCTCCGAGTACGGCTCGCTCGACGAGCTGGTCCGCCGGGCCGACGAGGTCAAGGGCAAGGTCGGCGAGAAGCTCCGCGACCACCTCGGCCAGGTGATCCACAACCGGATGCTGACCGAGCTGCGGCGCGACGTCCCCCTCGACGCCACCCCGGACGCGCTCACCATGGGCGAGTGGGACCGCGAAGAGATCAACAAGCTGCTCGACTCGCTGCAGATCCGCGGCGAGCTGCGTGATCGGCTCTTCAAGACCCTCGGCACGGCCGAACCCGAGACGAGCGAGGGCTTCGAGGTCGAGGTCACCGTGCTCGGCCCCGGCGAGGTCGGCGGGTGGCTGGCCGCGCTGCCGGAGGGCCGGGCCGGCCTGGAGTTCCGCGGCTCCTACGGCAGCGGCACCGGGCGGCTGGACGGCATCGCCATCGCGGACGGGACGGGCGCCGCTTACATCGACCCCACCCAGCTCACGCCGGAGGACGAGGCGGCCCTCAGCGCGTGGCTCGCCGACGAGTCCCGGCCGAAGGCCGTGCACGACGCCAAGGGCCCGCTGCTCGCGCTGTGGGAGCTCGGCATGGACCTGCGCGGGCTGACCTGCGACACGGCCGTCGCCGCCTACCTGGCGCTGCCGGGGCAGAGCTCGTTCCCGCTCAACGACCTCGTCCTGCGTTACCTGCACCGCGAGCTGCGCAGCGAGACCGAGACCAACGGCCAGACCAGCCTCTTCGAGGAGGACGACGCGGCCGCGGCCGAGCTGGCGCTGCGGGCCCACGCCGTACGCGACCTCGCCGACGAGCTGGAGGCGCGCCTGTCGAGCCGGGGCGGCACCCGCCTGATCACCGAGGTCGAGCTGCCCCTGATGCGGGTGCTCGCCTCGATGGAGCGGGCCGGCATCGCGGCCGACGGGCAGTACTTCGCCGCGCTCGAAGCCGAGTTCGGCGCGGCGGTCAAGCAGGCGGTGGAGGCGGCGCACGCCTCGGTGGGCGAGCAGTTCAACCTCGGGTCGCCCAAGCAGCTCCAGGAGATCCTCTTCGTCCGGCTGAACCTGCCCAAGACGAAGAAGACCAAGACCGGCTACACCACCGACGCCGACGCGCTGACCTGGCTGGCGGGCCAGACCGACCACGAGCTGCCGACGATCATGCTGCGGCACCGCGACCAGATGAAGCTGCGCATCACCGTCGAGGGCCTGATCAAGGAGATCGGCGACGACGAGCGCATCCACACCACGTTCAACCAGATCAAGGCGGCGACCGGGCGGCTCAGCTCGGAGAAGCCCAACCTGCAGAACGTGCCGATCCGCACCGCCGAGGGCCGCCGGATCCGCAAGGGCTTCGTCGTGGGGGCGGGCTACGAGACGCTGCTCACCGCCGACTACAGCCAGATCGAGTTGCGGATCATGGCGCATCTGTCCGGTGACGAGTCGCTGATCGCGGCCTTCGAGTCCGGCCACGACTTCCACCAGGCGACCGCGGCGCGGGTCTTCGACCTCCCGCCCGAGCAGGTGGACGCCGACCTGCGCGCCCGGATCAAGGCGATGAACTACGGCCTGGCCTACGGCCTGTCCGACTTCGGGCTGTCCGGCCAGCTCGGCATCCCGGTCGCGGAGGCGCGCGCGCTCAAGGACGAGTACTTCCAGGAGTTCGGCGGGGTCCGCGACTACCTGGAGGAGGTCGTCTCCCGGGCCCGCACGGACGGGTACACCGAGACCATCCTCGGGCGGCGCCGTTATCTGCCGGACCTGACCAGCGACAACCGGCAGCGCCGCGAGATGGCGGAGCGGATGGCGCTGAACGCGCCGATCCAGGGCTCCGCGGCGGACGTCATCAAGGTGGCGATGCTCGACGTGCAGCGGGCGATCGAGGGCATGCGCTCGCGGATGCTGCTCCAGGTGCACGACGAGCTCGTCTTCGAGGTCGCCCCCGGCGAGCTGGAGGAGCTCAAGCGCGTCGTGGTCGAACAGATGTGCGGCGCATTCCAGTTCCGCGTCCCGCTCGACGTGTCCGTGGGCGTCGGCCCGACCTGGGAGGACGCCGGTCACTGAACAGGCTCCTCGCGGCCTGAGATTGCCTGCGATTCACCCGGAATTCGGACAGAGATGACCTTCTGCGATTTTGCCGCAGTATGGTCAAATCATTGTGCGGAAACTTGCTCGGGTGACAGTGGTCGCCAACGCGGCGGTGATCGCGGTGGGGCTGGTGGCGCTGATGCTGCTGCCCCCCGCAGGAGATGACGAGTCCGGGGAGAGGAGGATCCCGGCCAGGGCGGCCCCTGCGCCGGCGAGTGAACCCGACCCGCCTCCGCCGGTCATCGCGACCGTGGAGTCGGCCCGCGCGGTCGGTGCGAACGAGCTCGGACTGGTGCCGGTGATCATGTATCACCGGCTGCTGAAGAAGCGGATCGCGTCTATCGACCGGACGCCCGCCCAGCTCCGGGCCGAGCTGGTGAAGCTGGCCAAGGCGGGCTACGTGCCGGTCACGGCGGCGGAGTTCGTCAGCGGCAGGATCGACATCCCGGCCGGAGCACACCCGGTCGTGCTCACCTTCGACGACGGGCACCCCTCGCACTTCGCGCTGGACGCCGACGGCCGGCCCAAGCGCGACACCGCGGTCGGGGTCATCTACGAGGTCGCGGAGAAGTACCCGGACTTCCGTCCCGTCGCGACCTTCTGGGTGAACCGCGCGCCGTTCGGGCTGCCGGACCGGGCGCAGCAGGAGGCGGCGGTGAAGTGGCTGGTGGACCACGGTTTCGAAGTGGCCAACCATACCTATACGCATCCTGACCTGCGCCGGCTGTCCACCAAGGGGGCGGCCGAGCAGATCGTCAGGCAGGAGCGGCTGCTGAAGAAGCTGGGCGCCCCGCCGTCCACCACGATGGCCCTGCCGTACGGCTCCCGCCCGCGCAAGGCGAAGATCGCCCGCGAGGGGAAGTGGGACGGCACGCGTTACCGCTTCGACGGCGTCTTCCTCGCCGGGGCCGAACCGTCGGTTCCGCCGTACGCGAAGAGCTTCGACAGCACCGCGATCTGGCGCATCCAGTCCAACGGCAAGCAGGGAGAATGCCGCCGCTGGTGCTCGGCCTACTGGCTGGAGTGGCTGAACGAACACCCCAAGGAGCGCTACACATCGGATGGGGATCCTGAGCACATCTCCATACCGAAGAGGCTTCGAGGTAATATCATTTCAAAGGCGGCGAAAAAGGTCATCGCTTACTAGTGCTGCGGCCGGATTGACCTGGGACGCGTCGTCTCATATGCTGATCGCTGCGCTGTGGGTTCGCGTGCGCCTCGGACGGAGCGGGCTCACACTCGATCATCCATCGCCATGGTTGAACGGAAAAAAAGCCCACCGCGCCTTGGTCACAACGACATCTGTCCGGTTCGGAGCAATTCCACACATGACGAGCAGCACTGAGGCCACCTCGAGCACCCCGCAGGTAGCGGTCAACGACATCGGTTCCGAGGAGGCCTTCCTCGCCGCGATCGACGAGACCATCAAGTACTTCAACGACGGCGACATCGTTGAAGGCACCGTCGTCAAGGTCGATCGAGACGAGGTCTTGCTCGACATCGGCTACAAGACCGAGGGTGTCATCCCTTCGCGTGAGCTCTCGATCAAGCACGATGTCGATCCTGCCGACGTCGTCGAAGTCGGCGAGCACGTCGAGGCCCTTGTCCTCCAGAAGGAGGACAAGGAAGGCCGCCTCATCCTGTCCAAGAAGCGCGCGCAGTACGAGCGGGCCTGGGGCACGATCGAGAAGATCAAGGACGAGGACGGCATTGTCACCGGCACCGTCATCGAGGTCGTCAAGGGTGGTCTCATCCTCGACATCGGCCTCCGTGGCTTCCTGCCGGCGTCCCTGGTCGAGATGCGTCGCGTCCGCGACCTGCAGCCGTACGTCGGCCGCGAGCTCGAGGCCAAGATCATAGAGCTGGACAAGAACCGCAACAACGTGGTTCTTTCCCGCCGCGCCTGGCTGGAGCAGACCCAGTCGGAGGTCCGCCAGACCTTCCTCAACACCCTGCAGAAGGGTCAGGTCCGCAAGGGCGTCGTCTCCTCGATCGTCAACTTCGGTGCGTTCGTGGACCTCGGCGGCGTCGACGGACTGGTCCACGTCTCCGAGCTTTCCTGGAAGCACATCGACCACCCGTCCGAGGTTGTCGAGGTCGGCCAGGAGGTCACCGTCGAGGTTCTCGACGTCGACATGGAGCGCGAGCGCGTCTCCCTCTCGCTCAAGGCGACGCAGGAAGACCCGTGGCAGCAGTTCGCCCGCACCCACCAGATCGGCCAGGTCGTGCCGGGCCGCGTCACCAAGCTGGTGCCGTTCGGTGCGTTCGTCCGGGTCGAGGAGGGCATCGAGGGCCTGGTCCACATCTCCGAGCTGGCCGAGCGCCACGTGGAGATCCCGGAGCAGGTCGTTCAGGTCGGCGACGAGATCTTCGTCAAGATCATCGACATCGACCTGGACCGTCGTCGCATCTCCCTCTCGCTGAAGCAGGCGAACGAGGGCGCGCTGGGCGCCGACGTCGAGTTCGACCCCACGCTGTACGGCATGGCGGCGACCTACGACGACCAGGGCAACTACATCTACCCGGAGGGCTTCGACGCCGAGACCGGCGAGTGGCTCGAGGGCTTCGACAAGCAGCGCGAGGAGTGGGAGCGGCAGTACGCCGAGGCCCAGGCCCGCTTCGAGGCCCACAAGTCGCAGGTCGAGAAGGCCCGCGCGGAGGAGGCGGAGGCCAGCGAGGCCGCCCCGTCGACCTACTCCGGTGAGACCACGGGCGCGGCCCAGACCGGTGGCGCGCTCGCCTCGGACGAGGCGCTCGCCGCCCTGCGCGAGAAGCTGGCCGGAGGCCAGAGCTGACCGCTCAGGACGTGAGGTAAGCACACGAAAGGCCCCGCTTCGGCGGGGCCTTTTCGCGTCTGCGCTCCTCGCGTCCGAGCTTCGTGTCCGCATGCCCGGCGCCGGTGGCCCGGCCGGTCCGCCTCAGCCCTCACCCCGATGCCGCGGGAGCGGGGCCGATAGGGTGCCCCCGTGACGGACATAGAGAGGGCGTCGCCCGAGGACGCGGGCGAGATCCTCACCTTGCAGCGCGCGGCGTACGTGACCGAGGCTCAGATGTACGGCGACCCCTTCATCACCCCTCTCGTCGAGTCGCAGGAGCAGCTTCGCCGGGCGATCGAGACCGGCGTGGTGCTCAAGGCCGTCGAAGGCGCCCGCGTCGTCGGGTCGGTGCGCGGCAGGCTGCCGGACCCCCTTGGGCAGGAGGGTGTCCAGGCACGGACCGGACGGCGCGAGGCGCCCTCATCCGGCCCCACGTGCCTCGTGGCCCGCCTCGTCGTCGCCCCCGACCGGCAGGGCGGCGGCATCGGCACCGCGCTGCTAGAGGCGCTGCACGAGGCGGTCCCGGAGGCGGTCGCCTTCGACCTGTTCACCGGGCACCTCTCGGAGGGCAACCTGCGGCTGTACCGCCGCCTGGGATACCGCGAGACACGCCGGGAACGGGTGCAGGACCACCTCACGCTGATCCACATGCGGCGTGCGGCGTCGCCGCGCTGACCGTCCGGCGCCCGCGCGTCCGACGTGTGGCCCGGCGGTCGATATGGGGCGCCTGCCGGATATGGCGGGGTCCCGATAGGCTGCGGGCGTGATGAAGGTGGGTCTCACGGGCGGCATCGGGTCGGGTAAGAGCGAGGTCTCCCGGCGCCTCGCGGAGCATGGGGCGATCGTCATCGACGCCGACAAGGTCGCCCGCGAGGTGGTGGAGCCCGGCACCGAGGGGCTCAAGGAGATCGTCGAGGCGTTCGGCGAGGACGTGCTCCGCCCGGACGGCAGCCTCGATCGGGAGCGGCTCGGCGCCATCGTCTTCACCGACGCCGGCCAACTGGCCGTGCTGAACGGGATCGTCCATCCGAAGGTCGGCGCGCGGGTGCAGGAGCTCCAGGACGCCGCGCCGCGGGACGCGATCGTGGTGTACGACGTCCCGCTGCTCGCGGAGAACGGGCTCGCGCCGATGTACGACCTCGTCGTCGTCGTGGACGCGTCGGATGAGACCCGCCTGGAGCGGCTGACGCGGATGCGGGGCATGTCCGAGCCGGACGCGCGGGCGCGCATCGCCGCGCAGGCCACGCGGGAGGACCGCCTGAAGGTCGCCGACGTGGTGATCGCCAACGAGGGGCCGCTGGAGGACCTCGACGCCCGGGTCGCCGAGCTGTGGGAGGACCTGCGCGCCAGGGCCGCCTGACCCGCGGACCCCGGGGGCGCGGGAGCGCGGAACAGGCCCACGCCTGGGCTGCGCGCCGTCGGCTCGGGGCGGGGCCATCGTCGTGCGGGCGGTGGGGCGGGCCCGAGGCGAGAAATGTCGGTGGCCCGGCGTAGGTTATGCAGACGTGAGGCCCGTAACCGACCTGCAGCGTAAAGTGGCACCCTTCGAGGTGATCACCGAGATGACGCCGTCCGGCGACCAGCCCTCCGCGATCGCGGAGCTGGAGCGCCGGGTTAAGGGGAAAGCCAAGGACAATGTCCTCCTCGGCGCCACCGGCACCGGCAAGACCGCGACCGTCGCCTGGCTGATCGAGCGCCTGCAGCGACCGACGCTCGTCATGCAGCCGAACAAGACGCTCGCCGCACAGTTCGCGAACGAGCTGCGCGAGATGCTGCCGAACAACGCTGTCGAATATTTCGTGTCGTACTACGACTACTACCAGCCCGAGGCGTACGTTCCGCAGAGCGACACTTACATCGAGAAGGACTCCTCGATCAACGAGGAGGTCGAGCGGCTGCGCCACTCCGCGACCAACTCGCTGCTGACCCGCCGCGACACGGTCGTGGTGGCGTCGGTGTCCTGCATCTACGGTCTCGGCACCCCGCAGGAGTACGTCGATCGCATGGTCCGGCTCAAGGTCGGCCAGGAGGTCGAGCGCGACCAGCTCCTGCGCAGGCTCGTCGACATGCAGTACGCGCGCAACGACCTGTCCTTCACCAGGGGCACCTTCCGGGTGCGCGGCGACACGATCGAGATCATCCCGCAGTACGAGGAGCTCGCCGTCCGGATCGAGATGTTCGGCGACGAGATCGAGAAGCTCGCCACGCTGCACCCGCTGACCGGCGAGGTCATCACCGAGGACGAGGAGCTGTACATCTTCCCGGCCTCGCACTACGTCGCCGGGCCGGAGCGGATGGAGCGGGCGATCCGCGACATCGAGGCGGAGCTGACCGAGTCACTCAGCCGGATGGAGCAGCAGGGCAAGCTGCTGGAGGCGCAGCGGCTGCGCATGCGCACCACATACGACATCGAGATGATGCGCCAGATCGGCACCTGCTCCGGCATCGAGAACTACTCCCGCCACATCGACGGCCGGGAGCAGGGCAGCGCGCCGAACACGCTGCTCGACTACTTCCCCGAGGACTTCCTGCTCGTCCTGGACGAGTCGCACCAGACCGTGCCGCAGATCGGTGCGATGTACGAGGGGGACGCCTCGCGCAAGCGCACGCTGGTCGAGCACGGGTTCCGGCTGCCGTCGGCGATGGACAACCGTCCGCTCAAGTGGGAGGAGTTCCTGGAGCGGATCGACCAGACGGTCTACCTGTCGGCCACGCCGGGGCCGTACGAGCTGGGCCGGTGCAAGGGCGACGTGGTCGAGCAGGTCATCCGCCCGACCGGGCTGGTCGACCCGGAGGTCGTCGTCAAGCCGACCAAGGGGCAGATCGACGATCTGATGCACGAGATCCGGGTGCGCACCGAGAAGAATGAGCGCGTCCTGGTCACCACGCTGACCAAGAAGATGGCCGAGGACCTCACCGACTATCTCCTGGAGAACGGCATCCGCGTGCGCTACCTGCACAGCGAGGTGGACACCCTCCGGCGGATCGAGCTGCTGCGCGAGCTGCGCATGGGCGAGTTCGACGTGCTGGTCGGCATCAACCTGCTCCGTGAGGGCCTCGACCTGCCCGAGGTGTCGTTGGTGGCCATCCTGGACGCCGACAAGGAGGGCTTCCTGCGCTCGGAGACCTCGCTGATCCAGACGATCGGCCGCGCCGCGCGGAACGTCTCCGGCCAGGTCCACATGTACGCCGACAAGGTCACGCCCAGCATGGAGCGGGCCATCGAGGAGACCAACCGGCGGCGGGCCAAGCAGATGGCCTACAACGAGGCGAACGGGATCGATCCCCAGCCGCTGCGCAAGAAGATCGCCGACATCCTGGACAGCCTGGCCAGGGAGGACGCGGACACCGCCCAGCTGCTCGGCGGCGGAGGGCGCCAGCAGTCGCGCGGCAAGGCTCCGGTGCCCGGGCTCGCGTCGCGTCCGGCGGGGCAGCACGCCAAGGCGATCGCCGGGGAGATGCCCCGGGCCCAGTTGGAGTCCCTGGTCGAGTCGCTCACCGAGCAGATGCACACGGCCGCGGCCGACCTGCAGTTCGAGGTGGCCGCGCGGCTGCGTGACGAGATCAAGGAGCTCAAGCGCGAGCTCCGTGACATGCGCGAGGCCGGGGTGAAGTAACCGCTCCGGCACGCCGCCCCGCCGGGCGGCCGGCCATGGCTCCCGGCGGGTGCCCCACCGAGATGGGCTGCGAGTGTGCGACCGGCCGTGGACGGCAGTCCACGGCGTTGCCAGGGGTGACCGGCCGCCCGCGACCGGTCACGGCGTTGCCCTGGGGGGCGACCGGGGCGAGCGCTGCGAGCGGGGCGGTGCCGTACCGCGACGGGGTGCGGCTGGTTCGGTGTGGGGCGGCCTCAGGTGGGCTGCGCCGTACGGGCGGCCCGGCGGGAGGCGCGATGGCGGCGCACCCGGCGGACCAGGCGCCAGCCGACGAAGGCGAGCACCGCGACCGCAACGATGACCAGCACCGGCAGGAAGATCGCGATGAGGCTCATGCCCAGCGCGCCCGCGTCCTCGACCGTGCTGATCACCGGCGCGCCCACGCCGGCCGTGGTGACGTTCACCACCGGGCGGGCACTCGCCTTGACCGCGTGGACGACGAGGGCGACGGCGATGCCGAGGACCCACCCGACGGCGGGATGCTCCGCCATCCAGGCCGAGTTGTCCAGCTCGGCGGCGGCCGCCGTGGCACTGAAGACCACTCCGCCGGACGCGGGCCGTACGGCGGTCTGGATGATGTCGTTGACGTGATCGACGACCGGCACCTTGTCGAGCACGATCTCCGCGACCAGGAGAACGGCGACGATCAGCAGGACCCAGCCGTTGGAGAGCCACTCGTAGCCCTGCGGCAGCCGTACGGCGTCGGTGAAGTGGGCGGCCAGCCCGACGACGAGCAGCGGGATATAGGCATTCAGCCCCGCGGCGGTAGACAGGCCGAGCCCGGTGAGTGCGGCGAACATCACCCCTCCAACGAACGTGTCCGCGTGCCGGTGCCTGGTGCGGCGCGGAAGTCCGGCAGGGGTCCATCATCCCCGGTTCGCGCACAACCCGGCGCGGCCGCCGGCACGAGGCCGGCGGCCGTAGCGGTTGGCGGGCGCCTCATCTGCTCGTGGCGCGATGCGAAGCGGCCTCACCGGCTCGTGGCGGGATGCGAAGCGGGCCTCACCTGCTTGTGGCGGGACGCAAAGGGGGAAGGTCGAAGTCGTCGTTCCGCATCCGCAGCAGCGCGTACGAGGCCCCGGCGAAGCCGGCCGCGGCGACCAGCAGGCCGACGCCCTGGGCCACGTGGCCGGGGAGGAACGGGTGGGTGAAGCCGCCCACCGCCAGGGCGAATCCTGTCCAGGCCGGGGCGACGCGGCTGCGCCACAGCGCGAGACCCAGCAGAAGCAGGCCGATGACGATGCCCACGATGAACAGCAGGCCCGCCACCATCTGCACCGGATCGTTCTCCAGCACGTCGTCGGAGAGCTTGGTCATGACGCCCACGTCGAGTCCCGACCGGACGGTGTGATACGCGAGCGGGTCGCCACCGATGATCAGCGCGATCCCGGAGAAGGAGCCCAGCAGCGAGATGAAGGCACCGAACGAGGTGAGCCTCGGGGCGCCGCGACGGGCCGCCCAGATGACCGCGAACGTGGCGGCCGGGAGTCCGACGACGAAGACGGCGCCGGCCAACCTGAGGACGTCCAGGAGCTGCTGATCGGCCGTGTAGGCCGTCACCGTCTCGGCGAAGGAGGCTCCTCCGTCGATCGGGTTGAGCAGGTAGTACACGGCCTGCGCGAGCATGGGCAGTGGCGCGATCACCGCGAGCAGGACGCGCCAGAAGCCGCGCACATCGCGCGGCCGCGCGGTGGGCGACGTGCGGTCGCTCGTCGTCGCCGGGTCGGGCCGGGTGCCGGGGTGCATGGTGTCCTCCGAGGGGTGTCGTTCGTCCTGCGGTTCCCTGCGCTTCGGAGCTTGGCGGGCGCTCGCCCCCGCCGTCGTGGGCGTCGGCCCCCGGATCGGTCCCAGATGCTCCCGGACGAGATGGGAGTACACACCCATGGTCATCGGGGCGGACGGCCCCGATGATTGGCGCATGGCGGTGAAACGAGCCGGACCTGTCGCGGCGGTCGCGGTCACGGGTCTCCTGGACGCCGCGAGCTGGGGGGCGTGGTTCGCGGGCGGTCTCAGCGTGGCCGACGCGGCGGGGGCGTACCTGCTGACCAACACCGCCATGTCGGTGACGTTCACCGCCTTCGGCGCGCTGGTGCTGGCCCACCGGCCGCGGCATCGGATCGGGCTGCTCTTCGTGGCCTACGGCGCCTGCTACACCGTGAGCGTGGCCTGCCTGGGCCTGCTGTCGGGAGTCTTCGCGCTGTCGCCCGGGTGGGAGCGGGCCGTCGACCTCGTCGGCATCACCGTGTGGATCCCGGCGCCGGTGGTCTGCCTGCCCCTGATCCTGCAGCTCTTCCCCGACGGTCACCCGCTGTCCCCCCGGTGGCGCCCGCTGGCGGCGGTGACGCTCGCGCTGGCCCTGCTCGCCCCGGCGGTGACGCTGCGGCCGGGCGGCGACGCGGGCGACCCGACGGCCGATCACAGCCCGCTGCTGCCCGCGGCCGTGGGGCGGGTGGCGGAGGCCCTGGTGCCCGTGTTCGTCGCCGCCGCGGCTCTGGTGCTGCTGGGCAGCCTCGTCGCGCTCGGGCTGCGCGCCCGGCGGTCGGGCGGCGCGGAGCGGCTGCAGGTGATGTGGCTGCTGTGGGCGGTGGTGCTGTTCGTGGTGCTGAACCTGCAGCGCATCGTCACCACCGACGGTCCGGTCCTGTTCCTGCTCACCCTGCCGCTCGTCCCGGCGGCGGCCACGGTGGCGATCGTGCGCCACCAGCTCTACGACATCCGGCTGATCGTCAACCGCTCCCTGGTGTACGGCCTGCTCACCGTGGGCGTGGTGGGGGCGTACCTCGGCATCGTCGCGGGCCTGGCCCCGCTGGCCCGAGAGTGGCTGTCGGCCAGCCCGTTGGTGGCGACCGGCGTGATCGCGGTGACGTTCGCGCCGGCGAGGTCCGCCCTGCAGTCCTTCGTGGACCGGCTCATGTACGGGCGGCGGCGCGACCCGGCCGAGGCGGCCGCGCGGGTGGGGGCGCGCCTGGCGACGGGGCTGGACGGCGTACTCAACGCGGTCTGCGAGGCGCTGCGGCTGCCCTACGCCGCCGTCAGGTCGGACGGTCGCCTGATCGCGGCGTGCGGCAGCCCCACGCCGGCCTGGCACGTGGTGGCCCTCGAGGTGGCCGAAGGAGAGAAGGCCGACCTGCTCGTCGGCCTCCGGGCGGGCGAGGCACGGTTGTCCACCGTCGACCGGCGCGCTCTCGACCTGCTGGCCGCGCCGGTCGGCCTCGCTCTTCAGGCCGTACGCCTGTCGGAACGCCTGCGCGAGTCCCGCAGGCACATCGTGGCGGCCAGGGAGGAGGAGCGGCGGCGGCTGCGCCGGGACCTGCACGACGGCCTGGGCAGCGCGCTGGCCGCGGTCACCCTGAAGGCCGACGCCGCGCACAACCTGTTGCGGAGCGATCCGGAGCACTGCGGACGGCTGCTGCTCGACCTGCGCGACGACCTCGCCGACGCGATCGCGGACATCCGGAGGCTGGTCTACGACCTGCGCCCGCCCGATCTGGACGAGTTGGGGCTCGCCGGAGCGCTGCGGCAGCGCGCCCAGCAGTCCTGGCGTCGCGACCAGGCCGGGTTCGTGGTCACCGTGGACATCCCCGACGACCTGCCGTCGCTGCCCGCCGCCGTCGAGGTCGCCGCGTACCGGATCGCCACCGAGGCGGTCACGAACGCCCTGCGCCACAGCCGGGCGAACACCTGCGAAGTCTCGCTGCGCGCCGACGGCGCGCTGCACCTGGAGATCCGCGACAACGGCGCCGACGCCTCCGGCGCGTGGTCCCACGGCGTGGGCCTGCGCTCGATGCGCGAGCGCGCCGCGGAGCTGGGCGGCACGCTCACCGCCGGACCGACCAACCAGGGGGGACTCGTCCACGCCCTGCTGCCATTGGAGGGCGTATGACCGCGGACGGCACGATCCGCATCGTCGTTGTGGACGATCACCCGCTGATGCGTGAGGGGCTGCGCGCCCTGGTCGCCTCCCTGCCCGACATCGACGTGGTCGGCGAGGCCGGAGACGGTGCGGCCGCCCGGCGTGAAGCCCTGCTCGCCGCCCCCGACGTCGTGGTCATGGACCTGCACATGCCCGGGACCAACGGGGTGGAGGCGACCAGGGCGATCCTGCGGAGCGCGCCCGCGACCCGGATCCTGGTGCTGACCATGTTCGAGGACGACGAGTCGGTCTTCGGGGCCATGCGGGCCGGCGCCTCCGGATATCTGGTCAAGGGGGCGCGGCAGGAGGAGATCGTCCGCGCGATCCGCTCCGTCGCCGCGGGGCAGGCCGTCTTCGGCCCGAGCGTCGCGCGCCGGATCATCGACTTCTTCGCCGGCGCGCCACGGCCGGCGCCGGCCGCCGAGCCCTTCCCCGAGCTGACCGCGCGCGAGCGCGAGGTCCTCGACCTGATCGCCGCGGGCCACTCGAACTCCGCGATCGCGCGGCACCTCGTCATCAGCGTCAAGACCGTCAGCAACCACATCTCGGCGATCTTCGCCAAGCTGCGGGTCGCCGACCGGGCCGAGGCCATCGTCCGTGCCCGCCAGGCCGGACTCGGTACGCGATCACGCCAAGGAGATTCCTGACCCGGCGGGCAGCGGAAGCGGGTGCCGCGTGGGCGCCGCCCGGGGCGACCCGTAATGGCCGGCGGTCGGAAATGCGAACGCCGCACGTATTGCGCTCACGGGATCGGGTTGCAATGCTCTCCGACAGGATAGGCGTAGAAGGCTGGAATCGGATCGATGGCGGATATCGGTGGGCGGGAACGTCCCGCGCCGGGCGCGCCATTGGAATTACGGCTGAGTCGCATCGCCATTTTGATCCTGGTGATTTTCATCTTCTCGCGATCCATGCTCGTTCTGGTCTCCCAGGGGCCGCCGGCGCAGCGGATCATCGGCCTCGCGCTCTGTGTGGCCGTCATCACGCTGTACGTCCTGGCCGCCACCATGGTGCCGACCAGGTGGGCGGTCGGTGCCATGGCCGTGCTCGCCTACTGCCCGCTGCCTTCCTCGGCGCGTGGTGGACGACCGTGGTGCCCTTCCTGGCCTCGATGGCCCTGGGGTTGCTCCGCCGGCCGTACTCCTTCGTGGTGTTCGCCGCGGTGATCGTCGCGGAGTTCCCTGTGGCGCTGCTCCTGGGCGACGCTCCGCCCGCCGCCCTCTACACGGCTCTCCTGGTCGTGGTGGTCGCGTTGCCCCTCTACGGGCTCACGCGTTTCGCGGAGACCGCGCGGACGCTGTACGAGACCAGGGCGGAGCTGGTCGCGGCCGAGGTGGACGGCCAGCGCGTCAGGATCGCCGGCGAGCTCCAGGCGCTGCTGGGGGAGCGGCTGGACGACATCGGCACCCGCGGTGCCCGGGCGCTGGCCCAGGTGGACGGCGATCCCGAGCGGCTGCGCGAGGAACTCTCCGGCATGTTGACCCTGGCCCGTGATGTGCAGCGGGAGATGCGGGATTTCGCGCATCGGGAGCAAATGTCGGAATCGGGAACGGACGATTATCCGAAATGATGAATATCACGACATATGAGTGTTAGTTGCTTCTGGTGGTAATTGCCAGATAGCGCGAATCTGGTCACGCAAGGGGCAGCGGGGCGGCGGAGCCTGACGTCTTGATCATCGTCACCTCGCGCGGGGTCGGCGCTCACCGCGTGGACCGTGGGATCCGGCGGCTCCTGACGGCGAAGCCGCAGGCGGCGCCGCGCGAACCCGGAGGTGAGTATGGGCGAGACGGTGATCGAGGTCGCCGGGCTGCGGAAGCGCTACGGCGACTTCACCGCCGTCGACGGGATCTCGTTCGAGGTGATGAGGGGCGAGGTGTTCGCGCTGCTCGGCACGAACGGCGCGGGCAAGACGACCACGATCGAGATACTCGAGGGGTACCTCAAGCCATCCGGCGGGACCGCCACGGTTCTCGGCCACGACCCGTCCGACCGCCGGGCGCTGCGCGCCAGGACCGGCCTGGTCCTGCAGGAGTCCGGTCTGTTCGGAGAGCTGTCGGCGGCGGAGACGGTGAACGCCTGGCGCCGGTTCACCTCCGGTGCGCGGAGCACTGACGAGGCGCTCGACATGGTGGGGCTCACCGATCGGTCGCGTACCAGGGTCAAAGACATGTCCGGCGGCGAGAGGCGCAAGCTGGACATCGCCCTCGCCGTCCTGGGCCGTCCGGAGCTGCTGTTCCTCGACGAACCGACTTCGGGCCTCGACGCCGAGGCCCGCCACCGGGTACGCGACCTCGTCGCCGACCTCGCCGCGGGCGGGACCGGCGTGCTGCTGACCACGCACTATCTGGAGGAGGCGCAGGACCTCGCCGCCAGGGTGGCGATCATGGACAAGGGCCGGATCGTGGCCTACGGAACGATGGCCGAGGTGCTCGGCCGAGGCACGGGGCGGGTCGGCTTCGAGTTGCCCGAGGGCGTGCGGCCGGACGGCCTGTCCCTCGGTCTGGAGGCCACCCTGACGAGCCAGGGACGGCGCTGCGTGGTCGTCACGCCCGACCCGGAGGCCGTGGCGCACACCGTGCTCGCCTGGGCCCATGCGCACGGCGTCAAGATCACCGGCCTGGACGTCCGCCAGGCCACCCTGGAAGAGGTCTTCCTCGACATCGCCGATCCGGCCCGACGGGAGGCACGGCAGTGAAGGCGTACACGCTCTCCCAGTTCCTGCTCCGCCAGAAGATCTTCTGGCGGACCCCGGCCTCCGTCGTCGTCGCGTTCGGCCTGCCGCTGCTGTTCGGGGGGTTGATGCCGCTCATCATGCCGGATGGCGAGGTGGGCGGCGCGACGATGAGTGTCTACATGGTCACCGGAGTCATCGTGATGGTGGTGGCGATGACCGGGTTCCTGAATCTGGTGGAGGCGCTCGTCAGCAGGCGGCAGGCGCTGATACTCAAGCGGCTGCGCGGCACTGAGCTGCCCGACCTGGCCATCTTCGGCGGGGAGATCCTCACGGTGATCGCGGTCGGCCTCCTTCAGCTGGTGCTGCTCATCGCCATGGCGAAGCTGCTGCACGGCATCGATCTGCCGGCCGATCCCGCCCTGCTCGTGGTCACCCTGATCGCCGGGCTGGCGGTGTTCGCCGCGCTGGCCGTCGCCGCGAGCGGCCGCGTCCCCGGACAGGGGACGACCGTAATGGTGAGCATGCCGGTTCTGCTCCTCACGATCGGCTTCTCCGGGTTCGCGTACCCGGTCTCGGAGTTCCCCGGCTGGCTGCGCGCGGTCGCCGCCGTCCTGCCGATCACGCCGATCGCGCAGGGGATACGCACCGCCTACGTTGGCCGGGACTTCGTGCACCAGACAGGCTCGGCCGTCCCACCCGAGGTTGGCGTGCTGGAGGGATTCCAGGTCATGGGGTCCGGCTGGCTGGTGCTGGCCGCGTGGCTGATCGCCGCGCTGTGGGCCGGGAAGAGGTGGTTCAGGTGGGAGCCCCGGCGCGGCTGACCGCGGCCGGCCCCCTCGGCGCGGGCGGTTGATCGAGAAGGCGGGCTTTGTCACGATTGGGGATACGTCGTGGCCTACCCGGACGTCCGGAGACTTCTGTGGCAGAGGAACAGCGGCCCGCCTCCGCGAACGATGCGCAGATCAGGCGGCTGACGGGGGTGGTGATCGCGGTCACCGCGGTCCTGTGGAGCACCGTGCCCGTCACCTACCTGCTCGCCGGCGGGGGGCTGCCCGCCTTGGCCGCCGGCGCGATCCTGTCCGGTCTGCTGGTGCTCTACGGCCGGGCCGTCCATCGCCACGTCGCGGGGGTGCCCCAGGGGCGGGCGCGGGTGTGGTCTCTCTGGGCGATCGTGGCCGTCGTCTACGGCCTCTGGCCGGTCTTCACGGAGATGTGGATCTACATGCCGAGCATAGCCGGGGCCGCGGCGATGCTGATGCTGCCGGTCCGCGGCGCCGCCGCCATGCTCATGGTGGTGACGTTGGCGCAGGTCATCGGCTTGACGCTGCTGGGAAAGGGGCCGTCCGAGGTGCTCTTCGGCACGGTCAACGTGCTCGCCACGGCTGTCGTCCAGTTCGGGGTCGTTCACTACGCCAGGTTTGTACGGGAACTGCGTGAACTGCGGAACTCGCTCGCCGAGGCGGCGCTCTGCCAGGACCGGCTTCGCGTGGCGCGGGAGCTGCACGACCTGCTCGGGCAGACTCTGACCTCGATCACGCTGAAGTTGGAGCTGGCGCTCACGCTGGTGGACGTGGACCGCAGCCGGGTCCGCCCGGAGCTCGAGGCGATGATGGAGATCACCCGCGACGCGCGGACCGAGGTGAAGGGCGTGGTGGACGCGCGGTCGAACCTCGACCTCGGGGCGGAGCTGTCCGCGGCGGTCGCCCTGCTGGAGCTGTCCGGCGCGCGGTGCGCGCTCCATACCGGGATCAGCGAGGTCGACTCCGAGATCGGCGCCGTACTGGCCCGGGTCGTCAGGGAAGCGGCCACCAACATCGTGCGACACAGCTCGGCGCGGGTCTGCGGCATCGAGCTGGCCGAGGTGAACGGCCTGATACTCCTGCGGCTGTCCAATGACGGCGTGCCCCCGGAGGGCGGCTCCGGGCCGGGACGGGGAAGCGGGCTTCACGGACTGAGGAAACGGGTGGAGCGGATGGGTGGGGAACTCGTCGCGGGCGGGGACGGGGCGGGCGGCTTCTCGGTGAGAGTCGCCCTGCCGGCGGAACAGGGATCGGAGAGGACAGCCGTCGGTGATTCGCGTACTGCTGGCTGAGGACCACGGCGTCGTCCGGGGCGCGCTCGTCGCCCTGCTGAACCTCACCGGCGACATAAAGGTGGTCGGCGAGGCCGCGCGAGGCAACCGGGTGGTGTCCCAGGCGCTCGCGACGCGGCCGGACGTCGCGGTCATCGACATCGAGATGCCGGGCCTCGACGGCATCGGCGCCACCATGCGACTCAGGAGCGCCCTGCCCGAGTGCCGGGTGCTGATCCTCACCGGCATGGCGCAGACCGGCCACCTCAGGCGCGCCCTCGACGCGGGGGCGTCCGGGTTCATGCTCAAGGACGCGCCCACGGAACGGCTGGCCGAGAGCATCCGCAGGGTCGCGGCGGGGGAGCAGGCCATCGACTCCGGGTTGGCGGCCGCGGCCGTGAGCAGCCGGGTCAGTCCGCTCACCGAGCGCGAGGCGGCCGTGCTGTCCGCCGTCGCCTCGGGCGCGTCCACCGCCGAGATCGCCGGACAGCTCTGCCTGTCGGCCGCGACCGTGCGCAACTACATCTCCGCCGTGATCACCAAGGCCGGCGCACGCAACCGGACCGACGCGGTGCGGATCGCCGCCGAGTCCGGCTGGATCTGACGGACGTGGGCCGGTACGTCGATGACGAACCGCAGGCCGCGGGCGGTCAGGAGTCGGTGACGGCGCGGAGCCGTTCGACCGCGTCGGCGTACCCCTCGATCATCTCGTAGACCACCTGGCGGGCCGGTTTGACCTGGTTCATCTGGCCGACGACCTGTCCGACGAAGTAGTTCGCCAGCTCGCGCGCTCCCGGAACCCCCGCTTCGGCGGCGCGTCCCACCCGGGCCATCGCCTCCTCGGCGAGGAGCAGCTGGAGCGGCATGCCGAGGGGCCCGGGGCTGTCCGGGGCGCCGTCCCATTCCTCCGTCCAGGCGGACCTGAGCTGCCGGGCGGGCTTGCCGGTGCGCGAGCGCGACCTGACGGTGTCACGCGATGTCGCGGCGAGCATCTTGCGCTTCACCGCCGGGGGCGTCTCGGCCTCGTCCGTGGTGAGCCACACGGAGCCGCACCACACGCCCTCCGCGCCGAGGGCGAGCGCGGCGGCGACCTGGCGGCCGTCGGCGATGCCGCCGGCGGCGAGGACGGGGACCGGCGCGACGGCGTCCACGACCTGGGGGACCAGGACCATCGTGGAGACCTCGCCGGTGTGCCCGCCCGCCTCGGCGCCCTGGGCGACGATGATGTCCACGCCCGCCGCCACCTGCCGCGCCGCGTGCTCGACCGTGCCGACCAGCGCGGCGACCGGGACTCCGGCCGCCCGTGCCCGCTCGACCATCTCCGGTGGCGGCGGCCCGAGCGCGCTGGCGATCAGTCCGATGGGGTGCTTGAGCGCGACGTCGATGAGCCTGGTCGCGCCTTCGTGGGTGACCCTCCGGCCTACGTCGTCCGCGTCCCCGGGGCTGCCGGCCCCGGCGGCGCCGATCTCGCCGGGACCGTTGTGGGCGCCGACGCCGTACTTGCGGAACAGGTGGTCCACGAAGTCGCGGTGCGCCTCCGGGATGAGGTCGGGCAGGCGCGCGCCCGGTGCGGCGGCCGCGGCGTCGATCTTCCCGGGGACCAGCACGTCCACGCCGTACGGCCGGCCGCCGACCTGGGCGTCGATCCAGGTCAGCTCCTCGTCCAGCCGCTCGGCCGAGTAGGCGACGGCGCCGAGGACGCCGAACCCGCCCGCGTTGGTCACCGCGGCCACGACGTCGCGGCAATGGCTGAAGGCGAACAGCGGGAACTCCACGCCGAAGCGCTCGGTGAGCCTGGTGCGCATGCCGCGAACCTACGCCCAGAACGATGTTCGGTCCAGGGCCGGCGGTTGTGGAGGGCGGGCGGATCGTCGCCGGCACCAAGCGTTCATCCATTCGTCCACGTGCGCATCCGTGATCAGATCCTGTCGTTCGCCCAGCCACGTTGGACTCCCGACTTGGTCATTTCGGTCGGAAGCCCCCATATTTCTGGTCCTTCGGCCGTTCATCGAGTCACAAGGATGTGCAATGAACAACCGCCGAGCACGGCTTACCCTCGCCGTCGCGGCCATGGCGGCCGCCACGGCACCGCTGTCGATGACCACGGTCGCCGCCGCGGACGCCCCCTCCACCTCGGCCGAGAAGGCCGCGCCCACCGCGCAGTGGACGACGCGTACCGTCGCGCCGGGGGTGGAGGTGCGTACCGGCGTCATCACCGACCCCACCGCCGCGCCCAGCTGGGCCGTCACGGTGCAGGCGCCCGTCACGGCCCGGTTCACCGGCGCTCAGGCATGGGCCGCGGTCGGCACGGAGACGTGGGCCGCGCAGACCTCCGACAAACTGCGCGCCGCGGGGTTCGAGCCGAACCTGACGGGGATCGACTGGCCGGACTACACCGACACGCCGCACGGCCTGATGGGCGTACGCGTCCGGGTCGGCACCTACCCGACCCAGGGTGAGGCGGCGAGCGCGGCGGCGAAGGTCACCGCCGCCGGTTTCCGCACCGCGGTCGAGTGGACCGGCTACGACGCGGACCAGCCGGCCGACCGGGAGAACATCCACGTCGCGGTCATCGACCCGCGTGCCTTCGACGGCTCGGTCACCGCCACCCACGACGGCAACGTCGCCCAGCGGGAGACGACCTCCTCGGTGGCCGCCAAGCTCGGGTCGCTGGTGGGGGTCAACGGGGGCTTCTTCGTCACCTCCGACGCGGACGGGGCGCAGGGCATCCAGGCGGGCATCAGCGCCCACGACGGGAGGCTGGCGTCGATGGCGGTGGGGTCGCGCGCCGCGCTGATCCTCACCGGCGGCGGACGGCACAGCCGGATCGCCGACCTGACCACCACCGTCACCGCCCGGGCCGGCGGCTCGACCTACGCCGTCCGGGGCATCAACCGCACCCCCGGACTCGTACGGGACTGCGGTCAGGACGGCGGGAGCCCCACCGCCGAGGCGCGCCAGGACGTCACCTGCACCATGGCCGACGACCTGGTCGAGTTCACCTCCGAGTACGGCCGCAGCCTGCCGGCCGGTCCCGGCAGGCAGGTGACGCTGGACGCCAAGGACCGTGTGGTGGCGGTCGGCGACCGGGGCGGCGTCGTCGCCCCCGGACAGACCGTGCTCCAGGGCATCGGCCAGGCGGCCGACTGGCTGGGCGGCCACGCCGTGACGGGCGGGAAGATCTCCGTGAAGGAGGTCGTCCGCGACACCCACGGCCGGCAGACCAAGCTCGGCGCGGGCGACACCATCGTCAGCGGCGCCCCGACCCTGGTGGAGAACGGCAAGATCAACATCGACGCCGCCGCCGAGGGCATCGTCGACCCGGCCGACCTGTCCTTCGGGTACGCCTGGTCGAACACCCGCCAGCCGCGCACGATGGCGGGCCTCGACCGGCAGGGCCGCCTGCTGCTGGTCACCGTGGACGGCCGGCTCAGCGGCGGCAGCGAGGGCTTCACCATCGCCGAGGCGGCGGCCTTCATGAAGTCCCTGGGCGCGGAGCAGGCGCTGAACCTGGACGGCGGCGGCTCCACCGCGATGGCGGTGAACGGCGAGCTGGTCAACCGTCCCTCCGACGCGGCCGGTGAGCGTGCCGTCGGCGACACGATCCAGGTCCTGCCGCGCACGCGCTGACCTCGGCGAGGCCGATCTCGATCAAGAGGACGAGCCGCGGTGGACGTCCGGGCCGCTCGATGGCCCGGACGTCCTGCCGGCACCGCCGGAAAGGCGATCGGACCCCGGGCGCCGGCGAGCCCGGGAAGGGCGGCTCAGGGCCGTCGTACGGGCGTCCTGGGGCCGGTCACTCGTTCGAGGCCAGGAGGCGCACCGACGGTTCGTCCCGCGCCGCCTCCGGGCCGCCGCCGGGGCGCGGGGAGTGCCAGCCCTCCTCCGGCGTGTACGTCCGGACGAGCTTGGCGGGAACCCCGGCCACGACGGAGTGGTCGGGGAACTCACCGCGTACCACGGCGCCTCCGGCGACCACCGACTGGCGGCCGAGCCGGGTGCCGGGCAGGATGATCGCTCCCGTGCCGAGCCAGGAGCCCGAGCCGATGGAGACGGGGTTGTTGCGCGGCCACTGCCGCCCGATCGGCGTCTCGGGGTCGTCGTAGACGTGGTTCTGGTCGGTGATGTACACGTACGGCCCGGTGAAGACGTCGTCGCCGATGTCGATCGACTGGTGGCCGACGATGTGGCTGCCCCTGCCGATCGAGCAGCCGCGGCCGATCCTGACGATGGAGTCGGGGCCGAGGTCGACACCCGGTCCCATGCCCGCCGAGATCGACACGCGCTCCCCGACGAGCGTGTGGTCTCCGATCTCGATCCACGCCTCGCCGAAGATCGCGCCGACGGGGAAGGACAGGCACGCTCCATCACCGAGGCGGCGGAACCGATAGTCCGCGGGAGAGAGCGGGCTGACGGCCCCCGCCGCCTTCGCGTATGCCCAGCCGCGGTGGAGCAAACGGCCCACGGCGCGCTTCACGATCGACATAACGGGACAAGTTACTCCTCGGTCGAAGTGCGGGCTATGGCGGGTTCGTGCACGTAGTGGACAAGGTTTGTTATTCTGAGAGCCCGTGGGCATGACGGCCGTCCATCTGGACGGCTGGGGATCACAACGACCACGGGAGCCACTTTGCGCAGCGCCGCACACACCAAGCATCTGTTCGTCACCGGCGGCGTCGCCTCCAGTCTTGGCAAAGGGCTCACCGCCTCGAGCCTCGGACGCCTGCTGAAACTCCGGGGCCTGCGGGTCACCATGCAGAAGCTCGACCCCTACCTCAACGTTGACCCGGGCACGATGAACCCGTTCCAGCACGGTGAGGTGTTCGTCACAGACGACGGAGCCGAGACCGACCTCGACGTCGGCCACTACGAGCGCTTCCTCGACACCGAGCTGCACGGCTCGGCCAACGTCACCACCGGCCAGGTCTACTCGAACGTGATCGCCAAGGAGCGGCGCGGCGAATACCTCGGCGACACCGTCCAGGTCATCCCGCACATCACGAACGAGATCAAGGACCGCATCCGCGGCATGGCCGGCCCGGACGTCGACGTCGTCATCACCGAGGTCGGCGGCACGGTCGGGGACATCGAGTCGCTCCCCTTCCTCGAGGCCGTCCGGCAGGTCCGCCACGAGGTGGGCCGCGACAACGTCTTCTTCCTCCACGTCTCGCTGCTGCCGTACATCGGCCCGAGCGGCGAGCTGAAGACCAAGCCGACCCAGCACTCCGTGGCCGCGCTGCGCAGCATCGGCATCCAGCCCGACGCGATCGTCTGCCGCTCCGACCGGCCGATCACGACGAGCCTCAAGCGCAAGATCAGCCTGATGTGCGACGTGGACGAGGACGCCGTCGTCTCCGCCGTGGACGCCGCCTCGATCTACGACATCCCCAAGGTGCTGCACGCCGAGGGGCTCGACGCGTACGTCGTGCGCCGGCTCGGCCTGCCGTTCCGCGACGTGGACTGGACGCAGTGGGACCAGCTCCTGCGCCGGGTGCACCGCCCGGCCAAGGAGGTCACGATCGCCCTGGTCGGCAAGTACATCGACCTGCCCGACGCCTACCTCTCGGTCACCGAGGCGCTGCGGGCCGGCGGCTTCGCCAACGACGCGCGGGTCAACATCCGCTGGGTCAAGAGCGACGACTGCGAGTCCCCGGAGGGGGCGGCGCGCGAGCTCGACGGCGTCGACGGCCTGCTGATCCCGGGCGGGTTCGGGGTGCGCGGCATCGAGGGCAAGGTCGGCGCGATCCGGCACGCCCGCGAGAACGCCGTCCCGCTGCTCGGCATCTGCCTCGGCATGCAGTGCATGGTGATCGAGGCGGCGCGCAACCTGGCCGGCGTCGAGGGCGCGGGCAGCACCGAGTTCGACCCGGAGGCCGCCGCCCCGGTGATCTCCACCATGGCCGACCAGGAGGACGTCGTCTCCGGCGAGCGCGACATGGGCGGCACGATGCGGCTCGGCCTCTACCCGGCCAAGCTGGCCGAGGGCTCGCTCGCCCGCCAGCTCTACGGCAAGGCCAAGGTGGAGGAGCGGCACCGCCACCGCTACGAGGTGAACAACTCCTTCCGCGAGCGCCTGGAGAAGGTCGGCATGGTGTTCTCCGGCCTCTCGCCGGACGGCCGCCTCGTCGAGTACGCCGAGCTCGCCAACGACCAGCACCCGTTCTTCATCGGCACCCAGGCCCACCCCGAGTTCCGGTCGCGGCCCACCCGTCCGCACCCGCTGTTCAAGGGGCTGGTCGGCGCCGCGCTCGCGTACGCCGACGCGCGTGGGACCACGGTGAAGGCGGGCCGGAGCAAGTGAAGATCGAGGATGTCCCGGAGTCGTGGGAGATCACGGACTCCAAGGAGCGCTTCGCCGCCCGGGTGATCTCCGTACGGACCGACACGGTCCGCATGCCGGGCGACGAGACGGCCGATCGTGACTATGTCGTGCACCCGGGCTCGGTGGCGGTGCTCGCCGTCGACGAGGACGACCGGGTGCTGATGATCCGCCAGTACCGCCACCCGGTGCGGCGTCTGCTCTGGGAGCTGCCCGCCGGGATCAGGGACGTGCCGGGCGAGCCGCTGGTGGAGTGCGCCGCCCGCGAGCTGGCCGAGGAGGCGGGCTACCGGGCGCGCACCTGGCACACGCTGGTCGACATCTACACCTCGCCCGGCATGTGCGACGAGCGCATCCGGATCTTCCTCGCCCGCGACCTGTCGCCGATCCCCGAGGAGGAGAACGACTACGTCCACCGGCACGAGGAGATCGGCATGCCGGTGGAGTGGGTTCCCCTGGGGGAGGCGGTGGAGAAGGCGATGACGGGAATGATCCACAATTCCCCCGCCATCGCCGGTATCCTCGCCGCGTACGCCGCCTCCGCCGACGGGTTCAAGGGGCTCCGCCCCGCCGACGCGCCGGAGGCCTGAGTCCGTAGGGGGACGTCCTGAGCGAGACGGAGGCCGTGCTGTCCAGCTACCTCGCCCATCTGGCGGTGGAGCGGGGCCTGGCCGCCAACACGCTCGCCTCCTATCGGCGTGACCTGCGGCGTTACGTGGACCATCTCCGGTCGCGTGGGCTCGACACGTTCGCCGACGTGGGCGAGTCCGACGTCGTCGCCTTCCTGGCAGCGCTGCGGGAGGGCGACGACGAGCACCCCGCGCTGGTCGCCAGCTCGGCCGCGCGGGCCGTGTCCGCCGTGCGCGGCCTGCACCGCTTCGCGCTGCGTGAGGGGGTGGCCGGCCACGACCCGGCGCACGAGGTCCGCCCGCCGCGCCAGCTCCGCAGGCTGCCCAAGGCGATCACGGTCGCCGAGGTGGAGCGGCTCATCGCCGCCTCCGGCCCCGAGGACTCGCCGCTCGCCCTCCGCAACCGCGCCCTCCTGGAGGTGCTGTACGGCACCGGCGCGCGCATCTCCGAGGCGGTCGGCCTCGCCGTGGACGACGTGTCGCTCGGCGTCGGGGCGGAGGACCAGGTCCGGCTGCGCGGCAAAGGGGGGCGCACCCGGATCGTCCCTCTCGGGCGGTTCGCCCGCCAGGCGCTCGACGCGTACATCGTCAGGGCGCGGCCTCAGATCGCCGCGCACGGCCGGGGGACCTCGGGCCTGTTCCTGAACGCCAGGGGTGGCCGGTTGACCCGCCAGGGAGCCTGGGAGGTCCTGCAACAGGCCGCCGAGCGCGCCGGTCTTTCCGGCGTTTCACCGCATATGTTGCGACATTCGTTCGCAACCCATCTCCTTGACGGAGGGGCTGACGTTAGGGTGGTGCAGGAGTTGCTCGGGCACGCCTCGGTGACCACCACCCAGGTGTACACCTTGGTCACGGTCGACAAGCTCCGCGAGGTCTACGCGGCCGCCCACCCGCGTGCCCTGCGCTGAAATGCGGCCGAATATCGCGTCCAAGGGCGCGGCGCCTTGCCGCATACGTGCCAAGCCTTTAAATTCGGTCGAGTTCGTGACCGTCAGGGAGGTTCATCAAGGTGACTGCGACCACCGATGCGACGTGGACCGCGGGACCCCCCGGCCGTGAGATCGGACCCACCGGCCGGGTGCGTCCGGTCTTCCCCACGCCCAGTCCGCCGGAGACCCACGGCCCGGCGCGCATCGTCGCGATGGTGAACCAGAAGGGTGGTGTCGGCAAGACCACCACCACGATCAACCTGGGCGCCGCGCTCGCCGAGGTCGGACAGCGGGTCCTCCTCGTCGACTTCGACCCGCAGGGCGCTCTGTCGGTCGGCCTCGGCATCGACCCGCGACCGCTCGAGGCGACGATCTACGACCTGCTCATGGAGGAGCCCGACGTCACCACCGAGGACGTCCTGCTCAACACCACGGTCGAGGGCATGGACCTGTTGCCGAGCAACATCTTCCTGTCCGGCGCGGAGATCAGGCTCGTCAACGAGGTCGCCAGGGAGTACGCCCTGCAGCGGTCGCTCGAGCCGCTGCTGCCGCACTACGACATCTGCCTGATCGACTGCCAGCCGTCGCTCGGCCTGCTCACCGTCAACGCGCTGACCTGCGCGCACAGCGTGATGATCCCGCTGGAGTGCGAGTTCTTCGCGCTGCGCGGCGTCGCCCTGCTGATGGAGTCCATCGGCAAGGTCCAGGAGCGGCTCAACAAGAACCTGGAGATCGACGGCCTGCTCGCCACCATGTACGACCCGCGCACGCTGCACGCCCGGGAAGTGCTCCAGACGATCATGCAGGGCTTCGGTGACAAGGTCTTCCACACCGTCATCAACCGCACCGTCCGCTTCCCGGATGCGACCCTGGCGGGCGAGCCGATCACCCAGTTCGACCCCGGCTCCATGGGCGCCACCGCGTACCGGGAGCTGGCGCGCGAGCTGCTCGCGCGCTGGCCCGCCCGCGTCTGACCCCGTCCCGAAACCCCGGCCCGGCGGGCCGATCCGTCCCCGGGGAGCGACGCCGTACGGGACAATGGGCGACGTGACCGAGCAGCCCGCAACCGCGTTCCAGGTGCATCTGGACGTCTTCGAGGGCCCCTTCGACCTGCTGCTCGGGCTGATCTCCAAGCACAAGCTGGACATCACCGAGGTGTCCCTGCACAAGGTCACGGACGAGTTCATCTCCTACATCCGCTCCCGGGGGCCGGAGTGGGACCTCGACCAGACGAGCCACTTCCTGCTCGTCGCGGCGACCCTCCTGGACCTCAAGGCCGCCCGGCTGCTGCCCACCGGCGAGGTCGAGGACGAGGAGGACCTCGCCCTGCTGGAGGCGCGTGACCTGCTGTTCGCCCGGCTTCTGCAGTACCGGGCGTACAAGGAGGTCGCGAAGATCTTCTCGGCCCGGATGGCCGAGGAGGCGCTGCGCTTCCCCCGGATCGTCCCGATGGAGCAGCGGTTCGCCAGCCTGCTGCCCGAGCTGATCCTCGGCATCGGCCCGGAACGGCTGGCCAAGATCGCCGTCAAGGTCTTCACGCCGAAGACTCCGCCGTCGGTTTCCGTGACCCACATGTACCAACCGCTCGCCAGCGTCCGCGAACAGGCCGCTATCCTTGTCGAGCGGCTCAGGCTGGCCCGCACGGCCACCTTCCGGTCGCTGACCGCCGACTGCGCGGGCACGTACGAGGTCGTCGCGCGTTTCCTGGCCGTCCTGGAGCTGTTCAGGGAGGCCGCTGTCTCCTTCGAGCAGCTGGAGCCCCTCGGCGAGCTCTACGTGACCTGGACCGGCGCCGCCGACGGGGACGTGACCGTCGGCGACGACTACGAAGAGGGCAAGAGGGCCGACGATGAGTCCGAGTGAGTCCGAGCGCGTCGAGGACGCGACGGCTCCGGCCGAGCCAGGCCCCCTCCGATCGGCGATCGAGGCCATCCTCCTCGTCGTGGACGAGCCGGTCGCCGAGGTGACGCTTGCGCAGGTCCTGGAGCGCCCGACCGTAGAGGTCGCGGCCGTCCTGCGCGATCTCGCCGCGGAATACACCGCGGCCGGGCGGGGTTTCGACCTGCGGGAGGTCGGCGGAGGCTGGCGCTTCTACACTCGGGCCGATTACGCCCCCGTGGTGGAGCGCTTCGTCCGGGACGGCCAGCAGGCGCGGCTGACGCAGGCCGCGCTGGAGACCCTAGCCGTGGTCGCCTACCGCCAGCCGGTCAGCCGGGCCAGGGTGGCGGCGGTCCGCGGCGTCAACAGCGACGGGGTCATGCGCACCCTGGTGGCGCGCGGCCTCGTGGAGGAGGCCGGCACCGATCCGGAGAGCCAGGCCGTGCTCTACCGGACAACGAGTTACTTCCTGGAGAGGTTGGGCCTGCGGGACCTCGGCGAACTGCCGGAGCTCGCCCCCTTCCTCCCCGACGATGTGGAAACCCTAGAGGAGCAGAAGTAGTGGACAGCAGGCGTACCCCGTCCGGTGATGGACGCGGTCGGAGCCGGAGCACCGGCGGGCGCGACGGCAGCACGCGAGGCGGATCCCAGGGCGGGTTCCGCGCCGGACGCGGTGGCGGGTTCCGTTCCCAGGCACCCCGTTCTGACAGATACGGCGACCGTGAGCGCCGGAACGACGACGACCGCGGCGGGTCCTTCCGCGCGGGCGACCGCCAGCCCGGTCGGGGCGGCGAGCGCGACGACTCCCGCGGGTTCTCCCGCGACCGCGGCCCCGCCGGGGCCGGCCGGGGCGAGCGGGACTCCTTCCGCGCGGGGCGGTTCGGCCGGTCGGCCGGCGACCGTGACCGTGACGTCCGCGATCGGGATTCTCGCGACTCCCGCGACTCCCGCGACTCCCGCGACTCCCGCGATCGCGACCGTGACTTCCGGGACCGCGACCGCGATCGTGGTTCACGTGACCGCGACTTCGGCCGGCGTGACGCCCGTGACCGGGACAGCCGCGACCGGGACGTCCGCGACCGTGAGCCGCGGGACGTCCGGCGCGACGACCGCGAGCGCGACGGTCGCCCGTCCGGATCGCGCGGGCGGTACGGCCGCCCCGAGGGCGAGCGCCGCGACCGCCGTGAGCGCCGCGACGACGTGCAGACCATCGGCCGGACCGGCGGCGGGGAGCGGGGCGGCTCCCGCGGCCGCTTCGGCAAGGACAGCTCGCGCCGTGAGCTGCGCGAGGGCGGGCGCCCCGACTTCCGGGCCAAGCCGGCGGCTGGGCGGCCCGGCGGCCGCGGGGCCGCCGCGGGCGGGAACCCGTTCAAGAGCGCCCGGCAGCCGCTCCGGGACCCGGACTTCTACGAGCCCGGCTACACCGACGAGCGCGACACCACCGAGGTGCCCGGCGGCGACCGGCTGCAGAAGGTCCTCGCCCAGGCGGGCGTGGCCAGCCGCCGCGCCTGCGAGGAGATGATCGGCGACGGCCGCGTCACCGTCGACGGGCAGGTCGTCCGCCGCTTCGGCGCGCGGGTCGATCCGTCCAAGCAGGTCATCCACGTGGACGGCAAGCGCATCCCGACCGCGTCCGACCTCGTCTACTTCGCGCTCAACAAGCCGATCGGCGTGGTGAGCACGATGGAGGACCCCGAGGGACGGCCGTGCCTGCAGGACTTCGTGCAGGATCTCGCCCCGCGTCTCTTCCACGTCGGCCGGCTGGACACCGAGACCGAGGGCCTGCTGCTGTTCACCAACGACGGCGAGCTCGCCCACCGGCTCACCCACCCCAGCTACGGCGTGAAGAAGAAGTACTGGGCGAAGGTTCCGGGTCCGATCCCGCGCGACCTGCACCGGGTGCTGCGCAAGGGCATCGAGCTGGAGGACGGCCTGGCCAAGGTGGACGAGTTCCACATCATTCAGGAGCACGGCCAGCAGGCGCTGGTCGAGGTGGTCCTGCACGAGGGGCGCAAGCACATCGTCCGCCGCCTGCTGGAGGAGACCGGCCACCGGGTGCTCGACCTGGCCCGCATCGAGTTCGGCCCGGTCAAGCTGGGCCGGCTGAAGCCGGGCACGGTCCGCGCGCTCACCCTGCAGGAGGTCGGCGACCTCTACGCGGCGGTCGGCCTGTAGCCTGACCGGACGACAGACGGCGGCGCCCCCGAGCGGCGGAAAGAGCGGCGGAGCGGGAGCGCGGTGGAACGAGAAGGGGATGACATGGTGCGGGCGATCCGGGGAGCCATCCAGGTCGACGGCAACGATCGCGAGTCGATCCTGGCCGGGACGACCGAGCTGGTGACCGAGGTGATGGCGCGCAACAAGCTCACCACCGACGACGTCATCAGCGTGATCTTCACGGCCACGCCGGACCTGACGGCGGAGTTCCCCGCGCTGGCCGCGCGGAAGCTGGGCTTCCACGACGTGCCGCTGCTGTGCGCGAGCGAGATCGACGTGCCGGGCGCCCTGCCGCGCGTGGTCCGGTTGATGGCCCACGTGGCCACCGACCGGCCGCGGCAGGAGATCCAGCACGTCTATCTCCGGGGCGCGGTCGCCCTCAGGGTCGACATCGCCCAGTAGATCGCCCGGCGGAGCCGACGAGGCCGGCCCGGGCCCCCGGGAGGCGGGCACGCCGCTCGGGTGAAGCGAGCACCATAAGTTGGGCCAGGTATCGCAGCCGGAGAGGGCGGCACGGAACGCCTCGGGTACGACGGAGCCTGGCGACAGGGATTGGAGGGCCTCCCGCGAGCCGGGGCCCTCACGACACGGCACGGTAGGGCAGCATCATGACTCCCATCCAGGACGGCACGATCGGCAGCGTTGTCGTTGTCGGCACCGGTTTGATCGGCACCTCCGTCGCGCTGGCGCTGCGCGAGCGCGACGTGCGGGTCTACCTCGCCGACCGCGACCCCGCCGCCGTACGGCTGGCGCGGGAGCTTGGCGCGGGTGAGGAGTGGACGCCCGGCGTCACCGCCGACCTCGCGGTCATCGCCGTGCCGCCCCAGTTCGTCGCCGCGCAACTGCTCGACCTGCAGAAGAACGGCGCCGCCCGCTGCTACACCGACGTGGCGAGCGTCAAGGCGCTCCCGGTGAGCGAGGCGGAGGAGCTCGGGTGCGACCTGGCCACGTTCGTGCCGGGCCATCCGCTGGCCGGGCGTGAGCGGTCGGGACCCGCCGCCGCCCGGGCCGACCTGTTCCTGGGCCGTCCCTGGGCGCTGTGCCCCAATTCCGGCACGTCGGCGGCCGCCGTACGGACCGTGCGGGAGCTGGTGGCGCTGTGCGGCGGGAACGCCGTCACGGTGAACGCCGCCGAGCACGACCGGGCGGTGGCCGTCATCTCCCACGCCCCGCACGTGACCGCGGCGGCCGTGGCGGCGCGGCTGGCCGAGGCGTCGGAGACGGCGCTCGGGCTGTCCGGGCAGGGCGTGCGCGACGTCACCCGCATCGCGGCGGGCGACCCCGGGCTGTGGACCGGCATCCTGTCCGGCAACGCCGTACCGGTGGCCGAGGTGCTCGAACGCGTGGCGGCCGACCTCGCCGCCGCCGCGCGCTCGCTGCGCGGCCACGCGGGGGAGGGCACGGCCGTCTCCGAGGTGACCGACCTGCTGACCCGCGGCGTGGTGGGCACCGGGCGGATCCCCGGCAAGCACGGCGGCCCGGCCCGTACTTATACGGTCGTCCAGGTCGTGATCGGCGACCGGCCGGGCGAGCTGGCCCGGCTGGTGCAGGCCGCGGGTGAGACCGGGGTCAACATCGAGGACATCCGGCTGGAGCACGCGCCGGGGCTGCCTCTCGGCGCCGCCGAGCTGTACGTCCAGCCGGAGGCGGCGGCCGGGCTGGCCAAGGCGCTGCGCGCCCGCGGCTGGCAGGTGCCCTGACGCGGGGCCGGCTTCTGGCGCCGTGGCCGTCCCGTGATCGTCGGCGCTCGCCGCCGATGCGCGGGGGATCGGCGAGTGCCGGTACTCTCGGGGGCGGACAACGGCAGAGTGCATCTTGACGCGCTCTTGAGGCAGAGGAGCGATCGTGTCGGGTCTGGTCGTCGCGATGGACGGGCCTTCCGGGTCGGGTAAGTCGAGCGCGTCGCGCGGCGTCGCGCGGGCGCTGGGGCTGCGTTACCTCGACACCGGCGCGATGTACCGCGCGGTCACCTGGTGGATGCTCCAGCAGGGGGTCGACCTGGCGGACGCGGACGCGATGGCGGGCCGGGCGGGCGACCCGCGGCTGGTCATGAGCACCGACCCGGACGCCCCGGGCGTCACGGTGGACGGCGTCGACGTGAACGGTCCGATCCGCGAGGCCGCGGTCACCGGGGCGGTCTCCGCGGTGAGCGCCGTCCCCGAGGTGCGCGCCCGGCTGGTCGCGCTGCAGCGCGAGATCATCGCCGGGGCGCTCGCCTCCGGCGGCATTGTCGTGGAGGGGCGCGACATCGGCACGGTGGTGGCCCCGGACGCCGCGGTCAAGGTCTTCCTGACCGCCAGCGCCGAGGCCCGCGCCGCCCGCCGCACGGCCGAGCTGAACGGCACCACGGTGGCGGCGCAGAAGGTCGAGATGGCGCGGCGGGACAGACTGGACTCAACCCGGCGGGCGGACCCGCTGGCCAAGGCGGCGGACGCCGTCGAACTGGACACGACGCCGCTGGACCTCGACGAGGTGATCGCCGAGGTGCTGCGACTGGTCAAGGAACGAGCCTGATCGCCGAAAGGGCCGGGATCCCCGGCCCTGACGGGCAGGAGGGCACGAAGCGAACCTGATCCTCTCCGGATCGGGAGAGGAAGCGATGAGCAGGGACGTGACGGGGGAATACGGAGACGAGGCCGGCTGGATCGAGGCCGAGCTCGCCGATCTCGCCGCAGACGAGGCCGAGGAGGCGCCCGACACCGGGCCGCTGCCGGTCGTGGCCGTGGTCGGCCGGCCCAACGTGGGCAAGTCCACGCTGGTCAACCGGATCATCGGCCGCCGCGAGGCGGTCGTCGAGGATGTGCCGGGTGTCACCCGGGACCGGGTCACCTATGAGGCGACCTGGCGGGGGCGCCGGTTCACCCTGGTCGACACGGGCGGCTGGGACCCGGACGCCACGGGCATGGCGCTCCGCATCGCCGAGCAGGCGCAGATCGCGGCCGAGCTGGCCGACGTGATCCTGTTCGTGGTGGACGCCAGTGTCGGCGTGACCGACTCCGACGAGGCGGTCGGCGCCGTGCTGCGGCGGGCCGGCAAGCCCGTCGTGCTGGCCGCCAACAAGGTGGACAACCAGCTCATGGAGCTGGAGGCGGCCGGGCTGTGGTCGCTCGGCCTGGGCGAGCCGCAACCGGTGTCGGCGCTGCACGGCCGGTCCAGCGGCGACCTGCTCGACGTGGTGCTCGACGCGCTGCCCGAGACGCCGCCGCAGACGTTCGGCGCGCAGAGCGGCCCGCGCCGGGTCGCCCTGCTGGGCAAGCCCAACGTCGGCAAGTCGTCCCTGCTGAACAAGGTGGCGGGCGAGGAGCGGGTCCTCGTGGACCCGATGGCCGGCACGACCCGCGACCCGGTGGACGAACTGGTCGAGCTGGGCGGCCGGACGTACCGCTTCGTCGACACGGCCGGCATCCGCCGCCGCGACCGCGAGCTCAAGGGCGCCGACTTCTACGCGGCGATGCGCACGCGGGCCGCCCTGGAGCGGTCGGAGGTCGCGGTCGTGCTGATCGACGCCTCTGACACGCTGACCGAGCAGGACCTGCGCATCATCAGCCTGGTGATCGAGTCCGGCCGCTGCATGGTCGTCGCGTTCAACAAGTGGGACCTGGTCGACGAGGACCGGCGCTACTACCTGGAGAAGGAGATCGACCGGCAGCTCGTCCGCACGCCGTGGGCGCTGCGGGTCAACATCTCCGCGAAGACGGGCCGGCACGTCGAGAAGCTGACCCCGGCCATCGAGCGCGCCCTCGACTCCTGGGGGACGCGGGTGCCCACCGCGCGGCTCAACCAGTTCCTCACCGAGCTGGTGCAGGCGACGCCGCCCCCGGTGCGCGGCGGCAAGCAGCCCAAGATCCTGTTCGCGACCCAGGCGTCCAGCGAGCCGCCGAAGTTCGTGCTGTTCACCTCCGGCTTCCTGGAGGAGACCTACCGCCGGTTCATCGAGCGCCGGATCCGCGAGGAGTTCGGCTTCGCCGGGTCTCCGATCGAGGTCACGATGAAGATCCGGGAGAAGCGCAAGGGCAAGTGACCCCTTCGGTGCGCCCCGCCGCCGACACCGGCGGGGGCGCCGAGCCGGTTGGTAGGGCTGGCCCTACCAACCGGACGCCGGTGGGCAGGCTCGTCCGCCGGTCCGGAAAATCCTAGTTTGATTGACATGCGACGTACTCTGCGCCGGCTCACCGCCGACACCGCCTACCTGCTGATCGGTTTCCCCCTCGCGGTCGCCGTTTTCTGCGTGCTCATCGTCGGAATCTCGGCCGGCCTGGGGACGGCGGTGACGCTGCTCGGCATCCCGGTGCTCGCCGCCACCCTGCTCGGGGTCCGCACCTTCGGTGACATCGAGCGGGTGCGGATCAGCGGCGTGCTCGGAAAGCCGGTGTCCCGGCCGCGTTACCCGGAGGCGCCCGCGGGCGCCGGCTGGCTGCGCCGTACGGCCAATCCGGTCCTGAGCGGGCAGTCCTGGCTGGACGCGCTGCACGCGCTCCTGATCTTCCCCGTGGCGATCGGGACGTTCGTCCTGACCATCGTCTGGTGGGCGTTGGCGCTTGTCGGCCTGCTGTACCCCCTCTACGGCGGGATCACCTCCAACATCCCGGGCAACCATCAGCTCCCCGAACTGCTCGGGCTCGGGACGGGATACGTCACCGACAGCGTCTTCTACATCATCATCGGGCTCATCTTCGCGATCACCCTCGCCCCGGTCATGCGGGGCTGTGCCGTACTGCAGGCGTCGCTGGGCCGGACGCTGCTGAGCGGGGTGGCGGAGCTGCAGGAGCGCATCGAGGGGCTGACCGAGGGCCGCAACGCGGCCGTTCACGCGGAGGCGGACGCGCTGCGCCGGCTGGAGCGCGACATCCACGACGGGCCGCAGCAGCGCCTGGTGCACCTGGCGATGGAGCTGTCCCGGGCGCAGCGGGAGCTGCAGCGGGACGCGTCCGCGGCGCACGAGACCATCGGCCAGGCGATCACCGCGACCCGGGACACCCTCGACGAGCTGCGGGCGCTCTCCCGCGGCATCGCCCCGCCGATCCTCGCCGACCGGGGGCTGGCCCCCGCGCTGGCCGCCCTGGCCAGCCGGTGCACCGTACCGGTGGAGCTGGACGTGCAGGTCGAGGAGCGTTTCCCGGCGCTGGTGGAGAACACCGTGTACTTCCTGACCGCCGAGGCGCTCACCAACGTGGCCAAGCACAGCCGGGCCACCACCTGCGCGGTGTCCCTCATGAGGGTCGGGGACTCGCTGCTGCTCACCATCGGCGACGACGGGGTCGGCGGCGCGCACGTCGCCAAGGGGCACGGCCTGGCCGGGCTGGCCGACCGGGTCCGCGTGGTCGAGGGTGAACTGACCGTAAACTCGCCGGCCGGTGGGCCGACGATGATCGTCGCGGAGGTGCCGTGCGCGTAGTCGTGGCGGATGACGCCGTCCTGATCCGGGCGGGCCTGGTCCGCCTCCTCGAGGAGTTCGGCTGCGAGGTGGTGGCGGCGGTCGGCTCGGGCGAGGATCTCGTGCGGGCCGTCGTCGAGCTGCGGCCGGACGTCTCCGTCGTGGACGTGCGGATGCCGCCGTCCTTCACCGACGAGGGGCTGCGGGCCGCCGTCGAGGTCCGGCAGAAGGTGCCCGGCACGCCGGTGCTGATCCTCTCCCAGTACGTCGAGGTCTCCTACGCCGACGACCTGCTGGCCGACGCCCGGGGCGCGGTCGGCTACCTGCTGAAGGACCGGGTCGTCGACGTCGAGGAGTTCATGGAGGGGCTGCGCCGGGTCGCCGGGGGCGGCACCGTCTTCGACCCGCAGGTGGTCTCCCAGCTCATGGTGCGCCGCCGCAGGGACGACCCCCTGGCCTCGCTCACCCCGCGTGAGCGCGAGGTGCTCGGCCTGATGGCGGAGGGCAGGTCCAACCCGGCGATCAGCCGCCAGCTCGTGGTCACCGAGGGCGCGGTCGAGAAGCACGTGCGCGGCATCTTCCAGAAGCTCGGCCTGTACGCCGAGGACACCGACCAGCACCGCCGTGTCCTGGCGGTGCTGGCCTACCTGCGCTCCTGAGCCGCCGTCAGGCGCGTGCGGCCGCGGGCGTGGCGGCGACGGCTCCCCTTGCGAGCGCCCGCGCCCGGTGGACCAGGACGGCGGTGACGCCGAGGACGGCGACCCCCACGAGGGAGTGGAACCCGAGGACGATCAGCCCGCCCGTGGTGCTCCGTTCGTCGGTGTGTCCGGCCATCTCGGCGAGTGAGAAGACGACGAAGAGCTGGATCGCGACCAGCGCGAACGGCGTGATCGACAGGGTGACCAGCCGGGCGCCGGCCCGGGCGATCGCCGCGACGATCGTGGTCAGCAGCGACAGCAGCGGGATGACCAGCTCGCCGACGATGATGTGGTAATCGATCAACGCGCCGGCCGATCCCGGCAGCGGCGCCGGCCGCTCGAACGCGCCGAACGTGACGAGGTAGAAGAGGACGAGCACGGTGACCAACTGGATCACCGTGCAGCCGTAGTAGACCTTGCGCATGGGGCTCCTCGGATGAGTGGAACGGGGCCCCGGGGGTTCGTGCGGACGGGGCGATCGCGCTCATCCTGCGCTGCGCCGTGTCCCGTCCGCACGGGTGCGACGTCCCTCCGGCCCGGGAGGGATTCCGGGCCGTCCCGGGATCGTCCGGGGCCGGCTACGGCCGCCTGGCGGCCCGGCGGGGGAGGAGCAGGGCCCACAGTGCGCCCGCGGCGCACAGCACCGCGGTGATCAGGAAGATCTCGGTGTACTCCGCGTGCAGCGCCGAGTGCACCTTGGCCGTGTACTCGGCGAGCCTCCGGGCGTACTCGGCGGCTTCCACCCCGATCGGGAGCGGCGTGTCGAGGTGGGCGGTGAGCGACTGGAACCGGTGGAAGCCCCACGCGGACAGCGCGGCCACCCCCAGCAGCATGCCCATCATCCGGGCCACCACGACCGCCGCCGAGGCGACGCCGTGCCGCGCGGCCGGTACGGCCCGCAGCACCGCGGAGGACACCGGCGCGACGACCAGGCCGAGCCCGAGCCCCGCGACGACCAGGTCGACGTCCATGCGCGAGCCCGCCGAGGCGAGATCCAGCGGCCACTGGGAGATCCGCACATAGCCGACGGAAGCGACGGCCAGGCCGCACGCGGCGACCGCGCGCTCGCCGAACCTCCCCGCCAGCAGGCCGCCGAGCAGCGCGGCCACGGCCAGCGCGACGAGGAACCGGGTCAGGACGAGCGCGCCGCCCACCGTGTCCAGGCCGAGCAGGGTCTGCGCGGTGAACTGCACGTCCACCAGCGTGACCAGCAACGCGGCGCCGGCGAGGAAACTCACGCCGAGAGTCGCGATCACCGGTCGCCGCGCCGTCCCCGACAGGTCGAGCAGCCGGACCGGCGAGCGGGCCTCCCAGACGGCGAACGCCACAGCCGCGACCAGCCCGGCCACCACGCACGGCACGCCCCACGGCGGGAGCACGCCGCTGTCTGGCGAGGGGTTGTACAGGCCGGCGACGAGCAGCCCGAGGGCCGCGGCGAGGAGCAGGCCGCCGATGACGTCGACCCTGGCTCCGCCGTACGGCGCCCGCCCGCCGGGAACGCCGCGCTGGACGGCCACCGCGGCGAGGGCGGCCAGCGGGATGTTGACCCAGAAGATGAGCCGCCACCCGCCGGTCGGCAGGCCCAGCCAGGCCGTACCGGCGGGGATCAGGGAGGCGAGGGCCACGCCGTACAGGGGGCCGAGGACGCTGCCGAGCTCCTGCGCGGCGCCCACCGCGCCCAGCGCCGCGGGGCGGGAGCGCTCCTCCCACAGGTCGCCGATGAGCGCCATCGTGATCGGGAGTAGCGCGCCGCCCGCGACGCCCTGGAGCGCGCGGCCCACGACCAGCATGGGCACGTCCCCGGCCAGCGCGGTGACCAGCGAGCCGGCGGCGAACCCGGCCAGGCAGGCGTGGATGAGGGGACGCCTGCCGTACCGGTCGGACAGCCCGCCGAGCAGCGGCATCGCGGCGACGTAGCCGAGCAGGAACCCCGTCACGATCGGCGTGGCCCGCTCCAGGTGGTTCAGCGGGACCCCGGCGTCCCTGGCGACGTCGATGAGCACGGTGACCACGACGTACGCGTCGAGCGCGGCGAGCAGTACGGCGGTGCCGCCGACGCCGAGCGCGATCCTGCGGGCGGCGGGCGCGGGGGCGGCGGCGGGCATGGCGTCCGGCGAGGGGGAGGCGGTCATGCGGTCAGGACGCCGGCGGCGTGATCGTCACCGGCGCGTCGTAGTCGGAGAGGTTCACGACGACCTTGCCTCCGGTGAGCGGGAGGTCCATCTTGAGCAGCCGTCCGGTGGCCTTGTCGAGCCAGACGGTGCCGTTGACGCCCTGCGCGATGCCGGGGATCAGCTTGGCCAGGATCTGCTGGGAGAGCGTGACCGGGACGCGGTAGGCGTCCGTGCCCGCGACCTTCTCGACGGCCTCGGTCCGCGCGTCGACGGCGCCGGACAGCAGCGCGGGCAGCCCGGTCAGCACCGCGGAGGGGTCGTAGAGCGCGGCGAGCTCCTCGCGGGTCATCCGCTGGAAGCCGCCGGTCGGGCCCTTGAAGTGGACCGCGTCCCCGAGCAGGACGAACTCCAGCTCCTGGAGTGAGCCCATGATGTCGATCTGGAGGGTGCCCTTCGCGTCGCCCTCCTTGGTGAGGCTGCCCTCGGCGTGCTTGACCGTCACGGACGGATTGCCCTCGGTCTCGATGGTGAACGCGACCGTCTCGACCGCCGCCATCGCCGTGGCGGCCTTCTTCATCAGGTCGGGCCCGGCGGGCAGGCCGGCCTCCGCCGACCCGCCGCAGGCCGGCACCAGGAGGACGGCGAGGACGAGCCAGACGGTGCCTGCCAGGCGTCGTGTCAGGAGTCTTGTCACACGCGGATCGTAGCGATCGGGGCCGCGCCCGGCGCGGGGTCGCGACGTATCGGTTTGGCACCATGCCCGACTGCGGCCGGCATATCCGGCATACGGCCAACGCTGGCGTACCCAGGTCGCCGGGCGGCGACGGTCAGGAGGCCTTTCCGGAGCGGACCCGCTGGAGGTGGGCCACGATCGGGGCGTAGATCGTCTCAAGGGCGGTGACTTGGTCGGCGGTGAGCCGGTCGATGAAGTGGTGGCGCACGCCCGCCACGTGGTTCAGCGCGACCCGCTGGATGGTCTCCCAGCCCAGGGTGGTGAGCACGGCGAACGTGCCGCGCCGGTCGTCCTCGCAGTGCTCCCTCGTTACCAGCCCGGCCGCCTCCATGCGGGATATCTGGTGGGAGAGCCTGCTGCGCGACTGCACGGTGGCGTCGGCGAGGTCGCTCATGCGCATCCGGCGCCCGGGGCTCTCCGAGAGGTTGACCAGGATCTCGTAGTCGTTCAGCGACAGACCGGCCTCGTGGAGCTCGCGGTCGAGCTGGTGGGACAGCAGCCGGTGAACGGTCAGGTGCGTGCGCCAGGCCCGCTGCTCCTGAGGGGTGAGCCAGCGAGGGTCGTCCATGCCGACCAGCATAAGATCATGCCGCCCCGTGTCCCGCGGCGAGGGCGCACGCGGCACGACCCGAGGGGTCGGGTCACACCCGGGCTGCGGCCCGGCCGCCGAGGAGCCGCAGCCGGCCGGGGCTGTCGGTGATCGCGCCCGCGATGACGCTGCCCGCCGTCCACTCGAGCAGGTGCCTGCCCTCCCACTCCAGGGTGGCGGCGTCGTCGTCGAACGGCAGGCCGGACAGGTCGGTCTCCCGCAGCTGGTCGAGGGTGAGCTCGCCCCGCTTCACCAGGGCCTCCTTGCGCACCCACTGCCGGATGAGCTTGCGGTTGTCCCGTCCCACCAGGTGGGCCTCGGCCGGGCTGAGCGCGACGGCGGCCAGGCTCTGGTCGGCCGGACCCTCCGTGGCGTGCTCGGCGTCCACGCCGACCCGGCCGTGCCCCACCGCGGCGCACACATACCCCCTGGTGTGGGACATGCTCACGGACAGGTCCGGTTCCTCCGCGAACTCCGGCCGGCCGTGCGGCCCGCCGCACTGCTCGCAGCGCTGCACCAGCGTGAGCAGGCAGGCGCGGGTGCCGAGGAACTCGGCCGCGCAGTGCCGTACGAGAAGGTGGGCGGCGACGAAGTCGAGCCGGTCCTGCTCGCGGTTGAAGCGGTCGGCGCGGGCCCGCTCGGCGTCCGTGAGCGTCCCCCCGACCATGTCGAGGACCTCGTCGGTGTGGCCGGCGAAGATCAGGGGGGAGCGCACGGCCTCACCTTATTCGAGCATGGTGACCAACGCGTAAATCGCGGGCGTCCTGTTCGGCCGGGCCGGGGGTCAGCCGAGCAGCCCGGCCATCCACGCCTCGATCTCGTCCGCGCGCCTGGGCAGGCCCGCCGACATGAGACGCGCCCCGTCCGCGGTGATGACCAGGTCGTCCTCGATGCGCACGCCGATGCCGCGCAGCTCGGGCGGCAGCGTGAGGTCGTCGGGCTGCAGGTAGAGGCCGGGCTCGACGGTGAGCACCTGGCCCTCCTCCAGCACGCCGTCGAGGTAGGTGCCGGCCCGCGCCCCCGCGCAGTCGTGGACGTCCAGGCCGAGCATGTGCCCGCTGCTGCAGAGGGTGTAGCGGCGGTAGAGGCCGCTCTCCAGGTCGGGGTTGGACAGCACGCCCCAGTCGTGCAGGCCCTCGGCGATCACCCGCATCGCGGTCAGGTGGAACTCGCGGAACCGGGCGCCCGGACGCAGGGTCGCGATCGCCGCGTCCTGCGCCGCCAGGACGAGGTCGTACACCTGCCGCTGCAGCGGGCTGAACCGGCCGGACAGCGGCAGCGTGCGGGTGATGTCGGCGGTGTAGAGGTTGTCGCTCTCCACGCCCGCGTCCAGGAGCAGCAGCTCGTCGGGGTTCAACCGCCCGTCGTTGCGGATCCAGTGCAGCACGCAGGCGTGCGCGCCCGAGGCCACGATCGACTGGTAGCCGACCGCGTTGCCCTCCAACCGGGAGCGCAGCCCGAAGATCCCTTCGATGTACCGCTCGCCGCGCGGGTGGGCGATCGCCGCGGGCAGCGCCCGGACCACGTCCTCGAAGCCGCGGGCGGTGGCGTCCACCGCATGCTGCAGCTCCGCGACCTCCCACTCGTCCTTGACGAGCCGCATCTCCGCCAGGAACGTGGCGAACTCGCCGTCGCCCTCCCCGGGCGACACCAGGGCGTCGATCGAGCCGTCCACGCCGCGCAGCACCCGTGCGGGCCCGGAGAGCGCGTCGGGCAGGCGGTCGATGTGGACGCACTCGATCTGGTGGAGCTCCTCGGCCTCGGCGAGGTCGGGGCGGCGGCCCACCCAGAACTCGCCGTACCGGCGGTCGCGGTAGAACTCCTGCCCCGCGGAGCGGGGCGAGCGCGGCCGCATGAAGAGGCGCGCCGCGCCGGACGGCTCGACCACCAGCACGTTGTCCGGCTCCTGAGCCCCCGTCAGGTACGTGAACGCGCTGTGCGCCCGGAACCGGTAGTCGTCGTCGTTGCTGCGGACCTTGAGCGTCCCGGAGGGGATGACCAGCCGCTCCCCGGGAAAGCGCGAGGCGAGCGCGACCCGCCGCTTGGCGGTGTACGCGGCGAGGGGCAGCGGATGCGCGTCGGTCCGGCTGGTGTCGGCCCAGCCGGTCGCCATGAACTCCGCGAGGGCCTCGGTGATCGGAAGGTCGTGGCTTCCGGTGTTGAGCTTGTCCGTCATCGTTGTCTCCGGGTGGCGGGCAATGGTGGTATTTCACACATTACTGCTTGGGCGCTGGTCACCCGATTGTCCTCCATCGAGACCGGACCGCTCTCCGGCGGGGGCTCGGTCCCGCCGCGGCCGGGCGTCACTGATCCGCAACGCGCATAGGGGGAGGGTGTCGAGGGCAATGGTCAGGGAAAACATGCCGGGCCGGAGCCGAGGTGGTGCCGATGCTGATCAGAACTGTTCTGCGGCGCAAGGGTACGGACGTGGTGACCGTGCCGCCGGACGCCACGGTCACCGAACTGCTGGCCGTCCTGGCGGAGCGGAACATCGGGGCGGTGGTCGTCTCGGAGGACGGCCTGGCCATCACCGGCATCGTCTCCGAACGCGACGTCGTCCGCCGGCTGGCCGACCGCGGCGCCGCGGTCTTCGACCTCCCCGTGTCCGCGATCATGACGACCGAGGTCCACACCTGCACCCCCGAGGCGAACGTGGACGAGCTCCGCCGCACCATGACGAACCACCGCGTCCGGCACGTCCCGGTCGTCCGCGAGGGGCGGCTCGCCGGCATCGTCAGCATCGGCGACGTCGTCAAAAGCTCCATCGACGATCTGGAGACGGAGAACGAGGCCCTGGTCGGCTACATCCGCGGCTGACCCGGCCCGATCGGAAAGGGGAGGGGCCCGGCGCGCGCCGGGCCCCTCCTCGTCTCGCCGGACGGGATCCGGGTCCGGTCTCGCGGTCCGGCCGGGCGGCCGGACCGCGAGACACCTCATTTGACGGTGATCTTGTCCACCTCCACGGTGACGCCGCGTACCTGCGGGGTCGAGGTCGCCGTCGTCACCTCGCCGGTGCCGGCGGACGAGCCCGTGACCGTGAACGAGTAGGTCAGGGCCCCGCCGGGCGCGCCCGGCGTGCTGGTGATCCGGTAGTCGCTGGTGGGCGCGCCGGTGATCTGGCCGCCCGCCGTGCCGTCGGCGTTCTCCGCGCCGACGGTCAGGCCGTAGTCGTCACCCGGGTAGGGCGGACGCGCGGCCGGGTTGTAGGCGAAGCTGATGTCCTCGGTGCCGTTGACCCCGATCCACTGCTGGAAGACCCGTACGGCGCTGTCCCCGTACAGGCGGACCTGCCACTCGATGACCAGCCAGCGGTGGACGCCGTCCGTCAGCGTCCCCGCGTACACGCCCGGCGCCCCGCGGCCGTCCAGGTCGGTCCAGTACGGCGCGAGCACGTTGTTGGGCGGGGTCGGGTCGGGCAGCGTCTGCGGAGCGTACGCGATGTCCGCCGAACCGGTCGTGCCGCCCGCGACGGTGTAGCCGTTCGAGACGACCCCGATCCGCGTGTACGTCTTGCCGGCGTAGACGAAGGCCGGGACGGTGAAGTTGATCGCCTCCTCGTCGCCGATCGGCGTCGGCGTGAGGCCGAGGCTCGCCAGCGGGAGCCAGCCGCCCGCCGGGTTGGCCCCCGGAGCGATGCCCGGCCGGTCGGGCTGCCGCCCCGCGAGGGTGGTCTTCGCCGTGACGACGCGGTTCCCGGTCAGGGTCGCGCCGGTGGCCCCTGTGACCTTCAGCTTCGTGCTGAGCGTGCTGACCGCGGTGACCTCGGTGTTCTGCAGGGTGTTGTTCTGTACGGACACGGTGCAGGTGGAGACGCCGGTGTTCTTCACGATCGTGTCGGGCGCGCAGGTCTGGTCGATCGGCACCGCGCCCTGCTGACGGTAGAACGCGACCGGCAGGTGCTGCGCCCGGTCGCCGTTGACCTGCTTGAGGTCCACCTGGCCGAAGTACTGCCCCTCGGGCAGGTCCGGCGCGGCGATGACGATGGTGATCGTGGCGCTCTTGCCGGGCTTGACGTTGAACACCGACGGGGACACCGTGATGCTCGCCCCGCTGACCGTGCTGCCGCTCGCGCGGTAGACGACCGTCTTGTTCGTCGTGTTGACGAGCGTGCGCTTCGCGGTGATCACACCGGGCATGATCGGCGCGTTCACCGAGGGCAGGTTGAGGTCGATCCGGCCCATCGGGTCGGTCGCCGAGGCCGCGTAGTTGGCCGCGGTCTCGTCAAGGGTCAGCCCGGTGTCGGCGGCCTTGGACAGGTCGACCCGGCCGCCGCCGTAGTCGAACGGGTCGGCGGGCGTGGTCCGGTCCTGCTTGGTGACCTTCGTCGTGGCCGTCGTCTCCAGCGCCGACTTGATCTGGCCGGGCGTCCAGCCCGGGTGCAGGGCCGCCATCAGCGCCCCGGCGCCCGCCACGTGCGGCGACGACATCGATGTGCCGGCGATGACCTGGTACAGGTTGCCGGGCGGACCTTCAAGCTCTGATTCCGGTGTCGGGGTGTTGCCGGCGAGGATGTGCAGGCCGGGCGCGGTCACGTCCGGCTTGAGGAAGTCGCCGCCGGGGCCGCGCGAGGAGAACGTGGTCATGGCGTCGCCCTGCCACGTCGCCTTCTCGCCCTGCGTGAAGGTCGCCGTCGCGCCCGCGTGGGCGGCGACGAAGGCGAGCAGCGCGTCGGTCTCCGGCTTGTCGATGTGAACGGTGGGCACCCAGTGGTTGTCCGTCATCACGTCGAGCGGCGAGGAGTTGTAAAGGATCATCCCCGCGGCGCCGCCCTTCTTGACCGCGGCGCCCTTGAGCACCCGGTTCGGCCCCCGCTCACAGGCGACGATCTTTCCGGTGAACAGCCCGGCCGGAGGCGTCCGCACGCACAGCGCGTCGCTGTACGGCGGGGCCGAGGCGAGCACGATCGGCAGCGGCGTCCCCGCGCCCGACGTGATCGACGCGCCCTTGATCGTGGCGGTCGCGCCGTCGCCGGCGAGGGTGATCGTCGACTGGAAGGTGCGCGACTGGGTCGAGGCGGCCACCGTCGTGACCCACGGGCTGCGGTGGTCGGTCGTGTTCGCGCCCGGGCCGGAGTTCCCGGCCGAGGCGGACACGAAGACGCCCGCCGCGTACGCGTCGAGGAACGCCAGCTCGACCGCGTCGCTGTAGGGGTCCGACCCGCCGGAGATCGAGAAGTTGATCACGCGGACGCCGTCCGCGATCGCCTGGGCCACCGCGGCCGCGGAGTCGGACTGGTAGCAGCCCTCGGCGCCGCACACCTTGTACGCCGCGACGTGGGCGGCGGGCGCCACACCGTGGATCGCGCCGCGGTCGATGCCGAGCGGGTCCGCGTGCTCGACCGGGCCGCCGGCCGAGGTGGTGGCGGTGTGCGTCCCGTGGCCGTTGGAGTCACGGGCGCTGTCGGGGTAGACCTCGCCGCCCACCTGCGCGTTGTACGTCGCGAGGAAGGGCTGGCCGGAGATCAGCTTGTTGTTGCAGACGAAGACGTCCGCTGTCGGGGTCAGCGGGTTGTCCCCGAAGGAGCAGGTACGCGGGGTGCCGTCGGCCTTGGGCGGGGGAGCGGGCAGGTTGCCCGGGTCGGCGAACGACGGGTGCTCGGGCCAGACGCCCGAGTCGAGGATGCCGACGATCACGCCCTTGCCGGACGATTTCGTCCCGCCGAGCCGGTTGTATATCGCGTCGGCGCCCATGAACGAGGCGCTGGAGTCGGTGAGCGGCTGCTCCAGCCTGTCCTGCTGCACCGCCGCGACCCCGGGGAGCTTCACCAGCTCGGCGGCCTTCTCGCCGGGCAGGGTGAGGGCCACGCCGCCGTACACAGTGCGGAGCCGCTGGCCCACCTTGGCGTCGGGGATCTTCTTGGACAGCTCGCCGAGGAAGGCGTTCTCGACCTCCTCGATGTGCTTGCCGTACTTGGCCGCGTCGGCGCTCTTGAGATCGAGGGACTTTCCGGTGACCGACGGGCTGGTGCCGGGCAGGCCCGGCAGGTCACCCTGGTACGCGGCGAGCGAGTCGTAGTCCAGCTTCACGACGACGCTCACCGGCGCCGACGAGCGCGACGTCAGCAGTTGCGCGTCGCTCTTGGCCAGCCGCCCGCTCGGCGACTTGGCCCCCTGGACGTGATCACCCGCGGTGAGCGCGGTGGCCGACCAGGATCCGGTGGGGTCGGGGGTGGGATCCGCCGTCGCGGACGCCGCGGGAACCGTGGCCGCGACGAGTGTGAGACCGCTCGCGACGGCGGCCAGGCGTAAGTAGGTGGACGAAGTCTTCCTTGGCACGAACACCTCCCATGAGGGCGCTGCGCTGATCGCCGCCCGTGAGGTGGGTGTCGTGCACCGCCGCCCTGAACGCGCGGGAAGGCGCACGACCCTCCCCCTCGGGCGACAAGCGGCCAGCCGCCCCGCAAGGCGGCTGGGCCTGACTGGGAGTCTAACTAGAGATCAAAAATAGGTATAGATCACTATTTATGCCGACTTTATGTGGCTCCTTGGGTGGAAGTTGCCAAGTCGTACACTCGATCTCGTGAAGCTCAAACTTGATCTCCATGACATCTACAACAACAGCCGCGAGATCGACCGGGCGCTGCACGGAGTGATCCAGGAGGCGGTACGGATCAAGGCGACACAGGTAGAGATCATCCCCGGAAAGGGATCGGGCCAGCTCAAGAAGAAGGTGCTGCGGTTCCTGGAGCAGAAAGAGATCAAGGCGCTCTATCACCGCATCGACAAGGACGCGAAGAACCACGGCCGGCTGTTCGTGTACTTCCAGTGGAAATGAGCGCACGAGGCGTCTACCAGGCGTAACCCTTGCCTCGGCGGGCTCGGCGGGCTCGGCGGGCTCGGGGGTACGGTGCCCGGCCGCCGCGCGGTCGGCTGATCCGCGCCAGGTCCGCCCCAGGTCCGCGCCGAGGGGACCGCCCGGGTCCCGGCTGTCCACGACGGGGCCTGGCGGGGCCCGGCGGGAGCCCCGCGTCCGGGACGCCAGGCCAGCCCGGTCAGCTCGGTCAGCTCGCAGCGGGGATCGGCGATATTGCTCACCGTGCGGGCGTCTTGCCATACTCGGCCGTGCCGAGGGGGCGGCCTTTCCTTTACGCGAAAGGCGGAGAGACGGATGAGCGAGCAACCGACAGGTCGGTCGGACGGTCCGGACAGCGGTCCGCCTCCTGCCTGGGGTCAGCAGCCGGGACCTGCCCAGCCCATCTGGGGACAGCAGCCGGGCCAGCCGGGTCCTGCCCAGCCCGCCTGGGGTCAACAGCCGGGCCAGCCGGGGCCTGCCCAGCCCGCCTGGGGGCCGCCACCGGCGGCGAGGCCGAAAAGCGGCCTGTCCAGGGGCTGCCTGATCGCGCTCGCGGTGGCCGGAGTCATCGCGGTCCTGGTTATCGGTGGCGCCGTCGCCGGTGGCCTGTTCTTGGCGAAGAAGGTCAACGACGTCGCGGGTCAGGGGTCGCCCGGATCCGACAAGCTGCCGCAGACGATCGACGGTCTCAAACTCAGCAAGGGTGGCGTGACCGGGTTCGCGTGCAGCCTCGGAGGGGGCGCCATGAACGACGTTTCCGGGGACGGCAAGATCGGTTCGTACTGCTACGTCGCGGAGGAGGGCAGTGGGTTCGCCATGGCCCTCGCGGGCAAGGGCGAGGCCTTCGACATCACCGGGTCCTCGATGCTCTCCGCCGCCGGTGGTGGGGCAGAGCCGAAGAACGTCAACGGCGCCCAGTGCGCCCGTGGCACGGATGCCGCGACGGTCTGCGTCGCGAGCAAGGGGGACGTCTCGGCCCTCGTCGTGACCTCGGGTGACGTCGGTGAGGACACCGCGGCCAAGATCGCGGTGGTTGTCGCCGAGAAGGTCGGCTGAGCCGGCTCCACGCCGAATGTGCCCGGCCGGTGACCGCGCGGAGGCATGGTCCGCCCGTTGAAACCGCTCGCGGCGGGGGCCGGTAGGCCCGGGGTCACAGCTTTCGGAAGGAACGGGCCTCGGCCGCGGCGGCGAGCACGCCCTCAAGCGAGGCGCCGCCCGCGGCCGCGACCGCCGCCGAGATGGCCCCCTCGACGAACGGCACGTCCGCGATCACCACGGAACCGGGGCTCTCCAGGAGCCGCGCGGTCAGCACCGAGCTGCCGAGATCCGGGATCAGGACCACGCCGTCCCCCTGGTCCACCTCGTCGACGGCCGCCGCGACCTTGTCCACGCTCGTGCCGACCCCGCCGTCGTCCGCGCCTCCCGCCGCCGCCACCGGCACGTCCACGCCGCAGACGCTCCTGGCCAGCTCGGCCGCCTCCGAGGCCAGACCGTGGCTGTGTGAAATGAGAACGATGCCCACCATCGCAGTCTCCTGTGCGCTCCTTCCGCGTTCCCGTGGGTCTGCCCCACGGTCGTGCTCTCCCGTTCAGGGGCGGCTCTTCGGGCGCGGCGAGCGGCGGGCCGCGACGGCCCTGAGCGCGCCGACGATGAGCGCCGTCGAAGCCGCCCCCGGGTCCTCGTGCCCGGTGCTGCGTGCCCCGAGATAGCTGGCCCGCCCCTTGCGCGCCACGAGCGGGACCGTCGCCTTCGCGCCCTCCTCGGCCGCCGCCGCGGCCGCCGCGAACGCCACCTCCGGATCGCCGCCCCCGCCCACGCCGCGCGCCATCGCCCGCGCGGCCGGGGCCAGCGCGTCCACCATCGTCTTGTCGCCCTCCTCCGCGCCGCCCAGCCTGCGTACGCCCGCGACCCCCGCCTCCAACGCGGACGCGAGATCGGCGGCCGACACGTCGGCGGCGTCGCCGAGCGCCTTGCCCATCTCACGGAAGGCGGTGCCGTACAGGGGGCCGGAGGCTCCGCCGACCTTGCGGATCAGCGTGGACCCGGCTAGGACGAGCACGCCGCCCGGCGTATCCGGCGGGCGGGCGGCCAGCGCCTCGGCGACGGCGGCGAAGCCCCGGTCGAGGTTGGTCCCGTGGTCGGCGTCGCCGATGGCGGCGTCCAGCCGGGTGAGATGGTCGCGACCGGCCCGTACGGCGGCCGTGATCTCCTCCATCCAGATGACGAAGAACCGCGTGTCCAAGGGGGACTCCTGAGGGTCGGGTGTCGGTCAGCGGCCCCAGCGCAGCGCCGGTGTCTCCACCGGAGCGTCCCACAGCCGGGTGAGCTCGTCGGTCAGCGCGCACGTGGTCACCGAGAAGCCCTGCATGTCGAGGCTGGTGACGTGGTTGCCGACCAGGCGGCGCGCGGCGGTCGCGCCCCTCTCCTCCAGGTATGCGGCCACCTCGGCGAAGACGATGTACAGCTCCATGAGCGGCGTGCCGCCCATCCCGTTGACCATGACCAGGGTCTCACCGGAGAGCGGGAGGTCATCGTCGATCGCGTCCATCGCGATGCGGACGAGCTCGCGCGCCTCCCGGAGCGCGGCGCGGGTGCGGCCCGGCTCGCCGTGGATGCCGATGCCCAGCTCGATCTCCGTCTCGCCCAGCTCGAACGTGGGCCTCCCGGCGGCGGGGGTGGTGCAGGCGCTCAGCGCGACGCCGAAGGAGCGGCTGCGGTCGTTCACCTCCCTGCCGGCTCGGGCCACCTCGGCCAGCGGGGCCCCGGCCTCCGCCAGCGCACCGGCGATCTTCTCCACGAAGACGGCGGCGCCGGTGCCCCTGCGGCCGGCCGTGTAGAGCGAGTCCCGCACGGCCACGTCGTCGTCGACCAGGACCCGGGTCACCTCCACGCCCTCGTCGCCGCTGAGCTCGGCCGCCATCTCGAAGTTGAGCACGTCGCCGGTGTAGTTCTTCACGATGTGCAGCACGCCGGCGCCGCCGTCCACGCCGGTCGTCGCCCGGACGATCTGGTCGGGGACAGGCGAGGTGAAGATCTCGCCGGGACAGGCGGCGTCGAGCATGCCGTATCCGACGTAGCCGCCGTGCAGCGGCTCGTGGCCCGAGCCGCCTCCGGAGACTAGTCCGACCTTGCCCGGCCGGGGCGCGTCCCCCCTGAAGATGATTTTGTGCTCGACGTCCACCTTGAGCGAGGGGTGCGCCGCCGCGACGCCCCGCAAGGCGTCGGTGACCACGGAGCCGACATCGTTGATGAGCTTCTTCATGTCGCCGTCCTCGTGTGGGGGGCCGTCTCCTTTACGCCTGCCCGGTCGCGCGGGACGGCACGCCTCGATTTCCCGGCGCAAGGCGACCGCGATGCATCTCAGCCCGCGGTTCCGTCGCGTGCCGGCTGGCCGAGAGGGCAGTCCGCGCGCGACCAATGCCGTATGAACCGCTCCGCGGAGCGGCAGGCGTCGGCGAACGCGGGGTGATCGCGATCCGGCCGGCCGGAATGGCGGTGATCGCATTGCGGAATGTCCGCTGTTTCGTGATCGGGCAACTCCGGCGTCCAATCGACTTGGCGTGGCCGTGCGGCACGCCCTCCGGCACCAGGTCGTTAACCGGGGCGCGCTTTCGGTCGATGAGGCCCGAAGCTGAGTTAACGGATGATCGGCAAGACCTTGCCAATGGGATGATCTGTTTGTCAACCTTTGGAGCAAAGGCGCGCAACATGTTCGATGCGCGCCGATGTCATGCTGGAGGCACCCTGTGTCGCGCCCCACGTACGGGCAGAAACTCGTCCGGCTGCGTGAGACGAAATTGAAGGAGGGCGGCAGGCCCTACAGCCTTCAGGAGATCTCCGCCGGCATTCGTGCGGCGTCGCGCGGCGAGGTGACGCTCAGCGCCGCCTCGCTCTCCAAGATCGAGAGGGATGTCACCGAGGAGCCGTCTCTCCGCCATCTCACCGCGATTGCGAAGTTCTTCGGCGTTCCGGTGACCTACTTCGTGGACGACGTGGCCGGCGAGCAGATGTACGAGTCCATGGCGGCGTTGATCGCCTTCCGCAACAGCAAGGTCCGTGACATCGCCGCGCACATGGCGACGCTGCCCGAAGAGAGCCTGGACGGCTTCCTGACGCTCGTCCGGGCCGCTCGGCAGGCGCTCGGCGTCGCGTCCCCGCCGGACCAGGACGGTCAGGGCCGCCCGTGACACGCGGCCCACGTCCGCACCGGGACGCCGTCGGCGAGTTCGCCGACCTGCGCGACGACATGCCCGCGGCGGGATACTTCGCCGTGTTCGAAGGGGTGCTCGGGGTCGCCGCCGTCGAACTCGCGATGATGAGCCTGCGCTACCGGCGCCGGGTCAGGCCGAGCGCGTTCCGGACCGGGATCAGCCTCGTCGGCACGGCCGCCGCGGTCAGCCTGGTCAACGTCGGCTACAACCTCGTGTACCTGGTCGGCATCATGATCGACTCGGCGCGCTTCGGGGAGCCGGCCGTGCCACCGGACCGGGGACGGGTGCGGCTCCGCGGCGGCGGGACCGTCGCGGAGGAGATCGCGATACTGTCCGGGGTCAGCCGCGCGCTGGCGTCCTCGTCCCTGGTACGCCGCAGCGCCCTGGCGAGCGACGGAGGAACGCGGTGACGATGGCTGCGAAGGCGGCGCGGCCTCGCGCCGGCGAGTCCCGGTTCGCCCGGCTCGTCACCGAGGTCCTCAGCCCCTTCCACGTGGTGATCCCGCTTCCCGCGGTGGTGGGCTGGCACCAGTCCCATCCGGCCGCCACCGGGCTCCTGTGGGGCCTCTTCGCCGCCGTGTCGGGCGGCGTCCTGCCGTACGCGCTGGTGCTGTGGCGCGTCGCGCGCGGGCAGGCGAACGACCGGCACATCACCCGCCGTGAGCAGCGGCTGGTCCCCCTTGCGCTCAGCATCGCGCTGGTGCTCGGCGGCATCCTCGTGCTGGTGCTGGCGGGTGCGCCCAACACCGTCCTGGCGGTGCAGATCGCGCTGCTCGGCATGGGCGTGGTCATGCTGCCGATCACCCGGGTATGGAAGATCTCCTTCCACGCGGCCGCCGTGGCGGGAGCCGTGTCCATCCTCACGGCGGAGTTCGGCGCGTGGGCGTGGGCCTGCTGGCCGCTCGTGGCCCTGGTCGGCTGGTCGCGGATCGTCCTGCGCGACCACACGCCCGCGCAGGTCGCCGCGGGCGCGGTCGCCGGGACGGCCGTCTGCTGGCCCGTCTACGCCCTGATCGGCTGATCCGCGGCCTCCGTACGGACCGGGCGGAAGCGCGGATGATCTGGCGCGCACGACGGCGGGTGTAGGAGGATTCTGGAGATCTGCGACGGATGGGAGGCGGGCGCATGTCAGTGGTGCGGGATCTCGTGGAGGGCATCGGAGGCGTGGAGGTCGAGCACGTCACCGCCCGGGAGGCCGAGCACGGCCCGCTGCCCGGCGGCGGCCCCGGCAGCCCGGCCCGCGTCGTCGCCCCGGTGGCGCGGTGAACGTCGCCGAGGCCGTGGGCGCGGTCCTCGCCTCGCTCGGAGTCGACACCGCCTTCGGTGTCGTCGGCAGCGGCAACTTCCACGTGACCAACGCGCTCGCCGAGCACGGCGTGCGCTTCGTGGCCGCCCGCCACGAGGGCGGCGCGGCCACCATGGCCGACGCGTACGCGCGGATGAGCGGCTCCCTGGCGGTGCTCAGCGTCCACCAGGGGCCGGGCCTCACGAACGCGCTGACCGGCATCGCCGAGGCGGCCAAGAGCCGCACCCCGCTGCTGGTGCTGGCCGGGGAGGCGACCGCGCCGCGGTCGAACTTCCGCATCGACCAGCCGGGGCTGGTGTCGGCCGTGGGCGCCCTCGCCGCCCGGGTCGACTCGGCCGAGAGCGTCGTCGAGGACACGGTCCTGGCCTTCCTCACCGCGCTGCTCGGCCGCCGCGCCGTCCTGCTCAACCTTCCCCTCGACGTGCAGGGCGCGGTCCTGCCCGACGACGTCGCCCAGGCCGTACGGGAGCTGCGGTCGAGCCGGATCGCCGACGCGGGGGAGCAGGGGAGCCGGGCCTGGGCCGCCGTCCGCGACCTGCGGGACCGCGCGTGGCGCGACCTCGGGGACGGAGGAGGCGAGCCGTCCGACCCGGTGTCCTCCGACCTCGCGGAGCCGGCGGCGACGGGGCCGGCCCCGGCCGACTCCGTGAGCGAGCTGATCCGCCTGATCGCCGCCGCGCGGCGCCCGGTCTTCGTCGCCGGGCGGGGAGCGCGCGGCGCGAGCCGGGACATCGAGGTGCTCGCCGACCGGTCCGGCGCGCTGCTCGCCACGTCGGCGGTCGCGCGCGGGCTGTTCCGGGGCAGCCGGTGGGACCTGGACGTGAGCGGCGGCTTCGCCTCTCCGCTGGCGGCCGAGCTGATCCGCGGCGCCGACCTGGTCGTGGCCTGGGGCTGCGGGCTCAACGTGTGGACCACCCGGCACGGTTCGCTGATCGGCCCGGACGCGACCGTCGTCCAGGTCGACATCGATCCGGACGCGCTCGGCGCGCACCGGCCGGTCGATCTCGGCGTGATCGGCGACGCGGCGGAGACCGCGCGGGCCGTGACCGAGGCCCTCGGCGCGCCCCGCGACGGGTACCGAAGCCCCGAGCTGGCCGTCCGGGTCGCGCAGGAGATCCGCTGGCGGGACGTTCCGTACCAGGACGAGAGCGGGGGCGGGCGCATCGACCCGCGGACGCTCACGATCGAGCTGGACGACCTGCTGCCGGCCGAGCGGATCGTCTCCGTGGACTCCGGAAATTTCATGGGATATCCGACGATGTTCTTGTCGGTGCCGGACGCGAACGGCTTCTGCTTCACCCAGGCGTTCCAGTCGATCGGCCTCGGCCTGGCCACCGCGATCGGTGCCGCGCTCGCCCGCCCGGACCGCCTGCCGGTGGCCGCGCTGGGCGACGGCGGAGCCCTGATGGGCGTCGCCGAGCTGGAGACCGTGGTACGGCTCGGCCTGCCGATGATCGTCGTGGTCTACGACGACGAGGGATACGGCGCGGAGGTCCACCACTTCGGCCCGGAGGGGCATCCGCTGGACACCGTCACCTTCCCGGCCGCCGACATCGCGGCCATCGCCAGGGGTTTCGGCTGCCAGACGGTGACCGTACGCGAGCGGGCCGATCTGGCGGGGGTCGCCGAATGGCTGAAGGGACCGCGCGAGGCGCCCCTGGTGGTCCACGCGAAGGTGACCCGCGACCGGGGCGCGTGGTGGCTGGAGGAGGCGTTCCGCGCACACTGAACTGGACGGCCCCGCCCCCGGCGGGCGGGGCCCTCGTGAGGGGCCGGATCAGGAGGTTACGGTCGCGTAGGTTACCGTTCGGTCATGGCTGAGATCGTGTATCCCCCGGTGATCCGGACCGCGCTCGTGGTCTTCAAGGCGCTGGATCTCAGGATCCGCATCGAGGGCGCCGAACGCGTGCCCACAACCGGCGGCGCGGTGCTGGCCAGTAACCACGTGAGCTACCTCGACTTCATCTTCGCCGGACTGGCCGCCTGGCCCTCGCGGCGGCTCGTCCGGTTTATGGCGAAGAAGGAGGTCTTCGCCAACCCGGTGGCCGGGCCGCTGATGCGCGGGATGCACCACATCTCGGTGGACCGTTCCGCCGGGGCGGGCGCCTTCGGCGCGGCGGTGCGAGCGCTGAAGGACGGCGAGATCGTCGGCAACTTCGCCGAGGCCACGATCAGCCGGTCGTTCACGATCAAGGACATCAAGAACGGCCCGGTCCGGATGGCGGCCGACGCGGGCGTCCCGCTGATCCCGGTCGCCGTGTGGGGCCCGCACCGGCTCTGGACCAAGGGCCGCCCGCGCAGGCTGCTCCAGCGGCACGTACCCGTCACGATCCTGGTCGGCGAGCCGATGCGCCCAGAGCCGCGCACACCGCTCGCCGACACCACGGCGGAGCTGCGGCAGCGGATGTCAGAGCTGCTCGACCGGGCCCAGCGGACCTACCCCGAGATCCCGCCGGGCGTCTGGTGGCAGCCCGCCCACCTCGGCGGCACCGCCCCCACCCCCGAGGAGGCCGCCGCCCTCGACACCTCCGCCAGGGCCCGCCGCGTGGAGCCCGACACGGGCGTCTAGCGTGCCTCGGCCGGGGCGGCCACTTCGCTCGTTCCGCTCCCTCGATCCCGGGTGAACGCCGGCGGACAGCACATGAGGCGGGCGGACCCCCGGGCGGCCGGTGAGGGCCGCCCGAGGGTCCGCGGATCCGGTGGGTACCGGGTATGGGGTCAGCGGCCGTCGCCGACCACGACCCTGGCCTTGTTGTAGTTCTTGCCGTTGCCGTCCGGCTTGTAGTTCTTCTCGGTGTTGCCGGCGATGTCTACGGCGAACCAGTGCACCTCGGTGGTCGTGCCGACGGTGATCTGCTGCGCCCCCTCACGCATCCCGGCCGCCGTCAGCTTCGGCGAGGAGAGAGTGGGCCGGCTGCCGTCCAGCGTGTAGTAGATGTTGGCCGGCTCGTCCACGGCGAACGTGAACGAGGTCGAGTCGGCGCCCTTCCCGATGATCTTCAGCTCGGACGACGGCTGCTTGTGGTCGTTCGCGTACCCGCGGGCGACCTCGAGGATGGCGACCTGCCCGGAGGAGAACTCCATCGCCTCCTCATGGCCCTCGCCGAACGCCGGCTGGAAGCCCACGGCCTGGAACCGCTTGGTCGCCGGGTCGTAGACGTCCGCGCCGACCTCGAAGTCCCAGCCGATGATGCCCCGGTTGTACCAGTGCTCGTCGGCGCTGTTCCCGGCCGCCGAGTAGAGGACGTCCGGGACCGGCCCGGTGCGTCCCGGCCAGATCGCGGTGCCGCGCCAGGTCTGCACGGCCGAGAGGATGTGGCTGGAGGCGTTCCAGAAGAAGTTCTCGGTGCCGTAGTCCACCCGCGGCAGCAGCTCACGCCCGGCCGTCTTGTACGCCCCCGGAGGCCACATGAAGTAGCCGCCGTAGGAGTGCGTGTTCATCGCGAACTTGATGTTCTGGAACTTCTGGGTCAGCCACACCTCGTTCTTCGCCTCGGATTCGGACAGCTCGGCCGGACCGGCGAAGGTCTCGCCGGTGCAGGTCGTCGAGGCGCCGCTGTACCCGTCGAAGATCGACCCGACCGAGAAGTTCCGGTTCAGGTCCACACCCCAGGAGTTCCGCGAGGCCGGGTCCGCGGAGTTGGCCTGGCAGTAGTTGATCATGTTCTTGCGCTGCATGTTGTAGTCGTAGAACGAGTAGTGCGCGCCGTCGGGGTTGACCGTCGGCAGGATGAAGATGTCGAGGTCGTCCACCAGCTTCTTGGTGTCGGAGTCCCCGGCGTAGTTGCGCAGCAGCCGCTCCGCGGTCTCCACACAGGTCAGCGGGGTCACCCACTCGCGCGCGTGCTCCTGGCAGTAGAGGAACACGCCGGTCTTCGCCCCGTCCCGCTGCTTGCCGATGCGCAGCGCCTTCATCTGGAACGGCTCCCGCGAGACGGAGGCGGGCGCCTTCAGGTTGTCGGTCAGCCGCGTCGCCGGTGCGGCGGCCACCAGGCCCGTGCCCGCGTTGCCCCGGTACGTCGCGGCGCTCACGAGCGCGGACGCGGCCGCGTCGCCATTGATCGCGTCCACGACCTGTTTGGCCGTGCTGGACACCGCTCCCGCGGCGTCCGTGGCCAGGTTGACCACGATGTCCTTGCCCGTGACGGAGACGCCGAGCGGGGAGGAGGCGGCCTGCGGCTTCGCCAGCGCGACGCTGACGTCGTTGCCGCCTTCGTGCCCGTACGCCTTGGAACTGGCGTACAGCGTGCTCGCCGCGACCGTGCCGAACTGCGCCTGCGCGGCCCGGCGGTACCCGTTCGTCTTGTACGGCAGGTCCACGATCTCCGCGAGCTTGGGGAACTCGCGGGCCAGGGAGGTGATCCGGTCGGTGACCTCGGTCGGGTCCATGTAGTGGTCGACGAAGTCCGCGACGTAGTGCTTGCCCGGTGGCTTGCGCGGCTGCCCCAGCCACTTGGTCACCGGAACCGTGACGGAGCCGCCGCGGTTGCTGGTGATCGTGGCCGTCGTCGGCGCCTGCGTGATCGACAGGGGAGTACTGAAGCGGTGGTACATGTACTCCCCGGCGTCGGTGAACCGCGACATCGTGGCGGAGCCGCCGGAGTCGGGTGCGGTGCCGGGGCCGCTGTCCCAGGTGACGGTGAGCACGGTTTGCGCGTCGGTGGCGCTCGACTTCACCTCGACGGACAGGAAGCGCTGGTCGTCCAGGCTGGTGAACCACTCGGCGCGCAGCGGGGACAGCGTGTCGGTCTCGGCCGTCGCCGCGGCCGCCGACCGCAGCGCCTCGGTCCGCTCGGCCAGGTTCTCGGTGTTGTCGGTCTGGTCGGATATCACGCCCTGGACGTCGAAGCCCTCGTCGCGCAGGCGGCGTGCCTCGTCGGGGCTGAGCACGGCGTGGATCTCGATGCCGTTGTCCAGGGGCTTCTTGTACTCGGCGAGGTCCACGCCCATCGCGTTCAGCCGGTCCACGTCCGCCTGGTCGGGGACGACGATCCGCATCAGCGCGACGCCGTTCTGGGCGGTGGTGGACTGGCGGTCCGGGACGATCTCGCCAGGGGAGGGGGAGGGTTCGGCGAGCGCCGGGAGCGCGCTCAGGGTGAGTGCCAGGGGCAGAGCGAGCGCGACCGCGACGCGGCGCGCCCTCCTGCGGTCCAGAGGACTCCTCATCAGAGACTCCTTCTCCGGCGTGCTCCGTCCGGGTAGGGGGTCAGCCCGGCGGGCGCACGCGAGTGGAAGAAGTCTCGATCGGCGACATATTGCAGTCAACACCCTGATATCACCGTGTTATATCGCTTTTGCTGTTATGAGCTGATATTCAGGATTTTGAGGGATAAATCGCCCTAATTGGCAGAAATTCGGATGCGCTGTGGCGTGGCCCACTACGCTGGCCGTTTCGGGGGCTGTTCCGGCCGCGCGGGACAGGACGGCGCGGACATCGGGGACGCCCGGGAGAGGAAGGACGGCGATGCCCGCCGAACGCCACGCGGCCGTGCGCGGACTGCGCCTCGCATACCTCGACTTCGGCGGGCCGGGAGAGCCGGTGCTCGCGCTGCACGGCCACTTCGGGCGGGCTCGCATGTTCGCGCCGCTCGCCGCCGCCCTCGCCCCCGGCCACCACGTGATCGCCCTGGAGCAGCGCGGCCACGGCCACAGCGAGCGGGACGGCGACTTCACACCCGACGCCTACGTCGCCGACGCCGCCGCGTTCCTGCGCGACCTCGGCCTCGGCCCGGTGACCGTGCTCGGCCACTCCATGGGCGGCGTCGTCGCCTTCCGGCTCGCCGCCCGGCACCCGGACCTGGTCCGCGCGCTCGTCGTCGAAGAGGGAGGCGCGCTCAACCGGCCGCCGGACGCCCCGAACCCCGTCCTGGACGTGAGCGGCTGGCCCCGGCGCGCGGCCACGCTCACCGGGCTGCGCCGGGAGGTCGAGTCGCGGGGCATCCCCGACGCGAGCTACTTCCTGGAGAGCGCCGCCGAGCACCCCGACGGCTGGGGCTTCCTCTTCGACCCCGCCGACATGATGGAGTCCCAGCGGGCGCTGATCGGCGACTGGTGGCCCGACTGGCTCGCCTCCACCTGCCCGGCCCTGCTCGTCCACGGGCGGGACAGCTTCGTCATGCCCACCGCCATGGCCGTCGAGATGGCCGAGCGCCGCCCCGGCACCGTGCTGCGCGAGTTCCCCGGCTGCGGCCACTGGGTCCACGACGACGACCCCGACGGCTTCGCCGACGCCGTCCGGGAGTTCCTCGCCGCACTGTGACGGATGCGCCCGGATCGGACATCGGGTGGCGAAATTCCGTTTTCCCCCGAATTGGAGGCATCCCATGTGGCAGCGGATCGACCCTGGAGCGGCGGGCTTCGCCCCCGATCTCGCCGAGCGGCTCGACGCCCTCATCGAGGAGGGCCGGGCGCCGGGCCTGCACGGCGTCGTGGTCGCCAGGCGCGGCCGCCTCGTCCTGGAGCGCTACGGCAGGGGCGAGGACTACGCCTGGAACACGTCGCTCGGCGTGGTGGACTTCGGCCCCGAGACCCGCCACGACATCCGCTCGGTCACCAAGAGCGTCGTCGGCCTGCTGTACGGCGTCGCCCTCTCCGCGGGCCTGGTCCCGGAGCCGGGCGAACCGATCCTGCGGCACTTCCCCGAGCATGCCGACCTCGCCGCCGACCCCGGGCGGGCGGCGCTCACCGTCGAGCACGCCATGACGATGACCCTCGGCCTCGAATGGGACGAGAGCGCACCGTACACCGGGCCGGAGAACTCCGAGATCGCCATGGAGATGGCCGAGGACCGTTACCGGTTCGTCCTGGAATGTCCGATCGTCGAGGAGCCGGGGAAGCGGTGGTCCTACAGCGGCGGCGCGGCCGCCCTCGTCGGCGGGCTCATCGCCCGCGGCGTCGGCCGTCCGCTGGAGGAGTTCGCCCGCGACGCGCTCTTCGCGCCGCTCGGCATCACGTCCTTCGAGTGGATGGCGGGGGAGGACGGCGTGGCGTCGGCCGCCTCCGGGCTGCGGCTCGCCCCGCGCGACCTCGCCCGGATCGGCCAGGCCGTGCTCGACGCGGAGGTGATCCCCGCCTCCTGGATCGCGGACATGCTGCGGCCGCGCGTGCCCACCTGGGACGGGTTCTCCTACGGCTACCTGTGGCATGTGGGGCCCGACCGTCCGGAGGAGCCGTCCCTCCGGCGCGCCATGGCCGTGGGGAACGGCGGCCAGCGGCTCTTCCTCTTCCCCGATCTCGACCTCGTCGTGGCCGTCACCGCGGGCATGTACAACGGGGGCGAGCAGGACGCGGCGGCCCGAGCCGTCCTGGACGAGGTGCTCCTGCCGTCCCTGACCTCCTGACACCCGATCCGGCGGTCCTTTGATCTGCCGGCCAGGTGGGGTGTCGGTCAGGAGAGGAAGTCGACGACGGCGTCCAGCCAGGCGCGAGGCTGATCGATATGGGCCATGTGCCCGGCCTCGTCGATCAGCACGACCCGCGCGGCGGGCAGCGAGGCGGCGGCCTCGACGGCCAGGGCCGCCGGGAAGGTCATGTCCTGCCGGCCCTGCAGCAGCAGTACGGGGGTCCCGGTGGCGGCGAGCCGCCGTACCGCGTCGTTGGGCCGCGCGGTGGGCAGCGTGCCGGCCTGCCAGGGACGCATCCACTCCGCGGAGAAACGGACGGCCTCCAGGCGCTCCAGATAGCCGGGCAGCGCCTCCGCGCGCCAGACGTTCGCGCGTGCCCCGGCGAACGCCGCCGCGCGGGTCAACTCCGGACCGGACAGCGTCGGATCGGACCACACACGGGCCTCGTCCGCGCGCCGTTCCTCGCGCTCCCGCCAGCCCGCGAACGCGTCGGGAGGCACGGGGAGGACGCTGCTGGACGCGATCACCATCCGCCGAACCCGGTGCGGCGCGGCCAGCGCCAGCCGCTGGGCGAGCAGGCCGCCGTAGGAGAAGCCGAGCACGTCGACGCGGGAGGCGCCCAGCGCGTCCAGCAGGGCGACGAGGTCGCCGACGGCGGCGTCGGGCGTGTACTGGTCGTCCGGCAGGTCGCGGCTGGAGCGTCCGCAGCCGCGCAGGTCCGGCAGGACCACCCGATGCCGGCCGGAGAGCTCGCCGAGAGGGACGCGCAAGTAGCTGTGGTCCCAGTCGGGGCCCCCGTGGATCACGAGCAACGTGCGCTCGGCGGGCCCGGCCGTCCGCGCGACGAACAGCTCGACACGGGGCTGCGCGGAGACGGAGACCATGATCTCGCTGAACATCCGGTCAGTATCCCGGTGGCTCCCCGCCGCGACAAACGCCGCTACCCGGGCGTTCCGCTCGTCCGACGACATGATCCGCAGGGCGCACGGTGTATGTTCCGCGAAGACGGCGTGAGTTCCGCGAGGTACGCCTCATGCCCCTGGTCGCCGACGCCTGCGTGTCTCCTGCGCACCCCTGCGTGCGGTCCTGCCTGCGTGCGGTCCTGCAACGCCTGCGTGCGGTCGTGCACACGCCTGCGTTCCGTCCTGTGCACGCCTGCACAGGCGTGTTCCCGACTTCGGCGGCGGTGCGGAAGCCCGATGGGGCCGCGAGAATTCCGGCATGGAACAGAAGTTGAGCCGCCGGGAAGCCTCGGATGCGGTCAGCCACCTGGGATGGCGTTATCTGCTCGGCACTTTGCGCACGTCGGTCCCGGTCGGGTCGCTGGCTCGGGCGGTCGAGGTGGCCGCGAGCGCGGTCGAGGTGTGCGGTGACGACGCCGATCGGCACCTCCGCGTCGACCTCCGGCCAGACCGGGTCGTCCTCACCCTGCAGTCGCTGGACCTGGCGGGGCTGACCGCTCGCGACGTCGATCTCGCGCATCGGATCTCCGCCGCCATGCATGAGGGCGGACTACGGGCGGAACCCGAGATCGGCACGGGGGCATCGCGGTCGGTCCAGATCCTGGAGATCGCGATCGACGCGCTCGACATCGCGGCGATCCGGCCATTCTGGAAGGCGGTGCTGGGCTACGCCGATGAGGCGGGGGCAGACGGTCCCGAGGATCCGGTCATCGACCCGATCGGGCAGGGCCCGGCGATCTGGTTCCAGCAGATGGATCAGCCGCGCTCACAACGCAATCGCATCCATTTCGACATCTGCGTCCCGCACGACGAGGCTTCCCTGCGGATCGAGGCCGCGCTGGCCGCAGGTGGCCGACTCCTGTCCGCGTCCCGTGCCCCCGCCTTCTGGGTACTCGCCGACATCGAGGGCAACGAGGCCTGCGTGACGACCTGGCAGGGGCGCGACGGCTCATAGCCGTTCGTTGACAGCGGAGATGTGGCCGGGCATGCCACTCGCCGCGCCGGGCGCATGACGGGGGCATCCGGACGGGGCCGCCCGGGACGCGAGCGGCTGTGGTTCGACCTGGTGGTCCCAGCCGGAACGATCGCCGCTCATCGTGCCGGGGTCTGATCGGATGGTTACCGGCCAGGACAAACGCGGACGACCGCGGGGGCGAACGCCAGGGCCGGCGACCGCGGTCCCTTTGCCGGGACGTCCAGTGTCCTTGGGCATCGTGGGACGGCCCGGCCGTACGCGAATTGGTATGGTCGGCCGGTTCAGATCGGCTCGCCGCCGATGCCGCTATTCATGGGGACGGATTGCATGATCTTCATTACCGCCAAGTTCCGAGTGCTGCCGGAGCACGCCGACCGGTGGCCCGAGATCAGCGGTGATTTCACCCAGGCGACCCGCCAGGAGCCGGGCTGCCTGTGGTTCGACTGGTCGCGCAGCGTCGACGACCCGAACGAGTATGTCCTTGTTGAGGCGTTCCGCGACGACGCGGCCGGGGCCGCGCACGTTCAGTCGGAGCACTTCAGGGAGGCCCAGCGGACCCTGCCGCCGTACCTCGCTGAGACGCCCCGGATCGTCAACACCACGGTCCCGCAGAACGACTGGTCCCTCCTCGGCGAAATGGCCGTGCCGGAGCGGGGCTGACTCCCCGGCCCGGACGGCATCCGTCCGGGCCCGCCGTCCCTCATGTGAGGTCAATGTCTGTCCGCCTTACGGAGGCTTTGGAGTTCCAGGATTGTCGCGAGCGTCGAAACGAGGGCCGCCGGAGGATCATGGAGGTCGGCGAAGAGGCGGATATCCCTTACTGATCTCCCCGGGCTCGTTGAAGATCCGAGCGAGTACGTCTTGGTCGAGGTGTTCCATGACGACGCGGCCGAGCAGCGCATGCTGAGCTGGCGCCTTCGCTCTCAGCATGTGACGGTCTGGGTTTCTCGTTTCAGAGGATTATGAGATATGCATGCATGTTGCATGCTACTGTGCCTGCATGGGCACCATTCAGATTCGAGACGTCCCGGATGCGACCGAGCGGACGCTCAAGGCGCGGGCTGAGCGCGAGGGTAAGTCGCTGACCGCGTACGTGCGGGATCTTCTGAACGAAGAGGCCAGCAGCCCCACCCTGGACGAGGTGATGGACAAAATCGCCACCGACGAGCCGATCGCCTACGACCCTGACTTCGTCAGGGAGACCCTGCGAGAGGGGTGCCGGTGAGCCTGGTCGTCGACGCCTCGATCGTTTTCCGCCTGCTGGCGAACATCAAGGGTGACGACCTTCTCCGGCAGAGACTCGCCCGCAAGGTGCACGCGCCCGCGTTGATCGATGTGGAGATCGCCTCGGCCGTGCGCGGGCACGTGATCACGAGCAAGCCCGAGGTGCGTATCTCGGAGGCGCGTGCTCGGGTCATGCTGGAGCGCTATGCCGAGCTCAAAATCGTCCGGCATCCAATGGCGCCGCTGCAGACGCGCGTGTTGGAGCTCAGGAACAACGTCACCGCGTACGACGGCATGTATATCGCGCTCGCCGAGCTGCTCGGCGTGCCGCTGCTCACCAATGACGCCAAGTTCGCTGGTTCGACAGGGCATCGCGCGGAGATCCACCGTTATCCGCCTCCGTCGGTGTGAGGCCGCGACGCGGCTGACCTCCGGTTCCGCCGGGGGCGAGCACGTGGCGGCCTCCACCAGGTCGGCGCGCATCTCAGGGTCGGCGAGGGCGTCCAGGGTCTCCTGCAGGGACTCCCACTCGGCTACTGATAGGAGCATGGCATGCGGCTGCCCGCTCCGGGTCAGAGTGAAACGGTTGTGCTCCCTGGCGGCGCGGTCGGCCAGCTCGGTAAGCCGGTCCTGTGCTTCGCCGATCGGAATGAGCTCCATGGGCACAAGTTGTCTGCCGAGCCGAGGCCGGGAGCCCGTCGCCTGAATAAAACGAAGCGGGCCCGGATCTCGAGGTGAGATCCGGGCCCGCTTCGCTGGGGCCGCCTGCCGAGGGTGACAGCTCGCGAGGGTGATCCCTTCGCGGCGGGCTCGACGGTCAGCCCATGTGCGGATAGCGGTGGTCGGTCGGCGGGACGAAAGTCTCCTTGATCGTGCGGGCGTTCACCCAGCGGATCAGGTTGAAGATCGACCCGGCCTTGTCGTTGGTGCCGGAGGCGCGGGCGCCACCGAAGGGCTGCTGGCCGACGACCGCGCCGGTGGGCTTGTCGTTGACGTAGAAGTTGCCCGCCGCGAACCGCAGCCGCTCCGACGCCGACGCGATCGCGTACCGGTCCTGTGCGATGATCGAGCCGGTCAGCGCGTACGGAGAGACGCTCTCCATCTGGTCGAGCACCGAGTCGAACGCCGAGTCCTCGTAGACGTGGACCGCGAGGATCGGGCCGAAGTACTCCTTCACGAAGATCTCGTCCGTGGGGTCGGAGCACTCCAGGACGGTCGGCTTCACGAAATATCCGACCTCGTTGTCGTACGAGCCGGTGAGAACGTTGATCGCGTCAACCGACCTGGCCCGGTCGATCGCCTCGCGGTGCTTGGCGAAGGCGCGCGCGTCGATGACGGCGCCCATGAACGTGGACAGGTCGCCCGCCACGTCGCCGACGGTCAGCGACTCGGCGGTGGCGACGAAGTCGTCCCGCATCTTCGACCAGAGCGACCGCGGCACGTACGCGCGGGACGCGGCGGAGCACTTCTGGCCCTGGTATTCGAAGGCGCCCCGGATCAGCGCGGTGGACAGCACGCCCGGCGACGCCGACGGGTGCGCGAGGACGAAGTCCTTGCCTCCGGTCTCGCCGACCAGCCGCGGGTAGCCCCGGTAGCCCGTGATGTTCTCGCCGACGGTGCGCCAGAGGTGCTGGAACGTGCCGGTCGAGCCGGTGAAGTGGATGCCGGCGAGCGCCGGGTGGGTCAGCGCGGCCTCGGAGACCGCCGTGCCGTTGCCGGTGACCATGTTGATGACGCCCGGAGGAAGCCCGGCCGCCTCCAGCAGCCGCATCGTGAAGTGCGCCGCGAACTGCTGCGTCGGCGACGGCTTCCACACCACGACGTTGCCCATCAGGGCCGCGGACGTCGGCAGGTTTCCGGCGATGGCCGTGAAGTTGAACGGCGTGATCGCCAGGACGAAGCCCTCAAGCGGCCGGTACTCCAGCCGGTTCCACACACCCGGCGACGACACCGGCTGCTCGGCCAGGAGCTGCCGGGCGTACGCCACGTTGAACCGCAGGAAGTCGATCAGCTCGCACGCGGCGTCGATCTCGGCCTGCTGCGCCGACTTCGACTGGCCGAGGATCGTGGCGGCGTTGAGCGTGGCCCGCCAGGGGCCGCTCAGCAGGTCGGCGGCCTTCAGGAAGATCGCGGCCCGCTCGTCGAACGACAGCGCGCGCCAGGCCGGAGCCGCGGCGAGCGCCGAGTCGATCGCCGTCCGCACGTCGGAGGCGGTCGCCTCGGACGTCCGTCCCAGCAGGGAGGCGTGGTTGTGCGGCTGCACCACGTCGATGGCCGAGCCGCCGCCGAGCCGCTGCTCGCCGTCGATCGTCATCGTGAGCTCGAGCGGCGCGCCGCTCAGCTCCTTGATCCGGTCCTCCAGGGAGGCCCGCTCGGCGCTGCCCGGCGCGTAGCCGTACGTCGGCTCGTTGGCCGGAACCGGAACATTGCTGATCGCGTCCATCACTTACCCCTCAAAGACCGCAGGAAGAAGGCGACGTTGGCCGGGCGCTCCGCCAGGCGGCGCATGAAGTAGCCGTACCAGTCGTCGCCGTAGGGCACGTAGACCCGGACCGTGGCACCGGCGCCCGCGAGGGCCTCCTGCTTGTCCGTCCGGATCCCGTAGAGCATTTGGTACTCGTAGCTGTCCTGGCTCCGGCCGTACCGGTCGGCCAGCGTCTCGGTGATCGCGATGAGCCGGTCGTCGTGCGTGCCCACCATGGGATATCCCGTACCCGCCATCAGGATGCGCAGGCACCGCACGTACGCCCGGTCCACCTCGGCCTTGCTCTGGTGCGCGACCGACGCGGGCTCCCGGTAGGCGCCCTTGACCAGGCGCACTCGCGAGCCGGAGAGGTCGCGGCAGTCCTCCTCGCTGCGGAAGAGGTAGGCCTGGATCGCCACCCCGGTGTCGGGGAAGTCCTCCCGCAGGGCGCGCAGGATCGAGAGCGTGGAGTCGACCGTGGTGTGGTCCTCCATGTCGAGCGTGACGGTGGTCCCGCAGTCCCGGGCGGCCGCGCAGATGCGCCGCGCGTGCTCCAGCGCCAGCTGCTCGTCGAGCGCCTGCCCGACGGCCGACAGCTTCACCGACACCTCCGCGCGGCGGCCGAGGCCGAGCGGGGCGAGCGCGTCGAGCAGCGCGACGTACGCCTTGGCCGTGAGGGCGGCCGCCTCCGTGTCACGGATCTCCTCGCCGAGGTGATCGATCGTGACGGTCAGGCCGGCGTCGGTCAGGCGGCGTACGGCGGTGACCGCGTCGCCGGCGGACTCGCCGGCGACGAAGCGGTCGACGACGCGGCGGGTGGGCGGAAGAGCCGAGACGGCGCGCCGCGCCAGCGGATTCCGCGAAGCCGCGAGAAGCAGGGAACCGAGCATGGCTCAAGCGTAGATCCGCAGTTCAGAGCCGGTCCACGGACAGGCGTCACAGCATTTTCAGACAAATGCACAATAATGATGGCATGCAGGAAATCGTCGATGAGATCGCCCGGTTGCTGGACGCGTCGGTCACGATCGAGGACCGCTCGTTCCAGCTCCTGGCGTACGGCGCCCAGAGCGGCGACATCGACGCCGTCCGCCAGGAGTCGATCCTGCGCAGAAGGGCCAGCGACGAGGTCCGGGCTCATTTCGAGGCGTACGGCATCGCCACCTCCACCGTCCCGGTCCGCATCCCCGGCCTGCCCGGGATGCTGGACCGTGTCTGCGTTCCGCTGCGGCACGGCGGCGTGACCTACGGCTACCTGTGGCTGCTCGACTCCGGCGCGCTGACCGACGCCCGGCTCGCCGCCGTGGCGCCGCTGGTCGAACGCGCCGCCGCCGTCCTGGCCAGGGAGGCGCGCACCGGACGGCCCCGGCTGTGGGACTTCTTCTCCACCGACCCGGCCACCCGGGCCGCCGCCGCGCTCCAGGTCACCGGCCCTGTCGCGGCGATAGCCGTACGAACCGTGCCGGACCGGGCGGCCGGGGCGATGTGGCGGCTCCCGCGCGGCGTGCTCGCCGAGCCCGGCGACGGTCCCGAGCTCCTCACCGCCGTCCTCGCGCCCGCGTGGCAGGCCGGCGCCGTCGCCGCCACCCTCCAGAGCGCGTACGGCACGGCCGCCGGCGTCGGCGGGACCCGCGAGGACCCCGGCGACGCGTGGGAGAGCTGGGGCGAGGCGGTGCTCGCGCTCCGGATCGCCGAACACGTGCGGGGCGCCGGGCCGGTCGCGAGCTGGGCCGACCTCGGCGTCTACCGGTTCCTGGCCCGGCTGCCCAGGAGCGAGATCGCCGAGCTGGCCGTCGAGTCGGCCTCTCTGGGCGGCCTGGCCGGCACGGTCGAGGCCTATCTCGACCGGGCCGGGCAGGTCCAGGAGACGGCGGCCGCGCTCGGCGTCCACCGCCAGACGCTGTACTACCGGCTGGGCCGGGCCGGGCAGCTCACCGGCCTCGACCTCGCCGACGGCCGGGACCGGCTGCTACTTCACCTGTCGCTGAAGGCGGCCGCCCTCATCGCGGAGCCCGGTAGACACGCACCCAGTCGACGTCCATCGTGACCGTCGCCGGGGTGGACGCGTTCCGGCACAGGGCGCCGTCGCAGATCACGTCGTTCTGGAGGGCCAGGCCCATGGTCCGGTTCTTCGGCACCAACGGGCCGGTGTAGTTCCACACCATCTTGCCGTCCAGCCAGAACGTCAGCCGGTCGGGCAGCCAGTCCACGGCGGCCGTGTGCCACTGGGTGAAGTCGGCGCGCATCGAACCGGCCGCCCGCTGCCCGTTGCCGCCGTGGACGAAGACGCCGCTGAGCTGGCGGGGGATGTCGCCGACCTCGACGAAGTCGACCTCGGCGTAGTTGGACGGGGTCACGTCCTCCGGCATCAGCAGCGCCACCGCGGAGTAGCCCGCGCCCGCGTCCGTCCGCAGCCGCACCTCCCACCGGCCGTACTGCTGGAGCAAAGTGCTCGCCACACCGCCGGACAGGTCCTTGCCGCCGTAGACGCCGCCGGTCATGCGCAACATCCCGCCGGAGACGCTCGTCGCCCGCGCGGTACGGGGGTTGGTCCGGGCGTTCGGCGAGTCGTAGACCCCCCACTTGCTCTCGTCGATCCGCGTCCCGTTGAAGTCCTCGACCAGGATCGGCGCACCCCACTCGGGGCCGGTCGTCTGCCCCGCCAGAGTTCCGGTGCCGGTCCCGGTAACGGTCGCGCCCGTGGCCCCGGTCGCGGCTCCGGCGCCCGCTGTGCCCGTTGTGGTTCCCGCGCCGGTTCCCGTCCCACCTCCGGCCGCGGCTCCCGCCTCGGCGCCGGATACGCCTGTGGCGCCGGTCGTGCCCGTCGTTCCTGTTGTGGTTCCCGCGCCGGTGGCCGTTCCTCCCGATCCGGCGCCGGGAGCGGGATGGATCACGGAGGAGCTGTCCGACTGGCCCACCGGAAGCGGGGATCGGACACGGGACGCGTCGGAACCCGCGGAGCCATAGGAGCCCGACCTGTCGGCACCTGTGGCGATGTTCGAGCCCGAGGCATCGGAACCCGCGGATCCATAGCCCTGCGCGTCGTCGTCCGCGTACTCGTTCTCGTAGGCGCCGCCGTAGCGGTCCGCGTACCCGTCGCCGGAGCCGCCCCAGTAGCCGCTCCTGTATCCGCCCGGGTACCCGTACGGGTAGCCGTCGTCCTGGGCGCGGAGCCGGTCGTCGGGGTAGCCGAGGGAGCCGTCCGGCCAGGCGCTGTCCGTGCCCGACCCGTACGGGAAGGTGTAGTCCGGATAGACCGTGACCCGGTCGTCCGGCAGCGTGAAGGAGCCGTCCCGGCCGGTGCGGCCAGAAGGGGGCCGAAGCGCGGCCTCCCCGGCTGAGGATCCGGCGGAGGACCCGGCGGAGGGCTCCGGCGGCGGCACGTTGGTTGCGTCGCGTTCCCGCACCCGTCTGGGCCGGTGGTCCACGGTCGCGGCCCGTGGTCTCGACCGGGAGGACGGCGTATCGGAGGCCGCCCGTGCCGCTCCGGCGGCGGGTTCCCCCTCGCGGTGGCGGCCGGACGCGGAGGCGGCGGCCGGGGATGTGGGCACTTCGGTGGCGGATTCGCCGGCGGAGGTGAGGACCGATGCGGGTTCCGCGCTCGCGCAGGCGGTGGCGGCGGCGATCACCATCGCCGCCGCCACGGCTAAGCCAGGTCCATGAAGTGACATGAACGCATCAAAGCACCGTTCTCATGTCAATTACAGGACCATGCCGGTTGGGCATCCGAGCAGCGTTCCCGGCGGATCCGGGACCTTCCGGCACGTGGCGGCTCAGGCGCAGGTCCGCTCGTAGACGCGGAGCAGCTCCATGCTGATCCGCTCCAGGGAGTACCGGGAGCGGGCGCGGTCGGCCGCCGCGTACCCCATCGCCGTACGCAGGGTCATGTCCCCGAGCAGCTCGCGGATCCGGATGGCGGTCTCGGCCGGACGGCCGGGCCGGGTGAGGAAGCCGGTGACCCCGTCGACCACGGAGTCCAGGTGCGCGCCCACGGCGGACGCGACGACCGGGATGCCGCAGGCCATCGCCTCCAGGGCGGCGACGCCGGTGGGCACGGTCGGGGCGAGGGACAGCACCAGGTCGGCGCTGCGCATCAGCTTGGGCATGGCGGTGTGCGGGACCGGGCCGAGCAGGTCCACGCGGTCGCCGACCGCGTGGTTCCTGGCGATCGCCCGGAGCCGCTCGATGCTGAGGTCGTCGCCACCGGCGATCACGAGCTCGGTGTCGGGGATGGCGGCCAGCGCGGCGATCGCGGTCGCCGCGCCGCTTACGGCGATCTCGCCGGGGTCGCTGCCCAGGCCGACGTGCAGGAGGCGCGGCCGGTCGCCGTGCGGGAACGCCGGTCCCTGGCGGCGGAACCGCTCGACGTCGATCCCGCTCGGGACGACCGAGATGTTGCGGCGGGGCACGCCCATCCGGATCAGCTCGGACTCCTCGTCGGCGCAGGTGGCGATCACGGCGCGGGCGTGGCGGCCGATCGCGCACTCCAACCGCCGTACCGGCGTCTGCCCCTCGTGGAAGTGCCCGTGGAACGTCTGGGTGACCGGTACGCCGAGTCCCTCGGAGCCCGCGATGGCGGCCAGGCCGCCCGCCCAGGAGTGCGCGTGGATGATGTCCGGCCGCTCCTTGTTCCAGCGACTCTTGAGCCCGGCGCTGAAGTCGGGAATGTAGGGAAGCAGGTCGCTCTCGGACAGCTCGACGTCGGGCCCCGCCGCCACCTGCTCGATGGCGACGCCCTTGGACGGCTGGCCGGTGGCGGAACGGGTGTAAACCGTCACCCGGTGGCCACGGCCGAGTTCGCGGGCGATAGCGGGAGTGTCGGACGTCAGGGCCTGCGCGGAAACAATGGCGATATTCATGGCACACCTCAAGCTAGAGAGCTTGGAAAAAGGGTGTACCTGCGTCTTAGGCACCATCTACTTCGCTGAGTTTACCGCGCTCCAACTCGCGCTAAACCCCCAAATCGGTGGAAATCGCCCAGAATCGGTCTCCGGCGGCAGCCCACAGCCGCGCGGGTCAGCGGGAGCGACGGAGCGTGAGTACGGTCATCTCGTCGAGGACGCGGTCGCCGGAGAACTCCCGGTGGTCCTCCTCGATCGCTTTCACCACGATGCCCGGCGGCTGGCCGGCGCACCGGGCCAGCACCTCGGTGAGCCGGCCCTCGCCATAGTTCTCGCCGTCCGGTCCACGGGAGCCGACCAGACCGTCGGAATACAGCAGGAGCGTCTCGCCCGGCGCCAGGGTCAGCTCCTCGGTCGCGGGGACCGCGCCCTCCTCGAACCCGAGAGGGACGCCGCCCCCTTCGGCGAAGCGGACGCCGCCGTCCGGGAGCAGCAGGGCCGCCGGGTGGTGCCCGGCCGAGGCGAGCCGTACCCGGCGGTCGCGCACGAACCCCACCGCCGTCATCACGAACAGGCCGGTGTTCTGGGCGACGAGCGCGTCGTTGACCTTGCGCAGCGCCTCGCCGGGGTCGTCCTCGCGCACGCTGACCACGCGCAGCCCGCCGCGCACCATGGCGGTGACCGACGCGCCCTCCTCGCCCCGCCCGGCCGCGCCGCCGATGACGAACCCCCAGCCGTCCCTGACCGGGAAAACGTCGTAGAACTCGCCGCCGATCGCGCGGGGCCCGGAGCCCGGATGATAGACCGCCGCCGTCTCGAATCCCGGGATGTCCGGCAGCGTACGGGGGAGCACCCCGGTCTGGAGCGTCTCAGCCGCCTCCGACCTGCGCTGGAAGTCGCGCTGGGCCCGCATCGCCAGGCCGAGCTGTGCCCCCGCCTCCTCCAGCATGCCGAGGTCGGCGAGCCCGAACGGCACGCGGTCGCGGAGCCGTACCAGCGTGAGGACGCCGAGGATCTCCCGCCCGATCCCGATCGGCACGGCGAGCAGCGACCCCGCGCGCATCTTGTCGAGGACACCGGGCCCGAGGAGCCCGTCGTCGGCCAGCATCTCGTGCGCGGTCCCGCTGCCGGTCTCCAGCACCTGGCCCACGACCGGCGCGCCCGCCGGGTCGAGCGCCTCGACCGCCCGCTGCAGGCGGGTGACCGGCTCGCTGGCCGGCGGGACCACGGCCGCCCGGTGCAGAGAGCCGTCGCGGACGACGTCGGCGATCACCCAGTCCGCGGTCTCGGCGCCGAGCAGCCGGGCCGCGCGGATGAGGGCGACCGGCTCGCGCAGGCTCTCCTCGTCCAGGAGCAGCCGGGTGAGCCGGGCGAGCAGGTCGTGCCGCCGCGCGGCGGTCATGGTGGCCGAGTCGTCGGGGACCGGCTCGTCCGGGCCGGACGCCTCCGGGAGCCGCACGCCGGCCGGCAGCGCGACCGCCGCGACCATCTCCCTCGGGTCGCCCGGCATCCGCAGCCTGCCGAGCACGAGCCGCACCGTGTGAGTGCGGCCCTGATGAGCCAGCCGGGTCTCGAAGGTGGCGCTCTCCTCGCCGTGCAGCACGGCGGTCAGGTGGGAGCGGAAGGCGGCGCGGCTGGAGGCGTCGACCAGCAGCGGGAACGGCCGCCCGAGCAGGTAGCCGGCCGGGCTGCCGAGCAGGCGCGCGGTCTCGTCGTTGATCCGCCGCACCACGCCGCCGGTGTCCATGATGATCACCGGGACGGGAATCGCGCGGAAGATCTGGCGCAGCAGCTTGTGCTCGCGCTGGTTGCCACCGTCCCCGCGCCGGTGGCTCCTCCCGAGTTCCGCGAGCGCCGACCGGAGCAGCTCCTCCGCCTCCTCCAGCTCGTCGAGCGCGGGGCCGGGCGCGGACGTCTCACGGAGCGCCGCGATGCGGGCGGCCATGCCGCTCAGCTCGCGTTCCAGCTCGGGTAGGTCGGTCAATATTCGCCCCCTCTCCTGCTTCGACGGTACGACACCGGACTCCGCCGATCGACGGGGTCCGTATGAAGGCGGAAAGTAGGGGAATGACGGGTCCTGTCATGGAGACGACTCCGAGTCTCGCCCGCGATCTCGCCGCCCTGGGCAGGGTGACCGAGGGCGTTTCGTACGAGAGCGTGCTGCGCGGCGTCACCGAGGCCGTGGCGCGCGGCGTCCCCGGATGCGCGGCGGGCACCGCCGAGCTGTGGCAGGAGGGGAGTGCCCTGCTCGCCGCCTCTCACAGCGAGCTGATCGCCTTGACGGACAGGGAGCGCGACCTGCGCGAGGGCCCGTCGCGGGAGGCGCTCGCCACCGGACGGCCGGTGCTGATCGCCGACGTGATGCGCGACCCGCGCTGGCCTTGCTACGCCGCCACCGCCGTACGGCACGGCGTGCGCTCGGTGCTGGCGCTGCCGATCGAGGTGGACCGCGCGGTGGTCGTCATCGGCCTGTACGCGGTGCGGCCCGGCGCCTTCGCCGGAGGAGGCCCCCTGATGACCATGCTCGCCGAGCAGGTCACCGTGGTGCTGTCCAACATCTGGGAGTACGACGACGTGGTGACGGGGGCCGCCCAGATGCAGGAGGCCCTGGCCGGCCGTTCGATCATCGACCAGGCCAAGGGCATCATCATGTCGGCGAGCGGCTGCTCGGCGGAGGCCGCGTTCGACGAGCTGAGGCGGGTGTCCCAGCACCGTCAGGTCAAGGTCGCAGACCTGGCCAGGCTGCTTGTCACCGAGCACCAGAACAAGCACCGTGGCGGACGCGCTGAGTGAGCTATCCGCGCTCTCCGGCCGCCGCGAAGGCGGCCAGCGCCTCGTCCAGCGTGTCGTAGAGCGGCAGCCGCTGGGAGAGGCCGGTCACCCACATGACCTTGGAGCTGGGGTATTGCACGCCGACGAGAGCGAAGTCGCCGCCGGCCGCGGTCGCGCGCTGCCAGTGGTGGACGATGAGCCCGAGCGCCCGCGAGTCCATGAACGTGACCCCCGCCATGTCGAGGATCAGGCTCGGGCCCTGATCGTCGGCGACGGAGTCGAGATAGCCGGAGAACTCCTCCCGCGTCGTGGCGTCGAGCATCCCGGTGACATGGACCGCGACGACGCCGCCCACGGGCGTGGCATGCGCCGTGGAGTGGAGGGACAGCGCCTCAGGCTTTGGCACCTCGCGCCTCCTAGACGGACGGAGGCCTCACCGTGTGAAGCCTGTTCGGCAACTTTACTGGCGCTCAGGGGGTGGTGATAATTCCGACTTTGGGGGAATATCGGAGTAGAGGTCCAGCAGAGGGCCATGTCTCGATGTTGTAGCGAGGCGCGCCGTCTGCATGGGCTTGGTCCCGGCTCGGCGTCGCTCGTGACGCGAGTACGAGGAGATTTCCAAGATGGCTGCCGAGGTTCGAGTAGCGACCATCCCCCAGCAGGCCGGAGCGGCGAGCGGACGCAAGGCGTCGCCGTCGTCGCGGGCGAAGCATGCCCGCCCCGCCGAGCGGACGCACGACGAGGACCGGCCGACCGCCGAGGAGTTGCTCGCCGAGCTCGCCAGCGAGGACCTGCCGCAGGAGCGGCGCGAACGCCTGCGCGAGATGGTCGTCGAGATGCACCTGCCCATGGCGCGGGACGTCGCGCGCCGATATCTGCACCGCGGCGAGCCGCTGGAGGACCTCCTCCAGGCGGCCTACGTGGGGCTGATGAAAGCGATCAACGGGTACGACCCGAACCTCGGGCACGGCTTCCGCGGCTACGCCATGGTCACCATGACCGGAGAGGTGAAGCGGCACTTCCGCGACCGGACCTGGGCGGTCCGGGTACCCCGGCTCTACCAGGAGCGCCGCTCCGAGCTGAACCGGCTGGTCGCGGACATGACCCAGGAGCTCGGCCGGTTCCCGACGGTCGCCGAGCTGGCCAAGAAGATGCGCATCTCCGAGGAGGACATGCTCCTCACGATGGACGCCTCCGCGGCGTACAGCACGCTGTCCCTGGACGCGCCCCTGGGCGCGGACGAGGACGCGGCCGCGCTGGGGGACGTGCTCCCGGAGGAGGACGACGCGCTGGCCACCCTGGTCGACCGGGAGGCCGTCAAGCCGCTGATCGACGAGCTGCCCGAGCGGGAGAAGCACATCCTGCTGCTCAGGTTCTACGGCAACCTGACCCAGGCGGAGATCGCGGCGGAGTTCCACATATCGCAGATGCACGTCTCGCGGATCCTCCGGAAAGTTCTCGACCAGCTCCGGTCGGAACTCGTCGCGGGGTGATCGCGCAGCCCCGCCCCGGATGCGGCGGCGTCGGGGCGTCGCCGTCCCGGGGTATGTTCGAGTTCCGGCATCGTGTGGCGGACGGTGCGGATGTGCCCTGTGGGAGGCGTTACCCGGTGAGCGAGGACGACGTCCCCCTGTCCGCTCCCGACACGGCCAAGGAGCTCACGTTCTCCCTGGACGACCTGCCCGAGGTGCGGGAGTTCGCCGCCGTACAGGCGCGCAGCAAGGGGATGCCGGAGGACGCCGTCGGGGACTTCGTCGTCGCGCTGAACGAGGTGGCGACGAACGCGGTGACCCACGGGGCACCCGAGGCCCGGCTGCGCCTGTGGGGCGACCGTGACGGCCTGGTCGTGGACGTCCACGACGAGGGCAAGGACTGGCATCCCGAGGGCTGGCCCGGACGGGCCGGCCCGCCCGATAACGCCACCAGCGGCATGGGACTGTGGGTGGCGCGCAAGCTCAGCACTGACATCTATCTCAAAACGGGGAGCAACGGGACAACCGTCACGATGCGTTTCACCGTCTGACAGGGGTAGTAGCCCCGCATGACTGTTCCCCGCATACTCGTGGTCGGCGGTGGCTACGTCGGCATGTACGCGGCGCTGCGGTTGCAGCGCAAACTCCGCCGCGCCGAGGCGCGCGTCACGGTCGTCAACTACGACTCCTACATGACCTATCAGCCGTTCCTGCCCGAGGCCGCGGCCGGGAGCATCGAGCCCAGACACGTCGTCGTGCCGCTACGCCGGGTGCTCTCGCGGTGCGAGATCCTCAACGGCACGATCCTGCGGGTCAGCCTTGCCGAGAAGACCGCGGAGTTCCGCCCGCACGAGGGGCCGGAACGGGTCCTCGGCTTCGACTACCTGGTGTTCTCTCCCGGGTCGATCTCACGAGTGCTGCCGATCCCCGGCCTCGCCGAGCGGGGGATCGGGTTCAAGACCGTGGAGGAGGCCATCCACCTGCGCAACCACGTCCTCGGCAAGCTCGACGTCGCCGCGTCCAGCTCGGACGAGCGGCTCCGCCGGCGGGCGCTCACGTTCGTCTTCGTCGGCGCCGGGTTCGCGGGAGTCGAGGCGCTCGGCGAGCTGGAGGACATGGTCAGCGACGCCGTGAAGTACTTCCACGGCCTGCGCAGGCAGGACATGCGCTGGTTCCTCATCGAGGCGACCGACCGCATCCTGCCCGAGGTGGGGCCCGACATGGGCCGCTGGACCGCGGAGCAGTTCCGCAGGCGCGGCATCGACGTGCGGCTGCACACCCGGCTGCTGTCCGCCGAAAACGGGCACATCGTCCTGGACGACGGCGAGGAGTTCGACGCCGAGACGCTGGTGTGGACCGCCGGAGTCAAGCCGCACCCGCTGGTCAGATACGGTGACCTGCCGCTCGACTCCCGAGACCGGGTCCTCGCCAACGAGTTCCTGCAGATCCAGGGCGCCCGGTTCGCGTTCACCGCCGGCGACACCGCGGCCGTCCCGGACCTCACCCGCCCCGGCGAGTTCTGCCCGCCCAACGCCCAGCACGCCGTACGGCAGGCCCGGCGGATGGCGGACAACATCCTCGCCACGATCAGGAGCCGGCCCTGCAAGCCGTACCGGCACACGAACGCGGGCGCGGTGGCGGCACTCGGGCTGCGCAAGGGCGTCGGCCAGATCTACGGCCGGGAGCTGCGCGGGATCGTCGCGTGGCTGATGCACCGCACCTACCACCTGTCCCGGATGCCCACCTTCAACCGGAAGAGCCGCATCCTGGCGGACTGGACGCTCGCCCTGTTCTTCCGCAGGGAGATCGTGTCGCTCGGCGCTCTGCAACGGCCGCGCGAGGAGTTCGAGCTCGCCGCCCGCACCACCACCCCGCACCGGCCCGCCCGCGAGCCCGTCACCCACTGACCGCACTTGTGTGCCTGGTCCCCGGCCCGGGAGAGGCCGGGGCGCTCGTCGGGCGTCGTCACTCGTTCGGCGGCGCGGCGCAGATGTCGGACAGCGCCGAGGTGGGGTCCCACTCCACCGCCAGATCGCCCAGGGAGACGATGCCGATCGGGTGCCCCTTCTCCACCACCGGGATCCGTCGGACCGCCTTCTCGCGCATCAGCCGTACCACGTCGTCGGCATCCTGATCCGGATCCACGGTGACGACGTGCGTCGAGCACAGAGCGCCGATCGGGGTCGCGCTGATGTCGCGCGTCTCGGCGACCGCCCGCACCACGATGTCGCGATCGGTGACCACCCCGCGCAGCCGGTCGCCCCTGGTCACGAGGACGTCGCCGATCGCCTGGTCGCGCATCAGCTTGGCGGCCCGCACCACAGGGGTGTCCTCGGGAAGCACCACCGGATCGGGAGTCATGACGTCGCGCGCCTTCTGCTTCTCGTGCGTCTTCTCGTGCGTCGCGATCCGCCCGGCGTCCCGCGTGGCTCCGGCTTCTTCGGGGGAGTAGACGGGGCCGGGGCCCTCGAACCTGCTGTGCCGTTCGGACTGTCCCTCGAACCCGGTGTCCTGCCGGACCGGCTCCTCGCCGGTGGTGACCCGGCCGGTGTCGTAACGGTCCTTCTTCACCAGCGATCAGCCTCCCTCATGCTGGAAACGGCGCGCCGGCCGTCAGATCGGGCAGGCGCGTCGCACTCCTGCACCTCGCTCGATTTCCTCGCGTACGCGGTGTGTACCTCCCGGCTCAGGGGACGGACGCCGAGCCGTGAGTGCCGTAGCTCGCGAGCCTGCATCTCCGGCCCGGCCTTCTTCCGGCCGTCCCGCTCCCGCACCGTACGGTCGTGCTCCGAGCCGAAGCGCTCTTTCAGGAGGCATCTGCGGTTGAGGGTGGTCATCACGACGTAACCCGCCGCCAGGATCATCACCGCGATGGCGATGACCATGACCAGCCATGCGACGGGGGTCATACAAGCCTCCAGAGATGAGTGCGTTGTCGCTTCGCACTGCCCTGGATGTGGGGGTCCAAGCGCACGCGACGGAGGAGCGCGACGGTCAGGCGCGCGTGATGCCGGGCTTCGCGGGTAGCCGGGAGCGGCACCCGCAGAGCAGGGAATCCATGGGATTCCGAGCAGGTCTCGCGTTCGTCGCGGTCGGCGCGGTTCTCGCCTTCGCTCCTGACGGCGGAGCGCTGTACGTCACTCGCGATCGCGGCGCAGGTGGCGGTCCTCCTCGTGAGGCGTGGACGTGGACATGGGCGCCGGGTTCGACGGGTTCGACGGGTTCGACCACCTCGACCGTTTCCTCGTTGCGCGGACGTCGCGTGTAGAGACCGCTCAGCAGCACTTCGCCGACGCCGATGAGGATCCAGCCGACGATGGGCAGGTCGATGCCGGGAACGTCGGTGAGCGGCGAGATCGGCTGTTGCGGCGCGCCTGGCGGTGCTACTCGGAGACGTCGATGACCGCCAGCGCCTCGGCGAGAACGGCGGCGACATGGGACTCCGCCGAGGCCGGGACCTCGTGAAACCCGTGCTCGGGGTCGTAGGCGATGTCGAGGCCGTTCTCAATGAGACGGTTGGCCCAGCGCAGCGCCGTGTTGAGCTTCTCCTTCGGGATCGTACGGCCCTGCGCCACAGCGGACAGATTGCGGAGATTGGTGGCGGGGCCGGATTGGTTGTGCTCGCGGCGGAGCTTCCAGGGAAGGGCCCTGCTGTGGTCGGTCATCCGCTTGGAGAGGCCGGCCGCTCTCTTGGCCTGGAGGATGCCGGACTCTGTCACGCCGAACCGGGCGGCGAGGTCCGCGTTCGACCACCCGGCCGCGGTCAGCCGAGCCAGTTCCTCGTGATCTACCAGCGGTTTTCTTCCCATGATCGACAGCTTAGGCCCGGCGAGGGTCTCCGTGTACGCACGTGGGCGGATTCTGCGCTAAGGTTGGTCTCGCTCGGGCAGCCGGGCAACGGGACGTAGCGCAGCTTGGTAGCGCACTTGACTGGGGGTCAAGGGGTCGCAGGTTCAAATCCTGTCGTCCCGACCGCGTTTTCGCAGGTCGGATGGGGTGTCACGAGATCACGTGGCGCCCCTTTCTGTTGCTGAGTGACTAACTGAGTGACTGTCGCCGATGACACGGAGAAGGGTGTCTGCTGACGCCGTATTCCCCGTAGGGACAGGGGTTCTGCTCGTCGAGTCAGCCTCTTCGTGACGGCCTCGCTGACCGTAGCTGTCACACGATGCTCAGATGTAAAGGGGCGGCAGGTTCAAAAGCCCTCCTGCAGCAACATCGGGCATGCGATCTCGCAGCATCCCCCGCCTGGCCACTGAGCATGACGGGGATGTGGTTGCTCCGGTCGGCGGCTGCCACGCTGGTGGCTGGAATCGCCCTTGTCGTAGCGGGTGGGTGCGCCACGAGGCGCCTGGAGTCGAGTGAGGTGAGAGACCTTCACTGCTGGGTTGTCGCAGCAATCCGGCTGAAGCTGGGGGCAGTTCGTCTCGGAGGATGCCGGGGCGGGCGGTAAGCAGCCCTGGCAACGTAAGCATCACACCCCTCGCGGAGCGTGATGCTGGTTGTGCTTGTGTGACCGTCCGTGACATTGATCGTCGATCTTCGGTGCGGTGAGATCGACGGGTGCCGGGCCCAGAGGAACTGCCGCGGGAAGAGCTGATCGAGCTCGCCCGTACTCAGGCTCTCCTAATCGAGCAGCAGGCCCAGACCATCGCTCGGCAGGATGCGCTGATTACCCGGCAGCGATGGTGAACGCGTTGGAAGAGGAGAACGCGGCGCTGCGGGAATGGGTGGCCCGCCTGGAGCGGCTGGCATCACGGAACAGCGGAAACTCGGGGATGCCGCAGCTTGACCAGCAAGACACGTCGGCGTTGCCGCGCGCCCGACCTCCGTCACACAACGCGACCCGAAATCGGAATGCAGAGGGGCTGATTGCTTACTCACGGCGGTCTCTGAGTGTCGCCTTCTGAGCGCTGGTGGCGGCATCTGAGTGAGCTCTGAGCCTGCTGCTTGCCTGGTCACGCGCACTCAGAGCCGTGCTGGCGGCCCTGGGATGCACATCCGGAGAAACGTGTCCCGACAAAACAATGGAGAACTGGAATGAGATCCAGGAAAACGCCTACGGCGGCTGGCTGAACAACCCGGAACGGCGGAAGAATCCGCGGCTGGTGATTTCGCCGGTCACGATCCGAACCGCACGCGCATTCGTCGCCTGGACCCACCGCTACCTCGCCCCGCCGGCCGCCGCTGAGTTCATCACCAGCGTCCAGACCGGCACCGGAACCCTCGTCGGCGTCGTGTTCGTTGATCGGCCCACCGAGTGGGTCTTCGACGACGGTGGCACCGCCGAGGTCGTCTGCCTGGCCACCGACGGCATGCCCAATGCCTGCTCAGCGCTGCTGGGCGCCGCCTGGCGAGCCGCCCGGGCGGAGGGCTACCGGCGGCTGATCGCCTACACCCGCATCGACGAGCCCGGCGCCAGCTTGCGCGCCGCCGGGTTCCGCCTCGTCCCTCGCCCGCTCACGTGGCAGGACCGCTCCCGCAGCCCCCAAGGCTCCGACGGCGTGGCCCGTGTGCTGTGGGAGATCCGCACCGGGTGCCGCCGATGACCGCGCAGCGCGAACCATACTGGAGCGACGAGCACGCGGCCATCTACAACGGCGACGCCCGCGAGGTGCTGGCCGAACTGGGCGACTGCTCTGTGGACTGCATCGTCACCAGCCCGCCCTACTGGGGGCTGCGGCACTACTGCGACGGCCAGTATGGCCAGGAGCCCACGCTTGAGGAGTACGTCGACAACCTCCGAGCTACCTTCGCCGAGGCACGTCGAGTGCTCGCCGACGACGGCACCTTCTGGCTCAACCTCGGCGACTGCTACGCCGCGAACTCCGACGGCTGGGCCCGGGGCAAGGCATACAACCCTCGCCAACCGGGGGCGCGACCCAAAGCACGGCTGGCCGTACCGCCCAAGAACCTCCTTGGGATGCCCTGGCGGGTCGCCTTCGCCCTGCAGGAAGACGGCTGGATTCTCCGCAATGCCATCGTGTGGCACAAGCCGAATGCGATGCCGCAGTCGGTCCTTGACCGGCTGTCCAACCGCTATGAACTGATCTTCCTGCTCGTCAAGCAGCGACGGTACTGGTTCGATCTCGATCCGATCCGCGAGATTTACACCGGGGACCGGTCGATCACCAGGCGCGCACGAGCCGGCGGCAACAAGCCGAACAGCATCAAGACGGCATGGCCGCCGCCCGGCAAGTACGGCACGGCCGGTGAGGACTCCGCCGGGGTGCGGCACGGAGCGGCAATGCGACCGACGGGTGAGCGGCACAGCGCAGCTCACCCCAACGGCAAGAACCCCGGGGACGTCTGGCCGATCTCCACCCGGCCACTACGGGCGGCGCACTTCGCGGCCTTCCCGATCGACATCCCACTGAAAGCGATCGCCGCCGGCTGCCGTCCCGGCGGAACCGTCCTGGACCCGTTTGCCGGCAGCGGCACAACCAGCATCGCCGCGCGGCAACTCGACCGGAAGTTCCTCGGCATCGAGCTCAACGGCGACTACTGCGAGCTTGCCCGAACCCGGCTCCTCGCTTCTCCGGACCAGGAAATCCCCGGCAGGAGGCGAGGGTGACTGAACAGCCACAAAGGGCCTGCTCAGGGCCTCCCGAATCAGATTCATCGGCGTACCCTGCAGGGCCCCGAACGAAGGGCGGTACGCGGCCCGTACACCCCAGCGACATCGATCCACAAGATCACCAGCTCCGTTGCCTGGTGGACGGCAGACAGCTCTACCGGGTTGCTGACGTCATGCGCCTGCTCAGCATGAGCCGAAGCGTGATCTACGAGCAGATCCGATCCGGTCGGTTGCGCTCCGTCAAACAGGGCCGTACCCGGCTGATCCCGGTCTCGGCCATCACCGACTACATCACCCTTCTCGAACAGGAAGCGAGGAAGCCATGACCGCACGGCGCAGCCGGGGAGACGGCGGCCTGCACTGGGACGAACAGCGGCAGCGCTGGATCGCCTCGGTCACCGTCGGCTATGCCCCTGACGGCAAGCGCATTGTCAGGAAGGCCAGCGGCAAGACCAAGACCGAGGCCAAGGCGAAACTCAAGGAGATCCTCCGCGACCACGACGACGGTCTGGCCAGCGGCCCAGCCAACTTCACCGTCGCCGATGCGGTGACCAGCTGGCTCACCTACGGCTTGCAGGGACGCGACACCGAGACCGTGGCCAACTACCGGATCCTGTCTGACAAGCACATCATTCCCGCCCTCGGCGCGCGGAAGCTGCGGGACCTCAACGCTGAAGACGTGGACCGATGGCTTATGGGCAAGGCCAGGACGCACAGCACCCGCACCGTTCGCCTGCTCCACTCATGCCTGAACCGGGCGGTGCAGTTCGCTCAGGCACGGGACAAGGTCAAGCGCAACGTCGTGGCTCTGTGTGAACCGCCCCGGCTTCGGTGGAGACCTCAGGGGTTGATTCCAACGGGTTCGCTGGACTGGTGTTGAGCGTAGTAGAGGGCTTCGTACTCCTCCGGCGGAACATTGCCGATAGCCGAGTGCAGGCGGGTCGTGTTGAACCACTCGACCCATTCCGCGGTGGCGAGTTCCACCTCGGCCAGGCTGCGCCACGGCCCGCGAGGTTTGATCAGTTCAGTCTTGTACAGGCCGATCTGCGATTCCATCAGCGCGTTGTCCAGCGCATCGCCCACCGTGCCGATCGAGGCGTCGATACCGGCGGTCATCAGGTGGGTGGTGAAGCGGAAACAGGTGTATTGACTGCCGGCATCCGAGTGATGGATGAGGCCGGGACCGGCGGGGCGTCCGGAGCGGTCACGCCGCCACAACGCCATGTCCAGGGCATCCAGCACCAGGCCGGCGCGCTTGGACATCGAGGCTGACCAGCCGACGATCGCCCGGGAGTACACGTCCACGACGAAGGCGACGTAGACG
>NZ_BBYJ01000007.1:0-145932 GCF_001528665.1 Microtetraspora malaysiensis
GGATGCGTATGCGAAGCCGCGGGTGGTGGGGGATGAGCGGCCGCTTCGGGTGCGGAACGCGGATGTGTTGATCGCGTTGTTGGAGCAGCAGATCGGTACCGAGTTGCTGGTGTTGATCAACGCCGAGTCCCTTCCCGATGACCCTCCCGCTTCTTCACCGGGCGAGACGTCCGGCTTCTCATCAGCGGGAACGCCCACGGCTTCGCGGCCGAAGGCGTCCGACCCTTCGCGCAGCGAGGTGTCCGACTCCACACCGGCCGGAACGTCCACCTTCTCGGGCGGGCAGGCGTCTGCCTCTTCGTCAGCCGACGCGTCCGGCTCGCCGGAAGGCAGCGCTCACGATGGCGTGCGGCGTGATCGCCCTGCCCGGGACAATGAGCGGCTCGGCCACAGCGATCAAGACGACACGAGCCGCGAGCAGGGCGCCCGCAGCAACGGGCGACCCGACCAGAGCACTGGTCGCGACGCAGGGCATCGCCGGGAAACTCACGACGACGGGCGGCGAGATGAAGGCGCTCGGCGCGACGCGGACGGACGTGGCCAGGAAGCACCTGGCCAGGGCACTCGCGACGGCGGGCAGCATGGTCGGAGCGCTGGGCGCGACGCGGACGGACGCGGTCAGAGAGCGGAGCGCGGTCAGGGAACGGGCGGCCAGGGCACCCGGGCCGATAGGCCGAACGATCGGCCTGCCCGCGATGGCGAACAGCGCAAACAAGCACCGGGACACGCACGCGGCCAGGAACAGGCACAGAGCCAGGGACGGGGACGGGGGCGGGGGCGGGGTGCGGACTGGGCGACGCCCGGCGGGCTCATCTCAGGACGCACGCTGCCCGGGCTGCTGCTGGCCACCGGACAGCTTCTGCCCGTCACCGACATTCACCGTCTCGCCCAGACCTCCGGCCTCACCCGCCTGGTCATGGACGCCGACGGCTGCGTCCTCGACGTCGGACGCACCGCCCGCCGCGCCACCCGACGACAACGCCGCGCCATCCTCACCCGCTACACCCGATGCATGGTCGACCACTGCCCCATGCCCGCCCACCTCTGCCAGATCGACCACATCACCAACTGGTCCGACGGCGGCACCACCGACTTGGACAACCTCGGACCCACCTGCCAGTTCCACAACCGCGACCGCTACCGCAACCCCGCCCACTACCAACTCCACCCCGCCGGCAAGAACCGCTGGGGCTTCACCTACATCAGCCCCCGAACCAGGACCCGCCAATGATGATCAGAGGCTGGCCAATCACCGAGCAGATGCCTGGCAGATCACTGCCCGGGCTGCGAGCCTTGCTGCCCGGCATCGGGGCGGACCCGGTAGCGGCACCCACGGCGACACCAGCCCACGCGTGCCGCCACCGCAGGCTGCCAAGTAGCCCACTCCGTCGCCAGCCGTACCCCGGGCCACCGACCGGTCACGGCGCCAGGAAGCTCACGACCGGGCGACCTGGCCCTACCAGCGGACTGGGTGACCGGGCGCTCTACCCAGCTCACGACCGAGCGGCCGAGCTCTACCCGCGGACTGGGCGACCGGCGAAGGCACCGGGAGGGACGCGTGATGTCAGCCGAGTGCTCCCGGGATGCGACCGAGGACGTCGAAGGGGGCCAGGCCGTAGGCGTAGAAGTCCACCGCCTCGGCGCCGGCCGCCTTGGCCGCGCGGACCTTGGCGGCGAGCCGGTCCTCGGAGTCGGTGTCGGGCGACCCCGGCCGCAGGACGGCGCGCAGTTCCCGGTCTTTGCCCACCGACCGCTGGTAGGCGGCGATGTCGTCGGCCACGCGGGCGGCGTCCCTGGCGTAGGCGAGCACGGCGAAGGACGGCACGATGTCTCCGAGGGCGACCAGGTCCACGCCGAGCTGCCAGGCGTCGTGGGCCGCGAGGCCGGCGGAGGGCAGGCCGTCGGCGTAGCCCTTGCAGGCGCCGGTCGCGTCCATGAAGGTCAGCCGCGCGCCTTCCGCGGTCACGGCCGCGGACACCTCGGCGACCAGCGACGTCACCGTCTCGGAGCGCGCCCTGGCGTACGCGACGACCTCGGGGCCGGCGTAGGCGGTCAGCGCGGCACGGGTCACCTCGCCCTGGGCGGGCGGGTCGCCGTCCAGGACGCCGCCGACGATGCGTGAGCACTCCTCGCGGGCGACCTCGGCGTTCACTCCGAGGTCCGTGGCCCGGCGCATGCAGTGGTCGCAGAAGCACAGCCCGAAGAGGAACGCGTCCATCGGCCCGAGTGCCACGAAGCACCGCTCGTGGTGGTAGCCGTGGCCGAAGGTGCCGAAGTGCAGGGCCTCCGCGACCACGCTGTCCACACCCTGCCGGGCCGCCGCGCGGCCCAGCGCCACCGCGTACGCGCGGACGTCCGGGTGGGCCGGGCAGAGGTCGGCGGGGGATCCCCGGTCGCCGAAGCAGTTCTGGACGGTGACGTCCGGGGAGGCCAGCCCCAGCGTGGTGTTGTGCAGGAAGATCGTCCAGGCGTGCATCTTGAGGCCGCGCTCGGCGCAGGCGCGGCGCAGATCGGCGAGGGGTTCCTCGTCGGCGCCCTCCTGCACGGGGGGAGTCAGGCGCAGCCCGGCGAAGAGGTCGTCGGGCGGGGGGAAGTGGACGCCGTCCCGTCGGAGCGTCACGCGGGAGGCGCCATGCGGGGTGACATCCCGCGCCCGGTGATAGGCGGCGGCGATCGTCACTCCCTGGGCGCCGTATCCGGCCACCCGGTCGAGGACCTCGTCCACTCCCTCGCCGCGCAGGTCCTCGACGAAGACGTAAAGCGAGCTGTCCACGTCAACGGCCCTTGTAGGCCACGAAGTCGATCTCGACCAGGATGTCCATCAGGTCGGAGCCGACGGTCGTACGCACCGGATAGGGCGGGGTGAAGTACGACTTGTAGACCTCGTTGTAGGCGGCGAAGTCCTCTTTCACGTTCTGCAGATGAACGGTGGCCTTGACGACGTCGTCGAAGGTCAGCCCCTCGGCGGCGAGCACCGCGCCGAGGTTCTGCATGGTGCGGTGCGTCTGCGCCGCCACGTCGTCACCCACGACCTCTCCGGTCTCCGGGTCGAGCGGCCCCATGCCAGAGGTGTAGAGGAAGTCGCCGACGACGAGCCCCTGCGAGTACGCGCCGACGGGCGCGGCACCCTCAGCCGTACGGATCTCCCGCTTCATGTCACCCAACTCCTGGACGTCGCTAGAAATACGTTTTGATCACATCAATGACGACATAATCGTCGTCAACTACCGGGATGATCCGCCACTTGTCGAACGCGGTGCAGGGGTGCGACAGGCCGAACGACACCAGGTCTCCCGGCCGGATCCGCTCCTCCCCCGGCGGGAACCGAAGGTAGGTGTGCTGGTCCTGGACCTTGACGACCCGCGCCTGCTCCAGCCACCCGGCCGTCTCGCCGTTCACGGTCCGTACCGCCGGCAGGTCGATGTCGTACGGAACGTCCCTCTTGCCCATCCCGAGCAGCGCGAGACCGGGCTCGGGCACGGACAGCACCTGCGCCCAGGCCTCCAGGGCGGGCAGCAGCCGGCCCTCGATCCGGTTGTACGGCGTGACCTCGCGGTAGAAGCCGTCGTCGTGGGCGACGTAGGCTCCGCTCCGCAGCAGCACCAGCGCGTCGAGCCCGCCCTCCTCCCGGGGCCGCGCCAAAGGGGCCAGCTCCTCGGCGACCAGGTCGAACCACGCGCTCCCTCCCGCGGAGACGACCAGCCGCCCGGCCGTGACCGGGGAGGCGCCCGGCCGCCCGGTGGCACCCGAGGAGACGCCCGGCGAGACATCCGAAGGCGAGACGCCCGAAAGGACGCCCGAAAGAACGTGCGGTGCGACGGCCTCGGCGGCGGCGCGCAGCTCGCGGAGGATCTGCCGCACCTCGTCCGGCCCGGAGCGGGTGCCCTCGTAGCTGGCCACGCCGGCCAGCTCCACACCGGGAGACGTCCGTACGGCGTCGGCGACGGCCAGCAGCTCGGCGAGGCTGCGGCAGCCGGTCCGCCCGCCGGTGTGGCCCAGCTCGACCAGAACCCGGAACGGCACCGCCCCGGCGGACTCGGAGAGGATCCGCACCCCCTCGACGGAATCGGCGTAGCAGAGGAACTCCAGCCCCCGCTCCACTTCGCCGGCCAGCAGGCGCAGCGCGGCCCGGTCGACGATCTCGTTGGCCAGCAGCACGCGCGGCACGCCGAGGCGGCGATAGACGAGCGCCTGTCCGGGCGTCGCGGCGCTGATCCCCCAGGCGCCGGCGTCAAGCTGCGCCCGGAAGATCGCCGGAGCCATCGTGGTCTTGCCGTGCGGCGCGAACGCGATCCCGTGGGCGCGGGTGAAGGCGGCGAGCGTGGCGATGTTGTGGTCGAGCGCCGACCGCTTCACGGCCATCACCGGCCAGGTGAAGGATCCGTCGAACAGGGAGTGCCGCGCCGCGACGAACTCACGCGCGGTGACCGGCTCGCCGGTGTGCAGGAAGCCGCGCGTGCTCCAGTCGATCACCACATCGGCCGCGTCGTCGCGGACAGAACCGGGTACGGGGCCGGAGCCCGCCGGTTGACCGGCGGCGTCGGCCTGATCGGTGATCGGGTCCGGACCGAGGCCGCCGACGTCACCATCCGCGATGCGCACGTCGTCCCCCTTGTCCCGGTATAGACCACCTGGGTGGATCGTACTGGACCGGCGGCTTCATCAGGCGGGTCGCAGCGCGCGGCCAGGTGTGGCGCCGGTCAGCCGTCCCCCCGCCAGCACCGGTACGCCGGAAACCAGCACGTCGTCGACGCCGACCGCCAGGGAGCGCGGGTTCTCGTACGTCGCGGTGTCGGCGACGCGCAGCGGATCGACCACGATCACGTCGGCGACCTGGCCGCGTCGCAGGAGTCCGCGGTCCGGCAGGCGGAAACGACGGGCGGGGTGCGACGCGAGGTGGACGGTGGCCTGCTCCCACGTGAGATCGCCGAGCTCGCGGACATGCCTGCCGAGATAGCGGGCGAACGCTCCGAACCCCCGCGGATGCGGATGACCGCCCACATAGATGCCGTCGGAACCGCCGGTGTGTCCGGGGTCGCGCAGGATCGCGCGGATCGACGCCTCACCCTCGGGGCCCTCGTCCGGCCGGGCCGCCACGCAGCCCGCTTCGAGCCGGGTCTCGATCAGGAGTGTCCGGGCGAACTCGGCCGGCTCCATGCCGTGCCGTCCGGCGGCGTCGGGCAGAGTCAAGCCTTCCGCCCACTCGAAACCGGGCGCGTGGGACAGCGTGATCCGCCCCCACACATCGGCGAACCCGGCCCAGTCCCGCGCCAGCCGTTCCGGCTCGGCGCGCAGGGCGGCCACGGCGCGGTCGGGGTCGGCCGCGGGCACCCAGGGCGGCAGCAACACCATCGCGAGGATGGTGCTGCTCCGCAGGTACGGATAGGTGTCGAAGCTCAGGTCCACGTCCCGTCGCCGCGCCTCGTCGAGCAGCGGGAGAAGGGTGCCCGCCGGGCCGTGGTAGTGCGAGATGTGCACCGGCGCGCCGGCGCGGGTGCCGATCTCGGCCGCTTCCGCCATGCCCGTCGCCGCCGACGCGCCGTAGCCCCTCATGTGGGTCACGTACGGCAGGCCGCCCAGCGGCTCGCACAGGTGCGCCAGCTCGGCCGCGTCCGCGTACCGGCCGGGGGCGTACTCCAGGCCGGACGACAGACCGGCGGCGCCCTCGGACAGCCCCCGCTCGACGCGTTCCCGCATGGCCCGCAGCTCGGCCGCGTCGGGGGCTCGCTCCGCCGCACCCATGACGTCGAACCGGATGGTGCCGTGCGGCAGCAGGTACGCGGTGTTCACGGCGGTCGCGCGATCGTAGCCGTCGAGCAGCTCGGCGACGGTGACCGGCCCGTCCACACCCGGATGGCCCCCGTTGACGGCGGCGAAGTAGCGGCTCGCGTAGTCGAACCCGGCCTTGGTCGTGGTCGGTGCGTACGACAGCCCGTCCTGCCCGAGGACGAACGTGGTCACCCCCTGCCGCAGCGCCGCGAGCTGGATCTCCGGGTCGAGGACGACGGCGTCGCCGTGGGCGTGGCAGTCGACCAGCCCGGGCAGCACGTACCGGCCGGTCGCGTCGATGACGGCGGCGGCGCGGGTCTCGCCCGCCGGGTCGGCTCCCGGCTCTCCGGGCGGGCTCTGGGTGACCGGGGGACGCGACGGGCCCACGACGGCGATCCGCCCGTCCGCGATGCCGACATCGGCCCGGAAGGGAGGCGCTCCCGTCCCGTCGACCACCCAGCCGCCGATGATCAGCACATCAAGATTCACAATGCCCGATTCAATCACTTTCCCGGCGAATCGGCCCTTAGCTGCTCCCTAGGAGGCGGGGCGTCCGGAAGCGAACCCGTCGGCAGGATCCGGGCACTCGGCGTCCGCGCGGACCGGGTGCCGGCGCAGCACGTCGCGCGCCCGTTCTCTGGCGAGGTTCCAGCCGTTCCACGGGTCGGGCCGGTCGAGGCGGTTCGCCGCGACCACGTCCCGCAGCACGCAGCTCCTGACCGGCTCGGGCAGTCGGTCCAGTGCGGGTACGGCCTCCGCACCGAGACCGGCCAGATAGTCGTGGTCCAGCCGGTGCACCCCGCGTACGGAGAGCTGGGTCTCGGCCACCCGCGCCTCGGGGTTCCACCCGGCGAAGGCCAGCAGTGACAAGCCGGTGACGAGCACGAACGTGCGGGAGAACCATGCCGTCCCGTGCCGCGCGAGCCGTACCGCGCCCGCCGCCAGGACGAGCACGAACACCGCGGCCAGCCACCACAGCGTCGCCTCGACGATGGCCCGCAGCCGGGTCACGCCGTACGCGCTGATGTAGAGGTCCAGGCGATGCAGCGCCGACGCCAGGACGACCAGCGTGAACACGCACAGCGGCCCGAGCAGCCCGGCGAGCAGCCACCGGTCGGCGGCGCCCCTGAGGTGGAGGAAGACGACCGCGGCGGCGACGACGCCCAGGACGAAGACACTCACCGTCACCAGCTCGAAGAACCCCGACCGTGCATACTCGGCGTAGGTGAGACCGGCCGTGGAGAGGACCCGCCGGTTCCCGCCGAACAGGACGGTGACCTGTACCGCGACGAACGACGCGAACAGCAGGTTGAGCCCGACCAGCGGCACCACCCAGACCATGCGGCTGACCGGGGCCCGCAGGTTCGGGGGTTCCGGCTCGACGACGGGCCGCAGGCCGACCAGGACCGCCGCCACCACGAGCAGCCCGAACACCACGAACAGGACGGTCCGGTACGGCAGGTCCGCCGCCCAGTCGGGGGCCCGCAGCAATTCCCGCGCGAAGGTGGAGAACACCGCGTCGGCCGAGCTGAACAGCAGCCCGAACACCCCGAGGAGCACGACCGTGAGGCCGGCGCTCGCCAGCCCGGAGAGCAGCCATCGGCCCTTGAACAGCCGTTTCATCGGCGCGGAGAGGAACCACGGCAGCGGCGGCAGCGTGAGGAGCACCGACAGCCCGCCCCGGATCACCCCCAGCCAGCCCGTCCCGGCGCCGGACACCGCGAGCGAGGCGGCGCCGAAGCCCGCGAGCAGCGACGGCGTCACCAGCCAGTCGGCGTCCCGGAACATCGCCACGGACACCAGCGCGTAGGCGAGCAGGCCGAACCCCACCGTCCATGGGGTCAACCGCCGCCGCACCACGGGGAGCAGCGCGAGCAGCGTGGCCACCCCGAGGCTCACCGCCCCCGCCACGACCCCCGCCCCCAGCGGCGCGTACGGCATGGCCACGGCCGCGATCAGACCGCCCGCCGCCGCCGCGGGGAGCATCCATCGCGGCGCCTCCGGCAGCTCGGGCCTGGGGAACAGCGACGGCGGCACGTACGCGGGCGGCTGGGGAGGCGGCGAGCCTGCGGGATCAGGCACCTCCTCCGAGCCCACATCCTCGGACGTGGTCGCGCCGGGTGATGTCGTGCCCAGGATGGTCTCCAGATCCGCCGCGTGGTCCCGGGTGCCTGCCGCCTCATGCCCAGTCGGCCCGGCGTCGGCCGCGTCGGATCCCGGCACCCGAGCCCCCGGAACCGCGGCCCGGACCGCCTCGGATCCAGCGGCGTCCGATCCCGTCATGTCCGGTCCCGGCGACTCAGCTTCCGGCGACTCAGCTTCCGGCGACTCAGCCCCCGGAGATTCAGCTCCCGGCGGCTCGACCTCGGCCGTCCCGAGCACGGGCGACTCGGTGATGGGCGCCCTGGACATCGGCGACGTCTCCAACGCCGCCTGCAGCGAGCACTCCATCGGAGAAGCCAGACCGGACAGTCCGACGATCATGCGGCATCCGGGGCCGTCCCCGATCCGGATCCGGCCGCCGTGCAGTTCGACGATCTCCTTGGCTATCGCGAGGCCGAGCCCGGCGCCTCCCGCGTCGGCGGCCCGGCCCGCGTCCAGACGCGAGAACCGTTCGAAGACCCGGGCGCGTTCCGAGGCGGGGATCCCGGGCCCCTCGTCTACGACCGCGATCTCGACGTCCGCGCCGGACGGGTGCGCTGACAGCCGGACCGTCCCGCCGGGCGGGCTGTGCCGTACGGCGTTGTCGAGCAGGTTGGCGAGCACCTGGGCGAGGAGGCCGGGGTCGGCGACCAGCCGGGTGCCGGACGGGACATCGCTCTCCACGGTGACGTCGTCGCGGGCGAGCGCCGCCTCGCCGACCGCCTGGCGGCACAGCGACACCAGGTCGAGCGTCTCCGGCTCGATCAGCCGAGCGCCGGAGTCGAGGCGCGACAGGTCGAGAAGCTGGGCGACCAGGCGGCCGAGCCGCTGCGTCTGGGCGAGCGCGGTGCCCAGGGTGTCGACGTCGGGGGCCGAGACGCCGTCAACGACGTTCTCCAGCACGGCCTGCAGCCCGGTGATGGGGGTGCGCAGCTCATGGCTGACGTTGGCGACGAGCTCGCGCCGCTGCCGGTCGACCTCGCCCAGATCGGCGGCCATCGCGTTGAAGGCCCGGGCCAGCTCGCCGACCTCGTCCCTGGACGTGGCCGAGACGCGCATGCCGTACCGGCCTTTGGCGATCGTCTGGGCGGCCGCGGCCATTTCACGGAGCGGCTTGGTCATCCCCCGGGCGAGGAGCTGGACCATGATCAACGCGAGGACGACCGCGATGGCGATCCTGACGTTCCGCGACAGTCCGGAGTTGATGCCGACCTCGTTGACCACGAACGCGGCGACCACCGCGAGCACGATCACGATGCCGAGCTTGACCTTGATCCGGCCGAGGAAGTCGAGTGGCCTCATGGCCGGACCAGCGCGTATCCGACGCCGTGGACCGTACGGACGACCTGGGGGCCGAGCTTGCGGCGCAGGGCGCGGACGTGGCTGTCCACGGTCCGGGTGGCCGCGGCCTCGGAGAACCCCCAGATGTCCGACAGGAGCCGCTCCCGCTCGAAGACCTGGCCGGGACGCTCGGCGAGCCTTCTGAGCAGGTCGAACTCGGTCCGGGTGAGCTGTGCCTCGGCCCCGCGCACGAACACCCGCCGCTCGGCCGTGTTGATCTCCACCTCGCCGACCCGGATGACCGCGTCCTCGTGGGCGAGAACGGCCGCCCGCGCCACCCGGCGGAGTAGCGCGTGGATCCGCGCGACGAGCTCGCGCATGCTGAACGGCTTGGTGAGGTAGTCGTCCGCGCCCACGCCGAGTCCCACCAGGACGTCGGTCTCCTCGCCCAGCGCGGTCAGCATGAGGACGGGGACCGGCCGGGCCGCCTGGATGCGGCGGCACACCTCCAGACCGTCCAGACCGGGCAGCAGGCGGTCCAGCACCACCACATCGGGCTCCGCCCGGCCGTACGCCGCCAGCGCGGCCTCACCGTCGTGTACGACGCGCACGTCGAAGCCCTCGGCGGTGAGCCGGTTCCGTACGGCTGTCGCGATCGTCTCGTCGTCCTCCACCACGAGGACGCGCCGATGCTGTGAGGGACCCATGGCGGCAGCCTAGGACCGCCGTGTGCAGAGAGATCAGAGTCGAATGTGCAGATCCGGTGCACAGATGAGATGGGCCGGGGTTCCCCGGCGCCGGACCGATGACCGCGTCTCGCTTTCCGCGGCGTACTCCAGCCACCCCGCGTGGTACTTCTGATCTCCTCTGGTGTGATCCCGTTCGGTGGCCGCCGTGGTCTGCGGAACGGCCCGCGGTGCCCCCATATACCGTGAGCCGGTGATTGAGCGATATCTCCGGCGGCTGGGGCTGAACGACACGCCGCCCAGCGTGGAGGGCCTCTTCCGGCTGCAGCGCGCTCACGTCGAGCGCGTGCCGTACGAGAACCTGGAGATCTGGCTGGGCCGCCCGACGACGGTGGATCCGATGGAGTCGGCCCTGCGGATCATCTCGAGGAGGGGCGGCTACTGCTTCCACCTCAACGGCGCCCTCTCCCTGCTGCTCGAACGGCTGGGGTACCAGGCCACCCGGCACTACGGCGGGGTGCAGAACACGCCCGACAAGGCGCCGGGCGCCAACGGCAACCATCTCGTCCTCGTGGTCTCCGGCCTGCCGTCGGAGGACAACCCGGACGGCCGGTGGTTCGTGGACGCCGGGCTCGGCGACGGGATCCACGAGCCGATCCCTCTGGTGGAGGGCACCTACGGGCAGGGCCCCTTCCAGTACGGTCTGCGCCCGTCGGAGAGCGACCCGGGCGGCTGGCGGTTCGAGCACGACCATCGGTGCAGCTTCACCGGCATGGACTTCCGGGCCGAGCCGACCGGGATGGACGCCTTCGCCGCGTCACACGAGCATCTGTCGACGTCTCCGGAGTCGGGGTTCGTCCGGGCGGCCGCGATCGCCCGGCGCGACGCCACCGGGGTCGACTCCCTGACCGGGCTCGTCCTCAAGCGGATCGGCTCGGAGACCGGCTCCCCCACGACGCTCGACCGGCCGGAGGACTATTTCGCGGCGCTGGCCGACGTCTTCGGAATGACCCTCGACGACGTGTCCGCCGCCGAGCGGGACAAACTCTGGCAGCGCCTGTACACCGCGCACGAGCGCCGGCTGCACCGCGACGACCCCTCCTGAGAGGTTTCGGCTGGTAGGGAAGGGTAGGCCCAGACAGGACCCGGAAGGAGGAGCACATGGACCGCCAGACGACGCCGGAAACGATGCGTGAACACGACGTCATCGACCTGCTACTGCGGCAGCACAGCCTCATCAGGGACCTGTTCGACGAGGTCGACAGGAGCCAGGGAGACGCCCGCACGGAGTCCTTCGCGCGACTGCTTCGCCTGCTGGCCGTACACGAGACGGCGGAGGAGGAGATCGTGCACCCGTTCGCCCGGCGCAAGCTGGTCGACGGCGAATCGATCATCGACAGCCGACTGAAGGAGGAGCGCGAGGCCAAGGAGATGCTGTCCCGCATGGACGGCATGGACACCTCTACTTCCGAGTTCTCCCGGCAGTTGCAGATCCTGCGGGCCGCGGTGTTCGCGCACGCGGCCGCCGAGGAACGCTACGAGTTCGCCGAGCTGAGGGCCACGACGAGCCAGGCCGAGCGCCGGGCGCTGGCCGTCGGGGTCAAGGCGGCGGAGGCGCTCGCGCCCACCCACCCGCACGCCGGGGTCGAGTCCGCCGCGGCGAACCTGCTGCTCGGGCCGCCGGTAGCGATCATGGACAGGGCGCGGGACGTGATCCGCAAGGCGATGAGCAAGAAGACCACAGGCGAGAGCACCAAGTAGGCCACCAGGAACTCGGCCGTGTCCGCGGACGTTGTCACTGGCGACGCTCTGGACGGAAAGGCCCGGACAATGTCTCCACTCGGGAAGTACTACATCGGCGCGGCGGCGGTTTCCGTGCTCTCGCTCTGGTTGCTGCCGAGCCTGATCGCCTGGCTCGTCGTGATCGGCGTTCTTGGCGGGCCGGTCGTCGCCTACTTCATGCTCGACGAGTCCCAGCGGGCTCGGCTGCGCCGGATCAGACGCCGCCAGATCGGGCGTTGACCCACGCCCGCCGAGCCGGCGGCCGCACCTGGTGAGAACACAGCGGCGCCCGTGACCCATCGAAGGTCACGGGCGCCGTCGCCGTTTCGGACGAGGTCAGGCGGCGGACGCCGCCGCCTCCATCTCGCGGCTCACCCGCAGGGTGGCCTTCTTCTCCACGACGAACGACAGGAACGGGATGGTGCCCGAGATCAGCACCAGCAGCAGGTATCCGACCGGCCAGCGCGCCTTGAGCCCCAGGTTGAGCGCGGTCAGCAGGTAGACCATGTACAGGAAGCCGTGGACCGGCCCGACGACCGCGACGAAAGTGCCGTTGTCGAACACGTACTTCGCCACCATGGCGGCGCAGAGCAGGAGGAGCATCACACCGACGATGTAGGCCATGACGCGGTACGGCTTGAGCGCTGATTGCACGACGATCATTACCTCTGCTGGGAAAACTGTCCTCACACGATATCCGCGACCGGCGCCGGTCCGTCCGCCGGTCCGGCCGCCCCGGACCCGTCGGGCGACCGCTCCCCCGTCCGCGCCTCGCGTACGGCGTCGCGGACGAGGTGGTACCACATGAACACGGCGAAGATCGCGAAGATCCACCACTGCGCGGCGTAGGCCAGGTTGCGCCAGGTGAGTCCGCCGCCGACGGTGGGAGGAGGCACCGCGACCGGCTTGGCGGTGGAGGACGGGGCCGGGTCGGTCGCCACGACGAACCCGCTGCGCAGCCTGCCGTCCGGCCACAGGTTGATCAGCTCGCTGGTGGAGACGGTGGCGACCTGGCCCGTGGGCAGGTTTCCGCTCCGCTGTACGGCGTCGGTCTGCTCGGCCGGGCGGAGCCGTCCGGTGACCGTCACCGTCCCCTCGGGCACGGCGGTCGCCGGATCCGTCGCCGTGGGGATCCAGCCCCGCACGATCGGGACGGCCGTCCCGTCGGCCAGCCGCAACGGTGTGAGGAGCCAGAAGCCGCGCCCGCTCGCGACCCGCCCGCCCGGCGCCGAGACATCGGGCTCCCGGTCGGCGACCAGGAGTTGCCCCTTGGCGTCGTAGGTTCCCTGGGCGGTCACCAGGCGCCCGGCCACGTCCGACCCGGTGTGGCCGTCCAGCCGGGCGAGTTCGGCGACGGCGACGGGCGCGGGGTCGGAGGCCGACACGGGCCTCCCGGACGCCTCGAATTCGCCGAGCTGCCAGCGTCCCAGAAAGAAGAAGGAGACCAGCACTCCGATCAGCAGCAGGTGAAGGCCCACCAGCCGGAGCGAGAACAGGGTGCGGAGCATGGTTAACACGCTATCCGGCGCCCACGGCGGTCCGGCACGCGTGGTCCGGCAGGCACAACCGAGCAGCGCAACCGAGCAGCCCAACCGAGCCGCACGGGCAGGAAGCGCGGACCGAAAGCGGGCAGAAACACGGACCGAAAGCGGGCAGAAAACACGGCCGGGAGGGCGGTCGGGAGGGGTGCGTTCACTGCGTTCGATCAGCGTCCACGCCGATCGCGAAAAGCGACAAAAGGGTGCCCTGGACGCGAAGGATCTCGGTAAGGTGCCTCTCATGTCCGAACCGCAGATTGACCCGGCCCAGAACACGCAGGCGTTCCGCGCCTTCGCCCGGGAGCAGGAAGTCGAAGCCGCCAAAGAGCAGCCCTCCCGGCTGCCGATCTGGATCGTCGTGGGGGTCGTCGCCGTCGCCGCGATCGCCGTCGGGGCGTACCTGCTGCTTTCCTGATCCCGCGTCGCCGGCCGTTTCCGCCCGGTGGACATCCGCGTACCCGCCGCCGACGACCGCGCCCGTCGGCGGCTTTCGCATGCCCGCGGCCGTACGCTCCCTGGACCGGATGCTCCCTTCGCGTTAAATTGGACAATTGTTCCAATAGGAGCGCTTTGCCGGCACGCCGAGGGGGCCGCATGGGGATCGCGATCATCGGGGCGGGCTTCGCGGGGCTGTGCATGGCGATCAAGCTCAAGGAAGCGGGCTACCACGACTTCGTGATCCTGGAGAAGGCCGCCGACCTCGGCGGGACCTGGCGGGACAACACCTATCCGGGATGCGCCTGCGACGTGCCGTCGCCGATGTACTCGTTCTCGTTCGAGCTGAACCCCGGCTGGTCCCGGATGTTCTCTCCGCAGGAGGAGATCTGGGCATACCTGCGCGACTGCGCCGAGAAGTACGGCCTGACACCGCATCTGCGGCTCGGCGTCGAGGTCACCGGGCTGGAGTACGACGACGACCGCAACGTGTGGCAGGTCTCCACGAGCACGGGTGAGCCGTTCACGGCCAACGCGGTCGTCTCCGGGATCGGGGCGCTGCACGTACCGTCGTTTCCCGGCATCCCCGGAAAGTTCGCCGGTCCCGCCTTCCACTCGGCCCAGTGGGACCACTCCGTCGATCTGGCCGGGAAACGGGTGGCGGTGATCGGGACCGGCGCGTCGGCGATCCAGTTCATCCCCCGGGTCGCCGAGGTGGCGGCCGAGCTGCGGCTGTTCCAGCGCACGCCGCCATGGATCCACCCCAAACCGAACATCGTGTTCTCCGAGCGCGCGAAGCGGGTCCTCCGGCTGCCCGGAGCCGCGCGTACGGCCCGGAACGCGATCTACTGGCTGCTGGAATCGCGCGCGCTCGGCTTCACGATCGACCCCCGGCTGATGCGGGCCCACCGGCGCCTGGCCGAACGGCATCTCGCCCGCCAGGTGGCCGACCCCGCGCTCCGCGCCAAGCTGACCCCCGACTACACGATCGGCTGCAAGCGCATCCTGCTGTCCGACGACTTCTATCCCACGCTGACCAGGGACAACGTCGAACTCGTCACGGACGCCGTCACCGAGATCCGGGACCGCTCGATCGTCGACGCGACCGGCCGCGAGCACGAGGTCGATGTGATCGTCTACGGCACCGGCTTCAAGGTCGCCGACGCGCTGAACGAGCAGCGGATCATCGGAAGGAACGGCAGGAAGATCCAGGAAGCCTGGCAGAACGGCGTCGAGGCCTACCTCGGCATCACCGCCTCCGGCTTCCCGAACCTGTTCTTCCTGCTCGGCCCCAACACCGGACTCGGCCACAACTCGGTCGTCTTCATGATCGAGTCCCAGGTCCGGTACGTCATGGACTGCCTCCGGCTGCTGTCCAGGACCGGGGCCAAGGCGATCGACGTACGGCCCGAGGTCCAGCGGGCGTACAACGACCGCCTCCAGCGGCGGCTGGACCGGCTGGTCTGGTCCGACGGCGGGTGCACGAGCTGGTACCTGGACGAGCACGGCAGGAACCGCGCCGTCTGGCCCGGATTCAGCTTCGAGTACTGGACCCGCACCCGCCGGATGCGTCCCGGCGCCTACGAGCTGCTCCGCTGAGCCCTTCTAGGGATTCGGTGAGAGCACCAGGGCGCTGCCGCCACCGCGGCGCACCGGCTCCGCGACCGCCTGGACCCGGCCGCCGCCCAGGAACTCCAGCCCGGTGGCGGCCCCGATCTCGGGTGTCGTGGTGAACGCGTGGCCCCGCGCGGTCAGCTCCGGACCGTAGCGCTCGACGAAGGCGGGCTCGGCCTGGGTCGCGGCAATGTTGCGCTGCGAGGCCCGGGGCGCGGCGACCGCCTCCGGCAGGGACATCCCGAGGTCGAACCGGTTGACGAGGATCTGAAGCACGGTCGTGATGATCGTGGCGCCGCCCGGCGAGCCGACCGCGAGCAGCGGTTTGCCGTCTTTGAACACGATTGTGGGGGCCATCGACGAGCGGGGCCGCTTGCCGGGAGCGGGCAGGTTGGGGTCACCGGGAGCCGGGCCGAACGTGAAGTCGGTCAGCTGGTTGTTCAGCAGGAACCCGCGCCCGGGCACCACGATGCCGTTGCCGCCGGTCTGCTCGATGGTGATGTTGTACGCGACGACGTCGCCCCACCGGTCGGTCACGACGAGGTGCGTGGTCTCCGGCCCCTCGGGCTTCTCCCCCTGAACGCCCGTGTCCTCAACGACCTTGTCCTGAACACCCTTCTCCTGTGCCCCCTTGTCCGCGGCTCCGTCGTCCTGCGCCGGGGACGCCGCCGGGCAGGGGCCGTACGTCCCGTCGGGCGAGCCGGGCGGGGCCGGGTCCGGCAGCGCGGCCGGGCCGATGAGGCAGGCCCGCTCCTTGGCGAACCCCTCCGACAGCAGCTCGTCCAGCGGCACGTTCACGTACGCGGGGTCGCCGACGAACGCGTTCCGGTCGGCGAACGCCAGCCGCGACGCCTCCAGGTACGCGTGCAGCGGGGCGGTGGCGGTCTCCCCCGTCGCGGCCAGGATGCCGAGCGCCTCGCCGACCGTGGAGCCGCCCGAGGACGGGGGCGCCATGCCGTACACGTCGAGCCCGTTGACCGTGACGTGTGTGGGCGGGCGCTCGACCGCACGATAGGCGCGCAGGTCGGAGAGCTCCATCAGGCCGGGCCGCACCACGCGGGTCGAGCCCGGCGTGACCGGCGGGCGCTTCACCGTGGCGACGATCTCCGCGCCGAGCACCCCGCCGTACAGCCAGGAGGGGCCGCGCCGGCCCAGCTCACGGTACGTCGCGGCGAGGTCGGGGTTGCGCAGGACGGACCCGACGGCGGGTGGGCGCCCTCCGGGCAGGTAGATCCGGGCGGTGGAGGGGAAGTCCTTGAACCGGTCGGCGTTGTCGGCCGTCTGGTCGTGAAACGTCTGGTCGATGACGAACCCGCGCGCGGCGACCTCGATCGCGGGCTGCAGGGCGCGGCTGAGCGGGAGCGTGCCGAACCGGCGCAGCGCGAGATCCCACTGCGCGACGCTGCCGGGCACGCCGGCCGAGAGCCCGCTGGTCACCGCCTCGGCGAACGGGATGCCTTCGAACGCGGTGGCCGTCATGGCCCGGGGCGCGGTCTCCCTGCCGTCGATCGTGGACACGGTTTTGCGCCGGGCGTCGTAGTAGACGAGGAAGCCGCCGCCGGCGAGGCCCGCCGAGTAGGGCTCGGTCACGCCGAGCGTGGCCGCCGCCGCGACGGCGGCGTCCATGGCGTTGCCGCCCTGTTTGAGGATCTTCAACGCGGCCTTGCTGGCGTCCAGATCGACGGTGGCGACCGCGCCGCCGTACCCCTCGGCGACCGGGACTTTCCCGGTCGCCCAGCCTGGTGCCGCGTACGTGCGGACCGCTTCCGGCGTCGCCTGGGCGGGCGGGGCGACGAGGCCGGTGAGGGAAGTGACAGAGGTGGCGAGGGCGAGGGTGAGCGGCGCGAGGGCGCCGCGGCGTGCCGTGATGCGCATGGGTGACCTCCGTAGATCACTCCAGCATGACCGAGAGGGTCAGAATGCGCCATGGCGGGTCCGCGTCGGGCCGGGGCCCCGGCCCGGACCGGGGGGAACGACCGCCCTCCCGGCCCGTGGTCCTCTGCGATCCGCTACGGGATCACCGGCCCTCGGGGCCGCGCAGGTGCCCGAGGGCCGGGGCGGCCCTGGCGATCTCGGCGAGCATCGCGTCGGCGGCCTGGTTCATGACGTCATTGGGCCGCACACGCCCGTCCTCGTCCACGAACTCGCGGACGAACGGGATGGTCACCGCCTCGACGACCGGCAGCATCTTCAGCCCGGAGACGACCTGCTTGAGCATCTGCACGGCCCGGGTGCCGGCGGACACGCCGCCGTAGCTCACGAACCCGGCCGGCTTGTACTGCCACTCACCGTGCAGGTAGTCGAGGGCGTTCTTGAGCACGGCGTTGAAGCTGTGGTTGTACTCAGGGGTCACGAACACGTACGCGTCGGCGCGCTCGACCGTCGTGCTCCACTCCTTGGTGTGCTGGTGGACGTACTGGCGGAGCCGGGGGTGGTGCGGCTCGTTCATGAACGGCAGGTCCACCTCGGCGAGGTCCACGATCTCGACCTCAAAGGCGCCATAGGCGACGGCGCGGTCGCGGAACCACTCCGCCACCGGGAGGCCGACCCGTCCGGGACGGGTGCTCGCCACGATGATCTGCAGAATCGGCTTGGACATAATGCTCCTTAAGGGAACATAACGGACGTTTGACTACTCAACATAGCGTAGCAACTAAGAATTCCTTATCATGGGGAGCGTCGCACGGGCGAGAGTGGAACAGACTCGACAGCGTGGGAGCGCCGAGCGATCATCAGACCGGAACGCGAACCGCGGAACTCCAGAGGGGAACCGGGGAACTTCCGGGAGATCGGGACAGTTGGGGAGGACATGACCGAGGCGCACTTGACCTGTTCCAGGTTCCACGTCGCCGTCGAGCTCATCGGGGCCCGCTGGTCAGGCGCGATCATCCAGGCCGTCTTCGCCGGGCGGCACAGGTACGCCGAGATCAAGGAGTTCATCGACGGGGTGAGCGACACCATGCTCGCCCAGCGGCTACGCCGCCTCGAAGGCGAGGGGATCATCGAACGGCGGGTCATCCCCAGCTCCCCCGTCCGCGTGGAGTACCACCTCACCGACAAGGGCCTGGAGCTCGAACCCGTCATCAAGGCCCTGGTCGACTGGTCCGGCAAATGGATCCGACCCTCCGGAGCCGCCGGCGAGGCGTAGATACTCCCGTCGGCGTAGTGGCCGGTCCCGCACCGGGAGGATGAACTCGTCAGCAGTACTGGCTACCGTGCACGTGTGCTCGCCCGCTTCCGAATGTCGCGAATCGCACGGTTGGCCCTGCCGCCCGCCGTGGCCGTCGCCCAGGTCGTCGGCACGTACCACGTGCAGCAGTTCCAGCTCGTCAGCGAGAGGCTGGGCCGGGAACCACTGGACTGGCGGGGGTGCCTGCTCCTGCTGGTCGGGCCGATCGCCCTCGCGGTCCGCCGCAGGTGGCCGGTTGTCGCGCTGTGGGTCACGCTGGCCGCGACCTGGGACTACCTGCTGCTGGACTTCGCGTACGGCTACGTGTTCATCAGCCCGATCATCTTGATCTTCTGGGCGGTCATCTCCGGACACCGCCGGGCCGCCTGGCTCTCCTCCGGGGTCACCTACCTCTTCTTCGTCGCGTACGCCACCTGGCTGATCCCGGTGCCGCAGGGCTGGTTCCACCACACCGCGGTCGCGGCGTTCCTGCTGCTCACCCTCACCGTCGCCGAGTTCACCCGGGCCCGGCGCGAGCGGCTGATCGAGGCGAAACGCGTCGCCGCCGAGGAGACCAGGCGCCAGGCCAGCGAGGAACGGCTCAGCATGGCCCAGGAACTGCACGACGTCCTCGCGCACAACATCTCGCTGATCCACGTCCAGGCGTCCACCGCGCTGCACCTGATCGACGACCACCCCGAGCAGGCGCGCACCGCCCTCGCCACGATCAAGCAGGCGTCCAAGGACGTGCTGACCGAGATGCGCGGCGTGCTGAGCCTCCTGCGGGACGGCGCGCCGCGCTCCCCCACCGCCGGGATGGACCGGCTGGACGAGCTGGTCGAGAACAGCGGCCTGCCGGTGACGGTCACGATCGACGGCGACGTCCGGCCGCTGCCCGCGGGGGTGAACCGCGCCGGGTACCGGATCGTCCAGGAGTCCCTCACCAACATCACCCGGCACGCGCCCGGCTCCCGGGTCGCCCTCCGGGTCACGTACGGCCCGGACGAGCTGGCCGTCATCGTCGAGGACGACGGCACGGGCGCGGCGACAGCCGTACACGGACTGGGCGGCGGCAACGGCATCCCCGGCATGCGCGAGCGGGTCGCCACCCTCGGCGGGTCGCTGACGGCCGGTCCGCGCCCCGAGGGTGGTTTCCGCGTGACCGCCACCCTCCCCCTACCCGCCGAGGAGACCAAGTGATCAGGATCGTACTCGCCGACGACCAGGCCCTGGTCCGGGCCGGGTTCCGTGCGCTGCTCAACGCCCAGGACGGCATGACCGTGGTGGGCGAGGCCGGCGACGGCGCGCAGGCCGTGGACCTCGCGCGCGAGCTGCGTCCCGACGTGGTGCTGATGGACATCCGGATGCCCGGCGTGGACGGCCTGACCGCGACGAAGACGATCGGGGCGGACCCCGCCCTGGACGCCACCCGGATCATCATGCTGACGACGTTCGAGCTCGACGAGTACGTCTTCGAAGCCCTGCGGAACGGCGCGAGCGGCTTCCTGGTCAAGGACACCGAGCCCGCCGAGCTGATCCAGGCCGTGCGGGTGGTCGCCTCCGGAGACGCACTGCTGTCGCCGGGCGTGACCCGCCGCCTCATCTCCGAGTACGCCGCCCGGTCGAAGTCGCCGGGCACGGCGCGCGAGCTGGGCGTGCTCACCGAACGGGAGCGCGAGGTCCTCGCCCTGGTCGGCACCGGCATGACGAACGACGAGATCGCGGCCCGGCTGTACATGTCCCCGGCGACCGCGAAGACCCACGTGAGCCGCACGATGATGAAGCTCCACGCCCGCGACCGCGCCCAGCTCGTCGTGATCGCGTACGAGTCGGGCCTGGTCCGGCCCGGCTGGCTCTGACATCCGGCGACACCGTCGCGGCAGATCCGGAACGACCGGAACTCGCGCGGATTGACAAGGTCAACCCCGATCCGCGACCTCGGATGAACGCATGCACTCGCGAATGGCCGTACTGTCCTGTGATCAGTTAACGATCGGTTACGGCACGGAGAACAGTATGGATCCGAAGTTGGACGACATCCCCGACGTCAGCGTGGAGCTGTACCGGGACGTCGTGGATTTCGCCGGACAAACCCCCCATTGGTTCCAGACGTTCGTCGAGGTCGGCACGGACGCGGTGCTCTTCGTCTTCGCCGCGCTCTTCCTGGGCGCGTGGTGGCGGGCCAGGAAGCGGGACGACCGCACGATGGCCCTGGCGTTGCTCGCGCCCGTGGCGATGGTGGCGGCCTACGTGGGCAGCGAGGTGATCAAGACGTTCATCCAGGAGGACCGTCCCTGCCGGCTCGTGTCCGGCGTCGTCACCATCGCGCAGTGCCCTCCGCTGGGGGACTGGTCGCTGCCGAGCAACCACTCGACGCTCGTCGCCGGAGCCGCGGCCGCCCTGGTCGTCGCCTGGCGCCGCACCCTGCCGTACGTGGCGATCCTGGCCGTGCTGGGCGCGTTCTCCCGGGTCTTCGTCGGCGTCCACTTCCCGCACGACGTCCTCGCGGGCATGCTCCTGGGCGCGATCGCCGCTCCCCTGATCATGCTGGTCCTGGCGGTGCCGGTGACGTCGCTGGCCGGATGGGCCAGGCGCACGGCCGCCCTGCGCGTCCTGCTCACCGACACGCGGACGAGTCGGTCAGCCCCGGCTCACAGGCGATGAGCGCCGCCTCCCCCGCTGCTCCCTCACTTTCGGTTGACATCCCGCCACCGATCCGTGACCCTTGTATCGAGCCGGTCCCAACGGGACACGGAAGACGTGGAGCCGGGAACCCCCGCACAGCCGGGAGCCCGGCTCGGCGCTTTTCAGCGGCCTTTTCGCTTCTCGTACGCGACATCGACGAGCGTCGTGTGCGTCTCGTACCAGCTCGACCAGTTGCTCTTTTCCTCCACGAAGGCACGCCGCCAAGCCGCTGCGCACGCGTCGGCCACCCACAGCAGTGGATCCGCGGACGGCGGCGCCTGATGTACGGCAACGTCCGTAAGGTGACCGGCAGACCGCAGGTGCGCGATCGTCCGCATATCGGCCGCACGGAGGGCGGCATCCTCCCGCTGTTCGATGGTGATCTGCTCGGCTCCCGCCTTGACCAACCACGGCAGCAGGTCGTCGAGAACGAGTCGGCGGACGTGCTCGCGCTCCTTGGGATCCCGATATCCGGTACAACTTCCCAGCCAGAAGGTGACTCCGCGCAGCATCCCAAGGGTCGCCACGATCCGCGCCTTGCGCTGCTTGTCCTTGATCCTGGACACGTGCAACCTGCCGAACCCATGCTTGGGGTCGATGTCCTCAGGTTGAACCAGCGATCGAAGGAAGGCCCTCAGCAGGTTCGCCTCAGCGTTTTCCACCACGGCCGCCGCGACAACATAGATGCCCTGTCTGCTTTGCGCCGGTTCCACATCGGCCTCGTCGAGGAAGGCGGCAAGGCGACTCATCGTGCTCCTTTGGGAATGGGGAGCACCAGCCTAGAGCTGCGCGAAGTCACACATGGTCAGATTATGTAACTCTGTGCGACAAGACGTTCGACTACGGGAGTACGGCGGGAGCGGGGGGAGAAACGCCACCGGAACGGTAGGCGGGAACGCTCCGCTCCGGGGATGCACCCGCTGCGTCACCTCTGCACGCCGGACGACGTGGGCGACCGCGACGCTGTTCCTCGCCTCGGACGCGTCGCCCTGGCTCGCCAGGGGGCGACCGGCGTCGCGGGCGGTCGGGGTGATGTCCTGACGAAGCCACCCAAATGTTACTGGTCGTCAGGGGTCGGCGACGTTAGGTTGCGCGAGTAGGCCAAAGCCCAGGGAGGACCATGTGAGGTCAATCGCACGCTTTTGCGGCAACTGCGACTGCGGCTGCCCCGAGCTCTTCGTCGACTCCTCCGCGCCCCCGGAGCGCCAGGTCGTGATCACCGACGACTTCGGACAGCGGGTGGAGATGAGCCTCGACCAGTTCGGCTCGATCGTCGAGGCCGCGAGGAACGGCAGCCTGGACGATCTGGCGCTCGTCACCTGAGCGTGGGCCCGGCCGCCCTCTTCGCGAGCGGGCTCGCGGCGGGGCTCGCGGCGGGCACCGCCTCGTGCGCGGCGGTCCAGGGGGGTTTGCTCGTCGGCCTGGTCAGGCCGACCGGTACGCGCTCCGGGCCGTCCGCGCGCGCCGGGCCCTCCACCGGAACGACGACCGAGGCCGGGGCCAACACGGCGGCGGTGGGAGCGTTCCTCACCGGACGACTGCCGCCGCGCGGGACGGGCGACCTGCGCTACGCGTGCGGCATGGGGATGTACGGCGGGTTCATCCGCTTCATCTGATCCATGCGCGGTGTCCCCCGAGACACCGCGCGACGGGCGATCAGGCGTGGATCAGGTGGCGAGTACTTCCGCGACCCGGGTGAGCGGCAGGCCGTGCGCCACCGCCACCGGTTCGCTGGTGATCCGGCCGGCGTGAGCGTTGAGTCCGAACTGGAGGGCGGGGTCGCCGCGCAGCGCCTCGCGCCAGCCGAGATCGGCGAGCTTGACGGCGTAGGGCAGCGTGGCGTTGGTCAGGGCGTACGTCGAGGTGTTCGCCACCGAGCCGGGCATGTTGGCCACGCAGTAGAAGACGGACTGGTGGACCGGGAATGTCGGCTCGGCGTGTGTGGTGGGACGGGAGTCCTCGAAGCAGCCGCCCTGGTCGATGGCGATGTCCACGAGCACCGATCCCGGCTTCATCCGGGAGACGAGGTCGTTGGACACGAGCGTCGGCGCCTTGGCTCCCGGGATGAGGACGGCGCCGATGACGAGGTCGGCGTCCAGCACCGCCCGCTGGATCGCGTACGCGCTGGACACGACGGTCTTGAGATGGCCCTGGTAGATGGCGTCGATGAAGCGGAGCCGGTCGATGCTGATGTCGAGCACGGTCACGTCGGCGCCCATGCCCACGGCGATCTGGGCGGCGTTGAGACCGGAGACGCCGCCGCCGATGACGACGACCTTCGCCGGCGAGACACCGGGGACGCCGCCGGGCAGGACGCCCCGCCCGCCGTTGAACCGCATCAGGTAGTACGCGCCGACTTGCGGGGCGAGCCGCCCCGCCACCTCCGACATCGGCGCGAGCAGCGGCAGGCCGTTCCCGACCTGCACCGTCTCGTACGCGATGGCCGTCGTCTTGGCGGAGAGCAACGCGTCGGTGCAGGGGCGGGAGGCGGCGAGGTGGAGGTAGGTGAAGAGCACCTGGTCCTCGCGGAGGCGGTGGTACTCCTCCGCGACCGGTTCCTTGACCTTGAGGATCATCTCCGACTCGCCCCAGACGACGTCGGCGGTGTCGATGATCTTTGCTCCGGCGGCGAGGTATTCCTCGTCGGTGATGTGCGAGCCGAGGCCGGCACCACGCTGTACGAGAACGTCGTGGCCGTGGCGGATGAGTTCGTGAACTCCCGCGGGGGTGGCGGCGACGCGGTACTCGTGGTTCTTGACCTCGGCAGGCACTCCGATTTTCATGCGCTGGTTCCCTTCATAGGGTCACGGTTTCATAGCCGGGCCCAAGCCTCCGTGAGCACCGAGCGGAGGATCCCCTCGATCTCGTCGAACTCCTTCGGGCCACAGATCAGGGGCGGCGCGAGCTGCACCACCGGGTCGCCGCGGTCGTCGGCACGGCAGTAGAGGCCCGCGTCGTAAAGGGCCTTGGAGAGGAAGCCGCGCAGCAGCCGCTCGGACTCGTCCTCGTTGAACGTCTCCTTGGTCGACTTGTCCTTGACGAGCTCGATTCCGTAGAAGTAGCCCGAGCCGCGGACGTCGCCGACGATCGGCAGGTCGAGCAGCTTCTCCAGCGTGGCGCGGAAGACCGGCTCGTTGGCGGTGACGTGGCCGAGCAGGTCCTCGCGCTCGAAGATGTCGAGGTTGGCCAGGGCGACCGCCGAGGCGACCGGGTGGCCGCCGAAGGTGTATCCGTGCGCGAACGTCTCGGTGCCGTTCTTGAACGGCTCGAACAGCCGCTCGGAGGCGATCATCGCGCCGATCGGGGCGTAGCCGCTGGTCAGGCCCTTGGCGCAGGTGATGATGTCGGGCACGTAGTCGAACTTCTGGCCGCCGAACATCGTGCCGAGTCGACCGAAGGCGCAGATGACCTCGTCGGAGACGAGGAGCACGTCGTACTGGTCGCAGATCTCGCGCAGGCGGCGGAAGTATCCGGGCGGCGGCGGGAAGCAGCCGCCGGCGTTCTGGACCGGCTCGACGAAGACGGCGGCGACGGTGTCGGGGCCCTCCATCTCGATGGCCCGGCCGACCTCTTCGGCGGCCCAGCGGCCGAACGCCTCGGGGTCCTTGTCCGAGCCGGGGAAACCGGTGATCTCGTCGGCGCGGTAGATGTTGGTGTTCGGCACCTTGATGGCGCCGGGCACGAGGGGCTCGAAAACCTGCTTGAGCGCGGGGATGCCGGTGATGGACAGCGCGCCCTGCGGGGTGCCGTGGTAGGCGATGGCGCGGCTGACGACCTTGGTCTTCAGCGGCTTGCCCTGAATCTTGAAGTACTGCTTGGCCAGCTTCCACGCGGACTCGACGGCCTCGCCGCCGCCGGTGGTGAAGAAGACGCGGTTGAGGTCGCCCGGGGTCAGCTCGGCGATCCGGTGCGCCAGCTCGGCGGCCTTCGGGTGGGCGTAGGACCACAGCGGGAAGAACGCCAGGTCGCGCGCCTGCTTCGCCGCCGCCTCCGCGAGCTCCTCGCGGCCGTGTCCGACCTGGACGACGAAGAGTCCGGCCAAGCCGTCAAGGTAGCGCCGGCCGTGGATGTCGTAGACATACGCGCCCTCACCCTTGACGATCATCGGCACTTCGGCGTCCTGGTACGCGCTGTGCCGGGTGAAGTGCATCCACAGGTTGTCCTGTGCGGCCTTGAGAACGTCGGGGTCCGTCATCGCAACCTTCCCTAGGGTGATCTGGTGCTCGCTTCAGTCTGCATGTAGAAGCGACAAAAGCCAAGTGATTACGTGGCCGCAATGTGCATGAACCTCGAAATCCGTGACATCGCCATGTAAGCACAACGAAATCCGTGATGCCATTACCGGACAAGCCCGACCTTGCTCACCTCTGACCCACATCGGCGGTGTGGTGCAATGAAGCGCACTAGACACAGCCGACAAAGGGGTCGGAGAGGGGACCGCATGACACCTGAAGAGATCGAGAGCGCCGTCGAGGCCGGCATGCCGCGGGCCGTGGAGGATCTCACGCGACTCGCCGCCATCCCGTCCGTGGCGTTCCCCGGCCACCCCGACGAGCCGGTGCTCGCCGCCGCGGCGCTGACCGAGGAGCTGCTGCGCGAGGCGGGCCTGCCGCACGTGCGTCAGATCCCGGTCGAGGGCAGCTTCCCCGCCGTGTACGCGGAGGCGCCCGCCCCGCCCGGCGCGCCCACTGTGCTGCTGTACGCGCACTACGACGTGCAGCCGGCGGGCGACCTCGCCCTGTGGCGTACCCCGCCGTTCGAGCCGACGCTGATCGACGGCGCGCTGTACGGCAGGGGCACCGCCGACGACAAGAGCGGTGTGATCGCGCACGTGGCGGCACTGCGCGCGTTCGGGGGTGACTTCCCGGTCGGCGTCAAGGTCATCGTCGAGGGCCAGGAGGAGTACGCCGGGGAGCGCCTGGAGGACTTCGTCGAGGCCAACCCCGAGCTGGTCCGGGCCGACGCGATCGTGGTCGCCGACTGCGGCAACCCGCGCGTGGGCGACCCGGCCCTGACGACGACGCTGCGCGGGATGGCCGCCTTCACCGTGGAAGTGCGCACCCTGCGCGAGGCCGTGCACAGCGGCGCGTTCGGCGGCGCCGCCCCGGACGCCCTCACCGCCCTCATGCGGATGCTGTCCGCGCTGCACGACGAGCGGGGCGACGTACGCGTCCCCGGCCTGCCGCAGGGCACGTTCGAGGGCGACTCGGACGAGACCGAGGAGGAGTTCCGCGCCACGGCGGGCGTGCTCGACGGCGTCTCGCTGGTCGGTTCCGGCTCGCTGGCCGACCGCCTCTGCGCGTCGTACGCGATCACGGTCACCGGGTTGGACGTGCCGACCGTGTCGGGCGCCGTCAACGCGGTGCAGCCGACGGCGCGGGCCCGGGTCACGGTCCGGATCCCGCCCAGCGGCGACCCGAAGGCCGCGCTCGACGACGTGACCGGCTTCCTCCAGAAGGTCGCGCCGTGGGGCGCCGAGGTGACGTTCGACGACCTCGTCACCGGCTCCGGCTTCCTGGCCGGCGGCGGCGGCCGGGCGCGGGCCGCCGTCAGCACGGCGATGGAGCGGGCCTTCGGCCGTCCGCCGCGGGACGTTGGCCAGGGCGGCTCGATCCCGCTGGTCGCCAAGCTGGCCGGGCTGTTCCCCGAGGCCGAGATCCTGCTGTACGGCGCCGAGGACGGCGAGGCGTCGATCCACGCCCCGAACGAGCGGCTGGTCGTCGACGAGCTGCGCAAGGTCATCGCCACCGAGGCGCTCTTCCTGGCGAGCTACGGCGCCTGACGGCGCTTCCCGCACGCAATACGGCCGTGCGGTCTCCATCCCCGGGGGCCGCACGGCCGTTTTTCGTGTGGGCGTATGATGAGTCCCGATTTGTACTGACTGGTCAGTTCAATAGATCGATTCGCGAGGAGGCAGGACCGTGGTGTTCCCGGGTGTCGAGGTCGTGGCGAAGGACCTCACGCTGAAGGGCGAGCACGGGCCGGTCTACTCCGGCGTGTCCCTCACGGCGGAACCGGGCAGCCTGACCGCCGTCGTGGGGGCGGCGGGCAGCGGGCGGACCGCGCTCCTGCTGACCCTCGCCGGGCGGATGAAACCCTCCTCCGGCTCGCTGTCCGTCGGCGGGCAGAGCGCGATCCGGCGCATCCAGCGGATCGCCGCGCTCGGCCTGATCTCCGACGTGAACGACCTCGACGGCGCGCTGTCCGTACGCGAGCACCTGCACGAGCGGCTCGGGCCGTGGGGCCCGCCGTGGCGCAGGCGGCTCACCCGCTCCGCCGAGGAGGCGCTCGCGGAGGCCGGGCTCGACCTGTCCGCCCTGCCCGGCGGCGAGCGCGCCCTGGTCCGGGCGCTGACCCGCGACCAGGCGGTCCGTCTCGGGATCGCGCTCGCCCTGCTCGACCGGCCGGGCCTGCTCCTGGTCGACGACCTCGACCTCGGGCTCCCCGAGGAACGCGGCGACGAGCTCTGGCGGACCCTGCGCGACCTCTCCAGCGCCGGCCTCACCGTCGTCGCCTCCTGCACCGGCCCGGCCCTCGCCGGGCGCCACGCCGACACCGTCACAGAACTTTCGTGAGGATCTCCCCCGTGAAGCCGCTCCCCCTGCACCTCGGCCGACTCGAGCTGCGCCGGTTCACCCGGTCCCGGCTGACCCGGGCCGCGCTGGTGGGCGTCGTCATGCTGCCCCTGCTGTACGCCGGGCTCTACCTGTGGTCGTTCTGGGACCCGCAGGGCAACCTGAAGAACATCCCCGTCGCCCTCGTGGTCGAGGACCAGCCGGCGACCACGGACGGCAAGACCGTCGACGCCGGGCGCGACCTGGCCCGCGAGCTCGAAGAGCGCGAGGTCTTCTCCTGGCACCGCACGGACACCGCCGGCGCCGATCAGGGCATGCGCGACGGCACGTACTACCTGTCGCTGACGATCCCGCGCGACTTCAGCGCCAACCTCACCTCGCCGTCCGGCGACGGGCAGCCGCGCCCGGCCCTGCTCGGCGTCCGCGTCGACACCGGGCGCAGCTACATCATGCGGACCATCTCCGACGCCGTGTTCGACGAGGTGAAGGCGGCCGCCGACCGCACCGCGGTCAAGGGGTACCTCGACCAGATCTTCCTGTCCTTCGCCGACCTGCACGACGCGACCGCGAAGGCGGCCGACGGCGCCGACCGGCTCCACGACGGCTCCACGACCGCCCAGAAGGGCGCGATCAAGCTGGACAAGGGACTCGGCAGCGCGCAGACCGCCGTGCGCAAGCTCTCCACCGGCGCGACCACGCTCCAGGACGGCTCGGGCACGCTGGCCCGGGGCCTGGGCGAGGCGTACAAGGGATCGACCAAACTGGCGGGCGGCCTGGCCACGGCCGGCAAGGGCGTGGGCGAGCTGCGCGGCGGCCTGGCCGCCCTCGACAAGGGCGCGGCGAAGCTCGCCGAGGGCAACCGGCAGGCGTACGAGAACGTGCACGCGCTGGCCCCGAAGATCAACCAGGCGGCGGACAAGTACGTCCCGATCCTGAAGGAGAACGGCCCGGCCATCCGGTCGGCGGCGCTGTCTGTCGCGAAGGGCGCCGACACGATCGCGAACGCGCTCGGCGACCTGCCCGACTCCGTGCGGAACCAGGCCGGGCAGGCGCAGCGCGACCTGAGGGCGGTCGAGCGGTGGCTGAACACCCACCCCGACGCCGACCCGGAGCTGCGTTCCCTCGTCGGCCAGGCGTCCGGCTCGGCGGGCGAGCTGGCGAGCACGGCCGGCCGCCTGCGGGACAAGGTCGCCGCCCAGTCCGGCGCGGTGGACGACCTCGCCGCGAAGGCCCGCGCCCTCGCGTCCGACGCCCGCGCGCTCGCCGACGCCGCGCCCGCCCTCGGCGGCAGGCTGGAGAAGGCCAAGGACGACTTCAACACGCTGGACTCCGGGCTCAAGCAGCTCGCCAAGGGCGCCTCCGACCTGCACGACGGCACCGGAAAGGCGTTGAAGGGGGCCACCTCGCTCGCCGGCGGCGTCGGCGAGCTGCGCGGCGGCGCGGGCACCCTGTCGGACGGCCTGCGCCGGCTCGACAGCGGCGCCAAGCAGCTGACCGCCGGTCTCGGCACGCTCGCCTCCGGGGCGGGCAAGCTCGGCGACGGCATCGGCGAGCTGCGCGGCGGCGCCGGCCAGCTCGGCTCGGGCCTGGGCGAGCTGGCCGACGGCTCCGGCGAGCTTGCCGCCAAGCTCGGCGACGGCGCGGCGCAGATCCCCTCCTACGGCGCCGGCGAGCGCGACAGCCGTACCGAGGTGATGAGCGAGCCGGTGCGGGTGTCCACCGAGGTGGACAACGAGGTGCCCAACTACGGCACCGGCTTCGCGCCGTTCTTCCTGCCGCTCGCGCTGTGGGTTGGGGCGATGGTGACGTACATGGTGCTGCGGCCGGTCAACCCACGGATGCTCGCCGGCTCCGCCCCGGCCTGGCGCACGGCCCTCGCGGGCTGGCTGCCCGGCGTGGCGATGGGCGCGCTGCAGGTCGGGGTGCTGCTCGCCGTACTGCGGTTCGGCCTGGGCATGGAGGCCCGGCACTGGGCCGGCGCGGCCGCGTTCCTGCTGCTCACGGTGGCGGCTTTCCTCGCGATCGTGCAGGCGGTGAACGCGCTCGTCGGGCCGCCCGGACGGGTGCTGGTGCTGGCGCTGCTGATGCTGCAGCTCACCTCGGCCGCCGGGACGTACCCGATCGAGACCTCGCCCGGGTTCTTCCAGACCATCTCCCCCTGGCTGCCGATGAGCTGGGTGGTCGCGGGGATGCGGCGGCTGATCAGTGGCGGCGACACGATCATCGTGTGGCAGGCTTGCGGAGTGCTTTCCCTCTTCGTCGTCGCCGGCCTCGCGCTGACCATGCTCGCGGTGCGCAAGGGCCGTACCTGGACCATGCGCAGGCTCAAGCCGGAGCTGGCGCTGTGACCCGCGAGGACACCCGGAACCGGCTCTTCCGGTCGGCGGTCGAACTGATCGCCGAGCAGGGGTTCTCCGGCACGACGGTCGACGCCATCGCCGAACGGGCGGGTGTGGCCAAGGGCACCGTGTTCTACAACTTCGGCAGCAAGGACGCCCTGTTCGCCGCCCTCCTCGACCACGGGATCGGGCGGCTCAGCACGTCCCTGGCGGAGGCGGCCGAGGCGGCGGGCGGGCCGGCCGCCCCGCTGGCCCGGCTCGACGCGGTCGTGCTGGCGCAGCTCCGCTTCCTCGACGAGTACGGGCCGTTCGCCCGCGTGCTGTTCGGCGAGATGTGGCGCACGGCCTGGCAGGACGCGGTCGTGCGGCTCCGCGAGGACGCGCTCGGCGTCTACGAGCGCATCCTCGCGGACGCGGTCGCCGCCGGGGAGCTGCGTGCGGACTTCGACACCGGGACCGCGGCCACCGCGCTGTTCGGCATGGTGCTGACGGTCTCGATCGAGCGGCGGGTGCTGCGTCCCGAGCGCCCGCTGGAGGAGGTCCACGCCACGCTGGTCGAGCTGATCCACGGCCGGGTGACCCGCGGCTGACGTCACGCGTGCCGCGTTGTCGGTGACCAAATCGGTCGAAGCGGGTTAGCCCCCCGAGACGATCTGCAACTAACGTAGTTCGCCGTTCGTCAGCATAGGCGGCGACCTCAACCGCCGGATCGAGGTCGTGGCCCGCCTTCCCCCACGGAGGACGCGTGTACCAGCCCCAGCAGCCGAGGCGACGTCGCAGCTTCGCTCCGTTCATCGTCGCGATCATCCTCGCGGGCGCCCTGATCGTCGGACTGAAACTCTTCTTCGGCGGGGACGTGAGCTTCGGCGGGGGCGGCGGTGACGGGGGCGGCGACGGCACCGGTCAGAAGCTCGCCTGCGGCGACGGCGGCACGTCCGTGACGGTCGCCGCCTCCAGTGAGAAGGCCGAGCTGCTCCGGGAGATGGCGAACCGCTACAACGGCCGCGAGGTCGGCGGCCGCTGCGTGGACGTGGTGGTCACGTCCAAGCCGTCCGGCGGCGCGATGCAGGCCCTCGCCCGGGGCTGGAACACCGAGCAGGACGGCCCGAAGCCGGACGTGTGGACCCCGGCCGGCACCGGCTGGATCACCCTGCTGCAACAGCGCGCCGAGGGGGCGGACAAGGGGCAGCTCGTCTCCGGGGACAACCCGTCGCTCGCCACGACCCCGCTCGTCATCGCCATGCCCAAGCCGATGGCGCAGGCGCTCGGCTGGCCGGGCAAGCAGCTCGGCTGGTCGGACATCCTCGACCTCGCCAACGACCCCAAGGGCTGGGCGAAGTACGGCCACCCCGAGTGGGGGCCGTTCCGGCTCGGCAAGACCAACCCCGAGTTCTCGACCGCCGGCCTGAACGCCACCGTCGGCGCGTACTTCGCGGCCACCGGCCTCTCCGGCGACCTGTCGGAGAAGAACGTCTCCGACCCCGCCACCCGGCGGTTCGTCCAGGGCGTCGAGCGGTCGATCGTCCACTACGGCGACACCACGCTGACCTTCCTCGCGAACCTCCAGCACGCCGACGACCAGGGCGCGGCGATGTCGTACATCTCGGCCGTGACCGTCGAGGAGAAGTCGGTCTGGGACTACAACCAGGGCAATCCGAGCGGCGACCCGAAGACCCTCGGCGACCACCCGAAGCCGAAGGTGCCGCTGGTGGCGATCTATCCCAAGGAGGGCACGCTCTTCTCGGACAACCCGTACGCGGTGCTGTCCTGGGCGGGCGACGAGAAGCGCGCCGCCGCGCTCGACTTCCTGAAGTTCCTGCACGAGGACGAGCAGCAGAAGAAGTTCGCGTCGTACGCCTTCCGCTCGGCCGACGGCAAGCCGGGTGAGCTGATCTCCGCCGCGAACGGGCTGGACCCGAAGCAGCCCGCGACCACGCTCAGCGTCCCGATCCCGAACGTGCTGGACAAGACGCTCAAGAGCTGGGCCCAGCTGCGCAAGCCGGCCAACGTGCTGATCGTCATGGACACCTCCGGCTCGATGGGCGCCGAGGTGTCCGGGACCGGCAAGACCAAGCTCGACCTCGCCCGCGAGGCCGCGATCAACGCGCTGCCCCAGTTCGGCCCGAACGACCGGGTCGGCCTGTGGATGTTCTCCCTCAACCAGGGCGGCGGCAAGGACTACCTCGAACTCGCCCCCATCGCCAAGAACAACAAGAAGACCCTGGAGATCAAGCTGAACGGCCTCATCCCGAACGGCGGGACCGGCCTGTACGACACCACGCTCGCGTCGTACCAGCACGTGATGTCGCACCGGCAGGGCGACGCGATCAACGCGGTCGTCTTCCTGACGGACGGCAAGAACGAGGACAACAACTCGATCTCGCTGAACACGCTGATCTCCAAGCTGCGCACGGAGGCCGGGCAGGACACGGTCCGCGTGTTCACGATCGCCTACGGCTCGGACGCCGACCTGGAGACGCTCAAGAAGATCTCCCAGACCACGGACGCCGCGGCCTACGACTCCCGCAAGGCCGGGAGCATCGACGACGTCTTCACCGCTGTGATCTCCAACTTCTGAGTCAGGAGCCCTCCCGTGTCCCGTTTCACCGACGAGCTCCGCGACCCCTGGGGGCTCCTCATCGGCGCCACCGCGGGCGGGGCCGCCTGGGCCGTCAACGTGCCCCCCGCCGCCGCGGCGGGCGTCGGGGTCGCGGTGTGGCTGGCCAAGTCGTTCGCCTCCGCGTGGGTGTCCACGGGCGGCGAACGCCGCCGGGACGAGCCGGAGCCGCCGCCGGTCACCAAGGGCAGCCCGGAGGAGGGGTGGCTGCGGCGGGCCGAGCGGGCCGCCCGCTCGTTCGCGGACCTGACCGCCTCGATGCGCGGCCAGATCCTGCTCGACCGGATCGCCGCGATGGCGCCGCAGGTCGACGACACCGTCGCGACGCTCCGGCGGCTCGCCGGGCAGGCCTCGGTCACCGGCGCCGCGCTGGCCCGCTTCGACCCGCGCCGGCTCAGGCAGGAGCGCGCGCGGCTCGACCAGGCCCGCCGGGCGGCCACGCCGGACGTCGCGGGCGAACTGGACCGGTCGATCGCCGCGCTGAACGCGCAGCAGGAGGTGTTGGACCGGCTGACGGCCGCGCGCGGCCGGGTCCTGGCCCGCCTGGAGTCCGGCGCGATCAGCCTGGAGGGCCTGGTGGCGCGGGTGATCGAGATGTCGGCGATGACCGCCACCTCGGCGGTGGACGGCGGCACGGCGGCGCTCGACGAGCTGACCTCCGAGCTGGAACTCACCCGGCAGAGCCTGCGCGAGGTCGAGGAGGCCACCCGCGGCGACCTCGGTTAGCGGGGCCGGTTCGGTTCCGGGTCTCGGTCAGCTGGCAGCAGGCGGGCGAGCTCGGCGGGACCCGCGTTGGCCCCCGTACAGACCACGGCGACCTTCCGCCCGGCGAACTCGTCGCGGCGGGCGAGCAGCCCGGCCAGCGCGGCGGCGCCCGCCCCCTCCGACAGGGTGTGCGCGTGGGTGAGCAGCAGGCGCTGCGCCGCGTGGATCTCGTCGTCGCCGACCAGCGTGAAGTCCGAGAGGTCCGCGCGCATGATGTCCTGGGTCAGGGCGAAGGCCGACCCGGTGGCCAGCCCGTCGACCGTCGTCTTCACCGGCCGCTGCACGGCCTCGCCGAGACGCCACGAGTCGTGGGCCGCGGGCGCCTGCGCCGACTGGACCGCGATGACCCGGCAGCCGGGCGCGACGGCCCGCGCGACCACGCAGGCGGCCGCCGCGCCGGTGCCCGCTCCGACCGGGACGAAGATCGCGTCAAGGTCGGGCCGCCCGGCGAGGATCTCCAGGTAGAGCGTGCCGACCCCGGCGATGATGTCCGGCTCGTCCGCCGGGCTGATCAGCCGCGCCCCCTGCCGCACGGCGCTCTCCCGCGCGTGCCCGGCCGCCTCCACCATGGTCGCGCCGGCGATCTCGACGGTCGCGCCGAGGGCCTCCACCGCCGCGACCTTGGCCGGGTTGGGGTTCTCCGGCATCACGATGGAACAGGGGACGCCGAACAGCCGCGCGGCGTACGCCACGGACTGGGCGTGGTTGCCGGTGGAGTACGTCAGCACGCCCGTCGATCGATCGTCCATCCGGGCCAGCAGCGTGATGCCGCCGCGGACCTTGAACGCGCCGGTCGGCTGGACGTTCTCGTGCTTGACGTGCACCTCGGCCCCGGCGACCGCGTTCAGCACGGGATAGGACCACATCGGCGTCTCGGGCAGGTGGGGGGCGAGCAGCGTCCGGGCGCGCAGGACATCGCGAAGATCTGTCATGCGCTCCAGGGTCGCGGGCCCGGCATTCATCAGTCCAACAGAGATTTTCGCGGTTTCATATAAATGGTGTTGATATTTCCATCGGGTCCGCGAGGGGGCGACGATGCTCGATCCCGTACGGCTCCGGGTGCTGGTCGCGGTGGCGGCGCGAGGCTCCGTCACCGCGGCGGCGCGTGAGCTGCACTATTCGCAGCCCTCGGTGAGCCACCACCTCGCCCGGCTGGAGGCCGAGACCGGGGCGAAACTGGTCCAGCGGGTGGGGCGCGGCATCCGGCTGACCGAGGCCGGCCGGCTGCTGGCCGAACGCGCGGCGGAGATCCTCGGCCGGATGGAGTCGGCCGCGGCGGAGCTCACCGCCCATGTCGGGCTGCGCGCAGGCCGGGTGCGATTGGCCGCCTTCCCCTCCGCTCTCGGCACCTTCGTCCCGGCGGCGGCCGTACGTCTCGCGGACGACCATCCGGGGCTGGACCTGCGGCTGGCCGAGGCGGAGCCGCCGGAGGCGCTGCGCATGCTCCGCGCGGGCGACGTGGACGTCGCCGTGATCTTCCGCTACGAGGAGACCGGCCCCGAGGACGACGACATCCGGCTCACGCGTCTCTTCGATGACCCGACCTGCCTCGTCACCCCGGCCAGCACGACGAACACGGGCGTGGGGAGCATCGGCGCGCATGCGGCGTCGCGGTGGATCGCCGGGTGCGACCGCTGCCGGTCCCACCTGCTCGACCTCTGCTCGCGCGCGGGGTTCGAGCCGCGCGTCTCGTTCACGACCGACGACTACGTCGCGGTTCAGGCGATGGTGGCGGCCGGGCTCGGCGTCGCCGTCCTCCCCGCGCTGGCACTGTCCGCGCATCGCTCCGCCGGGATCCGGGTGGCCGAACTGCCCGGGTCGGCTCGGCGCGTCTTCGCCGCGACATACGGCGAGCCACCCGACCCACCGGCCACCGCCGCCCTCCTGACCGCTTTGACGCGAAGCGAGCCCCCGGGCAGCCACGGGGATGACTCTCTTCATGGCCACACGCTCGCGATATCAGATAATCTGATTGCATGAAGGTGATGAGCGCCACAGAGGCGTCCCGGAGCTTCGCGGCCGTTCTGGATGAGGTGGAGAGCGGAGAGACCATCGTGGTCACGCGAGGAGGCAGGCGCGTCGCGGTGATCGGACCGGCCCCAACCGCACCGGGACGCATGGTGAAGGCGTTTCTCGCCCGCAGCGCGGGCAAGCTGGACGCCAGCTTCGCGATCGATGTCGCGGCGGCTCGCGAAGCGGTTGACGACGAGATGAGGAGCCTGTGGCCGGACGCCTGATGTTGGACACCGGCGTGCTCATCGCGGCGGAGCGGGGCCGCGGCCGCCTGGACGAGGTGATCGGCGACGCCGACGACGTCGCCATCGCCGCGATCACCGTGGCGGAACTGCTCATGGGTGTCGAGATGGCTGAAATGGCCCACCGCCAGAGTCGGCAGTCCTTCGTCGACGAGGTCCTCGCGCTGATCCCCGTCGAGGAGTACACGACAGACGTCGCGCGAATCCACGCGCGGCTCATGGCGCATGTCCGGCGACAGGGCAAGCCGCGCGGGGCCTATGGTCTGCAGATCGCCGCCACCGCCGCCGCCACGGCGAGAACACTGATCACGATGGACTCCTCGGCGGCCTTCGACGATCTGCCCGGGGTTCGGGCGAGGGTCGTTCCCGTCTGAGCCGCGACGGGTGCCGGGGCGGCGTCTCAAGGGGCGGGAAAACGGGATGTCGCCGGGGTGGGGTGCGTGGTTATGCTCCGCTCCATGCCCGAGATCACCACTCTCGTTCTCTTCGCGGCGGCCACGATGGCGCTGCTCGTCGTGCCCGGCCCGGCCGTGGTCTACATCGTGACCCGCAGCGTCGCCCAGGGCAGGTCCGCCGGTCTGGTCTCGGTGCTCGGCGTCCACGTGGGCTCCGTGGTCCACGTCGTCGCCGCCGCGCTCGGCATCAGCGCCGTGCTCGCCGCCTCCGCCACCGCGTTCACGATCGTGAAGTACGTCGGCGCGGCCTACCTCGTCTACCTCGGTGTACGGAAGCTGATGGCCCGGGCCCCGGAGGGCGAGGAGCCCGCGATCGAGCGGGCGTCACGGACCCGGCTCTTCGCCGAGGGGTTCGTGGTCAACGTGCTCAACCCCAAGACGGCGATCTTCTTCCTGGCGTTCCTGCCGCAGTTCACCGACCCCGCACGGGGCCCGATCGCGCCGCAGATCGTGTTGCTCGGCGTGATCTGGATCGTGCTCGGGATGGCCAGCGACGGCACGTACGCGCTGCTCGCCTCGGCGCTCGCCGGGCGGCTGCGGCGCTCCGCCCGGGCCCGGCGGCGGATCGACGTGGGCAGCGGCGTCGTGTATTTGGGGCTCGGCGCGGTGGCCGCCCTGGCGGGCGAGGGCGCCAGGAAGCTCTGAGCCGCGCCGAGCCTCGCCCGGTTCAGGTCGTGGCGGCGGCGCGTGCCGCCGTCTCCTTGGCCCACCGGTAGTCGGCCTTGCCCGCGGGCGAGCGGACCATCTCGTCCACGAACGCGTACGTCCGGGGCACTTTGTAGCCCGACAGCCGCTCCCGGCAGTAGGCGTCGAGTTCCTCCCGGGTCGGGGCGGTCCCCTCGTACGGCTGGACGACGGCGGCCACCCGGGAGCCCCACCGCTCGTCGGGGATGCCGGTGACCACGGCGTCGAACACCGCCGGGTGGCCCTTGAGCACCGCCTCGACCTCCTCGGGGAAGACCTTCTCCCCTCCCGTGTTGATGCACTGGGAGCCGCGGCCGAAGACGCGGATGGTGCCGTCCTCCTCCACCAGGGCGAGGTCGCCGGTCAGCAGCCAGCGGGTGCCGTTCTCGTCGGTGACGAAGGTGCGGGCCGACTTCTCCGGGTCCTTGTAGTAGGCGGTGGCGATCCGTCCGGCCTTGGCCACCGTGCCCATCTCGCCGGATCCCGGCGTGACCGGGCGCAGCGCGTGATCGAGCACGGCGATCGTCGAGTTGGTGTTGGGCTGGTACTTCATGCCGGACTCGGGCGAGGAGTCGGACAGCGCGGACGCGGTGTACCCCGACTCGGTGGAGCCGAAGTTGTCCACGATCATCACGTGCGGCAGCACCTCCTGGAGGCGGTCGCGGACCGCCCCGGTCAGGATGGCGCCGGTGGAGCTGATCACGGCGAGTGCGGACAGGTCGTAGGAGCCCGCCGCGATCTCCTCGGCGAGCGGGCGGGCCATCGCGTCGCCGGTGAGGTTGACGGTGAGGACGCCGTTGCGCTCGATCGCGCGCAGGGCGTCGGCGGCGTCGAACTTCCGGGTGTAGACGATGGTCCCGCCGAACCACCAGGCGATGTACGTCGCCATCTGGGCCGCGCCGTGCATCAGCGGGGCCGCCGCCATCATGACCAGCGGGCCGGCGTTCCTGGCCTGCTCGATCAGCGCCTCCGGCGTCTTCACCGGCTCGCCGTACGGGTTGCCGGCACCGAAGGCCATGAAGAGGTCCTCGACCCGCCACATCACCCCCTTGGGCATGCCGGTCGTGCCGCCGGTGTAGATGATGTAGAGATCGTCGCCGGAGCGCGGCGGGAAGTCCCGGGTGGGCGGGCTCCCCTCCAGCGCCGTGTCGTACGGCACCGCGCCCGGCACGCGGGAGTCGCCGCCGACCGCGATGAGGTGGCGCAGTTCGGGGGCGTCCGTGGCGACGGCCGCGACCCGGTCGTCGAACTCCACGTCGAACAGGAGCGCCGCGATGTCGGAGTCGCGGTAGAGGTAGAGCAGTTCGGACTCGACGTACCGGTAGTTGACGTTCACCGGCACCGCGCGGATCTTCAGCGCGGCCAGCAGGCCGACGACGTACTCCACCCCGTTGCAGAGGTGGAGCCCGACGTGCCGGCCGGGCCCGATCCCGTGCGCGGCCAGGTGGTGGGCCAGCCGGTTGGCCCGCTGGTCCAGGTCGGCGTAGGTGACGCGCTCGTCGCCACAGGCGACCGCCGTGCGGTCCCCCACCGCGTCGGCGAGTCCCTCGAACAGATCGGCGTGGTTGAACTCCATCCCGGGGACCTTCTCTACGACTTAGGGTTTCCGGTTGCTGACGATCCACATGGCGAAGAACTGGGCGCCTCCGCCGTACGCGTGGCCGAGGGCGGTGGCGGCGCCCTCGACCTGGTGCTCTCCGGCCATGCCGCGCACCTGCAGCGCGGCCTCGGCGAACCGGATCAGCCCGGACGCGCCGATGGGGTTGGAGCTCAGCACTCCGCCGGAGGGGTTCCACGGGATGTCGCCGTCGAGCGCGGTGCATCCGGCCTCGGTGAGCTTCCATCCCTCGTTCTCGGGGGCGAAGCCGAGGTTCTCCAGCCACATCGGCTCATACCAGGAGAACGGGACGTAGACCTCGGCCACGTCGATGTCCCTGCGCGGGTCGGTGACGCCCGCCTGGCGGTAGACGTCGGCGGCGCAGTCCTTGCCCGCCTGCGGGCTGACGGTCTCCCGCCCGGCGCGCGTGAGCGGCTCGGAGCGCATGGCCGCGCCGTGGATCCAGGCGGGCGTCCCGGTGACCGCCTTCTCCGACGCCAGCACGATCGCGCACGCGCCGTCGGAGGAGGGGCAGGTCTCCAGGTACCGGATCGGCTCCCAGAGCATCGGGGTGGACTCCACCATGGCGCGGTCGATCCCGGGGATGCGCAGGTGCGCGTACGGGTTCTTCAGCGCGTTGCGCCGGTCCTTGACGGCGACGAGGGCGCCGATGTGGTCGGGCGCGCCCGACCTGCGCATGTACTCGCGAATGTGCGGGGCGAAGTAGCCGCCCGCGCCGACGACCAGCGAGGCGCCGAACGGCAGGTGCGTGGACAGCGCCCAGGTGGCGTTGGACTCCGACTGCTTCTCGAACGCCACCACGAGCACGCGGTCGTGGACGCCGCCCTGGATCAGGGACGCGCCGACCAGCGCGGTGGAGCCGCCGACCGAGCCCGCCGTGTGGACCCGCGTCATGGGCTTGCCCGCGGCGCCGAGCGCGTCGGCGAGGTACGCCTCGGGCATCATGACGCCCTCGAACATGTCCGGGGCCTTGCCGACGACGACCGCGTCGATGTCCGCGAAGGTCAGCCCGGCGTCGTCGAGCGCGCGCAAGGCGGCCTCGCGGACCAGCCCGGCCATCGAGACGTCCGTGCGCTTGGTCGTGTAGCGCGTCTGTCCCACACCGATGACGGCGCAGCGTTCACCCACGACGGGCTCCTTCCTCGGACGGGGGCGCCGACTCCAGCACGGCGACGAGGTTCTGCTGGAGGCAGGGCCCCGAGGTCGCGTGCGCGACGGCCCGGCGGGCCCGGCCGTCGAGGATCCGCCGCGCGGCCTCGCCGAGGCGGATCAGCCCGGCCGCCATGACGGGGTTGGCGGCGAGCGGCCCGCCCGAGGGGTTGATCACGGTGTCCTCGGGCAGGTCGAGCGCCGCGCGCAGCATGGGCTCCTCGTGGCTGAACTGCACGTGCAGCTCGGCGACGTCCACCGGCCCCTTGCCGACGCCCGCCGCGCGGGCCGCGTCCGCCGCCGACGGCGACCTGGACAGGTCGCGCATCCCGAGGTAGTGCGGCTCGATCCGGTGCGCGATGCCGCCGATGTACGCCGGGGTCTCGGCCAGTTCCCTGGCCAGGTCGCCGGCGGCCAGCACGACCGCCGCGGCCCCGTCGGTGATCGGCGCGATGTCGTACGGCCGGAGCGGTTCGACCTCGTACTCCGTTCCGGAGGGGTCGGGCAGGTCGAGGGCGTGGGGGTTGGCCCGGCCGTCGGCGCGGCTGCGCCGGACGATCTCGTCCAGTTCGGCCCGGTCGCCGCCGAGCGCGGCGGCCTGCAGCGCGGCGTAGGAGACCTGGTCGAGGCCGAGCGGCGCGAGATAGTACGGGTCGAGCTGGAGCGTCATGACCTCCCGCAGGTCGCCGGTCGACGACTTGCCGAAGCCGTAGACGAGGGCGGAGTCGATGTCGCCGTGCTGGAGCCGGACCCACGCCTCGTACAGCGCGAACGCGGCGTCCATCTCGACGTGGCTCTCGCTGATCGGCGGCCAGGCGCCGAGCGCGTCGAGGGCGGAGACGAAGGAGAACGGCGCGCCGGCGAGGTAGTCGCACGAGCCCGAGCAGGTGAACCCGAACCGCGACAGCCCGGTCGCCCGGCGCACCTCCTCGATCACCGGGTGCAGCGTCTCGGCCTCGGTCAGGCCGGTGTCGTGTCCGCTGTGCGCGGTCTGGGCGAACGCCACGACGGCGACGTCGCGCATCACACCCCACCTCCCGGCACGCCGGCGGAGAGGTCGACGTCGGGCTCGCCGGTGGGGGCGAACCACCTGATGTTGGCCATGGACATCGTGCGTTCCTCCGGAGGCACCCAGACGGCGCGCACCCGCATCCCCTGCCGCACCTCGTGCGCGGGGACGCCGCCGACCAGAGCGATCATCGGGATGTCGGCGCCGTCGAGCATGATGTACGCGGAGACGAACGGCACCTCGGGGGCGCGCGGGTCGGGCAGGTTGTTGATGGCGAAGGTCGTGACGGTGCCGGTGTCGGCGACCTCCCGCTCCTCCTGGATCAGGACCCCGCAGGACGGGCAGGAGGTGCGGTAGGGGACGTACACCTGGTCGCAGGTGGCGCACCGGCCGCCGAGGATGACGCCATCCTTGATCTTCGTGAAGAAGCGGGTGAGCGCCGCGCCGGGGCGCACCCGGTACTCCGCCCGCACCGGCGCGTTGATCATGGTGACCTCGGGGACGAAGCACTCGATGTCGGTGATGTTCCCGGAGGGCCGCTCCCGCCAGCGGGGCCGGACCCGCAGCCCGGGCCGCATCGCCTTGGCGGCGCCCGCGTCCACCGCGTGGACGAGCGAGGTGTCCGCGCCGTCCAGCCTGATCGTGGCCCAGGCGAACGGCCGGTCAAGGGGGTGGCCCGCGCGCGGGGCGCGCACCCACGCCCACGCCTGTACGGTGCCGGCCGGCCCGACCTCGACGTACTCGCCGGTCACGGCCTCGCCGGTGTCCGGGTCGTACTCCAGGGGAGGCACCAGCACCCGGGCTCCCGCCGTGCGGACGCCCACGATGCGCCGGTCGCGCAGCTCGGTGAGGAAGCGGCCGATGACCGGGCCGGTGCTGCGGGTGTAGCCGCCGGGGAACTCCAGCACGTGCCGGGCCTCCAGCGGGTCGGGCCCGGCGGCCGTGGTGCCGGCGGATAAAGCGGACGGCGGGTCAGATGGCACGATCCCTGCCTTCCCAGTAGGGGGCGCGGAGCTTGCGCTTGAGCAGCTTGCCGTTCGGCTCGCGCGGCATCTCGTCGATGAAGTCGATGCTCCTGGGCCACTTCATCTTCGACAGCCGGCCCTTGAGCGAGTCGAGGATCTCGGCGGCCAGCTCGGGTCCGGGGGTGGCGCCGGGCGCGGGCTCGACGATGGCCTTGATCTGCTCGCCCCACTCGTCGTCCGGGATGCCGAAGACGGCGGCGTCGGCGACCTTGGGGTGGACCAGCAGCTCGTTCTCGATCTCCGCGGGGTAGATGTTCGCCCCACCCGAGATGATCATGTCCGCCTTGCGGTCGCAGAGGAACAGGAAGCCGTCCTCGTCGAGGTAGCCGATGTCCCCGACCGTGAAGTGGTCGCGCAGCCGGGCCGCCTCGGTCTTGGCCGCGTCGCCCTTGTACTCGAAGCCGGAGCCGGCCATCTTCATGTAGACGGTGCCCGGGGTGCCGGCGGACACCTCACGCAGGTCGTCGTCCACGATGAGGATCTCGCTGATCGGCCAGGCGTTGCCCACGGTGCCCGGGTGCTTCTTCCAGTCCCCGGGGGTCGCGATCGTGCCGCCTCCCTCGGTGGCCGCGTAGTACTCGTAGATCACGTCGCCCCACCACTCCAGCATCTGGAGCTTGACCGGGACCGGGCAGGGCGCGGCCGCGTGGATCATCCACCGCAGCGAGGACAGGTCGTACGCGCGGCGGGTCTCCTCGGGCAGCGACAGCAGCCGCTTGAAGTGCGTCGGGACCATGTGGGAGTTGGTGACCCGGTACTTCTCGCACAGGCGCAGGGTCTCCTCGGCATCCCATTTGTCCATGTAGACGAGGGTGTGTCCCATGTGCAGGGCGGTGCCGCCGAACTGCGTGACGGCGGTGTGATAGCTCGGCGAGGTGACCAGGTGGACGTTGGGCCGTCCGCTCGTGATGCCGAAGAACCCGAGCAGGAACGACAGGAGCTCGGCCGAGTCGTCCGGGTCCGCACCGCTGAGCGGCCGCCGCACACCCTTGGGGCGGCCGGTCGTGCCCGAGGTGTAGTGCATGGTCGCGCCGGCGGTGCGGTTCTCGGGGAGGCTGTCCGGGCGGCCGTCGATCAGTTCGGCGAACGGGCGGAACCCCTCGACCCGGCCGAAGGCGAAGCACCGCTCCGGCGCGATGCCGGCCTCCTCGGCGCCCTTCGTCCCCTCGGCCGCGTACCGCTCGTCGACGAAGAAGGCCTTGGCCTCGCTGTCCGCGACGATGTAGCCGATCTCGGGTCCGGTCAGGTGCCAGTTGACGGGGGTGTAGTACCACCCGGCCTGTAACGCGGCGAGGTAGAGCGTCAGGCCGTCCACCCCGTTGGGCACCAGTCCGCAGATGCCGTCCCCCGGCTGGAGGCCGAGCTCACGGAGGCCGTGGACCAGACGGTTCGCCCGGGCGAGCAGGTCTCCCGCCCGGTGTTCCGTGCCGTCCGGATCCACCGCGGCGATCCAGTCCGGGTCGGCCTGCGCGATCCTCCAGAAACCAAGCGAGCCCATTCCATGCTCCCTGTCCGGTGCGTTTCGGCGCGCCCCTTCCGTGAGCCGAGGACTCCGTCGCGGCGCGGTCTCTCCCCCTGTTTCTGCCCCCAGAACACGCCAGGCTGTGGGTCGGCCCCTGGCCCGGCCGGCGATACCAAACGAGAATCGGTTCTAGTACGTTGCGGGCAGACTAACCCCGGGCACCGCCGCCGATCAAGCGCTTGATTTGTCAATCTGGCGGCGGCGGGCGGGGCCGATCTAGGATCAGGTTCTCTCTTGCGTGACCAAGCGCTTGACTAAGCGGAGGTGTCCGTGGATCTCCTGCCGATCAGCACGCCGCACTGCCGGGTCGAGAGGGACGGCCCCGTCGTGATCGTCACGATGGACCGCCCCGAGGCCAAGAACGCGCTCTCGACCGACATGCTGGTCGGCCTGGCCGACGCGTGGGCCTACATCTCGGCCGAGCCGGAGGTCCGGGCAGGCATCCTGACCGGCGCGGACGGCACGTTCTGCGCCGGAGCGGACCTCAAGGCCATGGGGTCGCCCTCGGGCGACGAGCGGACCCGCCGCCGGGCCGCGGAGATCGGGGACTACCACTGGAAGGGCCTGCTCCGCGACACCGCGTCCCTGCCCACCAAGCCGATCATCTCCGCGGTCGAGGGGTACGCCGTGGCCGGCGGCACCGAACTGCTGGTCGGCACCGACCTGCGGGTCGTCGCCGAGAGCGCCACCCTCGGCCTGTTCGAGGCCAGGCGGGCGCTCTTCCCGATGGGCGGCTGCGCCATCCGGCTCCCGCGCCAGATCCCGTACGCGTTCGCGATGGACATCCTGCTCACCGGCCGGGCGATCAGCGCGTCCGAGGCGCTGGCGATGGGCCTGGTCAACCGGGTCGTCCCGGACGGCACGGCCCTGGAGCACGCCCGCGAGCTGGCCGCCGAGGTGGCCGCGTGCGGGCCGCTCGCCGTCCAGGCGATCCTGCGGACGTACCGCGAGACGCTCGGGATGGGCGAGGCCGAGGCGCTGGAGGTCTCCGACGCCATCGGATGGCCAGTCATCGGCTCGCAGGACGCGAAGGAGGGCGCGCTCGCCTTCCGGGAGAAGCGCCCGCCGGTTTACCGCGGAGCGTGACCGGGGCGCCGCGGGCGTTGTGAATTGGGACTGTTCGCGACACCGGGGGCACGTTACGATCCCTCCCGCCATTACCAAGCAGTAGCTTGGTTCATCCCCCGAGGAGGACGTCACGATGCCCCCGCGTATCGCGATCACAACCGCCGTCGGCGCCGCCCTGCTGGCGCTCGCCCCGGCCGCCCCCGCCCAGGCCGACGACGCGACCTACTACCTCGCCCTCGGCGACTCCCTCGCCGTCGGCGCGCAGCCGCTCGGACCGGACAACGCGACCGTCCCGACCGACGAGGGCTACGCCGACCAGCTCTACGCCAAGCTCAGGGCGGAGGAGCCCACGCTGCAGCTGGTCAAGCTCGGCTGCATCGGCGAAACCACCAAGTCCTTCGTCCAGGGCGGCGTCTGCTCGTACGACGGCGCGAAGTCGCAGCTCGCCGCGGCCAAGAAGTTCCTGCGTGAGCACGGCTCCAAGGTCAGGTACGTGACCGTCAGCATCGGCGCGCAGGACATCTACGGCTGCATCACGCCCGACGGCGGCGCGAACACGGGCTGCATGCTCAAGGGCACCGCCTCGGCCGCCCTCTACATGCCGCAGGTCGTCGGCGCCCTGAAGCTGGCCGCGCACCACTCGACCCGGCTGATCGGCATGGACTGGTACAACCCCGGCGTGGCCGCCTGGCTGCTCGGCGACGACGGCAAGAGCCAGGCCAAGCAGTCCGTGCTGCTCAACGACACGCTCAACAGCACCCTGAAGGTCAACTACGGCGCCTGGGGCTTCAAGGTCGCCAAGGTCAACGCCGACTGGCAGTCCAAGAACTGGACCGAGGACACGCCGTTCGGCTGGCCGCGCAACGTCTGGGAGCTGGTGGCGCGGAGCTGGATCGCCAACGTGCCCGGCGTCTGGCTGCCGAAGGGCCACGGGTACGGCAACATCGCCGACACGTTCTACGCCGTGGCCCGCTGATATCCGGCCGCCGGGCTCTCAGGTCACGGGGTGGTGTTCGGGCCGGGGATCCCGAGCACCACCCCGGTCACGCACAGGTCCAGCGACGGGTCCGCCAGGGTGAGCGTCATCGCGGCGCCCGTCCCCGTGGCGGGGAAGTAGACCCGCGCCTGCCCCGCGCGCAGGGAGAGCTCGGCCCGCGCCGCCCCGAGCCGGGCCGTCGCCGCGGTGGCCCGCTCGGCGACGTAGGTGAACCCGGCCACGGCGTACGCCCCGTCGGACCGCACGGGGAGCGTCACCGTGCCGCCCTCCTGCGGGAAGCACCGGCTGCCCCGCTCGGGCGCGGCGTAGCCGCCGACGATCCGCGGCGGCACCAGGCTCCGGCCGTCCTCGGCGAGCACCACCGGCTCGGCGGCGGGGCGCGGGTGGCGCATCCGCTCCCGGAGCGGTTCCGGGGCGAGCGGGCTGAGCAGATGCGAGCTGAGGTTGCTCTCGCCGAACCCGTAGATCAGCACGTCCGCCGGGAGCCACTGCGGATAGACGTCGGCCGTCGCCGGGGCCGCGGCAAGGGTCGCCCGGACCGCCTCGACGTAGCCGCGCGCCCGCGCCCGCTGCGCCGCGAACTGCGCCGTGTACGCGTCCGCCGAGACGTACGACGCGACGAGGAACGCGCCCACCAGCACGACCGAGACCGCCGGGACGGCGAGGCCGCGCGGCGGCAGCGCGCGGTACGGCCGCACCTCCTCCCCCACCGGCAGGATCGTCAGGCCGGCACAGAGGGCGAGGACGACGGCGGCGTCGGCCACGTAGCGCGGCTCCAGGGCCTGCGCCTCGAACGTGCCGCGCCCGAGCAGCACCGGGACGAGGTCGACGACCACCAGGTAGGCGAGCAGAATCGCCCACGCCCGCACCGCCCGCGCCCGCAGGACCAGCGTCGCCGCCGCGTACAGCCCGAGCACCGCCCACGCCAGCGCGACGCCCCACCAGGAGGGCGCGACGATCCCGCCGAACCAGGCGTCCGGGCCGCCGAGGGCGGTGGTGGGGAAGGTCTCGCCCAGGAGCCGCGCGGCGAACAGCGCGGTCTCACCGGCTCCGGGCAGGCCCACCGGCTGGTGGCCGGTGTCGGCCCGGACGACGTACAGCACGGCCGCGGGAACGAGGACCGCGGCGAGCGCGCCCCAGACGGGCAGGTTCCGGCGCAGCGCGGTCCAGCAGCCGCGCGGCCACGGACCGGCCGTGAAGTACGCGCTCGAGAGCAGGAACAGCAGCAGCGGGATGCCGACCGCCGCCTTGAGGAAGTACGCGGCCAGCCCGAACAGGTACCACCCGGCGACCGCGACGACATGCCGGGCCCGCCGGGTGCGCACATAGTGCGCCTGCGCGGCGAGCGCCATGCAGATCGCGAGCTGCAGCGGCACCTGTTCGAGCCCGGCGGCCCACCACAGCAGGCCGGGCAGCGTCAGCGGCGTGAAGAGGTACAGCCCGAGCGGCACCAGGATCAGCGCCCGCGCCCCGAACAGCACCCGCAGCAGCCGGTACATCGCGAACGAGGCGGCGGCCTGGAGCACCAGCAGCGCGCCGCTCGCCAGCTCCCAGCCGTACGCGCCGATCCGGGTGACGACCCACGCGAGCGCGAACCCGGCGGGCAGCAGCTTCGGACCCCACGGCGCGGTGAGGTAGTCCCACCCGAGGCCGCGCTCGGCGGCCCTGGCCACGAAGGCGAAGTCGTCACCCCAGAAGTAGCCGCGGCCGAACAGCGACCACTTCCAGAGCAGCTGCGCCGCGACGAGCGCGAGCGCGGCGGACGGCAGCGCCCACCGGCGCAGGAACGCCACGCTCACCCAGCGGGGGAGCTCGATCTCGAAGCTCCTCGGCGAAGCGCCCGTTCCAGCTCTCGATTCCACCGGCTCCGCTCCCCCGTGAGGTCGGCATCTCCCCGCAGCGGCCGAAAATCCTGCTGAGGGTCACGTTCTACCGCAGATCACCACAAGGGGATGAGCACGCCGCGATAACGGTTGCTCGCGGAGCCGGTGGGCCCGATTTCCGGGACGCTCTCGACGTCGGCGCGGGGTGTGGCCGCTCAGTCGCCGGAGACGCGGCCGAGGCGCTCCATGGTCTCCACGTAGCCCTCGACCAGGTCGAAGACGACCTGCTTGGCCGACTTGACCTGGTTCATCGTGCCGATGATCTGACCCGCCGGGAACGTGGCCAGCTCGCCCGCGTCCGACCGGCCGATCCGGCGCAGCGCGTCGGAGATCAGCATGAACTGGAGCGGCATCGGCAGCGTGCCGGGCGACTCCGCCGACTCCCAGGCGTCGGTCCACTCGTTCTTGAGCAGCCGGGCGGGCTTGCCGGTCCAGCTCCGGGAGCGCACCGTGTCGCGGGAGGTGGCGGCGAGGATCCGCTGCCGGGCCAGCTCGGGCGTGTCGGCCTCCTCGACGGTGAGCCAGATCGAGCCGGTCCACACGCCCTCGGCGCCGAGCGCCATGCCCGCCGCCATCTGGCGCCCGTCGCCGATGCCGCCCGCGGCCAGGACCGGCACGTCCACCGCGTCCACCACCTGGGGGATGAGCACCATCGTGGAGATCTCGCCGGTGTGGCCGCCGGCCTCGGTGCCCTGGGCGACGACGACGTCCACGCCCACCTCGACCTGCTTGACCGCGTGGCGCGGCGTGGAGGCGAGCGCGGCCACCTTGACGCCGTGGGCGTGTGCCTGCTCCACCACGTCGGCGGGCGGCGGGCCGAGGGCGTTGGCGAGCAGCGCGATCGGGTGCCGCAGCGCCACCTCGACCTGCGGCCGCGCGGTCGCGTCGGTCCAGCCGAGCAGCACCTTGCCCGGGTCGTCCCCGGTGAGCGGCGGCACGTTGTGCCGGGCCAGCAGGTCCTCGACGAACTGGCGGTGCCCGGCCGGGATCATGCCCTGGAGCCGGGCGAGCAGGTCGGCGGGAGAGTCGACGCCGAGGTCCGCCCCCTCGTAGGAGGCCGGCATGACCACGTCCACGCCGTACGGCCGGCCGCCGACGTGCTCGTCGATCCACTTGAGCTCCAGTTCGAGCTCTTCCGGGGTGTAGTAGAGGGCGCCGAGCACTCCCATGCCGCCGGCGCGGCTGACCGCGGCGACGACATCACGGCAGTGGCTGAACGCGAAGATCGGGAACTCGATCCCGAACATGTCGGTGACACGTGTCCGCATGGCCCGACTGTATGCCGGGCCCCAGCGCACTGCAACGTGTTCTAGTGAGAACCTTTCTGCGGCTTTTCTGAACGCCGACCTACTGATCAGTAACCAGAGCCGGACAGCCAAATAGAACGCGTTATACAGACCATTTCCGCTATATCGCCCGGCGGCTCCACCGAGCCGCCTCGGAGCCTCCCGCGGGACGCCCCTTTCACGCGCCGTCAGCGGGGCATCCGCCGCCAGATCGCCTGCGGCAGCAGCCGCATCACCGCGAAGGCGGGCCGCAGCCGCGCCGGGACCCACACCACCCGCGCCCGCGACCTGAGCGCCTCGATCACCGCGTCGGCGACCTCGTCCACACCCACCGCCATCGGCGCGGGCGTCATCCCCTCGGTCATCCGTCCGATCACGAACCCCGGGCGGACGATCAGCACCCGCGCCCCCGAGCCGTGCAGGGCGTCCCCCAGCCCCTGCGCGAAGCCGTCCAGGCCGGCCTTGGCCGAGCCGTACACGAAGTTGGCCCGGCGGACCCGCACCCCGGCGACCGAGGAGAGCACGACCAGCGTGCCGTGGCCCTGCTCGCGCAACCGCCGCGCCGCGGCGAGCCCGGCCGAGACGTGGCCGCCGAAGTTGACCGCGACGTCGCGGGCGGCCGCCTCCGGATCCCGGTCGTAGACCGCCTGGCCGCCGAGCACGCCGAAGGCCGGGATCACCACGTCGAGATCGCCCAGCTTGGCCGCGGCCGTGTCGATCACGTCCTGGTGCGTCTCGGGCCGGGACGCGTCGAAGTCGACCACGTGCACCTCGGCGCCGAGCCGCCGCAGCCGCTCCAGCTCCTCATCCGGGACCGTGCCGCCGCGCGCCGCCAGCATGACCCGGCGCGCGCCGTCCCGGACCAGCCGGGCCACGATCGCCAGGCCGATCTCGCTCCTGCCGCCCAGCAGCAGCACCGTGTCCACCGAACCGAGCGCGTTCCTCACGCCCACCCCTCCTCACCCGACGGCCGGTTCACAGCCGCAGCCTCCTGGCCAGATCCGACCGGAACACGCCGTCCGGGTCGGCGGCGTCCCTGATCGCGCGCCACTCCTCCAACCGGGGATAGCTCGCGGCGACCGACGCGGCCGACGTCCGGGAGTCCTTGGCCAGGTAGAGCCGCCCGCCCGCCTCCACGACCCAGTCGTCGAAGACCCGCAGCAGCCCGGCCAGCCCCGGCACGCCCGCCGGGATGTCCAGCGCCAGCGTCCAGCCCGGCATCGGGAAGGACAGCATGCCAGGAGTGCCCGCGCCGAACCGCTTCAGCACCGTGAGGAACGACACCACCCGGCGGGTCGACAGCGTCCCGACCACCCGCCGCAGGGTGTCCTCCGCCCCGAACGGCACCACGAACTGGTACTGCACCAGGCCGCCCGAGCCGTACATCCGGTTCCAGCCGGCGACGGCGTCCAGCGGGTGGAAGAAGGGGGTGACACCCTGGATCAGGCCGCGCTTGGCCGTGGGGGCCTTGCCGTACCAGACGGCGTTGAACGCGCCGACGGTGGCCCGGTTGAGCAGGCCGTCCGGCACCCAGGGCGGCGCGGCCAGGCGCTGCCGGGGGCCGAACGCGAGCGGGTCGCCGCGCACCACGCCGCGGACGTCCTCGCGCGTCGCGTGGTCGCCGCGGGTGAGCACGCTCCGGCCGGTGCGCCCGCCGCGGGCCATCAGGTCGATCCAGGCCACGGTGTAGCGGTAGCGGTCGTCGGTCGCGGTCATCACGTCGAGCGTCTGGTCCAGGTCGCGGGTCCGCTCGACGTCCACCCGCATCCGGGACGTCTCGATGGGGACGCACGCGAAGGTCGCCTCGACGATCACGCCGGTCAGGCCCATGCCGCCCACGGTCGCCCAGAACAGGTCGTCGGCCGGGCCGAGGACGCGGACGCTCCCGTCGGCCGTGACCAGGGTCAGCGCGCGCACGTGCGCGGCGAACGATGAGTCGACGTGGTGGTTCTTGCCGTGGACGTCGGCCGCGATCGCCCCGCCCACCGTGACGTACCGCGTGCCGGGGGTGACGGGCACGAACCAGCCGCGCGGCACCAGGGCGGTCATCAGGTCGTGCAGGCTGGTCCCCGCCGACGCGGTCACCTCGCCCGCCTCCGGGTCGAGCGTCCAGGACGGCCGCAGGGCGGTGCAGTCCAGGACCGTGCCGCCGGCGTTCTGCGCCGCATCGCCGTACGCGCGGCCGAGGCCCCGGGCGAGGAACCCGCGCCCGGCCGTGTTCTCCTTCACCAGCGCCGCGACCTCGTCGGCGGAGCGGGGGCGGGCGAGCGTGGCGGGGGTGGGGGCGGTGCGTCCCCACCCGGTCAGAAGCGTCATGTCAGGTAGATCCCGATGGCGAGCAGGAGGAGCAGCAGGCCGAGGAAGACCTGGAGCGGCCGGTCCTTGAGGGCCAGTTCCTCAGGTTCCTCCCCTATGCCGCGATCCACAAGTAGCGCGTGTCTCAGGACGACGAGGACGAACGGGACGATGCTCAGCGCGTGCAGGCCGAGGGCCGCCCCCTGGTGCTCCTGGAGCGCCCACAGGCAGTACGTCACGATCATCGCGCCCGAGGTCATCGACCGGACTCCGGACAGATAGGACGTGGTGTACACGCTGAGCGTCGAGCGGGTTTCCCGCGCCTTGCCGGCGTTCCGGCTCTTCGCGGGGTGTGTAACTTTCACCCCCTTCCGCTCCTGCGCGCGCAGCTCGGCCTCCCGCTTGCCCGCGACCAGCAGGAGCGACCCCAGCGTGATCACGACCAGGAACCAGCTCGTGACCGGCACCGCCACCGCCACCGCGCCCGCGTACGCCCGGATCACGTGGCAGCCGGCGACCGCGACGAGATCGACCACCGGCTGGTGCTTGAGCCAGATCGTGTAGCTGAAGGTCAGCACGAGATAGCCCGCGACGACCGCGCCGAGCCGCCATCCCCCGGCCATGCCGACGGCCAGGCCCGCGACCAGCAGCACCGCGCCGGCCGCCCGCGCCACCGGGACCGGCACGATCCCCGCGGCGATCGGCCGGAACCGCTTGCGCGGATGGTTGCGGTCCGCCTCCACGTCGGCGGCGTCGTTGAAGAGGTAGGTCGCGCTGGCCGCCAGGCAGAACGCGGCGAACGCGATGAGCGAGCCGCGCGCGCCGGGCCCGGTCGTCAGCACCCCGGCGGCGGCCGGAGCCGCGAACGTCAGCACGTTCTTCAGCCACTGCCGGGGGCGGCAGGCCCGCACCAGCCCGACGGCGAGGGACCTGCGCGCGCGAAAGCCCGCCGGCGGCGATGCCACCGGCGGGCGGACGGGCGCGCCTCCGCGCCCCATCAGGCCTCGCGGGACGACGGGCCGCGGAGCAGCACGATCCCGCCGATGATCAGGGCCATGCCCAGGAGCAACGAGACCACCGGGAGTGTGATCGTGATGAGGGTGATCTGGCTCAGGTTGTCGCGGACCGTGCCGGCCAGGTTCTTGACCGTCTCCGGCGTCATGACCGCGGTCGCGACGAACGCCGGCATGCGCTCGACGCCGTCGCTGGTCTTGAGCACCTCGTGGCGCTGCTGCTCCTGCTTCACCGGCGCGCCGGTCTTCGGCTCCACCCAGAACGTGTTCACGCCGTCGTACACGCGGTCGGCCGCGACGTCACCGGTCTCCGTCATGCCGAGCACCGAGGCCGGGACGTTGAGGCTCTGGACGACCGTCGGCGGCACCTGCTGCACGAACTTGTAGACCGGGATGTCGTCGATCGTGTCCTCGCCCGCGAAGGTCGCGTCGTACGCCTTGCGCGTCGAGGAGTTGAAGACCTTGTACGTCTTCTTCTCCGTGCCGAAGGGGAACAGGTAGATCTGGCCTTCGAGCTGCACCGGCTCGGTGTCCACGTTCGCGCCGCAGCAGTTCACGCCGGCGCCGTCGTACTTGTTGAAGGCGCTGCGGAACTGCGTCATGGAGATGCCCGGCCGCCCGTTGGTGACGTCGCTGGCCGAGGTGAACTGGTCCCAGACGACGTGGTCGTCCTTCGCCTCCTTGACGTCGCCCCGGGTGGTCACCGTGATGTCGAGCGTGCCGGTGAGCACCTTCAGGTCCTGGGTGCTGAAGTACTGGGCGTTCTCCGCCCTGAGATAGGTGATCGAGTACTGGTCGGCCGGGGCCTGGATCAGCTTGTCCGCCACCACGAATTTGACCAGTGGTGCGAGAACGATGAAGAACGCGCCGGCTGCCAACAGAACCACACCAACTAAGCGGCGCATTGCTCCTCCTGGGGGGTGGGGGCATCGTCTGCCGTTTTCGTTCTGAAAACCGGTTCTATTTCGCGATATGTTAGTGCGGAGAGTGATCCACGTCACGAGGGATGCGGAAAAGTGACCGAAACAGGTTCTAGTAACGGCCCGCTCTCCTTCCCTCCGACCTCCCTTCCGGACAGTCCGTCGTCCGGATCTCCCGAGCCCGCCCCAGCGGAGGCCGAGCCGGTCGGGCTGCCCTCCGTCACCGGGCACCAGACGTCACTCGACGGGATCCGCGCGCTCGCCGCCCTCGGCGTCCTGCTGTTCCACGTCGCGATCGAGACCGGCGCCGCGCTGCGCAACGGCTTCACCGGCGGGCTGCTGGCCCGGGGCGAGGTGGGCGTGCCGATCTTCTTCACGCTGTCCGGGCTGCTGCTGTACCGGCCGTGGGCCCAGTCCGCGCTCTCCGGCGGCCGCGAGCCGGACACGCAGACCTACCTGTGGAAGCGGCTCTTCCGCATCATGCCGGCGTACTGGCTGGTCGTCGTGGTCGCCCTGCTGCTGTGGGCCGAGGAGCACCGTACGGACGCGTGGACGTGGACCGAGATGCTGCTGCTCCTGCACAACTACGACATCGACCACTGGTGGTTCGGCCTCGGCCCCCGCGGGCTCGGCCAGATGTGGAGCCTCTCGGTCGAGGTCGCGTTCTACCTCACCCTGCCGATCATGGCCGCGCTGCTCCGCGCGTACGCGACCAGGGGAGGCGTCACGGACGTCGGCCGCCGGGCCAGGCGGATGCTGGTCGGCCTCGCCGCCGTCGGGGCGCTCTCGTACGTCTACACGATCTTCGAGTTCCACCCCGAGTACCGGCCCTGGATGAACCTGTGGCTGCCGCGCTCGTGGACGTTCTTCGTCCCCGGCATGATGCTCGCGGTGCTCGCCGCCTGGGCGCGGCTGGAGGACGGCCTGCCGCGCCGCTTCTGCCACGCCATCGCCTCGTCCACCGGAACCCTCTGGCTGGTCGCGGTCCTGGCGTACGTCATCGCCTCGACGCCCGTCACCGGGGCGCGGTTCGTCGGCATCGACGGGCTGTGGACCGGCCTGTTCGAGCAGGTCCTCTACACCACGGTGGCGTTCTGCCTGGTCGCGCCGGCCGCGCTGCAGCCCGACCGGCCGAACATCGTGCGCTCCCTGCTCGGCAACCGGGTGATGAGCTACCTCGGCCGGATCTCCTACGGCGTGTTCCTCTGGCAGTTCATCGTCCTCTACCTGTGGTACGAGTTCACCGGCCAGCAGACCTGGACCGGCGACCTGCTGCTCAACTTCGTCCCGGTGGCCGCGATCACCATCCTGGTCGCGCACCTGACCTACCGGTACGTCGAGGAGCCCGCCCGCCGCCTGATCCGCTATGTGAACACGCCGCGCCCGGCGGCCGCGAAGGAGCGGGCCCTCGAACCCGCTCCCTGACCTGGTCGTCGTCAGCGGGGCTGGGCGGGGACGGCGGCACCGAAGGCCACCGCCTTGAGGCAGAACCCGGTGGTCCCCGGGTCGTCGAGGGCGATGCGCAGCCCGGCTCCGGCCCCCGGGTGGGGGAAGTAGACGAGCCGGCTCTCCGCCGTAGCGGGCAGGTCGAGCCGCCGGGTCACCTCGCCCAGGGACACCTCGACCGTGACGGGACGCGTGCTGCGGTACGACAGGGCGCCCACCCCTTCGGGGCCGCCGAACGACTCGACGGGGAAGGCGACGGCGCCGGACCGCAGCTCGTAGCACGCCCGTCCCTTGGCCCTGCCCCCGGCGCTGCGGCCCGTGGTCCCCGTGGCCCTGCCGCCGTCGCCGTTCAGGTCCTCCACCATGTCGAAGTACCCATAAAGGTGATCTATCGCCACGATCTTCCCCGAGTCGTCCACGACGTACGGCCGTTCGGCCGGGGCGGGGTCGCGCATCCGGGCCCGGAGCGCCTCGTCCGCGAGCGGGGCGAGGACGCGCGAGGTCAGCCGCCGGTCGCCGTTCCACGGCAGGACCACCTGATCGGGAACGGGCCGGGGGTAGATCTGGGCGCCCTCGGGGAGCCGGGCCAGCGCGTCCCGCACGTTCTCCACGTACGGCCGGACCCGGTCGGCGGCGGTGACCGTGTTCCCGTACGCGTTGACGGACGCCACCGAGGCCACCAGGAACGCGACGGTGAGCAGGGCCGTGGCCAGCGGCATGACGCCGGGCAGCGGCCTGCGGTAGGCGTCGCCCTCGCCCCGGAGCGGCAGCGAGCTCAGCGCGAGACAGACGGCGAAGACGACGACGGCGTCGGCGACGTAGCGGGTCTCGGTGCCGACCAGCGCCGTGTACCTGCCCCGCGCCAGGATGGTCGGGATCGCGTCGGCGACGACGACGTAGAGGGCGGCGACGGTCCACGCCCGCCAGGCGCGCCTGCGGTAGAGGCAGGTGAACGCCACCACGGCGGCCAGCGCGAGCCAGGAAACCACGACCATGGCGACCGGCGGGTCGGCGAGCCCTCCGGTTCCGGCCAGGCCGCCCCAGTTCAGCGGGCCGCCGACGGCCCCGGTCGGGAAGGTGCGGCCGAGCATCCAGCCGGCGAGGCCGAGGGCCACGTCCGCCTTGGGAACCCCCGCCCCCTCCTCCCCCGCGGTCCCCTGCCGCAGGAGGTAGAGCAGGGTGTAGCCGGCGAGCAGCGCCGCGTACGCGCCCCAGACGCGGGGGCGGGCGCGCAGTTCGCGGACCGCCGCCCGCACCCAGCCCTGCGTACGACCCGTCCCGAAGTACGCGGTGGTGAGGGCGAAGGTCACGAGGGGCAGGAAGGCGCCCTTGGTGGAGAACGCCATCCCGAAGGCCGCCCAGGCCAGGCCCTGCCAGGCGTGCCGCGCGGTCCCGTCGCGCAGGAACCGCGCGTGCGCGGCCAGGGAGAACACCATGGCGACCTGGAGCGGCACGGCGTTGAGCGCGGCCGACCACCAGCTCAGCGCGGGCACGGTGAGCGGCGCGAAGAGGTACAGGGCGAACGGGACGAGGATGCCGACCCGGTCGCCGAAGAGGCGGCGCAGCAGCACCAGCATCCCCACGGACGCCGCCGCCTGCAGCGCCAGCATGACGGCGGCGACCAGGAACCAGTTATAGGGGGCGATCCGGGAGAGCACCCAGACGAGGCCCAGCGCGCCGGGCATGAGGTGCCCCTTGTGCACGCGGGTGAGGTAGTCCCAGGTGAGGTTGTGCTCGTATGCGTCCCCGACGAAGAGGAAGTCGTCCTCGATGAAGTAGCCGCGCGCGAGTACCCCGCCCTTGAGCAGCAGCGAGATCACGATCAGCGCGAGCGCCGCGAGGACGACCGGGCCCAGCCGCAGCGAGGGGATGCGGATCTGGACGACGTCCGGCCGCCCCTCTCGCGCGACGTCCGTCTCGGTCATGGAGGACCCTTCCGCAGAATTCGCCAATGAAACAGGTTCTATATCGCAACACGTTCTATATACCGTGTAAGCTCCGCCGCGTGGAGACCCACATCCCACCCTTTCGCGCCGACCTCGCCCGCTCGGTCCGGCTGCTGAGCGCGTTCCGCAAGGAGCAGACCGACCCCGACTTCTTCTACGGCCTGCTCGCCACCGACACGGTCACCCAGCTCCGCGGCTACACCCGCCTGGACGGGGCGCTGGTCGTGGACGTGGGCGGCGGCCCCGGCTACTTCGCCGACGCCCTCCGGGAGGCCGGCGCGCGCCCGGTGTGCGTCGACTGCGACGCGGGCGAGATGCTGGCCAGGGACGGCGCCATGCCGGAGGGCGCGGTGCTCGGCAGCGCCCTGTGCCTGCCGCTGCGCACCGGCTCCGTGGACGTCTGCTTCTCCTCCAACGTGCTGGAACACGTTCCGGACCCGGGCGCGATGGCCGCCGAGATGGTCCGGGTCACCCGGCCGGGAGGGCTCATCTACCTCTCGTACACGAGCTGGTTCTCGCCCTGGGGCGGCCACGAGACGTCGCCGTGGCACTACCTGGGCGGCCACCGCGCGGCCCGCCGCTACGAGCGCCGATACGGCCGCCGCCCCAAGAACGTCTACGGCGAGAGCATGTACGCGGTGACCGTGGCGGAGATGCTCGCCTGGGCCCGCCGTGAGCACCTCCGGGGGGACGCCGAGCTGGTCGAGGCGCTTCCGCGTTATCACCCCCGGTGGGCCAGGCATGTCGTCCTCCTACCGGGCGTCCGGGAGGTCGTGACCTGGAACCTGCTCCTCGTGCTCCGCAAGCGCTGACCTGCGGAGCAGCAGCCCCGCGCCGACCAGGACGGCGCCGAGGGCGACCCCGGCGATCGGGAGGACCACGCGGATCCACCGCGTCCACGACGCGAACGCCTCGGCCTCGGCCAGGTTCGCGGCCAGATCCTCCGCCGGCGTGCGCAGATCCGCCTGGAGGGCGACCAGCCGGTCCACGCCGTCGGCGGTGCGGAAGGTGTGCCGGACCCGCTCCTCGGTCTTGACCGGGACGCCGCTGACCGGCTCCACCCAGATCGTCCGCTCGGTCCGGGCCCAGCGGGTGACCGGCGCCGAGCGCGTCCCGGGCAGGCCGAGCAGCCGCCCGGGGAGCGGCGTCGCCACGTCCTCGATCTTCACCGGCAGGGTGCGCTGCGTGTACCGGTAGGTGAGCGTGCCGTTCAGCGTCTCGGCGCCGGAGAACGCGATGGGCAGCGCCCGCCGCGACTCGACGTCGTAGTACTCGTAGTCGCGCTCCTGCGCGCCGAGGGGCCACCGGAAGGCCAGGCCGGACTGGCGGGCCGAGGTGTCGCCGTCCACGTACGCGCCGCAGCAGTCGGCGATCGCGCCGGTCCGCCGGTCGAAGCCGACCCGCCGCTCGTGGTAGCCGATCCGGTCGCCTTCGAGCGTGGTGAGCGAGGCGAACTCGATCCACACCGCGTGGTCGTCGTCCCCGGCCTTCGCGTCGCCGGTGACCGTACGGGTCAGCACGATCGGCCCGGCGCGCCTGCTCTGGGTCGCCGGGTCGAAGAACGTCGCCGACTTGGCGTACAGGCGGGCGACCGACGACCGCTCCAGCGGGGCGCGCACCACCTGGTCGTACACGTAGCCGCGCAGCAGCGGCACCAGCGTCAGCAGGAAGCCGCCCGCGCCGACCAGCACCAGCGCCAGGGCGCGCCGCGTGGCGGCCGTGCGCAGCAGGGCGGCGGCCGCGCGGGCCGCGCTCGCGAGGGCCGGGGTGGACGTCAGGGTCGTCGGCGGGGTCATGGCGTGGGCACGGCCTCCCCGACGGTGACGTCGCCGGTGCAGAAACCGCTGCCCGCCGGGACGTCGGTGACCAGCACCCGGTCGACACCGGGCGGGACGAGGAAGAAGACCTTGCCGAAGCCCTCCCTGAGGAGGAGCTGGGTGTTCCTGTCCCCGATCCACAGCGTCACCCTGACCGCCACGCGCGAGGCGTACCCGAGCCGGACCAGCGTGCCCGCCGGCCCCGCGGCCGTGGCCGGCCTCCTGATCGGCACCTCGACGGCGGCTCCGGACGCCGGCCAGCACCCGTCGAGGGCGGTCGGCACGGTCCGCTCCCCCTTCACCTCGGCCGGGACCAGCCGTCCGGCGTCGTCGAAGACGAACCCCACGGGCGACGCCGGGGGCCGGTACATCCGCTTGCGCAGCTCCGGCGTCGCGAGCGGCCCGAGCACCCGCGAGGTCAGCGCGTACGAGCCGTAGGACGGGGCCAGGACGTCGGCGGGCGCCGTCCGGTCGTAGACGACGGCGTCCGCGGGGGCGGCGGCGAGGGCCCGCTCGGCGGTCACGAGGTAGGAATGGCGCCGCGCGCTCCCGAGGTGGCCGCCGAAGACGGCCGTGGACGCCAGCGAGGCGACCGTGAACCCGCCCACCAGCAGGCCGCCCAGGCCGTAGACGGCCTCCCGGGACGGCAGTGCCCTGCGGTACGGCGCCGCCTCGCCCGCGATCGGCAGCACGGCGAGGGCCGCGACCAGCGCGAGCAGCGGCACCGCGTCCGCCACGTAGCGCGAGTCGCTGCCCGCGAAGGAGCCCACCAGGGAGACGCGGCCGTAGAGCGGCGGCACGATGTCCGCGACCACGACGTACGCCAGGAGGATCCCCCACGCGGCGGCGGCGTGGCGGCGGTAGCGCACGGTGCCGGCGAACAGGGCGGCGACCGCCACGAAGGAGAGCGCGACGAGCAGGCCGGGCGGCGACGTCACCGCCCAGTCGCCGCCGGAGAACCACTTCCACGGCCCGCCGAGCACGGTCGGCAGGAACGTGCGCGCGACCAGCTCCCACACGAACCCGACCGCGTCGTCCGCCTCGGGCACGCCGCCGCCCTCGGCGTCGCCCGCCGCCGCGCGGACCAGATACAGCGCCAGGTAGGCGAGGAGCGCCCCGCCGTACAGGAGCCAGACCCGGGCGTGCCGTCGCAGCGCGGCGCGCGGGCCGCCGAAGTAGACGGCGGTCAGCGCGAGCAGGACCAGCGGGATCGCGAACGCCTTGAGGAAGAAGGCCAGCCCGAACAGCGTCCACCCGGCGGCGGCCGCGACGTGGACAGCCCGCCCGGAGCGCAGGTACAGCACGTGCGAGGCGACCGCCATGGGCAGCGCGATCTGCAGCGGCGCGGTGTTGAGGCCGGCCGCCCACCAGGCGAGCGCGGGCACGGTCACCGGGGCGACGAGGAAGACGAGCAGCGGCACGATGACGGCCCGCCGCGGCCCGAACACCACCCGGAGCATCCGGAAGACGGCCAGGCCGGCGCACGCGTGCAGCGCGAGCACGGTGCCGCTCGCCAGGCCCCAGCCGTACGGCGCGAGCCGGGCGGTCACCCAGGCGAGCAGGAAGCCGCCGGGCATGAACTGGCCGTGATGGACCCGGGTGAGGTAGTCCCAGGTGAGGCCGCTCTCGGCGGCGCGCGCCATGAACTCGAAGTCGTCCTCCTTGAAGAACGCCTCGGCGACGACGGACGCCTTCCACGCGGTCTGCAGCAGGACGAGTCCGAGCGCGGTGAGGAGGAGGCCGTGCCGGCGGAGGAGGTCACGCGTGCCGCCGAGGAAGGACACGAGTTCGGGCGAGAGCGTGATCCGGATCTTCGCCGTTCCCTCGACGGGCGTGATCACGTTTGTCACGGTACTCCCGAAAGGCTGGGATCACGAGTGGCGATCTCGACCCGCGGCGGCGGCGAGGGCGAGGGCGCCCGGACGACGGCCGGCCGGCCGGGGATGTTCCCGAACAGGCAGCCGAGCAGCGCCAGGCAGAGGAGCTGGGGCACCAGATCGGTCAGCGGGCGGCCCCACGCGGCGTTCTCCATGCCGAGCAGGTATGTCCCCACGGCCAGGCTCAGCCCGGCGAGCGCGAACGCCACGATCCCGAGGCGCGGCGAGGCGAGCGCCCGCAGCAGGCGGAACAGGACGCCGCGTCTGGCGTGCGCGGCGGCCGAGACCCGGCGGAACCACACCGTCGCGGCGAAGAGCGCGGCCAGCACGACGAGGCCCGCGACGCCGCCGGTCCAGAAGCCGTACGCGGCGGCGACCGGCCAGAGCCACCGCGCCGCGACACCCCTCGGCGCGCAGGCGGGCAGGACGCGGCCGTCCCGGCGGCGGGCGGGCACCAGCGCGAGCGCGACCACGAGGAGGGAGAGGACGCCTCCCGCCACCAGCCCGGCGCGGTACACCGCGTCCGGCTCATACCGCATGGTCACGGTCCCCGCGGTGCCCTCGGGCAGGATCCACGCCTGCCGCCAGCCGTCGAGCCGCACCGCGGTCAGCGCCCGGTCGCCCGCGTAGGCGTGCCAGCCCTGGTTGAAGTTCTCGTTGACGACCAGGTAGCTCTCCCGGCCGGCCGCGACGCGGACCCGGCGCTCCCAGCCGGTCCACTCCTCCTCGTCGACCGCGCGCATCACGGTGGCCGACCCAGTGGCCGACCCAGTGGCCGGCCCAGTGGTTGGCGCCGTCGCCGCGCCCGGGGCCCGCACGACCGCGGTCTGGATGCGGTACGGATCGTTCGCCGCCGCGGTCAGCCGGGTCTCTCCGGGGAGGACGTTCACCCGCTCGCACGACCGGTACGTCAGCTCCCGGCCGGCCAGGACGTCCGCCAGCGTGCCCTCGACGATCTCGGTGTTCACCGGCACGTCGTTGACCCGCAGCGTCGGCCCGTAGCCGCAGGGCAGCCGCAGCGGGAAGCCGCCCAGCCCGCCGAGGGGGCGCACGCCGGGGATCGTGATGTCGGTGACCTCCAGCGAGCGCGAGCTGGGCGCGCTGAACTCGATGGTCAGCTCGCGCGCCTTGAGCGGAGGGAAGGCGATCCAGCCGTCGCGGCCCACCCAGCCCTCGCGGACGCCGCCCTCCGCCCGCAGCGTCACCCGTACGGGAGGGGCCCCGAGGTGGGAGTCGGGAAAGACGACCTTGATCCGGGACAGCGTGGTCACCTGGGCCAGCCGCACGTCGAGCGACGGCTTGCGGTCGAACGGGTAGGCGTACCAGACCGTCTTGGGGTCGCCGTCGAAGGCGGACCTGGCGAGCGCCGCCGGGTGGCCGGTGAAGGTCGAGGAGCTCGTGACGGTCAGCGGGTCGTTCGGGAGCGTGGTGAGCTTCTCGACCGCCGTGCGGTCGGTGAGCACGGCCCGGCCGGTGACGACCCGGTCCCCCGACCCCTGCGAGACGTAGGAGCGGTCGAAGCCGTACCCGTCCTCGCCCAGCACCTCCAGCCGCCCCGAGCACGTCCACACGTAGGAGCCGCGCATGCAGGCCGGCACGTTCCCGTTGCGGCTGAACGACACGGTCGCCTCGCCGGACCGGTCGCCGGGCACCTCGGGGACGACGATGGTACGGCCCGGCCGTACGCCGGGGATGGTCAGCTCGGTGACGCCGACCCGGCTGCCGAGCGTCGTCTTCGGCGGGTAGGCCAGCCGGGTGACCCGGACGCGGACCCGGCTCGTCTCGCCGGGTGGAACGGCGAGCCGCTGCTCATCCTCGGTGGCGCGTACCGGCTGGCGCAGCGTGCCCGCGTCGGTCTCCACCTCGATCTCCGACGGCGGCGGCCCGATCGCGGCCTGCTCCAGCGCGATCGTCACGTACGGCAGGCGGACCGGCCGGGTGAGGCGCACCTCCAGCCACTCGCCGACCGCTCCCTTCCAGCCGCTGGAGCGCCAGCCCGTCCGCCGGTCCCCGTCCAGCGCCGCGTACGGCTGGCGCCCGGGGTCGCGCGAGCCCGGCATGGCGGTCACGTCTGCCTCGGACGATGAGGCGCGCACGTCCACGATCTCGAACAGCCGGGCGGTCGACTGGAACGTCGTCCACGCCGGGTCGGTCAGGTCGGTGCCCGGGTCGGGGTCGTCCCTGGTCAGGGTGGCGGTGGACGACTGCCTGAGGTCGCTGAGCGCGACCCCCCTCTTCCGCAGGGTGTCGGTGACGATCGTGTCGTACGGCGGGATGTCCAGGGCGCCCGGGTCGTCCCCGAGAATCACCGGGCGGTCGCCGGAGAGGAGGTCCTGCTCGGCGAGGGTGAGCAGGGCCTCCGGCGCCCCGCCCACCCGCAGCGCGCCCGCGACCGGCACGGTCCCGGCGCGCGGCGCGGGGTCCCCGACCTGGTAGATCTCCACCGCGTGGTACGGCTGGTCCAGCCAGCCGGAGGCGGTGTCGTTCTGGGCGATCCCGACGCCGGGGCCGAACTTCGCCACCAGCGTGAGGCCGGGCGAGTCCTCGATCGCCTGGTGGATGCGGGCCGGCCAGGCGCCGCCGATCGTGCGCCGGTCGAGGTCGTTGCGCACGACGAGGTGGGAGACCCCGATCCGGCGCAGGGTGGCGGTGAGCCCGGCCGACCCCCGGCCGCTGGAGAAGCGGTCGTCGATGGCCGCGAGCAGCCGGGTGACGCCCGCCGATCCCCACGGCACGATGGTGTACGTCGCCCAGCGCGTGGTGAGCAGCGGCTGCATGGGCTCGTCGAGGGGGCGGCCCCACAGGTATTCGCCGCGTTTGGACCCGGGCAGGGCGAGCACCGTGCCGTCGCCCGCGTTGTCGTCCAGCCAGGTCGTCGCCTGCTTCCAGTAGTCCGGGATCTCCGCGAACGCCCCGGAGGGGGCGAGCCCCTGGGCGACCACGGGCACGCAGGTGAGCGCGACCAGCGCGGCGCTCGCCGCGGCGAGCGGCGGCCGCCACCGCGCCCGGGCCAGGGTGAGCAGCCCGGCCAGGCCGAGCGCCATGGGCAGCCGGATCAGGGCGTCGAACTTGTGCAGGTTGCGGAACGGCGCGAGCACGCCGTCGAGCAGGCCGAGCACGGGAGGGTTGAGCGGGCCGGCGACCGCGCTGGCGTGCCCGGCGACCACGATCGCCACGCCGGTCAGGAGCGAGATCAGCAGGAAGGCGCGCTCGGGCAGGTCACGGCGCAGCAGGCCGACCAGTCCGAGGCAGGCGGTCAGCACCGTGACGACGATCAGCCAGGGGCGCAGCGCCTGCTCGTAGGCCACGGCCATCCACGGCTCGCCGTCCACGGACAGGAACGCGAGCCAGCTCGACGTGCCGCGCAGGGTGTTGGTGAGCGACGTGACCTGGGTGGTGGCGGCGGCGTTCTCGATGTACGGCAGGAACGAGAAGACGTACCGGCCCATCACCAGCAGCGGGACCAGCCACCAGCAGGCGACGGCGGCGACCGCGCCGAGCCACCAGGCGAGCAGCCGCCGGCGGCGCGGCCCCGGCGTCCGGGTGAGCAGGTAGACGAAGGGGACGATCAGGACGGCCAGTTCGGCGGCCGCGTTGACGCCGCCGCAGAACAGGAACGCGACCCCCGACAGCGCCGCCGCCCGGCGCGGCCCCAGCTCACCCCTGGCCCCCTTGACCAGCGGCAGCATGACCCACGGCAGCAACGCGCTGGGCAGGAACTCCGAGGAGTTGATGCCGATCAGCGCCTGCGCGTGCGGGGCCAGCGCGTACGCGAACCCGGCGAGGATCCGGGCGCCCGGCGTGCCGATCCGCAGCGCGCGGGCGAGCTGGACCGTCCCGAGGAAGGCGGCGCACAGCACGAACGTCATCCACAGGCGCTGCACGTTCCACGCGGGCATGTCCAGCGCGAGGAACAGCGCGTAGAAGGGGCCCATCGGGAACAGGTAGCCGTATGCCTGGTTCTGCAGGTGGCCGAAGTAGGCGTCGTCCCACAGGTGCAGCGCGCGGCCGAGGAACGCCAGCGGGTTGACCGCCATGTCGAGCTTGGTCTCGGCGATGATCTTCTCGGTGGCGGTGTTGAAGGCCACCGCGGCGAGGAGCAGGCATCCCGCGAGCAGACGCAGCCGATGCCGGAAGCGCGCGCTGTAGCCGCCGTCGCCGCCGTCGCCGCCGTCCCCGCCACCGCCGTCCCGCCCGCCGTCACCGCCGTCGTGGTGCGACCGCGTCCCGGAGTCGGCCGCGGCGCGGCTCTCCCTGCCGTTCTCACGGCCGTTCCGGGGGCCGTTCCCGGGCCCGTTCTCGTGGACTGAGGGGGGTGGTGCCACCTGGCGGATCCAGCCGGCAAGGGTCACTGAGCTGCTCCGGGAAGGGGGGTGCTCTTGGCGAGCTCGGCGGCGATGAGATCCGCCATGCTAGCTCCGGTTTTGCCCCATGTGAACTCCCTTGCCCAGTTTCGGCATGCAGCCTGGATCCGGGCGCGCCGCGCCGGGTCGGCCAGCTCCTTGAGCGCGCGTTCGACGACGGCGGCCAGACAGTCGCCCTCGCGTACCAGCCAGCCCGTCACCCCGTCGTTGACCGAGTCGCGCAGCCCGGCCACGTCGTACGCCACGGTGGGCACGCCGAGCGCCGCCGCCTCGATCACCGTGAGGCCCCAGCCCTCGAACTCCGAGGCGGTCACGTTGAGCACCGCCGCTTTGATGACCGCGTTCTTCTCCGGCTCCGCGAGGTAACCGTGCAGGCGCACCCGCTCGGTCACGCCGCGCTCCCGCGCCCGCCGCGCGAGCGGGTCCAGCTCGGGACCGCGCCCGACCACGTGGACGGCCAGGCCCGGCCACGCCGCACGCAGGTCGGCGGCGAGGTCCACGACCCGGTCGATCCGCTTGTGCCCGACGAGGCGGCCCACGTACACGAGGGCCGGCTCGCCCCGCACCGGCATGTCGGCGATGGGCCGGACGACCGGGCTCCCGTTGGGGATGACCACGATCGGCGCCCGCCAGCGCAGCCGGGCGCGCAGCTCGTCGCGCGACGACTCCGAGACGGTGACCGTGGTCCGGTTCCGGTACACGACGCGGGCGACCGGCCCTTCGACGAAGCAGCCGATCCACGCCAGCCAGCGGGGGAAGAACGCGTAGAACTGCCGGTCGTGGACGTGGTGGACCAGCGACACGACGGCGGTGCGTCGCGCGACGACCAGGGGCGCGAAGAACGGAATGCCGTTCATCGAGTCGATGACCAGGTCGAACCTCCGCCGCCTGAGCAGCAGCCACAGCGACACGAGCAGGTAGACGAGGTAGCGGTTCCCCATCCGCCGCAGCTCGATGTCGTCCCGCCGCTCGGCCGCGCGTTGCCCGGGCTCCCGGCTGGTGACGAAGTGGACCAGCGCGCCCTCGCCCACGAGGAAGCGGCTGACCTGCCAGGCGTACTCCTCGGCGCCCCCGGCGGCCGACTGGAGCGGTTCGCGGAAGTTGAGCACGGCGACCCGCACGCCGCGCAAGGAGGGCTGGGGGGCGGCGGCGGCCCCGAGGAGCTGGGGACGGTGCCGGCCGCGCCGCTCGGGCGCGAACGGGCTGCCGTTCGCGCCCACTTCCGGTACGGCCACGATCACTCCTCCCGTTCCTCGTACGGCTCCGCCGCACTGTGCTCCCTGGTGCGGGCTCCGCCGCACCCTGAGTCCGGTACGGCTCCGCCGCGCCCGGCTTTCTGATGCGGCTCCGCCGCGTTCTGCGAAGAAAATCGAAAAGGCGGGAAATTTCGTGAACACTTGCGGCGGCCCGGAGACCCGGAAAAAGGCATGGCGAAACAGAACCCATCGCCCGCCGGGCCCGCGGACCGGAATTACCGGTGATCTAGATCAGTGCGATCGGAGAAATCAGCGAGTGCCGTAGTTGTAGAGCGGCTTGTTCGGAGGCTCCGGCGTCGGCGATGCGACATTGACAACCGCCACTGAGGCGACGCCGGCGAGCACCGCTCCGACCGCCAACGCGGCCAGCACCTTCAACATCGTGCCTCTCCCTCCCGGGTCCGTACGCAGTGTGCCGAGAGTAGAACGTGATACAGGTCATAAGCCAGAGCGTTAGTCAAACCGTGACAATGCAAGTTACCCTCTGGTACTGGGCTAATTGCCGAATAATCGCAGCTCACAGCCGCAACAAGAGCAGCTCTCCGGCGCGGAGAATCGGCCGCACACCGGGAAACCGAGACGAGAACTCGTTCTCATTTTTTTGCGCGATGAGAACGAATCTCACTTCTTCGCGGACGAACGCCGCGGTGAGCGGGCCGCGCCCATCCCGGATCAACGCGCCGATCCGCCGGGCCCGCGGCGCCTCCGCCGCGACCCGGATCACGCCCCCGGCCCGCCGCTCGACCACCAGCGTGTCGTCCCACAGAACCGGCCGGGCGAACATCTTGGTGGCCGGGTCGAGGATCACCCGCCCGCCGTTCCACGCGAACGCGCGGTGCGCGCCCCACGGCAGCGACACCAGCGCGCCCGGGGCCGGGTCGGCGTTGACCACCGCCTGGACCCGCCGCCACGCGTCCGGATAGTCCACCGCCGCCAGCCGGCCGAACGCGCCCAGGGCGAACGTCGGCAGCACCAGCACCGGCACGGCCGCCGCGGCGAACCCGACCCGCCCGAGCCGGTCGGCGGCGTACGCGAAGCCCAGCGCCTGGCAGAGCACGAGAGGCGCGATGAAGAGCTGGCCGTCGCGGAACGGGCCGAACCCCGGCCACCACCCGATCAGCCCCTTGAGCACGCCGGGGGCGAACGCGCCGAGGCCGGCCACGCCCAGACCCACGACAGCCGCCACTCCCAGTCCCACGACCGCCGCCACCGCCGGCCCGCGGGCGAACCGCCGCTCTCCCGCGACGGCGGCCCGGGCGAATCCCGCGAACCCGGCCAGCGCCACCAGGCTGAGGACGAGACGTACGGCGGCGACGCTCCACGAGCCCTGCCCCGGCACCTCCGCCTCGGCGTTCCAGACGCCCCCGAGGCTGAGCAGGCTGCCGAGCGTCCCGAAGGGCCCGTCGGCCCGCGCCGCGAACGCCTCCACCCCCGCCGGGTCCGTCACCGCGCGCGAGGCCAGCGCCGGGACCAGCCACGGCAGGCTGAGCACCGCGACGAGCAGCGCGGTCACCGGCACGCCCACCCGCAGGGCGCGGGGCCGTCCGGACAGCGCCGCCACCGGCAGCACGGTGATCGCGGTGACCAGCGTCGCCTGGAAGCCGCCGACCGCCGCCGGGACGAGCGCCGCCGCCAGCCGTACGGCGTCCCGCCGGGTGGTGGGGCCGCGCGCCGCCGCGCGCACCGCCCAGGGCAGCCCGGCGAACCCCAGGAGCAGCGCCCACTGGCCGAGCAGCAGCCGCTGCGCGAGATAGGCGTTCCACGCGTAGAAGGCGGCGGCCGCGAGCCGCGCCGCCGGCCGGTCCCCCGGCAGCAGCGCCGCCGCCCCCGACGCGGCGAGCACGAAGACGACGAGCAGGAGCGCCTTCTGCACCACGTCCGCCGGGAGCGCGAGCGACAGCAGCGCCACGACCTGGTCGCTCGGCACCGCCCGGGGGAAGCCGCCGGACCCGCCCGATCCGAGGACCAGCGGCGGGTCCGGCACGAACACCATGTCGTACCGCAGCACGTACCCCGGCCCCAGCGCGGGCCCGAGCGCCAGCGCCCCGAGCAGCAGCCCGAGCGCCGCAGGGCCGAGGCGGGCGAGCGCGCGGGCGTGCCGGGGGGCCAACCGGGGGCTACTTACCCGGTTCCGGATCGCGGGGCAGGCCCAGCATCCGCTCCGCGATGATGTTGAGCTGCACCTCGGTCGTGCCTCCGTAGATCGTCATCGCGCGGGTGGCGAGGATGGCCCGGTTCCAGTGGCCCGCGTCGCCGAGCTTCCAGTCGGCGGCGGTCACCGCCGCCGCCCCGAGGAGGCCGACCGCCACCTGCGCCACGTTCTGCGCGTGCGAGGTGGACAGCAGCTTGCGCACGGACGCGTCCGCGCCCGGCTCGTTCCCGGCGAGCTGCTTGAGCGTGACCCGCAGCGACAGCGCGTTGATCGAGTGGCTCTCGCAGACGACGTGGGCGAGCTCCTGCCGCTCCACCGCGGTGAGCTCCCGGCCGAGCCTGCCGCACAGGCCGAGCAGGTCGGAGACCGAGGCGCCGGTCCCGCCCGAGCCGGACGACAACGACACCCGCTCGTTCGACAGGGTGTTGCGGGCGACCTTCCAGCCCTCGTTGACGGCGCCCACGACGAGGTCGTCCGGCACGAAGACGTCGTCGAGGAAAACCTCGTTGAACAGGTTCTCCCCCGTCATCTCGGTCAGCGGCCGCACGGTCACGCCCGGCGCCTTCATGTCCACGATGAAGTACGTGATGCCCTTGTGCTTGGGCTGACTGCTGTCCGAGCGGGCGATGCAGATGGCCCACTCCGCGACGTGCGCCACCGACGTCCAGATCTTCTGGCCGTTGAGCCGCCAGCCGCCCTCGACCTTCTCCGCCTTCATCTGCAGTGAGGCGAGGTCGGAGCCCGCGCCCGGCTCGGAGAAGAGCTGGCACCAGATCATCTCGCCGCTCAACGTCGGCGGCAGGAAGCGCTCCTGCTGCTCCGGCGTGCCGTACGTGACGATGGACGGCACGACCCAGGCGCCGATGATCATCTGGGGCAGCGCGACCTTCGCCGCGCGCAGCTCCTGGTGGATCAGGACCTGCTCCAGCGGGTTGGCTCCCCGGCCCCACGGCTTGGGCAGGTGCGGCATGACGAAGCCGGAGGAGGCCAGCGCGCGCTTCTGCTCACTGCCCCGCTTGCCGGGGCCGTCCGGCGCGGTGGGCAGCTCGGCGATCCGGGCGATCTCCTCCCGGATCGCGGCGCGCAGCCGCTCGGCCTCCTCGGGCAGGTCGATCTCCAGCTCGCGGGAGACGCCGCCGAGCGCCAGCGAGGCGACGGTCTCGGCCCAGTCCGCCGACGGCCCGAGCAGCGCCCGCACGCTCAGCGCGCGCCGGTAGTACAGGTGCGCGTCGTGCTCGAAGGTGTAGCCGATGCCGCCGAACGTCTGGATGGCGTCCTTGGCGCACTGCACGGCGGCGTCGGGGGCCGTCACGCCCGCGATCGCGGCGGCGTAGGCCAGCTCCTCGCCGGTGGCGCGGGTCGCGTCCCACACCGTCGCCCTGGCCTGCTCCAGCGCGACCAGCATCCGCGAGATCTTGTGCTTGATGCCCTGGAACTGCCCGATCGGGCGGCCGAACTGCACGCGTACCTTGGCGTAGTCGGCGGCGGCCGAGACGCACCAGGAGGCGACGCCCGCCGCGTCCGCGCCGAGGACGATCGCGGCCAGGTTGAGGACGTCCGGGCCCTCCAGCCCGTCGAGGACGCGCTCGGCGGGCACGGCCACCGACGCCACCTCGACCTTGGCCACGCCGCGGGTGAGGTCCAGCGACGGGATCGGGGTGACGGTCGCCTGGGCCGCGTCCAGCGCGACCCACTCCTCGCCGCGGTCGGTCGAGACCGGCAGCACCAGCACGTCGGCGAGCGTCGCGCCGAGTACCGGCTCGGCCACGCCGTTGATCGTCAGCACGCCGTCCTCGCGGACGCCGGAGATCGCTCCGGTGAGCGCGACCGCCCCGACCAGGGCGCCGTCGGCCAACCCGGGCAGCAGCTCCGCGTGGGCCTTGCCGTCGGTCGCCAGGATCGCCGCGCCGGCGAGCACGGTCGGCACGATCGGGCCCGGGGCCACCCGCTCCGAGAGCGCCTCGATCGCCACCGCCGCCTCCAGCAGGCCGTACCCGGCGCCGCCGTGCTCCTCGGGGATGTGCAGGCCGAGCAACCCCTGTTCGGCCAGGCCGGCCCAGAAGGGAGGCCGTTCCTCGGCCCCGCCGCCGGCGGCCGCCACCGCGCTCCGCACCACGTCGGCGGGGATGGTGCGCTCAGCCCACCGGGTGACCGACTCGCGCAGCGCCTCGTGTTCCTCGCTCAGACCGATCGCCATCCGACCCTCCAGGCTCGAACCGTCGCAGGGAAATTCCCCAGAATCATATTCTGGAGCTTTGTTCTCCGGCTACACCTCTCTACATCGGGCGAAGGGTCCAAAAGAGCATATTGAGGTCGCGATAGAGATCCTGGCCCGTGTCGGGGACCGTGGCGAACAGCAGCGCGGGCTTCGTCCTGCCGGTACCGACCACGGCCACGATCGCCTCGGACACGTGCCGGCGCCCGTCGATCCGGTACGTCACGCGGTAGCCGAGCAACCACCCCGACCCCCGGCGCAGCGGCTGCGACGCCGTCCAGTCGAGGGAACCGCCCTCCGGCTGGAAGCGCAGCGTCCACTTCGCCGCCCGCGCCGCGACCGTCCGGTACGCCTCCGGCGCGGTGAGGGCCTCCGGGACCGCGCCCGGCATCGGGCAGGAGACGATCAGCGCCCGGCCCGCGCGCTGCGCGTGCGCGAACGGGGCCGGGGCGGTGGCGGTCCGCCACGGGGCGGCGAACCCGGCGTACCCGATGCCCGACTTCGCGTCCACCACGAAGTCCCCGGCCGGGGTGCCCGCGCCCGGGTGAACCACCATGGTCAGCGCCATGGGGACCGGGGGCAGCCGGACCGGCCGCGGTACGGCCGAGCCGGACGCGGAAGGGGCCGCCGAGGCGGCGGGACCGGTCGCCGGCCGCCCCTGGTGGAGCGACGCGGGCGCGGCCCCCGGCCGGTCGCCGGAGAACGCCGTGAACACCAGCACGATGGCGGCGGCCGTCCCCGCGCACGCGAGCGCGGTGTAGATCAGGCGGGCCCGCCGCGGGCCGGGAGGCGGCTCCGGCCGCACCTGGGGCATCGGGGTCGTGTACGGCTCACCAGCCTCGGCCATGCCCGCAGATTACGCGACAAACGCCGGTTCGCGACGGCATTGTCACAGTCCGTCAGGAATACCTCCCTCCATGGGGGTAGTCGCTCGCGCATGGGATGTTCACGCACCCTCGGCCGCACCGCGGCGTCGATGGCGCTGCTCGTCGGCACGGCCTGCGGAAGCCCGACGGCCGGCCTCACGGCGGGGCTGTCCGCTCCGACCGGGACGCCGCCCCCGTCACCGACCGCCCCGGCCAGCGCGCCACCCGCGCAACCGGGCGGCACGTCCGGGCAGCAGAGCACGTACGAGCAGGTCATCAAGCGGGTCCTGCCATCGATCGTGCAGATCACCACCAACCAGGGCCTGGGCTCCGGCATCGTCTACGACAAGGACGGCCACATCCTGACGAACGCCCACGTGGTGAATGGGGCCAAGCGGTTCTCCGTGACGCTCGCGACGGGCGGGAAGCCGCGGACCGCCCGGGTGATGAACGTCTTCCCGGCCGGCGACCTCGCCGTGATCAAGGTGGACAACACACAGGGCCTGCAGCCCGCGTCCTTCGGCCGCTCCGCCGACCTGCGGGTGGGTCAGATCGTGTTGGCCATGGGAAACCCGCTCGGCTACTCCGGCAGCGTCACCGAGGGCATCGTCTCCGGGCTGGGCCGCACCGTCAGCGGATCGAGCGGCGAGGGCACGCCCACCTCGACCATCCCGGACGCCATCCAGACCTCCGCCGCGATCAACCCGGGAAACAGCGGCGGCGCGCTGGTGGACATGAACGGCAACGTCATCGGCATCCCGAGCCTGGCCGCGGTCGACCCCGAACTGGGCGCGGCGCCCGGCATCGGCTTCGCCATCCCGAGCGACACGGCGACGGACATCGCCAACCAGATCATCAAGAACGGCCGGGTCGTCAACAGCCGCCGGGCGGCGCTCGGCATCCAGGTGGGCACCGCGGTCGACGCGCTGGGCTCACCGATCGGCGTGCTGGTCGGCCGGGTCACCAACGGAGGCGCCGCCGAACAGGCCGGGATCAGGCCGGGCGACGTGATCGTCAAGGTCAACGACACCCCGACCCCGAACACGACGGCGCTGTCCGAGGCGCTCGCCCGGCTCCGTCCCGGCGAGAGCGCCAAGGTCACGCTGCTGTACCCGAGCGGGACCACGAGCACCGTCACCGTCACCCTCGGCCAGCTCCCCGGCTGATCCTGACATTCTTGTGTGAGAAAGGGCGTTCGGGCTTGGTATGGGGTCGGCCGCCGTTGTTACCGTCATCCGGTGATCGCTCCCGACCTCACCGAATTCATCGCCGGACTGCCCAAGGCCGAGCTGCACGTGCACCACGTGGGCTCCGCGTCGCCCCAGATCGTGGCCGAGCTGGCCGCGCGCCACGAGGGCTCCACGCCGGTCCCGGCCGACCCCGACCTCCTCGCGGACTACTTCGTCTTCCGCGACTTCGCCCACTTCATCGAGGTGTACCTGGCCGTCGTCGACCTGATCAGGGACCCCGAGGACGTCTGGGCGCTCTTCCACGGCGTCGGCCGTGATCTGGCCGCGCAGCGGGTCAGGTACGCCGAGCTCACCGTCACACCGCACCTGCACCTCTCCCGGGGGTTCGCCGCCGCCGAGTTCTGCGAGGTGATCGAGGACGCCCGGCGCGCGGTCGAGCGTGACTACGGCACGATCCTGCGCTGGTGCTTCGACATCCCCGGCGAGGACGGCATCCCCGGCGCCGACCAGACCCTCAAGGTGGCCCTGGAGCAGCGTCCGGACGGCCTGGTCAGCTTCGGCCTCGGCGGGCCGGAGATCGGCGTGCCGCGCACGCAGTTCGCGCCGCACTTCGCCGCGGCCCGCGCCGCCGGGCTCCGCTCCGTCCCGCACGCGGGCGAGACGACCGGGGCGGCGACGGTCTGGGAGGCGGTCCGCGAGCTGAAGGCCGAGCGGATCGGGCACGGCGTGCGCAGCGTCGAGGACCCCGCGCTGCTCGACCACCTCGCCTCCGAGGGGATCGTCCTGGAGGTCTGCCCCACCTCGAACGTGCGGACCCGGGCCGTCGGAAGCCTGGCCGAGCACCCGCTCGCCGCCCTGGTCAAGGCGGGCGTGCCCGTGACGATCAACTCCGACGACCCGCCCATGTTCGGCACCACCCTGAACGACGAGTACGCGGTGGCCGCGGAGCTGCTCGGGCTCGACCGGGACGGCGTGGCCGACCTGGCCCGCAACGCCGTACGCGCGTCGTTCCTCACGGTGGAGGGCAAGAACGCCCTGATCGCCGAGATCGACACGTACGCGGCGGACGTCGGCGCCTGAAAGACGGGAATACACCGCGGGGCGGCCGCGAGTGGGGTGTCCACGAACCTTGGCCGGGGCGGCCGGCCGGGGCGGTCACTTCGCCAGAAGGAACCTCCGGCCCTCGCGAAGCCCGCTTCGCTCCCTCGACCCCGCTGAACGTCTGCAAACAGCCCACTCGGCCATCGACCCGACAGCTCAATCGGCTATTGGTCGCGGACCGGAATCGGCTCAGCTAGCGCAGCGCGCCCGGGAGGCGCGGGGAAGGGGTCGGCGAAGTACTGGGTCTCGTGCGTTACGAGACCATCGGTGATCTCCATAACGCTGAGCGAGTATGTGGGCACGCCGTCATAGGTGATCACGCACTCGCTCACCCAAAGGTCGCCGCTGCCCAGGATCCGGCGGATGGTGAAGTGGCGTTCGGCCGGGTGCCCGCCGCGTTGCGCTTGGATCCTTGACCGGCCTCTGAAGCGCTCGCCCGACTGCGGGTAGTCCAGGATCGCGTCTGCAGCGTAGATCGCGTGCTCAGCATCGACGTCCCCGCGTTCGGATGCCTCCCAGTGCTGCTGGAGCCGAGCCCGAATGTCGGCTTCAGGATCACTTGCGCTGCTCACCCGTTAGCCCCTCATGACCAGAAGGAATGTCACCGGCTCGCATAACAAATGTTACCCGAGGGTTCTCGCGCAGCTTGGGACCGCGGTAGCCGACCCCCGGCCACGGTGCAAGGCGGCGCTGAGGGGCGGCGACCACCCGTTCGGCCGCGCGGTAGTGAGCGAGGTTGGCGCCCGTGCCGACGCCGATCTCTAAAACCTGCCCGCTCAGGTCCCCGACCAGATGGTCACGCACCGCCCCCAGCCAGGCTGCCATCGACCACGGGTCTCGAACTGGGGGTTCCAGGGGGTCGCCCCCTGGGCAAAACAAAGACCCGCGGAAGATAGCTGGAAAGCCATCGACCACGGGTCTCTCACGTGGAGGTGGCGGGAATCGAACCCGCGTCCTTCAACACCAAGACAGGGCTTCTCCGGGTGCAGCCTGTTACGTCTTTCTCAGCCCCGGCAATCTCACAGGCGAGTCGCCGACGGGCTCAGTCACTGTTTGGTTTCCCGATCGACCCCGTGACCGGGTCGGCCGGTTGAGCCTTCTAGCGATGTCAGATCCGGGCCGAAGGCGCTCCCGGGCTGACAGAGGTCACTCGCTGCTTAGGCGGCGAGGGCCAGGGAACCCTGGCTGACCTCAGTGCGCGTGTTATTGGCACTTATTGGTTTGCGGTCACAGTGTTAACGAGGTTATGTCCGCAGTCCTCGACCCGCTTCCCCTGACTTGCAATGTCGAAGTCGAAACCGGTCACCCCCTGTTGAATTGTCAACCCGACCCCCCCCCGGGGGGATCGGCATCGCAACCATACATGCCCAACACCAGGCGTGCGAACCCAATTCCCGATCAACGTCCGGAGACGGCGAAGCCCCCGGAGGCGCGCCATCACGCACGCCCCCGGGGGCCGACCGGCAGGGTCGAGCCGGTCCGGACGGCAGGGCTCCCCCCGAGATGGAGCCCTGGTCTCATCACGGTGACTGAGTCCGCAACCCCCCAAGCGGTGCTCAGTCACTTAGACAGACGCCTGGGGAGGCCCGGATGGTTGCTCGCCTCTCAAAATTTTTTCTGTCAGGGCTTCTTCAGGTCCGCCGCGCGGAAGAACCGCCCCGCCACCGTCGCCGCCGCGGAGGCGTCGGTGCTCTCCGCCACCACGGCGACCGCGATGTCGCCCTGCCAGCCCACGAACCACGACAGGTCGCGCCGCTGCTTCTTCACGACGTAGCCGATGCCGGCCGCCACGCCGTACACGGGGTCGCCGGGAGCGGCGGCGGCACGGGCCGACCCGGAGGTCACCCCGGCGCGCATGAGCGTGCGGATCTGCTCGACGACCGTGGGGTCGAGCGGTATGGGCGCGGGCGGCGCGGCCGGGGCCACCTCCGCGGTGGGGTCCGGCGAGGACGGCGAGGTGACCAGCACCGGCGGACGCCAGGTGCCCGACTTGACCGCCCCGGCGACGAGCGCCATGGTCAGCGGGCTCACCCGCGCGGTCTGCCCCGCGATGAGCTTCGCGGTGGCGGCGTCGCTCGCCGGGTTCGGCAGGGAGCCGCTGAACGAGGAGAGCGGGAGCTCCCACGGGCTGCCGATGCCGTACTTCGCCGCGCTCGCGACGACCGCGTCACCCGAGACCCGCCGGGCCAGGGACGCCAGCGCCGTCACACAGCCACGCGCGAAGCCTGCCGCGAACGTCGGGGTGGTCCCTCCGGTGTATCCGACGTGCTGGAACCGCGCGCCGGCCACCGAGCGGTCCGCGCTGCACGGCACCTTCTGCTTGGGGTCGAAACCGTTCTTGAGCAGCGCGTCGGTGGCGATGATCGAGAAGGTGGTGCCGGCGGGGAACTTCCCGGCCAGAGCGTCCTTCTGCTGGCTCATCCCCTGGGTGGAGACCGCGCGGATCTCGCCGGTGGACGCCTGGAGCGCCACCAGCGCGACCTGCTGCGACGCGGTGACGGCGCTGTCCCCCGCGGCCTGCAGGCCGGAGTCGATCGTCGTGCGGACCGAGGTGTTCGCCCGGCCCGGCCACGCCTTGAGCTCCTTGACCTGCTTGCCCGAGGAGTCGAGGATCACGACCTTGGTCTCGGTGGAGCCGGTGAGCTGGTCCTGGTAGGCCTTCTGCAGACCGTCCCGGCCCACGGTGTCACCGGCCCGCTGCGGGCCGCCGAGCTGCTGCTCCGCCTCCGGGGTGATCGCGGCGACGCGGCCGACGATGTCCTTCGGCGACTTGGGCGCCACCGGCAGGCTGTCCGTCCTGATCGAGATGCCCTTGATGGCCTTCAGCTTGTCCCTGACCTGGCCGAAGGTCTTGCCGCCGAACGTCGCGAGCGGCACGAACGACTGCGGCGGCGACGACTGGATGCGGCTGAGCAGGCGGTCCTCCGCGAACCCGGTCACCTGGGACAGCTGCTCGCACAGCGCCACCTTGTCGGCGATCTTGTCCGGATAGACGCCCGCGACATAGCGGATCGTCTCGTCCTGCAACGACTCGTTCGCCCGGTCGAGGATCGGCTGCCGCGCCAGCGGCTCGACGTCCACGGCGAACCGCTCCCCGGCGTGCAGCTCAGGGTGGATCACGCTCGGCGACCACTGGATCTTCCACTGGCCGTCCACCTGGTGGAGCGGCAGCGTGCTGTCGTACTCCCACAGCGGGTTGTTCTCACCGAGGTCCACCTCGGCGTGGTACTCGGCCTTCGCGCTGTCGCCGTCACGCTTCACGCCCTTGAGCGAGAATCGGAACGACGCGGCGTCGAGCTGGACGCCGACGTCCTCCAGAGCCCGCCGCACGACGGCCGGGTCGCCGTCGGCCCTGCGGGCCGCGCCCGCGTAGTCCCCTCTCTGCCAGCCCACGAGGAAATCTCGTACGGCGTCGAGCGGGGACGGCTCCTCGAAACAGGCGGTCAGCATGGGCACGGCCAGCCCCAGGGCCAGCGCCGCCCGTACGGCTTTCGCGGCGGACACGGCCTAGCGGCCCCCCCGACGCCGGACGGCGTTGGACATCGCCCGTGCCATCTCGCGACCGGCCTGCTTCTCCATCAGGGTCTGCCGCTTGTCGTAGTCCTTCTTACCGCGCGCGATGCCGATCTCGACCTTGGCCCTGCCGTCCTTGAAGTACAGGGAGAGGGGGATCAGGGTCAGGCCGCGCTCCTTGAGGACCTGGTGGATCTTGCCGATCTCCTTGCGGTGCAGCAGCAGCTTGCGGGTGCGCCGCGCGGCATGGTTGGTCCACGTGCCCTGGCTGTACTCAGGGATGTACGCGTTGATCAGCCATGCCTCACCGCCGTCGACGGTCGCGTAGCCGTCGGTGAGATTGGCCTTTCCGGCCCGGAGGGACTTGACCTCCGTGCCGGTGAGGACGAGCCCGGCCTCGTACGTGTCCTCAATGAAATAGTCGTGCCGGGCACGCTTGTTCTGAGCGATGAGCTTGCGCCCGATCTCACGTGGCATATAGGGAGCCTACCGGCGGCCGGAGCCTCGAACGGCGCGGGAGAGCGCGACCATGGCCCGTCACACCTTCAGATAGCGGCGCAGGGTCACGAAGGACGCGAGGAGACAGATCACCACGCCCACGACCATGGTCAGCGTGATCACCCCGGCGAGCGTGTTCCAGCTCAGCGGCGCGGTCATGTACATCTGGATCTGGTCGAAGATCAGAATCTTCGTGACGATCAGCAGGACCGCGGCCAGAACACCGCCGATCAGGCCGGCGATGACGCCTTCCATGACGAACGGAAGCTGGATGTAGACGTTCGAGGCGCCGACCAGCCGCATGATGCCGGTCTCTCTCCGGCGGTTGTACGCCGAGAGCCGGACCGTGTTACCGATCAGCAGGGTGGCCGCGAGCACCATCAGGATGGCGATCGCGAGGGCCATGTTGCGGAGCTTCCCCATGAAACCGAAGACCGAGTCGAGGATCTGCCGCTGGTTCACGATGTTGGAGACGCCCACCTGGCCCTTCAGGCTCTCCTCGACCGCCGACGCCTTGTCCGGGTCCTTGAGCTTCACCCGGAAGGACTCGGGCAGGTCCTCCGGCTTGATCACCGAGAGCAGGATGTTGTTGCCCCCGTTTTCCTTGAAGTTCTGGTACGCCTGGTTCTGGTCCTCGTAGTCGACCTTCTGGACGTCGGGCAGGCCCTCGATCGCCTTCTTCAGGTTGGTCTTCTGGTCCTGGGTGATCGCGCCCTTGTTCTTGCAGGCGGGGAACGCGTCGTTCTTCCCACAGAGGAAGACCGAGAGCTCGACCCTGTCCATCCAGTAGTTGGTCAGGGACGAGACCTGGGAGTTGATCATCAGTCCGATGCCGAGCAGCCCCATGCCGACCGCGACGGTCACGACGACCGCGATGGTCATCGTGAGGTTTCGGCGGAGGCCGATCCAGACCTCGGAAAAGATGAAATTGGCCCGCATGCTCCCTGTTACTCCAAACTGAATACGCGGCGCCCAGGCGGCGCCTCGCGCCGCCCCGGACCGCCACTCATGGGCTAGTACGCCTGGCCGTACACCCCGCGCGACTGGTCACGGACGATCTTGCCGTCCTCCAGCTCGACCACACGCTTCCGCATGGAGTCGACGATGGCCGCGTCGTGCGTGGCCATCAGCACGGTGGTGCCGGTCCTGTTGATGCGGTCGAGCACCTTCATGATGCCGATGCTCGTCGCCGGGTCGATGTTCCCGGTCGGCTCGTCGGCAAGGAGGATCATAGGACGGTTCACGAACGCGCGGGCCATGGCCACCCGCTGCTGCTCACCACCCGACAGCTCCTCCGGCATGCGGTGGGCCTTGCCTTCCAGGCCGACCAACTCGATGACCTCGGGGACGACCTTGCGGATGAACCGGCGGGGCTTCCCGATGACCTCGAGGGCGAACGCCACATTCTCGTAGACGTTCTTCTTGGGAAGCAGCCGGAAGTCCTGGAAGACGCATCCGATGCGGCGCCGCAGGTGCGGCACCTTGAAGTTCGAGAGCTTCGCGAGATCCTTACCGGCGACGTGGATCGCGCCGGAATTGGGCCGCTCCTCCTTGAGGACCAGCCTGAGGAAGGTGGACTTCCCCGATCCCGATGGACCGACAAGGAACACGAACTCGCCCTTGTCGACATCCACGCTCACGTGGTCGAGGGCGGGCCGGTTCTGGTTCGCATAGACCTTGGAGACATTATCGAAATGGATCACGGGCGCATCACGGCATGCCAGTCTAGGGGTTGGGACAACCAGCCCGGAGGGGCCGGTCTCTTTACGAAGGATCGACGTTCCGATTGGCGGAAGGCCAGTCTAGGGGGTAACACTGGCATGGAACGTCCATAACGGAAACAAAACGATTAGGGTCTACCTGAGGGGAAGGGAGAGCTGCCATGAGCTGTGAGCATCTGATCTGCGCCGCGTGCGCCGGCCCCGTCGTCGAAGGCCGCTGCCCGGTGTGCCGAGCGGGCCGGGCCAAGGTCCACCACCACGGCTTCCTCGGACTGCCGCCCATGATCATCGCCCTGACGGTGATCCTCGCCCTGGCCCTGCTCGCGCTCAAACACGTCGGCGGCTGACGCGTTCATGGCGCTCGCTCCGCTCGCGCAGGCTCGGGGCTGTGCCTGATTGCGCTCGCTTCGCTCGCGCGGGCTCGGGGCGCCTTCAGTCGATGCCTTCCCTCGTCGCTCGGAGTCGCTCGTCCCTCGCTCCCCACTCGCTCCTCAGTCCAGACACCGCCGCGCCCCTCGCGTGACGGTTCGGCACCGTAATGATTGCTACGGCTTGCGCAGGGGTGTGACCCCTCGCGGGGTCGCGAGGGGTCAGGGAGGGCCGGACAGGAGGGCCGGACCCTACTGGTTCTCCTGGCGGCGCATCCAGCGGATCTCGCCCTCGATGAACTCGTCGAGGTCGCCGTCCAGCACAGCGGTCGGGTTGCCGGCCTCGACGCCCGTGCGCAGGTCCTTCACGATCTGGTACGGGTGCAGGACGTAGTTGCGGATCTGGGTGCCCCAGGACGTCGTGGACTCGCCGCGGAGCTCGTTCATCGCGGCGGCCTCCTCCTGGCGCTTGCGCTCCAGCAGCTTGGCCGACAGGACCGCCATCGCGGAGGCCCGGTTCTGCAGCTGTGAGCGCTCGTTCTGGCAGGAGACCACGATGCCGGTGGGGACGTGGGTGAGGCGGACCGCCGAGTCCGTGGTGTTGACGCCCTGACCGCCCGGGCCCGAGGACCGGTAGACGTCGACGCGGAGGTCGTCCTCGTTGATGTCGATGTGGTCGGTCTGCTCGACGACCGGCACGATGTCCACACCCGCGAACGAGGTCTGGCGGCGGCCCTGGTTGTCGAAGGGGCTGATCCGGACCAGGCGGTGCGTGCCGTGCTCGCCGCGCAGGGTGCCGTACGCGTAGGGCGCCTTGACGGTGAACGTGGCCGACTTGATGCCGGCCTCCTCGGCGTACGACGTCTCGTAGACCTCGGTCGAGTAGCCCTTGCGCTCGGCCCAGCGCAGGTACATGCGGAGGAGCATCTGCGCCCAGTCGGCGGCGTCCACGCCGCCCGCCTGCGAGTTGATCGTGACAAGCGCCTCGCGGGAGTCGTACTCGCCGGACAGCAGCGTGCGCACTTCCAGGGCGCCGACGTCCGACTTGAGCGCGGCCAGCTCCCTCTCGGCCTCGGCGAGCGTCTCGTCGTCGCCTTCCTCGGCGGCGAGCTCGAACATGATCGGCAGGTCGTCCAGGCGCCGGGCCAGGCCCTGCACCCGGTTGACCTCGCCCTGCAGGTGAGAGAGCTTGCTGGTGACCCGCTGCGCCTGCTCCACGTCGTTCCACAGGTCAGGCGCGGCAGCCTGCTCCTCCAGCTCGGCGATCTGCTTGTGCAGGGCGTCGAGGTCGAGCACGTCCTGAATGCTCTTCAGTGTGCCGGTAAGCTCGTTGATCTCTTCGGCTGGATCGATGACTGCCACGTCTGTAAAGGGTACGCGAACACGGGACCGTGTTGAGTACCGCGCCTGGCTACGATGTGGCCGGGATGTGGCCCCTCGTGCGGCCGCTGTCAGTGTGCCGCGTGCGCGAGAGGAGGCCATGGTGGACGGAGCCGCGCGTGTGCTCGCCTCCGCCTGCCGTCCGGCGGCGCTCGCGCTCGTCCTGGTCGCCACCGCCGCCTGCTCGGCGGGCGCGCCGACGCCCTCGCCCAGCCCGGTCGCCGCCACCGCGAGCGCGTCACCCTCGGCGAGCCGCCCGCCGGCCCCGCCCGCCGTGACGCTGGCGGAGGCCCGCAGCGCGCTGGACACCTTCCTCGCGACCGACGACGTCGTCCGCGCCGGCCGGGCGCAGCGCTGGACACTTCAGCTCTATCGGGACGGCCAGCGCCCGATCACGGTCGCCCAGCTCCACTCCTCCGGTGGGAAGCCGCCCCGCTACACCTGGGGCGAGCGCACCCTGCTGGTGCCCCGGCTGCCCGCCAAGGCGTCCCGGCAGTGGTTCGCCGCGGCCGTGGAGCGCCGGGACTCCTCCGGGCAGGCCAGGACCGCCCTGCTGACGTTCGTACGGCAGAACGCCGATTCGGCGTGGCAGAACAGCTTCCAGTCCCTGCTGTACAAGGGCGAGAAGGCCCCGAAGGTGGCCCTCGACCCGGACGGCTACGCCCACGCCCTCGATTCCCGCGATCAGAGCGTGGCGATCAGCCCGAACCTGATGGGCCCGCTGCACGCCACGATCGCCGAGGAGGGCAAGGACGGCTTCGCCTCCGGCCTGATCGCGCCCGGCCCGCAGACCACCGGGTACGCCACTGAGATCAAGAAGCGGCGGGAGAAGGCGCGCCAGGCCGACTGCATGAACTTCGACTCGCTGTTCGCCTCGGCCGTGGACTATCCGGTCTTCGCGCTGCGCACGAAGGACGGCGGCGGCCTCATCCTCTACACGCTGCTCCGGACGAGCACGTGGTCACCCGTGCTGAGCTGCGGGTACGGCCGGCCGCTCGCCATACCGAAGGACGCCCGCTGGGACCTGAGCAACCCGGTGGTGCGCAGGGATCGGCGGATCATCGAGACGCAGCAGTACGCGAGCGCGGTGCCGCCCAAGAGCTCCACCGCGCCCGCGCACGTCATCGGCTACGACGGCCGGGTGACCAAGGCCACGACCCGCTGACCTCGGTCACCCCGCGTCTCATTCGCCGGTGTGCGGCAGGTTGCTGGACGCGACCAGGGTGCGCACCGCCCGCAACGCCACCGACAGGGTGGCGAGGTCGAAGTGGTCGCTCTCCCAGATCTCGGACAGCGTCTGCCTGGCCCGTCCGACGGCCGCCTCGTTCGCCTCCGACCAGCGGGCCAGCCGCTCCTCGGGAGACAGCCCCGACTCGCTGTGCAGCAGCACCTCCCTGGTGAGGGTGGCGTGCGCGGCGTACAGGTCGTCGCGGAGCGCGGAACGCGCCATCGAGTTCCACCGGTTGTCCCGGGGCAGCGCGATGACCCGCTCCCTGAGCCGGGCGAGCTGCAGGCGGTCGGCCAGGTCGAAGTACACCTCGGCGACCTCGTTCAGCGGCAGCCCGGTCAGCGCGGCGATCTCGACCAGGTCGAACGTGGAGTACGCGGGCACCATCGCGGCGACCCGCTCGGCCAGCTCGTCCGGCACGCCGCGCGCCACGAAGCCGTCCCTGCGCTCCTCGTACGCGGCCAGGTCGAGGCCGGTGAGCAGCTTGGGCAGGTGCGGCAGCAGCGTGCTCGCGCCCTCGGCGAAGAACCGGGCGGTCGACGTGAGGTCGAGCGGCGGCCGCCGGTTGCTGAGCAGCCAGCGGGTGCCGCGCTCGGAGAGCTTGCGCCCTTCGAGCAGCATCGCGATCCGGGTCGCGGTGTCCACCTCGACGCCCAGCGCCTCGACCTGGCTGGTGAGGCTCGGCAGGTCGAAGACCTCGCGGGCGACGAGGTAGGCCCGGACGATGTCCGGGGTGGACGCGCCGGTCTCCTCGCCGAAACGGAACACGAAGCTCGTCCCGCCGAAGTTGACCACGTCGTTCACGACCCGGGTCGTGATGATCTCCCGGCGGAGCGGGTGCGCGTCCATGGAACCCTGGTAGCGGTCCCGCAGCGCGGACGGGAAGTACGACACCAGCCACGGAGCGAGGTAGGGGTCGTCGGGCAGGTCGGAGGCGAGCAGCTCGGCGTCCACCACGAGCTTGGTGTAGGCGAGCAGCACCGAGAACTCGGGCTGGGTGAGCCCGAGGCCGGACTGCCGCCGCTCGGCCAGCGCCTTGTCCGAGGGGAGGTGCTCCAGCTCGCGGTTGACGAGCCCGGCCCGCTCCAGCTTCCGCAGGTAGCGGGCGTGGATGTGCAGCATCTCGGGCGCCTGGCCGTGGGCCGCGGCGAGCACGACGTTCTGCGCGTAGTTGTCGCGCAGAACCAGCTCGCCGACCTCGCCGGTCATGTCGAGGAAGAGCTCGTCGCGCTGCCGGTCGGTCAGATCGCCCTCGCGGACGGCCTGGTCGAGCAGGATCTTGATGTTCACCTCGTGGTCCGAGGTGTCCACACCGGCGGAGTTGTCGATGAAGTCGGTGTTGATCCGCCCGCCGTTCAGGGCGAACTCGATCCGGCCGAGCTGGGTGAAGCCGAGGTTGCCGCCCTCGCCGACGACCTTGCAGCGCAGGTCGGCGCCGTTGACGCGCAGGCCGTCGTTGGCCTTGTCGCCGACGTCCGCGTGGGTCTCCGACGCGGCCTTGACGTACGTGCCGATGCCGCCGTTCCAGAGGAGGTCGACGGGGGCCTTGAGTATCGCGCTGATCAGCTCGTTGGGCGCGAGGGCGGTGACGCTCTCGGGGATGCCCAGCACGACCCGCAGCTGCGGCGTGAGCGGGATCGACTTGGCGGTGCGCGGCCAGACGCCGCCGCCCGCCGAGATCAGCGAGGAGTCGTAGTCGGCCCAGGAGCTGCGCGGCAGCCCGAACAGCCGGCGGCGCTCGACGTAGCTCGTCGCCGCGTCGGGCGACGGGTCCACGAAGATGTGCCGGTGGTCGAAGGCCGCCACCAGACGGATGTGCTCCGACAGGAGCATGCCGTTACCGAAGACGTCGCCGGACATGTCGCCGACGCCGGCGACGGTGAAGTCGGTGGTCTGGACGTCCACGCCCAGGCCCCGGAAGTGGTATTTCACCGACTCCCAGGCACCCCTCGCGGTGATGCCCATGGCCTTGTGGTCGTAGCCCACGGAGCCGCCGGAGGCGAAGGCGTCGCCGAGCCAGAAGCCGTACTCCTTGGCCACCTCGTTGGCGATGTCGGAGAACGACGCGGTGCCCTTGTCGGCGGCGACCACGAGGTAGGTGTCGTCGCCGTCGTGCCGCACGACGTCCGCCGGCGGGACGACCTCGCCGTTCACCAGGTTGTCGGTGATGTCCAGCAGGCCGGAGATGAACTGCCGGTAGCAGGCGATGCCCTCGGCCAGCACCTCGTCCCTGCCGCCCGCGGGCGGGTGCTTCACGACGAACCCGCCCTTGGACCCGGTGGGCACGATGACGGTGTTCTTCACCATCTGCGCCTTGACCAGGCCGAGGATCTCGGTGCGGAAGTCCTCCATGCGGTCGGACCAGCGCAGGCCACCGCGGGCGACCTTCCCGAACCTGAGGTGGACGCCCTCGACGCGCGGCGAGTAGACGAAGATCTCGTACTTCGGGCGGGGCAGCGGCAGCACGCTGATCGCCAGCGGGTCGAACTTGAGCGAGATGTACGGCTTGCGCCCGCCGCCCTCGGCCTTCTGGTAGAAGTTCGTCCGCAGCGTGGCCGCGATCATCTCCAGGTAGGCCCGCAGGATGCGGTCCTCGTCGAGCGAGGCGACCTCGTCGAGGGAGGCGTGGATCTCCTCCTTGAGCGCGTCGCACAGCTCTGACCGGACCTCCTCCGAACGCCCGGGCACGAGCCGCGCCTCGAAGAACCGCACGAGCAGCCGGGCCAGCCGGATGTTGCCCAGCAGCACCTTCTCGATGTAGTCCTGGCTGAACGTGGTGCCCGCCTGGCGCAGGTACTTGGCGTACGCGCGCAGGATCTCGGCCTGCTCCCAGGTGAGGCCGCCGGCCAGCACGAGCGCGTTGAAGCCGTCGTTCTCGACCTCGCCGCGCCACAGGGCCGCGAAGGCATCGTGGAACAGCCGCTTGACGTCGTTCCTGTCGACCTCGCCGGAGGGGGTGTAGCGCAGGCCGAAGTCGTAGATCCAGGCGTCCTTGACCGCGTCGCCGTCCCGCCTGATCTCGTACGGCCGCTCGTCCACGACCTCGACGCCCATGCGCTGCAGCAGCGGCAGGGCGTTCGACAGCGAGATGGGCGCGCCGATCCGGTAGATCTTGAAGCGCCGCTCGCCCTCGGCCGCGCCGTACGGCTCGTAGAGGTTCATCCCGATGTCACGGGGGTCGTCCTCGGAGAGCTCCTCCAGCCGCTTCAGGTCGGTGACGGCGGTACGCGCCGGGAAGTCGGCCTTGTAGCCCTCGGGGAAGGCGTTGGTGTACCGGGAGACGAGGGCGGGGCTCTCCTCGGGGGAGCACAGCCCGGCGATGGCGTCGACCAGGTCCTCGTCCCAGGAGCGGGTGGCGGCGGCGAGCCGCGCCTCCAGCTCCTCGACGTCGACCGGCACCTCGGCCAGCGACTTGCCGCGCTCGCCGCGGATCACCACGTGCAGGCGGGCCAGCGGCTGCTCGCCGATCATGGTGCTGTAGTCGAGCGAGGAGCCGCCGAGCGTCTTGAGCAGGATCTCCTGCATCCGGAGCCGGATCTTGGTGGTGTACCGGTCGCGGGGGAGGTAGATCAGGCAGGAGATGTAGCGGCCGTAGTCGTCCCTGCGCAGGAACAGCTTGACCTGCTTGCGCTCGCGCAGCCGGAGCACGCCGAGAGCGATCGGCAGCAGCTCGTCCACCGGGATCTGGAAGAGCTCCGCCCGGGGGTAGGTCTCCAGGATCTCCTTCAGGTCCTGGCCGTCGTGGCTGTCGGCGGCCAGCCCGGCCCGGTCGAGCACGTCGGCGAGCTTGCGCCCGAGCACGGGCATCCGCGTGATCGACTCGTTGTACGCGTCGTGGGTGAACAGGCCCAGGAAGCGGCGCTCGCCGATCACCTCGCCCTGCGGCGAGAAGAGCTTGACGCCGATGTAGTCGAGGTAGGCCGGGCGGTGCACGGTGGCGCGGCTGTTGGCCTTGGTGACGATCAGGAGCTGTTTCTCGCGGGCCTTGGCGCGCACCTTCGGCGGCAGCGCGGCGAAGCTCTCCGAGCCCGCCTTGTCGGCGCGGAGGATGCCGAGGCCGGTGCCGGGGATGGCGCGCAGCGCATCGCCCTCCTCGGTCTGCTCCAGGCGGTACTCGCGGGAGCCGAGGAACGTGAAGTGGTCCTCGGCCAGCCAGCGGAGCAGCTCGACGCTGTCCGCGATCTCACCGGCGGCGAGCGGCGGCGGGTCGGCGGCGACGTCCTCCGCCGTGTTGACGGCCAGCGCCCGCATCTTGGGGAAGTCCTCGCCGGCCTGGCGGACGTCCTGCAGGACCCGCTGCAGGTCGCACTCCAGCTCCTTGAGCACGGCGGGGTCGGCCTGCCGGTCGATCTCGAGGTGCATCCACGACTCGGGCAGGAACTGCCCGCCGGCCTCGTCCTGGTCGGGGCCGAGCATCGTGCCGGCCATGTCCCGGTGGACGCGCATCTGGGGGTGGACGAGAAGCTGGATGCCGATGTGGTGCCGGTCTAGCTCCATCGTCACCGAGTCGACCAGGAACGACATGTCGTCGGTGACGATCTGGATCACGGAGTGGCCGGGGTCCCAGCCGCACTCCTCCATGGTCGGCGTGTAGGCGCTGACCAGCGCCCTGCCCTGGGGCCGGTACCGGGCGAGGTGCCGGTGGGCCATGGCCGGGCCGTACACGTCCACGGGGTCGCGGTCGGCCAGGTCCTCAAGGGGGACATGGCGATAGTAGTCACGGAGGAAGGCGAGGATGTCCCCGCCCGAGGAGGCTTCCGGGGTGGGCGCGCACTTCTCGGCGGCGGCGCGGAGCAGTCTGTCCAGCGCCTCCCCCGGCTCGCGCTCCATCGGAGTCCCGTCAGGTTCCGGCTCTGTCTGGGCCGATTCCGATCCACGCGCCGTTCCCGGTTCGCGCCGGCTCCCCGCCGTCTCGAGCGGCATCTCGCTACTCACTCCTTTGTGAGGTACTGGATATTCGTCGCGGTCCGGTACTACCCCATGACAAGGCGGCCGGTCCGCAAAAGGGGGAATCATGTGTGGTCGGCACCCGCTGTCGGGATTCCGATGACCTCAGCGGAGGGTCCGTGACCTCGTGATAGGAGGCGGACCGGTCACGCCGGAAGAGGACGGTGCGACCAGCATCCCACAGCGCGGGGCGCAGCCCCCGCGATCCGACCGACGCGTCCCCGACATGTCATCTCTCCTCAGGTGCCCGTCTCGTCCCCCGATCCCCATTGACCGGGAGCTCCACGCCACCCACGTTCCCGATACCACCTCAGAACGCCACACACGTCAACTCGACCGTCCCCGGCCGGACGCCTACGGCGCCGGGCTTCACACCCGGCCGAGACGGCCCGGTGACGGGAATGTGACCAAACCATCATCGATCACAGGACGTCTCACGAGGGAGATCAAACCTCGGGGAGTTGACCATGATCGATCGACGTGCCTTCCTCCGTGTGTCGGCGCTGGCGGGAACGGCGCTCGCGTCGGGTGCGGCCCTCGCCTCCGGCACACCCGCGTGGGCCGGTCCGCGCCCGGCGGACTGGTCGGCGCTCGGCCGCGGGCTCGGCGGGCGGCTCGTCCGCCCCGGCGACGCCTCCTACGACGCCGCGCGCAAGGTGTTCAACACCGCGTTCGACGGGGCGCGCCCGGCCGCCGTGGCGTACTGCAAGACGACCGCGGACGTGGCCGAGTGCCTGTCCTTCGCCCGCAAGTACGGCGTGGCGGTGACCTCGCGGTCGGGCGGCCACAGCTACGCGGGCTGGTCGGCCGGTCCCGGGCTGGTCGTCGACGTGTCGCCGATGAACACGGTCGGCTACTCGGGCGGCCGGGCCACGGTCGGCGCGGGCGCCCGGCTGGTGGACGTCTACTCCCGGCTCGGCGCGCACGGCGTGAGCATCCCCGCCGGGTCCTGCCCGACGGTCGGCGTCGCCGGGCTGACGCTGGGCGGCGGCATCGGCGTGGTCTCCCGCAAGTACGGCCTGACCTGTGACGTGCTGGAGTCGGCGCGGATCGTGACCGCCGACGGGCGGGTCCTCACCTGCTCCGCCACCGAGAACCCCGACCTCTACTGGGCGTCGCGGGGAGGCGGCGGCGGCAACTTCGGCGTGGCGACGTCCTTCACGTTCCGGACCCACGCCACCCACGACGTCACCGTCTTCTTCCTGCACTGGCCGTGGCAGAAGGCGGCGGCGGCCGTCCGGGCCTGGCAGGCGTGGGCGCCGTACGCGCCGGACGCGATGTGGTCCAACCTGCACCTCAACCACGACCCCTCGCTCGACGTGCAGATCGGCGGGCTCTACGTGGGCGGCCGGGCGGGCTGCGAGCGCCTGCTCGCCGACCTCGTCCGGCGGGTGGGGTCGGACCCGTCCAGCCGGTGGATCTCCCCCTCGTCGTACGGCCACGCCATGATGATCATGGCGGGCTGCTCGACGCTGACGGTGTCTCAGTGCCACCGCCCCGGCTCCCTGCCCGGCCAGACCGCGGACGGCCGGCTGGTGCGCGACGCGTTCTCCGCCAAGTCGCACATGGCGTACGCGCCGCTGTCGGCGGCGGGGATCGGCGCGCTGGTCGGGCAGGTGGCCGCCTCCGGGCGGCACTCCGTACTGCTCGACGCCCTCGGCGGCGCGGTCGGCCGGGTCGCGCCCGACGCGACCGCGTACCCGCACCGCCGGGCCCTGTACAGCGTGCAGTACTACGCCCACCGGGCCGGGGCCGCCGCCTGGGCCAGGGCGGCGCACGCGGCGATGCGCCCCCACTTCGGCGACCACGCCTATGTGAACTACATCGACCCCGAGCTGACGGGCTGGCGGCGGCAGTACTACGGGGCCAACGCCGAGCGGCTGGCCCGGGTCAAGGCCGCCTACGACCCGGACCGCCTGTTCCGCCTCCCCCAGAGCGTTTGAGAGGTCCCGTCACGCGTCGCGGCGGCGGAACAGCACCGCCGCCGCGGCGAGGGGCACCACGATGTACGCCGCGAGCGCGACCGCCGCCCAGACGGGCGACAGGACGGGGACCCGGGCCCACGGCCCGACCACCACCTCCTCGGACCGCCATCCCAGCGCGCCCGCGATCTGGTCCGGCAGGTTGGGCAGCATGACCGCGGACAGGCGCGTCCCCCAGGGCGCGGGCAGGTAGGTGATCCCGGCCGGGATCACGAACAGCAGCGCGACGACCGACACGATGGCCCCGGCCGTGGACCGCGTCGCCACCCCGAAGGCCAGGCCGACCATCGCGAACACCGCCACGGAGAGCCCCAGCAGGAGAAGTTGCGGCGCCTGCTGCGCGACCGGCGCGCCGTGGTCGGGGATGGGCCGGTCGCCGACGAGCGCCCGGGTGACGAGGAAGGTCGCGAACACGGCCGCCTGACCGGCCGCCAGCGCGACGGCGGCCACGGCCGCCGCCTTGGCCGCCAGCAGCGTGCCCCGCGCGGGCACGGCGACGAGGCTCGACCTGACGGTGCCGTGTGCGTACTCCGAGGTGATCGCCAGCACGCCCAGCACGCCCAGGGCGAGCTGGACCATCGGCAGCATGTACTCCTCCATCGGGATCACCCGGAAGTTCTCCCGCCGCTCCGGAGGCAGCCCGTCGAACACCGCCATCCCCTGCCAGACGAACAGGGCGCCGATGACCACCGCCAGGGCGACCACCGCGAGGACGACGTACGTCGAGCGGACCGAGCGGATCTTCAGCCACTCCGCCGACAGGGACGCGATCATCGGCCCGCTCCGTGCTCCACGCTGCCCGCGGTCAGCCGCAGGTAGGCGTCCTCCAGCGACCCGCCGTCGGGCACGAGGTCACGCAGCGGGCCGTCCGCGATCAGCCGCCCCCGGCCGATGATCACGAGGTGGTCGGCGGTGAGCGCCATCTCGCTCATCAGGTGGCTGGACAGCAGCACGGTGCGCCCCTCTGCGGCGAGCGAGCGCATCAGCTCGCGGATCCAGCGCACGCCCTCCGGGTCCAGGCCGTTGACCGGTTCGTCCAGCATCAGCACGGCGGGGTCGCCGAGCAGCGCGGCGGCGATCCCGAGGCGCTGCTTCATGCCGAGGGAGAACGTCCCGGCCCGCTTCCTGGCCACGCCCGCCAGCCCGACCAGCTCCACCAGCGCGGCCACCCGTCGCGGCCCGATCCCGTTCGTCCGGGCCAGCGCGAGCAGATGGTCGTACGCGCTGCGCCCGGGATGCACCGCGCTCGCGTCGAGAAGCGCGCCCACCTGGTGCAGCGGGCGGCGCGTCGCGGCGTAGCGCCGGCCGCCGATCAGCGCCTCCCCCGAGGTCGGCGCGTCGAGGCCGAGGACGACCCGCATGGTGGTCGACTTCCCGGCCCCGTTCGGGCCGAGGAACCCGGTGACCTGCCCCGGCCTCACCTGGAAGGACAGCCCGTCAACGGCGACGGTGCTCCCATAGCGCTTGACGAGGTCTCTCACTTCGATCATGCCGACCACGATCCCGCGCGGCGTCCGTCCGGCACATCGCGCCGGGGCGGGATTTCCCGGGTCGGACGCCGCTCCGACACCGTCGTACGGACCCGGCCGGATGTCAGACCAGGGGATGACGGCCTCCGGGCGGAGGCGCGGCCGGAGCCCGGCGGGTACGGTCGACCGGGTGCACGCTTCCCTGACGGAGAGCCCCGGGGGCGCCTCCGGGGACCGGTGGGCGCTCATCGCCTTCGACTGCGCGGTCGCCCTCTGCTACACCTCCCTCGTGGTGGTGGTCGCGCTCCAGTCGGACCGGGCGACCTGGGCGCCTCCGTGGGCGCAGGCGCTGGTGCTCGCCGGCGTGGGGCTGCCGGTGGCGGTCCGGCGGCTGTGGCCGGTCACGGCCCTCTCCGTCGTCCTCACCATGTCGCTGGCCGCGCTGCTGCTCGGCGTCCTGCGCGACCCGTTCCTCGCGGCCTGCTACGCGCTCTACGCCGTCGTGCTCGCCCGGCGGCCGCGTGGCAGGGTCGCGACCTCGATCGCCGGCGTGCTCACCGCGGCGGGCTTCACCGGGCTCCTCGCGTTCGGGATGTCCCTCCCCGAAACGCCGTCGTGGTGGATGAACCGGCTCGGGTCCATCCCGATCAGCCTCGTGGCCATGGGCGGCACGCTGACGGTCGCCCGTGCCGTACGGGGACGCCGGTACTACGCCGCGCGCTGGGCCGAGCAGGTCGCACAAAGAGCGGTGGCCGAGGAGCGGCTGCGCATCGCGCGCGAGTTGCACGACGTCGTCGCGCACGGCATGAGCCTGATCGCGGTCAAGGCCGGCGTGGCCAACCACGTCGCCGAGGCCCGCCCGGAGGAGGCCCGCAAGGCGTTGCGCGTCATCGAGACGGCGAGCCGCGACGCGCTCGCCGAGATGCGGCGCATGCTCGGCGTCCTGCGGTCGGAGCAGGAGCCGGACCTCGGCGGGGGCGGCCTCGACGCGGAGGGCGCGCTCGGCCCGGCGCCCGGCCTCGCGGGGCTGCCCGCGCTGGCGGAGCGCGCGGGCATGGCGGGCGTCCGGGTGGATCTGGAGGTACGCGGCGCCGAGAGGCTGCCGGACAGCGTCGAGCTGTCGGTCTACCGCATCGTGCAGGAGGCCCTCACGAACGTGGTGAAGCACGCGGCCCCGGCCCGCTGCCGCGTACGGGTCGAGGCCGGCGCCCGCGAGGTGCGGGTCGAGGTGTGCGACGACGGCCCCGGGAGGCGCACCCTCCCGCCCACTCCCGGGCACGGGCTCGTGGGGATGCGCGAGCGCGTCATGATGTACGGCGGAACGTTCGCCGCCGGACCGCGACCCGAGGGAGGCTTCGAGGTGTCCGCTCGCCTGCCGCTGACCGAGGCGCCGCGATGACCACGGCCTCGGAGGGCCCGGTGCGCGTGCTCATCGCCGACGACCAGGCTCTGCTGCGCGGCAGCTTCCGCCTGCTGGTGGAGACCGCCCCAGGCCTGACCGTGGTCGGCGAGGCGGGCGACGGCGCGGAGGCGGTGGAGCTGACCCGGCGCGAGCGCCCCGACATCGTCCTCATGGACATCCGGATGCCCGAGATGGACGGCATCGAAGCGACCCGCCGGATATGCGGCACGCCGGAGACCGCCGGGACGCGCGTGATCATCCTCACCACGTTCGACCTGGACGCCTACGTCTACGGCGCGCTCCGCGCGGGCGCGAGCGGCTTCCTGTTGAAGGACACGCCGCCGTCGGGCCTGCTCGCCGCCATCGACGTCGTCGCCTCCGGCGACGCGCTCCTCGCGCCCAGCGTGACCCGCCGCCTCATCGCCGAGTTCGCCCGCCGTCCGGAGCCCGCGCGCCGCCCCGCCTCCACGCTGGACGGGGTGACCGAGCGCGAGCGCGAGGTGCTCACGCTGATCGCGCGCGGGCTGTCCAACACCGAGATCGCGGGCCATCTGTGCGTCAGCATGGCCACGGTGAAGACGCACGTCGGCCGGCTGCTCGCCAAGCTGAACGCCCGCGACCGGGCCCAGCTCGTCATCGCCGCGTACGAGGCGGGCCTCCGCCCCTGACCCGGCCTCGGCCGTACAACGTGGCGAGATCGGCGAGGAGGATGCCCTGGTCTCCCGCCGCGGCCTCCGTGAGCGAACGGTCGAATCCCGCGCCGCTGTAGAGGGCGAGCACGGTGTCCCGGGTGTCCAGCCCTCGGATGTGCAACTGGTCCCTGGCCTGTTGGAGGCGTCCCAGGTGCCGGAGTGTCATGACCTCCGACCACTTGGCCTCGCCCACGGAAAGGAGCCGTCGCCTGTGGGTGCCGTCCTGGGCCCCGAGTGCGATCACGTCGACCTCGATGTTCTGCCCCCTGCCGCTGCCCGGCGCGACACCGGCTGCCACCTCTGAGGGCAGCTCACCGGCCCATTCCACTCCCAGCGCGAACTGCCGGCAGATGTGCTCGAAGTGCGGCCCGATCACCTGCGACGCGAACCTGGACCGCGCGCCGTTCCACACCTGGGCCGCCCGGCCTCGTTCGAGCTGGCTCCACGAGGGCCGCATGATCGACTCGTAGAAGGTCACGAGCGGCTCGGCGACACGGTAGACGGACGCCTTCCGAATCGGATCGATCTCCTTCCTGATGAGCCGGCAGTCTTCCAGCACGCCGAGCGGATGCGCGATGTCGGTCGACTTGCGTTCCATGTGACCGGCGATGCCGCCGCGCGTGTTGTTCCCTGCGGCAATCGCGCCCAGGACGGCGTGGTACAGCGCCTCGTCCCGTACCTCCATCTCGTTCGAGAGGAGGTAGCGGGCTTCGCGGAAGAGCGGCGACTCCGTACTCAGGACCCTCCTGATCACCCAGTCGTCGAACTCGTCCGGCCCCGCGGGTGACTCGCCGTCGACGAAACGGGTCCGGTAGGCGGGAGTCCCCCCGGTGATCGCGTTCAACTGGATCGCGAGCCGCAGATCGGAGATGCCCCAGAATCGCCGCGCCATGTGATAGTCGAAGGGGTGCACCACGAGTTCGAGCGAGGCCCGTCCCCGCAGGGGAGCCTGGCCTGCGAGCAGTTTCCCCATCACGGACATGGCGGACCCGGCGAGGATCAGGCGCGTGCGGCCGCGCGCCGGATGGTTCGCCCCGCGCGCGTCGATCTCTCTTTGCAGGAGCGAGGGGATGGCATGATCCGCCTTCATCAGGTACGGGAACTCGTCGATGACGATCAGCCGGTCCGGGCACCTGTCCAGGAGATAGGTGATGGCCTCGTCCCAGTTGGCGAACGCCAGCGTCCCTTCCACACCGAGATAGCTCGCCACCGCGGTGCCGAACTGGCGCAGGGCGTCCACGGAGGTCGATTCGACCGCAACGAAGTAGAAGCCGCCGAGCGCGTCCGCGAGGGCCTGGAGGAGAAAGGTCTTCCCCTGCCGCCGGCGACCGCTCACGACGGCCAGACGCATCTCGTCGCCCGGCGCGGTCGCGAACCGAGTCAGCGCGGCCCACTCGCGCTCACGGTCGAAGACGTACTCCGGCTTGGGCACCACCGCATACCCCTCCTTATAAGTACGCTTCTAAGAACTCTACTTCTTAGAAGCGTACTTATAAGGATGCTCATCGGTCAGGCGGTCAGGGTTTCGGCACGAAGTGGGTGAGGACCTCGGGGTTGGCCATCGCGTCGCGGTTGGCGGCCTTCTCGACGGGGGTACCGAGCAGGATCTTCCGTACCGGGACCTCCAGCTTCTTGCCGGAGAGCGTCCGCGGGATGCCGGGGACCCGATGGAACTCGTCCGGCACGTGGCGCGGGGACAGCTCGGTGCGCAGCGCCCCGCGCAGCCGCGCGACCAGGTCCTCGGTCAGCTCCGCGCCCGCCGCGAGGGTGACGTACAGCAGCAGCCGCCCGTCCTGGCCGAGCTGCCCGGTGTCGATCACCAGGCTGTCCTCGATCTCCTCGAACCGCTCGACGACCCGGTAGAACTCGCTGGTCCCCATGCGGACGCCGCCGCGGTTGAGGGTGGAGTCGGAGCGGCCGTAGATCACACATCCGCCGTCCGGAAGGATCTTGATCCAGTCGCCGTGCCGCCAGACGCCCGGGTAGTCGGCGAAGTACGACTCGCGGTAACGGTCGCCGGACGGGTCGTTCCAGAACATGACCGGCATGGATGGCATGGGCGTGGTCACCACCAGCTCGCCCACCTCGCCGACGACCGGGTTCCCGGCCGCGTCGAAGGACTCGACCCGGGCGCCCAGGCAGCGGCACGGGATCACACCCGCCCGGATCGGCAGCAGCGGCGTCGCGCCCACGAAGCCCGTGCAGACGTCCGTGCCGCCGGAGAACGACCCGAGCTGCACGTCCGGCTTCACATCGGAGTAGACCCACGCGAAGCCCTCGGGTGGCAGCGGCGACCCGGTCGAGCCGATCCCCCGCAGCCGCTCCAGCCCGGACGGCCGCAGGCCCGCCTTCATCGAGGCCACGATGTACGGCGCGCCGGTGCCGAAGTAGGTGACGCCCTCGTGCGCGGCCAGCTCCCACAGCGCCCCGGTGTCCGGGTGGGCGGCGCTGCCGTCGTACAGGACGACGGTGGCGCCCACGAGGAGGCCGCCGATGAGGAAGTTCCACATCATCCAGCCGGTGGTGGTGTACCAGAAGAACACGTCGCCCTCGCCCAGGTCCTGGTGGAAGCTGAGCGCCTTGAGGTGTTCGAGCACGATGCCGCCGTGGCCGTGCACGATCGGCTTGGGCAGCCCGGTGGTGCCGGAGGAGTAGAGCACCCACAGCGGGTGGCCGAAGGGGACCCGATCGAACGCTGGCTCGGCCGCCTCGGCGCGCAGCGCCTCCCAGTCCAGCTCCTCGCCGGCGACGACGTCCGCGGCGGGGACCGAGGGAATCCACACCGTCGCGGCCAGGCTGGGCAGCTTGGCCGCGATATCGCGTACGACGTCCGCCCGGCCGAACTCCTTGCCGTTGTAGCGGTAGCCGTTCACGGCGATGAGCACCTTCGGCTCGATCTGGGTGAACCGGTCGATGACGCTGAGCGCCCCGAAGTCGGGCGAGCAGGACGACCAGATCGCGCCCAGCGACGCCGTGGCCAGGAACGCGATCAGCGCTTCCGGGATGTTCGGCACATATCCGGCGACTCGGTCGCCGCGCCCCACGCCGAGCCGGATCAGGCCCGCCCGGACCCGGCCCACCTCGGCGCGCAGCTCACGCAGCGTGTACGTCCGCCTGTTTCCGGATTCATCACGAAATATCACAGCAAGGCGGTCGGGGTCGCCGCGCAGCGCGTTCTCGGCGTAGTTGAGGGTCGTGCCCTCGAACCAGGTGACGTCGGGCATCGTCCCGCTGAGGACCGGCCCGTCGGCCCGGTCGCCCACCACGGCGAAGTAGTCCCAGATCGACGTCCAGAACTCGGCCGGAGATTCGACCGACCACTCCCATATGTCCTGGTAGTCACCCTTCCTGCCGAGCCACTCGGCGTAGCGGGTGATCTTTGCGTTGCGCACGACCTCCGCGGTGGGTTCCCACAGCAGAGCACCTTCCTCGACCATGCCCCCATCCTGACGAGGCCGGCCCGCCGTGTCACCATCTCCACCCACATACGACGGACCCGTCATATGGTGCCCACTCCCATGAACCGCGACCGCAGGTGATCCACCGCGACCCGCGCGGCGGTCCCGATCGCCGCGTCCGCGCGCGGCTGGTTCTGGGCGGTGCCGATCGACCGGGTGAACACGGCGATGGCGTACCGGCCGCCGTCGGGGTACTCGATGACACCCACCTCGTTCCTGACCGTCGGCAGCGTCCCGGTCTTGCCGCTGACCGCCACGTCGTCGTACGGGAAGCCGGAGGCGAGCCGGTGCGGCCACACCTGCAGGCCCATCAGCCGGCGCACGGCGGCGCACGAGGCGGGCCCGGCGGCCTCGTCCCGCCAGATCATGCCGAGCAGCCGGGTCATGTCCCGGCACGTGCTGCGGCTGGTCCTGGCCGGGTCGAGCACGCGGAGCCGGGAGAGCACGGCGGGATCGGTGGTCATCTGGGAGAGCTCGGCCATGTCCGCCGCCCCCGCGTCCTCCCGCATCGCCGTGAACAGATCGGCGCACGAGTGCTCGACCCACGTGTGGGGCAGGCCGAGGTCCGCGAGCGTGGCGTTGACCTCGCCGAGGCCGACCCGCGCGAGCAGCGTGTCCGCCGACGCGTTGTCACTCACGCTGATCGTGAGGTAGGCGAGGTCCCTGAGCGAGGCCGTGACCTCGTCCAGCATGGCCGAGACGCCGGTGCCGCCCCCGGGGCGCCCCTCAGGGGACACCGTGACCCGTTCCGCCGGGTCGATCAGCCCGCGCTCCGCCTGCCGGTAGAACGCGACCAGCAGCGGCACCTTGAACACCGAGGCCAGCACGACCGGCTCGTCGGCGCCCAGGCCGACCTCGCGGCCGGTGTCGATGTCCACCGCGTGCAACCACCCGGTGACCCCCGCCGTACGGAAGATCTGTTCGAGCTGCTTCACGAGAGGAACCCCGTGGCGGGACGGGGGGCCACCCACGTGCGCGGCGGCGCGCCTTCGTCGGACATCCCCGCATCATCCCGCAGAACGCGTGTCGTGAGATCGGCGAACCCCGCCACATGCTCGGACGGCTCGCCACGCCAGGCGGTGGAGATGCGCCAGGCCAACGGGGAGCCCACCAGCGGGCGCCAGACCACCCCGGGCACGTCCGCGCGCTGCCCGAGCGCGACCGCGGTCCCGGCGAGGACGAGCCCGATCGTGAACTGGCCGTGGACGGCGTGCCGGACCTCGGCCGGGACGAAACCATGCCGCCGGCAGCCGGCCAGGGTCTCGTCGTGCAGGCCGGGTTCGAGCGCGCGCGGCGGCAGCACGAGCTCGCGTCCGGCCAGGTCGGCCAGGTGCACCGTGGCCAGCGTGGCCAGCTCGTCCTCCTCGCGCAGCAGCACCCCCGGGTGCTGGACCAGGACGGGGCCGAAGCCGAGCCCCGACGCCGCCACGGGATGCCGCAGCACGCCCAGGTCGAGCTCGCCGCCGAGCAGCGCGTCCACCTGGTCCGACGTGCCCATCTCAGTCGGTATGAGCCGTACGTCGGGGTTGCCGGTGCGGAACCGGGCGATCAGCGCGGCGAGCACCGACGCGCCCAGGTCGGGCGGGACGGCGGCGCGCAGGCTCGCCGTGTCGCCCCGCACAGTCCGCGCCATCAGTTCCCTGATCCGCTCGGCCCGGGCCACGAGCTCGCGCGCCTCGGGCAGCAGCAGCCGCCCGGCGCCGGTGAGTCTGACCTGGCGGCTGGTCCGGTCGAACAGCCGGACGCCCAGCTCGTCCTCCAGCCGCTTGACCCGCTGGCTGAGCGGGGGCTGCGCCATGCCGAGCCGGGCCGCCGCGTTGCCGAAGTGCAGTTCCTCGGCGATGACGACGAAGTACCTCAGGTGCCGTACGAGGTCCATGGGCTGTGATGATATCCGAATCAATATCAATGCGAAACCGATATCACTATTGGACACGAACGCCGAGGGTCTGGTCCTCTTGCCTGCACGGACACGCAAGGGGGAAATGTGCCGGAATTTACGGAACCTAGAGTGCAGCGACACCAGGTGAAGAAGCGGCGCCGGTGGCCGTTCGTGACGGCCGCCGCGCTCGTACCGGTCCTGGCGGCCGGCGGCGCGGTCTGGGCGCTGCGCACCACGGGGTCGCCCGAGGAGACCGCGGCGTCCTTCCTCGCCGCCTGGTCCAGATCCGACTACGCGGCGATGCGCGCGCTGACCTCCGACCCGCCCGCCGACTTCGAGCGCGCGTACAAGGACTTTCGCGCCAACCTGAAACTCACCTCCGCCCGGTTCGCCGCGAAGGGGAAGGCCCGCGAGAACGACGACGGGAGCGAGTCCGTACGGTTCCGCGCGGCGCTCGACGCGGCGGTGGACTTCTCCTACGACGGCCAGCTGCGGCTGGTGGAGCGCGACCGCGCCTGGCGGGTGGCGTGGACGCCGGCCGCGCTGCACCCCGGCCTCGCCGGCGGCGGCGGGTTCCGGGTCACCTCCGCCGAACCGGATCCCGCGCCGATCACGGCGACCGACGGCACCAGGATCGACACCCCGGACACGCCCGGTTCGGTCCAGCAGCTCGTCGAGACGCTCAAGGAGCGGTACGGCCCCCGCCTCGCCGGCACCCCGTCCGCCCGGGTGGACCTCGTCGGCGCGGACGGCGTGGCCCAGCCCGTCGCCGCCGCCAAGAAGTCGCCGGGCAAGGCGCTCACGACCACGATCGACCTGGGCGTCCACCGAGCCGGGGCCCAGGCCCTGGAGCAGGTGTCCAAGCCCGCGTCGCTCGTCGCGCTGCGACCCTCGACCGGCGAGATCCTCGCCGTCGTGAACAAGCCGGGCGGCTTCAACCGCGCGTTGCTCGGCACCTACCCGCCCGGATCGACGTTCAAGGTCGTCACTGCGTCGGCGCTCGTCGCCGACGGCATGAGCGCCACCGAGACGGTGAAGTGCCCGGCGGAGCAGACGATCGGCGGCTACACCTTCCACAACTCCCACTTCGAGGACTTCGGCACGATCCCGCTGCTGGCGGCCTTCGCCCACTCGTGCAACACGACGTTCGGCGACCTCGCCGTCAGCCGGCTCGGCGCGAAGCGGATGAGCGCGGTCGCCTCCGGCTTCGGCTTCGGGCTGCCGATCCAGCCCGGCGTGCCCGCCGTCCGCGCGCAGTTCCCCGCCCCCGAGGACGCGACCGACCTCGCCTCAGCGGCGATCGGCCAGGGCAGGGTGCTGGCGAGCCCGCTCAACATGGCCGCCGTCGCCGCCGCCATCGCGGACGGCACCTGGCGACCGCCGCGGCTCGTGCCCGCCGACCTCGTCCCGTCCGGCGGCTCCGGCCCGCGCGAGCTGGAGCCGGGCGTGGTTCGCGCGCTGCGCCGCCTCATGCCGGCCGTCGTCTCCGAGGGCACCGCCCGGGGCGTCGCCTTCCCCGCCGGCACGGCCGGCAAGACCGGCACCGCCGAGTACGGCTCGGACAAGGAGCCGCCATCGCACTCGTGGTTCATCGGCTACCGGGGCGACCTGGCGTTCGCCGTCATCGTCGAGGGCGGCGGCATGGGCGCCGCCGTGGCCGCGCCCGCCGCGGCTCGCTTCCTGAGCGGTCTCAGCGGCCTCAGCGGCCTCAGCGGCCGGTGAGACGGGCGACGGCCGCCACGACCTCCGAGGCGTTGGACAGGTCGGGCAGGACGATGTCCGCCCCCGCCTCACGCAGCTCGGCGGCGGTGGACCGGCCCGACGCGACCGCGATCATCGCCGCGCCGCCGATGCGGGCGGCCTGCACGTCCCGAGTCGAGTCGCCGATCAGCACCGTGTTCGCGGAGGTGAACGCCCCGCCGTACCGCTCCTTGGCCCGGCCCTGGGCCACCTGGAGCAGCGTGGCCTTGGGATAGACCTCCTCGCCGTACCCCCCGACTTCGAAGTCGATCGCCTTGTCCAGCTTGAACGCCGTCAGCTTGTGGACCGCGTTGCTCCGGATCGTCCCGGTGAGGACCGACTGGATCACGCCGTCGAGCCGGGACACCGCCTTGAGCGCGTCCTTCGCGCCGGGCATCGCCCGTCCCTCGGCGGTCAGCCGCTTGCGCTTCGCGGCGAAGCTGACCGCCAGCGCGTCGAGGAACTTGGGCAGGTGGTTGTCCTCCACCGCGATGCCGTTGACGGCCAGCGTCTCGAAGACGATCTCGGAGTCGGGGCGGCCCATCGCCGGGGCGAGTTTCACCAACGGCCGCCCGGTCACCATGCGGAACGCGTCGGCGTACGCCTCCCGGGTGACGATGGTGACGTCGACCAGGGTGAGATCGACGTTCCAGAGAACGAGGCGGTTGATCGTGGCCTCCGAAGGGGGACGCGGGCCGGGTTCAGATCAGGTCGAGGGCGTTCGCGAGCGAGTCGACGACGGGGACGCCGACGGCGCCCAGCTCGGCGCGGCTGCTCATGCCGCCCGTGTAGAGGATGGCCCGCGCGCCGACATGCTGGGCGGCGTGCGCGTCGTCCACGCTGTCGCCGATCACGACGACCTTCTCCGGGTCGACGCCGAGTCCCAGGACGTGCGCGGCCATGTGCTCGGCCTTGGGCCCGCCGGCGGCGGCGCGCAGGCCGTCCACCCGGCTGAAGTGCCGGTCGATGCCCATCTCGCCGATCTTGGGCACCAGCCGCTCGTGCGTCCACATCGACAGCAGCGACTGAGTCCGCCCGGCGTCCTCCCACTCCTGGAGGCAGGTCAGGGCGCCTTCGGCCAGCCCGCAGGCGAGCATCAGGCGGTGGTAGTGGTCGTGGAACCCCTCGTCGAGAAGCTCCCACTCGCCGTCGCGGAGCGACCTGCCGAGCATTCGCTCGTACGCCACCCAGATGGGGCGGGTGTAGACGGCGCGGAAGCCGTCGGGGTCGAAGGGGCCGACGCCATACGGGCGGAAGACCTCGTTGGTCGCGCCCACCACGGCATCGATGTCGTGAAACAGCGTGCCGTTCCAGTCCCAAACAATGTGTGTCATATCAACATGGATGATATCCAGCCCCGCGTCGAGCGGCGGCCGTACGCACCCGGCCCGGCGTCATCGGGTGCGGCACCTACCTCCTCACCCGCGTGCAGCAGGGAGCCGAGGTCAAGGGCGTGCTCTCCCCGGCCCCGGCCGGGGCTCAGTACTCGGCTGCGGCCGGAGCCCAGGACGTGCCGTTGTGGAAGCAGAGTCGAGCTGCCCGTCTCCCACCCCGGCCCGGCCCGGGATGCCGTCGATCCGCGGATCGCGGTACCGGCACCCCGGGCGAAGGCCCGACACAGGGGAGCGCAGCGGGGCAGGTCAGCTCCGGCCGACGGTGGCCGTGGAGGCGGCCGCGTCGGCGACGTTGCCGCGGTACAGGCCGAGCTTCGGCTTTCCCACCTTCGCGCCGGCGCCGAGCGGGAAGTTCTGGGTGTCGGAGTTGGGCATCCGGTCGTCGGGCAGGATGTTCAGCTCGTTCACGTCGGTCGCGCTGCCGCCGCCGGGGTTGAGGTCGACCACCGCGTACGCCTTCTGACCGGGCGCCACCGGGTAGGCCGGGGGACCGCCCAGCTCGCCCGGCACCAGCGGCGTGAGGTCCTTGCTGTGGTCGGCGGCGTGGGAGTTGCCCAGGCTGACGAGCGGGTAGTAGCTCAGGCCGCAGGCGGTGGTGCCCTGGTTGCGCACCTCGATCACCCGCTGGTTGGGCGCCTCGGCCCGGGCGGTCATCTTGACGGCCAGCTTCTTGGCCTCGCAGGGGTGGGAGTAGGCGTAGGCCTCACCACCACCGGCCTTGCCCCCGCCGCCCGCGGTGGTGGCAGCGGGAGACTGGGAGAGCTTCGCAGGCTGCGCCTCGCCGCCGTCGCCACCGGACTGACAGGCGGTCAGGGTGAGGGTGGCGCCCAGGGCGAAAGCGGCCGGGACTAACAGGGCACGGCGAGCGGACATGGAGGTTCCCCCGTAACAGATCTAGGTGAAGGAGTGGACCGGGCGGCGGGCCATCGACGCCGACCGCCGAGAACCACTTTGGCCCGCGGTCCGTCCCGTCCGCAGCCTTTCCTGGAAAAGTCGGGACACTGGAACGGTCCCACCCCTTCTGACCTGCGGTTTCACAAACGCCTGGAATGGCCTTCCGGAACACGTCCCGGGGCCGTTCGGGCCGCTGGGAGCCGGCGGAACAGCATCGGCGCCGCTCGACACACGACAACGACGCAGGAGCGCTCCGCTCCCTCGACCCCGGGGAACGTTTGGCGGACAGCGACCTAAACCAGCAGGTCGGGGACCTCCTGGGTCGCGTACCACATCAGCTCGTGGGCCTCGGCTTCGTCCACGGCGAACCGGGCGTCGTCGTCCCCCAGGTCGGCGGCGGGCAGCGCCGCGACGGCGGCCTCGATGTCCGGGGCCGCGGTGGCGTCGTCCACGTGTGCCGAGGCGATCCGGGACATCGGGACCGGCTCGGTGAGCCGCACCCGAGCCCGCTCGTCCGGATCGGGGCTCATCGCGACCCAGGCGTCCGGCACCTCGGCCGCCAGCACGACCCGCCGAGCCGGCCCCGCGGCCTTGCCCGCCCCGGCCGACTCCGCCCCGATCCGCTCCGTACCGCCCGGCCCGGCGAGGTCGCCCGCCCGCTCCCCCGTGTCTTCCTCGGCGAGCATCCGCAGCGAGGCCCGCGCCGCCTCGGTCAGGGCGACGTACTCCAGCTCCTCGGTGTCGCCGGAGGTGTACCACTCGACCAGCGCGGGCGTCACCGCGTACCCGGTCAGCGGCGCGGGGCCGAGCTCGCCCTGCGCGACCACGCGGGCCAGCGCGGAGAGCGTGCACGGGAGATAGACGCGCATGGGAACCTCTCGTCGGTCAGGTCAGGGGCGCAGCGGCAGGCCGAACAGGGCCTCCAGCTCGCCGATGGTGGCGAAGGCGTCGCTGTGGTGGATGCCGACCAGCCCGAGCGTCCGGGCCGCGACGATGTTCGCCTCGATGTCGTCGATGAACACGCACTCCTCGGCGGGCAGCCCGACCTGGTCGAGCGCGTGGCGGAAGATGCGCGGCTCGGGCTTGCGCATGCCGACCTCGCCCGAGATGACGATCGCGTCGAACAGCCCGTCCCAGGAGTCACGGGGATAGTCGTTCTCCCAGGAGTTGGACAGCAGGCAGGTGCGGATGCCGGCCGCGCGGGCCCGCCGCAGCATCTCGTTCATCTCCTCGACCGGCTCGAACCCGAGGAACATCCGGGCGAGCAGCCCGTCGGCCGCCGGCGGGACGCCGTCGAGGGTCATCAGCCTGGCCGCGAAATCCTGCTCGAAGTCGGTCGCCGAGATCTCACCGCGTTCGAGCGCGTGGATGGCGCTCTCACCGCCGCCCTCGTAGGCGTGCAGGACCAGGTCGCGCATCACGTCCTTGTAGTGCGACGCGTCGATCCGGTCCTGGGCGAGCCAGCCCGCGATCGAGTCGGTGAGGCTCGTGGTGAGCACCCCGCCCCAGTCGATCAGCACTCCCTTGAGCACGACACCTCCTGGTGGAATCTGGTTCAAAAGAATAGAGCGTCAGGGAAGGTTCGCCTCCCGGGCGAGCCGTCGGGCGGCGCTCAGATGGGCCGACGAGCGCACCGCCGCGGGGTCGGTCGTGACCTTGCCGAACATGCCCCGCTTCGCCTTGAGCCGGAGGATCCGGGTCACCGAGGCGTCCAGGCGGGCGGCCGAGATGCGCCCGGACTTCACCGCCGCGAGGACCGCGCCGTACGCCTTGGGCATGTCCGGCGGCATGAGCAGCACGTCCGCCCCGGCCAGGACGGCACGCACGGCCACCTCGGCGTCGCCGTACTTCTCCCGCACGCCCGCCATGTTGAGCGCGTCGGTGCTGATCACGCCGTCGAAGCCCAGCTCGTCGCGGAGCAACCCGGTCAGGATCGTGCGGGACAGCGTGGCCGGGTCGCCCGAGGGGTCGAGCTTCGGCATGACGACGTGCGCCGACATGATCGCGTCCACACCGTGCGCGATGGCCTCACGGAACGGCGGGGCGTCGAGCTTGCGCCACTGCGCCTTCGTGTGCGAGATCACCGGGAGGCCGGTGTGACTGTCCGTCGAGGTGTCGCCGTGACCGGGGAAGTGTTTGGCGGTCGAGGCGATGCCGGCGGCGTGGAAACCGTCGACCGCCGCGCCCACCATGGTGGCGACCTTGCCGGGGTCGGAGCCGTAGGCCCGGGGCCCGATCACCGGGTTTCGCGGGTTGATGTTTACGTCGGCGACCGGCGCGAAGTCCATCGTGATGCCGAGGGCGCGCAGCTCGGTGCCGGTGAGCCGGGCGGCGGCCCGCGCGTTCGCCGGGTCGCCGGTCGCGCCGATGGCCATCGCCCCCGGGAGCTTGGTGACGACCGCGGAGAGCGGCGAGACCGTGCCGTTCTCCTGGTCCACACCGATCATCAGCGGGACCCGCGACGCCGCGCGCAGCCCGGTGGTCAGCGCGGCGATCTGCCGGGCGTCGGAGACGTTGCCCGCCCACGGGAACATGATCACGCCGCCCGGGCGGTACTTCTTGATCACCTGGATCGGGCTGCCCGCCCCGAACCGCGCGCTGTTCTCCTGGTGCGCCGCGTCGGCGCGTGAGCCGTACACCACAGGCATGAAGAGCTGGCCGACCTTCTCCTCCACGCTCATCCGGGCGAGCATGGCGGCGACGTCTCCCGTCGCGGCTCCGGTGCCGCCGTCCTCCGCCGCCGCGTCGCCCGCACCGGTGGCCTCCCCGGACGGCGTCCCCTCCGGGGACGGCGTCGCGCCCGGCGAGGCGGAGAAGGAAGGGGGAGCGGCGGGGGTGGGGCGCGCCGTCTGCTCCGCCTCCACCGCGGAGCAGCCCGCCATCGCGATCACCAGCAGTCCGAGGCCCAGTCGTCGAAACACCCCTTCACCGTATCCGCGCTTCGCACCATCCGTCCCACAGTTATCCACAGGCGCAAGCGCCCCTCAAAGCGACAGATCGGCGAGGGCCGGGAGTTCGGCGCGGGCGGCGGCCCGCGCGGCCGACGCCGTACCGGCCGCCCGCGCGGCGGCCGCGGCCCGGCGGCAGTCGTCCACGGTGTGCCGGGCGAGCGCGGCGCGCACCCGGGGCAGCGCGGACGCGGCCATGGAGAGCGACGTCACGCCCAGACCCACGAACACGCAGGCCAGCGCGGGGTCGGCCGCCGCCTCACCACAGACGCCGCAGTCCCGGCCGGAGCCCCCGGCGGCCGCGGCGGTCAGCGCGACGAGGTCGAGCACGGCGGGATGCCAGGGGTCCTGCAGCCCCGCGAGCGCCCCCGCCTCCCGGTCGGCGGCGAGGGTGTACTGCGTCAGATCGTTCGTCCCGATCGAGAAGAAGCCGGTCACCGCGGCGAGGTCGGCGGCACGCAGAGCGGCCGCGGGGATCTCGATCATCACTCCGGCCGAGGGCAGCCCGGCCGCGCGGCACGCCTCGCCGAACCAGACGGCCTCCTCCGCCGTGGCGACCATCGGCGCCATCACCTGGACCCGCGCCGACGTGCCCTTGGCCGCCCTGGCCAGCGCTTCGAGCTGTGCGGCCAGCACCTCGGGGAAGCGGCGGAACAGCCGCACCCCGCGCTCGCCGAGCGCGGGGTTGGGCTCGGGAGCCGGCGGCGGCAGGAAGTCGAGCGGCTTGTCGGCCCCGGCGTCGAGGACGCGGACGATCACCCGCGAGCCCGAGAACGCCTCGAACACCTCGCGGTAGGCGTCCTGCTGCTCCTCCCAGGTCGGCGGGTCGACCCGGTCCAGGAAGAGGAACTCGGTGCGGAACAGGCCGACCCCCTCCGCGCCCGCCGCCAGCGCGGCCGCGATGTCGGCCGGCCCGCCCACGTTCGCGAGCAGCGGCACGGCGTGGCCGTCGGCGGTGGCGCCGGCCCCCGAGACGGCGGCGAGAAGTGCCGTGCTCTGCTCCGCCGCCCGCACCGCCCGGGCCACCTCGTCCTCGTCCGGCGACAGCCGTACGACGCCGGTCGAGCCGTCGACCAGCAGTGGCGTGCCGGGCGGGATCGCGCCCGCACCCGCGCAGCCCACGACCGCGGGCACGCCCAGCGCGCGGGCCAGGATCGCGGTGTGACTGGTCGGCCCGCCCTCCTCGGTCACGAACGCCACGACCGTCGCGGGGTCGAGCAGCACGGTGTCCGCGGGCGCGAGATCCCTGGCCACCAGCACGTACGGCTCGGCGGGGTCGGCGGGCAGGCCCGGCAACGCCAGGCCCTCCAGCGCCGCGACGACCCGGTCCCTGATGTCGTCGAGGTCGGCGGCCCTCGCGGCCAGGTAGCCGCCCGCGGCGGCCAGCAGCTCCCGATATCCGGTGAAAGCGTCGAAGACGGCGCGGGAGGCCGCGACGCCCTGCTCGATCAGCTCGGCCACCCTCGCGGCGAGGTCGGGGTCGCGGGCCATCATGGCCTGCGCGGCGAGGACGTCCCGCGCCTCGCCGCCCGCCTGGTCGCCGCGCGCGGCGAGGTCGGCGGCCACCCGCTCCAGGGCCTGCTCGGCCCGCAGCAGCTCGGCCCGCGCGTTCCCGCCGTGACGCGCGGCCCTGGGCGGCTCGGGGACGTCGCGCACCAGCCGGTGCGCCGGGCCGTAACCGGCGCCCGGGCTCACGCCCACGCCGGCCAGCCGATCCGCGTGCATGGTCAGGGCGCCGACGCGATGGCGGCGAGCCGGTCCAGGAACTCGTCCGCGCCCTCGGCGTCGGCGCTGATGACGATGGTCTCGCCCTGGCGCACGTCCAGGGCCAGCACCGACAGGATGCTCTTCGCGTTCACCGGCGGGACGCCGAACTTGGCGACGGTGACGTCGAAGGGCGCCTGGGCCGCGGTCTGCACGAACGTCGCGGCGGGACGGGCGTGCAGCCCCACTTCGGACATGACGGTGACCTTACGCTCGGCCACGTTTCCTCCTCTTCTGTCGGGGTTCTCCCAGCGGTTTTCTTGCGGATTCCCCCGGATCGTCGGGGTCTCCCACGCGGATTCTGCTCGCCTCGGGCGGTCCACCGCCAACCGGGCCCCCGTTCGGCACTCATTTACCCGGCGGGCCGGCGTTCACGACCGCTCAGAGCCGCTCCGGAGCCGCGGTGGAACAGCGGACGGCCCGCCAGTGCCCCGGCGCCGTCCTGGAATCGCCAGGCCGCTTTCGGGGGCCGCCGTCACGACCAGTGGAACAGCTCGTCGCCCGCGCCCACGCCACCGCGGACCTCGCCGTCGACCTCGCCGGCCGCCGCGTCCAGGGCGACCACCGGGCAGATCGGCGACCGGCCGCCCGCCTCGACCGCGGCCGGATCCCAGAAGACCACCGGCTGACCGGCCCGGACCCGGTCCCCCTCGGCGGCGAGCAGCCGGAAGCCCTCCCCCTTGAGCTGCACGGTGTCGATGCCGAGGTGCACGAGGACGCCCCGGCCGTCGTCCCCCAGGACGATGTAGGCGTGCGCGCGCAGCTTGACGATGGTCCCGCTGATCGGGGCGACGGCCTGGCCGGGCTCGCGCCGGGGGTCGATCGCCGACCCGGGCCCCACCATGGCCTGGGAGAAGACCGGGTCCGGCACGGCCACCAGACCGATCGCCGTCCCCGCCACCGGGGCGAGAACCGCCGTCACCACGCCCCCTCCTGTCCGGCTCGCCCCACGGCCTCAGCCGATGAGCTCCTCGATGTCGCTCGCGATCGTGTCGGCGTCGGGGCCCACCACGACCTGTACGACGTTGCCCGCGAGCATCACGCCGTGGACGCCCGCCGCCCTGAGGGCCGCCTGGTCGACCTTGGAGGCGTCGTACACCTCCGTCCGCAGCCGCGTGATGCACGGCTCGATCTCGATGACGTTGTCCACACCACCGAGCCCAGCGATGATCGCCCGGACATCTGCCGCCATGTCGGTCCTCCTCGAAATGCGTGCTGTGCGCAGGCTAATCCGTCTGCGTGACCTTGTTCAGACCTCGCGGAGCGTCGGGGTCGATGCCCAGCCTGCGGGCGAGCGCCTCGGTGAGGAGCTGGCCGGGGACGATCAGGCCCATGGGCGCCACCCATTCGGGCAGGTCGGGGCCGTTCAGCGCGGCGGTGGACGCCGCGGCGAGCGCCGTGCCGCCGCCGACGCCGAACGCGGAGGCGCCCGCGCCGGTGACCCGCTCGGCGAGCGCGACCGTGCCGGGCAGCGTCGGCCCCTCGCCGGCCGCGACCAGGATGGCCGGGGTCTCCTCGTCCACGACGGCGATCGGCCCGTGCAGCAGGTCCGCGTACGACAGACCCATGGCGTGCAGGTAGCAGGCCTCCTTCAGCTTGAGCGCGAGTTCGAGCGCGGTGGAGAAGGCGAAGCCCCGGCCGGAGACGACCACGCCGGGCTTGCCGACGAGGCCCTCGACCACGGCGGCCAGGTCGCCGGGGTCGTCGACCAGCTTCTCCACCGCGTCCGGCACCCGCTGCAGGTCGTCGGCGTTCACGTCGGCGCCGACCCCGAGGGCGAGCACCGCGAGCGCGGCGAGCTGCGTGGTGTACGTCTTGGTGGCCGGGACGGCCTTCTCCTCGCCCGCCAGCGTGCAGAGGGCCAGGTCGGCGACCTCGGCCAGCGGCGAGGCGGGGCCGCCGTTGGTGATCGCGACGGTCTTCGCGCCGCAGCTCTTCGCCCAGTCGAGGGTCTCGACGATCTCCTCGGTGCGGCCGGACTGGGACAGGCCCACCGCCAGCACGCCGTCCAGGTCGACCCTGCGGCGATAGGTGGTGGCGATCGACGGAGCGCCGAGCGCGCACATGCGACCGGCGCGGGCCTCGATCAGGTAGCGGCCGTACACCGCCGCGTTGTCCGACGTGCCGCGCGCGACGAACAGCAGGTGCCGGGTCTGCTCGGCGAGTCGCCGCACCTCGTCCACCCGGGGCAGCAGCGCGTCAAGCGTGGCGCGGAGCGCGGCGGGCTGCTCGGCGATCTCGCTGCGCATCTTGGTCGTCATTTGGTGCCATCCTCAAATCTCGGCTTGGCGAGACCTTGCCGTTATCGATCCGTCTCTGGTCCGTACATTGACACACAATTCCCAGCTGTGGTCTAGTCCGGACTAGACCAGCACGAACCATAACCCAACTGAAATGATCAGATCGAGAGGGGAGGGATCAGTGGCTCAGATCGATCCGGACAGCCCGGTGCCCAAGTACTTCCAGCTCCGGGAGATCCTGCTCGATCTCATCGAGAGCAACGAGCTGGCGATCGGCGCGGCGATCCCCTCCGAGCGCGAGCTCTGCCAGCGGTTCCGCCTCTCCCGCATGACGGTGCGGCAGGCGGTCGACCACCTGGTGTCGGAGGGCAGGCTGCACCGGGTGCCGGGCAAGGGCACGTTCGTCGCCCGCCCCAAGATCGAGCTGGCCCTCCAGCTCACGTCGTTCAGCGACGACATGCGGGCCCGAGGCCTCACGCCCGGCTCGCGCGATCTGGACCGCCGGATCGTCCGGGCCAGCGCCCACCTCGCGCGTGAGCTCGGCATCCAGCCCGGCGACGCCGTCCACTTCATCGAGCGGCTGCGCACCGCCGACGGGGAGCCGCTCGCCATCGAGCGCGCCCACATCCCCGTGGCCCTCGCCCCGGACCTCGACGCCTACGACCTGTCCGGGCGCTCGCTGTACGCGCTGCTCGAATCGCGGTACAGCCTGGTGCTCGACGCGGGCGAGCTCACCATCGACGGCGGCATCGCCGACCCGGGCGACGCCGACCTGCTCAAGCTGCACAGGGGCGGCGCGGTCCTGCTGCTCGCCCGGCGTTCCTTCGCCGGCGGGGTGTGCGCCGAGCTCGGCGTCTCCACCTACCGCGCCGACCGTTACCAGCTCAGAACGCTCCTGGAGATCCCCGTCCGGCGTCCATAGCGCAAGCGATCCTCCCGAACCCCAGCCCTGGAGGAACACCGATGAGTTCACGCTCGGCCGAGACGGGACCGCCCGCCGTTCCGTCGTCGGGATCCGTCGTGATGGGCCTGCTGCAGCGTCTGGGCCGTTCCCTGATGCTGCCGATCGTCGTGCTGCCCGCCGCGGCGATCCTCAAGCGGTTCGGCCAGCCCGACATGCTGGGGTCCAACGGGCCCGCGCCCGGCGGCCTGGCCGACGTGGCGGGGTTCGAGTGGGTCGCCCACGTCGCCACCGTGCTGCTCAACGCCGGCGACGCGCTCTTCGACGCCCTGCCGCTGCTGTTCGCGGTGGGCGTCGCGGTCGGCTTCGCCCGCCGCTCGGACGGCTCGACGGCCGTCGCGGCGCTGGTCGGCTACCTGGTCTTCGACCGGGTGACCAAGGGGCTGTTCTTCCAGGCCCCCGCCGTGGACGCGGTGCACAAGCGGGTCGCGCACACCGTGGTCGGCGCGGACGGCGTCGCGCTGGACACGATCAACTGGTCCGCGAACAACCCGACCGGGGTGCTCGGCGGCATCGTCATCGGCGTCGTCACGGCGCTGCTGTGGCAGCGGTACTACCGGATCAAGCTGCCCGCCTGGCTGGCCTTCTTCGGTGGCCGGCGGTTCGTCCCGATCGTGACGGCCTTCGCCGGGGTCGTGCTCGGCGTCGTCTTCGGCCTGATCTGGCCGCCGGTCGGCGAGTGGATCAACAGCCTCGGCAAGGTGATCGCCGACAACAGCGTGGTCGGCGCCGGCGTGTACGGCGTGGCCAACCGCCTGCTCATCCCGCTCGGCCTGCACCACATCATCAACTCGATCGTGTGGTTCCAGGTGCCCGGCTGCTCGAACGCGGCCGGCGCGCAGTTCGCCGGCGACCTGACCTGCTACCTCCAGGGCGCGGACGGCTTCGGCTCGTTCATGACCGGCTTCTTCCCGGTCATGATGTTCGGCCTGCCGGCCGCCGCGGTGGCGATCTGGCGGGCCGCGCCCGCCCACCGGCGCCCGGCCGTCGGCGGCATCATGATCTCCGCGGCGCTGGTCTCCTTCGTCACCGGCATCACCGAGCCGATCGAGTTCGCGTTCATCTTCGTCGCCCCGCTGCTGTTCGTCGTGCACGCCGTGCTCACCGGCGTCTCCATGGCGCTGACCGCCTGGCTGGGGGGTCGGCTCGGCTTCGGGTTCTCCGCCGGCGCCACCGACGCCCTGCTCAACATCAGCAAGAGCAACACCCACCAGTTCTGGCTGGTCATGGGCATCGGCGTCGTCTACGCCGTGATCTACTACGCGGTCTTCAGCTTCCTGATCAAGAAACTGAACTTCATGACCCCGGGCCGCGAACCCGAGCCGGACGTCGACTCCGGCGAGAGCGTGGAACCGGTCCGCACCCGCCTCTGATCCGGTCAGGGCAAAACTCCGTCACAAGTGCGCCGTAATCCGGCGGGCGCCACTCCAACCGCCCGCTGCACCGGCCGGACCTTGCCCGCATAGCGTCACATCACCACCCCTCGGGCCGGAAAGTTGGCGGCGTTCGTATCAACCGGCCGGGCCGGAATCTCTAGTAGTCGTCACGTCCGCCGACGAACCTGGGGGGTTCCGATGCCCGAACCGACGCCGCGCCCGATCCGCCTGCCACGGCTCCTGCCCGTTCCCACAGCCGATCCCGCGTACGACGAGGCCCCGACCGGCAGCCTGTCGCCGGACGCGGCCGCGCCGGACGACCCGCCCCGGACGTACGGCGCGCTCGCCCTGGCCTCGGGCGGTGGGCCGCTCCTCCACGGCCCGTACGGCGCGCTGCCCGACGAACGGCGGCTGCGCGGCCTCGGCCGCGCCATGGCGGAGATCCTCTGCGGGCGCCGTCCGCCCGCCACCGTGCAGGACCGGCTCAGCGAGCGCGCGTACGGCGAGCTGATCCGGGCCGGGAAGATGATCGACGCTCCACGGCCGCCCATGGTCGGCGCTCCGCACATCCAGCGGCCGGACGACGGCGTGGTGGAGATGTGCCTGCTGATCCATTGCGGGCCGCGCAGCCACGCCCTCGCCCTGCGCCTCGAACGCCGGGGTGTCCAGTGGCTCGTCACCGACTTCGAGACCGCGTGACGCCAGGGGACGTGGCGCCGCTGGACGGCCCGCCGACGCCGAAGCGGTCCCATGCCGCCCGATCCGCCTGTGATGCTCTCAGGCGCGGTTCAGCGGGCGGGCGCGGGGCGGCCGGCGGGCCGCCCCGCGCCCGAAAAGGGGAGGCCCCCGCCGGATCTCCGGCGGGGGCCTCCCCTGATGACGCGATCAGGCCTCGACGTTCTTCGGGTCGCCGTGGCACCGCTTGTACTTCTTGCCCGAGCCGCACGGACACGGGGAGTTGCGCTCCACGTTGCCGTACGCGGCGCGCTGCTCCGGCGTGGAGCGGACCCGGCTGACCTCGACGTCGCCGGTCTCGCCGGGCGCCGTGTAGACCATCTCGCTGGGGCGGGCCGGCTGGCGCAGCGCCCTGGCGATGATCGAGCTCGCCTCGTGCACGGAGTCGTCCGCGTGCTCATGGTCGTGGTCGTGGTCGTGCTCCTCGACGATCGGGTTCGCCTGGACCTCGACCTCGAGGTTGAACAGGTAGCCGGCCGACTCCTCCTTGATGCCGTCGAGCATCGCGGAGAACATCTCGAAGCCCTCGCGCTGGTATTCCACCAGCGGGTCTTTCTGCGCGTAGGCGCGCATGCCGATGCCCTCCTGGAGATAGTCCATCTCGTAGAGGTGCTCGCGCCACTTGCGGTCGATCACCGAGAGGATCACCCGGCGCTCCAGCTCGCGCATCGCCTCGGAGCCGAGCTCCTCCTCGCGCCGCTGGTATGCCTCAAGCGCGTCGGCCTTGATCTTCTCGGCGATGAAATCGGCGCTCAGGTCCTCGCGCTCACCGCCGGCCTCCTGCACGAGCTGCTCGACGGTCGCCGAGACCGGGTAGAGCTGCCCGAAGGCCTTCCACAGCTTGTCGAGGTCCCACTCCTCGGCGAAGCCCTCGGCCGTGGCGGCCTTGACGTAGTCGTCGATCACGTTGGTGACGAACCCGCGGACCTGCTCGTGCAGGTCGGCGCCCTCAAGCACCCGGCGACGCTCGGCGTAGATCACCTTGCGCTGCCGGTTCATGACCTCGTCGTACTTGAGGACGTTCTTGCGGATCTCGAAGTTCTGCTGCTCGACCTGGTGCTGGGCGGACGCGATCGCCTTCGAGACGATGCCGGACTCGATCGGCACATCGTCGGGGATGTTCAGCCGCGTCATGATCATCTCGACCCGCGCCGAGTTGAACAGCCGCATCAGGTCGTCCTCCAGCGACAGGTAGAACCGGGACTCGCCCGGGTCTCCCTGACGGCCGGAACGGCCGCGGAGCTGGTTGTCGATGCGGCGGGACTCGTGCCGCTCGGTGCCGAGGACGTACAGGCCGCCGAGTTCGGTGACCTCCTCGTGCTCGGTCTTGACGGCCTCCTTGGCCTTCTCCAGCGCCTCGGTCCAGGCCTTCTCGTACTCGTCGGGGGTCTCGGTCAGAGACAGGCCGCGCTGCTCCAGCTCGAGGCCGGCGCGGAACTCGGGGTTGCCGCCGAGCATGATGTCGGTGCCGCGGCCGGCCATGTTGGTCGCGACCGTGACGGCGCCCTTGCGCCCCGCCTCGGCGACGATCGTGGCCTCACGGGCGTGGTTCTTCGCGTTCAGCACCTCGTGCTGCACGCCCTGGCGCTTGAGCATCCGCGACAGCTTCTCGGACTTCTCGACGCTGGTCGTGCCGACCAGGACCGGCTGGCCCCGCTCGAAGCGCTCCTTGATGTCCTCGACACACGCCTGGAACTTGGCGTCCTCCGTCTTGTAGACGACGTCCGCCTGGTCCTTACGGACCATCGGCCGGTTCGTCGGGATGGGGACGACGCCCAGCTTGTAGGTCTGGTGGAACTCGTTGGCCTCGGTCGCGGCGGTGCCGGTCATGCCGCCGAGCTTGGCGTAGAGGCGGAAGTAGTTCTGCAGGGTGATGGTGGCGAGGGTCTGGTTCTCGTCCTTGACCTTCACCCCCTCCTTGGCCTCGATGGCCTGGTGCATGCCCTCGTTGTAGCGACGGCCGTGCAGCACGCGCCCGGTGAACTCGTCGACGATCAGGACCTCGCCGTCGACGACGATGTAGTCCTTGTCCTTCTTGAACAGTTCCTTGGCCTTGAGCGCGTTGTTGAGGAACTGCACCAGGTGGGTGTGCTCGGGCTTGTAGAGGTTGTCGATGCCGAGCCAGTCCTCGACCCTCTCGACGCCGGCCTCCAGGACACCGACCGTGCGCTTCTTCTCGTCGACGACGTAGTCGCCGGTGCTCTCCTCGCCGTCCTTGCCCTCGGTGCCCCGGCGGAGCCTGGGCACGATCTTGGCGAACTCGGCGTACCACTTGCCGGACTGCTCGCCGGGACCGGAGATGATCAGCGGGGTGCGCGCCTCGTCGATGAGGATCGAGTCCACCTCGTCGACGATGGCGAAGTTGTGGCCGCGCTGGACGCACTCCTCGATGGACCACGCCATGTTGTCGCGCAGGTAGTCGAAGCCGAACTCGTTGTTCGTGCCGTACGTGATGTCGGCGTTGTACTGCTTGCGCCGCTCGTCCGGCGGCATGTTGGCGAGAATGACGCCGACCTCGAGGCCGAGGAAGCGGTGGACGCGGCCCATGTTCTCGGCGTCACGCTTCGCGAGGTAGTCGTTGACCGTGATGACGTGAACGCCCTTGCCGGAGATCGCGTTCAGGTAGGCGGGGAGAGTACAGGTGAGCGTCTTGCCCTCACCGGTGCGCATCTCGGAGATGTTGCCCATGTGCAGGTTGGCGCCGCCCATGAGCTGCACGTCGTACGGGCGCTGCCCCAGGACTCTGCGCGCGGCCTCCCGGACGGTGGCGAACGCCTCGGGCAGCAGGTCGTCGAGCGACTCGCCGTCGGCGTGGCGCTGCCGGTACTCGGCGGTCAGGGCGCGTAGCTCTGCGTCGGACAGGCTCTTGAAGTCTTCTTCAACGGAGTTGACCTGCTCGGCGATCCGCTTGAGCTTGCGCAGAGTCTTGCCCTCGCCGGCGCGAAGGATCTTGTCGAGAATGGCTGCCACTTTTAGTAAAGCTCCTCGCAGGTCTACCCCGGCGGATCCACCGGAGTGTGAGGACGAGACATACTTCCCCGCTGCCATCGTAGGCCGTTCCATCACTGGACACAGCCACCTGAGAGAGGACGGAGCGGCGTCATTACAACGGCCGAAGCCTCTCAGTCGTTCCCCGGCTCGCGTACCGACAAGGCCATCGGGTAGAAAACGGTGTATGGCAGAAAGCGCACATCAGGGCAGTCATGGCGGAAGCCCCAAGTCTTGGCTCGCCGTCATCATCATTGTCGCCGGTTTCACCGTCGGCGGCGTCGGCCTCACTCTCGGGCCGAGTTGGATCACTTTCTGGGTCGGAGCGGGCATCTGCGCGGTCGGTGGCGTGGTCGCCCTTCTGGTCGACATCTTCTCCGATGTGATCATCGACGCCCCGCGGGTGATGCCCGAGCGCGAGCACCGCTCCCCCTTCGAGCACCACGAGCTTCCCCAGCACTGATCCGGCCCCGTAACACCGTCGTAGTCGTTTTGTCGGTCACAGCGTCTAACATCGGCCGCTGTGACGGACCTGACAGCAGACGAGGCCCGCAGGATCATCCTCCGGGCCCAGGGTTTCCTCGGCGCCCGCTCCCGGAGTGGCGGAGTGCGCGGCATGCTCCGGCGCGTGGGCGCGGTACAACTCGACACCATCTCGGTGCTCGCACGTTCTCATGAACTCGTCGCGTACGCCCGGCTCGGAGCCATCGGCCGGGCGGCGGCCGAGCGGGCGTACTGGCGCGATCCGGCGCAGGCCTTCGAGTACTGGTGCCACGCCGCCTGCATCCTTCCCCTCGAACACTGGCCCCTGTACGCGTTCCGCCGCCGCGCCTACCGGGAGCGGCGGTACCGCTGGCACGAGGTGCCGCCCACGGTGGACAAGATCCTGGAGCAGGTCCGGCAGGACGGCCCGATCACGACGACCGACATCGGCGGCGCCCGGGTCGATCGGCGCGCCTCCGGCGCGACGCAGGCGGGCGAATGGTGGGACTGGTCCGACGCCAAGATCTCGATCGAATACCTGCTGGACATCGGTGAGGTGGTCTGCACCCGGCGGGTCGGCTGGCGGCGCGTCTACGACCTGGCCGAGCGGGCCGTCCCCCGTGACCTGCTCGACCGGGAGGTGACCGACGCGGAGGGCGTGGCCGCGCTCACCGCCATCGCCGGCCGCTCCCTCGGCGTGGCGACGCGGGCCGACCTCGTCGACTTCACCCGGGTTACGGGCAGGTACGCGGAGCTCCTCGACGACGCCCTGGAGAGCGGGGCCGCCGGGCTGACGCCGGTCCGCGTCTCCGGCTGGCCGGCCGCGCGGGCGCGGCGGGGCGCCACGGGCGACGGGGCGGCCAACGCCTGGGCCGATCCGCCCGCCCTGGAGGACGAGCCCCGCGGACGGCACCGCACGACGCTCCTGTCCCCTTTCGACTCGCTCATCTGGGAGCGGGCGCGCGCCGAGCGCGTCTTCGGGCTGAGCCACCGTCTGGAGGCGTACGTCCCGAAGCACAAGCGCGTGCACGGATACTTCGCGATGCCGGTGCTGGCCGGCGGACGAATCGTCGGCCGGGTGGATCCGGCCCGGGAGGGGTCGGTTTTCGTCGCCCGGCAGGTCGGGTTCGAGCCGGGGCCCCGACCGGCCGCGGCCGTCGAGGCGATGCGGGACGCGCTGTGGGAGGCGGCGAGCTGGGTCGGCTGCACGAGCGTCCGCGTCGAGCGCGTCACCTCGCCCGAGCACGAGGGTCCGCTGCGGGCCGCGCTCGCCGCTCAGGCGGAGCCGCCGGACGGCCCCGCCTGAGCCACCGTCAGGTGATCTCCAGCAGGCGCTCCCGGACGGCGTAGACGACCGCCTCCATCCGGGAGTGCAGCTGGAGCTTCTCCAGGATGTTGCGCACGTGGTTCTTGACGGTGTTCTCGGAGATGAACAGATCCTTGGCGATCTCCCGGTTGTTCATGCCCTTGGCGACCAGCCGGAGCACCTCCATCTCGCGCTCGGTCAGCCGGGGCACCGGGAGCTGCGGCGGCCGTTCGGCCTCCTTGCGGCTCATGTGCTGGAACTCGCTGATCAGCTTGGCCGCCATCGCCGGGTTGATGAGCGACTGGCCCTCGTGAACGCCGCGCACGGCGTCGGGCACCTCGTCCAGCTGGACGTCCTTGAGAAGGTAGCCGGTGGCGCCGGCCTTGATCGCGTCGAAGAGGTCCTCCTCCTCGTCGCTCACGGTCAGCATGATGATCCGCGTGCTCGGCACCGACTCCTTGATGCTCCGCGTGGCCCCGATGCCGTCCTGCCGGGGCATCCGCACGTCCATGAGCACCACGTCGGGAAGCAACCGGCCGGCGAGCTCCACCGCTTCCTGGCCGTCGCTCGCCTCGCCGACCACCTCGATGTCGTCCTCGGCGGCCAGCGCGAGCTCCAGGCTGCGGCGGATCAGCGCGTGGTCGTCCACGATGAGGACGCGGATCGGCTCACCGCTTCGCTCCCTCACTTCTCCTCCTTGCGGGGGTCAAGGTAGCCGGGTCGCCATCATTACACGGCTTCCGGCGCGAGAGAGGATCTTCGTTCGCGGGGGACGGGCCCGGCCCGTGGATTCCGCGGGGCGCGGAATCCACGGGTGGCTCCTATCGCTCGACCAGTCTGAGCACGCCGTAGCTGTAGCCACGCCGGCGGTAGACGACGCTCGGGTGCCCGCTTTCCTTGTCTCTGAAGAGGAAGAAGTCGTGCCCGACGAGCTCCATTTCAAGAAGAGCCTGGTCGATCGTCATCGGGTCGGCCTCGTGGAACTTCTCCCGGACGACGAGCGGCCCCTCGCCGTCCATTTCGATCTGCACGATCGGTTCCTCGTACGCAGTCTGCTGCGGGACCTCGGTCCGGGACTCAGCCTGGAGCGACGGCCCGGTGACCTCCGGGGTGGCCTCGCCCAGTCCGGCCGTGAGGATGCCCACCGAGGGCGGGCTGCTCTTCCCGTGATGGACCTTGCGCCGGTCCGCCAGCTTGCGCAGGCGGGCCTCCAGCTTGCTCAGCGCGAGGTCCAGCGCCGCGAAGCGATCGTCCGCCGCGGCCTCGGCGCGGATCGCCGGGCCCCGGGAGCGGACCGTCAGCTCCACGCGCTCCCGCTGATCGCTCATCCGAGGATTCCGCTCCTTGGACACTTCCACGTCCGCCCGGATGAGCCGGTTGTCCAGTCGCTCGATTCTGGCCAGCTTCGTGGTCACGTGCTCACGGAATCGGTCACTCACACCGGTGTGCCGTCCCTTGACGATGATGTCCACGCAAAAGCCCCCCTTCGCATCTCGACTGTGATGGAGAGCGCGACGCGCTCGCGGCACCCGTCCGGCCGACCTGGTCTTCGTCCCCACATCCGCCTGCTGAGGGATTCGCAGCTCTTTGCCACTAACGCCCTTCTCTCCTTGCGGGGGACATCTGGACCCCCGGGAAGGCAGGACTTACCTCTAAGCCGCACCGTGATCGGACGACCAAGAGTCGCCTTACGTGGACCGTTTCGCCTGCGGCTGGCATCGGCTAGCAGAACCGGCCCCCTCAAGGGGGTCGATCCGGCGCAACCACGGACCCGAACGGGTGCCATGTCCTGAACGCTAGTCGCTGCCGGGCCGAATGTCAGCCGCGCGCCTCGCCGATCGATCACAGTCGGTGACCTCCGGGAAGATCCGTCCTCCGCGCCACCGGTCCGGCGCGAACGGTTCGCCCCTGTCGCCCAGGGGTACAGTGCCCGCTGAACAGGACTTCCTGTCCATCGCGGACCAAAGTTGTGGCATCGGACACAAAGCCTGGATCGATCGTTTCTTTACCCTCCGTCAACGGCGTGATCTATGTCTCCCTGGCGTGTCGCGCCATCGGATTCCGGTCCCTTTCCCGGGTTCTCGGCGTGGCGGCGACGGTGATCGCCAGCGGCACTGCGGCGCCGGTCTCCCGTACTGCGCGGGCCGCCTCCGCGAGGGTCGCGCCGGTGGTGACGATGTCGTCAACCAGCAGGACGGCGCCCACACGGCCGCCAGAGGGCCGTGCGACGGCGGTGCGGCTCGGGGCGGCCACGAATGCGTCCCGCAGGTTGGCGGCCCGCTGCGTGGAGCTGAGGCCCGCCTGGTCCGCCACCCGGCGGCCCTGCCGCAGCATCGGCGCGGCGGTGACCGGAAGCCCGCGCCGCCGCAGCAGTTTCGCCGCCCCGGACGTGATCACGCCGACCGGGTCGTGGCCGCGCCTGCGCGAGGCGGCGCGGGCGCTGGGCACGGGCACCAGGGCGACGGAGGGATGCCCAGGACGCCAGGCGTGGGCCGCGAGGGCGGTCTCCGCGACCTCGGCCAGGACCGCGGACAGCAGAGGGGCCAGGGCCGTACGGCCGCGCTCCTTGTAGGCCAGCAGGACCCGGCGGGCGGCGCCGTCATAACGGGTCGCCGACCAGCACTCGGGCAGGCCGGGAGGAACCGGGTCGGGCGGGCGCGTCGCCGGCTCGCGGAGGACCTCCTCCAGACAGAGCGGGCAGACGAGCGCGCCGGGCTCGCCACACCCGGCGCACCGGGGCGGCAGGACCAGGTCGAGCAGGGCCGCGAGCACTCGCCCACCCTGTCAGGGACCACCGACAGTTCCGCCCCGCGCGGAACTCAGCCGAGGGGGTAGACGGGGGTGCTCGCGCCGTCCTTGGCCTCGGTCACCCATTGGCTCTTCTTGGCGTCCCAGGACAGGACCTCGCCTCCGTCGCCGCCGTCGCCGCTGTCGTCGCCGCCGGCGAGCAGGGAGTCCCCAGCCGCGCTGATGGTCGACACGTGCGCGGCCGACTTGGGCTCCTCCGACCGCCCGTCGGTCACCGAGTACACGGTGTAGACGCGCCCGCCCTTGAGGCTGTCGGACAGGACGACGACGTGCTGCCCGTCCTTCCAGGCGACGTCGAGGATGCGCTGGTTCTCCTTGGCCTCCACCAGCGTCCGCAGCTCGCCGATCCGCGGGTTGCCCTCGTCCCGGATGATCGGGCCGGTCCGCACCTCGGGTCCGTGGCCGTTGTCGACGATCATCGCCACGCGGGCGCCGTCACGGGCGACGCGAAGCGCCTCGACGTTGGCCTCGGCGATGTCGGCCGGGATGAGGACCCGCTGCGGCGCCGCGCCGTACGCGGTCCAGACGCGCAGCTCGCCGGCGATGTTCTCGGCCGCCCACACGGCGCCGTAGCGGTCCCAGGAGGGCGGGGTGAGGGTGCTGCCCTTCGTGCCGCCCATCCACTTGTCCCAGCGGCTGTCCTCGGTCATGGAGGAGACGTAGACGGCGCCGTCGTCGCCGAGCGCGGCCACCTTGGCCATCCGGTCGGTGCCGGAGATCGCCGGAGAGGAGAAGCCCATGGTCTTCTGGCCCGCCACGCCCTCGACCACCGGGTCGTCCGCGTCGTGGTCGATCCGGTGCAGCACCCCGCCCCGCATGAAGTAGGCGGGCTGCTCGCCGGTGAGGACGGCGGGGTTGAACTCGGGGTAGTTCTGCGACTTGATGCTGCGGCCGTCCCCCGGGAGCGGCTCCCCGTTCACCTGGATCTGGATGCTCTGGCCGGGGACGACCTGGCCGAGCGTCCAGGCGAGCTGTGCGCAGACCGCCCTGAGCTGGTCGGACCGGTCGCCGATCACCGCCATCGCGGAGGTGAAGTCGAGGATCACGCTGTCGCCGTCGGCGGCGACGCGGATCAGCCGGGCACCCTCGGGGAGGACGTTCCCCACCGCGCCGCGCAGCGACTGCCCGGGGCCGCGCAGCAGCCACCGCACCAGGGTCTCCACCTGGCTCTCGCTCGGGTCGATCGGGATGGCGACGTGGTCGGCGACGAGCCACCTGCCGCTGACGTCCGGGTAGTAGAGGTCGAACGCCTCGTACGCGCGCTTGATGTCGGAGGACGAGAGAAGCAGTCCCGGCGGCGCGGCGGAGATGCGCCACTCCTCGCCGACCTTCTTGAGCGCGAACGTCACGTCCCGGTCGGCGCCGGTGAGCGTGAGGTCCTGGTAGCGCCCCTCGCCGTCGATGGTCGCGGCGACCGTGCCGCGGAAGGTCATGGTGACGCCGCCGCCGTCGCTCTCCTCCTTGGGGCGGGCCGCGTCGAAGACGGTGACGCCGCTCTCGGGGTTCCACTCGGTGAGCGCGTCGCCGGTGAGGTACTGCTTGGCGATCTTCCAGTCGGGGTCCTCCACGCTCGCCATCGCGGCGCGGAAGCCCGCGACGATGTCGAGCGGCTGGGCGCCCGCCTTCGGCGGCGCGGCGATCATCCGCACGTACGGCGCGTTGAGCGGATCGCTGTTGCTCTCCTCCTTGGCCGGGATGGGGCTCCCGCTGGTCGGGATGACGGCGCACGCCGTCCCACTGCCCGCGAGCGCGAGCGCGGTGACCGCGGCCGCCGCGTACCTGATCGGGCCCGACCTAATCCACATCGAAGACGCCCCCGTCCCCCATCCCCGTGGGCAGCGCGGACACGTGGCCGCGCCAGCTCCGCCGCATCTCGACCTCGGGCGGCACTAGGGGGAGCGGTGACCCCCTCAGTTCCGCCCCCTCCTGGCGCGGGAGCGAGAGCCGGAACTGGGTCCCCTCCCCCGGCGACCCCCACGCCTGGAGCCAGCCCCCGTGCAGCAGCGCGTCCTCGCGTGAGATGGCCAGGCCGAGCCCCGTCCCCCCGATGGTCCTGGCCCGTGAGGGGTCGGCCCGCCAGAACCGGTCGAAGACCAGGTTCTCCTCGCCCGGTTTCAGCCCCACGCCGTGGTCGCGCACGGCGACCGCCACGGCGTCCCTGTCGCCGCCCAGCGTGACGACGATGTCCTTGCCCTCGCCGTGCTCGATCGCGTTGAACAGCAGGTTGCGCAGGATGCGCTCCACCCGGCGGCTGTCCACCTCGGCCATGCAGGGCTCGCTGGGCAGGCGCAGCTCGAAGCGGGTCGCGTGCTGCTCCGCCAGCGCCTCGGAGTCGCCGATCGCGCTCAGCACCACGTCGCGCATGTCCACCGGCTCCAGGTCGAGCGTCGCGGCTCCCGCGTCGTACCTGCTGATCTCCAGCAGGTCGGCGAGCATCGACTCGAAGCGTTCGAGCTGGTTCTGCATCAGCTCGGCCGAGCGCCGGGCGGCCGGTTCGAAGTCGTCGCGGCTCTCGTAGAGCAGGTCGGCGGCCATCCTGACCGTGGTCAGCGGGGTGCGCAGCTCGTGCGACACGTCGGACACGAACTGCCGCTGGACCTGGGACAGCTCCTCAAGCTGGTGGATCTTGACGGCGAGGTTGGACGCCATCTCGTTGAACGACGTGGCCAGCCGGGCCAGGTCGTCCTCGCCGCGCACCTTGAGCCGCTCCTCCAGGCGGCCGGCCGCGAGCCGTTCCGCCGCCTGGCGGGCGAGCCGTACGGGCGTGACGACCTGGCGGGTGACCAGCGAGGCGATGGCGGCGAGCAGCAGCACGAGGACGGCGCCGACGACGATGAGGAGCTGCCTGATGGACGACAGGGTCCGCTCCTCCTCGCCCATCGGGAAGAGGTGGTAGATCTCGTAGACGGTGCCGTTGTACGAGACGACCTTGGCGCCGACCACCATGCCGATCTCGGGGGCCTTGCCGAGGAAGTGCAGCTGGACGCCGATCTGCGCGTAGGGCGGGTCCAGCGGGCCGAGCTTGCGCACCTTCTCGCGCATCGTCTCGGGAACGCTCCGCCAGTCGATGTTGCCGGTCGCCCGGTCCTCGCCCACGGCCATGTCGTTGCGGATGACCACGCTGTAGCGGGACCCGGCCCGCTCGGCGAGGCTCTGGGCGACCACGTCCACGGGGTTGTCCGAGGAGGTCGCCGCACCGTCCCCGGACGCCGGCTGCTTGGTGGAGTCGCCGGCGAGGGGAGGGTTCTCCAGGTGGCCCGAGATGGTGGTGACGTTCGCGGCGGCCTCGGCGACGGCGACGTTCCTACGGCCGTCGACCATGGACTTGACGATGGACTGCATCAGGAAGACGCCGAGGACCACGACCACGGTCATCGAGATGACCAGGGTGCTGGTCACCACCTGGAGCTGGAGCGAGCGCCGCCACACGCCGCGGGCCCGGCGCGCGGCGTGCCGGGCCCTCCGGCGGACGCCGCGCGCGATCTGGCGTGGGCTCCTCCGGAGGGGGTGTTTGGCGGGGACGGGCATCGCGGGTCGACCAGGAGGTTAGGCCGGGCCGGCCTTGTATCCGACGCCGCGGACCGTGACGACGATCTCGGGGTGCTCGGGGTCCTTCTCGATCTTGGCGCGGAGCCGCTGGACGTGCACGTTGACCAGCCGGGTGTCGGCCGCGTGGCGGTAGCCCCAGACCTGCTCCAGCAGGACCTCGCGGGTGAAGACCTGGCGCGGCTTGCGGGCCAGGGCGACCAGCAGGTCGAACTCCAGCGGCGTCAGGTTGATGGTCTCCTCGCCGCGCTTGACCGAGTGCCCGGCGACATCGATGGTGATGTCCCCGATCTGGAGGATCTCGGGGGTCGGCTCGTCGGTGCGGCGCAGCCGGGCGCGCACCCGGGCGACGAGCTCCTTGGGCTTGAACGGCTTGACGATGTAGTCGTCGGCGCCGGACTCCAGCCCGAGCACGACGTCGATGGTGTCGCTCTTGGCCGTCAGCATGACGATCGGCACGCCGGACTCGGCGCGGATGCGACGGCACACGTCGATGCCGTCGGCGCCGGGGAGCATCAGGTCGAGAAGGACCAGGTCGGGCCGCGTGTCCCGGAATGCGTCGAGCGCCTTGTCACCGTCGGAGACGAAGGACGGCTCGAATCCCTCCCCGCGCAACACGATGCCGAGCATCTCGGCGAGAGCGGCATCGTCATCGACGACCAGCACGCGTCCTTTCATGGCCCCTCATTCGTTCTACGCAATTGGAGAGATATGGGCGATATCACACGTTCACCGGAAGGCTACCGTGGCGACCGTATGAGCGATACACGACCATGACAAAGGAAGGAGTTTAGGCGCACGGGGCGGAACGCGCGATGATGTGACCAAATGCGGCCAGGCTCGCAGGGCGTCCTTTGCCCGGCCGAACGGGAATTCCCGCCCGGATCCGCGCGCGAAGCTCTTGATCGTTTCACTATTTCGATCATGAAAGTGGCGTTCACGCGGGCGGGATCGGGCTTTCCCGCGCCGCCTCTCCCTGCCACGAGGTCGTACATCATGCCAGGATTGGGACATGACAGACGGCCCTGACCACGACGGCCCCGCCCCCGATGTGCCGCCCGGTTGGGCGCCCGACCAGCCTCCGGCCTACTGGGGGCACCAGGGGTCCTCCTGGGCCTCCCCGGGCGGGCCGGGCGAGACGCCGCCGCCTCCGCCCCCGCCGCCGCAGGGCCAGCCGTACGGGCAGTCCCCCTACGGCGGACAGCCTCAGTACGGCGGACAGCCCGGCGCGTACGGCTCCTACGGCGCGTACGGCCCGGGCCCGCAGGGGTTCCGGCCGCCGCCGCAGGCACCGCGACCGGGGATCGTCCCGCTGCGGCCGCTGGCCCTCGGCGACATCCTCGACGGCACGATCAAGATGGTGCGGTCGCACCCGAAGGCCACCCTCGGCCTGTCGGCGATCGTGGCGGCGGTCACCACGCTCCCCGTGTCGGCCGGGCAGGCGATCTACGTGCGCTCCAGGTCGGAGCTGCTCGCCGACCCCGATGCGTTCGGGACGGCCGACGCGCTGGGCGGGCTGGCCGCGCAGGCCCTCGGCACGCTGATCTCGATGGCGCTGACGTTCGTGGCCACCACGATCCTGACCGGCATCATGACCCGGGTGCTCGGCCGGGCGGTGTTCGGCGGAAAGATCACCGTCGGCGAGGCCTGGCGGCTGACCAGGCGGCGGTTCCCCGCGCTGTTCGGGCTCGTGGCGCTCGAAGGCCTGATCCTGATCCTGCCCGCGTTGCTCATCTTCGGCCTGTTCATCGGGCTGATCACGTCCGGGGCCCTGGATGACTCCTCCGGCAGCATCGTCGGCCTGGTCGGCCTCCTCATCCTGTGCCTCGCCGCCTACGCCGTGTACGCGCTGTTCTTCAGCACCAAGTTCGCGCTGTCGGCGCCGGCGGTGGTGCTGGAGGGACGCGGCCCGGTGGACGCGATGCGCCGCTCGTGGCAGCTGGTCAGGGGCGACTCGTGGCGGATCTTCGGCATCGTGCTGCTGACCGGCCTGCTCGCCGGGCTCATCGGCACCATGCTGTCCTTCCCGTTCACGCTCGCCGGCACGATGGTCGGCCTGCTGGGCGGCTCGTCGGCGGGGGTGGCCGTGGCGGTCACCCTCCTCACCGCCCTCGGCAGCACACTGAGCGCGATGATCACCTATCCCTTCCAGGCCGGCGTGAACGGCCTGCTGTACGCCGACCGGCGGATGCGGGTGGAGGCGTTCGACCTCGTGCTGCGCTCGGCCGCGGCGACGAACCAGACGCAGGGCTGGGTCCACTCCTCCGTGGACGACCTGTGGGACCCGTCCAACGCCGCCGCGGCCGGCGCCGGGGCCTCCGCGTACGGCCCCCCGTACGGCACCGGCCCGGGCCAGGACGGGTGGGGCGGGTACGGCGTGCCTCCGGGCGGTCCCCGGCTGTGACCCTGCCCGCATCCGCGCCGGCCGCCGCCCTGGCGGCGCTCGGCCCGCGGCTCCCCCGGGCGCCCGGTCCCCCGCTGGACCTCGGCCGCCACGAGGCCGGGCAGGAGGCCGCGAAGGAGCTGCTGCGCTCGGGATACCAGCAGGAGTCCCTGGTCGACCGGTTGTGGCGGCACCTGACGCAGCTCCTCGGCGACCTGTTCGACAGCGCGCCCGGAGGGCGGGCCGGGGGCGTGGTCGCGCTGGTCGTCATCGTCGTGGCGCTCGTCCTGCTGGCGGCGCTGCTGGTGTGGTCGCTGCGCCGCGTGTCCCGGTCCCGCCGGGCCGTGGAGGAGGGCCTCCTCGGCGGCGCCGTACGCACGGCCGCCGAGCACCGGGCCGAGGCCGAACGGCTGGCGGCCGCCGGGAGCTGGGCCGAGGCGATCAGGGAGCGGCTCCGGGCGATCGCCCGCGACCTGGAGGAGCGGGCCGTTCTCAGCCCCATGCCGGGCCGTACCGCCGCCGAGCTGGCCGCGGACGCCGGACGAGTGTTGCCCGCCCACGCCGTCGCGCTGACCGCCGCCGCGCGGCTCTTCGACGACGTCACGTACGGCGAGGCCCCGGGCAGCCGGGAAGGCTACGCGAGCGTGGCCGAGCTGGACGGGCTCCTCGCGGCGGCCCGGGTGAGCCTGGGGGCGGACGCGTGAGCGCCGCGACCCCGCCGACGTCGGTCTCCACCTCTCCGACGGCCGGGAGCGTGTGGCGAGGCGGGCGCGGCGTACTCGCGATCGCGTTGCTGGTGCTCGTGACCGCGGTGGTCCCCGTGCTGCTGTCGTCGCCGGGCACGGGCGACCGCCCGCTCGATCCGGCCGACTCCTCGCTCCAGGGCGGCAAGGCGCTCGCGCAGTTGCTCCGGCGGCACGGCGTGTCCGTCGAACGGGTGGAGAGCGTCTCCGCGATGGCCGCGAGCGCGGGCCCGGACAGCCAGCTCCTCATCGGCGACACCGTCGCGCTCAGCGCGGACGACGCGCGGGTGATCGCCGCGGCCGGCGGGGACCGGCTGATCGCGGGCCCCCAGACGCACCTCGACATCCTGGCCAAGGGCGTGCTCACCGGCAAGGACGTCCGGTCCAGGTCCCGTGAGCCGGGGTGCGCGCTCCCCGAGGCGACCCGCGCGGGCAGCGCCTTCGTCGGCGGCGTTTCGTTCGTGGCCCCCGCAGGCGCCGCCGGCTGCTATCCGGCGGCGGGGCGGCCGACGCTCGTACGGCACACCGTGGACGGCGCGACGGTCACCGTGATCGGCGACAGCGCGTTCATGACGAACATGCGCCTCGCCGAGGACGGCAACGCCGCGCTCGCGCTGAACCTGACCGGAGCCAAGCCCCGGCTGATCTGGCTCACCGCCCCCGAGAAGCCGGTGACCGGCGTGACCGGCACCGGCGAAGGCAAAACGCTGGGCGAGCTCATCCCGGACGCCGTCCCGTGGGCGATGCTGCAACTGGCCGTCGCGGTGGCCGTGGTCGCCGTGTGGCGGGGACGCCGCCTCGGTCCCGTCGTCGCCGAACGGCTGCCGGTGGTCGTCCGGGCGTCCGAAACCGTGGAGGGGCGCGGTCGCCTCTACCGGGCGCGGCGGGCCAGGGACCGGGCCGCCCAGGCGCTGCGCGCCGCCGCGATCGACCGGATGGCCCCCCGCCTGGGGCTGCCCCCGACGGCCGCACCCGAGGAGATCGTCGCCGCGGCCACCGTACGGACCGGGCGGGAGGCGCCCGAGGTGCGCTCCGCGCTGTACGGGCCGGCGCCCGCGGACGACGGCGCCCTGGTGGCCCTGGCCGGACAGCTCGACACACTCGAAAGGCAGGTACGAGACTCTTGACCACATCTACACCCGGCTCCCCGGGAGCGGACGCGGCCCGCGAGACGCTCGCCACGTTGCGCGCCGAGGTCGCCAAGGCGGTGGTGGGGCAGGACTCGGTCGTCACCGGGCTGGTGGTCGCGCTGCTGTGCCGGGGGCACGTGCTGCTCGAAGGCGTCCCCGGCGTGGCCAAGACGCTGCTGGTCCGCACACTCGCCGCGACGCTGTCGCTGGACTTCAAACGGGTGCAGTTCACGCCCGACCTGATGCCCGGCGACGTGACCGGCTCGCTCGTGTACGACGCCAGGACGGCGGAGTTCGAGTTCCGCGAGGGGCCCGTCTTCACCAACCTGCTGCTCGCCGACGAGGTCAACCGGACCCCGCCGAAGACCCAGGCCGCCCTCCTCGAAGCGATGGAGGAGCGCCAGGTCAGCGTGGACGGCGCGGCCCGCAAGCTGCCCGACCCGTTCATCGTGGTGGCGACGCAGAACCCGATCGAGTACGAGGGCACCTACCAGCTTCCCGAGGCCCAGCTCGACCGGTTCCTGCTCAAGCTGACCGTGCCGCTGCCGCCGCGCGAGCAGGAGATCGCCGTGCTGGAGCGGCACGCGCTCGGCTTCGACCCGCGCGACCTCTCCTCGGTCGTCGCCGTCGCGTCCGCGGCCGACCTGGACGCGGGCCGGGAGGCGGTCAAGCAGGTCCACGTGGGCGCGGAGGTGCTCGGCTACATCGTCGATCTGGCCCGCGCCACCCGGAACTCTCCCTCGCTGCAGCTCGGGGTGTCCCCGCGCGGCGCGACGGCGTTGCTGGCCGCCTCCCGGGCCTGGGCCTGGCTGTCCGGCCGCTCGTACGTGACGCCGGACGACGTGAAGGCGCTCGCCCGGCCCGCGCTGCGGCACCGCGTCCAGCTCCGTCCCGAGGCCGAACTGGAGGGCGCGACCCCGGACGGCGTCCTGGACGGCATCCTCGCCGGCGTCCCCGTCCCCCGCTGATGACGCCGATGACGCTGATGACGCGCCGATCGGTGAACGGAGGGACGAGGCGGTGGCACTGACCGGACGGGCGGGCCTGCTCGCGGCGCTGGGCGCGCTCGTGGTGCTGGTGGCGCCCGCCCCGCCCGTGGCCGTGCTGGGGCTCGCGCTGCTGCTCGCCGTACTCGTGGCGGTCGACCTGCTGCTCGCCGGCGGCGTACGCGGGCTGCGCCTCCACCGCGACGGCGAGCGGCTGGTACGGCTCGGCGAGTCGGTCACGGTCGGACTGGTCGTGGAGAACCCCGGCCGCCGCCGCGTCAAGGGCGTGGTGCGCGACGCGTGGCCTCCGTCGGCGGGGGCGGCGCCGTGCCACCTGAAGCTGGACGTCCCCGCGGGGCAACGCCGCCGCCTGGTCACCACGCTGACGCCGACGCGCAGGGGCGACCGTGAGGCGGTCACGGTCACCGTACGGTCGGTCGGCCCGCTGGGCCTGGCCGCCCGCCAGGGGTCGCACCTGGTCCCGTGGTCGGTGCGGGTGCTGCCGCCGTTCCTCAGCCGCAAGCACCTCCCCGGCAAGCTGGCCCGGCTGCGGGAACTGGACGGCCGCCACCCGGCGCTCGTCCGGGGCCAGGGCACCGAGTTCGACTCGCTCCGCGAGTACGTGGTCGGCGACGACGTACGGTCGATCGACTGGCGGGCCACCGCCCGGCGCAGCGACGTCGTGGTGCGCACGTGGCGGCCGGAACGTGACCGGCGGGTGCTGATCGTCCTGGACACCGGCCGCACGTCGGCCGGACGCGTCGGCGTGGCGCCCCACCCCGGGCAGCCGTCCGGCTGGCCCCGGCTCGACTGGTCGATGGACGCCGCGCTGCTGCTCGCCGCCCTCGCGGCCCGGGCGGGCGACCGGGTCGACTTCCTCGCCCATGACCGCACGGTGCGCGCCTGGCTGTCCGGGGCGTCCCGAAGCGACCTGCTGTCGTCGCTGGTCAACGCGATGGCCCCGATCGAGGCCGAGCTGGTGGAGGCCGACGCGCCGGGGATGGTCTCCGCCGTGCTGGCCAGGGCGAAGCGCCGCTGCCTGGTGGTGCTGCTGACCGACCTGAACGCCGCCGCGATGGAGGAGGGCCTGCTGCCGGTCCTGCCGCGGTTGTCGTCCCGCCACACGGTGCTGGTCGCGGCGGTCGCCGACCCGCGGGTGGCGGACATGGCCTCCGGCCGGGGTACGGCGGAGCTGGTCTACGACGCGGCGGCGGCCGAGCGGCTGCGCGGCGAACGGCGCTGGATCACCGCCCGGCTGCGCGGGCAGGGGGTCGAGGTGGTGGACGCCCCGCCGGAGGAGCTCGCCCCGGCACTCGCCGACGCCTACCTGGCATTGAAGGCAGCCGGCCGCCTCTAGCTGTGTCTATTGGCCTCGCTTCGCTCGGCGGGCTCGGGGCGCCCTCAGGCGATGTCTTCCCTCGTCACTCGGGGCTTCGTCCCTCAGCCCGCTCGTTCCTCAGTCCAGACACCGCCGCGCCCCTCGCGGGTGTGTGGTTGGGCGCCGTAACGATTGGTGGTGCCGGCGCGAGCTCGGGGCGCCCTTAGGCAGTGGGGGCGAGGTCGGGGGCGCGTTCGATGTCGCCGGTCTCGCCCGCACGGGCGGCCCGGCGGCCGAACACGACCACGTAGGCCAGGAAGAGGACCTCGGCCAGCACGCCGATGCCGATCCGCGCCCAGGTCGGCAGCCCGGACGGCGTGACGCCCGCCTCGATCAGCCCGGAGACGAACAGGACGACGACGAGGCCGAGGGCGACGCTCATCACCGCCCGCCCCTGCTCCGCCAGCGCCTCGCCCCGCCGTCGGGGCCCCGGGTCGATGACCGTCCAGCCGAGCCGCAACCCCACCCCGGCGGCGAGGAACACCGCGGTCAGCTCAAGCAGGCCGTGCGGGAGGATCAGCCCCCAGAACACGTCCGCCTTGTCATGCGCGGTCATCAACCCGCCGATGAGGCCCGCGTTCGCGGCGTTCTGCCACAGGATGTACGGGATCGGCAGCCCGAGGAGGACGGCCGAGATGATGACCTGCGCCGACACCCAGGCGTTGTTGATCCACACCTGTCCCGCGAACGAGGCGGCCGGGTTCTCCGAGTAGTAGTCGGCGAAGTCGTGCTCGACTAATTGTCTGATCTCCTCGGGGGTGCCGACGGCCGCCTGCACGTCCGGGTTGCCCGCCACCCAGGCGCCCATCACGTACGCGACCACGAGCGACGCGAGGGTGGCGCCGAGCCACCAGCGCCGGGCGCGGTAGGCGACGACGGGGAACGAGACGGTGAAGAACCGGACCGCCTCCCGCCAGGCGGGCGTGTGCGCCCCGGTCACGGCCGAGCGGGCCCGCGCCACCAGCGAGGAGAGGCGGCCGACCAGGACGGCGTCGGTCGAGGCCGAACGGACGACGGACAGGTGGGTCGCGACCCGCTGGTACAGCTCGACGAGCTCGTCCACCTCGGCCCCGGCGAGGTGGCGGCGGCGCCGTACCAGGTCCTCCAGCCGGTCCCAGGCGGGCCGATGGGCCGCGACGAACGCATCGATGTCCACGGTGGGCACTCTATCGATCGACTAATGCCCCAGTAGGGTGCGGTATGTGGCCGATGTTGTGACCGGCGAGGCCGTCGTCGTCGAGGTGCGGATCGCGCAGCTCCCCACCCGGGGCGTCGCGCTCCTCATCGACTGGGTCGTCCAGTGGGCCGCCCTCATCCTGATGTACATCCTGCTGGGCAGCGCGTCTGTGGTCACGGACACGGCGCTGGCGACGGGGCTGATGATCCTGGTGACGGTGCTCGTGCTGGTGGGCTATCCCGTCGCCTTCGAGACCGCGAGCAGGGGGCGCAGCCTCGGCAAGCTGGCGATGGGCCTGCGTGTGGTCGGCGACGACGGCGGGCCCGAGCGGTTCCGGCAGGCGCTGTTCCGGGGGCTCGCGGGCTTCCTGGAGTTCTGGATGTTCTTCGGCGCGCCCGCGCTCATCACGTCGCTGGTCAACCAGCGGGGCAAGCGGCTGGGAGACGTCTTCGCGGGCACGATCGTCATCTCCGAGCGCGGGCCGCGCCAGGAGCCGCCGCCGGAGATGCCGCCGGGGCTCGCGCCGTGGGCCGCCTCGCTGCAGTTGTCGCAGCTCACCGGTGAGCTGGCCGACACGGCCCGGCAGTACCTGAGCCGGTGGCACCAGCTCGGCCCGGACATACGGCACCAGATGGGCGTCCGGATCGCGGGCCAGGTGTCCGCCGTGGTGGCTCCCCCGCCGCCGCCCGGCCTGCCGCCGCACACCTATCTCGCCGCCGTCCTGGCGGAGCGACGCCGCCGCGAGGAGCTGCGCCTCGCCCAGGCCAGGGCCGCCGCGCCGCCCTTCGGAGCCGCGTACGGCGGTGCCTCCTACGGGTCGCCCTATGGCGGGTCCCCATACGACGGGGCTCCGTACAGCGGGTCGCCGTATGACGGGGCTCCCTACGGGGGCGCTCCTCACCGCGGCACACACGGGGGCACGCACGGGGGCGCTCCCCAGGGCGGCGCGCCGGCTCCCGTGAACCCGCCGCCTCCTTCGGACCCCGCCGGCCCCACTCCGGGGGGATTCGTCCCGCCAAATTGAGGTGTAGAGGCCGCAAAACGGGGCACATGTGACGATCTGCGGGCGACAAGGGCATGCCCGCAAGGGGGCAGGGTGGAGGCGGCCGGCCGCATAGGGACAGAGGCGGCCGGCCGTCTCCACCCGACTCAACCGCCGGGAAGCACCGCCCGGGCGCCGCCCGTGCTCAGGAGCCGGCGCGCCAGGAGTGCAGGTAGTCCTCCTGCTCGGCGGTCAGCTCATCGATCGCGATGCCGGTCGCCGCGAGCTTGAGCCTGGCCACCTCGGCATCGATGTCGGCGGGCACGTCGTACACGCCGGGCGGCAGCCGATCCGCCTCACCGGCGAGCCAGGCGATGGTGAGGGCCTCGGCGGAGAACGACATGTCCATGACGGCGGCCGGGTGCCCCTCGGCGGCGGTCAGGTTGACGAGGCGGCCCTCGGCGAGCAGGAGGAGCCGCTTGCCGTCCGCCAGGACGTACTCGTCCACGTTGGGGCGCACCCCGTAGTTCACCGACGCGGCCAGCCCCTCCAGGGCGCGGACGTCGATCTCGACGTCGAAGTGGCCCGCGTTGGCCAGGATGACGCCGTCCTTCATCACCGACAGGTGCTCGCCCCGGATGACGTCGCGGTTGCCGGTGACGGTGACGAACACGTCGCCCACCCGCACGGCCCGCCCCATCGGGAGCACCTCGTAGCCCTGGAGCGCCGCGTCGAGCGCCTTCACCGGGTCGATCTCGGTCACGACCACCCGCGCACCGAGCCCCTTGGCCCGCTCGGCCACGCCGCGCCCGCAGAATCCGAACCCGGCGACGACGACGGTCCGCCCGGCGAGCAGCGCGTTCGTGGCCCGCATGATGCCGTCGAGGGTGGACTGGCCGGTGCCGTACCGGTTGTCGAACATCCGCTTGGTGCGGGTGTCGTTGACCGCGACGACGGGGAATTCCAGCGCCCCCTCGGCGGCCATCTGCCGCAGCCGGATGATCCCGGTCGTGGTCGCCTCGCAGCCGCCGCGCACGGCGAGCTCCGTGCGCTCGGTGTGCAGGATGTTGACCAGGTCGCCCCCGTCGTCGAGCACGATGTCCGGGGAGACGTCCAGCGCCTGGTGGATGTGCCGGTAGTACGTCTCCATGTCCACTCCGGCCCGGGCGCGTACGGCGATGCCGTACGCGCCGAGGGCGGCGGCGACGTCGTCCTGCGTGGACAGCGGGTTGGAGGCGGCCAGCGCGATCTCCGCGCCGCCCGCCCGGAGCGCGCCCATCAGAACGGCGGTCTCCGCCGTCACGTGCAGGCAGGCGGCGACGCGCAGGCCGTCCAGCGGCCGCTCGTCGGCGAAGCGCGCGGCGATCGCGGTGAGCACCGGCATCGACCGCCGCGCCCACCCGATGCGCCGCTCGCCCGCCTCGATCAGGTCGGTCAGCTCGCGCGCCGTCATCGTCGTCCCCGCCCGCCGGTCGTCCCGCCCGGGTCCGGCCGGATTGCTCGATCAGTAGCGGTAGTGGTCCGGCTTGTACGGCCCCTCGACGTCGACGCCGATGTACTCCGCCTGCTTCTTGGTCAGCGTGGTCAGCTTGACGCCGAGCGCGTCGAGGTGCAGCCGGGCCACCTTCTCGTCCAGGTGCTTGGGCAGCACGTAGACGCCGACCGGGTACTGCTCGGTCTTGGTGAACAGCTCGATCTGGGCGATCACCTGGTTGGTGAAGGAGTTCGACATCACGAAGGACGGGTGGCCCGTCGCACAGCCCAGGTTCATCAGGCGGCCCTCGGCCAGCACGAGGATGGAGTGGCCGTCGGGGAAGATCCACTCGTCGACCTGCGGCTTGATGTTGTTCCGCTCGATGCCCGGGATGCGGGTCAGCCCGGCCATGTCGATCTCGTTGTCGAAGTGGCCGATGTTGGACACGATCGCCTGGTGCTTCATCTGCGACATGTGCTCGGCGGTGATGATGCCGAAGTTGCCGGTCGTCGTGACGAAGATGTCCGCGATGCCGACGACGTCCTCCAGCGTGGTCACCTGGAAGCCGTCCATCGCCGCCTGCAGGGCGCAGATCGGGTCGATCTCGGTGACGATCACGCGGGCGCCCTGGCCGCGCAGCGCGTCGGCGCAGCCCTTGCCCACGTCGCCGTAGCCGCAGACCACGGCCACCTTGCCGCCGATCAGCACGTCGGTGGCGCGGTTGAGGCCGTCGATGACCGAGTGGCGGCAGCCGTACTTGTTGTCGAACTTCGACTTGGTGACGGAGTCGTTGACGTTGATCGCCGGGAAGAGGAGCCGACCCGCCTTGTGCATCTCGTACAGGCGGTGCACGCCGGTGGTGGTCTCCTCGGTGACGCCCTTGATGTCCGCGGCGATCCGGGTCCACCGCTTGTCGTCGGAGACCGTCCGGCGCAGCGTCTCGAGGATGACGCCCCACTCCTCGGGGTCGTTCTCATCGGCGACCGGCACGACACCGGTCTCTTCGAACTCGGCGCCCTTGTGGACGAGGAGCGTGGCGTCGCCGCCGTCGTCGAGGATCATGTTCGGGCCGGAGCCGTCGGGCCACATGAGCGCCTGCTCGGTGCACCACCAGTACTCCTCCAGGGTCTCGCCCTTCCAGGCGAAGACCGGCACGCCGGAGGGGTTGTCGACCGTACCCTCGGGGCCGACGACGACCGCGGCGGCGGCGTGGTCCTGCGTCGAGAAGATGTTGCAGCTCACCCAGCGGACGTCGGCGCCGAGCGCGACCAGCGTCTCGATGAGCACGGCGGTCTGGATCGTCATGTGCAGCGAGCCCATGATCTTCGCGCCCTTGAGCGGCTGCGCGGCGGCGTACTCCCTGCGGGTCGCCATCAGTCCGGGCATCTCGTGCTCAGCGAGTCGGATCTCCTTGCGGCCGAACTCCGCAAGTGAAAGGTCGGCGACCTTGAAGTCCATGTGTGTCCCTCCGTATCAGTCGCCTGCGAGTTTAGGCGTCCCGCGCGGCACGACGCACGCCGAGAGGTCCGAACCTGACACAAGAATGTAAGGTTCACGCCTCCGGGGCTGCCAAAGGGCCGCCGCGGTGTCTACCGTTGCCACGGGGACGTCACGCGACGGGGCGTCGCCGGGGGAACGGGGAACGGAGCGGGGAGCCCGATGCGGATCACAGAGGCGGCCAAGCGGCTCGGCATGTCGCCTCGCATGCTGCGGTACAGGGAGGCGCTGGGGCTGCTGCCGCCCATCCGCGACCAGGGCGCGCACCGCAGGTTCGGCCCGGAGGAACTGGGGGCCGTCGGCCAGGCCCTGGAGCTGGAGCGCCGTTTCGACGTCTCCCCCGCCGAACTGGCCTTCGCCCTCCGGGCGATGTCCGAGCCCGCGGTCGCCCAGGCCGTACGGGACCTGGGCGTGCGGATCGGCCGCATCCAGGCCCCGCGCCGGGCGCTGGACTTCGAGAAGGAGAAGGCCCTGCGCCTGCTCAGAAACCGCTGACCTGGCCGATGACTCAGTGGGTGAGTTCACTCGAAAGAGTGACGACGCCCTATCCGGACATCCACCACAATTCCCGTCATGAATCTCACGGCGAAGCTCGACAAGGTAGATCGGCAGGTGGCGGGTCTCGATCTCCGGAGGATCATCGAGTCCCCTCTCCTCGACATCGTCATCGGTGTCAGCCTCTTCCTCCTCGCGCTGGACCAGCTCGGGGCGTTCCTCGGCTACCTCAACACCCTCCAGGTGCTCGCGGCCGGGCTCGCCACCCTCCCGCACATCCTGCGCCGTCCCATGCCCCTCGTCGTCGTGGGACTGACCGCCCTCGGCGCGCTCGGCCTGGTGTACCTCGGAGGCGGCAACATCTTCGGCCTGTCCGGCCCTGTCTACGCATCGGGGCTGCTGTCCGCCTACACGGTCTTCCGTCAGGTGCGCCGGAGGATCTCCTGGCTCCTCTGCGGTGTCGCGATCGTCCTCGCCGGCTTCCTGGTCTTCTGGTCCTTCTGGAACCGCTTCCCCTTCGCGGTGCCCTTCGCCCTTACGTGGGGAAAGGGCATCAGCCAGGTGCCGCTCGGCTCTGTGCCCTTCATCCTGACCGCGGCGGCGTCACTGGCCGCGGCGGCGTTCCTCGCCGATGTACGGCGCAGCCGGACCGAGGTACGGCAGGCTCAAGCCGACAATGTGGAGGCGCTGCGCGAGCAGGCCGCCATGGGCGAGCGGGCCAGGATCGCCCGCGAGATGCACGACGTCGTGGCCCACTCGATCTCGCTGATCGCGGTCCGGGCCGAGGCCGCGCCGTACACGCTCAAGGACCTCCCCGATCCGGTCCGGACCGAGTTCGCCGAGATCGCCACGTCGGCGCGGGAGACGCTGGGCGAGATGCGCAGGCTGCTCGGCGTGCTGCGGGCCGACAGCGGCGCGGAGACCGTACTCGCTCCACAACCGGGGCTGGAGCGAGTACGGCAGCTCATCGAGGGACACGGCGGCGACGTGGACCTCGACATCGTCGGCGAGGAGCGACCGCTGCCGCAGGCGGTGGACGTGTCGGCCTACCGCATCGTCCAGGAGTGCCTGGCCAACGCCCGCGCCCACGCCCCCGGCGCGCGGGTGTCCGTCGAGCTGGCCTATCAGCCGAACCTCCTGTCCATCCGGGTGGCCGACGACGGCCCCGGCCCCTCCTCGGCCGCCTCGGGCGGGCACGGCCTGATCGGGATGCGGGAGCGCGCCCTCGCGCTGGGCGGCTGGTTCAGCGCCGAGCCCGGCCCGAACGGCGGCTTCCTCGTCCGCGCGGGGCTCCCGACCGAATGACCGACTCCACAACCGCGACGATGACCAGCGTCATCGTCGCCGACGACCAGCCCGTGGTGCGGCGCGCGTTCGCCGCCATCCTCGACGCCCAGCCGGACCTCACCGTGGCCGGGACCGCCGCCGACGGGGCGCAGGCCGTGCGGCTCGCCCACACCGTACGGCCGGACGTCGCGCTGATGGACATCCGGATGCCCGAGATGGACGGCATCGAGGCGGTCCGGCGGATCGTCGCCGACCTCCCCACCCGGCCCATCATGATCACGACGTTCGACCTGGACGACTACGTCTACGACGCGCTCGCGGCCGGCGCCGCCGGGTTCCTGCTCAAGGACGTGACGGCCGCCTCGCTTGTGGAGGCGGTGCGGATCGTCGCCAGGGGCGACGCCCTGCTCGCGCCGAAGGTGACGCGGCGGCTGATCGCCGAGTTCGCGCAGCGGCACCGCAGGGCCGCCCCCCGAGCACCGGACGGCACGCCGCTGACGCCCAGGGAGACGGACGTGCTGACGCTGATCGCCCGCGGCATGTCGAACGCCGAGATCGCCGCCGAGCTGGTGGTGTCGGAGCACACCGTGAAGACGCACGTGGCGCGCCTGCTGGCGAAGCTGGGCCTGCGCGACCGCACCCAGGCGGTCGTCCACGCGTACGAGACGGGCCTGGTCAGGGCGGGGACGGGCGGCGCGCGGGAGTGAGCGGCGGGCTCAGCTCACCGGCGCGTTGCTCGAGCGGTAGAGGTCGGGCTCCAGGTAGATGACCCGGGCGATCGGCACGGCCTCGCGGATGCGCCGCTCCGCCTCGTCGATCCCCTGGGCGACCTGCGCCGCCGTGTCGTCGTGCTCGACCGCGATCTTGGCCGCGACCAGCAGCTCCTCGGGGCCGAGGTGCAGCGTCCGCATGTGGATGACCCGGGTGACCTCCGGAGCGCCTTCGAGCGCCGCACGGATCCGCTCCTCGACCTCCGGGGCGGCGCTCTCGCCGATCAGCAGCGACTTCGTCTCCACCGCGAGGATGACCGCGATCGCCGCGAGCAGCAGGCCGATCATCAACGTGCCGATGCCGTCCCAGATCCCGTCGCCGGTCACGACGGCCATCGCCACGCCGAACAGCGCGAAGAGCAGGCCGAGCAGCGCGCCGAAGTCCTCAAGCAGGACGACGGGCAGCTCGGGGGCCTTCGCCCGGCGGATGAACGAGAACCATGAGTGGTCGCCCTTGAGGTGGCGCGACTCCCTGATGGCAGTGCGGAACGAGAAGCCCTCGGCGATGATCGCGAAGATCAGCACCCCGAAGGCCCACTGGGGCGCCTCCACCGGGTGCGGGTCGGAGATCTTGTGCCATCCCTCGTAGATGGAGAACAGGGCGCCGACCGTGAACAGCACGACCGCCACCACGAAGGCGTAGAAATAGCGCTCGCGCCCGAAGCCGAACGGGTGCCTGCGGGTACGCGCCCGCTCCGCCCGCTTGCCGCCGATCAGGAGCAGCGCCTGGTTGCCCGAGTCTGCCACCGAGTGCACCGATTCGGCGAGCATGGAGGACGATCCCGTGAAGAGGAACGCCACGAACTTCGCAACCGCGATCGCCAGGTTGGCGCTCAGCGCCGCGATGATCGCCTTGGTACCGCCACCCGCGCTCACAGAACACTCCTCACGAATCGACCAGAGGGATCCTATTGGGAAACTCTGGCCCGAAGCTCGGCGATGACCGACATCGGCGCGGGGTCGAGGCCGTAGCCGAGAGCGAGGTAGACAGCGGCGAAATCGCCCAGGCCGACCAGCGCGGCCAGCCGCTCGAACGGGTGCGCGCCCTCGGACGCGATCTCCGAGACCGGTACGCCACGGTCCTGCGCGAGCCGCAGGGACGTCTGGCGGCACTCGGCCACCTGCGGGTGCTCGTCGGCGTCGCGCAGCAGGAACAGCCGCACCCGCGCCCGGGGGCCGGACGCCTCGTCGTCGCCGAAGTCCTCGAAGATGTCCCGGGCGGCGAGGGGTCCGTCGAGGACGCCCGCCTGGTCGTGCGCGGCCTCCGGCAGCGCGCCCCAGACGGCGGGACAGCCGGCCTGCTCGGCGAGCTGCGCCGCCAGCCGGTGCGCGGCCACGGCGGCGATCGGCGCGGTGCCCCAGATCATGGGGATGCCGTCGGCGAGCTCCATGGCGAGGGTCTTGCCGGGGTTGATGAAGGAGTCGCTCGCCGGCCGGCACCGGTGCGCGATGTCCTCAAGGCGCTGCGCCGCCGCCTCGAAGACCGGCTCGCCCGCGTCGGTCAGACCGAGCGCGGACGCGGCGACCAGCAGTGGCACCGCGAGACCCCACATGGTCGCCTGGGGCTGGCCCGCCACCGACGGGATCGGCACGAAAGGCGCCCCGGCCTGCGCGGCGAGCGCGCTGAGCGGGGTGTCCGCCGGGCCCGCCGCGAGCAGCGAGCACCCCCGGCGCACCGCCTCGGCCCCGAGCGCGAGCGCCTCATCGCCCCGCCCGGTGAACGACAGCACCATGACCAGGTCGGCCGCGCCGATCCAGCCGGGCAGGCGGTAGCCCCGGACGGTCACGACCGGCACGGGCGCGCCCGGCCCGCAGACCGCGTTCAGGACGTCGCCCGCGATCCCCGCGGCGCCGACGCCCGCCACCACCAGGGCGCGCGGCCTGCCCTGCCCGGCCACCCGGGCCACCCCCGCCTCCACCGCGGCGCGGTACGCGGTGCGGATCTGGGCGGCCGAGGACGCCACGGTGCGGAGCATGCCGGACGGATCGCCGTCCGCAAGGCACCCCTGGTCGTCGAGCCTGCTCGGGTCGAACCGGGGGACGGACGCCCCGCCCGAGAGCGTCATGCCTTACGCGCCTCGTCCACGAGCAGGACGGGGATGTCGTCGCGCACGGGATACACGAGCCCGCACGACTCGGAGGTGCACGCCAGCTCGTCGGCGTCCGCGCACGGCCGCAGCGGGGACTTGCACGCCGGGCAGGCGAGGACGTCCAGCAGCCAGTCGTCGATCTTCAAATCTGTCAGCTCCTTAGGGCGGCGAGGACCTCGTCCCGCACGGCCGCCATCTTCTCCTCGTCGGCCGCCTCGGCGTTCAGGCGCAGCAGCGGCTCGGTGTTGGACGCGCGCAGATTGAACCACCAGTCGCGGCCGTCCACCGTAAGGCCGTCCAACTCGTCGAAGGTAACACCCTCACGACCCGTGAAGGCCCAGCGCACGGTCTCCAGGGCGGCGGCCTGGTCGGCGACCTCGCTGTTGATCTCGCCGGACGCGGCGTAGCGGGAGTATCGCCCGAGCAGCTCCGACAACGGCCGCTCCTGACCGCCGAGCGCGGCGAGCACGTGCAGCGCCGCGAGCATCCCGGAGTCGGCGAACCAGAAGTCACGGAAGTAGTAGTGCGCGGAGTGCTCGCCGCCGAAGACGGCGCCGGTGTGGGCCATCTCCGCCTTGATGAAGGAGTGGCCGACGCGGGTGCGGACTGGGACGCCCCCGTGCTCACGCACGATCTCGGGCACGCCCTTGGAGGTGATCAGGTTGTGGATGATCGTGGCGCCCGGGTGCCGGGCCAGCTCGCGTGTCGCGACCAGCGCGGTGATCGTGGACGGGGAAACGGACTCGCCGCGCTCGTCGATCACCCAGCACCGGTCGGCGTCGCCGTCGAAGGCGATGCCGACGTCGGCGCCCTGCTCGACGACGGCCTTCTGCAGGTCCACCAGGTTCGCCGGTTCGAGCGGGTTGGCCTCGTGGTTGGGGAAGCTGCCGTCGAGCTCGAAGTAGAGCGAGGTCAGCTCCACGGGCAGGCCGGCGAACACCTCGGGCACGGTGTATCCGCCCATGCCGTTGCCCGCGTCGACCACGACCTTGAGCGGCCGGACGCCGGAGAGGTCGACGAGCGTCTTGAGGTACGCGGAGTACCCCGCGAGCACGTCCCGCTCGGTGACCGTGCCCGCGCCGGGCGTGCCGCCGAGGCCCGACTCCAGCAGCTCGGCGGCGCGGTCGCGGATCTCGCCGAGACCGGTCGCGCTGCCGATCGGCACCGCTCCCGCGCGGCACATCTTCATGCCGTTGTAGCGGGCGGGGTTGTGGCTGGCGGTGAACATCACGCCGGGCAGCCCGAGGCTGCCGCTGGCGTAGTAGAGCATGTCGGTGGAGCCGAGCCCGGCGTTCACCACGTCGGCCCCGCGCGAGGTCGCGCCGCGCGCGAAGGCGGCGGCCAGCGGACCGGACGACGCGCGCATGTCGTGCGCGATCACGAGGGAACGCGCCTGTGTCACCTCGGCGAAGGCCGCCCCGACCGCCTCCGCGATCCGCTCGTCGAACTCGCCCGGTACGACGCCGCGCACGTCGTATGCCTTGAAGATCTTGGTGAGGTCGCCCACCGCAGCCCCCCATCGTTTGATTTGCCGCGCCCGAGCCTACAAGGCGCCACCGACACGGCGCGTGTGATCCGTCGGCGGCCGGCCCGTCGTCACCGCTCCCGGTTGGGCTGGGCGGACTTGAGCACCCTCAGGTGACCGCGGCGGCCGACCTCGACGGCCTGACCGACGGGCTCGCCCGCGGCGGGCGCGGGCCGGGCGGCCTCGCGGACCGCGTTGGCGAGGGCTTCCAGATCGTCGCCGCTCGGCGCTCCGGGCTCGGACGGGAGCCGCACGACCTCCCACCCCCGGGGGGCGGTGAGCCGTTCCGCGTGCTCGGCGCACAGGTCGTAGCAGTGCGGCTCGACGTACGTCGCGAGGGGGCCGAGAACCGCGGTCGAGTCGGCGTAGACATACGTGAGTGTGAAGACGGCAGGCTGCCTGCAGGCGGTACGGGAACAGCTGCGGACGGGGCTCACGGAGGGACCGTATCCGGTCCGCGTTCACATTGCCACCACCCTGCCGCTCTTAACGAGCGTGTCGCCACAATCCGGACACCGCCTCACCCTCGGTACGGCGCGCCGCCACTCCTTTAAGCTGGCCGCGTGAGCGAGCGAAGCGGAGATTCCCGGCGCCGGGTGCGGCGGCGCGACCGGCACGGCCGCGGGCTGCGCGGACCTTTGGCGCCGTCGCACGTCCCGATCGCGAAATCGCGCGGCGAACGCTTCGACGACCTGGTCCTCGACGCGGTGGACCGGCTGAAGCCCCGGTGGGGCAAGCAGCTCGCGACGATGGAGTTCGCGGTGGAGGAGGTGCCGCCGCCGGCCGAGCTGATCGACGGCCCGGCGCGGCTGGAGAGCGACCCGATCCCCTTCGGCCGCGCGGAGACCGCGGCGGGATCGGATCCCGCGGTCGTGGTGGTCTACCGCCGTCCCCTTGAGGCGAGGGCGCGCGACCGCGACCAGCTGGGGGCGCTGGTGAGCGACGTCATCGTGGAGCAGGTCGCCAGCCTGCTCGGCCTCACCCCGGAGACGATCGACCCCGGGTACGACGACCGGCACTGACCCCGCGCCGGCTACGGCAGGACCGCGCCCGGCCACTCGGCGGTGACGGGCACCAGTGCCCAGGTCCGCGCCTGCGCCAGCGGCTGCACGGTGAGGAGCACGCCTTCCGGGGTGTCCTCGCTCAGCACCCGCCCGCCGTACACGGGGCCCGATCCCGCCACCGGCGTGACGTGGACGGCGAAACCGGAGCCGGAGCCCGCCGGCGGCTTGAGTTTGATCTCCTTGCTCCGGGCGGCGGGCAGCGCCACCTCGACCGGCGCGGCCGGGGCGCCGTTCTGCGGCAGGATCCGGATCCGCACCGTCGCGGCGCCGAAGGGCGCGGACAGCACCAGCCGGGACTGCTGCCCGCCGGCCTTGGCGGACTTCGCGCCCGGACCGCCGTCGGCGACCACGCTGCCGAGGTCGATCGGCGCGGCGCCCGCGGTGAAGGCGACGTCCTGGCGCGAGCCCGTACCGGTCATCCTCATCCCGGCGACGATCGGCTGGTCGGCGGTCAGCACCAGGGCGCCGGCCTGGCCTCCGACGCCCGTGGTCAGGTCGAGCGTGGTCGTGGAGCCGGCCGGCACCTCCACGGTCTCCTTGTTCTTCAGCGCGTACGAGCCGTCCTTCAGCACCGCCTTCACCTGGACGACGGCGTCCTGCTCGCCGGGGGCGGCGACGTACAGCTCGCGCTGGCCCGCGCTGCCCGGGATGCCGGGCACGACCACGCGGGTGGACGGCGGCGCGGCGGCGGGGAGCCAGTCCACCCCGCGGCCCTCTCCCAGGGACGCCCGGACCGCGGCGGCCACCCGGCCGCCGCTGGTGGTCACCTGCACGGCCATCACCAGCGGCGACGGCGCGAGGTCGCGCAGCTTGACCTCGCGGTACTCGCCGGGCTTGATCACCATGCCGTTGCCGCGGTCGGAGAGCACCGGCCCCTCGCCCGCGTAGATCATGACGGCGACGTCGGCCGCGGCCTCGTCGGAGTTGGCCAGGTGGAGGGTGATGTCGGCGGCGGCCGGGCCGGGCCCGATGAACCACGCCTCGGCTCCGGGCTCGACGCAGCGCACGCCGGACAGCCCCCGCAGCGCCCCGGAGGTGACGCGGGTGGTCTGCGCGGCCTCCAGGCCCGCCGCCGCCGCGCCCATCCCGGCGACCGTGACCGGCCGGGTGCGCAGCGGGACGTCCCGCCGCCACAGCGCGCCGACCTTGTCGAGCGTGGCCAGCGGCTTGCCGCCCTTCATCTGCTCGACCGTGGCCGCGCCGGACCCGCCGTTCCCGGCTCCCTGGTCGGCGGGGGGCGTGATCACGCTCAGCCGGCCGCCGCCGGGGTCGGGGCACACCATGGACACCGACTCCACCGCCGTCTTGACCTTCTGGGCCGCCTTCGGCGGCACGGGCGCGGGACGGCTGACGAAGGCCACGCCGTACAGCGCTCCGAGCACGACCAGCACCAGGGCGAGCAGGCCGAAGCGGTTCTCGATCAGACCCTTCATGCGGGCACCCGCTCCTCGGGGTTTCTCGGACGCCTCCGGGAGGTCCGGGCCGGCTCCGGCGCGTCGCCGTGGTCGTCGTACTGTTCCGCCGTACGGGCGCCGGGCGAGGCCAGGAGCAGCACGAGCGCGACCAGGGCCGCCTGCGCCCACAGCCAGGTCCGGTGCCATCCGTCGCCCCCGGCCGGAGGGCGCGGCACCGTGACTGTGCCGACCACGCGCCACAGCCCGCCCACCTCCGAGAGGCTCATCCGCGCCAGCGCGGGCTCGGAGTCGAGCGCGCGCTGCAGCGAGATCTCCACGGGGCCGGGCGCGGTGACGAACTGGATGCCGTAGGCGGCGAGCGTCCGCACGTCGTCGCCGCCCCTGCCGGAGGCGAGGCCCGCGACGGCCGCGCCGACCCGGGCGGTGTCCGCCTCCGGCGAGCGGAGGTCGGACTCGCCGATCAGCGGCGCGCGTCCCGGCAGGATCGTGTACGTCAGGCGGCCGCCCTCGGGACGCATGAGCAGCGTGCGTTCGCCGCGCGGCGAGAACGCGGCGGCGAGCGGCGGCAGGGGGTCGCGCAGGTCGCCGCGCAGCGGGCCGCCCGCTCCGCCCGCGATCCACAGGCCGGCCGCGGCCAGCGGCGTGGCGAAGGCCACCACGACGATCAGCAGGGCGCCCAGCCGCCGCATCACACCCGCCGCGCGGAACTCGGCGATCCGGTGCGCGGTGAGCGCGGTGGCGACGAGCAGGCCGGTGGCGGCGAACGCCAGCGGGACACCGGGCCACTCGCCGAGCCTGCCCACCACGACCGCGAGCAGCACGCCGAACAGTGTGACGCCCCAGCCGATCGCGACGACCGTCTGGTGGCGGCGCAGCAGCAGCGCGCCGAGGGCGACCGCGACCAGGCCGCCGGTGACCCAGACGGGCGGCGTCCCCGGCCCGCCGGGGTTGAACATGAGCAGGGCCTCCGCGCTCACCCGTGGGTCGGCGAGCGCGGGATCGGCCAGCCCCGATTCGAGAAGGATGCGGCGCGGCTCCCGGACGATCTCGACGAGCCAGGGGAACAGCAGGACGATCGGCGTGCCGAGGCCGATCCCCAGGGAGAGGCCCACACCGCGCCGGATGCCGCCGAAGGACACGGCGGCGAGCCCGCCGAGGATGGCGACCATGACGTAGACGAGCGGATCGAACGCGGCGCCGACCGCGAGGAGCAGGCCGAACCCCCACGCGGCGCGGCGCGACCCGGCGACGACCCGGGTGGCGAGCGCGACGTAGCCCGGGATCAGGATGAGGATCAGCGCGGTGCCGACCCGGCCGGTCGCGATCACACCGGTCGCCACCGGCAGCAGGGCGTAGGTCGCGGCCAGCCACACCCGGGCCGGGGTGTAGGAGATCATCCGCCTGGTCGCGACATACGCGGAGAGCCCGGCGAGGGGCACGCAGCCGAGCAGCAGGACGGACACGGCCAGCGCGGTGTTGCCGAAGAAGAGGGTGGACAGCGCCGCGATGACCGCCACGTACGGCGGGGCCCAGGTGTCGGAGCCGAGTCCGGCGACGTGGTGGTTCTCGGTGTAGAGCCGCCACAGGTCGGAGGCGCCGCCGGTGACCGGGACGAGCGCGCCTCCGCCGAGCAGCCCGCCGCCGGTGAGCAGCGGCCACGCGGCGGCCACGGTGATCCCGGCGAGCAGGAGGAAGAGCAGCACCCCGGGGCTGGAGGTGATCCGCTGGAACAGCCCGGAGTCGGTGAGCAGCTCGTCGCCGTCGTCCTCGGCGGCGCCGGCGGCGTGGTGCCGCCCGGCCGAGTCGACCGGCCCCTCCCCCGCGAGGTACCGCTGGACCATGTCGGCCAGCCGCCGCCAGGTGGCACCGGGCGGGGTGAGCAGCCGCGCGACCGCGGGATATCCCTGTTTCCTGCCTTTCTTCCGCGCCCGCCGGGCCTTGATGAGCCGTCCGGGACGGCCGAGGACCGAGCCGAGCGCGGCGAGCTCGTCCAGCGCGTTGGCCGGCTGCTTGGCGAGGAGGAACAGGACCGTGCGGGCCAGCGAGCCGGCGATGTTGCGGAAGATCGAGCGGACCAGCGCCAGGAACGGCAGGTTCGCTATGATCACGAACAGGCCGTTGCGCCGGTCGAGGCGGCGGGGGTGGTCGTCGCTGACGGCGATCCGCCTGCGGCGCCGGGACGCCGCCTCCGCGTGCCAGGCGACGGCGGTGGTCACGTTGAGCACGCGGTGTCCGGCGATCCTGGCCCGCCAGCACAGGTCGAGGTCGTCGCGGAAGAGCGGCAGCACCGGGTCGAGCCCGGCCAGCTCCTCCCACACGTCGCGGCGGATCAGCATGCCCGCGGTCGAGACGGACAGGACGTCGACCACGCCGTGGGGGCCGTCGTGCTGGCCCTGGTCGTACTCGCGGGGTTCGAGCCCGGTGTCCCTGCGCCCGGATCGGCCGACGGTGACACCGATCTCCAGCAGGACGCGCCGGTCGAGCCAGTCACGGAGCTTCGGTCCGAGGATCGCGGCCTTGGGGTTCTCGTCGGCGGCCCGCAGCAGCGCGCTCAGCGCGTGCGGGTCCGGAGCGCAGTCGTCGTGGAGCAGCCAGAGCCACTCCTGCCCCTGGGCGCGCGGAAGGCGTCGCACGACCTCGTGGACCGCCTCGCCGAACCCCGCGGAGCGGGGCAGGCTCAGCACGCTGCCCTGGCCGAACGCTTCGGCGAGGAGCCGGCCGCTTCCGTCACGGCTGCCGTTGTCGACGCCGGCGACGCGGTCGAGCGGCCGAGACTGGCGGAGCACCGCGTCGAGCGTCTCCTTGAGCCATCGGGCGCCGTCGTGAGCGACGACGATCGCGGTGACGGAGTGCACGTGGATGAGTCCTCGGGGGGTTGTCCCGCGATCTCATTACACGTCACGAAACCGCGGGGGATTTCAGGTCAAGCGCGACAACCCTACGGCACCCCACGCTGAACCGATCAAACCGAGAGCCTTAAAACGCCGGCGGGGCCACGCGCCGATCG
>NZ_BBYJ01000007.1:145952-538536 GCF_001528665.1 Microtetraspora malaysiensis
GCCACGCGCCGATCGCGTGGCCCCGCCGAATCACACCGCCTGGCGCTTGATCCGGCGCCGTTCCCGCTCCGACAGCCCGCCCCAGATGCCGAACCGCTCGTCGTGTTCGAGCGCGTACTCAAGGCACTCCGCTCTCACCTCGCACGAGCGGCACACCTTCTTGGCCTCTCGGGTGGAGCCACCCTTCTCCGGAAAGAACGCTTCCGGGTCGGTCTGAGCGCACAACGCACGCTCTTGCCACCCAAGATCCTCACCGTCGAGCGCCTGTGCCATGACCTGGTCGGCCATTGCACACCTCCCTGTCGCTCGCCAGCCCACAATGGAGCCCCCCATGGAACGCCTTCCTGGTTACCCAGTTATTGGAAGGCGTAACAACATGACTGTAATTACACGCGCGTCTCGCGTGTGGCGTCAAGCGGCATACCGATACCCGGGGAAAGACCAGCTTGCCCCGGTTTCGCGACCCTTGTGTTAGCCCTATCAGCGTTGGGAACCGTACCAGGGGGCCTGCGGGTCAGATCCGTGACCTGCCTGCTCTGTGCTCACACCTTCCTCAAGCTTTGCCTGCGACCGCTCGGGAGCGTAGATCGCGGTCGGATCGATGGTGTCCTCGCGACGCGACGGCCCACTGAGCGGATCCCCCTGATAGAGGTTGGCGTCGAAACGCATGGTCTGGTCGCTCGGGGCGGAGTATCGGGAGGGCTCGGGCGTCTGGGCGTGTCCGAGCGGGTTGTCGTAGTAGGAGTCCGGATAGTCCTGGGGTGCGGTCTGGGAACCGGCGTAGTCCACCGGCTGGGAGTGCTGCTGGTAGTTCTGCGCCTGCTGGTAGGCCGCGGCGAGCTGCTGCTCCCTCGGGTCCACGCCCGGCTCGTACGGCCGGGACGGGTCGAAGGCCGTGGCCGGCTGCTCGAACGAGGAGCCCTGGTCGGCCCCCTGGCCGCCGAAGTGGCCGCCCTGGTAGCCGGAGAACGCCCCCTGACCCTGCTGCCCCTGCTGCCCCTGCTGACCGTACTGCTGCTCGGCCTGCTGGCCCTGCTGGCCGTACTGCTCGGCCGGGTGGCCGTAGGACTCCTGCTGGTACGGCTGGGCCTGCTCGGCGGCCGGGTAGCCGGGCTGGCCGAAGCCCTGGTCGGCGTATCCCTGGTTGGCGTAGCCGGGCGTCTCGGCCTGGGGCGCCGGCGGGAACGGGGGGCCGTCCTGCCGGGACCCGAAGGCGCCGTAGCCCGCCCCCTCGCCCTGCTGCCCGGCGTAGCCGTGCTGGTCGAACATCGGACCCTGCGGCGGCTGGGAGTAGCCGCCGGTCTGCTGCTGGAACGCCTGCGGAGCGGGCTGCGCCTGCTGGACGGGCGGAACCGGCTGGACGGGCTGGATCGGCTGCACCGGCTGGGGCTGGGCGGGCCCGGGCTGGTGGGGCGCCTGCTGCTGGGAAGGCTGCTGGGCGCCGTACGGCACGACCGCGGCGGCCGAGGGCTCGGAGGCGTACGCCGGGGAGTCGGAGCCGTAGCCCTGGGCGCCGAACTGGCCGGCGGGCTGGGCGTCCTGCTGGGGGAAGCCCTGGGTACCCTGCGCGTACCCGTCCTGGTAGCCCTGCCCCGGCGCGTACGGCTCGGCGGGCGAGGGGCTCTGGACCGGGGAGGCGGGGGAGCCCGGCCCGGCGGCCGCGGCGGCGAAGGGCTGCTGGTCGTGCTGCGGCCGGCCGTACGGGGATTCCTGCTGGCCGAAGGACGAGTCCTGGGCCTGGCCGAACCCGCCGTCTTGCGGGTGGCCGAAAGACGAGTCCTGACCCTGACCGAATCCGCCATCCTGCGGGTGGCCGAAAGACGAGTCCTGACCCTGACCGAATCCGCCATCCTGCGGGTGGCCGAAGGACGAGTCCTGCCCGGGGTTGTACACCTGCTCCAGCTGGGTGGGCGCGAAGGAGGGGCTCGCCTGCGCGCCGCCGCCCTGGGCCGGCTGCACCGGCGAGACGGGCTGAATCTGGGGGGCCTGGAGCGCCTGCTGCGGGTTGTAGCCGCCGAAGCCCTCCTCGGGGAAGCCGCGGAACCGCTCCTCGGAGCGGGCCGTCCCTCTGCGCGGCACGTCGGCGCCGATGGAGCTCCGGGCGAACAGCATCCCGACGGCGGCGAGTGCGACCTGGGGCAGCGCCAGGATCAGGTACTCGATCTTGTCACCGAACGACCCGCCGGCGAAGAACCCGACGATCGTGGCGACCAGGCCGAGCAGGGTGGCCAGGCCGAGCAGGGCCATGGTGCCGAGGTTGACCAGCCGGGCCCGCGCGGTCGGATCACCGGCCCGGGTCACCAACAGCACCGCGCCCGCGGCCAGCGCCGTGTTCAGGGGGCTCACGAACGCCGACAGATAAGCGATGGCCCGCATCGTGAACGACGCCGACCCGAAGAAGAGGTGGACGACGCCGAGGAGGACGTTGGTGGCGACCACCGCCAGCATGATCCATGCGGCAGGCTCGCGCAGCCGTCCGGTATCAACCCTGAGCACCACTACCCCCAACGCCTTCCAAAAGACACTCGGGGAAGTTTCGCACAAGAGCGACTTTGGTGTCGGTAGACGCAAGAACCGCATCCTATTACAAGTGTTGTCTACGTCACATTTCGCCTCATATGAGGCCGGTGCCGCCGTCGACCAGCCGAGTGCGAGACTGGCCGCATGCGCATCGTTTGCCTCGCCGGCGGGATCGGCGGCGCCCGTTTCCTCCGCGGCCTCAAGGCGGCCTGTGTCGAAGCCGCCCCCGAAGAGCCCGCCGAGATCACCGTCATCGGCAACACCGGAGACGACATCACCCTGTTCGGCCTCCGGGTCTGCCCGGATCTCGACACCGTGATGTACACCCTCGGCGGCGGCATCAACGAGGAGCAGGGCTGGGGCCGCACCGGCGAGACGTTCACCGTCAAGGAGGAGCTGGCCGCCTACGGCATGGAGCCCCAGTGGTTCGGGCTGGGCGACCGCGACTTCGCGACCCACATCATCCGCACCCAGATGCTCGCCGCGGGCTATCCCCTGTCGCAGGTCACCGAGGCGCTGTGCGCGCGCTGGCAGCCCGGTGTACGGCTGCTCCCCATGACCGACGACCGGGTCGAGACCCACGTCGTCGTCGAGGACGAGCAGGGCAGGCGCGCCATCCACTTCCAGGAGTGGTGGGTGCGGCTGCGCGCCTCGATCCCGGCCCGCCAGATCGCCCTCGTGGGCGCGGACGAGGCGAGCCCGGCTCCCGGCGTGCTCGACGCCGTACGCGAGGCCGACTTCGTGATCCTTCCGCCGTCCAACCCGGTGGTGAGCATCGGCACGATCCTCCAGATCCCCGGCATCAGGTCCGCCCTCTGCGAGAAGACCGTCGTCGGCGTCTCCCCGATCATCGGCGGCGCGCCGGTGCGCGGCATGGCCGACGCCTGCCTGACCGCCATCGGGGTCGAGACGAGCGCCCAGGCCGTCCTGGAGCTGTACGGCTCGGACCTGGTCGACGGCTGGCTCGTGGCAGAGGAGGACAAGGCCGTCTCCCTTTACGGCGTGGCCGTCGAGGCGTGTCCCCTCCTCATGGACTCCCCCGAGGCCACCAGGGACATCGCCGCCGCCGCGCTCACGCTCGCCCGCGGGCTCGCCTCGTGACCGCGGGCGAGGACGGCGTCGTGTCCCGCGTCACGATCACCGGCGTCCCCGGCCTGCCCGAGATCCGGCCGGGTGACGACATCGCCGCCCTGGTGGCGGACGCCGTGCCCGACCTGGCCGACGGCGACATCCTCGTCGTGACATCCAAGATCGTGAGCAAGGCGGAGGGCCGGGCCCGGCGGGGCGACAGCCGTACCGAGGCGATCATGGAGGAGACCGCGCGGGTGGTCGCCCGGCGCGGCGACACGGTCATCAGCCAGACCCGGCACGGGTTCGTGATGGCGGCGGCCGGGGTGGACGCCTCGAACACCGAGCTCGGCACGATCCTGCTGCTGCCTGAGGACTCCGACGCCTCGGCGCGGCGGATCAGGAAGGGCGTGCGGGCCCGGTCCGGCGCCGACGTAGGTGTGATCGTCTCCGACACCTTCGGGCGCCCCTGGCGGCACGGGCTGACCGACGTGGCGATCGGCGCGGCCGGGGTGCGGCCGATGGACGACTTCCGGGGCGCGACCGACGCGTACGGGAACCCGCTTCGGGCGACGGTGACCGCGCTGCTCGACGAGATCGCGGCGGCGGCCGAGCTGGCCAAGGGCAAGCTCGCCGGAGTGCCGGTCGCCGTCGTGCGCGGGCTCGGCCACCTCGTGACGAGCGAGGACGGCCCGGGGGCACGCGTCCTGGTCCGCCCTCCGGACGAGGACATGTTCCGGTACGGCTCCGCCGACGTGGTCTTCGCCCGCCGGACGATCCGGGAGTTCTCCGCCGCCCCGGTGGATCCGGAGGCGGTCCGGCGGGCGGTGGCCGCGGCCGTCGCCGCCCCCGCGCCGCACCACACGACCCCGTGGCGGTTCGTGCTCGTCGAGACGCCCGAGGCGCGTACGGCGCTGCTGGACGCGATGCGGGACGCCTGGATCGCCGACCTGCGCGGCGACGGCTTCTCCGAGGAGTCGATCGCCCGGCGGACCAGGCGGGGTGACGTGCTCAGGAACGCCCCCTACCTGGCCGTTCCGTGCCTGGTGATGGACGGGTCGCACACCTATCCGGACGCGCGCAGGAACGCCGCCGAGCGCGAGATGTTCGTCGTCGCGGCCGGCGCGGGTGTGCAGAACTTCCTGGTCCAGCTCGCGGTGGAGGGCCTCGGTTCGGCCTGGGTGTCGTCCACCATGTTCTGCCGGCCGGCCGTACGCGAGGTGCTCGGCCTTCCGGAGAGCTGGGACCCGATGGGCGCGGTCGCCATCGGCCACGCCGCGGCGCCGCCCAGGGACCGGCCGCCGCGGGACGCCGCCGACTTCGTGGTCACCCGCTGACGGCCGCGCCGCCCGGGCTCAGCCCGCCGAACCCGGGCAGGTCGGATGGCACAGCCGCCGGGCCAGCGCCGAGAGGAAGACGTCGATGATCTGGCCCGGCTGCTCGGCCACGTAGAGCTGGCCGTTGGTGACCGAGACGATCTCGTTCAGCGCGTTCCTGTCGGCGCCCGCGCCGAAGGCGACCACGATGATCTGCACCGGCCGCTCGGGGTCCCACTCCGCGCGCAGCGCCTTGACCAGCTCGGCCCGGGAGAGGCCCTCCCCGTCGTCCTTTCCCGCGGTGAGCAGGAGCAGCGAGTTGTTCATCAGCGGGTCGTAGTCCCCGGACACCTCGCGGAAGCCGGCCAGGATCGAGTCGTACAGGGAGCTGGTCCGGCCGGGGAGCGCGCGGATGCCGTCCGCGATCCGGAACAGGCTGGTCCTGCGGATCTCCTGTCCCGAGTCGGGCCTGGCGATCGAGCCGAGACTGACCAGCTCGCGTTTGTCCGCCCGTCCGGCGATGTGCCGGGCGAACTCCCACACCCCGATGGAGGTCTCGTCCGGGAACATCCGGATGCCGATCTTGGCGGCCTCGATCGCCACGTCGAGCCGGGTCTGGCCGCCCGCCCTGATCGGCTCCGCGGTCTCCTTGGAGACGTCGGCGAGGACCAGGATCCTGGTCGGCGGCGCCAGCCTGCTCCAGGCCTCCAGCGCCTCGTCGATGACCTCCGGGGTGATCGAGGGGCGCGGGTCGGGCGCGTCCGCCGGGATGTCCGGGCCGACCGGGAACGGCGGCTCCCTGCCGTCCGCCGTGCGGAAGCCGTCGCGGCGCATGGCCTCCTGCGTCTCGGCCGAGCGCAGCCAGCTCGCGAACAGCCGCGACCCCGCCGACCGGTCCGGCTCCGCCGAGGTCACGACGTACGGATAGTCGAGGGTGATCGTGCCCTCCTTGGGGTGGAGGGCGACGGCGGGCGCGGCGCCCGCCATCTGGTTGTGCGCCCACACCGACTGCTCGGGGACGACCACGACCGGGCGCGCCCAGAAGCCAGGGGCGTCGACGGCGCCGAGCATGCTCCGGTAGTCGGGGGCGGAGCCCGCCTGCGCCATCCGCACGAAGGCTGTGAGCTGCTTGCCCGCGTCCGGCCCCGTCCCGACGATGTCCCGGGCCGCGGCGACGGCGGCGATGCCCGCGCCGGAGACCGAGGGGTCGGGGACGCGGACCACGTCGGGCTCGCGCTCCGTGGGCTCCAACCGGCCCCGTACGGTGGCGGGGAAGAGCATGTCCCAGCTCATCGCCGTGCCTCCGGCCGCGAACCGGTGCGCGAGCGGCCGGCTGGTGGCGAACACCAGCGGAGACGTGGCGACGACCGTCTCCCCCGGCGCGACTCCCTGCGCGCCCTGCTTGCGAGCCAGCCGCACCCAGGCCGAGGAGTCGGCGATCCAGCCGTCCGGACGGCGCGGCAGGACCCCCGCGCGGTCGCCGATCAGGGTGCGCAGCACGGGCGCCGGCGGCTGCTCGGCCACCTGGACCTTGACGCACCGCCCGTCCACCTCGGCCCCGCTGTCGTTGAACAGCCGGGCCGCCTCCATGACGGGCGGCGCGATGTCCACCGCGGCGGCCACCGCGACCACGACCGGGTCGCGGACAGAACACGTTCCGGGCGCCGCGCCCACGAAGCGCACGGCCACTCCCACCAGCAGAAGCGCCGTCCCCGCGCCCGCCATGAGAAGGCGCCTCCGCATGGGAGGGCGCGGCTGGTCAGCGGATGTCGCGGCGCGGTGACGTCCGTACGGCACGGGCATGACCCCTCTCAGGCAAGGGATCACGATTGTGCCTAGCCGCCCGGTGCGGGGCGCAAGCCCCTCGACGGGGAATTTGTAGAACTTGTTATAAGAACGGTCACAGGACCGGCAGGGTCCTCCTGACGCTCTGGCACACGCCGTCGCTGCGCTCGGCCGCGACGATCCGCTCCGGGGTCGGCACGCCGTACTCCGTGGTCCGCTGTCGCAGCGGGCGGCCCGTGGGGGCGACCATCGCGGCGATCTCGCTGATGGTCTTGTAGGAGCCGTTCTCCGAACCGGCCATCCGGCTGATGGTCTCCTCCATCAGGGTGCCGCCGAGGTCGTTGACGCCTCCGGCGAGCACCGAGCGGCACAGGTCGTCGCGGAGCTTGACCCACGAGCACTGGATGTTCGGGATCGCGCCGTGCAGCATGATCCGGGCCAGGGCGTGGACGGCGCGGTTCTCGCGCGCGGTGGGCCCGGGGCGCGCGATCCCGGCGAGGTAGATCGGGGCGCTGTGATGTACGAACGGCAGCAGCACGAACTCGCGGAAGCCGCCCGTCTCCTCCTGGATGTCGCGGATGAGGCGGATGTGGCGGACCCAGTGCTCGTGCGTGTCGACGTGGCCGTACATCATGGTCGAGGTCGTCGGGATGCCGACCCGGTGCGCGGTGGTGATCACCTCGATCCACTCGGCGGCCGGAAGCTTGCCCTTGGTCAGCACCCAGCGGACGTCGTCGTCGAGGATCTCGGCGGCGGTCCCCGGCAGCGAGTCCACCCCCGCCTCCTTGGCCGCGTGCAGCCACTCGGCGATGGACAGGTTCGTCCGGGCGGCGCCGTTGACGACCTCCATCGGCGAGAAAGCGTGGACGTGGATGTCCGGGCAGCGCTCCTTGACCGCGCGGGCGATGTCGAAGTACGCGGTTCCGGGCAGGTCGGGGTGGATCCCGCCCTGCATGCAGACCTCGGTGGCGCCCGCGTCCCACGCCTCGGCCGCCCGGTCGGCCACCTCGGAGAGCGACAGCGTGAAGGCGTCGGCGTCCGTACGGCGCTGCGCGAAGGCGCAGAACCGGCACCCGGTGTAGCAGACGTTGGTGAAGTTGATGTTGCGGTTGACGACGTAGGTGACGTCGTCGCCCACCGCCTCGCGGCGCAGGCCGTCCGCGATCCGGGTCAGCTCGTCGAGGCCCGCGTCGTCCGCGCCCACGCCGTTCTGGTCCCCGGCCAGGCCGAGCAGGGCCAGCGCCTGCTCGTCGGTCAGCGCGGCCGGGTCGCGCTCCGCGACGCGCAGCGCCTCCCGTACCTCGGCGGCCACCCGGCCGGTGGTCGCGGGGCGGGGCAGCCGGGCGCGGAGGGCGTCCCAGTCGCCGTAGACGCTGTCGAAGTCGGCCCGGCGGTCGGCCGTCCGCCCCTCGGAGTCGATCGCGACGTGCAGGTCGGCGCGGCCGCTGCTCGCCGCCGCGGCCTGGAAGCCGCCGTCGGGCTCCTGCCAGGGCCGCCCCTCCGGTGTCACGTCCTCCCGGGCCAGGCCGGTACGGGGGTCGGCCAGGGCGGCGACGTGCTCACGCAGCCGGGGGTCGAGCCACGGCTCCCCAGCCGCCACATATTCCGGATATATCGTGAGCCGTTCCTTGAGCTCGAACCCGGCGGCCGCCGTACGCGCGGCGAGATCGTCGATCTGGGGCCACGGGCGTTCGGGGTTCACGTGATCGGGCGTGAGCGGTGAGATGCCGCCCCAGTCGTCGATGCCCGCGCGGATCATCAGGGCGTACTCGTCGTCCACCAGATTCGGCGGCGCCTGGATCCTGACCTTGGGGCCGAGCACGAGCCGGGCCACGGCGATCGTCGCGGCGAGCTCCCGCAGGTCGGCGTCCGGCATGCCGCGCATCGCCGTGTCCGGCTTGGCGCGGAAGTTCTGGACGATCACCTCCTGGATGCCGCCGTACTCCCTGGCGACGCGGCGGATCGCGAAGATCGACTCGGCGCGGTCCTGAACCGTCTCACCGATGCCGATCAGGATGCCGGTGGTGAACGGCACGTTGGTGCGCCCGGCGTCCTCCAGCACCCGCAGCCGTACGGCCGGATCCTTGTCGGGCGAGCCGTAGTGCGCCTGGCCTTTCTCGGCGAAGAGCCGCTCGGACGTGGTCTCCAGCATCATCCCCATGGACGGGGAGACCGGCTTGAGCCGCTGGAGGTCCCGCCACGTCATCACACCGGGGTTGAGGTGCGGCAGCAGCCCGGTCTCCTCCAGCACCCGCACCGCCATGGCCCGCACGTACGACAGGGTGTCGTCGTAGCCGTGCGCGTCCAGCCACTCGCGCGCCTGGTGCCAGCGGTCCTCCGGGCGGTCTCCCAGCGTGAAGAGGGCCTCCTTGCAGCCCAGCGCCGCACCCTGGCGGGCGATCTCCAGCACCTCGTCCGGCGGCAGGAAGGGGCTGTCGAGCTTGTGCGGCGCGGTCGCGAACGTGCAGTAGCCGCAGCGGTCCCGGCACAGCCGGGTCAGCGGGATGAAGACCTTCCTGCTGTAGGTGACGACCCCCGAGCGGCCCACGGCCGCCAGCCCGGCGTCCCTGACCCGTGCGGCGTGGTCGAGCAAGGTCTCCAGGTGATCGCCTCGGGCCTGTAGCAGGACGACGGTCTCGGTGACGTCGAGGGCCTTGCCGTCCCGCGCCCGAGCCAGTGCGCGCCGCAGCGCGGCGTCCGTGGGGTTCGCGCTCATGGGCTGCACATTACGGCGCGCCCCGGCGGCGGCACCCGGCGGGGGCGATCATCGATTCAGCATCCCTTAAGAGATAGGCGGAGAACTTTTCAATAGACGTGAATAGATGCACGGACACATACTTGAGGCATCACCCAACGCCACCGAGCCGCCACCGGTTCGGCCGTCCCCTCGCAAGGAGTCCGCCATGAGCTGGTTCGTCATCGCCTTCATAATCGCCGTCGCGGCGCTCGCCCCGTTCCTCGGCGCCGACACCCGGGACGGCCGCGACTGGAAGCTCGGCTGATGGGCTGTCCGCGGACCTCGGCCGCCGTGGACGGTCAGAACGACCGGTAGTCGCGCACCGACATCCGCGGGCCGCGCGCCGGCGGCCGTGGAGCGCCGAGCGCGATCAACCACGCCACCCGGTGGCGCTGCCCCCGGAACGGCTCCAGGAGCTCCAGCATGGCGGCGTCGTCCACCTTCTGCCCGGTGAGCGCGTAGCCCACGTGGCCCGCCAGATGGAAGTCCCCCACGCTGGGCGCGTCGGGGTCGCCGTGGGCGCGCTGGCGGACCTCCGCCGACGTCCACACCCCGATCCCCGGAAGCGCCCGCAGCAGGCGGTCCGCCTCGGCGCACCCGCCGGACGGCGCCGTGGCCGTCGCCTCCAGCCGGGCCGCGTACCGCGCCGCGTTCACGATCGTCCGCGCGCGTACGGCCTCGGCCCCGGCGCGGTGCCAGTCCCAGGACGGGATCCGGCGCCACACCTCTGGCGGCGGGATGACCACCATGCCCTCGGGCGCGGGGCCGGGCGCGGCCTCGCCGTACCGGCGCATGAGCCACCGCCAGGCCCGCCACGCCTCCATGCCGACGACCTTCTGTTCGAGCACGGCGGGGACCAGCGCCTCGAAGACGCGCAGCGACCGGCCGACGCGCAGGCCCGGGTTTCTGGCGGCCAGCTCGGTGACATAGGCGGCCGTACGCGCCGCGCCCGATGACGCCGCCCGCGCCAGCACGTCGGCGAAAGCCGCGACGTCGTCGTCCGCCCCGAGCAACGAGGGCAAGGTGTCGAGCAGCCACTCCGCGCCCGGACCCCAGGCCTGGCCCAGGACCTCTCCGGCCGAGGCGGTGACGCGCAGCGTGCCGGGGCCGTCAGGAGTGCGGCAGGTCCGCCAGAACGCGCCGTCGGGAGCGCGGCGCCAGGCCGGGTCCCCGCCGCCGTGCGGGTGCGGCGACAGCGTCAGGACCAGGTCGAGGGCGCCCGCGGGCCGCCACCGGCGTTCCCGCTCTCTCACCGCCGTGCTCGTCATCGCTCCCGCCACCACACCGTCTCAACGTAGTCGCCGACGGGTACCCGCCGATCCCGGGACCGGTGCGGCGGGCCGTTCAAGACGCGGCGGCGTCCCGATGACGACAGGACGCCGGGGATGGCGCGCGCCTGCCTGCCGCCCCGGGGACTCGCGGGGAGGCCCGGACGGACGTCAGATGTCGCTGGAGAACCGCACCGAGCACTCGTCCAGCGTCACGCCGGGCCAGATGCGGGCGCCGGCGGCGAGCTCGTTGCCCGCGCCGATCACGGCCCCGTCGCCGACGACCACATCGCGGAGCACCGCGCCCGTGGAGACCCGGGCCCCGGGACCGATGATCGAGTCGATGACGGTCGCCCCCGGCTCCACCACTGCCCCGTCGCCGAGGACGCTGCCCTGGACGGTGGCCCCGGCCTCGACCGTGACCCCGGCGCCCACGACCGTGCCGCCGCCGACCTTGGCCTCGGACGAGACGTTCGCTCCGTCCAGCAGGAGGACCTCGCCCACCGGGCCCGGCAGGGCGGGCGACTCCAGCCGGCCCAGCACGAGGTCGGCGGACCCCTGGACGAAGGCGGCCGGGGTGCCCACGTCCAGCCAGTACGACGCGTCCGAGTAGCCGAGGACCAGCTCGCCCGCCTCGATCAGCCCGGGGAACGTCTCCCGCTCCACTGAGACGACCTGCCCGGCCGGGATCGTGTCGATGACCGAGCGCTGGAACACGTAGCACCCGGCGTTGATCCGGTTGGTGACCGGATTGGGGGTCTTCTCCAGGAACGCGGTGACACGGCCGTCGGCGTCGGTCGGCACACAGCCGAACCGGGACGGGTCGTCCACCTCGGTCAGGTGGAGCGTGGCGGCGGCGCCGCGTTCGACGTGCATCCTGATCTGGTCGGACATGTCGTGCCCGGAGAGGATGTCGCCGTTGAGCACCAGCACGGGGTCGTCCGCTCCGCAGGTGAGCGCCTCGGCCGCGTTGCGGATCGCGCCGCCGGTGCCGAGCGGCGTCTCCTCGGTCATGTAGACGATCTCCAGCCCAAGGCCGGAGCCGTCGCCGAAGGCCTCGGCGAACATCGAGGCGCGGTAGGAGGTGGCGAACACGATCCGGCGCACCCCGAACGAGCGAGCCTTCGCCAGTTGGTGCGCGAGGAACGGAACCCCGGCGGTCGGCAGCAATGGCTTCGGCGTAAAAAGCGTCAAGGGCCGCAAACGCGTACCTTGGCCTCCAACCAGAAGAATCGCCTCATAATGGGCCGACTCCGGCAAACAGCTCGTCCTCACATTGGCGAGGTTAGCCTAACGATCCGGAGGACGCCCTGACGAAACCAGATGTGCCCGACCTGAGACCTGTGCAGGGAATTCCGCTGGCCAGGCAAATGCCGCGAATCGCGCAATCGGCCACAACGGCAGGGTGGCCGGGATCACTTTCATCCGTCCCAGCGAAGTCGGCCGCCGCAGTACCCGAGCGCCAGACCGGCCCCAGGCCGGAGACTGGTCGGGCTGGTACCCGCCCGGCCATCCCCGGGCCGAAAATCCGCACGGGGAATAGCGCAAAGAACGCGAGGCGGAGGAGAAGGACCGATGACGAACTTTCCTAAGTGGAGCGACATCCGCGGCGACATCGTGGCCACCTCAATCCTCCGGGACGCGTGGTCAGTCCTTCGGCTGGTCGCCGCGCAACGATCCGGCGGGTGACTCGACCGGTACGGCAGGGGCCGACCGGCGTGCGGACAGGCCGGCGAGACCGGCGCACACGAGGTCGCCCACGGAGACGATCAGCCGCGAGCAGAGCGTCGCGGCGATCGCGGCGTCCTGGCTGAGCACGGGTGCCAGCGCGGCGACCATCGCGACCTCGCGCACCCCCACGCCGGCCGGGGCGATCACCACGATGAAGCCAAGGGACCAGGCCAGGGCGAACGCGCCGACGCTGAGCAGCGCCGCCTGTGGGCCCGACGCCCCGAGCCCGTGGACGATCAGCGCGAGATGCGTGCCGTACGCCGCCCAGCCGCCGAAGGCCCAGCCGCAGGCGACCAGCACGCCACGGCGGGTCAGCGGCCGCTCCAGCGGAGCCCGGCGCAGCAGCCGGAGCCCGCGGTTGATGCACCAGTTGATGACGGACGGGTGCAGGGCCGCCGCGAGCACCGGGATCAGCAGCAGCAGCCAGGCGAACCGGGCGACGGAGCCGCCCGCGAGCACCGGCAGGGTCACGCCGGCCGTCAGGAGGCCGCTGCCCAGATAGACGGGATAGGTGAGGAAGAAGGCCGCCGCGCTGCGCGCCCGGGGGACGCCGTGGTCGCGGCCCATCTCCATCTGCGCGAGCACCGGCCACAGCGAGCCCGGGATGTACTTCCCCAGCTGGCCGACGAAGAAGATCTTGGCGGCGTGCGGGAACGCCAGCGGCGAGCCGAGATCGGCGAGCAGTGCGCGCCACATCATCATGCCGCAGCCCAGCGCGGCGATCACGGCGAGCAGCGAGCCGCCGAGTTCCAGCCACGACAGCCGGGCGAACCCCTCGGACACCTCGGTCCACCGGCTGGCCACCGCCCACACGCCGAAGCCCAGCGCGACGGCCAGGAAGAGCAGCCGCAGCGCCTTGCGCCCGCTCACCGGCTCTCCCCCCGCACGCCCCGCATCGCCGCGCCGACGACGAACGCGTCCCGAAGGTCTCGCGTGCGGGTCACGGCGTGCGTACCGGCTCGGGCGGTTGCGGGAGCGCGGGCCCGCGCGGACGGCGCGGCCTCCGGGTCGCGACCCACAGGTATGTCGGCACGATCGGGAGCAACGCCTGCAACGCCGTGCGCGGCGCGCGCTCCAGGGTGCCCTTGGCGGCCCGCCCGACCGCTCCGGGGAACAGCTCGCCACCGGCGAACCGCTCAGGCGAGGCCAGCACCGGGAACGTGTAGTCCCACACGTGGAAGTCCCTGAGCATGCGGCGCAGGCCGCCGCGGGTGCGGAAACGCTCGTAGTAGCTGTCCGCCCGGCCGAACGCCCGCACGTAGCGGTCGGCGGCGGCGGGCGGCAGATAGGACAGGAACGGCAGCTTGTAGTGCGGCTCCATGACGCCGAGCCGGTTGCCGAGACCGAGGTAGAGCACGCCGTCGTCGGACAGCACCCGGTGCATGTCCTTGATCACGGCGTCGGGGTCCACCACGTGCTCGTAGATGTGGTTGAACACCAGCACGTCGATCGAGCCGTCCGGGAACGGCAGCGCCCCGCCGTCGGCGCACACGAACTCGACGCGCTCGCCGAAGCGATCCGCGGCCTTGCGCAGCCCGGGGACGTCGATGTCCACCCCGAAGGTGCGGCTCGCTCCGGCGCCCGCCAGCTCGTCGGCGATGAACCCGGCGGAGCAGCCGATGTCGGCGACGGTCAGCCCGGCCAGCGGGCGGGCGGGGTCCTGTGCGCCCAGGAAGTGCCCGAGCACCGCGATGATCTTCGCTGCCTTGCGGCGGCGCTTCTCCTCGTCCAGCATCGCGGACTGGAATTCGGAGTACTCAAGCTGGGCGGCCCGTTGCCTGCTCACCTGTCGCTCACCACTCCCCGGCCGCCGCGCGACCCGATCCGCTCGCCCCGATCCGCCGGGCCCCGCAGGGCCCGCCGCCGCTCATCGGCCCGCTCACCGCTCTCGCGCCTCCCGCGGCGCGCACCCGTCGCTTCCCACGCCGCCCAACAGTACCGGCGCGCCCGGGCCTCCTCGGCCCGCCCTGTGGAAAACTCACCCCTACCAAACGGTAGCTTCGGGCCGTACTCTTGGCGGATGCTGCGCCGCCTGCGATCGAGCCCGCTGCTCAGGGGCCTGCTGGCCCTGATCGCGCTGGGGTTCCTGGCATACGGCCTGGCCAGGAACTGGACGGAGACCTCGGCCGCCCTCGCCCGCCTCTCGTGGTGGTCGCTGGCCGGCTGCGGCGCCGCCGTGCTGGCCGGCTTCGCCTTCATGCTGCTCGCCTGGAGGACCGTCCTGGGCGGCCTCGGCTCGCGCCTGCCGTTCCCCGTGGCCGCCCGCGTTCTCTACGTCGGGCAGCTCGGCAAGTACATCCCCGGCTCGGTATGGGCGTTCGCCGCGATGATGGAGCTGGCCCGCGACCACGGGGCGCCTCCCCGGCGCACGTTCAGCGCCACGGCGCTCGCCCTGGTCACCTCGCTCGGCTGCGCGCTCACGCTGGTAGCGGTGACGCTCTCCCGCCAGATGGCCGGCCAGGCGTGGCAGTTGCTCGCACTGATCCCGCTCATCCTCGCCGGCCTGCACCCCCGCGTGATGACCTGGGGCCTCAACCTCGCCCTCAGGATCGCCCGCAAGGAGCCGCTCGACCGGGTGCTGAGCGGAGCCGACATGGCCAGGGCGGCCGGCTGGACCATGGCCGGCTGGCTCTGCTACGGCGCCCACCTGTGGTTCCTCGTCGCCGGCATGCGTCCCGGCGGGCTCTCGCTCTACGCCGTCGCCGCCGGCGCGTACGCGCTGGCCTGGGCGACCGGCATCCTCACGGTCGTGGTCCCGGCGGGCATCGGCGTCCGCGAAGGCGCCATGGTCGTGGCCTTGGCACCCGTCCTCGACACGCCGAGGGCGCTGGTGGTCGCGGTCGTGTCGCGGGTGGCCTTCACGCTGGGGGACGCCGCGGTCGCCGGGATCGGCTTCCTGCTCGCCCGCGTCGCCCCGCGCCCGGCACCCCCCTCGGGTCAGGAGGGCCCGAGCAACGTGTCGAGGTAGGTGTTCCAGAAGGGCTCGGGATCGACGGCCTTGACCCCCTCGGCCAGTCGTCGAGCCGTACCGGGCCGGTAGAAGCGCGTGATCGCCTCGGCCAGCGCGTCGGCGGAGCCCGGCTCGACGAGCAGGCCGTCCACGTCGTCGGTCACGTTGTCGGGCAGCGCGCCGACCCGCGTCGCGATGACGGGGACGCCGTGCTCGTGGCCGAGCCACACGTTCTGGCTGGCCGTGGCCGAGCGGTAGGGCAGCACAAGCGCGTCGGCCCGCGCGAACAGCCCCGGCACGTCCTCCGCCGGGACGTATCCCGGCCGCAGCTCGACCCGCGCGTCCAACCCCAGCTCGCCGATGAGCGCCCCGGTCTCCTCCAGGCCGCCCCAGAACTCGCCCGCCACCGTGAGGCGCACGTCCGGGACCCGGGCCAGCGCACGCAACAGCAGGTCGAGCCCCTTGTACGGCCGGACGATCCCGAAGAACAGCAGCTCACGGAGCGGCTCACCGCCCCGGGCGGCGGCTCCCCCGGACGCGGGCAGGTGCGGCGCGAGCGCGGACACCGCGACCGGAACCCCGGTGAGCCCGCGGGCCAGCTCCGCCTGCTGCTCCGAATGGGCCAGGACCGCGTCCACCCGCGCGAGCAGCGCCTTCATCAGCGGCCGGTCATAGGGCTTGCTCTCGTGCGGCAGCACGTTGTGGCACAGCGCCACCACGCGCGTCCGGCGGCGCAGGCCGTACAGGATGCCGAGGTAGGCGGGCACCTGGACGGGGCTGAGCACGGCCAGGATCACGAGGTCGGCGTTCCGCAGGCGCCGCCCGCAGCGGAGCCAGCCGTCGGGCCGCCGCCAGTCCAGCTCGCGGCGCGTCCCGGGGTACGGCTCGCCCTCCGGCGTGTCGATCGTCTGTTGCCCGGGATAGAGGAAGGAGGGGTACTGCGCCCGCCAGGACTCGATCACCACGTCGTGGCCGCGCGCCCGCAGCCGGTGGGCCAGCTCGGTGGTGTGCTGGGCGCCGCCTCCCTTGTAGGGGTAGGTCGGACCGACGATCGCGATCCTCATCGTGCCGCCGTCACTCGGCCCGGGAGCGGACGATCAGGTCGGCGAGCAGCGCCAGCGACCCGATCAGCAATCCCGACAGGAAGGTCACGACCGTGTTGCTGGTCAGGTAGATCGTCCTGTGCGTGACCACGTCGAACAGGCCCTTGACGAACCCGATGCCGACCAGCCAGATCGCGGGGGGCATGAGGACCTTGAGCGGGTTGAAGTACATGATCATCCGGAGCACCTGGAGGATGTACCGGTAGGCGTCCGAGACGAAGCCGAACTTCGACTTGCCGGCCCGCTTGGCGTACTCGATGGGCAGGTAGTACACGTCGTGCTGGTTCGACAGGAACGCCAGCGTGATCGTCGTGACGCAGGAGAACCCGGGCGGCAGCAGCCGCAGGTACGGCCTGGCGACCGACTTGCGGAACGCCCGCAGGCCGGAGTTCAGGTCGGGGATCTTCTGCCCGGCCAGCCGCTCGGCGACCTTGCGGATGAACCACTTGGCCGGCACCCGCAGAAACTTGTGCGAGCCCTCCTCGGTGGTCCGCGCGCCGACGACCTGGTCGACGGTCGGGTCCTTGTCCAGGATGCTGACCAGCTCGGGGATGCGCTCGTTGGGGTACGTCATGTCGGCGTCGGTCCACACGACGATCTCGCCGCGCGCCTCCTGGGAGCCGATCCGGCGCACCGTGCCGGATCCGCCGTTGCGGTGGAACGCCTTGATCCGCATGTGCGGGAACCGCGGCGCGGCCTCCCGGAGCCGGGCCAGCGTCTCGTCGGTCGAGCAGTCGTCGACGGCGAGCAGCTCGTATGTGTAGCCGCTGGAGTCCATGGCGGCGCAGATGCGCTCGACCTCGTCGATCACGTGGTCCTGCTCGTTGTAGCAGGGCAGGACGATCGTCACGTATGGGGTGTCGGCGGGGATCACGGCGCTTCCAGAGGTATCGGGCGTGCTCACGTCGGCAAAGGGTACTCTGCCGCGGCCACCTCCCTGCCCCACATGAGGATCTCGCCCGCATTCCACACCCGCACGGCCGCGGCCTCACGGCGCGGCGACCGGCGCCACTTCCCTCACCCTGGCCACGCCGGACATGCCCGCGACGGCCTTCTCGATCCGCGCCGCCGTGCCGGGGTCGGCGATCTTGACGTAGAAGCTCTCGGGGAGGTCATCGAGTGGACCGTCCCCGAACGGCCTCAGCCATGCGATATGGCCACGCGCCTTCGCCGCGTGCGCCGGGTCCTCCGCGTAGACCTTCTCGATCACCGAGACATCCGCCTTCCCCCACCAGAAGTCGTCGCGGTACGCGATGGGGGCACCGACGCCGGGCAGATCCCCCAACGTGCGGAGCAGGGCGCGCCAGTCCCCTTGGCCGAGAGTGCCGCCGTAGCCCTCGTGCATCACGTCCGCGGTGAGGATGTCACCGACCCGGTAATCCTGCCGCGCGATCGCCAGCATCCCCTCCGGGCTCTTCCGGCCGTACGACGTGACTTCGGGGAGCGATGCGAGGGTCCGCTCGATGACCCACTTCTCCTCGTCGGTGACGGCACCGCCACCCGCACACCACTCCCAGACCTCGGCGCTGTCGTCCTGGCAGAGATGGAGGAGGAAGGTGCCGGTTTCGGGCCAGGGGCCGCCGGGCGGCGGCAACGGCCACCGACCGCGGTCGTAGGGATCGTTGGTCCGACCGCACGGCGGACTAACGCTGCTCCTGGGGGACGGTCATCCAGACGTCGGAGCCGAGACTCCAGACGGCGTCCGGCGGGCCGACGAGGGAGCGCTCGTCCTGGCTCGTCCGTAGCCCCAGCACCTGGGTGGCCGTGCCGTACCGCGTGAGCTGGGCCTGCTCGGCGGCGAGCAGCACGGGCCGGCGGCCGGTGGCCCGCACCTTCCCGATCACCCTGCGCACGTCGAGTGCCAGGGCGACGCTCGCCCCCTCGAGGTTCTTGACCCGCGCGGTGGGGACACCGCACTGCCCGCGAATCACCTGAGTGAACCTGTCCCCGGTGACCCGCTCGATGATCAGCACGGACGCGTCGCGCGGGATCGCCGCGCACATGCGGGCGACGCCGTCCGCCTCGCCCCGCTCGACGGGCGAGAACGCGGTCCCGATCGAGGTGACGGCGGGGGGAACCACGAACAGGAGCACTCCGGCGACCATGGCGAGGCGGGTGCCGCGTCCCGCGCGGTGGAGGCGGTCGCGCCCCCAGCGCAGCCCCCAGACCGCGAGCAGGATCAGCCCGGGGATCACGACCGGCACCAGCCGCCGCGCCGCGAACGGGTGGTCCGGTGTGATCGCGGGACGCCACAGGGTCGTCACTGTCGTCCAGCCGACGATCGCGAGCGGGAGCAGCCACTCCAGGCCCCTCCCCCTGGCGAGGCGCCGCGCGAGGACCGCGGCGGCGAGCGTGGCCAGCACGACCACTGGAAGCCCGACGTACCAGATGACCCAGTAAAGGGAGTCCTCGTAGTAGAGCCGGGTGCCGTCCACCGGGAGACGGTTGGCCATCTGGGTCTTCTCGATGAAGTCGGCGTTGAGCTTGTCCTCCCATGTCACCGCCACGCGCCGCACGATCTGCACCCAGGGCCGTACGGCGAGGCCCGCCATAACGAGCACGACCAGCGCGGTGGCCCATCCCGGCAACGCCGACACCCGGAACAACTCCGGCAGCCGCGGCAGGCGGGAGAGCCCGGACCGTCCCGGCTGATCGCCCCGCTCCGGCCGGCCGGGCCGTTCCGGATGATCGGTACGTCCGGGGCGGGCCCGGCGGGCGGCGAGCCGGACGGCGATCCTCGGCGCGAGGGCCGCGCCCGCGGCGGTGACCACGACGACGACGGCGCAGATCGCGAGCAGCGGCAGCAGCGACCCCGCGAGGTAGTTCAGATAGGGCCGGGCCAGCAGGTAGCAGGCGGCGAAGCCGCAGAATCCGCCCACCCCGAGCCCCGCGAGGAGCGGCACGCCCAGCCGCCCGTCCGGGAACCGCCGCGCCGTCTCCGCGCCCGCCGGCGCGGGCGGCCAGGAGATGCGGCGCAGCGCGATCAGCACCCCCGCGTACGCCAGGACGGGGAGCACGTCACGCAGGCCGTCGATCCGTACGAGCAGGGCGAGGCCGAAGACCAGCCCGGCCAGCGCCGCGGCGGTGCGGGCGCCGTCCCCCGCCCGGAGCCGGTGGCGGGCGTCGAGCAGCAGCGTCATGCCGCCGAACAGCAGGATCAGGGAGGGGATCTCGCTGAACGTCGTCCGCGACGTGTAGAGAATGGGCAGGCTGACCGCGAAGACCAGGGCCGCGAGCGGCGCCCAGCGGGCTCCGGCCAGACGGGCGGTGGTCCCGGCGACGACGAGCACCGCCAGCGCGCCCAGCACCGGCGGGACCAGCAGGAGTCCGGGCACCCCGCCGAGCCAGTAGCCGATCGCGTCCAGCATGGGCGGCCCCGGCATGAACTGGGGCACGATCGCGCCGTGGAAGTCGTAGAACCCCACGCTGTCGAAGCGCAGCGCGGGGTCGAGGCCGCCGAAGTCGGCCTGGCCGTACGGGATGGGCAGCGACCCGTGCCGGGCCAGCCAGATCGCGTACTGCGCGTACGTCGCGGGGTCGCGCCGCACGAAGATCTGCTCGGAACGCAGGAACCCGTTGAACAGTCCGGACGCGACGGCGATGCCCGCCACGGCGGCGGTGTGCCGTCCGAGGGCGGGCACGCTCTCCGGGAGGCGGCGCAGGCCGAGCACGCACAGGAGGAGGGCCGCGCCGCCGCCGAGCAGCGCCATGGGCAGCGGCCGGAACCAGCCGAGCAGCAGCAACGGCAGGCCCGCGAGCAGCCATCCGGCGAGCGCGAGCGCGGGCACGGCGGAGCCGACGGCGAGCACCCGGCCCGCCGACGGCCATGTCGTTCGCGGCCGGAGCCGGCCGAACCGATTTGTCGGGATGAGCCGAGCGTAACGGCCCGCCGCGGATGATCGGCCCACGCGCCCTGCCCCCGACCGAGCCCTGCCCCCGACCGAACCCGGACTCTCGCGGCGCTCGAACTGTCACCGCGGCGGGGTAGCGTACGCCGGGAAGGACGCGGGGGACGGGGAACGCCGGGGGGACGGGGAGTCAGGTGTCGTGGTTGCGGCGCATCGCGCCTTGGGCTCGCCGCCACAGATGGTTCCTGGGGGTGCTCGGACTCGGCGCCGCCCTCCGGGTCGTGACCATGCTCGGGTACCGGCCCACGCTGTGGTTCCCGGACTCCTACAGCTACGTCGTGACGGCGATGCGGCCGAAGCCCGACCTGGTCCGCCCGGCGGGCTACTCGATGTTCCTGCGGCTGCTGGAGCCCCTGCACGACTTCGGGTTCGTGGTGCTCACCCAGCACGTGCTCGGCCTGCTGACCGGCGCGATGATCTATCTGGCGGTGATCCGCCGCCGCAGGCCGCTCTGGGCCGGCGCGCTCGCGTCCGCGCCCGTCCTGCTCGACGCGTACCAGGTGCAGCTTGAGCACCTGCTGGTCTCCGACGCGCTGTTCACGTTCCTGCTCGTGGCCGCGGTCTTCGTGGCGCTGCGCCCCCTGACCTGGCGGACGGCCGTCGCCACCGGCCTGCTCCTGGCCGCGGCGACACTGACGAGGACGGTGGGCCTCCCGCTGATCGCCGCCTTCGCGGTCCTCCTGCTCTGGTACGGCTCGCGCGCCGCCGGGAAGGCCGCCGCGGACGACGCGGCCGGCCAGGCGGGCGCGGCCCAAGGGTCACGGCGCGGGCTTCCCTGGCGGGTCGTCGGGGCGTTCCTCGCCGCGGCGCTGGTCCCCGTCGCCGCCTACGCGGGCTGGTTCTGGGCGGCCCATCACCGGGTGGGGCTGGTCGGGTCGAACGGCGCCTTCCTGTACGCGCGGACCATGTCCTTCGCGGACTGCCGGGTCATGCGGCCCCCGGCCGACCTGGCCGTCCTGTGCGACGACCGGCCCCCGGCCCGCAGGCCGCCGTCGCAGGACTACGTCTGGGACCCGGACTCGCCGCTGGTCCGGCTGCCCGGCATCACGTTCCTCAGCGAGACCGACGCGCTGGCCGGCCGGTTCGCGTGGCTGGCCATCCGCAGCCAGCCGCTCGACTACCTGTCCACCACGGTGGACGAGTTCGCCCGGACGTTCGTGTGGGGCCGCCCGGTCTATCCCGACCCCGAGGTCTACGGATACTACGAGTTCCCCTCGAAGACTCCCGCCCCGCCCGGACGCCATCCCGCGGTCGTCGGCACCCGGTTCGCCGAGCTCTACCAGCGGGGTCCGATCTCCACCCAGGTCGTCGAGCCGTTCGCCGGGGTGATGCGGGCCTACCAGAGCGTGGTGTTCCTGCCGGGCCTGCTGCTGCTGCCCGTCCTCCTCTTCCCGCCGCTGGCGGCCGCCGCACGGTGGGCCCGTCGGCTGGCCGCCTCCCGCGGGGCGGCGTCCCGTACGGGTGACGGGTGGCGGCTGGCCTGGGCGGTGCCGTGGGCGGTCGCGGTGTCGCTGTTGCTCATCCCCGCCGCCACGGCCGAGTTCGACTACCGGTACGTCCTTCCGGCGACCCCGCTGGCGTTCCTCGCCGCCGCGCTCGCCCTGCGCCCGCGCTCCCGGCGCTGACCGGAGCCGTACGAAGCCGACCCGCCCTGCCCGGCCCTGACCGGCCCTGCCCTGACCGGCGCCCTACGGAGCCGCGCGACCGCCCCATGGTCCGGCGTCGGCCGACCGCTGTGGACCGCAGCTCGGAACGGGCTCCGGCTGCACCGTCGGGCGATCTCCGTGCTGACCTGGAAGATTCCTGAGAGTCCGGCATTCGTCAAGTATTTGACATACCCCGAAATATCTATGTTTGAGTATGCTTCGCGCGGGATCACCCAAGTCGAAGCAAAAGACAGGTCACGTCCTAAATCAGCGATCTCCCCGTTCGTTCACACGTGCGTGCCCTAGCCTTCGGCGAAGAGTTGTCATGCTCTCGGTCAAATGGCCGTAAAGCGAGGAGGAACACGTGTGCGTGCGAAGCAGTAGTCGGACCAACTGTTCGCCCACACATCCGGCGCGCCTCGCATCGAGGAGGAGCGCATGAGCGACCGCCGCCAGCCTCCGGGTACGCCGGGGAACGACCAGCGGGTCTGGGCACGCGAGGACACGGGACCGCACTACGGCCAGGGGGATCGGCAGGGCCGCCCCGACCGGCGGGACCAGCCCGGCGGCCCGCGCGGACGCGACGGCCGCCCCTCCCGGCAGGAGGAGTACCAGGACTCCCCTCGCGACGCCTACGCCCAGGACGCCCACAACGCGCCGCGCGGCCGTCGCAGGGGTGGCGGCAGGACCGATGAGCACCAGGACCAGGGATACGGCGCCCCCGGATATCGCGATCAGGGGTACCAGGAACCCGGTTATCAGGACCAGGGGTTCCGGCAGGGCGAGTACGACGAGCCCGAGCTCGGCCCGTGGGGTGAGCGCGAGCCCGACGACGACTACCTCGAGGACCCGCCGAAGCGGCGCTGGGGACGGCGTTCCAACGTCGACCCCTGGGACGAGCCCGACGACGAGCCGCGCCGCAAGCTCTGGGGGCGCCGCAAGTCCGGCGACGAGGACGACGCCACCGACGAAGGCGCCGAGGGCGAGCCGGACGGCGGCCGGGGTCGCGCCAAGCGCGGCGGCCGGCGCGACGAGCACCACGAGATGGGCGCGGACGACGCGCACGACGACGACGCCCCCCGGCGGGGATCACGCCGGGGGCGGGGCGGCGGCCGTCCCGGCGGTCCCCCCGGCGGCGGTCCGGGCGGTCCGGACTCGCGCCGCCGCGACTCGGGCGGCGCCAAGCGCGGCCTCGGCCTGCTGGGCTGGACCAGCATCGCGATGGCCACCGTCCTGGTCACGGGCACGCTCACCGCGTACAAGGTCTACCGGGACACCTTCGACCTCCTCGGGACGGAGCAGGGCGAGGACGACCTGGACAAGAAGCGCCCGGTCAACCAGACCGGTGCGCTCAACGTCCTGCTGGTCGGGTCCGACACCCGGGCCGGCGACAACAAGAAGTACGGCCAGCACATGCAGGACGGCGGCGAGCGCACCGACACGATCATGCTGCTGCACATCGCCCCCAACCGGGACGGCGCGACATTGATCAGCTTCCCCCGCGACTCCATGGTCCTGATCCCCGAGTGCCGCGACATCAAGACCAAGGCCGTCATCGCACCGCACCTCGCCATGATCAACTCGGCGTTCTCCACCGGCGGCATGATCTGCACCCGCCGGACCATCGAGACGCTCACCGACATCCCCATCGACCACTACGTGAAGGTCGACTTCACCGGCTTCAAGAACATCGTGAACGCCCTGGGCGGCATCGAGATCTGCCTGCCGAAGGACGTCAACGACAAGAAGGCCAAGCTGGTCCTGAGCAAGGGCAAGCACATCGTCAAGGGCGAGACCGCCCTCGCCTACGTACGGGCTCGCTATGCCCTCGGCGACGGCGGCGACATCAGCCGGATCGAACGCCAGCAGGTCTTCATCTCCCAGGTGGTGAAGAAGGCGACCAACAGCGGGCTGCTCACCGACCTCGGCAAGCTGCAGAAGTTCATCGCCGCCACGGCCGAATCCGTCACGATGGACAACAAGCTCAACGGCGACGCGCTCATCCAGATCGCGATGAGCGCCTCCAAGCTCAGCGCCAAGGGGTTCAAGGGCACCAAGGTGCCCTGGGAGCCGTACACCCTGGACAGGAACCGGGTCCAGTGGAAGCAGCCGGAGGCGAACAATCTGTTCGCCGGCATCCGGGGCGACGTGGAGGTCACCGCCTCCCCGAGCCCGGCCGCCACCGCCTCCGGTGGCACCACGCCCGCCGCGCCGAAGGTGACCAAGCCCGAGCAGGTCAAGGTCCAGGTGTTCAACGGCACCAACACGGGCGGCAAGGCCAAGGAGGTGGCCGAGGCGCTGGCCGCCGAGGGCTTCCGCGTGGTCGGCGTGGGTGACGCCCGCAAGGCGGACGGCACCGACCAGCCGACGACGATGATCCGCTACACGGGTCAGGGCTGGGATCAGTCCAAGATCCTCAGCGGCAAGCTGCAGGGCGAGGTCAAGCCCGAGACCGGAAAGCTGGCGACCGGCCCGGTGAACCCCTTCACGTCCGAAAAGACGCCGGCCAAGCCCGGACGGGTCGCCGGCCCGATCATCCAGCTCGTGGTCGGCGCGGACTGGAAGGGCGTCAAGATCCCGCTGCAGGTGGGCGACGACGCCGTGACCTCCGAGACCGACATCTGCAAGGGCTGAGGACAGTCCCTCACAGCGATTATTGATGTCCGTTACAGGAGTGATCCACGAGACTTGCGTTAAGGTTGGGCGAAGCGGACGCATTCCGTGCTTCCACGTTCGCCTGACCGCACGGGACGTCCGCGCTAGCGTCTTGGACGCAGGCTCCGTCTCGAATGAGCCACCGGCCCCCGCTCGGCGAACCTTGAGAGTTTTCTCCCGTGACTGACACTCGCCCATCCCCTCACGTACCGGGAGCGAACCCGGGCGAACCGCACGATCCCTCCGAGGACGCGCCCACCGGAGTGATCGGCCGCATCACCGGCGAGTGGCCGCCGCAGCCCGCCGCTCCCGGCGACGGCACGCCCGGGGGCGCCCCGGCGCCCGAGCCGCCCGCACGGCAGCCCTGGGCGGCCACGCCTCCGGGGGGCCACTTCGGCGCCTCCCAGGAGCCGCCGTCCACCGGGCACTTCGCGTCCTTCGGCTCCGCGCCCGCGGCTCCGGCCGGGTCGGCGGGCTCGCCGCAGGCCGCTGGCCCGACGGGCGCTTCCGGCTCGGCCAGGTCCGGCAATCCGGCGGGCCCGGCCGCGGCGCCTTCCGGCAGCAGGCCGTCCCACCCCGGCGCTCCTGAGCCGGGTGCCGCGGCTCCGTCCGGCTTCGCGACCGGCGCGGAGCGCTTAGGCTCCCCGGCCTCCGGTACGGGCGCCTCGGCGGCCCCCGCCCCGGAAGCCGGCCTCTCGGGAGGCTCAGCCTCCGGAGGCCGAACCCGACCGTCCGCGTCCGGAAACGGCTTCGCGGGAACGCCCGCCCCGGGATCCGGAGCGTCGGCACCCGCCGCACGATCCGGAGTGTCCGGATCCGATGCACCGAGATCTGATGCGCCGGTCCGGCCCGAAGTGTCCGCTCCGTCCCCCTCCTTCGAGGCGCCGCCCGCGCCCTCGGCCGCCGGCTCGTTCTCCGAGCCCAAGCCGGCGTCTCAGGGCTCCGCGGCCGAAAGCCCTGCCACGGCCCCGGCCCCCGAGACCTCCGCCGATCTTGGCGCCGATCTTGGCGCCGAGCACCGGCCCCTGCCCAAGCGCCGCCCGCGCTCGCCCAGGGCCGACGCCGCGCAGGCGACGGGAGCGCCCGAGCCGGCCTCCCAGGGCTTCGACTACTTCTCCACCGACCGCGCGGCGGACGGCGGAACACCTCCCGCGGCCGGACCGGCCGCCGCGCCCGAGCAGAGCCTGTTCGGCGGCGCCCCGCCCGAGAAGAGCCGGTTCGGCAGATCCGCCCAGGGTCCGTACCCCGCGCCCACCCCGGATCTGGCCGCGCCCGCGGACGCCCCGATTCCGGACCCCTTCGCGGCGCCCGAGCAGGAGCCCGTCGCCCAGGAGCCGCCCGCGCCCACGACCGAGCGTCTGCCGCAGCGTCAGCGCCGCGGCTCGGCCATCTACGGACAGGCGCCGACGCAGTCGATGCCGGCCGTCCCCGCGGAGCCGGCGGCTCCCCCCGCCCAGCAGTGGCCCGAGCTGCCCGCGGACCCGTGGGACCCGTGGCGCCGGGCCGGGCACGAGGTGCCGCAGGGCCTCGCCGTACCGGGCACCGAGCAGCCTCCGGCCGCCGCGCCGCCCGCGCCCGCTGCCCCGGAGCCCGCTCCGGAGCCGCTCCCGCTGCCCGCGTGGGCCCAGGCGCCCCAGCAGGCGTCGCCGTACGGGCCCGGGTCGGCGACCGGGTTCGGCGAGACGCGGCCGCCGGCCGGGTGGGAGGAGCAGGAGCTCGAAGAGGAGCCCGCTCCGCGCCCCAAGCGACGCGACCCGTACCTGGACAACGTCAAGTTCCTGCTGATCGCGCTCGTGGTGACCTCGCACGCGATCCGCCCGACGGTCGGCACGGACGCCAACCGCGCGCTGTACATCTTCATGTTCTCGTTCCACATGCCGCTGTTCGTGATGATCAGTGGCTATCTGTCGAAGAACTTCTGGAACTCGAACGCGAAGACGAACAAGCTCGTCGACACGTTCCTCGTGCCATACGTGATCGTCCAGTTCGGCTACGCCGCCCTCCGCGTCGCCTTCGGGCACAAGTGGAGCGTCTCGATCCTCGATCCGTACTGGCTCAACTGGTATCTCATCGCCCTGTTGTTCTGGCGATTGTCCACGCCCGTGTGGAAACGGATGAGATATCCGGTGCTCACCGCGTCGGTCGTCTGCCTGGTCTCCGGACTGTCCCAGCTCAGCGGTGATTTCAGCATCGACCGCGTGTTCGGCCTGCTGCCCTTCTTCGCGATGGGCCTGGTGCTCAAGCCCGAGCACTTCGACCTGCTCCAGCGTGCCTGGGTCAAGATCGTCGCCGGCGTCACCCTGCTGGTCTGGGCGGTCGCGGTGTACGTCCTCGCGCCGCGCCTCAAGTTGAGCCTCTGGTACTTCAACGCCAGCTACCACGACCTGCACATGACGTGGTGGTACGGCATGGGCTTCCGTCTGGTGTTCCTGGCGGGCGTCACCGTGATCTGCTTCAGCGTCATGGCCCTCGTGCCACGGCGCCAGATGTGGTTCTCCGAACTCGGCACGCGCACGCTCTACGCGTACCTGCTGCACGGCGTTCCGGTGATGATCGGCAAGGAGATGGGCTGGCTGAAGGTCTCGTGGCTGAACGGGCCCCTCGGCGTGCTGACCGTCCTGACCGGCAGCTTCGTGCTGGCGACCATCCTGTGCCTGCCGATCACCCGGACCCTGTTCAAGTGGATGCTGGAGCCGCGCCTCGCCTGGCTCTACCGCAAACCCAGGAAACCGGTGGAGCCACAGCCGGAAGTTCAGCGGTAGTTCCGCATGGATTAACGCGCCACATCCGGGCGCGACGGGATGAGACCCCAGAGTCGACACATGAGGGTATGTGTCGGCACGATCGTCCACCACCCCGAGGACGCCCGGATCGCGCACCGCCAGATCCGGGCCCTGCTCGACGCGGGGCACCAGGTCACCTACGTCGCCCCGTTCACCCACTGCAACGTGACGCCGCCGCCGGAGATCCGCGCCATCGACGTCCCCCGGGCCGTCGGCCCGCGGCGCCTCAAAGCGCTCCGGGCGGCGCGGGCCGCGCTGGCGAAGGGCTGCCGGGACGCCGACCTGCTCCTGGTCCACGACGTCGACCTCCTGCTCGCGCTGCCCCGCCGCAGGCCGGTGACCGTCTGGGACGTCCACGAGGACACGCGCGGGGTGCTGGAGGGCGAGGCGTACCTGCCCGGGCCGATGCGCCCGGTGCTGCCCCGGCTGATCGGCGCGCTGGAGCGGCGGGCGGAGCGCCGCCTGCACCTCATCCTCGCCGACGAGTCGCTGCGCGCCCGCTTCCCTGGCGGCCACCCGGTGGTGCCCGACCACACCGACGTCCCCGCCGTCGTGCCCGCCACCGGTGACGACCGGATCGTCTACCTCGGTCGCGTCTCGCGGGCCCGCGGCGCCGCCGAGATGATCGAGCTGGCCCGCCGCCTGCGGCCGTACGGGATCCGGCTCGACGTGATCGGGCAGGCCGACGCCGGCGTGCGGCCGCTGCTGCGGGACGCCCAGCGAGAGGGCCTGCTCGACTGGTTCGGGCACGTGCCGAACGCGCACGCGCTGCGGATGGCCGAGGGAGCGCTGGCGGGGCTGTCCCTGACGCACGACGTGCCCGGCTTCCGCGACGCCATGCCGGCGCGGGTCATCGAGTACATGGCGCGCGGCCTCCCTGTGATCACCACGCCCCTGCCGGGCGCGGCCTCGCTGGTCACCGGGACCGGCTGCGGCCTCCTGGTCCCGTTCCCGGGCGTGGGCCCCGGCCTCCCGGCCGAGGGCGCCGCGGGCCGCGATCCCGGGAACACCGTGGAGGCGGCCGTGCGGGCCGTCCTCACCCTCCGGGACGATCCCGGGACGCGCGCCGCGATGGGCGCCCGGGGACACGCGGAGGCGCTGCGCCGGTTCCACTGGCCGGTACGCGCCCCCGAGTTCGTGGCCCAGCTCGAACGCTGGGCGCGGGCTCCGCACCCCGCCGCCGCCCGCCCCAGCGGGCACGCCCTCACCGCCTGACCGGAAGCCCGGGCCGGCCGTACGGGACGGCCGATGAGGCCCGAGCGCACGAACGGCTACCGTCCGGGCCCCCGGGCTTGTTCTACTTGAATACGTGAGCAGCCATCTCATCCAGGGACGCCGGATCGACATGCCGGTACGGATCAGGGACGCGTCGGTGGGCGCGGCCACCTACCTCGTGCGAGCCGACGCCGCCCGTGCCGTGATCGCGTACTCCGGGCTGGACGTGACCGAGGTGCTGCCCGGCAAGGCCGCCTGCACGCTGGTGTTCGTGCGGTACCGCGACGGCGATCTGGACGCCTACCACGAGTTCGGCATGGCGTTCCTGATCCGGCCTCCCGGCTCGGGCCGCCCGCCGGGACGGGGGCCGCTGGCGGGGCTGAAGGACGTCCGCGCGGCCGGCTCCGGCGCCTTCGTCCACTGGCTGCCGGTCGACCAGGGGTTCACGCTGGAGGCGGGCCGCCGCATCTGGGGCTTTCCGAAGGAGCGGGCCGACATCGACCTGCGGCTGGCCACGCCGTACAAGCGGTGCGTGCTGCGCAGGGACGGGCGGCTGGTGCTCGACCTGCTGATCCGCCCCGGCCTCCCGCTCCCGCCGGGCGGGCTGGCCGGGGTGGACGCCTACTCCCACCTGGACGGGGTCACCCGGCGGATCCCCTGGAGGGCACGCGCGAGCGGGGTGCGGGCGCGGCCCGGCGGCGCGCTGATCAGGCTGGGAAACCACCCGATCGCCAAGGAGCTGAGCGAGCTCGGCCTGCCGGGCAGGGCTCTGATGACGGCGACCGCCGATCACGTGACGATGTCCTTCGAGGACGCCGTCGCCGTGTGACCGGCCGCGCCGCCGTTCGGTGCACGGCCCGCCGCGGCGTCATCGGCGGGCGGCCAGAACGCGCGTACCGGCGACGGCCAGGCCGACTCCCTCCAGGCACGCGCCCGCGACCTCGAACCATTCGCTGCCGACGACGAGCCCGGCCACGTGCAGCACGGGCCAGGCGATCACCGCGGCTCCGGCCCAGACCGGGACCACGCGGCCGCGGAGGAAGGCCACCCCGAGCAGCAGCGTCCCGACCAGGTTGCCGAGCACGAAGAGAAGGAACACCCACAGAGTGGACGGGTCGCTCTGCGAGCCGTCGATGACGGCCGCGTAATCCGCGGCGTTCCCCGGATGCTCGACCATGGCGAGCGTGACGTTCCCGGCGAAGGCGATCCCGAAGTAGCAGATGTACCCGGCGCCCATGAGCAGCGCGCCGACCGAGCCGAGTTTCCGGCCCCGGCCCACGAGGAGCCGCCGGGCGCCGACGACCGCCGGGACCATGAGCAGGCACCCCAGCAGCGCGGCCACGGTGCTGAGACGGATCAGGCCGGGGTGGGCCTCCGCCAGGGCGAGCGCCTCCGCGCCGGTGCTGTCGCCTCCCCCGGCGCGGGTGGCCCACGCGTACGCGCCGTTGGAGACGGCCAGCGCCCACGGCGCGATGAACATGGCCAGGACGGGCGCGATGCCGGGCCGCGGCGGGTCCGCCGCCGGCGACGTGCCGGAGGTCTGCTCGGACGGGGGCAGGGACGTTTCCATGATTCTCCTTGAGACGTGATCAGGCGCGGGCGCGCAGCGCCGGGGCGACCAACGCGACGCCGGCGAGGGTCAGGACGACGCCGAGCGCGGCGAGGCCGCGTGCGGGCCCCGGCACGCCGTCGGCGAAGAACGCGGGCACGGCGCTGAGCCCGGACAGGAGCCTGGTGACGATCACGAGCGCCGCGCCGGCCCGGCCGCCGCGCCAGGCGAGCACGACCCCGGCCAGCGTGAGCAGCCCGAGGACGGCGCCCACGACGGCCACCGCGAACGGCGGGTGCTCGCCGTCGCCGAACGGCATCGTCACGACGTCGACGAGACCGAGCAGACCGGACAGGATCAGCCCGGCGACGAGAGTTCGGGAGCGGTTCACGCGGCCCTCCTTGAGTGAACGGATCTCTCCATGGCCGCAGTGTCCGCGCGTCGCGCCGGCGCGCGGATCAGTGCCGCCCCGGGACCTCGCCACGTGCCGGCCCGGGTTCCGATCTCCGTGCTGCCACGTATTCACGAGCCCCGTCCGCCGGGCCTACCGTTGGCACGTGCCGTCTCTCCGCGCCCTCGCGTACGCCGCCGCGGTCGGCGTGTGCGGGCTCGCGGGCGCCGGGGCGGTGCTGGCCGGGATCGCCGACAGTGGGGACGCCGTCGCCGCGTTCCTGATCGGCGCGGCGTTCACGCTGCCCTCCGTCGTGCTCGGCGTGGTGGTCGCGGTGCGGCGGCCGGACAGCGCGGTCGGCCTGCTGCTCGTGCTCGTCGGCGCGACCGCGATGCGGATCGGGGTCGGCGAGCTGTACTCGCTGGCGGTTGCCCGGCGGCCGGGCCTGCCGCTCACCGAGCTGTACGCGGCCGTGTCCACCAGCGACTGGATGTTCCTGTACGTCCCGGCCGCGCTGCTCATGCTCGTCTTCCCCGACGGCCGTCTGACCGGGCCGCGCCGCCGCTGGACCGCCGCCGGGCTGCTCGCCGTCGCGACGCTGTTCACGGTGATCGCGGCGTTCAACCCCGATCCGTACCCGCCGCCCTTCCGGCACACGCGGCACCTCCTGCGGGTGGCGGAGCCGTACCTGTCGCTCCTGAACGCCGTCGGGATCGCGCTGCTGCCGGTCTTCCTCGGGCTGCTGGTCGCGTCCGCGGCCGCGATGGTGCTGCGCTACCGGCGGGCGACCGACGCGGTGCGGCGGGCGCAGCTCAAATGGCTCGCGCTCGGCGCCTCCGTCCTGCCGCTGACGCTGCTGCTGTGCTGGGCCGGGTACCTCTTCACCGGCGGCGCCGACCTGGCCCTGATCGGCCTGGCGGCGACCGCCCTGTCGGTCCCCGCGGCGACCGCGATCGCGGTGCTGCGGCACGACCTCTACGACGTCGACCGCGCGATCAGCGCCGCCGTCACGTACGGCCTGGTGACCGTGATCCTGCTGGCCTTCTCGACCACTGCCTCGTTCGTGGTGGGCCTCGGCGCGGGCCGGGCCTCGCCGGTGGCGGCCGCGGCGGCGACGGCGGTGTGCGCGGCCGCGCTGGCCCCGCTGCGCGTACGGCTCCGGCGCTGGGTGGACCGGCGCTTCTACCCGGCGCGCCAGGCCGCCCTCGCCGCCGTCGAGGACCTGCGCGCCCGTACGCACGCCGGCCAGGCGCAGCCCGAGCATCTGGAGGAGACGCTGCGCGGCGCGCTGCGCGACCCGGAGCTGCGGGTCGGCTACCGGCTGCCCGGCGAGACCGGCCTGGTGGACGCGTCCGGCGACCCGCTGCTCCCCGGCCCGGCCCACGTGGCCCCGGTACGGCTCGGCGGGCACGACATCGGCGCGATCGTCCGCGGCGCGACCGGCAGCCGGGAGCTGCTGCGCGAGGTGGCGTCCGCGAGCGCCCTGCTCGTCGAGGTGGTACGGCTGCGCATCGAGGTCAGCCGGGCGCTCGACGAGGCCGAGGCCGGCCGCGCCCGGCTGCTGCGCGCGGGCTACGAGGAGCGGCGGCGGCTCGAACGCGACCTGCACGACGGCGCCCAGCAGCGCCTGGTCTCCCTCGGCATGGCGATGCGGCTCGCCCAGCGCCACCTCTCCGACGGCACGGTGGACGTCGACGGCCTGCTGGACCGGTGGGTCGCCGAGCTGGCCGCGGCCGTGCGCGAGCTGCGGCAGATCGCGCACGGCCTGCGCCCGAGCAGCCTGGACGACGGGCTCGGCGCCGCGCTCTCCCTGCTCGCCGGGACGGCGCCGGTGCCCGTGACGCTCGACGTCGCCGACGGCGACCTGCCCGACGACGTCGCCACGACGGCGTACTACGTCGCGAGCGAGGCCATGACGAACGCGGTCAAGCACGCCGCGCCCGCCGCGATCGGCGTCCAGGTCAGCCGCGCGGGCGACCGGGTGACCGTACGGATCAGCGACGACGGCCCGGGCGGGGCCGTGATCCGCCCCGGCGCGGGGCTGGCGGGACTGACCGACCGTGTCACGGCGGCCGGGGGGACGCTCCGGCTGTCCAGCCCGGCCGGCGGCGGAACCCGGGTGGAGGCGGTGCTGCCATGCGCGTGGTGATCGGTGAGGACTCGGCGCTGTTCCGCGAGGGGCTGGCCCGTCTGCTCGCGGACGCGGGGTACGACGTCGTGGCCAAGGCCCAGGACGCCCCTGGCCTGGTCGCCGCCGTCGACGCCACGGCCCCGGACCTGGCGATCATCGACATCCGGATGCCGCCCGATCTCACCGACGACGGCGCACGGGCGGCGCGGCGGATCCGCGCCGCCCATCCGGAGCTGGGGATCGTCCTGCTCTCGCAGCACGTGGAGTCCCGGCACTCGGTCGAGCTGGTGTCCGGCGGGCGGTTCGGCTACCTGCTCAAGGACCGGGTCCTCGACGTCGACGACTTCCTCGACGCGCTCCGGCGGGTGGCGGCCGGCGGCTCCGCCCTCGATCCCGAGGTCGTCTCCCGCCTCATCGGCGCGCACCGGGCGAGCGACCCCCTGCGCTCGCTGACCGCCCGGGAGCGCGAGGTGCTGGCCCTGATGGCCGAGGGTCGCACGAACGTCGGGATCGCCCGGCGGCTCTGGCTCACCGACCGTACGGTCGAGACCCACGTCAGCTCGATCCTCACCAAGCTCGGCCTGTCCGGATCCGACGAGGACCATCGCCGTGTGCTCGCGGTCCTCGTCTATCTCAACCGGCCGTGAGGAGCCGGGTTCAGGCGATCGCGTCCAGTGCGCTCAGACGATCGGCGGGCGGCCGAGGCGGAGCATCCGCCACGCCGTGCGCCAGGCCATCGGCCGGCGCTCGCCGGCGGGCTCGCGCAACCCCTCGCGGAAGCCCTGGAACCATGCTTTGAGCGCCGCTCCCGACCGCTCCCGCAGCAGGGTGAGGACGATCCAGTTGCCCAGGTACAGCACGGCCAGCGACCAGGGCAGGTTCCTGCGTGCCAGCCACACCCGGTTGCGGGCGTTCAGCCGGTAGAAGTCGGCGTGCCGGCTCGGGAGCACCAGCGGGTGGTACATGACGGTCTGCGCGTCGTACTCGATCCGGTAGCCCTCGCCCAGCAGCCGCCAGGCCAGGTCGGTCTCCTCGTGGGCGTAGAAGAAGCGCTCCGGCAGCCCGCCGACCTGGAGGTAGGCCGAGCGCCTGATCGCGCAGGCGCCGCCGAGGAACGTGGTCACCGGCGAGGAGCGCTCGGGGTCGCCGGCGCGGAGCCGGGGGACGTGCCGCCGCTGCACCGAGCCGCCGTCGGGGTCCATCACGCGGAAGGAGATCACCGCGAGGTCGGGCTCGGAGGCGAAGCGCTCGCGGACGTGCGCGACCAGCTTGCCGTCGGCGTACCATCCGTCGTCGTCGAGGAACAGCACGACGTCACCCGAGCACTCCTGGACGCCGCGGTTGCGGCCCATGGGGATGCCCGCGTTGTGGCCGATCCGCACGGTCTTGATCGTCGCCCCGGAGCCGGGCCGCGGCCGGGCCGCGATCTCCGGCACGTCCGCGCCGTTTCCGACGATCACCACTTCGACGTCGCCGTCGGTCTGCGTGAGGGCGGACTCGACCGCCCGGTTCAGCTCGGCGACCCTGTTCCCCATGGTGAGGATGACGCACGAAATCTTCACCGCGTCATCGCCTCGACGCGTGGCAGCGAGCACACGATTTCATGATCACCGAGTCTGTACGGCCGAACCATCCCGAACCTGTCTGGTTTACTGCGCATCAAGGGTATCGGAACTGTGACCGACGCCCCACCAAACACTCGGACGCGGCAGGCGGCCTCCCGGTTCCCCGATCCCCCTTCCGTAAACGTCGAGAAGTCCGGTGTCACGAGAGCCGCCGCGACGCCAGGATGCTGACGAGATGCAGCACGAGCTGGAGGCCCGCGATCACCGCGCAGGCGACGGTGAGGATCCGCGTGGCCGGGAACCAGAAGTCGAGCAGCGCCGCCACCACCACGATCAGGGACAGCTCGACCGCCTGGATGACGCGGTGGAAGCGCAGCGCCGCGGCCACCTTCCGCGCCGCGCCGAGCCCGCGCGACTGGAAGTGCCCGGCGGACGCCTCTGTGGCGGCGGTCAGGCCGGAGCGCGCCCGGGCGACGTCGACCAGGTCGGTCTCCGCCTTGATCAGGATCGCGCCGAGCGCGGCCGCGACGCCGAGCACGGTGTACCAGTCGGGCAGCACCTGCGACGCACGGAAGCCCAGACCGATGAGCAGCGCCGCCTCGGCGAGGTAGTGGCCCACCCGGTCGAGGTAGACCCCGGCGATCGAGGTACGGCCGGTCCACCGGGCGAGTTCCCCGTCCGAGCAGTCGAGCAGCAGGTAGACCTGGATCAACAGCGCGGCGGCGACGGCGGCCCAGAACCCGGGGATCGCGAGCACGACGCCCGCGAGCACACCGCACGCGATCATCAGGCCGGTGACCTGGTTCGGCGAGATCGGGGTCTTGGCCAGCACCCAGGTCGCGTAGATGGACAGTTTCCGCATGTACAGCAGGCCGGCCCAGTGCTCGCCGCTGCGACGGTCCATGGTGGTCTGCGGCTGCGCGACCGCGCGCAGCTCAGCGACCGACGGCGCGGACATAGCCCTCCACCCTCGTCTTGACCTCGGTCTCCGACAGCCGGAGGTGCTCGAGGATGGTGTATCTGCCGGGCCTGGTCGACGGCGCGAGCATCACCGCGTCGGTGAACTGGTCGACCGTCAGGCCGAGGTCGCCGGGCGTGACAGGCAGCGCGTGCTGTCTCAGGCAGTCAGTGATCTGATCGAGGCGCCGGCTGTCCTCTCTCAGGAAGAAACAGAACGCCGCGCCCACTCCGGCGATTTCGCCGTGGTTGGACGTTCCGGGAAAGAGCTGATCCACGGCATGAAGGATCTCATGGTCGCCGCCACTCGAAGGACGGCTCGACCCGGCGACGACCATCGCCATCCCGCTGAGGACCAACGACTCGGCGAGGACGGTGAGGAATCCGTCGGACTCGATCGAGTCGGAGCGGCCCACCACCGCCTCGGCGGCCGTGCGGGCCATGGAGACCGCGACACCGTCGATGGGCTCGCCGCGCTCGGCGTTGCCGAGCTGCCAGTCCTCGATGGCGGACAGGTTGCTCAGGACGTCGCCCACCCCGGCGCGGACCAGGGCCGACGGCGCGCCGTGGACGAAGTCGAGGTCCACCATGATCGCCAGCGGCATCGGCACGCCGAACGAGGGCTTGCCCCCGTCGTGGACCAGGGAGGCGACGGGCGAGCAGATGCCGTCGTGCGAGAGGTTGGTGGCGACCGCGACCATCGGGATGCCGGCGAGGGACGCGGCGTACTTGGTCGCGTCGATGGTCTTGCCGCCGCCGATGCCGATGACCGCCTCGTACGCCCCCTTCCGCAGGTCGGCGCCGAGGGAGACGGCGGCGTCCACCGACCCGTCGGCCACCCGGAAGACCTGGGCCTCTCCCAGGGTCGGTGCGATCACCTCCGCGATCTTGTCGCCCTGACTCACTCCGACCGCGACGGCGACGCGGCCGGAGGTGGCGACCCGGCTGTCGGACAGCAGCGCACCGAGTTGGGCGATCGCGCCCCGCCGTACCTCCATGATCAGAGGGGCGGGGAGCATCCTGGCCAGAATCGGCAAGAGGATCTCCTTAGGCGACGAGAGCTAACGCGCCGCCGGGCGGGATCTGCCCGGCGGAGCGATGTCCAGGGGGGTGCGTCGCGAGGCGGCGGGTCCACGTCCCCCGCGACATGAAGGAGCGGGGGAGTGACCTGGCGCGCGCCGGGCCGCGGCCTAGTAGCGGCACGCGATCTCGCGCGCCTTGGCCAGGTCGTCGTGGTTGTCCACCTCGACCCAGTCGACCTTGCCGATCGGAGCGACCGAGATCTTCTCGCCCCGGCCGACCATCTCCTGGTAACCGTCCTCGTAGTAGAGCTGCGGGTCGCGCTCGAAGGTGGCGCGCAGCGCGTCGGCCAGCCGCTCGGCCGCGCCGGGACGGATCAGCGTGGCGCCGATGTACTCGCCGTACGCCTCGGCCGGGTCCATCAGCTTGGTGATGCGCTTGAGGCTGCCACCGTCGAGGGTGACCTTCATCTCCTCGTCGGCCAGGACCTTCACGTCGTCGACCGCGAGGAGGATGTCGCTGGTGGCCTCCGCCGACAGCAGGGTCTCCTCGACCGAGACCGGGTGCACGGTGTCGCCGTTGACCAGCAGCGCGCCCTGCGCGAAGTAGTCGCGGGCGCACCACAGGGAGTAGGCGTTGTTCCACTCCTCGGCCTTGTCGTTGTGCACCAGGGTCAGCTTCACGCCGTACCGCCGCTCCAGGTCCGCCTTGCGCTCATGGACGGCCCCTGCCTGGTAGCCGACGATGATGACGACGTCGCGCAGGTCGACCGCGGCGAGGTTGCGCAGGGCGATGTCGAGGATCGTGGTCTCGCCGTCGACCGGCACGAGCGCCTTGGGCAGCGTGTCGGTGTACGGCCGCAGGCGGCGTCCGGCTCCGGCGGCCAGCACCATTCCCAGCAACGTGCACTCCTAGAGGTCGATCGACTGGCAGTAACCCCAAAGATTAGTTGCCTTTGTGCCCTGATCGGGTAATCCGTACGCCCGGCGGCGTTCATCCGCGTGGTTCATGCGGCGCGGACGACGGCCGCCGGGTCAGTCGCCGGCGCCGAGATCGGCCGCCTCGACACCCGAGCGCGGCGCCGCGAGCCAGCAGGTCGCGCTCTCCCAGCAGAAGAGGCCCGTCAGGTAGAGGCAGAGCAGCGCGAACATCCCGGTGACCAGGCCAAGGGCGCCGCCGACCGCGACGGCGAGCATCCGGCCGTCCCAGCCGAGGCCGGCCAGCGGCAGCCAGAGCGGCGGGTACACGTGCTGCCGCACCCGGTAGACGGTGTCGTAGTGGTGGAACACCACCGCGCCGAGCAGCGCGAAGGTCAGCAGCGGCGGGACGTCGTGCGCGAAGCCGACGCAGGCCACGAAGCCGTACTCGGTGAGGCGCAGGATCGGCGGGACCAGCCAGTCGAGCCGTCCGTCGTGCCGGTGGGAGCTGCCCGGACCGGCGAGCAGCAGGGCGACCGCGGGGGCGAAGACGGCCAGGCCGTCGGTGCCCGCGATGCCGACGAGCAGCAGCACCCCGGTCACGAAGGCCCCCGCGACCGCGGGCGGCAGCGGCGGGAGCTGGCCCGCGACCATCGTGCCCATCGCCCGGGACAGCATGCCGTCGTCCCGGTAGGCGACGACCGCGCTGCGCGGCACCGGCGTCATATGTACGGAGACCATGCCCGCTCCCTCGCCCTGTGCGAGACCTGTTGTCATGTGAGAGACCTGCCGACGCGACCGGCGAGGGTGTACGCGAGCGCGACCGCGCCCCAGCCGAGCAGGGCGATGAAGGTCACCCTGGCGTTGAACACGGCCGCGGTGACGGCGATGAGCGCCATCCGCTCGCCGATGGGCAGCACGACGACTTTCTTCGCCCACCGGGTCGCCGTGCCCAGGTCGAGCCTCCGGGACAGGCCGGCCACGCGGCTCGCGACCGTTTCCAGAGGAGCGCCGCCCCCGTCGGCCCGCCGGCGGGCGGGCGGGTCGTCCGGGCGGGACAGGTCGGAGGCGACGGAGAGCGGGATCGGCGGGCGCTCCTTGCCCCACGCCGCGTCCGCCAGCGCTCCGGCGTACGAGAAGTCGATCATGTGCCGGAGCGCCTGCAGCAGCATGGCGGCGACCGCGAGCGCCCAGATGCCGCCCGGTCCGGTCGGCCCCGCCGGGACGCTCGCGGCGTAGCCGATGGCCAGCCCGGCGTACACGAGGTATTCCTTCACCCGGTCGAAGGTGGCGTCGAGCCAGGCGCCGAGCGGCGAGAAGCCGCGGGTGTAGCGGGCGAGCTGGCCGTCCACGCAGTCGAGCGCGAACGACAGCAGGAGCGCCGCCGCGCCCGCGATCTGGGCGGTCCGCTCCCCCGCCGTGAACCAGATCGCCGCCACCACGGCCAGGCCGACCGAGACGCCGGTGACCGCGTTGGGCGTCATGCCCAGCCGCGCGGCGAGCCGTACGAGATGGGGGGACCAGGTGCTCACGCAGTAGGTGGTGAACAGGCCGTCGTCGGACTTGACCGCGGCCCGCAGCCGGGCGGCGCGCTCGTCCACCTCGGCCAGGCGGCGCACCGCCGCGTCCGCCGCCGTCTGGCCCGACGCCCGCGCGCAGTGCAGCCCGCCCAGCGGCGCGGCCTGCACGGGGACCCCGGCGCGCACCAGGCCGGCGAGCAGCAGGTCGGCCACCTCGCTGTCGCCCGCCCGGCCGAGCCCGCGGTGCTGCGCGAGGTCGGCGAGTTCCTCGGCCACGTCGGCGAGGCCGGCGAGATGGGCCTCGCCGACCTGCAGGACGCCGCGGAAGGTGGCGTCCGGCGACTCGACCCGGTGGAAGGAGTTGCCCGCCGCCGCGATCCGTCCCCGTTCGGTGCGCACCGGCGGCAGGAGCGGCCCGGCGGCGCCGGGCTCGACCAGCGCGCGCGAGCCGCGTGAGGGATGCTCCAGCACCGCGGCGAGGGCGTCGGTGTGGGCGACGAGGTCGCCGTACAGCACGGCCACGGGGCCGCTCGCGGCGCGCGCCGCCTTGGCGACGGCGCGCAGGTCGTCGGCGAGGCCGCCCCCGGTGTCCTCGGCCCGGGTGACGACCTGGACGTCGCGGACGGAGAGCGTGCGCAGTTGGGCGGTGAGGCGGTCGAGGAGGGTGGCGCTCCCCGACGTGAGACGGGACGCGGGTGTGGTCGCGAAGACCACGGCGACCGCGCCGGTCGAGGCGCCGGGTGTGGTGCCGGGCGTCTCCCGGGCCGCTGCTGCCCCCATGGGTCTCCCACTCCGCTGTGATCACTTCCGGGTCCACACCGCAACGTAACTGAGTGATCACGGGGTGGCAATGCCATTCGGCAGCGGTTCGCGAACGGCCTGCGGGTATGGTCAGTCCGGGGAGGCATCATGATCGCGAAATCGCGTCTGCGTACGGTTGGAGTCGTGCTGGCCGGCGGGGTCGGCCAGCGGGTGGGGCTGAACACTCCGAAGCAGCTACTCAAGATCGCCGGCAGGACGATCCTGGAGCACACGCTCAGCGTGTTCGACGGCCATCCGGAGATCGACGAGATCGTCGTGCTGATGACCCCCGGCTTCGCCGACGAGGTCGCCTCCCTGGTCGAGCGGAACGGGTACACGAAGGTCACCAAGATCCTCGAAGGGGGCGCGTCCCGCACCGAGACCACGTGGCGCGCGCTCCAGGCGCTCGGCGACGAGGAGTGCGACGTGCTGCTGCACGACGCGGTCCGCCCGCTCGTCGAGCCGCGCATCATCAGCGACTGCGTGACCGCGCTCGCCCGCTACGAGGCGGTGGACGTGGCCATCCCGTCGTCCGACACCGTCGTCGTGTCCGCCCCGGGGCCGCGCGGCGAGATCATCCGCGACATCCCCGACCGCTCGCGGCTGCGCCGCGGCCAGACCCCGCAGTGCTTCCGGCTGTCGGTCATCCGGGCTGCGTACGAGCGGGCCTTCGCCGACCCCGACTTCGAGAAGCTGCCCGCGACCGACGACTGCGGCGTCGTGCTGCGCTACCTCCCCGACGTGCCGATCTACATCGTGCCGGGCAGCGAGCACAACATGAAGGTCACCCACCCGGTCGACGTGTTCATCGCCGACAAGCTGTTCCAGCTCGCCGAGAGCACCGCCCCCGCGCTCACCGAGGAGGGCTACCACGAGGCGCTGCGCGGCAGATGCCTGGTCGTCTTCGGCGGCAGTTACGGCATCGGCGCCGACATCGTGCGGCTCGCCCGCGGCTACGGCGCGACGGTCCACCCCTTCTCCCGGACCGTGAACGGCGTGCGCGTCCAGGACGCCGCCGCGGTCGAGGACGCGCTCGCCCGCGCGTACGCCGAGACGGGCCGCATCGACTACGTGGTCAACACGGCGGCGGTCCTGCACATGGGCAAGCTGGGCGAGGCCGACCACTCCACCATCGAGGAGACGATCGGCGTCAACTACCTCGGCCCGGTCAACATCGCCCGCGCGTCGTTCAAGTACCTGGCGGAGACGCGCGGCCAGCTCCTGCTGTACACCTCGTCGTCGTACACGCGGGGGCGGGCCGACTACAGCCTCTACTCCTCGACCAAGGCGGCGGTCGTCAACCTCACCCAGGCGCTCGCCGACGAGTGGGCGGACCAGGGCGTCCGGGTCAACTGCGTCAATCCCGAGCGCACCGCCACACCGATGCGGTTGCGCGCGTTCGGCGACGAACCCGCCGGAACGCTGCTGTCTTCGGCCGCGGTCGCCCGTACCAGCCTCGACGTGCTCATCTCCCGCCTCACCGGACACGTCATCGACGTGCGGCTCACCAGGTGACTGGGTACGCAGCGATGCATGGGGGGATCGTTCAAGGGAAGAAACGCGCTGCTCAGCTGGGTGGTGCTCGCGTCATATCCGGCCCTGACGGCGGCCGCGCTGTATCCGCTTCCATGGGTCTTCGTGATCCTGGCGCCGTTGTCGTACGCCGCGGAGGCGGCCCTGCCTTCGGGCGCCGCGGAACGTCTCGGCCGGCTGCAGCTCCCGGCCACGCTGCGCTTCATGATGCGCGAGATGGCGGCCGTGCTGCTGCTCGCCAGGACCGCGGGAGCGGAGTCCCCGTGGTTCGCGCTCCTCGCGGGCGGGCTGTTCCTGTTCCACTGGATGCGCGCCGTGCAGAGCGGTCTCGCCACCTATCTGAACCGGTGCCACAACCTGAAGCCGGTCGACACCAGGAACCTCGACGTCTCCTCCCCGCCCGCGCCGCCTGAGACGCTGGTCAACTGGCGCGGCGCCCGCCTGCTGTACCTGGACGCGCTGCCCGTCGGCACCGCCGCGTTCGGCGCGCTGACCGGGAACGACTGGCTCGGCTCGGCCGGGGTGGCGGGCGCGCTCGTCCTGGAGACCGCCGCCGTGCTGGCGCTGTCCGTGTACGTGCTGCGGGCCGCTCCGCTGTCCGACCGGCGGCACGTTGTCGCGACGGTGGACGAGCGGGTCCGCGCGTACCGCCCCGAGGTTCTGCTCTACTTCTCCGGCCCGGCCGACTCGGCGTACCAGGCGACGATGTGGCTGGGCGCGCTGGAGCGGATCCGCAGCCGGGTGCTGGTCGTGCTGCGGGAGCGGGATCTGCTCGGCGCGCTGGGCCGGACGACGCTCCCCGTGCTGTGCGTCCCCTCGGCGGTCGACCTGATGAACTTCCGCGGCCTGGACACGGCGCGGGTCGCCCTGTTTGCGTCCAACGTCGGCAACAACATCCACATGCTGCGGGTGCCCGGCGTCACCAGCGTCTTCGTCGGCCACGGCGACAGCGACAAGGAGGCGTCGTTCAACCCCTTCACGAAGGTGTACGACGAGGTCTGGGTCGCCGGTCCGGCCGGGCGGGACCGCTACCGCCGCGCCGGGGTCGGCGTCCGCGACGAGGCGATCGTCGAGGTCGGCCGTCCCCAGCTCGCCGGGGTGCGGCGGACCGGTCCGGGCCTGCCGTACCCGAGCGTCCTGTACGCCCCGACATGGGAGGGATGGACGGACGACCTGTTCCACACGTCGATGATCACGATGGGGCCCAGGCTGGTGCGCGGGCTGCTCGCCCTGGGGGTACGGGTGATCTACAAGCCGCACCCGCTCACCGGGCACCGCTCCGCGCCCGCGCGCCGGGCGCACGCCGCGATCATGCGGACGCTGCGCGACGCCATGGCCGGGGACACGACCGTGCCCCACCTGGTGGTGACCGGGGACGAGCCGCACCTGTACGAGTGCTTCAACCAGGCCGACCTGCTGATCAGCGACATCTCCAGCGTCATCGCCGACTTCCTGGCGAGCGGCAAGCCGTACGCGGTGACGAACGTCGCCGGGCTGCCGGAGCGCGAGTTCCGGGAGCGGTATCCGACCGCCTCGGCGGCCTACCTGCTCGGCCCGGACTGCGCGGAGCTGCCCGGCGTGGTGTCACGGATCCGCCCAGGGGAGGACGTGCTGGCGGAGGCCAGGCACGAGCTGAGGAGCTATCTGCTCGGGCCGGACCATCCGGACGCCCTCACCCGGTTCGACGAGGCCGTCATGGCCGCCCGCGCGAGAGCGGGCGCGGCGGCGGGCCGGAGCCTCGCGACGGCGGGCGACGAGGTCGCCTGACCGTCCGGGCCACCGCCCGCCGCCTGGGTCGTGTCAGACACTCCCTCGCGCGGCTATTCGCTGTAGTGATCCTGTACGGGCATCCGCTGCACGGCGGGACGCGGCTTGCTGAGCCCCGGCGGGCTGGTCAGGAAGCCGGTGCCCCATGAGACGTGCATCGTGGCGTAGACCAGCGGCAGCCGGAGCAGCGCCGCCCCGGACAGCTCCCGCCCGGTGAGCGCCGAGCCGGCCAGGATCGCCGCGATGTACGCCCCCGGGATGAGCAGTCCGGGCCAGAAGAACGGCGACACGACGAGGCCGAGGGCCATCGCGAGCACCGCCGCGGGCGGCGCGAGGTAGCGCAGGTTGATGGTCCCCTGGTGGGTACGGGAGACCACCCGCCGCCACCGGCCGTAGTAGAAGTACTGCTTGGCCAGGGCTCGGACGTTCGGCCGGGGACGGTAGGACACCCGCATGCGCGGCTGGAAGTAGACCAGGCCGCCGGTCTCGCGGATGCGGTGGTTCATCTCCCAGTCCTGGGCGCGCTGGAAGTGCTCGTCGTAGCCGCCGACCCGCTCCAGCGCCTCCCGGCGGAAGACGCCGAGGTAGACGGTGTCGGCGGGGCCGGCCTGGCCGCCGGTGTGGAACCGGGCGTTGCCGACGCCGATCTTGGAGGTCATCGCGCAGGCGACGGCCTGCTCGAACGGGCTGACGCCCTCGGCGGCCATGACGCCGCCGACGTTGTCCGCGCCCGTCTGCTCCAGAGTCTCGACGGCGGTGGCCAGATAGTCGGGCGGCAGCATGGCGTGGCCGTCCACCCGGGCGATGATCGGATTGCGGGACGCGGCGATGGCCGCGTTGAGGGCGTTGGGCGTGCGGCCGGTCGGGTTCGGCACGACGACGACGCGAGGGTCGGCCGCGGCGATCGCGTCGGCGACCTCCTGCGTGCGGTCGTGCGATGGGCCGACGCTGAGGACGACCTCGATGGGGCCCTCGTACTGCTGGGCGAGGACCTGCCGTACGGCTTCAGCCAGGTGCCGCTCCTCGTTGAGCACCGGCATGATCACCGAAATCGGCGGCCAGTGGCGCGTGCGCGACTGGCTCGTTTGTGGCGAGTCGGGGAAGGGCTTCATGGCCTGGCTCACGCTACTGTACGTGGGGGCGAAGACGGCAACCGAAAGGTGACCGCGGGGATGCGTGGCGACCACGAGGAGGACTCCGGCGTTCGCGTGGGGGGCGACGGCAACGGCGGGGTCAGGCTCGCGGCGCGGCGGGCCAAGCGCGGCCGCACCAGCCTTCGCTCACTGATCGTCTCCGGCTCGCTCTCGACGGCGGTTCTGCTCGGCTCCGGGGCGCTGTGGGCGATCCCCAACTACGCCATCAGCCAGGTCAAATCGGTCGACGCGGGCACCCAGGCGTCGGCGCCGCAGGGCGCGATGAACATCCTCCTGGTCGGCCTGGACAAGCGCGACGACCTCAGCCGCCGGCAGCAGAACCAGCTCCACCTCGGCCGTGAAGAGGGCCAGCGCACCGACACGATGATGGTCATCCACCTCTCGGAGGACCACACGAAGGTCACGGTCGTCAGCCTCCCCCGCGACAGCTGGACCGAGATCCCCGGCTACGGCACCCACAAAATCAACGCGGCCTACCAGTACGGCGGGGCCAAGCTCGCGGTGCGCACTGTGCAGGAGGCCACCGGCCTCAAGATCAACCACTATGTCGAGGTCAACATCCTCGGCTTCATCGACGTCGTGGAGTCCCTCGGCGGCGTCACCGTCTGCACGCCGGTCCCGATCAACGACCCGAAGACGAAGCTCGACCTCCAGCCCGGCACGTACGACCTCAACGGGGCGGACGCGCTCGCCTACGCGCGCACCCGGGCCACCGCGCGCTCCGACCTGGACCGGATCGACCGCCAGCAGCAGGTGATCTCGGCGCTCATGCAGAAGGCCCTGAGCGGCGGCACGCTCACCAACCCCGCCAAACTGACCGGCCTGGTCAACTCGGCGCTCAAAACGCTGACCGTCGACGACGCCCTCAAGAAGGACGTCTTGGGCCTGGTCGGCCAGCTCAAGGACGTCTCGACGGACGACGTGTCGTTCGCGACCGTCCCCCTCTCCGACGTGAACTTCACGACGCCGACCAAGGAGTCCGCCGTCCTGTGGGACAAGAAGGCGGCGCGTGAGCTGTTCCAGCGCATCGACTCCGACCAGCCGCTCACCGGCCCGACCGCCACGGCGTCGCCCAAGAGTTCGCCCAAGGTCTCGCCCTCGGCGTCCGCGTCCCCGGCGCTCACCGTGCCGCCCCAGCGCATCTCGGTCCGCGTGCTGAACGGCACACTGATCACCGGGCTCGGCGCCAGAACGAAGACGGCGCTGGTCGAGGCCGGCTTCATGGTGCCCGCCCCGCCCGGCGACACCGCCAAGCGGGACACCACCACCACCGTCGTCCGGTACGCCAAGGGCCGCGAGGACTCGGCGCGCACCGTCGCCGCCGCGATCCCCGGCGCCGAGCTGCGAGAGGCGAACGTCCAGGGCGTCGAGGTGATCGTCGGCCAGACCCACAACACCGTCAAGAAGGTGAAGGTCGCCGCCGAGCAGCCGACCGCCACCCCGTCGGAGACCGCCACGCCCGCGACGTCGGCCAAGACGGCCACGGAGAACATCTGCAAGAAGTGACCCGGCCGCGGGCCGGGTCACGCCGCTTCGGGGGCCCAGCGCCGCCGTACGGGCGTGAAGGCGGCGGCGCCGGCGACCAGCAGGCATCCGGCCCCGGCCGCCAGGTAGACCGCGGAGGCGCCGTACCCTTCCGCGGCGGCGGTGAGCACGGCGGCGCCGACCGGCCCGAGAGCGTAGTGGACGGTCCAGAACGCGGACGTGACCCGTCCGAGCAGGTGGTCGGGGGTGACCTCCTGGCGTAGCGACATGCTGCAGATGCCGGCGATGGTCGTGGCGAACAGGAACGCCGTCATCATCACCGCGACGACCGTGACGTGCCCCGCCATGCCCAGCGAGATGACGGCGACCCCGCCCAGGGTTTGCGCGCCGATCCAGCAGGGGCCGAAGCCGAACCTCCGGCGCGCGCGGCCGACGAGCGCGGACGCGGCGATCGTCCCGGCCGACGCGACCGCGAGGACCGTCCCCACGGCGGCGTCCGTCTGCCCCAGGTCCTCTTTCAGGTGGTAGATGGTGATGTCGGTCAGCCCGGTCGTGACGAAGATGATGAAGGACAGCAGCACGGTGAGCGAGCGCAGCACCGGGTGCCGCCACAGGAACCGCACGCCGTCCAGGAAACCGGCGAGGCCGCTCATCGCCGGGGCGGGGCCGCGGTCGCCGCGCGGCCTCGGCCGTACGAGGCACAGCCCGAGCGCGGAGACCGCGAAGCTCGCCGCGTCCACGCCGATTGCGATCGAGGGGCCGAACGCCCCGGCGACCACCCCGGCCAGCACCGGCCCCGCCACGCCGGCCACCGCGTACGACGCGGAGAGGCGGCCGTTGGCCTCGGTGATCCGGTCCGGATCGACCAGCGCGGGCACCACCGTCACGTACGTGACCTGGAACGTCATGCCGAAGACCGCGCCGAGGGGCACGATCACGTAGAGCAGCCACACCTGCGGCGCGAAGAGCCAGACGATCGGGATGAGCCCGTAGAGGACGGCGCGCGCGACGTCGCAGACGATGAGCACCGTGCGGCGGTCGAGGCGGTCGGCCACGACCCCGGCGAAGAGCCCCGTGATGACCGACGCGACCCCGGACAGGCCGGTCAGCAGGCCCATCTGGAGCACCGAGCCCGTCGCCTTGAGGGCGAGCAGCGGGATCGCGACGGCGGTGAACATGTCTCCGGCCACGGAGAGCGTCTGCGCGATCAGGAAGATCGTGAACCCGCGGTCTCTCCGCACTTACGCCCCCGCTACGTGATCGATCGATGATCGCCGCATCACGTTAACCGTCAGGCCGTCCGGGCCGCATCACGTTAAACCGCCGGGCCGTCGGAGGCGCGTCACGTTAAGCCGGCGGCCTGTCCGGGCCACATCAGGACAGGCCGTCAGACCGTCAGACCGTCCGGGCCGCATCACGTTAAACCGCCGGGCCGTCGGAGGCGCGTCACGTTAAGCCGGCGGCCTGTCCGGGCCACATCAGGACAGGCCGTCAGACCGTCAGACCGTCCGGGCCGCCGCCCTCGCGATCGCGCCGCCGATCAACGTTCCGGCAGCCGGGCCTCGATGCCGTCCAGCAGGCGTTCGAGGCCGTATTCGAACCGCTCCTCGACGTCGCCGTACGCGCGCCCGCCTTCGGTCGCCATCTTGGTCACCATGGGGTGGTCGCCGCTCGCGATGATGGACATCAGGTACGGCTTCTGGAGGGCCGTCCACTCCCTCAGGTCGAGGCCGGTGCGGCGCAGCGCCTCGGCCTCGGCCAGCTCGCTCTGCACGAACCCGTTGACGTAGGCGAAGACCCCTCCGATGAGCGTCAGCATCTCGTCGACGCCGAGGCCGAGGCCGTCCACCATGCGGAGGGACGCCTCCAGGAGCCGCAGCCGGTTGGGGCTCGCTCCCTGGCGGCTCGCGGCCAGAGGCGCCAGCCACGGATGGCGCAGCATGGTCAGCCGCGCCCGCCGGGCCAGCGCGCCGAGATCGGCCTTCCAGTCGCCGCTGAGGACGGTGCCCTCCGGGAGGTACTGCGCGACGACGGCGTCGACCATCAGCTCGATCACGTCGTCCTTGCCCGAGACGTAGCGGTAGAGCGACATGGTCCCCGCGCCGATCTCGGTGGCGAGCCTGCGCATCGATATGGCCTCCAGGCCCTCGGCGTCCGCGACGCGGACCGCCGCCTCGGTGAGCGCGGCCCGGCTGTAGTTCGGCTGCGGGCCCCGGGCCGGCCGCTCGGGACGCATCCACAGGTTCTCGCGCGCCATCGTCTCCCCCTATTGCGTACGCCGTACCGGGTTAAGTATGGTCGAAACATAATTGAGTACGCTGTACCCGGTTTCGTGGAGAGCTCCCGTGACGATTCCCCTGGCAGACGATGTGTTCCGCGCCCCCGGCATGGAGCTTTTCGACTTCCCCCCGCTGTGGGAGGGCGCGCCATATTGGCTGACCAAGCCGGTCGTGCTGGCCATCGGTGGGGCGCTGGTGGTGTGCGCGCTCGCCTGGGCCGCCTTCGCCAGGCCGACGCTCGTGCCGCGCGGGATGCAGAACGCGGGCGAGCTCGTCTACCTCTTCGTGCGCGACCAGGTGGCCCGGCCGTTTCTCGGCAAGGACGCCGAGCGCTGGATGCCGCTGCTGCTCAGCATGTTCTGCCTGATCCTGCTCTGGAACTTCATCGGGGTCGTCCCGGGGCTCCAGTTCCCGGTGAACGCCCACATCGCGTTCCCCATCGTGTTCACGCTCATCGCGTACATGATCAAGATCTATCTGGGGATCCGGCACCAGGGGCTGGCCGGCTACCTCAAGAACCTGATGTTCCCGCCGGGCCTGCCCAAGGCGCTGGCCCTCACGCTCTACGCGCCGCTCGAACTGCTCTACACCTTCGTCACCGCGCCGTTCACGCACGCCGTACGACTGTTCGCCAACATGTTCGCCGGGCACCTGCTGCTGGCGTTCTTCAGCGCCGCCGGGTTCTGGCTCCTGCACGAGCAGCCGTCCCTGGCGGGAGCGCCCGTCGGGGTCCTGAGCGTGACCGTCGCGGTCGCGATGACGGCGTTCGAGATGTTCATCCAGTTCCTGCAGGCGTTCCTGTTCACCCTGCTCACCGCGATGTACATCGGGGCCTCACTCCATCCCGAGCACTGACGCGGGAGACCGCCAGCGGACGGCGTCCCGGGCGTCCTGATAGGCGGCAGTGATCTCGATCTCGTACTCGTGGTGATCTGTCACGGTCCCGCGGCCGTCCGGGTAGCGCACGCAGAATTGCGCCGCGGTCCCCTGAATCTGCTTCGCGAAGCAGCGCCCGTCCGGTTCGTCGTCCGAGGCGGGTACGGGGCTCCAGCCGCCGTTCCGTGCCGCGTCCGCGTAGAAGGAGGCCACGTCGGCGCGGGACGTCGTCAGGCCGTGGCGGAAACCTTGCACGGCATAGGGAATCCTGTCGTCGCCGTCGCACCCGGAGTAGGGGCGCTTCACCGCTCGTGCCCCCGGCGGGTGGAGGCCGAGGGCGGGCAGAGACGCGAGGGCCGCGGCCAGCCGCTGCTCCTCGACAGTGCAGCCGGACGCGTCGACGACCGCCGCGCGGACCCCGGCGACGGCGAGGCCGCCGGCGAGCGCCAGACCAGCCAGGAGCAGCGCGATTCCCCAGCGCATCGATAAAGGGCCGGCACTTCTCGGAGGGATTTCGCCGCGCGCCGCGTCGCTGATCCTTTTCATGCTGTCTCCGTTCGCTCAACGTCGTGGCGACACCAGAGGACGGCCCAGCGCGCCCGCCGCGCCGATTTCGACCGGCCTTTCATCATCCACACCGCTCCGCGGCCGACGGGTCGCACAGCACCACGTAGCGGTCCCGCGAGAAGACCTCGCGATATCCGCGCCGCCGTAATAGTTGAACGTCGGCAGCCTGGTCCTGGACCGAATCGAAATGGGGCTGCTTGTCGTTGAGATCAGCCAGTATCCACGGGGCACGCTCGGGCCGTAGGGCAGTTTTCGCGGCCCAGGCGACGACCGCGGCCCGCGCGGACATATTCGGCCCGAGCGCGCTCGCCGCCTCCACGAGGACACCGTCCGGAATCCGCCGGATGGCCTCCTGCGCCGCGGCGAATCGCGGCCCCGTGCGGTACCAGCTCGGTGAGAACAGATTGCCCAACGCGAAGAACGGCACGATCCCGACCGCCGCGACGGCGACGACGGCCGTCCAGGGCCAGACCACGTGCCGGAGTCGCCGTCCCTTCACCATGCGGCGCAAGCGTGCGCCGCCGTCCACCGCGGCGCAGAAGAGAGCCATCACGACCGCCGCGTTGTAGTGATAGCGCGTCCCCCACCAGCCGGCGGCCCCCGGGTCCGTGGCGAGCATCCGTTCGGCGAGCAGGACCGCCGCCGGCAGCACGTACGGCGACAGCAGCGGAAGGAAGAGCAAGGGAGCGAAGAGCAGGAGCAGCGTCACCGGCTTCGTTCCGGGGGTGGCGAGAACGTGCAGGACCTCCTGCGGCCGGGTCATGATGTGGACGACCGCCTCGCCGACGTCGTCGCCCCATCCGCTGTAGTACCAGTAACGGCGCGGATCTCCGCCGAAGGCCGGGACGAGGACGTAGCCGGCCAGCCAGAAGAATCCCGCCCCACCGAGAACCATCGCTACGCCCGTACGCCGCCACTCGCGCAGGAAGAGAAGGCCCAGCCCGAGTCCGGCGACGAGGAGCGCCAGGTCTTCCTTGACCAGGAGCAGGGCCGTCGCCGCGGCCAGAACGTGCCATCGGCGCCCGGCCTGCAGTCGCTCGAACAGGATCGCGGTGAGCAGCGGCACGAACGCGTATTCGTGGAAATGGAAGTTCACCGTCTCGGCGACCGGCCAGGAAATGACGTAGGCGATCGCCAGCAGATATGCGGAGGTCACGCCTAGAGCGCGCCGCGCGTAAACCCAGAAGGGCACCACGGCCAAGGCCAGCAGGGCGGCCTGCGCCACGATGAGCGTCTCCGGGCCATTGTGGATCCAGTAGAGCGGGGCCAGCACCGCGAGAATCGGCGAGAAATGGTCGCCCAGCAGCGAGAACGCCGAGCCGAGCTGCTCCCAGTTTCCCTTCACGGTCGAGAGAGGCGGCCCGAACCCCGCGTACCCACGTACACCCTGGTCGAATATGACCAGGTCATAAATCCCGGTCCGGAACGTGAAAAACTTGACCAGCCCGAGCAGCGAATACGCGAGGAAGGCGACTACCGCCACAACTCCCACCGCGTACCGGTGGCGGAAGAATGCGCGAGATCGACCCGAGAGCATGAGGTCGAGCATGTCATGATCTTGCTCTCCGCCACCGACGATCCGCAAAAGTGGAAAGAAACGACATTCTGCGCGTTTTGCCGGGTTTACTCCTCCAGAAAATCCGACATAACACCACAGTCACGCATTATGTCCATGAAAAACCCGAGACAAGGTTTCGCACGCCACGGTCACCGTCCTGCCGAGGGAAGCGTCCGTTGGCCTGCGCCCCGTTCGCCACCAGCGGGTCGACCGGGGGCCCGCACCGCACCACGGCAGGAGAGTCTCAGAGCGCTCCGGACAGCCGGGCTTCCACCTCGCGATAGCGGGCCACGGAGATCAGGTGCACGCCGTCGAAGGCGCCCGAATCGCGGATGCGCAGCACCTGCTCACAGGCGGCCTCGACCCCGGCGAGCCGGTCCCCCGCCACGCGCTCCACCAGCTCGGCGGGGATGTCGATGTCCGGGATCGCGGCGGACAACCGGCGGGCGTGGTTCTCGCTGGCGATGACCATCACCCCGGCGTAGACCGGCACGTCGACCGGGTTGGCCTCACGCCAGCGCAGCAGCGCCTCCAGAGAGAAGCTGACCTGGGCGAACACGAAGTCGGCCGCGCGCTTCCAGGCGGGCAGGGGGCGCAGCCCCGCGGCGGTGCCGACCCGGAAGGCGGGGCAGCCCGCGAAGGCCGGGTCCTCACTGAGCGAACGAACCTCGTCGATCATGGATCGGACGGTGAGGTCGCTGGTCCGGTTGCCCGTCGTGGGCTTGTCGCCGTACACGAAGAGGAACTGGTCGACCCCGTAGGCCGCCGCGGTGAGCAGGTCCCGGCGGAAGCCCAGCAGGTTGCGGTCGCGCGAGTTGAGGCAGGCGATGCTCCTCCCGCCCATCGCCTGGACCTCGTGGGCGACGGCGACGCTGGACACCGTGGCCCGGCCGATGTGGTTGTCCGGGATCAGGAAGGAACCGGCGATCTGGCTGAGGGTGCCGATCTGGTGGCGGACACGCGTGAGGTCGGGACGGGTCGGCGGCTCGATCTCGCAGACGAGCTCGAAGGGGCGATCAGTCATGCCGCCAAACCTACGGAAATCGTGATCTTCAGGCCGGGCGTTTCGGCGAACTCGCGCCGGGCCGGCCGTTCGGCCCGCAGACCGCCGCCCCAGAAACCGGCAGGCTCAGGGCCATCGTGGATCAATCGCGCCGGCTTTCGCGCGCCGCCTGATTTCAGGAGTCACTCAGCGTGATTCGGCGGCGGTCTCGTGAACGCGCATGCGTGGTTCTTCCGGCGACAGACCGGTGTATTTTCCGGCGAAGGCCAGGATGTCCGCGGTCATGGCGCGTTCCTTGCTCGCGGGAGAGGCGGCGTGGGCGGTATCGGGTTCTCGGCGCATGAGGATCGGCCGGTCGCTGCTGGTGGCGTACTGGAGGGCCGCGCACATTTTGGTGACGTGGGCTTCCCCGGTCTGCAGATCGGTTACCGCGCCGGTGAGAAGGAATGCGGGATAGGGCACTCCGGGCGTGACGTTGTGGTACGGGGAGTATGTGAGTAGCCATTGGAGTTCTTCGGGCCGGGAGGCGCTACCGAATTCGTCCGTCCATGTGCATCCCAGGCCGAATTTTTCGTAGCGCACCATGTCGCACAGCGGGCCTTCGGCGATGACCGCGGCGTACAGGTCGGGTCGCTGCGTGGCCGCGGCGGTGACCAGGAGTCCGCCGCCGGACTGGCCGTAGATCGCCAGTTGGTCGCGAGTGGTTCGACCGGTGTCGATGAGCCAGGTCGCGGCGTCGTTGAAGTCGCTGATCGCGCGGTGTTTGTACGGTCCACGGCCGGCGTCGTGCCAGTGTTGGCCTTCTTCGCCGCCTCCGCGTACGCAGGCGACCGCGTACGTGCCGCCGGCGCCGACCCATGCGGCTGCCAGAGGGAAGAACCATGGGCGCATCGGCATGCCGAAGCTGCCGTAGCCGTAAAGAAGGGTGGGGCGCGGGCCCTCACGTTCATCAGCCGGGGTGAACAGGAACAGCGTGATCTCGGTGCCGTCGGCGGCGGGATAGCGAACGCTGCGGCTGCGGATCTCTGCGGTACGTCCGGCTGTTGTGGCGCCGGTTTCCTGTTCGGTCGTCCCGCTGATCGCGTCGTAGCGATAGATGGTGGGAGGGGTGGCCACGTCGCAGTAGCTGAACCACGCGTGACGTCCGTGCGGGACGTTTGCCCGCAGGGAGGACACGACGCCCGCGCCGGGAAGGGGCAGGCCGGTGAGCAGCCGGCCGGTGTCCAGGTCGTGCAGGGTCAGGGTGGAGGTGCCGTGGCGGGCGCGTGCCACCAGGAGGAGAGGCCGTGGAAGTGCCGGGTCGTCCAGGACCAGGCACTCGTCCAAGGGGGCCTGCGGATCTTCGGCGACCAGCGTGCGCCAAGCGGCCGGGTCCGTGTCGTGCAGGCGCGCCGTACAGATGCGGCCACATGGGGCCTGGTAGTCGGTGACCAGCAGCAGATCGCCGTCCGCGAGGAAGCGCGGAAGAACCCGGGCGCCTGTGGCGTGTCCGTCCACGATCCTGACGAAACGCGGGGCTTCCGGATCGATGAGCTCGGCGACGTACACGTCGTTGGGTGAAGCGGTCCCGACCACCGCGGTGATCGCCAGATTGCGGCCGTCGGCGCTGACCGTGAGTCCGTAATAGTGGTCCGGGGCGTCCTCTCCGCCGAACACCACCGCGTCGCTCTGCCAGGGCGTACCGATCCGGTGCAGCCGCACCCGCCGCTGCAGACGCATGTCGCCGGGGGCCAGTTCCTCGTCAGGAACCCGGCTGACGTAGTAGAACGCGTCCCCTCCCGGCAGCCAGGCGAGCGAGGTGTTGCGGGCGCGCGGCAACGGCCCGTCCACCGTCTCCCCGGTACGCACGTCCAGCACCGTGATGTCGCTGCCGGGCTGCTCGGCGACCTCCATCTGGACGGCCACGCGTTCACCCTCGCGCGACGGCCACCAGGCATACAGCCCGCTATGGCCGGACGGATCGATCGCCGCCGGATCGACCAGCATCCGCCTGTTCCCCTCGGCGTCGACGACGAGCAGGCGCCGTTGCTCATCCCCGCGGAGCTGCTCGGCAAGGAACATGACCGGGCCACGCGCCATCGGAGGCTCGGACACGCCGAAGGATGACACCTGATCCAGCAAGGACGCCCACGATCGCGTCTCCGGCCATCCGGTGCTGTGCGTCCGGAACAGTCGGTCCTGCGCCGCGGCCCAATCCCGCACGTGCGCGTCATCGCCGTCTTCCAGCCACCGGTACGGATCGGAAACCGGGAATCCGAACAGATCCTCCACCACATCGCCGCGCCGGGCGGCAGGGTAAAACAATCGCGCCATAAACGCCCCCAATGCGTCGCCCCGCTATATAGGTCGAGGTACTGCGGCCGGCACGCACCGCAGTACCTCGATTCGCTCAGCGGCTATGACTGACCGCGGAGAATGTCGGCCTGCCAGCCGCGTGCACCACCAACGCGACTAGCCGGAGCGTTCGCTGCATAGGGCAGGTATCCGCTCATGTAAGCCTCCCGGATTCGGCGATTCGCCCGGAGTGAGCGATTCCATAACTATATCTCCACGCCTGGATCAAGAAAGGCGGCATCACCCCCGACAACGAGCGCCGGCGCACCCGGATTCTCGGCCCGTTCGAGCCGAAAACCGACCGGCATATCGACTATCTCCCCGCCAAGATTCCCCGCAAAGGAAAAACGCATACAGGAATGCCCCGTGAAGATCGATCTCACGCAAAAGTTACTCGGAGCCTTTCGAGATAGATCCCAGGACTGACGGAGTCCTCATATCGTGAGGCCGAGAGCAATCAACGGGTCACCGAGGTCATCGCGAGCCCCCTTGACAACGCGGAGCGGCTTCCGCGGCCCGCTCCTCCACCGCCCTCGGCGACATCCCCGCAGCGAGAGGACGCTTCGTTCACACCGAAGAGCTCGTACGCGGTCCCCCGCCCCTTCGACGCGGACACCATCCGGTGGCACCACCTCGGACACGGCCCCCGGTGCAGCCGCTCTCGTAGGCCGGCGGACCGTGACCATGCGCTGGATCCGGCCGGCGCCCTCGTAGACCTGGGTGATCTCCGACGTGAGATCAGGCAGCCACCGAAAAATAGCTCGATCATTGAAATGAGCAGTGGTTAACCTTGCGGACGTCTCGCATCACTTCTCGCTGATTTCGGTACTCCCCCGGAACAGCGACGAAACAGAGCAGAAGCGTGGAGGCGCTCCATGGCGATACCCAAGAAGGGCTCACGCCCCATCAGCGTCGACGGCACCACCTTCCGTTGGCGCGTCCGGCGTAAGGCCACCCGCCCCCAGGGCAACGCCGGGAATCCCCTCACTCTCGCCGTTGAGCGGGCCGAGGATCCGGGGCGTGTTCTCGTCGCGTCACTTCCCTGCGCCCGGCCGGACAACTCGCTCGGAGAACGGACGATCGCGGTTCGCCCCGCCCTCGTCGCCGGATGCGTCCGGCGAGCCGTCGAACAGGGGTGGAACCCCGGGCAACCGGGCTCGGCATTCGCCCTCACCGTCACCGAGGACGAACTGGCCATGCTTCTGGGCGAACCGCCTCAGTACCTGATCCCCTTCCTCTGGGGCATGATCCCTGAAGGCGGAAGCATCGAAGACCTCCCTCGTTGCACCGAGATCTGGAGCCGCGACACAGAAGACGCCGGCCAGGCGTCTTCTGCTCCATAGATAGAGAGCCCCTATTTGAGGATCACCGGCCGCGGATCCGGAAGACCGGGTACCGGTGCGCGATCGCCTCGAACTCCGACAGCGGCGCCCGCCGGTCTACGGGGATGTGGGGCCGCGCGCCGGGGGCGACGGCGAGATAGCGACGGAGCACAGGAGCTCGTTGCTCCACCGGAATCTCTTCCAGAGTGACCTCCTCGCGGCCACGCCGACGCAGGATGGCGTGGCCACCCGCGGCGCGGACGTTGCGCACCCAGTTCGCGTCCGGTCCGAGCATCGACACCAGGAAGCGCTCCCCGTCATGTTCCGCGACGGCGACCGGCAGCGATGTCGGCCGGCCGGTGTTCCTCCCGACCACCTCCAAGGTGACCGCGTTTCGCGGGGAGAAGACTCCCGATGCGTACAGCCGTGCGTCGACGCGGTTCCACGCCCGCATGAACGCCCCCGGCCGGCTGCCTTCGTACAGCTTGCGCTTGAGCGCACCGAAGTACCCGGCCAGCGACTGAATGATCATGCCTGCGACGCCGGTCGCGCTCTCCTCCACAGCAGCGCGACCGCCAGGAGTCCGGCCAGGCTCGGCACCATCCCGACCCAGCCGAGCAGCGGCGGCAGGCCCGTGTCTCCGGAGCTGTCCCGCACGAGCAGGGTGAACAGGCCGACGCTCAAGCCGAGCGCGAACACGAGGGTCGCGACGCTGCGGGCCCACCGCTTGCCCGCCCCGACCGCCCAGATGGCGAAGAACCAGCAGCTGATGCCGAGCGCTCCGACAACTGACAGGCAGACAAGCCATGTCATGACGGCGGTGTCGACGCGGTCCTGCGGGAAGGTGGGATAGCCGGCCCGGATGTGACCGGCCAGCACGCCGCCGGTGGCACGGTCGATCCACGGGACGATCGTCGCGACGACGGTGAGCCCGAGGCCCGCGTACATCGCGCCGACGGCTGATTGCTTACGACGTGTCCTGGTCATCGATCTGTCTCCTTCAAAGTAAGCCGCACATGCCGTGCGCAACTGGCGGAATCAGGTGGTCACGCCGCCGCGCGGGCCGTGGTGGTGGGCGTTGCCGATCCACCTGCGGGTCGATTCGTAACGGCGGTTCGTCTGTCCCTTCCTCGGCCTTCTCGGTACGCCATCCGGCCGGGCAGCGAGTCGTGGCCGAGCTGACAGCACCAGCTGATCCACACAGGTCGCGACGGTTTTCCGGGGCAACGCACCGAGGCCCTACTACCTACACCGTAAGTATTACCTACGGCGTAGAATATAGGCCTACGGTGTAGGTTGAGCAAGGAGCGAGAGGACGGCGAGTGACGAAACGCGGACAGGGCAAACCGGCCGGGCTGAGCCGCGAGCGGATCGCCGTCGCGGCGGTGGACCTTGTCGATCGCCAGGGGCTGGAGTCATTCGGGGTGCGGCGCCTGGCATCCGAACTCGGCGTCGACCCGATGTCGATCTACAACCACATCAAGGGCAAGGCCGCACTGCTGGACGCCGTCTCCGAAGCCGTCCTGGCCGAGGTCTCGGCCACCGCCGCGCAGTGGCCGGACGACTGGATGGACATCGCGCGCACCATGGCCCGCGGATACCGGGACATGGCGATACGCCATCCCCGGATCTTCCCGCTGCTGGCGACCCGAGCGCAGACCTCAGCGGTGGCGTTCGAGGCGCTTGAGCGGCTCACCACGGCCATGCGCCGCGCCGGGATCACCGACCAGGCGATCGCGGACGCTCCCCTGGTTCTCTTCGGCTTCCTCAACGGGTATCTGCTCGCCACCTTGAGCACGGATCCCGGCGAGGCCGGTGGCCCCGCGACGGGCGCGGCCCAACCGGCGTTCGATCCGGCCCTGTATCCGACGATGGCCGCCCTGGCTCCCCTGCAAGCGGGCTTCGGTGGTGAGCCTGAGTTCGAGCGGATGCTGGCAACGGTCCTGGCCGGCATCGCCGAGGGCGCGGCCAGAGCGTAGGCGGCGCGTTAAATGCGTTGCGAGCGGCCACGACGCCTTCGTAAGGTCGGCGGCATGCATCGCACGTCCTTCGTCTTCATCCGTATCCGCAGCGGCCGGGCTCTGGCTCGCTAGCGGACGCGGTGACTTCTTAGCGCGTCCGCAAGAGCGCGCCCAGGGCCCTTCGAGATCCCATTCGTCTCGAGGACCCGAAAGGGCTGCAGCTGTGGCGCAGAACTTCGCACACGGTAACTATTCCCACACTCAGAAGAAGGCCAGGAACAGCGGCGGCGGCGGACGCACCCCCAGAGACAGGGCGCGGCGCACGCTTTCCCAGAACCTCCTGGCCGACACCCATGCCATCGACCTGATGATCGAGGCGGCGCGACCGCACGGGCTCGTCCTCGAACCCGGCGCCGGCGAAGGTGCGCTGACGACCGCCCTGGCCACGATGGCGGGCGTCGAGGTCGTCGGCTACGAGAACGACCCGCTGCTGGCCGCCAAGCTCAGGGCCAGGACGGGGCTGAAGATCGTCAAGGGCGACCTCACCGCCGCCACGCCGCCGCAGGAACCGTTCGCGGTGGTCGGCAACACCCCGTACTCGATCACGTCGCAGATCGTCGACTGGTGTCTCCGGGCCCCGGCGATGACCTCGGCGACCCTGCTCACCCAGTTGGCGTACGCCCGCGAGCACTCGGGCGACCTCGGTCTGTGGAGCCTGGTCACGGTCGAGAGCTGGCCGTGGTTCCACTGGGAGTTGCTCGGCCGGGTCGGCCGGGAGAGCTTCCGGCCGGCGCCCCCGGCCGACTCGGGCATCCTGCGCATCGAGCGGCGACCGGAGCCGCTGATCGATGCCGGCGGGACCTGGCGGGAGCTGGTGGAGCTCGGTTTCACCGGGGTCGGCGGCTCCCTGAGCGCCTCGCTCAAGACCCGCCACCAGGGCGCGGACGACGCACTGGCCCGGGCGGGCGTGGAGCGCGACACGGCGGTCGGCCACGTCCACCCGGACCAGTGGATCACCATCTACCGGGAGATTCATCACGATCTTTAGGCTCGGTCCACCACGTCGTCCGCCCCGTGCCCGGATGGTTCACACGCGCGTCGTGACTCCTCCGGGCGCGGGACACGAAGGCGGCGAACACGGTCACCATCACGACGGCGGCGCTGGTCAGGACAACCCGAAAAGGATCACGAAGAGGAACAGCGGCACCCGGGACCCGATCGCGCTCGTGGCCTCGGGTCGAAGCCGAACAGCACCGACGCCAGGCCGTGCTGGAAGAACACCACCAGCAGGCCGAACGCCCGGCTGCGGACAGCAGGTTGAGCGCGATCCCGACCAGCCTGAGCACCAGCGAACGGAACATCACGACCGACATCACGAAGGTCCCCACTGTCCAGGGATCTTGGCGTAAGGCCCGTTCTCGCCGAAGATGGTCATCAGACTCCTCGAAGCCGGTCCCCGGCGGAGGGCGGGCGCCGAAACCGGAGCCTTGAGCAGGATGAGACGGAGGAGAGCATGGCCGAGGGAGCACACAGGCCTGACATCCAGGCCGCGGCCGACCGTATGTCCAGCAAGTTCGGGTCCAGGCGCGAGATCCGCCATCTGGTCGACTACCTCCTTGAGGGTGAGGCCGTCGAGCAGATGGCGGGCGGTGCCTTCGGCCCCGGCATCGGGCTTGTCGTTCTCACCGACCGGCGACTGCTGTTCGTCAAGGACGGTTTGGTGGCGAAGGTCGCTGAGGACTTCATGGTGGGGATGATCTCTACGGTGCAATGGGATCCGGGCTCGTCGCACGGCACACTGACCGTGACCTCCTCCGGCGACAAGGCCAAGATCGAGAACATCCACAACGACGACGGAGCCCGCCTCGCCGATGCGATTCAGCACCGCCTGGCCGGCGCGCGATCCGCCGCCTCTCCGGCCCCGGCTCCGGCCGGGGCTCCCGTCTCCGGAGAGGACGATGTGTTCGAGGCTTTGCGGAAGCTGGGGGAGCTCCGCGACCAGGGTGTGATCACCGACGCGGAGTTCGCGGAGAAGAAGGCCGAACTGCTCGCCCGGATCTGATCCGCCACCCGTCGCGGCGCGCGGCGGGAGAAAGTCCTGCCCGGACACAGAAAACCCCGCCTCCCGAATACGGGAAGCGGGGTTTCCGCACGTCAAGGACCACTTGAGGAGCTGGCGGGCCATGACCGGGCGCTGGATCCGGTTGGTGCCCTCGTAGACCTGGGTGTTCTCCGATGCGCTCCTGGGCCACCTGCGATATCCGCTGTACGCTCACGATCACGGCTCGATTGCGACCCTGATGTCCATGCTGACTTGGGAGGATTCCATTGGTCCGCAGCATCGAGCTCCTGCCTTTCACCTTCAGTTCCGCACCGTGACCAGGGACAAGGGACGAGACGACCCCGACGACTTCTCGGGGATCGGCCTCGGCGGCCTGGCCTTGATGTTGACCTTCATAGTCCTGAGCCACCCTTGGCAGTCGCTCAAGGAACTGCTCCGGGTGGTCCGTCGACTGGGCCGCTGGGCGCTCAGGCTCGCAATGGTCCCTGTCGCACTGGTGGCCACAATTGTGCTGGTGGCCGCAATCGAGTTGTGGTGCCAAAGGGATCGACACCCCACCTTCGAGGACTACCTGCATGGCCGCGACGAGGAATGAGACCACTCGTGACCGAGATCTTCCTCCGGATCGCCTGGTACAACAACCGGCAAAGGCGCTCGGCGACCGAGAACCCACCTCAGGCCGTCTACGAAGATCGGCTTGCTAGGGCAACCGAACCGGCTGCATGAAACCGGGTGTCCACGTTCCGGGGAAAGCCCCGTGCCCCGGCCGGTGGGACACTCCCTGACTTCCTGCTTGCAAACGGAGCAGTTTCCGAGTGGCAGGGTGTGATCGTGTAAGACCTCGTTGCGGTACTTCTCTGCTGTACGCGCTGAGCACACGGCAGGGCGCCAAAACTGATCCGTATCTCGGTCCGCGGCGTATCACCTGCTGCACCCCACACGAATCGTGATAAATGCGTGTGCATCGCGATACGGCCGGATCAGATATTTACGGTGTGGACACGTGCAACGCGAGTACCTCACCCACCGCCGAAGGGCGGCTTTCCGAGCGGTTGGTCGCCGCCGGGCTCGCCGGCCTCATCCTGCCCTTCGTCCAGTTCGGCTGGCTGTTGCTCGTAGCCGCCTTGTCCGACACCTCCCACTGCGGCCACTTCGGCTGTGTCGGCCAGCTGGCCGATGCGTGGACGGTGGGGAACTGGGTGGCGGTCGCGCTCGCGTGGCCGCTGCTGCACCTCCTTCGCGTGCGCCCGGCGTGGTCCGTCGCCGTGCTGGCGCCCTTCTTCCTGGTGCCAATCTGGGAGCTCGCCGACGTGCCGATCAGCGTGGTCGCCGGATTGTTCGCCTACCCACTGGCCGCCCTGGTGAGCGCGCCGCGCCTGTCGTGGCGGCGGCGCAGCCTGGCTTTGGCCCTCTTCCTTCTGCTCTGCGCCTTCCTCGCGCTTTCTTCCGGATAGTCCTGACCTGGGCAGCCCTCGGGTCGGCCTCACTGTAGGTTCAGGCATCAGGAGTCTGGCATCTGATCCGTAGGGCGAGGCAGACGGCCTGTGGATCGCCTTCACGCCGCACTGAACAGCAGCTGTAGACGGCCGCCGTGCGGTTGGGTTCACTCACCCCGCATGACCTGGACCACTCGCCCGGCCGGGGCTGGACCATCCGGCAGATCGCCTTCCACGTCGAGGAGTCCACCTACTACGCCGACGCTGTCGGAGACTTGCCGCGCTGATCGCGCCCCACGACCACGCTCAGTACCTGATCGTTACCGACAAGGGCACAGTCGCCAGGCCGCGCGGCCATGCCACACTCAGGCATCATGCTGCCGGCGACCGCCCCTGGAGAGCCGTCGACGAGGGTCCGTTCCGCCCGCATGCGCTCTCACGGAACAGGGGCGGAACAGTGATCGTTCAGCGGTGGAATCCAGAGACGACGAGCCCCGCTCCCCACAGAAGGGAAGCGGGGTTTTCGCATGTCAGGGGTTACTGCAGGAGCTGGCGTGCCATGACCAGGCGCTCTCGCCGCCTACCTCGCCGCCGCGTGCGTGATCGGAATCGACGGCCGGTGAGACCTCGGCGCGACACCTCCCCTGACAGAACCGAGATCAGCGTGAACTGATCGCGGCGCCCTGAACGGAGTACGGCTCCCGCCCCCCACCGGGGCGGGAGCCGTACCACTGTCGGGCGAAGCGTTTCGGCCCGGCGCCGAACTCCGTACGGGAGGTCCGGATCTTCCCGGAACACATCGGGCCGGACGAGCCGCTCGTGCCGGAGTTCCGCGACCGCCAGGACGCGCACGCGCTCTGGCGGCTCGGCGCCTGGCTTGATGACCTGGGCAGACATCATCGCCTGCTACTCTATGATGCTACTTGATTACTATGAGTAGCAACGGGGGTTATTGTGAAGATCGCCTGCGTCGGCGGCGGACCCGCCAGCCTGTACTTCTCGATCCTGATGAAACGGGTGGATCCATCCCACGACATCACCGTCCACGAGCGGAACCGAGCCGGTTCGACATACGGCTGGGGCGTGACCTACTGGGACGGACTACTCAACTACCTCCACGGCGCCGACCCCGAATCCGCACGCACCATCGAGGAGAACTCAGCCCACTGGAACAGCTGGGAGATGCACGTCCACGACGGCGCCACGGTGGCGACGGTGGCAGGGGAAGACTGGGGCGAAGGCTTCGGCATCGGCCGGCATCAACTGCTCGACATCCTCACCGAACGCGCCCGCTCCCTCGGCGTGCACATCGAGTTCGAACACGAGATCACCAACCAGGACGAACTCGCCGACGCCGACCTCGTCGTCGCCGGCGACGGCGTCAACAGCCTGCTGCGCGAACGCCACACCGACCGCTTCGGCTCCGAGATCACGGTCGGACGCAACGTCTACGCCTGGCTCGGCACCACCAAGGTCTTCCACTCCTTCACCTTCACCTTCGTGGAGACCGCGCACGGCTGGATCTGGTGCTACGGCTACGGATTCAGCAAGGACCACAGCACCTGCGTCATCGAATGCTCCCCCACCACCTGGAAAGGACTCGGACTCGACCAGGCGAACAAAGCCGACAGCCTGGCCCTCCTGGAGAAACTCTTCGCCGACACCCTGGGCGGACACCCACTGATCGCCCAGGCGAACACCGAAGACGGCACATACTGGCTGAACTTCCGCACCCTGACCAACCGGACGTGGTACCACGACAACCTCGTCCTGCTCGGAGACGCCGCGCACACCACCCATTACTCCATCGGCGCCGGCACCGCCCTCGCACTGGAAGACGCCGCCTTCCTGGCCAACGCACTACACGGGGAGACGCAACTCCAGACCGCCCTCGCCCGCTACGACCGGGAACGCCAAGCCGCAATCCGCCCCTCCCTGAGAGCGGCCCGCTATAGCGCCCGATGGTACGAGGACCTCCCGCGCTACGTCGGCCTTCCACCGGAGCAACTGTTCGAACTGCTCGGCCAGCGGCGCTCCCCGCTCCTCCCACACGTCCCACCACGGCTGTACTACCGGCTCGGCCAGGCGGCCGATCAGTTTTACTACCGGCTCGACCAGGTGACCGAGCAGTTCAGGTCGCTACGCAACCGCGGACGCCGGCCGGACCCCGGACCACACGAACCAAACACACCGGGACACCCGGACGAGATGATCCCGCGCTGACCCGCCCCGGGACGAAACCGCGACCACACCCTGATCTCTTCCGCCTGATCCCGATCGTCGCGGCGTCCTGCGGACTCCGCCAGGGCGAACTGGACACCCGCGCCCGGAAGCGGCTGGCCGGAGCCACGGACACAGGAAACCCCGCCTCCCGAATACGGGAAGCGGGGTTTCCGCACGTCAAGGACCACTTGAGGGGCTGGCGGGCCATGACCAGGCGCTGGATCTGGTTGGTGCCCTCGTAGACCTGGGTGTTCTCCGATGCACTCCTGGACCACCTGCGATAGCCGCTGGATCTTACCGCTGACCTGGGGGTACGCTTTCCGGGACCTTTTATCGGTTGCCGTAGATTTCGGCTCTCCCACGGAACAGACCAAGATCAAGAGGTGTCCGGTGACGCTCCCCAAGAAGGGCTCTCGGCCCATCACTGTGAGTGATGTGGCGTACCGCTGGCGCGTCCGCAACAAGCCCACCTACTGCCAAGGAAACGGCTGGACCCGCATGACCTTCGCCGTCGAACTCGCGGAGAAGCCGGGCAGCGTCCTCCTCGTCACACTCCCCCATGCCAGGCCCGACAACTGGATCCTCGAACAATCGGCGAGCGTTCGCCCCGCCCTCGTCGCGCAGTGCATCCGTAGAGCAACCAACGAGGGATGGGCACCGCACCACTTCGGCTCCGCTCACCGGGTGGAACTCACCCGTGAAGAGGTCTCACCTCAGCAGCCGTAGCTCAGGCCGGGAGTGCAGGGGGCGGAGCCCCCTGCAATCTTGTCGGCTTAGCCATGTCACGAGGTGACCATATCTGGCGGATGCTGGCGGAATCGGGGTGCGCTTGAGTGCCCGTGCTGGGGTTTCTCAGCCTGGGGGAATGCGGTCGCCTCGTCGTAGGTCTGGCCAGTGGTCAGGCAGTGGTGGACGATGCCGAGCATGCGGTTGGACAGGTTGCGTTGCGCCGCGGCGTGGCGGTCACCGTGTTCTCGTCGGCGCCGGTAATGGGTGAGCGCGCCTGGTCAGGTGGTCAGGAGGCAGAACGCCCATTGGTAGCCGAGTGAGGCCAGGCGCTGGTTCCTGGCTCGCCGGTTGAAGACGGCGTTGCTCTTGCCTGAAGCGCGGGTCACGGGGGCGCTGCCGGCGTAGCACTTCAGAGCGCGGGCATCGGGAAACCGGGCACGGTCATCGCCGAGTTCGCCCAGCAGGCGGGCACCGAGCATGGCGCCCAGCCCGGGGAAGCTTGCGATGATCTTCGCGTCCGGGTGCTGCTCGAATGCCTCGGCTGTCGCGGCGGCCAACTCATCGCAGCTGGCGATGGCGGCGTTGAAGTGATGCAGTAGGGCCAGCGCTTGACGGCCGAGCCTGGACCTGTTCGGAGTCGGCGGGAAGCTGCCGGTGCGCGGCCGCGTCGGACTTCTTGCGAGCCATCGAGTAGCGGTCGCGGTAGCGGGCCACCGCGAGCGGGTTGCGCCCCACGAACGTTGTCGTCTGACGTGGGAGCATGACTTCATGGCGACATCGAAGCAGCCGGTGACGGTCCCGACGGACGCCAGCGTCGACGACTTCCTGGCCGCAGTCCCCGACGAACGCCGGCGGGCCGACGCGGAGCGCCTCTGCACGATTCTGCGCGAGGTGACCGGCGAGCCCGCGGTGATGTGGGGCCCGAGCATCGTCGGCTTCGGCAGCTACCGCTACACCTACGAGAGCGGGCGCACGGGCGACTGGCCTCTGGCTGCCTTCTCGCCGCGCAAGCAGCAGCTCGTCGTCTACCTGGTGGGCGGGTTCGAGGAGCGGCACGCATCGGTGCTCGCCCGGCTCGGTCCACACAAAACCGGAAAGGGATGCCTCTACCTGAAACGGCTCGACGAGGTCGACGAGAGCGTGCTGCGCGAGCTCATCGACCGCACGGTGCGGGTGCATAAGGGCGTCGACCGGGCCAGCCAACGCTGACGATAACGGGGAGCCCATAAAACGTTGCGCCCCCACATGATGTCCGGCTCCCACGACCGCGCCCGCAAGGCCATCGACGACCGGCTGTTCCGGCCGCGTGCGGTCTCTGACGGAACGGGGACGGAACAGTGATCGTTTAGAGGCCCTGTACAGGAAACCCCGCCTCCCGAGAATGGGAAGCGGGGTTTCCGTACGTCAAGGGCTACTTGAGGAGCTGGCGGGCCATGACCAGGCGCTGGATCTGGTTGGTTCCCTCGTAGATCTGGGTGATCTTCGCGTCGCGCATCATGCGCTCGACCGGGTACTCCCGCGTGTAGCCGTACCCGCCGAGAAGCTGGACGGCGTCGGTGGTGATCTCCATGGCGGCGTCGGAGGCGGCGCACTTGGCCGCGCTGGAGAAGAACGTCAGGTCCTTCACCGTGGCGCCGCGCATGGCGGCCTCGGACTTCGCGGCGGCGGCGTAGGTGAGCTGCCTGGCGGCCTCCAGCTTCATCGCCATGTCCGCGATCATGAACTGCAGGCCCTGGAACTCGGCGATCGGCTTGCCGAACTGCTTGCGCTCCTTGACGTACCCGATGGCGTAGTCGAGGGCGCCCTGCGCGATGCCGAGCGCCTGGGCGGCGATCGTGACGCGGGTGTGGTCGAGGGTGGCCAGCGCGGTCTTGAAGCCGGTGCCCGGGTCGCCGACCATGCGCCACTCGGGGATGCGCACGTTCTCCAGGATGACCTGCCGGGTGGGCGACCCCTTGATGCCGAGCTTCTTCTCCTTCGCCCCGAAGGAGACCCCCTCGTCGGACTTCTCCACCACGAACGCGGAGATGCCGCGCGCCCCGGCGGACGGGTCGGTCACCGCCATGACGGTGTAGTACTCCGACACCCCGGCGTTGGTGATCCACATCTTGGTGCCGTTGAGCACGTAGTGGTCGCCGTCCTTCACGGCCCGGGTCTTCATCGACGCGGCGTCGGAGCCCGCCTCGGGCTCGCTCAGCGCGTACGAGAACATCGCCTCGCCGCGGGCGACCGGCGGCAGGTAATGCTGCTTGATCTCCTCGGACGCGGACAGCAGCAGCGGGACGGTGCCCAGCTTGTTGACGGCGGGGATGAGCGAGGACGAGGCGCAGGCGCGGGCCACCTCCTCGATCACGATCACGGCGGCGAGCGCGTCCGCTCCGGCCCCGCCGTACTCCTCCGGAATGTGTACGGCGTGGAAGTCGGAGGCGACGAGGTCCTTGTAGACCTCCCAGGAGAACTCCTCGTTCTCGTCCGCCTCCGCGGCGCGCGGCGCGATCTTCTCATCCGAGAGGGCACGGACGGCTTCGCGGAGCATCTGGTGCTCCTCGGACGGCTGGTACGACTCCGCGTCCACGGCTTATCCTCCTTTATGGCATTTTGTGCATCACTATAGGACACTGAGTGCCACCCGAGAAGGTGCTCTTACACGAAAGGACGGGATACGTGCCGGCTCGACGCGACGTACGGCGGAGCTTGACCGCCGCCGCGCTCGACCTGTTCCTCGCCCAGGGGTTCGACGAGACGACGGTCGACCAGATCGCCGAGGCCGCGGGCGTGGCCAGGCGCACCTTCTTCCGGCACTTCAAGGTCAAGGAAGACGCGATCTTCCCGGATCACGACGCCATGCTCCGGGAGATCGTCGCCCATCTGGAGGCGGCGTCGCCGCTGGTCCCGCCGCTGACGGCGGTCACAGAGGCGGCGCTGATGGTCCTGGGCACCTACGCCGCCGATCCCGAGACCTCCGTCAAGCGCTATGAGGTGACCCGGCGCGTCCCGTCCCTGCGCGAGCACGAGATCGCCGCGACCAGCCGCTACCAGCGGGCCTTCGCCGCGTTCCTCAACGAGCGCGACGGCGCGGCCGAACCCCGGCGGCTGCGCCACGAGGTGATCGCGGCGGCCGTCGTGACCACGCACAACCACGTGCTGCGCGCCTGGCTGCGCGGCGGCGGGACCGACGACGTGCGGGACCGGCTGTCCGAGGCGCTGTACGGCATCCTGGAGGGGCTGGGGCCCTGGCTGGACGACCGCGACCGGCCCCGGGACGGCGAGGACGACGTCCTGGTCGTGGTGGCCCGCCGCGACACCCCGCTGTGGAAGATCGCCCAGGAGATCGAAGCAGCCAGAGGGTGAACGACGGATTGCCCTGTGGGGAAGGGATTTTGCACGTCAAGGGTAGCCGTCCCGGGCCCGCGTCGCTGTTTGCCGAGGTGCTGACTGGGGCAGTTGACTGGCCCGATACCATGCGCACACCCCGTACAAACAGGTAGATGGGAGCATGCCCGTGCCATACCGCCTCACAGTGCTCGGGACCGGATACCTGGGAGCCACCCATGCGGCGTGCATGGCCGAGCTGGGCTTCGAAGTGCTCGGTCTCGACGTCGATGCCGGCAAGATCGAGCGCCTGATGCGCGGCGAGCTTCCCATCCACGAGCCCGGCCTGGAGGAACTGCTCCGGCGCAATCTCGCCAGTGGCCGACTCAGGTTCACCACGTCCTACCAGGAGGCGGCCGAGTTCGGCGACGTCCACTTCGTCTGCGTCGGCACGCCGCAGAAGAAGGGCGAGTACGCCGCGGACGTCTCCTACCTCGACGCCGTCGTCGATTCCCTCGCCCCCTATCTCGACCGCGAGTGCCTGGTCGTGGGCAAGTCGACCGTGCCCGTCGGCACCGCCGAGCGGCTCGCCGAGAAGCTGGTACGGCTCGCGCCCGCCGGGTCGCAGGTCGAGCTGGCGTGGAACCCCGAGTTCCTGCGTGAGGGCTTCGCGGTCCAGGACACCCTCAAGCCCGACCGCATCGTCCTCGGTGTGACCTCGGAGCGCGCCGAGAAGGTGCTGCGTGATGTCTACGCGCCGCTCGGCGACATCCCGATGGTCGTGACCGACTATCCGACCGCCGAGCTGGTCAAGTCGGCGGCGAACGCCTTCCTGGCCACCAAGATCTCCTTCATCAACGCGATGGCCGAGGTGTGCGAGGCCTCCCACGCGGACGTCAAGCAGCTCTCCCTGGCGCTGTCGTTCGACGAACGGATCGGCGGCAAGTTCCTCAACCCCGGCCTGGGCTTCGGCGGCGGCTGCCTGCCCAAGGACATCCGCGCGTTCATGGCGCGGGCCGGTGAGCTGGGCGCCGACCAGGCGCTGACGTTCCTGCGCGAGGTGGACGCCATCAACATGCGCAGGCGGGCCCGCATGGTGGACCTGGCGCGCGGCCTGGTCGGGGGTTCCTTCCACGGCTGCACGGTCGGCGTCCTGGGCGCGGCCTTCAAGCCCAACTCCGACGACATCCGCGACTCGCCCGCCCTCGACGTGGCGGTGACGATCAGCCAGTCGGGCGGCCGGGTGACGGTCTACGACCCGGTCGCGCTGGACAACGCCCGCCGCGCCCACCCGAGCCTCGGGTACGCGGACAGTGCCACCGGCGCGGTCAGCGGCGCCGACGTGGTGCTGCTGCTGACCGAGTGGCAGGAGTTCGTGCTCCTCGACCCCGAGGAGTTGGGCCAGGCGGTGCGGACCCGCAACATCGTGGACGGCCGCAACGCCCTCGACGCCGAGACCTGGCGCGCGGCCGGCTGGAACTACCGCGCCCTCGGCCGCCCGTAGCGCGAACCCCCGCCTGCGCGGCCGGGAGGGTTCCCGGCCGCGCAGGCGGGCGGACGGCTCGCTAGGAGAGCGAGCCCAGCGTCCGCGCCTCGGCGCGCAGCCGCTCGCCCTTGGCGTACGCCTGGGACTTGAGGTCGGTCTGGAACGCCTCCATCCGGCTCCGCAGGGCCGGGTCGGCCGCGGCGAGGATGCGTACGGCGAGCAGGCCCGCGTTGCGCGCCCCGCCGACGGCCACGGTCGCGACCGGCACCCCGGCCGGCATCTGGACGATCGACAACAGCGAGTCCATGCCGTCGAGGTACTTCAGCGGAACCGGTACGCCGATCACCGGCAGCGGGGTGACCGAGGCCAGCATCCCGGGCAGGTGGGCCGCGCCGCCCGCGCCCGCGATGATCACCTTCAGCCCGCGGGAGGCGGCGCGGGTGCCGTACTCGATCATCTCGGCGGGCATCCGGTGCGCGGAGACGACGTCGGCCTCGAAGGGGACGTCGAACTCCCGCAGCGCCTCGGCGGCCTGGCGCATGACGGGCCAGTCCGAGTCGCTGCCCATCACGATCCCGACGGTGGCTCCGGTCTCAGACATCGTTCGGCCCCCTCAGGCAGTCGGCGGCGTGCCAGGCGCGGGCCCGGACCTCGTCGAGGTCGGTGCCCAGCGCGGTGACGTGCCCGATCTTCCGACCGGGCCGTACGTCCTTGCCGTAGAAGTGGATCTTCACGCCGGGGTCGTTCGCCATGACGTGCTCGTACCGGGCGAAGACGTCCGGGTCGGGCCCGCCGAGCAGGTTGACCATGACCACGACCGGGGCGGTGAGCGACGGCGAGCCGAGCGGCAGGTTGAGCACCGCCCGCAGGTGCTGCTCGAACTGGGACGTCCTGGCGCCCTCGATGGTCCAGTGGCCGCTGTTGTGCGGGCGCATGGCCAGCTCGTTGACGACCAGCCCCGACTTGGTGGCGAACATCTCGACGGCCAGCAGGCCGGTCACGCCGAGCTGCTGCGCGATGCGCAGGGCGATCCGCTGCGCCGCCGCCGCGCTCTCCGGGTCCAGGTCGGGCGCGGGCGCGATCACCTCGACGCAGATGCCGTCCTTCTGCACGGTCTCCACGACCGGATAGCTGACGCCCTGCCCGTGCGGCGACCTGGCGACCAGTACGGCCAGCTCCCGCTCGAACGGCACGAACGTCTCGGCCAGCAGCGACACACCGGAGTCGACGACCTCCCGGGCCTCGTCCGCCGACGCGCACACCCAGACGCCGCGGCCGTCGTAGCCGCCGCGCACCGCCTTCAGCACGACCGGCCAGCCGTGCTCCTCGCCGAACGCCTCGACGTCGGCGAGATCCGAGACGCGCCTCCAGGCCGGGCAGGGAGCGCCGATCTCGGTCAGCCGCTCGCGCATCACCGCCTTGTCCTGCGCGTGGACGAGCGCCTCCGCGCCGGGGTGTACGGCCACGCCGTCGTCGAGGAGGGCCTGGATGTGCGTGGTGGGCACGTGCTCGTGGTCGAAGGTGACCGCGTCGCAGCCTTTCGCGAAGTCACGCAGGTCGCTCAGGTCGCGGTAGTCGCCGATGCGGGTGTCCACGATGACACGGGCGGCGCTCTCGTCGCGGGAGTTGGCCAGGACCCGCAGCTCGACGCCGAGGGCGATCGCGGCCTGCTGGGTCATCCGGGCGAGTTGTCCCGCTCCCACGACGCCGACCACCGGGCCGACGACCGGTCGGGGGGTAGGGGGCACGTTTGGGCTGTTCACGACATGTCAGCCTACCGACCCCCCGGACCGGGAATCCTCGCCGCCGGCCATATGCGCGACGGCGGTCAGGACACCGTGACGTCGGCGAGGGCCCGGCGCATGGCGACCGTGTCGAGCACGCCCTTCGCCGACACCCGGGTGGCGAGGAAGAGCAGCTCGTGCCCGGTGACCGCGCCCCCGCCGGTCGCACCACGTCCCGTGAAGGCCCGTACGGCGGCCGCCTTGTATGCGGGACGGCCCGCGCCGGGCTTCTGGGTGACGACGATCCGCAGGGTGTGGAACACCAGCGCGCCCCCGCCGGGCAGCGGGAGCGCGTACGCGGGCCCCTCCAGCCGGGCCTCGGCGGACATCCGGTCGGGCCGGTCGGCGGCGGACCGGTCGGTCAGCTCCCGCAGCAGGTCGCGCATCGGGTCGCCGGAGCGCACCCGCACCCCGCTCACGCCCGCCGGGTCGGTGAGGAAGGCGAGCAGCCTGGTCGGCGCCAGCCCCGCCCGGACCCGCGCGTCCCGGTCCGGCTCCGGCGCGACCCGCCCCTCCTCCAGCTCGGGGAGCGCACCGACCACGGGGACGGGCCCGGCGCCGAGCCGCCACCGCCCGTCGGACCGTACGAACACGAAGTAGGCGGGCCGCGGCTTGTGGGCCAGGGCCGCGAACCAGGGCAGATCCCCGGGCTCCTCCGGCAGGTAGAACTCGGCGTCGGTGTAGCCGCCGGCGGCGGCGGGGACCGGGTTTCCCCGCCTGGCCGCCTGGCAGGCCCGGCCGGACAGGACGCTCTCCGTCCATGTCGTGAGGAACTCGATCTTCGCGCAGTCGCGCCGCTGCCAGGCGTCGGCGAGGTCGGCGAGCGCCGCGAAGGCGGCTGTGGCGTCCTCGCGGGTGGCCGTCACCGGCCGGGGCGTCGCGTCGCGGGACGGCCGGGCGGCCGCGGCGAGGCCGCGCTCGCCGCATCCGGCCAGCAGGGCGGTCCCGAGCACGGCGGCGAGGACGGCGGAGGGCCCGATCAGGGGACGGCGCGGCACGGCTGAGCCACCTTTCCAGTCACGCGTCCGGTCGTGGGCGCTCGCGGCGCCCTCCCGTGGGCGCGTGAACCGCCGCACGCCGGCGTACGCGCTCACGACCATCAGAACCGGCTCATGATCCCCGAACCAGTCGGGAGAGTAGCCCGTCCCGCCCGCCTTGACCCCACATAGCCCGATATTTCATGAAACTTTCTTCCGGTTCTGCGAAGATCAGCCCACCTTCCCAGGTGGTGAGATCGGAGCGGGGTGACGGGGACCACTGCGAGCCCGGTTACCGGTAGCCTGGATAGAACGCAGTGCAGGCCGGGAAGGATCAGCGAGTCGTGCAGCTTCTCCGAGGCGTCTACGAGCGGTTCGCCGCCATCCTCCATGAGCTGATCAAGTTCGGTCTGATCGGCGGGCTCGCGTTCGTGATCGACTTCGGCGGCACGAACCTGCTGCGCTTCGGCGTCGAGCTGGGGCCGCTGACGTCCAAGACCATCGCGACCGTCGTCGCCGCCACGTTCGCCTACTTCGGCAACCGCTACTGGACGTTCCGGCACCGCGAGCAGAGCGGCCTCGCCCGCGAGTACATCATGTTCTTCCTGCTCAACGGGGTCGGCCTGGCCATCTCGCTGGCCGTCATCTCGTTCGTCACCTACGTGCTCGGGCTGCACGACGCGGTCAGCTACAACGTCGCGCAGATCATCGGTCTGGTTCTGGGCACGCTGTTCCGCTTCTGGTCGTACAAGAAGTGGGTGTTCCTGGAAGTCCCCGACACCCCCGCCTCGGTGGTCGAGAATCAGGCCGGACCGCTCACCACCCGGTAGCGCGCGTCGTCCTCGACGTGCCGTAGGAAGATCGCGAAGGTCGCCGGCCGTCGCTTGATCAGCTCCAGCCGCCCCCCGTCCGCCGCGACGATCGACCGGGCGAGCGTCAGACCGAGCCCGGTGCCGCCGCCGCCGCTCACGTTGCGTTCGAAGACCCTGCCGCCGAGCTCCTCGGGGATGCCCGGCCCCTGGTCCGCCACCTCGATGACGATCGACTTCTCCGTGCTCGTGGTGGTCATGGTCACCGTGCCGCCGCCGTGCTGGAGCGAGTTCTCCAGGAGGGTCGCGACGGCCTGGCTCAGGCCGCCCGTCGTGGCGAGCGCCCGCAGGCCACGGCTGCCCACGAGCTTGATGGAGCGCTGCGCCCGGCGGAAGGCGGGCTCCCATTCCGTGACCTGCTGGTCGAGGACCTGATCGACGTCGATCGCCTCGGCCTGGGCATGCCGCTGCCGCCGGGCGGCGGCGAGCAGCTCGTCGATGACCGCCGTCAGCCGCTCGACCTGCACGATCGCGGCCTCACCCTCCTCGCGGACGATCGCCGGCTCCCCCGCCGCCGCGACGATCTCCTCCAGGCGCATGCTCAGCCCCGTCAGCGGCGTGCGGAGCTGGTGCGAGGCGTCGGTGGCGAACTCGCGCTCCCGGCCGAGCAGGTCCGCGATGCGGACGGCGCTGCGGTCGAGCACCTGCGCGACGCGGTCCAGCTCCGGGATGCCGTATCTGTGCCGGCTCGGCCGGGCGTCACCTGAGCCGAGCCGCTCCGCGATCCTGGCGAGGTCCTGGAGCGGCAACGTCAGGCGGAGCGAGGTCACGATGGCCAGCCCGATTGCCACACCCAGTGCCGCCAGGATGAGCGCGACAATGAGCACCAGCCGCCCCCGGACGTCCTGCTGGACCTGCGCGGCGTCCTGGCTGACCCGGACGTAGCCGTTCTCCGAACGCGCCTCTTCCGTCATCTGCCGGTGCGCGGGGGGCGCCGTACCCGCCGCGATCGGCGCGATCCCCTGCACGAACACCTGTATGTAGCGGTCGGGATAGTTCTTCTCCAGCTGCTTGGGGTCGATGGACTGCTCCTGGCTTATGGAGTATTCGACCCCGATCAGCAGCCGTGTGGCCTCCGAATGCAACTCTGTCGCGGCCTCGTCGTGGATGAGTCTGACGACGACCACGCCCAGGGGGACCCCGAGCAGCAGTACCGCGATGACCGCGACGAGCAGCATCGAGGAGAGCAGGCGCCGACGCACGTGCTAGTCCCTTCGCCCATGCGGGCCTATTCGCGCTCGAATCGGAAGCCCACTCCCCTGACAGTGGTGATGTAACGCGGCTTGGCGGCGTCGTCCCCGAGCTTGCGGCGGAGCCAGGAGATGTGCATGTCGAGGGTCTTGGTCGACCCCCACCAGTTGGTGTCCCACACCTCCCGCATGATCTGCTCGCGGGTGACCACCTTGCCGGCGTCGCGGACGAGCACGCGCAGCAGGTCGAACTCCTTGGTGGTCAGATGAAGCTCCTTGTCCCCCATCCAGGCACGGCGGGAGTCTGCGTCGATCCTGACGCCCTGAACCACAGGTGTTTCGGAGGTGCCCCTCCGAAGCAGTGCCCGGACGCGGGCGAGCAGCTCGGCCAAGCGGAACGGCTTGGTCACATAGTCGTCGGCCCCGGCATCGAGGCCGACGACGGTGTCGACTTCGTCGACACGTGCGGTGAGAATCAGCACCGGCGTGCCGTGCCCTTCGGCGCGGATCCGGCGCGCGACCTCAAGGCCGTCCATCTCGGGCAGCCCGAGGTCGAGAACAATGAGGTCGACACCTCCCGACAAAGCCCTTTCCAGGGCCTGCGGGCCATCAGGGCTCACCTCTACCTGATAGCCCTCCCGACGCAATGCGCGCGCCAGCGGCTCGGAAATCGAGGTGTCGTCCTCGGCGAGAAGTACGCAGGTCATGGTGCGATCGTAGGACCTTAAGCGGTTGTTTCCCGGCCACAGCGCGCGGTTTGACTTGTCGTTGACCCATCAATTGACGTGGGCAAACACTGATAAATGGTCATTAGCCCGCACGCAAGGGTTCCAGCTTTTCCCGGCAGATCCCTGTCCGCCGTACCCAAAAGACGGATTGCCGACACGCGGCAGCCGGTTCTTAAGCGGAACGGAAAGGGAGGCAAAAAAGAACGCCCGCCGGAATGGGCGGGCGTCAAATGTCCGGAAATTTCAGGAAGAGGACGAGGGCGGCTCGGCGTACCGCTGGAGGTAGAGCTGCTCCCCGAGGCTCTCGTAGAGGCCCAGCTCGGTCTCCAGGTAGTCGATGTGCATCTCCTCGTCCTTGAGGATGTCCTCGAAGATGTTGGCGGACGTGATGTCGCCACGCTCGCGCATGAACGCGATGCCCGGCTTCAGCCGCTTGACCACGCTGTACTCCAGCGCCAGGTCCGCCTGGAGCTGCTCCTTGACGGTCTGCCCGATGTGCAGCGTGTTCAGCTTCTGGTAGTTGGGCAGCCCGTCCAGGAAGAGGATGCGGTCGGTGAGCCGCTCGGCGTGCCTCATCTCGTCGAACGACTCGTGCCGGGTGTACTCGGCGAGTTTGGTGTAGCCCCAGTTCCCCTGCATCTTGGCGTGCAGGAAGTACTGGTTGATCGCGGTCAGTTCGCTGGTGAGCTGCTCGTTGAGCAACGCGATGATGTCCTTGTCGCCCTGCATCCCGGGCCCCCTCGGTCTATGCGCTGGTGACGAGGGCATCCGCCCTCTTCAGCATCGCACACACCTTGCGCACGCAGAGGGCACAGTCCCCTCCGGCGCCGGTCATGTCGCGCACCTGGCGGGCACTCTTCGCGCCGCCGGCGATGCAGTCGTGCACCTCGTCCTCGGTCACGGCTCGGCAGATGCACACGAACATGGGTCCTCGCTAAGGGGAAATCAGGTAAGGCATACCTAAGATAACGCACTCAGGTAAGGCTTGCCTAGGTGAGACGCCCCACATCGTCGCAGGTGGACGATGTGGGGCGCCTTCCCGCTATGCGATGTTCGGCGCCTCGGCACCGATGGTCGTGGAGTCACCGTGACCGGTGTTCACGACGGTGTCCTCTGGCAAGGTGAGCAGCCGCGTCCTGATCGACTCGACGATGGTCTCCCGCGAGGAGAAGGAGCGGCCGGTCGCCCCGGGGCCGCCCTGGAACAGGGTGTCGCCGGTGAAGACCGTGCCCAGCTCCGGGGCGTACAGGCAGACCGCGCCCGGGGCGTGGCCGGGCGTGTGCAGCACCCGGAGCTCCGGCCCGCCGGTCTCGATCACCTGACCGTCCTCCAGCGGCCGGTACGGCACCTTGTCGCCGTACTCCATCTCCCAGAGAACCTGGTCGGCGGGGTGGAGCAGGATCGGCGCGCCGGTGCGCTCGGCCAGCTCGGCCGCGGCGTTGATGTGATCGTTGTGCGCGTGGGTGCACACGATCGCCCGCAACCTGCGGGAGCCGACGGCGGCGGCGATGGCGGCGGCGTCGTGCGCCGCGTCGATCACCACGACCTCGTCGGCGGAGCCGACCAGCCAGACGTTGTTGTCGACCTCCCAGGTCCCGCCGTCCAGGGAGAACGTGCCCGACGTGATCAGGCGGGAGACAGCGCTCATCGTTGGTTCTCTTCTCGTGTCGTAGGGTTCGCCGGACGCGGAGGCGCCGTCACAGCACCACCACGGAGCGCAGCACCTCGCCGCGGTGCATCTTGGCGAACGCCTCCTCGACCTGGTCCAGCCCGATCGTCTCGGAGACGAACCCGTCCAGGTTGAGCCGGCCCTGCAGGTAGAGGTCGATCAGCATCGGGAAGTCCCGGCTCGGCAGGCAGTCGCCGTACCAGGAGGACTTGAGCGAGCCGCCCCGGCCGAAGACGTCGAGCAGCGGCAGGTCGAGCCGCATCTCGGGCGTGGGGACGCCCACCAGCACGACGGTGCCGGCGAGGTCGCGGGCGTAGAACGCCTGCTCGTAGGTCTCGGGCCGGCCGACCGCGTCGATGACGACGTCCGCGCCGTGGCCGCCGGTGAGCTCGCGGATCGCCTCGACGGCGTCGGTCTCCCGCGAGTTCACCGTGTGGGTGGCCCCGAAGTCGCGGGCCCAGGTGAGCTTGCGGTCGTCCACGTCCACCGCGATGACCTTTCCGGCCCCGGCCAGGTGCGCGCCGAGCACCGCCGCGTTGCCCACGCCGCCGCAGCCGATGACGGCGACCGAGTCGCCCCTGGTCACGCCGCCCGTGTTGATCGCCGCGCCGAGCCCGGCCATCACGCCGCAGCCGAGCAGCCCGGCGACCGCGGGCTTCGCCTCCGGGTTCACCTTGGTGCACTGCCCGGCGGCCACGAGGGTCTTCTCCGCGAACGCGCCGATGCCGAGCGCCGGGCTGAGGACCGTTCCATCAGCGAGCGTCATCTTCTGCGTCGCGTTGTGCGTGTTGAAGCAGTACCACGGACGTCCGCGCAGGCAGGCCCGGCACTGGCCGCACACCGCGCGCCAGTTGAGGATCACGTAGTCGCCCGGGGCGACGTCGGTGACGCCGGGGCCGACCGCCTCGACCACTCCCGCCGCCTCGTGCCCGAGCAGGAACGGGAACTCGTCGTTGATCCCGCCCTCGCGGTAGTGCAGGTCGGTGTGGCAGACACCGCAGGCCTGGACGTTCACCACGGCCTCACCCGGGCCGGGATCGGGCACGTGGACCGTCTCCAGCGTCACCGCCTCGCCCTTGCCCCGTGCGATCACACCCTGGACCTCATACGGCATTCTTGACACCTCATCTCGAATGGGAAACCCCCAGGATTTCCACCGTGCCGGAGTTCGTCAAGCTCACCGGCCTGTGGAAGGCGAGGTGCGACGAACGACATACGGTTGAACGAGCCCGAGGCCGCGGGCGGGACGGCGGCGGATCCGCATCACCTCGACCCCCTCGGCACCCTCCAGCCGGTGCGCCATCTCGGCGTCGGCCAGGATCGCCCCGGGCCGGGCGATGGCGGTCAGCCGGGCCGCCAGGTTGACCGTCGTGCCGAACACGTCGCCCATCACCGGGAGCACCGGCCCGTAGGAGAGCCCGATGCGCACGTCGGGCCCCTCCTCGCCGCGCCCGTTGGACCGCTTGAGCTCGTCGACCAGGTCGAGGGCGATCCGTCCCGCGGTCACCGGATCGGTGGCGGTGAACAGCACCTCGTCGCCGAGCGTCTTGACCAGCCGCCCGCCGTGCGACGCGATCACGTCGGAGGTGCGCGCCTCGAACCCCTCGACCAGGTCGGCCAGCGCGAACTCGTCCAGCTGCCGCGAGAACGCCGTGAACGACACCATGTCGGCGAAGCCCACGGCCAGCGACAGGCGCGACGTGGTGGGCAGCTCCTCGGCCATCTCGGCGATGGCGAGCAGACGGCTCGTGGTGGCGGCGAGCTGCGCCCGCCAGACGTGGAGCAGCGTCTGTTCGAAGTCCGGCAGGAACCGGGCGGCGATCTCCATCGACCGGGCCAGGTCCTCGTCGCTCGGCCGCGTCCCGGGCTCGAGGATCGCGCCCATCATGATCTCCGCCTGCCACTCCGCCAACCGCGACGTCGTACGGCCGAGTGCCCGCGCCATCCGGACGATCGCCTGCTCGTCGAGGAGGCCGGTCTCCAGCATCGCGCGGATCCGGCGCAACGCGTCGACGTCGCCGTCGTTGAACGCGACGGCGTCGTCGGCGAGCGTGGCGAAGCCGAGCGCGCGCCAGATCCGCCCGGTGAACTCCTGCGGCAGATCGGCGGCGGCGGCCACCTCGCCGCGGGTGTAGCGGGGCGGCGACCCGACGAACAGCCGCCGGATGTCGTCAGAGGTGGGACGCCGTGTGGCCACCTTCCCCTCCTGCCGGGCTACTTGCCGTCGATGGTCCCATCGGAGGCATCCTCCACCAGGCGGAACAGCTCCTGGCGCACGAGCTGGATCTTCGGGATGTCCAGGAGATCGATCTCGCCCTTCTCGGAGGCCGACTCGACCCGGAGCGTCCCGCATCCGAGGAACCGCTCAAAGAACCTCTGGTCGGAGCTGACGCTGTTGACCTTCGCCATCGGGATGTCCTCTTCCGACTTGTTCAGGACGCCGGTGCTGATGGCGAAACGGTGCGACGTCAAGGTGTACGACGTGGTCTTCCACCGCAGGTAGGGGATAAACGTCCACAGCGTCAGGGCGACGAACGCGACCACCCCCACCGCGATCCGGGCGTACGCGGCGTAGGTGTAGTCGCCGGGGATGAAGTAGATCGCCGCTCCGGCGACGGCCACGACGAGGACGAGGGCGAGGACGGGAAGCACGAGCCGCTTCCAGTGAGGGTGGAACGAGAGCACGAGGCGCTCGCCCTCGGTCAAATGGTGTTCGGGGAGACCCATGCGGCAAATCGTGGCACGTTCAGGCCCGGCGCGCGACGGTCCCCGCGGCGCGTCCGCCGATCTCCGCGGTCGTTCATGGGCTCGCGGGGCGCACGTGGACCACGTCGCCCGCGCTGAGCGCGTGCTCCTCGCCGCCCGCGCGTACGAGCAGGCAGCCGGAGCCGTCCACGCCGGTGGCGACGCCGATCAGCGCCCGGTCGCCCGGCAGCTCCACCCGGACCTCCTGCCCGATCGTCGCGCACGAGGCGAGATAGGCGGCGCGCAGGCCGCAGGCGTCCGGATCGCCGCCGGCCGAGGTCCACTCGCGGTAGTGCGTCTCGATCTCACGGAGAATCGCCCGCAGCAGCGGGTCGCGGTCGAGGCAGGCGGCCTTCTCGACGGCCAGCGAGGTCGCCCGCTCGACCGGCAGCTCCTCCGGCCGCATCGAGACGTTGAGCCCGATCCCGACGACGATGCCGCCTTCCACCCGCTCGGCGAGGATGCCGGCCAGCTTGCGCTCCCCGATCAGCAGGTCGTTGGGCCACTTCAGCCGGACGTCCACCTCGGCCAGCCGCCGTACGGCAGCGGCGGCGGCGACGCCGACCAGCAGCGGCAGCCAGCCCAGCCGGGCGGGTCGCGCCGCCGCGGCGCCGGGCCGGAACAGCATCGAGACGGCCAGTCCGGAGCGCGGCGGCGCCGACCAGACGCGGTCCAGCCGCCCGCGCCCCGCCGTCTGGGCCTCGGCGACGAGCACCGCGCCCTCGGGCGCGCCGCCCCGGGCCGCCTCGGCGAGATCGGCGTTCGTGGACCCGGCCCGTTCCACCACGGTGATCTCGGACCAGAGCGATCCGGGACGGACGAGGGCCTGACGCAGCGCCCGCTCCGACAGCGGCGGCCGATCAAGGTCGGTGAAGCGCGATTCCGGCATTCGCCCAGGCTACCGGCCGCGCCGGATTCGCCTTCGATCGGGGACGGGCCCGGCGCCGCCGCGCGCGCCCGGCGGGCGTAGCCTGAACGCACCCGGGCGTCGGGACGCGGGGCGCACCGCCCGATCATGGTTCCAGGCCCGCCCCTGTGAGCAGCGACGATGGGATCGTGACCGTGCGACCGGCCGACAGCACCGCCCCCCGCCCCGGACCGGTCACCAGGATCCGGGTCCGGCAGGTGTCGGGCTCCGGCGTACGGGACCGGCGGGACGATCTGGCCACCGAGGAGCCGCTGGAGATCCGGCTCACCGCCGGAGGCGAGAGCCGTACGGTCGCGATCACCATGCGGACGCCCGGCGCGGACTTCGAGCTGGCCGCCGGGTTCCTGCACGGCGAGGGCGTCGCCGGCGCCGGGGACATCGCGGCCATCGGCTACTGCACGGACGCGGATCTGGAACCGGAGGCCCGCTACAACACCGTGACGGTCCGGCTGGCCGCCCCGCGGCTGCCGGACATCCCGCAGCTTGAGCGGCATTTCGTGACGTCCAGCGCCTGCGGGGTGTGCGGGACGGCCAGCCTGGACGCGCTGCGCGGCCGCTGTGCGCCCCTCGCCGACACGTCCCGGCTCACCGTCTCCCCCGAGGTGCTGTACGGCCTTCCGCACCGGCTCAGGCAGGCGCAGGGGGTGTTCGGGCGGACCGGCGGCCTGCACGCGGCGGGCCTGTTCACGGCCGACGGGACCCTGGTGACCGCCCGCGAGGACGTGGGGCGGCACAACGCCGTCGACAAATTGGTCGGCTGGGCGCTGCTGAACGGCCGGCTGCCGCTCTCCGAGCACGTCCTGCTGGTCAGCGGCCGGTCCAGCTACGAGATCATGCAGAAGGCGCTGGCGGCGGGCGTCCAGCTGGTCTGCGCGGTGTCGGCGCCCTCGTCCCTCGCTGTGGACCTGGCCCGCGAGTTCGGCCTCACCCTCGTCGGCTTCCTGCGCGACGAGCGGTTCAACATCTACTCCGGGGCCGAGCGGATCACCGCCTGACCCGGCGCCGGAGCCCGGCGCCGGGTTCGGAGGCTCAGCCGGTGTTCTGCAGGCCCGCGGCGACGCCGTTCACCGAGAGGAGCAGCAGCGTGGACAGCCGGTCCCGCTCGTTCTCGGACAGGTCGCCGTCGGCCCGCAGCGCCGACAGCGCACGGAGCTGGAGGTGACTCAGCGCGTCCACATAGGGGTCGCGGAGCTGCACGGCCCGGGACAGGACGCGGCGGTTCTCCAGGAGCCGCGTGTGCCCGGTCGTCTCCAGGACGAGCTTCCTGGTCAGGTCGTACTCGGCGAGCACCTGCCCGGCGAAGTCGTCTCTGCCGCCGAGCGCGAGATAGCGCGCGGCGATCGACCGGTCGGTCTTGGCCAGCGACATCTCGACGTTGTCCAGCAGCGACGCGAACAGCGGCCACTCCCGGTAGGCCGACCGCAGCTCCGCCAGCCCGCCGCCCGAGACCACCTCGGCCAGGCCGCTGCCCAGGCCGTACCAGCCGGGGAGGTTGACCCGGGTCTGCGCCCAGGCGAACACCCACGGGATGGCGCGCAGGTCGTCCAGGGAGCGGGGCGCGCCGAGCCCGCGGCGGGCGGGACGCGAGCCGAGCCGCAACGAGCCGATCTCCTCAAGGGGGCTGACCAGGGCGAACCACTCGGGGAAGCCCGGCGCCTCGGTCAGCGCCCGGTAGGCGCGCTCCGACGCCGACGCCACCCGCTCGGCCAGCGCGCGGAACTTCGCCGCCGCGGCGGCCGTACGCGACTCGACGGTGGGCGTGGACGCGAGCAGCACGGCGTTGGTGACCTGCTCGATGTGCCGCCGGGCGATGGCGGAGTGCCCGTAGCGGGCGAAGATGACCTCGCCCTGCTCGGTGACCTTGAACCGGCCGGCGACCGAGCCCGGGGCCTGGGCGAGCACCGCCCGGTTCGCCGGGCCGCCGCCCCGGCCGAGGGCGCCGCCCCGGCCGTGGAAGAGGGTGAGCTTGACGTCGTTGTCCTTCGCCCAGGCGGTCAGCGCGGCCTGCGCGTCGTACAGGCGCAGCGTCGCGGCGGCGGGGCCGAGCTCCTTGGCCGAGTCGGAGTAGCCGAGCATGACCTCGAGGCGGCGGCCGCCCGCGGCGAGCCTGCGGCGTACCGGCTCCAGCTCCAGCATGCCGGTCAGCACGTCGGCGGAGTTGTCCAGGTCGGCGCCGGACTCGAACAGCGGCACGACGTCGAGGACCGGGGCCCGGTCGCCGAGCGCGTGCCGGGCCAGCTCGTACACGGCCGCGATGTCGTCGGCCGAACGGGTGAAGGACACGACGTACCGGGAGCAGGCGGTCACGCCGAACCGCTCCTGGATCCAGGCGATCGTCCGGATCGTGGCGAGGACCTCCTCGCCGCGCTCGGAGAGCGACCCGGCGGCGATCTCCTCCAGGGTGGCCGCGTGGACCTGGGAGTGCTGGCGCACCTCCAGCTCGGCCAGGTGGAACCCGAACGTCTCCACCTGCCAGATCAGGTGCTGCAGCTCACCGTACGCCTGGCGGACGGCTCCGGCGCCGCGCAGGGACTCCTGAGCGATCCTGAGGTCGTCGAGCAGCTCGGACGGCGAGCGGTAGGCGAGGTCGAGGTCGCGGCTGCGGGTGGCCGCGATGCGGGTGGCGACGTAGAACAGCCACTGCCGGTGCGGCTCCTGCGGCGAGCGGGTGGCCATCTCCGACACCAGGTCGGGGAAGTCACCGGTGGCGCGGCCCAGCGCCTCGCGCAGCTTCGCCGACGGGGGCGTGTCCGTGGCGCCCGCGGTCATCGTGCGCCCGATCCGGGTGGCGGCGTTCTCCAGCGCGGTGAGCACGTGATCGGCCTGGATCAGGATGGCCTCGCGGGTGACCTTGGACGTCACGTTCGGGTTGCCGTCGCGGTCGCCGCCGATCCAGCTTCCGTACCGGATGAACGCCTTGGCGAGCGGCTCGCGCGTCCCCGTGCCGGGTTCGAGCGCCGCGTCCATCGCCCGGTAGATCATCGGCACGGTGCGGAAGAGCGTCTCGTCGAAGGCCGCCATGGCGGTGCGCACCTCGTCGAGCGGGTCGAGCTTGGTCGAGCGGAGCTGGGCGGTCCGCCAGAGCAGGTCGATCTCCTCCAGCAGCCGCCGGTGGGCCTCCTCCCGCTCGCCGGCCCCTCTGCCGGGCGCGTTGTACGCGTCGAGCTGCCCGCTGATCCGCTGGATGGCGGTGACGACGGCGCGGCGCCGCGCCTCGGTCGGGTGGGCGGTGAGCACCGGACGGTATTCGAGCCCCTCGACGAGGTCGGCGGGCCGCTGGTCGCCGCCCAGCCGCTCGTCACCGCGCAGCTCCTGCACGGCCTCCGCGAGCGACTCCCTGAGCGGGACGTCGTCGCGGTCCCGCTGCCCCAGGATCCGGATGCGGTAGTGCTCCTCGGCGAGGTTGGCCAGATGGAAGTAGCAGGTGAACGCGCGCGCGATCTGGACCGCGCGGTCGAGGGGCCACTCGGCGACGAGGGCGGCGACCTCGTCGGCCGTCGTGTCGCCGCGCCGGGCGCCGATCACCGCTTTGCGCAGGCGCTCGACGTCGGCGAGGAGGTCGGGACCGCCGTGTTCGGCGATCACCTGGCCCAGGAGTCCACCCAGGAGTCGGACGTCGGCACGGAGCTCATCAGGCATCTCCGTGACGGCACTCTGTCGTTCGGCAGGAGCGATGGCGGCCATGTTTTGAAGACTAGCGAGTTCGGTCACAACGTCGGATATCGGTCTCACCAATTGGACTAGACCACTGCGCCATCGCCTCCGGCCAGCGGAAACGCCGCGCCGGCGTCAGGTCGGGCGGGACACCGCCGCGACGATCTCCGGAAGCCGGTTGTTCCCGATCATGCCGCCGAGCCTGCGGCCTCCCCACGCGGCCAGCAGCCCGTACGGCACGGCGAGCACGCTCACCCAGGTGAGGCCGAACAAGGCCGGCAGCACGACGGGAAGCGCGACCATGCCGACGCCGAGCATCCCCAGCAGGGAGCCGAGGAACGCCTCGCCGCCCTGCCCGGGGGCCGCGCCACTGAAGGCGTTGAGCCGCTCGGGAAGGGTGTAGGGCACGAGGACGCTGGTCACCGCCCCAACACCGAGGCCGACCCCGAGCACGCCCCACGCGGTGAACATCGCGGGGACGGACCAGAGCGGCTCGCCCGCGACAAGGGACGCGCCGACGGAGAGCACCAGCAGCAGCGGCACCGCGATGATCGCGGCGGCGAGCTGCCGCCCGGCGAAGTCGGCGCGTACGTCACGCTCGGTGGAGAAGGCGACCGCGTTCATCCAGAGGGAGCGACCGTCGATGCCGAAGGAGTTGGACGCCTGGACTCCGATGATCATCGCGGCCATGCAGACGGGACCGATCACGAACAGGGGGCCGTGCCAGGCCTCCGGTCCGCGCAACGAGAACATGACGATGCCGGACACCACGAGCGCCATGAACCAGGCGATCCGGCCGCGCGGCTCCCGCCGGGCGTACTTGAGCTCCTTGGCCGCGACCGCGCCGACCATGCCCTGCGGCAGGAGGCCGCCCAGGCGCGACCGGCGTACGGCGCCGCCGCTCCGGTTGGAGGAGTCGGGCGTGACCAGGGCGCGGCGCAGCGCCGCGATCCACAGCCAGGCGAGCACCGCGACCGCCACCACGAGGACCGCGAGCTCGCCGAGCCCGGCGAGGCCGCCGCCCGCGATCGCGTGGGCGGCTATGCCGGGCGGCGTCCAGCGCAGCACGGAGGCCGCCGCGTCGAGCATCGCGGCCGGGTCGGTGGACAGGCCGCCGTTGACGAGCATCCCGGGGAGCTGGAAGACCAGGAGGAGCAGCACGGCGCCGACCGCGAGCGCGTCACGCCCGCGACGGCTGCGCAGCGAGGCCGACAGCGCGGTGGTGACGGCGCGCGAGGCGACCAGGCACAGCGCGAACTGCAGCAGCACGGCCGGGATGCCGATCAGCACGCCGACCGGCCCGGACGCGAGGCCGACCACCGCGCCCGAGAGCGCGACCAGCGAGGCCAGCGGCCACGGCCCGGTCGCGGAGGCGGCCAGCAGCCCGGCCGTCATCTGCCGGGTGGTGAGCGGGAAGAGCGCCAGCCGGGACGGGTCGAGCGTCTCGTCCAGGCCGAATGCGAGCAGCGGGACGAAGATCCACCCCAGTGTGAACAGGGTGAACGCCACGATCCCGATGTTCAGCGCGATGCCGGGGTCGGCGGCCAGCCGCAGCAGGGAGAACAGGGTGAACCCCCCGGCGGCGCAGGCCAGCGCGAGCAGAGAGGTGAAGGCGAAGCCGAGCTGCTTGGCCACGTCGCCGCGCAGGTTGCCGCGGATCAGCCGCAGCTTCAGACGGACGAAGAGCCCAACCACGACAGCCCCTCCTCTCCGGTTCCGCGCGCGCCGACCAGGTCGAGGAACGCCTCGTTGAGCGTGCGGCCGTTCCGGATGACGTCGAGCGGCCCCTGGGCCACGACGCTGCCCCGGCTCATCACGGACACCCAGTCGCAGAGCCGCTCGACGAGGTCCATGACGTGGCTGGAGAAGATGACCGTGGACCCGGACGAGGTGTACCGCCGAAGGACGTCGACCAGCGTGTTCGCCGAGACCGGATCGACACCCTCGAACGGCTCGTCGAGGAAGAGCACGTCGGGGTTGTGCAGCAGCGCGGCGGCCAGGCCGATCTTCTTGCGCATGCCCGTGGAGTAGTCCACGACCAGCTTGTCCTGGGAGTCGACGAGGTCCATGACGCGCAGCAGCTCGGTGGCCCGCTGCTCGACCTCGGCGCGCGGGATGCCCCTGAGCTCGCCGTTGTACATCAGGAGCTCACGGCCGGAGAGCCGCTCGAACAGGCGCAGCCCCTCGGGGAGGACGCCGATGCGCGACTTGACCTTGACCGGGTCTCTCCACACGTTGTGCCCGTTGATCTCGACCAGGCCGGCGTCCGGCCGCAGCAGCCCGGTGATCATGCTGAGGGTGGTGGTCTTGCCCGCGCCGTTGGGGCCGACCAGTCCGGCGAAGCTGCCCCTGGGCACCACGAGGTCCACGCCCGCGACGGCGACCTGCGCGCCGAATCGTTTGACGAGTCCTTGGGTGCGTACTGCCTCGGGCTTTGCTTCAACCATGCCCTCAACTCTGCCAGATCACCGGTGGCGGACGCGTGGATGCCGGCTGCGAGCTTAATCACGCTGACAAGGAGCATTTACTGTTAGGAAACTTTCCTTTAGATTTGCCGTAATCACCCCCCAGCGAAGGAAGCACGACATGCGAAGAATGATCGCGTTCTTGGCAGGGCTGGCCGTCGCCCTCGCGACCGTGGTGGTCGTCGCCTCGCCGGCGTCGGCACACGGGTACATCTCCGACCCGCCGAGCCGCCAGGCGAACTGCGCCGAGCGCCGCGTGCCCAACTGCGGACAGATCATCTGGGAGCCGCAGAGCGTGGAAGGCCCCAAGGGCCTGCGGAACTGCAGCGGCGGCGACGCGCGGTGGGCGCCGCTCGACGACGAGACCAAGCCGTGGCCGGCCGCCAGCGTCGGCGACACGGTCACGTTCAACTGGCTGATCGAGGCCCGGCACGCCACCAGCACCTGGGAGTACTACGTCGGGGGCACCCGGATCGCAGTGTTCGACGACCACGGCAGGGAACCGGGATCGACCGTCGCGCACACGGTGAGCCTCGGCGGCAGGACCGGCCGCATCAAGGTGCTGGCCATCTGGAACATCGCCGACACCGAGAACGCCTTCTACAACTGCGTCGACCTCCAGGTCGGCCCCGGCGGCGGCGACCCGAGCCCGTCGCCCAGCCCGAGCCCGAGCCCGACCACGCGGCCCACGCCCAGCCCGTCGCCGACGTCGAGCCCGACCTCGGGTCCGGCCGGCGACTGGACCGCCGGCACCGCGTACCAGGGCGGTGACGTGGTGATCTACAACGGCGTCGCCTACCGCTGCCTCCAGGCGCACACCGCGCTGGCCGGCTGGGAGCCGCCGAACGTCCCCGCGCTCTGGCAGCGCGTGGCTTGACGCACTCCCCGGCGGGGGTCGCCCCGTGCCGGAGCGGCCCCCGCTGGTTACCCTGCGAACATGACCGCGGAACGGGCATCTGAGATCGACGTCCACACGACCGCAGGAAAGCTCGCCGACCTGGAGCGCCGCCGGGACGAGGCGGCCCACGCCGGTTCGGCGAGAGCGGTGGAGCGACAGCACGCCAAGGGCAAGATGACCGCCAGGGAGCGGGTGCGCGCCCTGCTGGACGAGGACTCGTTCGTCGAGTTCGACGCCATGGCCAGGCACCGGTCCACGAGCTTCGGCCTCGACCGGGAGCGCCCGTACGGCGACGGCGTGGTCACCGGCCACGGCACCGTGGACGGCCGCCCGGTCGCCGTGTTCGCGCAGGACTTCACGGTCTTCGGCGGCTCGCTCGGCGAGGTCTTCGGCGAGAAGATCGTCAAGGTCATGGACCACGCGCTCAAGACCGGCTGCCCGGTGGTCGGCATCAACGACTCCGGCGGCGCGCGGATCCAGGAGGGGGTCGTCTCCCTCGGCCTGTACGCCGAGATCTTCAAGCGGAACGTGCACGCGTCGGGCGTGATCCCGCAGATCTCGCTGGTCATGGGCCCGTGCGCGGGCGGCGCGGTCTACTCCCCCGCCCTGACGGACTTCGTGCTGATGGTCCGGGAGAAGTCCCACATGTTCATCACCGGCCCGGACGTCATCAGGACCGTGACCGGCGAGGAGGTGACGTTCGAGGAGCTCGGCGGCGCGCACGCGCACGGCTCCAGGTCGGGCGTGGCGCACTACGAGGCGGCGGACGAGGAGGACTGCCTGGAGTACGCGCGGGCGCTGCTGTCCTACCTGCCGTCCAACAACCTGGACGACGCCCCCGTCTACACCGCCGACACGCCGATGGAGGTCACCGGCGAGGATCTCGAACTCGACGCAGTCATCCCCGACTCGGCGAACAAGCCGTACGACATGCGCTCCGTGGTCGAGCGTGTCCTGGACGACGGCGAGTTCCTGGAGGTGCACGCGGGCTTCGCGCCGAACCTCGTGGTCGGCTTCGGCCGGGTCGACGGGCGCTCGGTCGGTGTGGTCGCGAACCAGCCGTTGAGTTTCGCCGGAACGCTCGACATCGCCGCCTCCGAGAAAGCCGCGCGTTTTGTACGGACTTGTGATGCTTTTAATATTCCGGTCTTGACATTTGTTGATGTTCCGGGATTCCTGCCAGGTACTGACCAGGAATGGAACGGAATCATCCGCCGCGGCGCGAAACTCCTCTACGCGTACGCCGAGGCGACCGTCCCCCTGGTCACGGTCATCACCCGCAAGGCGTACGGCGGGGCGTACGACGTCATGGGATCCAAACACCTCGGCGCGGACGTCAACCTCGCCTGGCCGACCGCGCAGATCGCGGTCATGGGCGCGCAGGGCGCGGTCAACATCCTCTACCGTCGCGAGCTGGCCGCGGCCGAGGACCCCGAGGCGGCCCGCGCCGGGTTCGTCCGGGAGTACGAGGACACGCTGGCCAACCCCTATCTGGCGGCCGAGCGCGGCTACGTGGACGCCGTGATCAGGCCGTCGGAGACCAGGGTCCAGATCGTCAGGGCGCTGCGCTCCCTCCGCAACAAGCGGGCGGCGCTCCCACCCAAGAAGCACGGGAACATCCCGCTCTGACCGGCCCGGAGGCGATATGCACCGGAATCGCGCGCGACGCCCCGACTCGGGAGGAACTCTCCGCACCCGTCCCGGGCGGCACTCCTGCCCCGATGTCGGGCGCAAAGAATGGGCAAACCCCGCACATGGGATGCCGAAGGGACTGCTGCGCGCTCATGGGGCTCGGCGTTCGGCCATGCTTCGGCATTAGATCAGCGGAACAGGGTGTCAACGGCCTCAAGAGTTGGGAGTATCTAGAAAAGGGGGAGATATAGTCAGCCGATCATCTAGTGACGAGTCCTGGAGGACAACATGGCCATCCCGGACCTCACCGCACACAGCATGGCTGCCAAGTACGCGGTCCTCGTAGACGTCGGTTACCTGTACGCGGCGGCCGGCGAAGTCCTACTGGGGGCGAAAGAGCGCAAAGAGTACCGAGTCGCCGCGGACGAGCTGATCCAGTCGCTGCAGAAGCACGCGCTGGAGCGCATTCCCGGCGAGCTGCTGCGCGTCTACTGGTACGACGCCGCGCGGGACCGGGTCCCGACCGTGGACCAGCGCGTGATCGCCCAGCTTCCCTGGGTGAAGGTACGGCTTGGCAACCTGAACGCGCGTGGCCAGCAGAAAGGCGTGGACGCCCAGATCCGCAGCGACCTGGAAGCCCTCGCCCGGCACCACGCCGTCAGCGACACCGTGCTGATCGCGGGCGATGAGGACATGGTTCCCGCGGTCGAGGCCGCGCAGGCATACGGCGTACGTGTTCATCTTTGGGGGGTTGAGCCGCCGTTCGGCACCAACCAGGCCGAGCGGCTGGTGTGGGAGTCCGACACCGTCGAGATATTGAGCGCCGATTTTCTCCGTCCCTACTTCAACCGCGCGCCCGTCCCCGTCCCCGTGCCCGTCACGCCCGCGCCGTCACCGGCGCAGGTGTTCGCCGGCCGTACGGTCAAGCCGGTGCCGAAGGCGCCGGTCGGGCAGATCACCAAGCTGGGGCCCGGGCGGCCGCACGTGGAGGAGGTCGGCGAGCACGTCGCGCAGAAATGGATCCTCACTCGGGGCCGCGACAACATCCGGGACCTGCTTCCCGGGCCCATCCTGCCGACCGTGATCGACACCGAGCTGCTGATCGAGGCGGAGAAGGAGCTGGGCCACTCGCTGCGCCCGTACCCGGAGGCGCGGGTGTGGCTGCGGGACGGCTTCTGGGCCAGGGTCTACCGCGAGTTCGACCTCGGGGTCGGCGTCTCAAGCAAGTGACCGCCCGGCCGCGGCAGGAGAACGCGGCCGGGAGGTGTGCGACGACCGCGGGCGGCGGGTTCCGGCGCGCCCGCGCCGGGGACGGCGGAGCGGCCGGCGCCGGGCGTGACCGGCCTCGACGGTGCGGTCCGATTTCCGCCGGTGCGTAGGGGCGGACAGGGCATAACGTCGAATACGTGAGCACCCGAGAACTTGACTTCGACTCGTGCTACGCGGCGGCCTCCGCCCGCGATTCCCGCTTCGACGGGCGTTTCTACACGGCGGTCACCTCCACGGGCATCTACTGCCGACCGATCTGCCCGGCCAGGACTCCGGCGCGGAAGAACGTCCGGTTCTACCATCACGCCGCCGGCGCCGAGGCCGCGGGCTTCCGTCCCTGCCGCCGGTGCCGCCCCGAGCTGAGTCCGGGCGCGCCCGGCTGGAACGTACGGGCCGATCTCGTCGGACGGGCGCTCCGCCTGATCAGCGACGGCGACGCCGACGACCACGGCGTCGCCGGGCTCGCGCGGCGGCTCAACGTCACCGAACGCCACCTCCACCGGCTGTTCGTCGCCGAGTTGGGCACCGGGCCGCTCGCCGTCGCCAGGACCAGGCGGCTGCTGCTGGCCAAGCAACTGCTCACCGAGACACACCTGCCGATGACCGACGTCGCGTTCGCGGCGGGCTTCGGCAGCGTCCGCCAGTTCAACGCCGCCATGAAGGAGTCGTACGGCTTCGCCCCCGGCGACCTCAGGAAGGCGAACGGGCCGATGGGCGGCGCGCCGGGATCGCGCCTGCTCCCCCACGGGCTCACGCTGCGGCTGCACTACCGTCCTCCCTACGACGCGGCGGCGCTGTTCCGCTATCTGGCCGCCCGCGCCATTCCGGGCACGGAGGCGGTCACCCAGCCGGACGAGCAGAGCGAGGGGAGCTACCTGCGGGCCGTCCCCGGCGGCTGGATCGCGCTGGCCCCCATGGCCGACCACATCCGGCTCACCGTATGTACCGGCGACACGCGGCAGCTCGCCCGGATCGTGGCCCGCTGCCGCCGCCTGCTCGACCTGGACGCCGACCCCGAGGCGATCGCCGCGGTGCTCGGCACGACGTCCGTCGGCCCGCTGGTCGAACGGCGTCCAGGGCTGCGCGTGCCGGGCGCGTTCGACGGCTTCGAGCTGGCCGTACGCGCCGTGGTGGGGCAGCAGATCTCCGTCGCCGGGGCGCGGACGCTGCTCGGCCGCATCGCGGCCCGGGCGGGCACCACCACCACCGCGCCCGGCCAGGACGGGGCGGACGGTGAACCCGCCTCGCCGGTGACGACGCTCTTCCCGACGGCCGAGCGCCTCGCCGAGGCCGACCTCGACGGCATCGGGCTCACCCGGCGCCGGGTCGCCACGCTGCGGGCGCTCGCCGAGGCGGTCGCCGAGGGCCGGATCGACCTCGACGGCGCCGAGGACGTCCCGGAGACGACGGCCAAGCTGCTCACGATCCCGGGCATCGGCCCGTGGACCGCGAGCTACGTCGCGCTGCGCGCGCTCGGCGACCCGGACGCCTGGCCGGGCGGCGACCTTGTGCTGAAGAAGACCATGCAGTGCCTCGGCATCCCGGCCGATCACGCGGAGCGGTGGCGGCCCTGGCGGGCGTACGCGGCGCTCCATCTGTGGAGCTCGACCTCCGACCCGGCCGCCGTCTGCGCCATCTGAAGAACATCGGACAAGAACGCCAGACAGGAGGGAGCGGCGGGCCGGTCCGGCCCGCCGCTATCGAAATGATCGTTGCTCAAGTGCTGTCCACCCCCGTGGGTCCGATGAGCGTGCTCGCGCGGAACGGCGTCGTCGTCGCGGCCGGGTTCTGTCCGGACCCCCGCGACCAGTTCGTCCGCCTGCCGGCCGCGCTCCAGGAGCTGCCGCTGGTCGAGGGCGACCTCGGCGACGTCGCGCAGGCCGTCCGCGCCTATCTGGACGGCGAGCTCGACGCCCTGGACCGGGTCCCGACGACACAGCCGGGAACTTCGACGCGGCAGCGTCTCTACACGGCGCTGCGCAGCGTGCCCGCCGGCACCACCGTGTCGTACGGCACGCTGGCCGAGATGGCGGGGCTGCCGAAGACGGCGGCCCGGGCCGCGGGGTCGGCGTGCGCGCAGAATTTGATCGCGCCGTTCGTCCCGTGCCACCGCGTCCTGCCCACGACGGGCGGGTTCGGCGGCTACTACTACGGCGTGCCGGTGAAGGAGTGGCTGCTCGCCCACGAAAGCCGCCGGCCCGCCTCCTGACGACAGGGCCGCCGGCCGGGGCGCGGCTACGGGCCCCCGGCCGTCAGCCGGTGACGACGGACTGGACCTCACCGACGGGGACGTCCCTGGTGACCGTGGCCCGCAGCGGCGTGTACGCGATGGGCGCACCGCCCTGGCCGACCGCGCCGGTCACCGGCCACACGGCGGTGACGGTCATGGTGTACACCTGGCGCGGCAGGTCGATCGAGGCCCTCAGGTAGCGGACGCCGCAGGTGAAGTCGCCGCCCTTGGCGTACGGGTGCCCGGTGGCGCCGCAGCTCTGGCGCACCTCGGCGCGGTCGGACGTGGTGCCCGCGTCGATCTCGATGTTCTTCAGCGTGGCGGTCACCGTCGCGCTCATCACGCCGGGCAGGGTGGCGGTCACCGAGCGGGTCACCGGTCCCGCGCCGTCCAGCCAGACCCAGGTCGGCAGGTTGACGAAGCTCCGGGCGTCCGGGCTGAGCTTGAGCTTCGGCTCGGGGACGGTCAGCGCGGCCCGCGCGATCTGCAGCAGTTCCTCCGGGGTGATGCCCGCGGGAGGGGTCTGGCCGTTCTGCACCCACACGGCCGGGGTGAGCGCGCCGGCGCAGGCCAACCCGTTCGGGTCGGCGTCGTTGTACGCGGGGCGCCACCAGCGCCCCTCCTGCCCCAGCTTGTCGCGGTAGCGCTGGAGGAGGCCGTTCGTGTCCCCGCCGGAGCCGGCGAGGTCGGGGTCGGCCCCCAGCGCGTGGCGCAGCGCCTCGTCCTGCTCGCGCACCATCTCATCGGCGTTCTTGTACGGCTCATACCAGCAGGGGCGCGGGATCCGATAGCCGTCGCCCTTCGCGCCTCCGCCGCCGAGGCCGTTGCCGGACAGCACGATGGAGGAGTTCCTCAGCCGGATCCCGGCGGTGCGGCCCTCCTGGAACCCCTCGGCGGTCGGACGGCCCGGCCCCGGAGTCGGAGCCGCCGACACGGCGGCGCGCGCGGCCGGAGACAGGGACAGGACCAGGGCGAGGGGCAGGGCCAGAACCGCGGCCAGGGGCCGGGACCGGGCGGCGGACGATCTCATCGGACGCACCTCTTCGCGGACGCGGCGGGATAGGTGGCGAGGCGGAACAGCCTGACCCGCCAGACGCCGTGCTCGTCCCGGCCGATCGACCCGGCCCACAGGTAGGTCGAAAGCGGCGGCCGGGTCCAGCCCGGCTGGTCCGCGATCGGCTGCCCGGCCAGGTCGGTCATCCGGATCCCCGACTCGTCCACGCAGCCGAGCACCAGCACGCCCATCCGGTCGCCGATCGTGACCTCGGAGTCGATCCGCAGCGCGTAGAGCCGGGCCACGCCGCGCGCGGAGCGTCCGCGATCGCGGAACGCGTTCAGGCGGGTCGCGATGTCGCCGACGGCGCTCTCCTCCACCTTCTGGAGGTAGGAGCGGTCCCGTCCGCCGCTGGTGACGGCCCGCCACATGGCGGTGTAGCTCTCGGCGTACGTGCGGAGCGCTCCGGCCACGTGGGGGTCGGTCCCCGCGGGCCACTCGATCTCGACGCGTACTCCGTCGCCGGCCGCGACCCGCTCGGTGCCCGGGCCGATCGGCGACTCCGTGGGACGGCCGGGGCCGGCGCCGGGCGACGTCCCGCCCACGGCGGTCGCGAGGGCTCCGGCCGGCTCGAACCGCGGCTCCGGGTGAGACGGGGCGCAGGCTGCGGCGATGAGACCGCCGGCCAGCACGGCGGCGGCGAACCGGACGTCACGTCGCACCGGCGGCCTCCTCACCGCGGAACGCGGGTACGGCCGGCCCGCGCCCCCGCCGATCCGCCGCCGGGGCCGTCCGGAGCTCGTCACGCGAGCCGCGGGGCGCCGAGGTCCGACGCGAGGTCGCGGCGCCAGTCGGGGAGCAGCTCATCGATCAGCGCCTCCGTTTCGGGAGCCATGCCGCCTCCGTACGGATGGGAGGCGGCCCTTCGGTGCAGGCCGTCGACCACGGCGCGCAACCGCGTGGGGTCGCCCGTGGCGTGCGCGGCCCGCAGCAGGTCGCGCCACAGGCCCTCGTCGTCGGCGGCGAGGAGCAGCCCGGCCCGGGCCGCCGCGACCGCCGACTCGGCCTCGCCGCGGGCCAGCCGCAGCTCGCCGAGGCGGTGCGCGGCGTCGGCCACGGCCGCGGTGACGTCGTACTCCAGGGAGTCGGCGGCGAGCCAGGCGTACCGGCCCGCCGGACGGCCGGCCAGCAGCGGCCCGCGCACCAGCCCCACCGCCTTCTCCAGGAGGAGGACCTCCGCCTCGGGATGCTGGTCGCGGGATCGGCGGACCAGCTCCTGGAACAGGTGCCAGTCGCTCCTGATCTCGGGGCCGAGCCGCAGCCGTCCCGAGTCGTCCCGCTCGACGTGGGGGCGGCCCTCGTCGTCGGCGCCGAGCCAGTCGACGACGCGGGCGATGGCGGCGTCGCGGACCGCCGCCTGCGCGCCGCGCGGCCACAGGACGCCGCCGAGCACGACGGGGTGGACCCCCGCCGGGTGCGCGGCCAGGTAGACGACCATCTCGTGGGCGAGCGCCGCCCTGCCCTCCTCCAGGGACGGCGCCGGGCCGATCTCGATCGGGCCGAGGATGCGGACCTCGATCGACGGGGGCGCGTCGGGCACCCGCACCTCGGGCTCGGGCAGCGGCTCGCCGTCCATCCGCTGGGCCGTACGGAACAGGTCGACGACGGCGGCGTAATGGCGGCGCGGGAGGAGCTGGGCGTCGACCTCGAAGCCGAGCGCGTCGATCCTGGCCCGGTCGTCGCCGGTGATCTCCCAGGTCCAGGTCGCGTGCGCCGTGCCGCCCGCCACGACGTAGCCGGTGGCCGTACGGGTGGCCTTGCCGAGCATGGCGAGGCGGCGCGCCTCGTCCTCGTCCGGGCGGATCGCGGAGAGCAGGTAGTGGGGCGTCCAGGCCGGGTCGGCGACCCGGGAGCGGACCCGCCCGGTGAGGACGTCTCCGCTCTCCCGCGCGGCGCGTTCCTCCAACTCGGGCAGGACCTCGGCGAGGCTGCCCGCGACGCGGATGCGGTCGGGGGCGATCAGGGTGAGCTCCTCGCCGAAGCCGACGAGGGTGAGCCGCATGTGATCCGACCAGCGGTTGGTGGCCAGCTCGACGGCGAGCGCGGACATGGCGGCCACGGTCTGCGGACCCTCCATCGCGACGACGCCCTGCGCGGCCTCCAGGTCCACGAGGACCCGGCCGCCGTCGGCGGCGCCCAGCGAGACGAGCCCCGGGTACGGAGCGGGCGCCCCGGCGACCTCCCCCTCGTCGATCCGGCGTCCCTCCTGGGCGGGGAGCCGCCAGACCTGCCCGCCGTCGCACGCCTCCCAGGGCGCGGGCGCGTCCAGGTCGGCGGGGTGGATCCACAGGTCCAGCCCCCTGCTGGACAGGTGGACCGCGTAGATCGTCGGCGGACGCCGGTCCTGCTCGGCGAGCAGCCGGCCCAGCAGACGCAGGCCGAGGTCGAGCATGCGGCTGCCCGGCGCGTCGGCCCCGAGGCGGATCGCCACCTCGGCCCGCGCGGCGTCCCCTCGCGGCGGGACCACCCGGCGGCCGAACGCCCGCCGCCAGAGCTGCTCCCTGCGCCGCCGTCCGAGCAGGGCCAGCAGCCCGGCCGCCACCAGCGACGCCGCCGCGAGGTAGTCGGCCAGGTCGAGCCCGGCGTCGTCCTCCTGGGCGTGGCGTCCGGACAGGGAAGGCTCGCCGTCCGTCCGCCTCTCCTGCGACGGGTGCAGCGAGCCGTCCGACGAGCGGGACGGCGGATGGCCGGCGGTCTCCTCGCCGCGCCACTCGGGCAGGGCGGGCGGCGGCAACCGGACCTCGTCCTTTCCCGCCCTCGCGTCGCCCTTCGCGTCCATGTCGTGGCCCAGGCCGTCGCTCAGGTCACCGTGCGTGTCGGACGGCATCCGGGGGTGGTGGTCCAGCGTGACCGGCCGGTCCTCATCTATCGGGACGATCAGGACGTTCCGCGCGTCGTCCGGCATGTCGAGGACCCATCCGGGCCGGATCAGGTCGGCCATCCGCAACCGGCTGCCGTCGGGCTGCTGCTTGTGCTGGTTGAGCCGGAAGATCTCCGGATAGCGGCGGCCCTCGCCGAGACACTTCTCGGCGATCTCCCAGAGGCTCTCGTGGTGCCGCCCGTGCGGGGGTTGCACGACGTAGACCTTCTTCACCTCGCGCGCCTGCAGCGGCGGCCGGTCCTCGGCCGTGACGACCGGCGCCGACAGCGTGGCGGCCTGCGGGCGGATCGCCGGCGGCTGGCCTCCTCCCGTCACGGGCCCGATCACCGGGCCGGCCACCGCCGCCGCGGCGAAGAGCAGCAGCACGGCTGAGACGAGCCGGTTGGCGAGCGCCTGGGTGCCGCCGGACAGGGGCACCCGCGCGGGCATGCCCACCCGGCGGATGCCCGCGTACACCTCCGCGATCACGCAGACGAACAGCTGCAGCCAGGCCAACCACACCAGCAGGACGAGGATCGCGGTGACCGTCTCGGGGCCGACGTCGCTCGTGAGCAGGTCGAGGTCGCGCAGCTCGGGCCGCAGCGGCGGCCCGGCCAGCCGGATCAGCGCGTACGGCACGCCGCCCACCAGGGCGACCAGGGCCAGCAGCGCGGTGATCCCGGCGAGGACGTCGCGGGCCGTACGGCGCGGCGGGATTCGGGCCGGGCGGCGGAGCGCGGACCGGCGGCCGGGCTGCCGGTTCGGGTGGCGGCCGGGGTGTTGGGGCGCGCCGAAGGCGGGCCGGTCGCCTTCTCGCGTGGCGGACCGGCCGGGCCGCTCGGGCCCGTCGCCGTACGGCATGGAGGAGCGCGGCCGCTCCCGGGTGGAGCGCTCCGATTCGCCGCCGTACGACCGGGTGGAGCGTCCGTCCGGCGGCGCGGGGTCGCGGGACGGCGGGAACGCGGGCGGCAGCGGCGCGCGCTGCCCGGGAGGGCGGCCGCCTCCGGGAGGGCGCCCCCCGCCCGGCGGGCGTCCCGCTCCCCTGGGCCGGCGCGGCGAGTCCGAGCCGCGCGACCACGAGTTCCCGTCATCGGTCATACGTCCCCCGCGTCCCCCGCGTCCGGCCCGGCGGTGGCGGTCGCCGCCGCCTCCGAGCCGCCGAATCCGAGCATCGACAGGAAGATGGCGTCCCATCGCACGCCGACCTCGACCGTCACCTCCGCCTGGCCCCCGCCGATCTCGCACCGCCTCATCTGTACGTTCGGGTCGTCGTGGGCCGCCGCGATCTCGCGCGCCCGGCCGCACACCGTGCCCTCGTCGGCGAGCAGCCGGACCCGGCCGTCGGCCCGCAGCGCCTCGACGTCGATCTGGTCCGCCGCCGCGCGCGCGGCCTGCTCGGCGACATCGGCCGCCCTGAGCCGGGCGTTGATGGCCGCGCCGCCGTCCACGAGCAGCCCCGCGAGCAGGAACACGGCCACGGAGAAGACGACCACGAAGACCGACATCGACCCCCGCTCTCCTCCAGGGGTGGTGGGGTGTCCGCTCGCTCGCCCCCGGTGAACGTGTAGGGACAGCGCCCTGGACGACGGGACGCGGCCGAGCCGGTCGGGTGTCGTGGTCACTCCACCCTCCGGAACTGCTCCAGCGGCGCGACGGACGTCCCCTTCATCCGCCGGGCCGCGCCGAAGCCGAGGAAGTCGAGGTTCAGCTCGCACGTCACCGCGACGTGGACGACGCCGCCTTCCTTCCACTCGGTGCCGGACAGGCCGACCTGGGGGTCGCACTCGCCGGAGAGCGCCGCCTTGGCCGTCTCGGCGGCGGCCGACTCCGCCTCGGCCCGGGTCCGCTGGACGGACGCGGCGCGGGCCGCGTCCCTGGCCGCGCCGTTGACCTCTCCCTGCGCCTCGACGACCCGCCCCGCGCCCACGAGGAACATGAGGAAGAGCAGGAGGACGGGCGCGAGCATGACCGTCTCGACCGTCATCGACCCGGCGTCCGGGGGGCGGCGGCGGGCGGTGGCGGCGCGGGCGGGCGGGCGCCGTACGGACCGGGTCACCGGCAGCCGTCCGAACCGTCGTCGGGGCGGAAGCACTCGATGGGTCCGCCGAAGTCGGACGTGACGGTGAAGGTCAGGTCGGGCAGCAGCGGCACCACTTGTACGGCGCTGCCGGTGACCTCGACGCCGCGCTGGTCGCCGCGTTCCCAGGCGCGCGCCGTCGCGTCGCGCAGGATCTTGGGCCCGATGGCGCGGACGATCTGCTCGGCCTTCGCCTCGGCGGCGGCCTGCCAGTCACCGGACGTCCCGGCGGCGCGGGCGATCCTGGCGCCTTCCCTGGCCGCGGCGTCGGCCACCTGGCGTCCGTGGAACCAGAGCGCGAGCTGTACGACGAGCAGCACCACGGCCAGCACGATCGGCATGATCATGGCCAGCTCGATGACGGTCGCCCCGCGCTCGCCGCGGCGCCCGCTCGCGGGGCGTGTCACTGATCGCCTCCGGTGAAGACGCCTCCCCCGTCACCGCCACCGCCGCCACCGCCGAAGTTGGAGGTGATGTCGGCCTCCCTCTGGGAGACGAGGTTCTTGATGAGGGTGGCCAGGCCCAGGGCGACCCCGGCGATGATCGCCGTGATGATCACCCATTCGACGGCCGAGGCCCCCTTGCTCGGCGCGTTACGGGCGCGCTCGATCCGCACGTGCAGCATCGCGATCAAATAGGTGAGCATCTACGCCCCCAACATCTTCATGGCCGCCGGGAAACTGAGAAAAATCACGAAACCGGCGCACAGCAGGAGCTGGGCCACCAGCATCGACTGGGATCGCTCCCCCGCCTTGCCCTCGACCTCCGCGAGCTCGCGCCTCCGCAGGGTGGCGGCACGCGCGCTCAGCGAGGAGCGGACCTTGGCGCCGTCGTCGGCGACCAGGCCGAGCGCGGCCGACAGGTCGCGCAGCTCGTCCACATTGATCTCGTCGCCGAGCCGTCCGAGCGCCTGCCACGGCGTGATGCCGACGATGCGGGCGTTCCCGAGCGCCTCGCGGATGCGCTCCATCGCCCAGTTGGCGCCCGCGCCGGGGGTCCCGTCCGGGCTGCCGACGGCGACCGCCATCATCAGCGCCTCCGGTACGCCGCGCCCGCCCGCGAGGTTCATCGCGACGAGGTCGAGGAACGCGCCGACCGCGTGCCGGAAGTCGCGGCGGCGTACCGCGGCGTCCCGGCGGATCTGCAGGTCGGGCAGCAGGAAGAAGGCCGTGGAGACCGCCAGCGCGGACCAGAGCGGGATGCTCAGCGACAGTCCCCACCCCATCAGTGCGAGCCAGCCCACGAGCAGCGGGAACACCAGGAGCCCGGCCGCCGCGAGCAGGACCTTCGTCGCCAGGAAGCCTTCGAAGGACTTGCCGAGCAGCGCCAGGTCGGCCCGGACGGAGCGCGCCTCCCACCCCCTGGCGGCGTAGAGGCGGGCGAGGCGCAGGCCGAGGTCGCGGCGGAACGCGCTGACGTGCTCGTCCGGCGCGATGAGCGGCGCCTTGGGCAGCTCCGCGCCCGCCTGCGCCGCGTCCAGGGCCGTCAGCCGGGCGAACAGCCCGGGCCGGGGTGGGAAGAGCGCGCGGAAGAGCAGGAAGAGCCCCAGGCCGAGTACGGCTCCCGCCAGCGCGGGCTCGGTCATCGCACACCTCCCGTCCGGAGCGGACGGCCGCCCCTTCCGTCCCCCGGGTCCTCCGCGTCGCGTCCGGCGTCGCGCGGCTCGCCGCCCGGCCCCGACGTGTACGGCGCGAGGATCCGGGCGGGCTTGTCGAAGCGGGCCAACCGGCGCATCCACGCGAACCCGGCGCCGAACAGCCCCGCCACCACGACGAGGACGGCCTGGCCGAGCAGGCTGCCGTACTCCGCGACGTACGAGCGGTTGAAGACCACCAGCGCGGCGGCGAAGGCGAGCGCCGTACCGACCACGATCTGCACGCTCTTGCGGGTGGAGCGGCGCTCGGCCTCGACCCGCCGCCGCATGTCGAGCTCCTCGCGGGCGGACACGGCGAGCGCGGACAGCACGTCGCGCAGGCCGGGGCCGCGCAGCCGCGAGTTGAGGATCAGCGCCGCCACGACGAGGTCGGCGGAGGGGTCGTCGAGCTCGTCGGCGAACATCCGCAGCGCGTCCCCCAGCGGCATACGCGAGTGCAGCCGGTCGACGAGGGCGAGCAGGTGCGGCCGGAGCATGGGCGCGGCCGCCCGGATGGAGGAGGGGATGGCCTGTTCGAGCCCGGCCGCGCCGGCGATGGTGTCGCGCAGCGACTCGGTCCACGCGGCCAGCCCTTCGAGGCGCCGCATGGCGGCCCGCTCCTCGGCCGCGCCGCCGGCCAGGCCGCGCCAGGCGAGCACGAGCAGCACGGCGCCCACACCCATGACCGGCCACCCCGTCACCAGCAGGACGACGACTCCGGTGATCACGCCGACCGCGGTGCGGGTGGAGAGGGTCCTGAGCAGCTCGCGGCGGGCCGCCTTCCGGTCCGGCGCGGCGGGCCGGGGGCGCATGCCGTACAGGGCGAGGACGAGGAGGAACAGGCCGCCGCCGGTCAGCGCACCGGCCAGCAGCACCAGCGGATCGAGCAGCCCGGCGGGCATCAGCGCCACACCTCCCGCGTGGGGTCGTAGCCGTGCGCCGCCAGCTCGTCGAGGCAGGAGATCGGGGCATGGGGGACGACGCGGTCGCCAGCGGCGGTGAAGACCTCCGAGGACAGCACCCGCCCGTCGCAGCCGGTGACCTCTCGGACGCTGGAGACGAAGCGCCGCAGCGTTCCGCCGCGGTGGTAGTCGTTGCGCTTCTCGATGAAGACGACGAAGTCGATCGCGCCCGCGATGAGCATGTGGGTCGCCTCGATGGGGAGCCGCTCCTCCGCCTGGAGCGCGTACGTCGCGATGCGGTTGAAGACCTCCATCGAGGAGTTGGCGTGGATCGTGGAGAGCGAGCCGTCGTTGCCCTGGGTCATCGCGTTGAGCATGGTGACGATCTCGTCGCCGAGGACCTCGCCGACGATGACGCGCGAGGGGTTCATGCGCAGGGACCGCCGTACCAGCTCGGCCATGGTGATCTCGCCCTGGCCCTCGGAGTTGGGCAGGCGCTGCTCGAACGCGACCACGTTGGGGTGGAGTTCGGGGAACTGGTCGAGGCCGAGTTCGAGCGCGCGCTCGACGGTGATGAGCCGCTCGCTCGACGGGATCTCGTTGGCGAGCGCCCGCAGCAGGGTCGTCTTCCCCGCGTTCGTCGACCCGGCGAGCATGATGTTCTTGCGCGCGGCGACGGCGGCGGCGAGGAACCGGCCCAGCTCGGGGGCGAGCGTGCCGTTGCCCACCAGGTCGCTGAGGAACACCTTGCCGAGCCGGGCGCGGCGGATCGACACGGCGGGCCGCACGGTGACGTCCATGACGGCCGACAGGCGGGACCCGTCCGGCAGCCGCAGGTCGAGCTGCGGGTTCGCGGTGTCGAACGGCCGGGACGACAGGCCGGAGTACGCCGCGAGGATCTGGATGAGCTCGATCAGCTCCTCGTCGGAGTCGGCGACGGGCTCGTGCGCGACCTCCTGGCCGTCGGCGTAGCTCACGAACACCCGGTCGCAGCCGTTGATGTCGATGTTCTCGACCTCGGTGTCGTCGAGGAACGGCTGGAGGCGGCCGACGCCGAACAGCGCGGCGTGGATGCCCGCGGCGAGGGCCTCCTCCTCTTCCGCGGTGGGCGGGGTGCGGCCGACGCCGATCTCGCCCCTGGCGTACTCCTCCAGGACCTGGGCGATCAGGGCGCGGGCGAACTGCCGCTCGTCCTCACCGGTCATCGGGGGGATGCCGCTCGCCTGGTCCAGCCGCCGCTGGTGGGCGAGCCGGTCGCCGACCTCCTGGCGGAAGCGCTTCACCAGCGTGTGGTCGACGCCGCCTCCCTGCCCGCTCATCGGCCCGCTCCGCCGCGCCCCGCCCCGCTGTGGTCCGGCCGCCCGGCCGGCTCACGCGGGGACAGCAGCGCGGCCAGCCGTCCGGCCAGCTCACGCGCGGTGCGGATCAGCAGGCTGCGGTCGAGCCGCCCGCCCCACTGACCGCGCAGCAGTTCGGCGCCCTTGGGGTCGTACGCGAGGCCGGCCACGAAGGCGACGTCCCAGGGCGCGACGATGCGCCGGACCTCCTCGATCGAGGCGCGGTACGACCGGGGGTCGGCGATCACGACCACGACGGGCCGCCCGTCCAGCAGGGCGAGCCGTTCGCGCAGGTGGGCGACGTGGTCGAGGCTCGGCCGGGTGAAGAGCACGACCTGGGTGGCCTCGGCGACGAAGTCGCCCATCTCGGCGTGCCCGCCGAGGCGCCCGCAGTCGGCCAGGACGTCGGCGCGCGGCAGCACGGCCAGGGACCGGCCGAGCGGCCCCCACAGCCAGGTGAGGCCGCCGGCCTGCTCGCCGTGGGTCAGGCCGGTGAGGACGTCCAGACCGCCGACGAGCTTCTGCGTGTGCTCGTAGATCTGCTCGGCGTGCAGGCCGTGCCGGGCCACCGCTCCGAGGCTGAGCAGGCCGCGTGCCGGGTTCAGCACGCCGCCGTCCTCGGCGGGCAGCCGGTAGGCGAGGTCGCCGCCGGACGGGTCGCATTCGGCCAGCAGCACCGGGCGCGGCCAGACCGCGCCGAGGGCGGTCGCCGCGGTCGTCACACCGGGCGCCCCCTTGTCGGCGGCGAGGACGATGAGGGCCACGTCACCCGGCTCCCGGCAGCACGGCCAGCGCGATCTCCCCGCTGGAGGCGTACACGGCGACGGCGGGCGAGATGGACGCGTCGACCACGATCGAGACGAGCCCGCCGCCCGACCTTCCGGGCGCGCCGATGCCGTGGACGCGGGCGGCGGGCGCGAGCACCCGCTGCTCGGCCGACCCCTTGCCGCTCGCCGGGACGTAGATGACCTGGACGACGTCGCCCTTGCCCATGCCGACCGGCGCCTGGCCGGCCTTGAGCGACAGGCCCACGATGGCCTTGCCCGGGCCGAGTTCCTCGCTCGACCGGGTGACCATGGCGTTGGTCAGCAGCGTGCCGGGGAGCAGGGTGACGGCGGCGTAGGTCTTCTCGACCTCGCCGCGGAAGCGCCAGGGGACGTAGTCGACGCCGGTGTCGGCGATCTCGACCTCCTTCATGGCGGAGGCCGGGATGAGCTGCCCCGCGCCGACCCGCTGCACAATGCCCACGGCGGAGACGCGGTCGCCGCTGCGCAGCACGAGCAGCGTGGTGGCCAGTGCCCCGCCGAGGATGAGGAGGACGGCGAGCGCGGCCAGCGCGGGCTTGCGCTCGCGCGGCGGCACGGGGAGCCCCCGCGAGGCCGGTCCGGACAGCCCGGGACGCTCGTTCGCCGGTACGCGTCCGTCGGAGGCGGGCTTCTCGCTGATCCTCATGGGTGGGGGACTCCCAAGGACGATCGCTTCCGCTACTGAAATGAGGGCCGGATTAACGGTCGCGCCTTCATCCGCAGTATTGGTCAGTTCGAATTACAGAATTGACACCATTATGGACACTCACGCGCTTCCGTGTGGCCGGAAACCGGCCTTCCATGCTTATCCGTTAGGAATACCGGTGTCAATGCCGGCCTGATCAATGCCTGTTTACCACTATCCCTTTCCAGTGGTTGAATTTCGTGATAAGAAGCACTCTGTCCGCATTGATCACATTGGTTCCGCCGGCCCGTACGCCCCCGGCCGTACGGCGGGGAAGGCCGCCCGGCGTTTCCCGGGAACCGGGAGATATCCGGGGGCGGCCCCGCTAGCTTGTCCTCGGCCGGGCCAGAGGGCGGCCCCTTGGGAGTCTGAGTATGCGGATCACGCTCACCGTGGTGGCCGAGCACGGCCACCGCGACGTGCTGGTCGAGGGCGACGAGTCCACCACGGTCGGCGCGCTGGCCGGCGCGCTCGCCGGCCCGGCCCGCCCGTCCAACGTCGTACGGCTGCCGCCCGCCAGAGCGCCGTACGACCTGGACCGGGGGCGGCGCCGCCGGGCCGAGGGCCCGAAGCTGTGGGTGGACGGGCGGCCCCTCGACCCCGGCGCCCGGGTCTTCGGGCTGATCCGCGACGGCGACCTCGTCGCGCTCGACGGCGTCGCGGCCGCGGCGACGATGGCGGAGGAGCCGGACGGCGTGATCGAGCTCCGGGTGGCCGGCGGCCCCGGAGCGGGTTCCGTCCACCGGCTCGGCCCCGGCCTGCACACCCTGGGATCCGACCCCGGGTGCGCGGTCGCCGTACCGGATCCCGCGCTGCCGCCGCACGCCGCGACGATCCGGGTCGCGCCGGACGGGGTCTCCGTCGAGCCGGCGCACCCCGCCGCCCGGCTGGAGCTGGACGGCCGGCCGGTACGCGAAGCGACCCCATGGGCCGCCCGCCGTACGCCGCCGAGCCCCGCCGAGGCGTCCGGCGGGAGCGTCCGGCGCGCCGCACGACGCCACGCCAGGAAGGCCCGCCGAGCGGGCAAGGCAGGCCGGGGAATCGATGCGGCGGGGCGCGCCGGCCGCGACGAGGCGGCGGGCCGGGGAGCCGCCCGGGACGTGCGCCGGGTCCTGCTGTCCTGCGGCGTCTCGGTGTTCTCCGTCGGCCCGGTGGAGCCGCCGGACGCCCACCTGGACGCGCTCCCCGACGGCGGGCTGGCCTACAACCGGCCCCCGCGGCTGCGCGCCCCGGACCGGCGCCCGCGCCTGGAGGTGCCCACCGAGCCCAAGCGGGCCGAGGGCGCCCGGCTCCACCTGCTCGCCGCGCTGCTGCCCGCGGTGTTCGGCGTGGGCATGGCCGTGGCGTTCCACAACGTGTACTTCCTGCTGATCGCGCTGATGAGCCCGTTGATCATGTTCGGCCAGTGGGCGAGCGACCGCAGGCACGGCAGGAAGAAGTACCGCCAGGCCGTCAAGGCGTACCGCGGGCGGCTCGCGGCGTTCGAGGCCGAGGTGGCGGAGGCGCGCGAGGAGGACGAGGCGGCCCGCGGGGAGGCCGCGCCGGACCCGGCCGAGATCCTGCTGACCGCGACCGGGCCGCGCCGCCGCCTCTGGGAGCGGCGGCTGCACGACCCGGACAGCCTGCGGCTCCGCGTCGGGCTGGCCGACCTGCCCGCGGACATCGCGTACGCGCCCGAGCGCGGAGCATCCGCCGACACCGAGCTGCCGGAGCCGCCGCTCGCGCGGCACGTGCCGGTCGCCCTGGCGATGCGCAGGCTCGGCGTGGCGGGCGTGACCGGTCCGCGGGAGGCGGCGATCGGCTCCGCCCGCTGGCTGGTCGGGCAGGCGGCGGCCCTGCACAGCCCCAGGGACCTGGCCGTCGTCGTCCTCTCCGCGCACGCGGACGCCGCCGACCAGTGGGGCTGGGTCCGCTGGCTCCCGCACTGCGCCGCGGAGGGGGGAGCCACCGGGGCCGCCTCCCTCGTGTCCGGCTCGGTCGCCCTCGTCGGCGCGGACCCGGAGGCCGCCGCCCGCCGGGTCGCCGATCTCGCCGCGCTCATCGGCGAGCGGCTCGACCCGGCCGAGACCGCCCCGTCCGGCGCCGCCTCGGGCCCGTTCGGCGGGCCGCTGTCCGGGGGCCCGGCGGGCTGGGGGGACCTCGGCCGGGCCGGGAGCTCCCGGCCCGAGGAGGCGGCCGAGCCGGCGTTCGCGGCGTACGACGAGCGGCCCTGCGACGTGCTGGTCGTCCTCGACGGCGCCCAGGTGCTGCGCGGCCTGCCGGGGATGCCGCAGGTGCTCAGGCAGGGCCCGCGCGCCGGGGTGTACACCGTCGCGATCGACGACGACGAACGGCTGCTCCCGGAGGAGTGCGCCACGGTCGTGTCCTGCGACCCGGACGGGTCGGTACGGCTCCGCGGCGGCGGGCTGGACGCGATCGGGCCGATCCGGGCCGACCAGGTGTCGGCGTCGTGGGCGGAGCGGCTGGGCCGGGCGCTGGCCCCTCTGCGCGACGTGAGCAGGGACGACCAGGCGTCGGCGCTCCCCGAGTCGGTGCGGCTCCTCGACCTGGTCGCCGCCGAGGGCATCGCGCGGCGGTGGGGGCGCTCCACCCGCGCCGTCATCGGCGTCGGCCCGGACGGGCCGTTCGAGATCGACATCAGCCGGGACGGCCCGCACGCCCTGATCGCCGGGACCACGGGCGCGGGCAAGTCCGAGCTGCTGCAGACGCTGATCTGCTCGCTGGCCGCCGCGAACCGGCCCGACGAGATGACATTCGTGCTCATCGACTACAAGGGCGGCGCCGCGTTCAAGGAGTGCGTACGGCTGCCGCACACGGTCGGGATGGTGACCGACCTGGACGGCCACCTCACCCAGCGGGCCCTGGCGTCGCTGGCGGCCGAGATCCGGCGCCGGGAGCGGCTGCTCCTCGCCGCCGGAGCCAAGGACATCGAGGACTACCAGGCGGCGCGGTTGTCCCACCGGGCGGGGAAGGCCGTGCGCGAGCTGCCGCCGCTGCCCCGGCTGGTGCTGGTCATCGACGAGTTCGCCGCGATGGTGTCCGAGCTGCCCGACTTCATGGACGGCCTGGTCGACATCGCGCGGCGCGGCCGTTCGCTCGGCATCCACCTGGTCCTCGCCACCCAGCGGCCCGGCGGCGTGGTCACCGCCGACATCCAGGCGAACACGTCGCTGCGCATCGCGCTGCGGGTGACCGACGCCAGAGAGTCCGACGACGTGATCGACACCCCCGACGCGGCCCGCATCTCCAAGGCGACCCCCGGGCGCTGCTATGTGCGTTCCGGCTCCGGCCAGCCCGTCGCCGTACAGGCGGCGCGGATCGGGGGGCGCACGCCGGACGGCGGCGACGGGGACGGAAACGGGAGCGGCGGCCCGCGGGTGATCGACCTGCCGTGGCGGGCGCTGGGACATCCGCTGCCCGCCGCGGCGCAGGCCGCGCCGACGTCCGGCACGGACCTGGCTCTATTCGTGGACGCGATCGACGCGGCGGCCAGGGGCGTCGCGCGGTGTCCGAGCCCGTGGCTGCCGCCGCTCCCGGAGACGGTGACGCTGACGCCCGAGCGCGGCGTGGACGGGCGGCCGCCGGAGCCGGGCGGCGCGCCGTCGCTGCCCTTCGGGCTGACCGACCTGCCGTGGCTCCAGGCCAGGGGCCCGCTCGGCCTCGACCTGGAGCGCGGCGGCCATCTGCTGATCGCCGGGTCGGCCCGGAGCGGGCGTTCCACGGCCCTGCGCACGATCGCGGGGTCCGTCGCCGCGTGGGCCTCCCCCGAGGACGTCCACCTGCACGTGATCGACTGCGGGTCCGGCGCGCTGCGCCCGCTGGTCGGCCTGCCCCACTGCGGGGCGGTCGTCACCCGGGACCAGCTCGACCGGGTCGAGCGGCTGCTGTCCCGGCTGCGCGAGGAGGTGGGCCGCCGCCAGCAGCTCCTCGCCGAGGCCGGGTACGCGTCGCTGGCCGAGGCCAGGGCCGCGTGCGCGCCCGGCGCGGCCCGGCTCTCCGGGCCGTCCGGGGAGCCGCCGGTCGGGCGGCTGCCGTGGCTGGTGCTGCTGCTCGACCGGTGGGAGGGCTACGTCGCCGCGTTCGAGAACTACGACTACGGGCGGCTCCTCGACGCGCTGCTGCAACTGCTGCGCGAGGGCCCCGCGGTGGGGCTGCGCGCGATCGTCACCTCCGACCGGTCGGGGCTGCTCGGCCAGATCTCGACCGTGTTCGAGGACCGCCTCGTGCTGCGCCTGGCCGACCCGGCCGACTACGGGCTGGCGGGGCTGCCGGTGAAGGACCTGCCGTCCTCCCTGCCGCCGGGGCGCGCCCTGTCCCTCGGCGAGAACGGACTGGTGGAGAGTCAGATCGCGCTGCTCGCCGACGACCCGTCCGGCCCCGCCCAGGTGGCCGCCCTGCAGGCCCTCGCCCGTACGGCCGCCGCCCGGTTCGGCGGGGACCCGGAGCGGAAGGGAGCGTGGGCGTGGCGGTCCGCGCCGCCGCTGCGCGTGGACGCGCTGCCGGTCCGCGTCACCGCCGAGACGGCGATGGAGCTGGCTCCGGCGTTCGAGCCGCCCTCGCCTCTGTGGGCGCTGCTCGGCGTGGGCGGGGACGCGCTCGAACCGCTGGGGCTGGACCTTCTCGCCCAGGGGCCGGCGGCGGTGGTCGGCGGCCCGGCCCGCTCCGGCCGGTCGTCGTGCCTGGTGACGGCGGCGCGGTCACTGGCCGGGCGGGGGACGCCGGTCCTCGTGGTCACGCCCCGCCGGAGCCCGCTGCGGGCGCTGGCGGGGGCTCCCGGCGTGCTCGCCGTACTGGACGGCGAGGCCAGGAAGGTGGCGGGAGCCGAGCCGGACGGGCCGTCGGACGCGCAGGACCCGCGCACGATCCTGGACGGCAGGCGGGAGTACGTGGTGATCGTCGACGACGCCGAGCTGATCTCTCCGGACTCGCCGCTCGGGCTGGCCCTGGAGGAGATCCTGCGCTCCGCCCGGGACGGTGAGCACGGTCTGCTGATCGCGGGGGCGACGGGCGACCTGGCGACGGCCTACCGGGGGTTCGCGGCGGAGGCGCGCAAGTCGAGGACCGGCCTGCTGCTGTCGGTGCAGAGCCCGGCCGACGGCGACCTCTTCGGCGTACGGCTGCCGCGCGGCGCGGTCGGCGGCCCGCCGGGACGGGGACTGCTGATCACCTCGGGGACCGCGACCCCGATCCAGGCCGCGCTCCCCGGATGACGGGGGCGCGGCCCGGACCGGAGCCGGGAAGCGACGGCGAGACGGCATCCGTCCCGGGCACGCCGGACGACGTGCGGCGCCGGGGGCCTGGGCCGGGCTACCGGGTGGCGGACTCGATGTTGCCGCGGTAGGTGTTGATCACGCGGGCCGCCTCGCTGAGCTCTTCGGACATGCGCTGGAAAGCCGACCGATAGCTCTGCCACGCCTCGTTGAAACGCTGCGCGCCGGGTCCCGTCCATGCGGTGCCGACCTTGGCCGCCTCACGGTCGAGACTCGCCATCGTGGCGCGAACCTGGTCGGCCTGCTGAGTGAACTGGGCCGCCATGCTCTGCATCTCCGCGGGGTCGCCGCCGAGCAGGCTGTTACTCATTCAGTGGCTCCTTCGTCGACAGTTCGGGCGCCCTCACCGTAGATCACATACCGTCTCTGTAAAGGTATTATGCCGACTGGTTATAAAGACGGGTAAAACCCTCATAAAAGCGAGTAGACCATGCGAAATGTGGTGATCACCGGCGGGGCGACCGGCATCGGTTATGCGATTGCGCGCCATTTCGCCGAGGCCGGGGAACGCGTGACCATCACCGGCAGGCGTGAACACGTGTTGAAAGACGCCGCCGCGCGACTCGGCGTCGCGTACGCCGCTTTCGACGCGACCGATCCGGACGCGGTGAGCGAGGCCGTCGAGCGGCTTCCCGCGACAATCCATGTCCTGGTGAACAACGCGGGCGGCAATACGGACCGGGCACGTCCCGCGCCCCGGGGCCTGCGGGCCGTGGCCCAGGCGTGGCGGGCCAACCTCGACCTGAACCTCATGTCCGCCGTGCTCGTGACCACCGCGCTGCTTCCCCGGCTGGGAGAGGGCGCGCGCGTGGTGAACATCGGCTCGATCGCCGCGCGCGGCACCGGCTCCGGCTCGTACGGCGCGGCGAAGGCGGCGCTCGAATCCTGGACCGCCGACCTGGCGGCGGAGCTGGGCGGCTCCGGCGGATCCGGCGGCACGGCCAACCTCGTCGCGCCCGGTCTGGTCCTGGAAACCGAGTTCTTCGGGGACGGCCTGGACGAGGAGGGCATCCGGCGGCGGGTGGCGAGCACCCGGAACGGCCGGCCCGGCACGCCGCACGACGTCGCCACGACGGTCGGTTTCCTCGCCTCGCCCGACGCCGGGCACATCACCGGCCAGGTGATCCACGTCAACGGCGGCGCGTACCTGGGCCGGTGAACCCGCGGGCTTGACCAGGCCCCCCTGTCTCGGCCCGGAACCGGCGGCCCCGGTTTCCGGGCCCGCGGTCCGGACGGAGCGGGGCCACGACCGCCCGGCCGCCGGATATGTCGGTCTTGAGACGGCGGGAGGACGTCAATAGGCTGTCCCGCTGGATCTACTGCCGTGGGGGTCGGTCATGCGAGGTCTGGTCGGGGTCATGCTCGCTGCGGCGACGGCACTGCCGATCGCGCTCGCGGCGCCGCCCGCGTACGCGCGCGCCGAGAAAGCCGCGTACACCGGGAAATCCGCGTACGCGGGGAAGAGCGACACCTGTGCGCTACCCAGGCCGGGCAGCCTCACTCTGAGCGAGCCGTGGGCGCAGCGGAGGCTCGACTTCACCTCCGTGTGGCCCCTCACCCGGGGGCGCGGTGTGACGGTCGCGATCGTGGACAGCGGGGTGGACGCCCGCCACCCGCAGATCAGGGTGGCCAAGGCGGTCGACCTGACCGGGACCGGCACCCGGGACTGCATGGGTCACGGCACGACCGTGGCCGGGATCATCGCCGGTATCGCCCGCAAGGGAAGTCCCTTCGTCGGCGTCGCCCCGGACGCCCGGCTGATCTCGATCAAGCAGACCAACGCGGAGCGCGGCGATCCGGCGCTACTCGCCCGGGCGATCGCGAAGGCGGCCGACCTCGGCGCCCAGGTGATCAACGTCTCGGTCAAGGCCACCGACCGCATGGACCTGAGGAAGGCGGTGGGGTACGCGCTGTCGAAGGACGCCGTGATCGTGGCCGCCGCCGGGAACGTGACCAAGGAGGACGGCACGCCCACGCCCGCGTACCCGGCGGCCTACCCGGGCGTCCTCGCGGTGGGATCGTCCACCCCGGACGACGAGCTGGCCGAGTTCTCCAACGTCAGCACGCCGGTCGCGGTCCTCGCCCCCGGCCAGGACCTGACCAGCACCTGGCCCGGAGGCACGTACCAGACGGATCTGAAGGGCACGAGCCAGGCGACCGCGTACGTCTCGGGGGTGGTCGCCCTGGTCCGCGCCCGCTATCCGCAGCTGGACAGCGTACGGGTGCGACGGCGCGTGGTGCTGACCGCCGACGGTACGAAGGGCACCGGGACCGGCGCGGGCATCGTCAACCCCCGGCTGGCCGTGACGATGCTCCTCCCCTCGGAGGTCGTCGCGGTCGCGCCCCAGCAGCCGGCGCCGCTGACGGAGGCGGCGGTCGCCAAGGCCCCTCCGCCGGACGAGCGCACCATCGGTATGGCGGCCATCGTGGCGGGCGGCTCGCTCGGCGCGGCGGCTCTCGTCATCGCGGCCGCCGTCCTCACCCCGCTGGGCCGCCGCCGGAGATGGCAGCCCGGCCAAAGCTGACCGGAAGCCCAACGCAAGGCAAGCGGGGGCGGAACGGGAGCCGAACGCGAGATGACATCCGGCTGCATCGTGGGCGAAATACGGACGACGTCCCACCTCAGCGGGGCGTTTCCCAAATAGACACCGAAAACCGGTGATATGGAAGGGGCACCTTTGGTTGAATGTGATCTGATCATGAATGCCCTTATTGAACTGATACAGCCCGGAAGGAAGTTCGATGGGCGAGATGCTCCCCTTATTGCCTGACGATCCAGAGCAGGTAGGCGGCTACGTCCTCTGCGGGCGGCTCGGTGAAGGGCCCCGAGGAGTCGCTTACCTGGGACGCCCCTCTCCGGAGGCTGAGGCGTCCGTCGTCAAGCTGCTCCACCCCCGGCCGTCCGCTGACGCGGAGGCCCGGGACCGGCTCCTCCAGGAGCTGACCGAGGCCAAGGGCCTCTCCGGATCGCACGCCGTGCCGCCCGTGGAGGCAGGCTGGCTGGGCGACCGGCCGTACGTGGTGCGCGGATACGTCAAGGGCGCCTCCCTCCAGGAGACCGTACGCGCCGACGGGCCGCTGGAGGCCGACGCGCTGGAGCGCCTCGCCCTCGGCACCCTCACCGCTCTCACCGCGGTCCACGCGGCCGGCCTGGTCCACCGCGGGATCACCCCCGGCAACATCCTGATCGGCGCGGACGGCCCCCGTGTGTCCGACATCGGCATGGGCGGGTCGGACGACGCCTACCGCGCCCCCGAGCAGGTGCGCGGCGAGCCCGGCGACGCACGCTCGGACCTCTTCTCCTGGGCGGCGTCCATCGCCTACGCGGCGACGGGGACGGTCCCCGGCGGCTCCGCGCGCAAGGACGCCCCCAGCGGCCCGGACGCCACCGAGAAGCCCGGCGCCTCCCCGGCCGAGGGCGGCCCGTCGGCCGATGCCACGGTGAACCTCCGCGAGGCCATCGCCGCCGCCAAGGCGGCCGCCGCGAAGGAGTCCGCCGCGAAGGAGTCCGCCGCCGAGAAGCCGAGCCCTGCCACGCCCGCTGGGCCCGACGCCCCCGTCTCCTCCGAGAAGCCGGCGTCTGACGGCTCCGCGGGGGAGGACGGTCCGTCGGCCGAAGCGACGGTGAACCTCCGCGAGGCCATCGCCGCCGCCAAGGCGGCCGGCGCGGCCGGCGTTCCCGGCCCCGCCGCGGGCTCCGGAGGCGCGCCCGCCCTGGACGCGGTCCCGCAGCCGCTGCGGCGGATCCTCCTCGCCTGCCTCTCCCCCGACCCCGTCGCCCGCCCCACCGCCAGGAACGCGATGCTGCGGCTGCTCGGGGAGGACGACGCGGCCCCGGCCCCGTCCACGGACGTCATGGTGGCGGGCGCGCCGATGCCCGGGGGCCCCATGGCCGGCGTCGTCCTGCCCGCCCAGCAGCCCTTCTCCGGACCGAACGGCGGGCAGCGCTGGGGAGCGCCTTCGATGCCCGGCACCGTGCCGCCCGCGCACGGCCCGCACCAGAACGGTCCCCACCCCAACGGCCCGTACCAGAACGGCCCGCATGGGAACCCGATGGCCGGTCCCGGCCAGGTCTGGCAGGGTTTGCCCCCACAGCGCCCCGCCGCACCGGCGTGGGGAGCGCCTCCGATGCCCCACCAGGCGCCGCCCGGCTCGCCGGCCGGTGGGCCGACGCTGCAGAACCAGGGCATGCCACAGCGCAAGGGGCCCTCTCTCGCGCTGGCCGCGTCGCTGGCCGCCGTTCTCGCGCTGTCCGTCGGCGGAGTGTGGGCGGCCGGGCACTACACCGGCACGGCGTCGTTCGACAATGCGGCTGCCGAGGGGACGGCGAAGGCCACCGACGCGGCGGCGGCTCCGGCCGATGCCATCCCCTCCGCCGAAACCACCGGCAAGAGGCGGCAGCAGCCCCAGACCCAGGTGACCGTCCCGTGGGCGAGTACCCCGGATCCGGATTCCACGGGCGTGTTCCCGCTGACCCTGCCCACCGACTGGGTGGACGAGACCCCCGCGCCCACCGTCACCGCGACGTTGCCGAACATCCCGATCACGCCGCCGGCCGTACCGACCTGGCAGCCTCAGTCGACCTGGCAGCCGCAGGCGACCTCGGCGCCGACCGCGGCCGAGACACCGACCGCGACCGCGGCCGAGACGCCGGCCGCGCGGCCGTCGCGCACCCGCCGGCCGAGGCCGAGCCCGTCTCCCACCACGGAGCCGCCGGCGCCCGCCGAGACGCCCACCGAGACGCGGGCGCCGGAGCCGGAGCCCACCACCCAGGCACCCGAGCCGACCCGGACCAGGCGACCCGAGCCGACCCGGACCGGGCGACCCGAGCACATCTGGCCCAGGCGACCCCAGCCGACCCCGACCCCGACCAGCCAGCCGGAGCCGACGAGGGAGATCATTGCGCCTCCCACCAGGAAGGCCGAGCCGGAGCCGGAGAAGACCCAGGCCCCGCCGCCTCCGGCCAAGGCCGAGGAGCCCCGCAACCCGTACTCGCCGCAGCAGGTCTGCAACTCCGGCGGTCACGGGTCCGGCTTCTACGTCCAGCGGTCGGCGAGCTTCGACGGGGGGACGGTGTACCAGCTCTACAGCGACGCCTCCGGATACAACTGCGTGGTCGCCATGAAGACGGCGAACGTCGGCAAGGCCAGCTCGATCTGGGCCAAGCTCGAAGTGCAGGGCGGCGGCAGCTCGGGCGACAGTGGGTCGTTCGAGTACTACGCCGGTCCGGTGATGCTGTCCGGGAAGGGCCACTGCGTGCGTTACTCCGGCGGCAGCGGCTCCGGCAGCGGCGGAGGTGACTGGGCGAACTGCGGGTGACCCCGGCCGGGAACGAGCCCGGGGTTCCCGACGGCGGATCCCTTCGCGGTGATCCGCCGTCGGGGACGCCCCTCGGAGCCCGTCCGGCGGATGCCGTCAGAGGCGCGGCGGCCACGACGATCGTGGCCGCCGCGCCTTCGGCCGTCCTGACCGGGTTCCCCTCCCGGGCCCACCGCCCACGGCCCGCCCGCGGTCCCGAGGGGACCGTGTTCCGCCGCGCGCCGACCTGTACGCCCGCCACCGCTCCGCACTGATCACCCCGTACCGGGAGAACGGACTGGAATGCAGACCCGAAAGGATCTCTACCAGGCGCATCGGCTGATGACGCAGCGCCTGGGCACGGCCCTGCTGCAGGCGGAGCCGGACCTGCCGGAGGCCCCGATGCGCCGGCACACCGTCGCGTCGTTCGGCGGCGTCATGCTCGCGGTCCTCGTCATGGCCGTCTTCGGGATCTGGGGACTGCTCAAGCCCGGCGGCGCGACGAGCCTGACCGATCCCGGCCAGTTGCTCGTCGAGGAGGAGAGCGGCGCCGTCTACATCTACAGCGAGGCCGGCAAGACGCTGCTCCCCGTCGCCAACTACGCGTCGGCGCGCCTGCTGCTCGGAACCCCCGACGTGACCGTGCGCAACGTGTCGGCCAGGTCGCTCGCGGAGTTCGACCGCGGCCCGCTCGTGGGCATCCCCGGCGCGCCGGCCTCGCTCCCCGCGCCGGAGAAGCTGGTCCGCGGCCCCTGGTCCGCCTGCGTGACGGAGGTGGCGGACGCCGCCGGGTCGCGCACGTCGTACGTGACCTTGGTGGGCGGCAGGGACGTCGGCGGCCGCCAGATCGGCGAGGACGCCATGGCGGTCGAGGACGGGCGGCAGGAGTGGCTGATCTGGGGCGACCAGCGGATGCGCGTCGTCGGCGACGCCGCACGCTCGCTGGTCGGGGCGAATCCCAAGAAGGTGCCCGCCGCCTGGCTGAACTCCCTCCCGGAAGGCCCCGGCTTCCGCAGTCCGGACGTCCCCGGCCGAGGCCGCAGGCTGCGCGGTCCGGACGGCACGAGCGCCGTCGTGGGCCAGGTGTTCACCGTCCCGGCGATGGCCGGAACCCCCGCCCGCTGGTACGTTTTGATGGGCGACGGGCTCGCCCCGATCTCCATCACCCAGGCGAGCCTCCTGCTGGAGGACCCCGAGAGCAAGAAGAAGGCGTACGGCAGGCGGCCGGTCATGCCCATCCCGATCGACGCGGCCACCGCGAACAGCGCGCCCGTGTCGAAGACCGACATGACGGTCCCCGGGATGCCCACCGAGATGCCGAAGATCATCGTCCCGGACCTGTCCGCGCCACTGTGCGCCGTCTACGCCGACAGCGAGTCCGGCTCGGCCCGGGCCCGGCTGACCATCGGGAGCCGGATCGAGATCCCGGTGCCTCCGGCGAGCGGCGACCAGGAGCATTTCGACCAGGTACTGCTCCCGCCGGGGGCGGCGGCGGTGGCCGGGGTGCTGCCCGGCGACGGCGCGGCGGTCCACACGTACTTCCTGGTCACCGACCAGGGGCGCCGGTTCGCGGTCGCGTCCGCCGACCTGCTCGCCGATCTCGGCTACCAGGTCTCGGACGCCGCGCCGGTGCCGACGCAGATCCTCCACCTGATCCCCGAAGGCCCGGCGCTCGACCCCGCCGCCGCCAGGAAGCCCCTGCAGTACGGCCAGTGACCGGCGCTCCGGCGGGACTTCCCGGCCCGGCTTCCGGCTTCCCTAGGCCCCCGCCATCCCCGGGATCTGCGGGACCTTCAGGTCCTGCTGGAGCCCGGCCTCGTCGTTGTACTTCAGGTACGCGCCGGAGTAGTCGGCCGGCTGCTGCGGGAGCGCCGTCGTGTTGGGGAACAGGGCGCCCGTACTCGAGCTCTGCCAGTTCACCAGGCCGATGACTCCGGCGATCATGAAAACGGCCCTGGCCTGCTTCTGCAGGAGCTTCCTCATCGCCCCCGCGAGGGTGGTCAGCGCGGAACCCGTCGCGGCCCGGACCGCGACCTTGGCAGGGGGGTAGGCGATGCATATGTACTGCAGCACGGCAAAGGCGGCCAGTAGGCCGGCCACACTGAGGCAGACGATGACGGCGACGTGGTACATCCTCGCGGTCTGGTCGAGGGAGTCACCCGCCCCTTCGTGGTTGCGCTTGAGCTGATCGACTCCTTCCACGAAGGTGTCCGCGACGGCGCTGAAGGTCGAGAACGCCGGCCCCTTCCACTTGTCCTTGAACGAGTCCCTCATCTGGACGATGTGGTCCTTGAGGGAGTCGAGGTCGACGCGCCAGTCGGCCGCGGCCGCGGCCATGGCCTCCGGATCGGAGACGAACGACGACATCATGAGAACGATGGTCCTCGCGACCGGGTACTCCCACAGAAGCATCGCGGAACCGCCGGCCGCCGCCACCGCGTTCATGATCAACATCTTGTCGCTCTCGTAAGCCACGAGCCGCTTCCTCTATTCCTTCTGGTGTCGCCGGACGGCGCTCAGTCGATCTGACCGATCACCGCAGGGGCCACGTCGTCGTCCGCGCCCCAGTCACCCTCGTCACCGGTGAGGAAGGCCGACTTCTCCCTCTCGCGCTCCTGCGCCCCACCGCCGCCGCCCCCACCCATCGGGGGCATGTACGGCATCCCCGTGCCGCCCGCTCCCGCCGCGCGCGCGGCGTCGGCGGCCGTCCGGCCCAGCCCCGCCCCCGGCGCCGTTCCGGAGTAGCCGGGTCCGCCGGTGGTCGTACCGCCCGGCCCGGATCCCGGCCACCCGGAGCCCCCGGGGTACTGCCCCCCGGGGTTCTGCCCCCCGGGAATCGTGACCCTGTTCGGGTCGAGTCCCGCGAGGTTGGTGCTCGGATCGCCGATCGAGGGGGTGGTGATCCCGGTCGTGTCGTGGGACGGGAGATCGGTTCCCGGCCCCTTGCCCAGGTCGTCCGGGTTCGGAACATTGGGCCCCTTGCCCAGGTCGTCCGGGTTCGGAGCCTTGGGCCCCTTGCCCAGGTCATCCGGATTCGGAGCCTTGGGCCCCTTGCCCAGGTCATCCGGATTCGGAACGTCGGGCCCCTTGCCCAGGTCATCCGGATTCGGAACCTTGGGCCCCTTGCCCAGGTCATCCGGATTCGGAACGTCGGGCATCTTCGGATCCGGCGTGCCGGGGATCTTCGGCGTGCCGGGGACCTTCGGATCCGGCGTGTCCGAGCCCTTTTTCTTGTCGTCGGGGTTGGTGCGGTCGTAGTTATCGTCCATGTCCTTGAGCGCCTTCTCCCAGGACGCCAGCGCCTTCTGGGCTTCCTCGAGGGCGCTCGCCGCGGCCTTGCGCGCGGAGTCGTGCGCGCTGGCCAGGCCGATGCCGACGGCGCCGAACCCGGGGAACCCGATCTCGATCGAACCGGTCGCCTGCGAGATCTTCCCGAGGGCGGGGGCGCGTTCCGCGAGTTTGCTGCCGAGACTCGCCACCTCCCCCTTCTCCGGGAACTGGAGCTCTTGGTGGCCCATCAGCGACGAGCCGCCCATCAGGTCGGCGGCGCTCGGGATGCCCGAACCGGACGAGGAGTCAGTCATGTGTACGCGCCTTCCGCTGTCCGCTACCCGAGCACCGGGGGAATGCTGCTGCCGCCCTCGCCCCAGACCTCGTCGTCTTCCATGAGCCAGGTGGAGTTCTCCCGGTCCGCCTGCCCCTCACGGCCCTGTCCGCCGCCGTGCGCGCCGGCCCCCATCATGCCGTTCGCGCCCGCCGCTCCCGCGCCGCGAAGACCCGTACCGCGAGACGCCGCCCCGCCTCCGGACGAGCCGCCGGCCACGCCGCCGAGCCCCGGCACGATCCCGGCGGAGCCCCCTCCGAAGGCGCCGGAGCCGGACGAGCCGCCGGAGGAGGGACCGCTGAGCGTGGTCGCCGACGGGGTGAGCGTCCCCGGGCCGCTGTACCCGGCCAGATCGGCGGTGCCGGAGCCCGATCCCGTGCTCGATCCCGGGCCGGTTCCCCCTCCGGAGGGGCCGCCGGGTGTCACCCCGGTCCCGTCTCCTCCCCCGAGACCGCCGGTGGACGGGCCGAGGACGGACGGCGTGACCCCATCGGCGCCGGGACCGGTGATCCCGAGGTCGCCCGGGATCGAGCCGGGCCCTCCGAGACCGTCGACGTCCGGAACCGATCCATTGACGTCCGGAACCGAACCGCTGACGTTCGGAGCCCCGTCGAAGCCGGGCAGGGGGCCGCCCGGGCCCGAGGGCAGCCTCAGGTTGACCTTCTCCGGGTCGTACTGGACCTTCGAGAGGTCCGGCAGCTCGATGTCGTGGGGGTCGGGCAGCGCCTGCTGGACTTCGGACGGCAGCGTCGCGTAATTCTCGACGATCCGCTCGTTGACCCGCTTCAGATGGTCGGCGGCGCGCTTTTCCGTACGAGACCGGCCCCACCACACGTCGGCCCAGTCGATGTCGTGATCGGAACGCGAGTCCTCGCCGACCTTCTCGACCACGTTCTGCTGCGCGTACACGAGAGTGTCGGCGTAGTCCTGGAGCGACCGTCCGGTCTTCCCCAGCTTCCCGGCGAGCTCGCGCACGCTCGCGTGCAGACTCCGGAGCTGCTTCTGCACCTCGACCGCCTCCGGGCCCTTGTAGTGCTCGGCCAGCCCGGTGGCGGCGCTTTTCACGTCCGTGGCGAAGCTGTCGAGCAGCCCCTGGGCGGCGGAGTAGTACTGCCCGGCCCGGCGCACCGAGTTCGGGTCGCTGTTGTCCACCCAATCCTTGATCGTGTCGATGTTGGAGTGGAACAGGGTCGCCCAGAAGCCGGTGGCGAGATCGACGTCCTTGGTGGGAGCGATCGTGAACTTCTTCAGTTCGATGTTTACGATCTTCGGGTCCGTCATCGTGCGCTCCGTCAGACTTCGCGCGAAGCGTCGGCCCCGTTGGCCTGCTCCGCTCGGTCATAGCTGTCCACCATCGTCAGCAACGCCTGGGCGGCGGCGTCGGCCCGCGTGACCAGGTCCGCGTACGCGCCGGTCCCCGCCTGCAGGTGCTCGCCTCCGGGGGAACGGCTGTCCCCGTCGTGTTTGATGGCGCCCTCGCCGACAAGCTGGTTGAACGCGACATTCGCCGCTGTGTAGAAGGACTGCGCCGCCCGCCACGAGCCGTAGCGCTCCGCGGCGAGCCCGCACTCCCGTCGCAGGTCCGGCAGCGATCCCGCGCCGGCCGGGGGCCCCGGCAGCGGCGAGTTGTCCCCGGGGGCGTGCGCCACGAACCGGGCCGGCGCCTGGGTCTCCGTGATCAGGGCGTCCAGGGCCGTGCGCAGGTTGCCGGCGATCCGCTTGATCTCCGGACGGTTGAGTTCCGGGCTACCCGACCCGCTCGCGTCGTTCTTGTCCGTCAGACCGGGCCAGTCCGGGTCATACTCGAGCGCCATGCGCACCATCCTGCTCTGGTAGGGATCAGCCGATCACCGGCGGAATGACGCGATGGCTGGAGTCCCAGGCGTCGCGATCCTCGTTCAGCCAGGTGGTCCTCTCCTGACTTTCCCGGTCACCGGCGGCGCCGGCTCCGGCTCCGCTCATCGGCATGAACGGCATCGACGACCCCGCCGGGCCCCTGGGCGCCACGAGCCCCGGCCCACCGGCGACCGGTGTACCCGATCCCGGCCCGCCCAGGATCGACGGGGTGCCCGGAGCCACCGTTCCCGGTTGGGTCACCACGCCGCCGGTCACCCGCGGATCGACCGAGATGAGCCGGCCGTTCGTGTCGCCGATGACCGGATTCGTGATCGGCATGTCCCGGACACCGGCCGTCTCGGTGCTCTGACTGTCGCTTCCCGCCAGGTCGTTCTGCCCGATGACGGAGGGGGCGGTGCCGTCGCCCGTGTTCGTCGCGGGGCCCGCACCGGTGTCCGTCCCGGGAGCCGATCCGGGGTCGGAGCCGGTCCCGGGGGCGCCGGGATCACCCGCGCCACCTGACGGGTCGGTCGTGCCACCGCCCGCTTCCGGGGATCCCGGGTTTCCCGAGCCGCCGGAACCGCCGGAACCGCCGGTGTGACCGCCTCCCGTGCCGGAGCCGTCCGTCCCGTGGGATCCCCCGCCGCCCGAGCCGGAGCCCGCCCGCGGCGACGAGCCCCCCGAACCGCCCGAGCCACCGCTGTGGTCCGCACCGCCGGTGCCGCCGGAACGGACTCTCGACGTGCCGCCCCCGTCCGAGCCCGACGACCCGTCTCCGTAGGTGACCTGGCGCCGTGGTGGGGAACCCCCGTCCGGAGGCGACACCTTCGGCAGCTCGTACGTCACATCAGCGGGTATGTGAGCCGCGTAGACATCGACGATCTTCGTGTTCAGCTCGTTGAGCACTCCCCTGGCGCGGTTGTCCGCGAAGGCCTTGGCCGCCAGGTAGGTGCCCTCGGTCTTGATGCCGTTGTAATTGGAACGCAGGAGGCTGGGGGGAAGGCCCCCCTGATCGCCGATGACTCCGTTCGAGTACAGCCCCGGCTGGGTCGGGCCCTGGAGTCCCGTGGCGCCCGTCAGCGACGGGCTCGTGTTCTGCTGGAACGAAGTGGCCCCCGAAGGCGGCGGCCCGACCAGAGAAGAGTTCTGCTGGGGGTAGCACCCGGGCAGTTCCTTCTGCAGATTTCCCTGGATCTGCTCGATCTCGGTCTTCGCCTTGGGCAGATGGACCTCGCCGTACAGCCTGAGCGCCTGGCTCATCCCCCGCATCTTCGTGGCGAGTTCCTCGCCCACCGCGGTGAGGAGCCGCAGCGCCTTCTGAACGTCGGCGGCGGCCGGCCCCTTCCACGCCTCGGCGAGCCGCTGCGCGCGCGCCTGGATCGCGTCCGTCATCAGTTCGATGTTCGAGGCGGCGTGTGTGTAGGCGAATCCGGCGTCGCTCACCAGCGTCGGCGAGCTTTTCCGCAACCACGCCGCGATCTGGTCCGTGTCGGTGGGAGCGGTCACCGGGGCGGCCGTCGGGGGCTGCCCCGTTTTGATGCTGAGAGTCTTTCGATCGGTGTCCACGGCGGCCCCCCTGTCAGGCGCTCCCGTTGCCCTCGTTCGCGCGGTTCGTCTTGGCGTACTCGTCGGCCTGGGCTTCCATCACGAGCATCACGGTCTTGTAGACCTCGGCCCACCGCTGGTAGGCCTCCAGCAATGCCCTGCCGCCCTTGGCCGCCGTGTCGGCGAGCACCTTCGCGTCCGCCCACTCACCGAGCTGTCCGGCCCCGATCTTCTCCAGGCCGCTCTGCTCGACACTCTTCACCGAGCCGGTCGTATAGCCCTCGTCGAAGGCCGCTGCGTCGACGCCGGCCAGGTACTCCTTCAGCTCTCCGGCGATCGTCCTGATCGTGGCGACGTTGTATTGCACCGGAACGTCACCGTCCAGGCCCGGCCATTTCGGGTCGAGCGGGAGCGTGTCGCCGCCGTCGCCGCCCATGGCGTCCTTCTGCGTCATGTCACCCCAACTCACGACCTGCGAGGCCCGTCACCGAGCCATCCGCGGAATCGGGCACGGAAGGGCCGTCCCGGCCGTCGAGAACGGCGACGGCCCGGGAAGACCCGTACGAGCGCTGGGTCAGCCGTTCACCCACATGCTCTTGTTCCTGATCTCCGCCGCCTTGTAGTTCTCGTTGGCGATCTGGATGGCCCGCTGCATCTCGTCCAGCTGGCTCCTCATCTTGGTGGCGGCGGCGTCCCACTTCCGCTGGTGCTCGCGGAAGAACGCCTCCGCGCCGTCGTCGCCCTCCCAGTGACCGGAGAGGTCCTGCTGGAGCTTGGCGAGCAGGTCGGACGTGGCCCGCTCGAAGTCACCCAGGATCTTGACGAAGTCCTCCTGGGCCAGATCCATGTGGCCGAAGTTGACCTTGGTAAAGTCGAGTTCAGCGGACACTGCGCTCTCCGTTCCTGCCTGACTGGCTTTCGGTCACTTGATGTCGACGTTGATCAGCGACTCGACACGGCCCACGCCGGCCTGGACGTCCTGGTCCGCGGCGTCGTAGACGATGGCGTTGACGCCCATCTTGTCCGCGATCGACTCGAGGTCCTCTCGGACCGTCCTCATGCTGTCGTTCCAGGTGATCATCGCCCGCTTGAAGACGGCGGCCGCCGGGCCCATCCATCCCGTGGCCAGCAGGCCGTTCGCCGTCGTCTCGACACCCGAGCGAAGGCCCTCGATGTACTGGGCCGTGTCGACGACATGGCCGGACGCTTTCGTGATCTGTGCGGGGCTCGCCCCAAAGAACTGCGACATTCCGTCACCTCCGTGACATGTGGCCGGTCTGGCCCCAGACGTTCCCGGCGTCAAGGACACGTCGTACGGATATCACCAGACCGCATCGTATGCCTCAAGATCTACCTAGCTAACATGCATGTATATTACGGATAAGTAAACTTTGATCAACCTATCCGTGTCACTACGCGCCTTCGAGCCGCTTCTGGATATGGCCGAGCTCGGCCATCACGTCGTCGAAGGTCCGGTTGTAGAGCCCCTCGGCCTCCCTGACCCTGTCCATCGCCGCGTCGGGGTCCTTGAGGAGCTTCATGGGGTCGTTCTCCTTGCCGAAGACCTCCTCGGACGCCTCCTCCACCAGCCGCTGCATGTCCTCGGCCGCCGCCCGGATCGTCTCCTTGATCTTCTCGGCGAGCTCGCCCGAGCTGAGCCGCATCGCCTTGGGGTGCAGCTCCAGCTCGCGCAGACCGGCCCCGGCGTATTCCACGGTGACCAGGCGGTCCTCGTCCTGCGCCCGACCGACCAGGTCCGACAGGACGCGCTCGAACTGCTGCATCTGCTCGATCTGCTGATCGCCGCGTCGCATGAGCTGCTCGATGTCGATGTTCGCGAAGTCGCCGAAGTCCGTCATCCGTCGCCCCCATCTCCGGTGCCGGCAGCCGTCCACGTGCCAGAAATCACATATGGACACATTTAGAGGGCAACGTACCTCATCGACCCTCGCTTTCACCGGCCTTTCCGGTCATGTGATATCCGCTGAAATAGGCGAAACCACCACTGACCAGGCCGAACCCGCTCCTCCCGCTGACGGGGTCAGCCGGAGCCGTTCCGGAACCGCTCCAGGCGGGCCATCCGGCCCTCCATCGAGTCGAGGAAGGAGTCCTGGATCGCCTCCAGCCTCCGCCGCGCACGGTCGATGTCCAGCGCCCGGTCGGCCGGGCGGCCGGGCTCCCTCCCGTCGCCGGAAGACTCCGCGCGCCCGCCGGACGCGTCCGGAAAGGCTCCGCCCAGAGGGTCCTCCAGCGCCGAGCCGAGCACCTCGGCGGTCCTGCGCTGGGCGTCCTCCTGCGCCGCCCGTACGGCGCTGACCACCGCCTCGGCCAGACCCTCGCTGCCCTGCCGCATCACCCGGGGATCGAACCGCACGTCCCTGATCCGGCCCTCGCCGTCCACGATGGCACGGATCATGCCGCCGGCGGCCTCGCCCTCCCCGGTCACCTCGCCCAGCCGTCCCAGGGCCTCGGTCAGATCGCGGAGGGTGCGTTCCGCCTCCCGGGAGATCCGGTCGATCTCCTCCGTACGCACCGTCGCGGGATCGAAGTCGAACATCCCTGCCCCCTCATGATCGCGTCATCCAACTTGATCATCGGACGGTGAACCGACCCCCAGCGCGCGGTGTCCGCGCCCCCAACCCGACATGAACAAACACCTCCCACCTGCACGAACGCCCCCGGCGCCGTGGCCGCCGGAACGATCATGGTGATATGGAGATCACATGTCTCCGAACCCCAACCAGGACCGGTACGTCACCTCGAACGGCATCAACAAGCTCCGGAACCGGCTCGCCGACGACGTCATCCCCCAGTTCGAAAAGCGCAGGAGCCAGGTGGACGAGACCGTCCTCGGCCCCTGGGACCTCGGCATCTCGGGCAGCGCGATCATCCTGTCCACCTACGAGACCGCGATCGTCAGGGCGCGCGGCCATCTGAGCGACGCCATCGACACGGCCCAGCAGTGGAGGGAACAGCTCGGCATCGCCGCCGCCAACTGGCGCGACGCCGAGGACGCGAGCACCGTCAAGTACGTCTGACGGTCCGCACACCGGCCCGTGCCGCCAGGGACGCGAGCCGGCGAAACCTCACACCGCCGAGCCGGGGCCTTCCCGGCTCGGCGGCATCATCGGGAAAGGCGAAACGAACATGGGCAAGCACGCGGGCGCTCCCGCGGTCGAGGCGCTCTCGAACCTGAGACGGGCGCAGCTCCTCGCGGGGGGAGGCCTGCTCGCGCTGACGTTCGTGGAGAGCCTCCTGGTCGACGACGAGGCGATCATCCACGCGGCCAACAACTGGCTGGCGCTCGCTCGCGAGCTGGACGGGGGCCCCAAACGGCTCATCGCGCTCATGCTGGCCGAGTCGAAGGAGGACTGGATCGCCGAGGACCACCTCGCGTTCGAGGACGCCGCCGTGACCTTCCAGTCGGAGCTGGAGGTGCTGCGGGGCACGCTCACCGACACCGCCGGCCTGATCGACGAGGTCGGGGCCACCTTCCGCAACTTCGGATGGGCGGTGTTCGCGTTCTCGGTCACACTTCTCGCCACGGCGATCTCCGCGGCGGTGCTGACCCTCACCCCGGCCGGAGCCCAGGCCCGGCTCTTCATCCGCGCGCTCATGCAGGCGGCGGACAAGATCCTCGCCGCCTGGGGCAAGGCCCTGACGGGCTACCTCGGCGGTGTGGCGGTCCTCATGGGCTACCTGTGGCGCAAGGAGATCCAGTTGAAGCACGTGGAGCCCACCGGCAACGTCGCCATCGACTTCAAGCAGGCGACGATCGACGTGAACCGCGCCCCCACCTTCACGAAGCCCGGGCCCCCGGGGACGCCGTCGCCCACCGCCGGCTTCGACTGGCTCGCCCCCAAGCGCGACGTGCCCCTGCCGTACGGCCAGTAGGAGCCGTACGGCCGATGAAGCCGGGCGGTGGGACCGGCCCGGACGAGATCAGCCGGACAGGCCGCGGATCCAGGCGTAGACCTCCAGCACGCCCAGCGCGAGCGGGAACAGGCCGGCGGTCAGCATGACGTCGACGATGTCCCCGGCCCGTCCCCAGAACGGGGACGGGCGCCCGGTCGGCAGCCACAGGCCGAGACCGGCCGGGATCGCCGCCGCCCACATGAGCCCGATCACGAGCGCGACGGACCAGACGCCGCCCACCCGCGTGCTCAGCGTGAGCGTGAGCAGGACGAGCCCGGCCAGCGCGGGCACCGTCAGCCAGAGCCGCTGCGCGACGCCGTGGAAGACCCGCGTGCGGAGAACCATGGACAGCGACAGCGCCAGCGACATGACCGGCGCGATCCACCCCTCGTCGAGCACGAGCAGCGGCTGGGCGGCGAGCACGGCCAGCCCGATCCCCGCGACGATCCCGGTGGCGTAGCGCTGCGCCTGGCCGGTCCGCTCAAGGATGGACGCGCTGTCCACCCGCTCGTTGTCCGCGCGCAGCTCCTCGGCCGTGGTGGGCATCGAGGGCAGCGGCATCCGGGCCAGCCGGAACGCCAGCGACGGGACGATCGGGCTGCACGCCAGCAGGAGCGACGCGGCCACCGCGGCGACCCCCGGCGCGGGCGCGTCGAACACCATCACGATCGCGGCGCACACCGTCCCGGTCACCGAGGCGATCGCGGTGCCGAGGAACCCGGGCACGCCGTCGGCCACCGCGGCCCCGCCGACCGCGGCCACGAACGCGACGCAGGCGAACCCGGCGAGCAGGTGCGGCGCGCCCAGACCCGCGAGCCCGGCCGGTCCCGCCGGGGCGAGCAGCCCGGCCAGGAACCCGTACGGCAGGGCCGCGTAGCCGAGCGCCGCGCCCGCGCCCGAGTGGCCGAGCGCCCGGGACAGGGAGGCGGCGGCGAGAAGCAGGAGGAGGGCGAGCACGCCCGCGACCACGGCCACCACGCCCAGTGCCGTGCCGGACAGCACGAGCGCGGGAACCCCGGCGACGAGAAGGGCGCAGGAGGCGCCCGTCCCGAGCAGCCGGGTGTGCCGGCCGCTCCAGGCGTTCCTGCCCTCCTTGACGCCGGTGGCGACCACATCGGCGACGTCGTCGAACATCGCCGGGGGCAGCACGAACTCGCGCGGGCGGAGGTAGAGCACCTCACCGTCGAGGACGCCGAGCACGCCGAGGCTCTGCCCGAGGTCGAAGGGGGTGCCGCCGAGCCGCTGCAGGATCCATCCGGGCGCGGCGGCGTGCTCTCCGTCCATCTCGCCGAGCGCGCGCAGCAGGCCGGGCATGACGTGCGGCAGCGGGATGTCCGACGGCAGCGCGAGGTCGGCTCTCTTGTGCGGGCCGACGATCGTGACGTGGCAAAGCGCCGGCAGCCGGGCGCCCGCCGCGGCGAGAGCCCCCTGCGACATCGGCTCATGGGCGGCCAAGGACGTCACTGCCGTACTCCCTCCGCGTGCGGAACAGCGAACAACGCGAACATAGCGCGCCTACGTTCCTCCACTCGGACGTAAACCGCATCTGGTAAGAAAAAGATCCACACGATCAGGAGGGGGCGTCGAGGGTGAGCATTGTCATCGTGCGCCGACCCGAGCGGCGCCCCAGCCCCAAGCCGCCGCGCGGCGAGGTCCTGCTGGAGCCGCCGCCGGAAGTACCGGAGGTCCAGCCGCAGGGACTCACCGGCGTACTCACCTACCTGCCGATGGTGGCGGGGGCGGCGGCCATGGGGCTGATGTTCACCGCGGGCGGCAACGGCAACCCGATCATGTACGTGTCGAGCGGCCTGTTCGCGGTGTCCATGGTGGGGATGAGCCTCGGCCAGATGGGCCGCCAGTCCGGCGAGCGCAAGAGCCGGATGAACGGCCTGCGCCGGGACTACTTCCGCTACCTCTCCCAGGTGCGCAATCGGGTCCGGCGGGCCGCGAAACAGCAGCGCGAGGCCCTCGAATGGAGCGGCCCCGCCCCGGACTCCCTGTGGTGGCTGGCCATGGGCCCGCGCCTGTGGGAGCGACGCCCCCGCGACGACGACTTCGGCACGGTACGCCTCGGGACCGGCGTGCAGAAACTCGCGATCCAGCTCATCCCGCCGGACTCCAAGCCGGTCGAGGACCTGGACGCGCTGTCGGCCGGCGCGCTGCGCCGGTTCGTCCGGGCGCACTCCACGGTGTCGAAGCTCCCGGTGGCCGTCGCCCTGCACGCCTTCTCCCGGATCAAACTGACCGGCGACCCCATCGCCGTACGGGAACTCGTCCGGGCGATGATCTCGCAGATGGCGGTGTTCCACTCGCCGGACGACATGCGGATCATGGTGTGCGCGGGCCCCGAGTGGATGCCCCAGTGGGAGTGGGTCAAGTGGCTGCCCCACGCGCTGCACCCGGAGGAGACCGACGCCGCCGGCCAGGTGCGGCTGATGACCGAGAACCTCGCCGAGCTGGACCGGCTCGTGGGCGCCGATCTGAAGGAGCGCGCCCGGTTCCGGCCGGGCGCGGCCGCCGACGCCCTGCCGTACCACGTCCTGATCCTCGACGGCGGGCGGGTGCCGCTCGACTCCCAGCTCGGGACGGACGGCATCCAGGGCGTCACGGTGATCGACCTGTCCGGGTCGGCGAGCGTGGTCGAGGAGCAGAGCACGCTGCGGCTGGACGTCCAGCCCGACGGCTTCTTCATGGTCAAGCTGGATCACGCGGGCAAGGAGAGCAAGACCCGCCTCGGCGACCCCGACGGGCTCGACTTCCTCAGGACCGAGGGGCTGGCCCGGCAGCTCGCCCCACTGCGCGCGTCCACGGCCAAGGGCAGGGAGTCACAGGACGTCCTCGCCACGAACACCTCGCTCACCGACCTGCTCGGCGTCGGCGACGCCGCCCGCGTCGACCCCGTCCTCACCTGGCGGCCCCGGGCCGGACGCAACCGGCTGCGCGTCCCCATCGGGCTCGGCGCCGACGGCCGCGTGGTCGAGCTCGACATCAAGGAGTCCGCCCAGGGCGGCATGGGTCCGCACGGCCTGGTGATCGGCGCCACCGGATCGGGCAAGAGCGAGCTGCTGCGCACGCTCGTGCTCGGGCTGGCCATCACCCACTCGTCGGAGATCCTCAACTTCGTCCTCGTCGACTTCAAGGGCGGCGCGACGTTCCTCGGCCTGGATAGCCTCTCCCACGTCTCCGCGGTCATCACCAACCTGGAGGACGAGCTGCCGCTCGTCGACCGCATGCACGACGCCCTGCACGGCGAGATGGTGCGCCGCCAGGAGCTGCTGCGCGCCGCGGGCAACTACGCCTCGCTGCGCGACTACGAGCGGGCCAGGGAGCAGGGGGCCGACCTCGCGCCGCTGCCCACGCTCTTCGTCGTCCTCGACGAGTTCAGCGAGCTGCTCACCGCCAAGCCCGAGTTCATCGAACTGTTCGTCATGATCGGACGGCTCGGTCGCTCGCTCGGCGTCCACCTGCTGCTCGCCTCCCAGCGCCTGGAGGAGGGGCGGCTGCGCGGCCTGGACACCCACCTGTCGTACCGGATCGGGCTGCGCACGTTCTCCGCGATGGAGAGCCGGGTCGTGCTCGGGGTGGCCGACGCCTACGAGCTGCCGCCCGCCCCCGGCAACGGCTACCTGAAGTTCGACACCACCGGGATGACCCGGTTCAAGGCGGCCTACGTCTCCGGCGCGTACGAGCCGAGCGCCGGGCAGCCGGTCGCGGCGGACGGCAGCGCCCCGACGCCCCGCGTCGTCGAGTACGGCCCGGCGTACGCGCCCGAGCCCGAGAAGCCGAAGGAGACGCCGGAGGCCGGAAAGCCGGCCGAGGCCGCCGCTCCCGAGGCGCCGCCGCAGCAGCGCAGCCTGCTCGACGTCGTGGTGACCCGGATGAAGGACAAGGGACCGGCCGCCCATCCCATCTGGCTGCCGCCCCTCGGCGCCCCGCCCAGCCTGTCCCATCTGCTCCCGCCGCTGTCGGTCACCCCCGAACTGGGACTGTCCACGACGGGCTGGCAGGGACGCGGAGGGCTGCACGCCATCATCGGCATCATCGACCGGCCGTTCGAGCAGCGCCGCGACCCGTTCTGGGTGGACCTGTCCGGCGCGGCCGGTCACGTGGGCATCGCGGGTGGCACGCAGAGCGGCAAGAGCACCGTCCTGCGCACACTGATCACCGGCATGGCGCTCACCCACACCCCGCGCGAGGTCCAGTTCTACCTGCTGGACTTCGGCGGCGGCGCGCTCGCCTCACTTGATGGGCTGCCGCACGTCGGCGGCGTGGCCAGCCGCCTCGACGCCGACCGGGTGCGCCGTACCGTGGCCGAGATCTCCACGCTCCTGCAGCAGCGGGAACGCGAGTTCGCCGAGCAGGGGATCGACTCGATCACGGACTACCGCCGGCGGCTTGCCGAGGGCAAGTTCCAGGGCGACGGGTGGGGAGACGTCTTCCTCGTGGTGGACGGCTGGCTCACCATCCGGCAGGACTTCGACTCGCTCGAACCCGTGATCACCGACCTGGCCGCGCGCGGCCTCGGGTACGGCATCCACGTCGTCGCCGCCACCAACAAGTGGTCGGAGTTCCGGCCCGGCATCAGGGACCTGTTCGGCACCCGCATCGAGCTCAAGCTGGGCGACGCATACGAGTCGGAGATCAACCGCAAGAAGTCGCTGGCCGTGCCGGAGGGTGTGCCGGGGCGCGGCCTGACCAGGGACGGCCTGCACTTCCTGTCCGCGCTGCCGAGGATCGACGGCGTCCAGCGCGCCGACGACCTGCCCGACGGCCTGCGCGCCCTCGTCCAGTCGGTGCGGGACGCCTGGAAGGGACGGCCGGCCCCCGCCGTACGGCTGCTGCCGTCCCTGCTGCCCGCCGAGACGCTGCCCGCGATCGAGCAGACCGGTCCCCGGATCCCGATCGGCATCGACGAGAACACGCTCTCGCCGGTGATGATCGACTTCGACACCGACCCACACTTCGTCGTGGTGGGCGACACCGAGAGCGGCAAGACCAACCTGCTGCGGCTGGTGACCGAGGGCCTGGTGGCCCGGCGCACCCCGCAGGAGGCCATGATGATCGTGATCGACTACCGCCGCTCGCTGCTCGACACCGCCGTGACGGACCACCGCATCGGGTACGCCGCGTCCGGGCCGGCCGCCGCCGAGCTGATCAACGACGCCCGGAACGCGCTGCTCAAGCGGCTGCCCCCCGCCGACCTCACCCCCGAGCAGCTCCGGGCGCGCAACTGGTGGCGCGGCTCCGACCTCTACATCGTGGTGGACAACTACGAGCTGGTCGCCACCTCGTCCAACCCCCTGCTGCCGCTGGCCGAGCTGCTGCCGCAGGCCCGCGACATCGGCCTTCACCTGGTGATGTCCCGGTCGATGGGCGGCCTCGGCCGCGCCATGTTCGACCCGCTCATCCAGCGGATCAAGGACATGGCCAGCCCGGCGGTCGTCCTGTCCGGCAACCGGGACGAAGGCTTCCTCTTCGGCAACGTCCGCGCGCACCCGCTCCCGCCCGGCCGCGGCTACCACGTGGACAGAAAGTACGGCAACCGCCTCATGCAGACGGCCTTCCTCCCGCCACCGCAGCCCCCGGAGCCGAGCTGATGGGGATCCAGCTCCCGGCCGGCCTCGTCCTGGCGGCAGGGCTCGTCGGCTACACCTGGCCCGACATGGACGAGGACGAGATCGCCGCGGCGGGGCACGCCTGGCTCCGCCACGCCGACACCCTCGTGGCAGGTTCTCAGGCCGTCAACGAGCATGTCCTGCGCGTGATCAGACGGAACGCCGGCCCGGCCGTGACCGCCATGCACGACCACTGGACCTCCGCCGACGGTCCCGGCACCCACACCAACGACGCCGTCACCGCCACCCGCCTCATCGGCGCCGCCTGCCTCGCCGGAGCCGCCCTCGTCGCCGCCTTCAAATTCGGCATCATCGCGGCCCTGGCCCGCCTCGCCGTAAGCGTCGCCCGCGCCATCGCCACCGCGAGCGCCAGCCTGGGCACCTCCCTGGCGACCATCCCCCTGCACGCCGCCGCGACCCGCGCCGCCATCCAGCGGCTCCTGCGAACCATCCTCGGCGGGGTCAAGCGCATCGTCGAAGGCCTGCTGACCCGCGCCCGCGCCCTCCTGGAAAAGATCACTCCCATGGGGCTGCGCCTGCGCATGGCCCGGCCCGACCCGCTCCGTGCGGCCGCCGACCGGAGCGTGAACGTCAAGGCCATCACCCCGTCCCCCGTGTGGCGGAGTGACCGGCTCATCCTCCGGCGTGCGGACGACCGTCACCCGGACGAGGTGTTCGGGCCGGGCTTCCATCCACGCAACCCTCGCAACACGGACCTGGAATCCCATCTACGGTTCGAGGAGTCGGCGTTCGTCAGCACGACGCGGCTGGACAACCCGATGGACATCTTCCCGACCCGATACCTGTACGACGTGGACGCGCCGGGAGGGGTCGACATCGCGGAAACCATGGGCAGCGCCCTGCGCACCGGACACCAGCGGGAGGTGGCGTTCCCCGGCGGGATCGAGGGCCGGTACATCAAGGGGGCGCGGCCGTACGACGCGTCGACCGAGACTTTCGGGGACTACATCCCCAACCCGGATTATCGGCCCTGATCAGACGACCTGGTCGGGAACGGCCGCGGCCGCGACCTCCTCGGCGGCCGACTCGGCGACGGCGTGGTTGACGGACATCGTCCCGACAGCGGTCCCCGCCTCTCTGATGCCGTCGGCGAGCGCCGCGTACGCGTCCAACGCCTCCTTCCTGATCTGCGCGTATATGGGGCCGATCAGACTTCCCAGGTCGCCGTCGCCCCAGAGATCCGGCCTCCCGGCCGGCTCGGCGCCGAAGATCTCCACCTCCACCGCCATGTTCTGCCCCACGCTCACGATCCCCTCGGCCGCGGCGCGCAGATCCGCGTGGGACACCTCGATTCCATCCGGCTCCCTCATCCGCCCTTCTCCTTCCCCTCGGTCCCTCGGCCCCCTCAGCATGGCGGCCCAGCCTCGCCGGACGTTTCATGAGCGTCTGCCCGGTCACGGCGTTTCGCGTGAGGATCTTTTTACTATGCTCCGATTCGTCGGCTTTGTCGGACGCTGGAAGGAGTCGGCCTCGTGGAGGGTCTCGATCTCCACTTCAAAGCGCTGGAGGAGTGCCGCAGCGCCCTGTACGACGTCGCGCAGAGTTTCGCCGCCCCGACCGGAGCGTCCGGATCGGGTGAAGCGTCCGGATCGGGCGGCGGCGTCGGCTCCTCGGCGTTCGGCCGGCTGAGCAGCTCCGGCGGTCTGGCCGCCGCGATCAACGAGGTCGAGACGGCGCTCTCCACCGAGCTCGGCCGGGTCTCCGGCCTGCTCAACGCCAACAGGAACGCCCTGGCGACCGTAGAGAACAACATCCGCGCAGCGAGCAAGGCGGCCGAGCAGGACGGGGAGCGGCTGGCCCAGGCCTGACGCCCACGCGTCGCCGTGACGCCGGCCTCCACTCCCGGACAGGAGATCCGATGAGCACGTGTCTATTTGCGCTCGCTCCGCTCGCGCGGGCTCGGGGCGCGGCCTGGTGAGCGAGCCGAAGGAGGTGGCGGCGCCTCAGCTCGCCGAGCTGCCGGGCGGTGGCGAACTGGCCGGGCTCCTCGCCGACGTGACCGGCAAGCCGGAGCTGATCCGCGGCCTCGCCACCCGCTGGTCCGGCCTGATGCGGCGGCTGGACGAGCAGGGCGGCGCGCTCGTCACCGCTGTGAACAACGTCGACGACGCCTGGCAGGGCTCCTCCGCCGACGCCTTCGTCACCCACATGCGCAAGTACGGCCCGGCCGCCGAAGAGCTGCACGACGCGCTGGACCGGGCCGTCAGAAACCTCCGCAAGGCGGCCGACGCCCTGGAGAAGTCCCACACCGAGGTGTCCGCGCTCTGTGACGGAGTCGTCCGCAACGCGGGGATGTACGCGAAGGACCACCCGGACGCGAGCGCGCAGAACGCGGCGGATCACAAGCGGGCGCTGGTGGAGCAGGCGCTCACCTCGGCGCGGCCGCACGTCGAGAGCGCCGACGAGGCCATGGACACGGCGTTGGCGGCGGTCGGCGACCTGCGCGACCACGGCATGGCGAAGTTCTCGGCCATCAAGGCGCCGGGGGACCACGCGTTCGTCCCCGCTTCGGCGAACGCCGGGCTCGGCTGGCAGCGCACCCCGGGCTACCCGCCGGAGACCGGGAGCGGCACGCGGACCACGCTCGCCTCCTACAGCGGTTCCGGCAGCTCCGCTGGTTTCGGCGGCTACGGTCCGAGCGGCCCGCCGCCGCCCGGAGGAGGCCCCGCGGCGCCCGCCGAGGTCAGGGCGTGGATCGAGGAGGCCGTGGCCATCCTCAAGGCACGCGGATACCCGGCGTCGAAGATGAACGTCGACGACATCTGGATGATCATCCAGCACGAGTCCGGCGGGAACCCGCGCATCGTCAACACCCGGGACTCCAACGCCGCCAAGGGGACGCCGTCCAAGGGCCTGATGCAGACGATCGACCCCACGTTCAACGCGTGGTCGCTTCCGGGGCACAAGGACATCTACCAGCCGGTGGACAACATCATCGCGGGCGTCCGGTACGCCATCGCCCGATACGGATCCGTCTCCGCGGTGCCGGGAGTGGTCGGTGTGAAGACCGGGACGGGCTACCAGGGTTACTGACCGCCACCGCCGCGTCACGAGGGGATGATTGAACCCGGCATGGATCGGTTTCGCGAGCGGATACGGTTTCGCAGGGCAGGAACAATTACGCATCACGGTTCGTCCTCAAGGGCGAAGGAGGCTTACGCCGTGACCATCACCCATCCGCTGGGCCGCGTGGGGGCCGCCGTTGCGGCGGTCCTCGTCGGCCTGTTCACGCTGTTCGCCGGCGGGGCGGCATCCGCCTCATCCGCCGTCGCGGCTCCCCCCGACGTCTCGACGGTGCTGGCGCACTGGAAGGACCAGAAGGATCCGCTGTTCGTGCAGGACGGCAGCCCGCTGGCCTCCGGCGAGCAGGGCGACATCCGCGACGCGCTGAAGAACTCAGAAAGCAAGATCTACATGGTCGCGCTGCCCGACGGGTCGATCACGACCAACCAGGCGGCCGGCACCTACATCACCTCGCTCGGCCTCGCGCTCAAGAACGCGGGCCGTCCGCAGGCGACCGTCGCGGTCCTCGACGGCAAGACCCTCTACGCGGGGTCGAGCGCACTCCCGCGCCGGTCGGCGAGCGCCGGCCAGATCGCCCGGGCCGCCACCGACGCCAACGACAACGTGGCCGCCGGTGTGCAGGACTTCGTGAACCGCATCAACATGGCCGTCAACGGTGGGGGCAAGGACGTGCTCGCCCCCAAGCCGGTGAGCGGCGGCGGTGGCGGCGGCAGCGGTCTGCTGGTCATCCTGGGTATCGCCGTCGTCGGAGGTGGCGCTTTGTGGGTCTTCTCTCGCCGTGCCAAGCGCAAGCGCGAGGAAAAGGAGGCGGCCGAGCTCGCCGCCGTCAAGCAGACGGTCGAGGAGGACGTCACCAAGTTCGGTGAGGAGATCACCGCGCTCGACATCGACGTCAAGATGCTGCCGCAGTCCGAGACCTCGGGCGACTGGCAGCGGGCCCTCGACTCGTACGAGCGGGCCAAGAACGAGCTGGCCGCCGTCAAGCGCACCGACGAGTTGCGTACGGTGACCGCGTCGCTGGAGGACGGGCGGTACGCCCTCGCCTGCGTCAAGGCCCGCGTGAACAACCAGCCCATCCCCGAGCGGCTGCCTCCGTGCTTCTTCAACCCGCAGCACGGCCCGTCCGCGCGCAACGTTCGCTGGGCTCCTCCCGGCGGCGCCCCGCGCGACGTCCCGGCCTGCGCGGCGGACGCCGAGGCGGTCGAGCGGGGCTTCGACCCGCAGATGCGCGAGGTCGTGGTGAACGGCGAGCGCCGTCCGTACTGGGACGCCGGCCCCGCCTACCAGCCCTACGCGTACGGCTACTACGGCGGCTTCGGCGGCGGCGACATGCTGACCGGCATGCTGGTCGGCACCATGCTCGGCAGCGCGTTCGGCGGCTTCGGTCACGGTGGCTACGGCAGCGGCTACGCGGACGGCCTCGCGGCGGGCAACGCGGACTCCGGAGGCGGCGACTGGGGCGGCGGTGGCGACTTCGGCGGCGGTGGCTTCGGAGGCGGCGACTGGGGCGGCGGTGGCGACTTCGGCGGCGGCGACTTCGGCGGCGGCGACTGGTGAGTGCCGCGGCGGGCGGTCACGCCGATCGCCCGCCGATCGCCCGGCTGACCGCGTCCCGGTCGGCCGCCGATCACCGCTGATCGCCTCGGCCCATCGGTCCTGATCGCGGGGGCCCGCCGGCGCGGGCCCGGTTCCAGCAGGTGACCTCGCACCCTCGGGTGCGAGGTCATCGGCTTTTCCGGCACTTTGGGACGCTCCCGGACCGGGGCAGGCGTGCGGCCTACCTTCGCCGCGAGAGACTTAGGACCGTTCTTCGGAGGTTTGCGAGGAGGCTTTCGTTGCGTCGCTTTCGAGCGTTGTCCGTCGTGCTCGTGATCATGGCCGTCGCGCTCCCCGTACCGCTCAGCGCCGCGGTCGCGGGGGCCGATGCCGCGGCGCTGTCGGCGGGCTGCCGGCCCGGCAGCGGGCCGGACATGCGCGGCGAGGACTTCACCGACGCCGAGGACCTCCCCAACGACCTGCAGTGCGCGAACCTGACCGGTGCCACCCTCGACGGCGCCGATCTCTCCAACCGGGACCTGCGCGGGGTGATCCTGCGAGACGCCTCGCTCAAGGACGCCGACCTGACCCTGGCGCACGCCGAGGGCGTCGACCTGCGCGGGGCCGATCTCAGCGGCGCCGAGCTCGGCCAGTTTCACGGCAAGCAGGCGCAGCTGCGCAGCGCGATCCTCAAGGACGCCTACGCGGGCCAGGCGGACCTGAGCCGCGCGGACCTCACCGGCGCGGTCCTGGCCCGTGCGCAGCTGACCCAGGCCAACCTCACCGGCACCACCTTCGTCGGCGCCGACCTCAGCAAGGCGATCCTCGGCCAGGTGACCGCGCGGACCGCCGACTTCACCCGGGCGACGATGCGCGCCACCAAGCTCACCCAGGCCCATCTGGAGAGCGCCGTGTTCGCCGCCGCCGACCTCGGCGGGGCGGCGCTGGGTCAGGCCGAGATGGAAGGCGCCGACCTCACCGGCGCGAACGTCGAGGGCGCGTCCTTCGTCCAGGCGCGGGACGTGAATCTCACCGGTTCGCGCGGCACTCCGGCGGTCGCCCCCACCACGCTGCCGTCGCCCTCCCCGAGCGGCGACCGGAGCCCGGACGCCACCGACCGGGCGATCGCGGAGGATCCCGTACGGACGGTGACGGGGCTCCTCCTGGTCGTCCTGAGCGGCATCGGGCTCACGATCACGCTGTTCTTCTGGGCCGCCGCCCACCGGCGCAGGAGGCGCGACGCTGACGCCTTCGATCTGGAGCGCCAGGTGCTCGCGGAGGATCTCACCCAGCTCGGCACCGAGATCAACACGATGGACGCGGAGCTGCGGCGCGACGACGGGACGCCGACGGAGCCCGGCGACCAGCGGGAGTGGCGGGCCGCGCTCGACGCGTACGAGGCGGCCAGGCACGTGCTCACGGTCGCGCGCACCTCCGGCGAGCTGCAGGGGGCCGTATCGGCCGTGGAGCACGGGAGGGCGTCGCTGCGCCGGGTCAGGACACGGCTGTCAGATCACGGTGGTCAGCGGTGACATGAGGCGGCGGGCCGCCTCGGTGATCGACCCGGACAGCGAGGGGTAGACGGCGAACGTCTGCGCGAGCTGGTCGACCGTGAGCCGGTGCTGCACCGCGACCGACAGGGCGAGGACGAGCTCGGACGCGCGGGAGGCCACGATCACGCCGCCGAGCACGATGCCCGTGTTGGGACGGCAGAAGAGCTTGACGAAGCCGTCGTTGAAGCCCTGCATCTTGGCCCTGGCGTTGGTGGCCAGCGGCAGCTTGACGACGTTGGCCTCGATCTCGCCGGACTCGATCTGCCGCTGCGACACGCCGACGGCCGCGATCTCGGGGTCGGTGAAGATGTTCGCCGCGACGGTGGCCAGGCGGATCGGCTGCACGGCCTCGCCCAGGGCGTGCCAGACGGCGATCCGGCCCTGCATGGCGGCGACGGAGGCGAGCATGAGGACACCGGTGCAGTCGCCCGCCGCGTAGACGCCGGGCGCGGAGGTCCTGGAGACCTTGTCGACCTCGATGAAGCCGTTCCGGTCAAGCCGGACGCCGGCCTCCTCCAGGCCGATGCCGGCCGTGTTGGGGATCATGCCGACGGTCATCAGGCAGTGGCTGCCTTCGGCGGTCCTGCCGTCCTCCAGCGTGACGACCACGCCGTGCTCGGTGCGCTTGACCGAGGCGGCGCGGGAGCGGCCCATGACGTTCATGCCACGGCGCCGGTAGACCTCTTCGAGCACCTCGGCGGCGTCGGCGTCCTCGTTCGGCATCATCCGGTCGCGGGAGGAGACCAGGGTCACCTCGGAGCCGAGCGAGCGGTAGGCGCCGGCGAACTCGGCGCCGGTCACACCCGAACCGACCACGATCAGGTGCTCGGGCAGCTCCTGCAGCTCGTAGAGCTGGCGCCAGGTGAGGATGCGCTCGCCGTCCGGCTCGGCGCCGGACAGCACCCTCGGGTGCGCCCCGGTCGCGACGATGACGACGTCGGCCCGGATCGTCCGGTTCCCGGCCCGGACGACCTGGGGGTCCACGAGCCGGCCCTTGGCGCGGATGATCTCGACGCCCTCGGCCGCGAGCCGCGCGGCGATGTCGGCGGACTGCGCCTGCGCCAGCTCCTTGACGCGCTTGTTCACCAGGGGCATCTCGACCATGACGCCGCCGCAGTCGCCGTCCGCCCCTCCGTCGAAGTGGACGCCCACCGAGGCCGCGTCCAGCAGCGCCTGTTTACGGACCGAGGTGGCGATCAGCGTCTTGGAGGGCACGCAGTCGGTGAGCACGCACGCGCCTCCCGGCCCGTCCTGCTCGACGACGGTGACCTGTGCTCCGAGTTGGGCGGCGACCAGGGCCGCCTCGTAGCCGCCGGGGCCGCCACCGATGATCACGATCCTTGTCACGTGCCCTATTCTCCCGCATCATCCCGCTAGTCAGGGATGAGGGGGATGCGTAAGGGTTCGACTGCGCGGGAAGTCCCTGATTTCACCGGGAGATGGCGGGTCCTGCGTCATGACCGTCCGGTGACGCGCCTTGTGGTTTAGGCTTCGTGCCGTGCCTGTCTACGCGGCCTACAGCAGCAACATGGATTCCAAGCAGATGGCCGAGCGGGCCCCGCATTCCCCGATGCGCGGCACCGGTTGGCTTCCTGACTGGCGGCTGACCTTCGGCGGCGAGGACGTCGCCTGGGAGGGCGCACTCGCCACGATCGTCGAGGACTCCGACAACCAGGTCTTCGTCGTCCTGTACGACGTGCCCGAGTGGGACGAAGCCTCGCTCGACAAGTGGACCGGCACGGAGCTGGGCTTCTACCGCAAGGTCCGGGTCCGGATCGCGACGCTCGACGGCGACGTGCTGGCCTGGACGTACGTCCTCGACTCCTACGAGGGCGGCCTGCCGTCGGCCCGCCACCTCGGCATCATCGCGGACGCGGCGGAGAAGGCCGGGGCGCCGGACGACTATGTGAAGGATCTGCGGACCCGTCCCTGCAAGTCCCTGGGCGACTGAGCGTCGCGGGCCTTCCGCCCGTTTCATCCCCTGCCGTCGAGCCTCTCCGGTTTTGGCAGATATCGCCAGATCTTGTCGCGCGACGTCGGACCCGCCGTTTTCTGGCTGGGATGGTTCATCCGCTTCTGTACGCTCGGTGAACGTGACCAACGACGCTTACGCACTGGCGGCAGAGGCCGCGGCCACCTTGAAGAACCTCACCGGCATCGGATCCTTCGACGTCGCCCTCGTCATGGGGTCGGGCTGGGTCCCGGCCGCGGACGTGATCGGCGAGACCGTCACCGAGTTCCCCGTGACGAAGCTGCCCGGCTTCGCCCCGCCCGCGGTCGCCGGGCACGCGGGCACGATCCGCGCGGTCAGGACGACGTCGGGGAAGAACGCCCTGATCCTGCTCGGCCGTACGCACCTGTACGAAGGCCGCGGCGTGGAGCCGGTGGTGCACGGCGTACGCACCGCCGTCGCCGCGGGGGCGGGCACGGTGGTCCTCACCAACGCCGCGGGCGGCCTGCGCCCCGAGACCCAGAACGTGGGCGACCCGGTCCTGATCAGCGACCACATCAACCTGACCGGCGCGAACCCGATCACCGGGGCCACCTTCATCGACCTGACCTCCGTCTACTCGCCCCGGCTGCGCGACCTCGCCCGCGAGGTGGACCCCTCCCTCGCCGAAGGCGTCTACGTGGCCTTCCGCGGCCCGACGTACGAGACCCCGGCGGAGATCCGGATGCTGCGCACCCTCGGCGGCGACCTGGTCGGCATGTCCACCGTGCTGGAGGCCATCGCGGCCCGCGAGGCGGGGGCGGAGGTGCTCGGCATCTCGCTCGTGACCAACCCGGGCGCCGGCCTGGTGGGCGAGCCGCTCAACCACGAGGAGGTCCTGGAGGTGGGACGCGCCACCGCGGCCCGGATGGGCGTCCTCCTCGCCAAGGTCGTCGACAAGCTGTAGGGGCACCCATGAGCGATCTCATCGAGCGGGCGCGGGAGTGGCTGTCCCAGGACCCGGACCCGGAGACCCGCGCGGAGCTGGAAGCGCTCCTCGCCCGCGACGACGAGGCCGAGCTGGCCTCCCGGTTCGGCTCCCGGCTGGAGTTCGGCACCGCGGGCCTGCGCGGCGAGCTGGGCGCGGGCCCTGCGCGGATGAACCGGGTGACCGTGATGCGCGCCGCCGCCGGCCTGGCCCGCGTCCTCGGCCCCGGCCGGCACGTGGTGATCGGCTACGACGCGCGGCACAACTCGGACGTCTTCGCCAGGGACACCGCCGCCGTGCTGACCGGCGCGGGCCTGCGCGCCTCCGTCATGGACGGCAGGTGGCCGACGCCCGTGCTGGCCTTCGCCGTACGCCACCTGGGCGCGGACGCGGGCGTCATGGTCACCGCCTCGCACAACCCGCCCCGGGACAACGGTTACAAGGTCTACTGGGGAGACGGCGCCCAGATCGTGCCGCCGATCGACGCGGAGATCTCGCGGGCGATCGACGCGGTCGGCCGGGTGGACGAGTTGCCGCTCGGCGACTCGTGGCAGACGCTCACGCATGAGGCGATCGTCGTCCCCTACCTGCGGGCGCTGGCCGGCCTGCCGGTCGGTGACGCCCGGGACGTCCGCGTCGCGTACACGCCGTTGCACGGGGTCGGCGCGGAGACGCTCGCGGAGGCGTTCCGCGGCCTGGGCTTCGCGGTCCCGGCGATGGCCGCCGCGCAGCGCGACCCCGACCCGGACTTCCCGACCGTCGCCTTCCCCAACCCGGAGGAGCCGGGGGCGATGGACCTCGCGCTCGGCCTCGCGGAGGAGACCGGCGCGGACCTCGTCCTGGCCAACGATCCGGACGCCGACCGGTGCGCGGCCGGGGTGCCCCTTCCCGGCGGCGGCTACCGGATGCTCACCGGCGACGAGCTGGGCTGCCTGCTGGCCGAGCACGTGCTGCGCGCCACCTCGGGCGACGACCGCCTGGTCGCGACGACGATCGTCTCGTCGTCGCTGCTCGGCAAGATCGCCGCGGCGCACGGCGCACGGCACGCGGAGACGCTGACCGGCTTCAAATGGATCATGAAGGCGGGTCCCGGCCTGATCTTCGGCTACGAGGAGGCACTGGGATACAGCGTCGGCTCCGCCGCCGGGCTGCCCGTCCACGACAAGGACGGGATCGGCGCGGCGCTCACCGTCGCGGGCCTGGCCGCGGCGGCCCGGCGGGACGGCAGGACGCTGCTCGACCTGCTCGACGACCAGGCCCGCCGGTACGGCCTGCACGCCACCGGCCAGCTCTCCGTCCGGGTCGAGGACCTGTCGATCATCCAGCGGGCGATGGCCGGACTGCGCGCGGCGCCGCCGGTCAAGCTCGGCGGCCGGGAGGTCGAGTCCGCCGAGGATCTCGCCGCCGGCCTGGCCGGGCTGCCCCCGACCGACGGCCTGCGGTACCGGCTCGCCGGCGGCGCCCGCGTGGTCGTCCGGCCGAGCGGCACCGAGCCGAAGCTCAAGTGCTACCTGGAGGTGGTCGTCCCGGTCACGGGGCCCGCGTCCGGGGACGTCGAGCGGGCGCGGACGGCGGCCGCCGCCGACCTGGCCGCGCTCAAGGCGGACCTCGCCGCCGCGATCGGCGGGTAGCGCGGGGCGCACACGCGCGAGACCGGGACCCGCAGGGCGCGAACGCCCGGTGAAGGGTCCCGGCACAGCGCGGACGCCCTGCGAAGCGGGTCCCGGCAGGGCAGAACGGCCGCCCGACGCGGGGCGGCCGTCACCGCGGCTCAGGTCAGGGCGATGGTCACCACGACGAGGGCGACCGCGACCGCGAGGCCGGCGATCGCCACGGGCGACCACGACATGCTGGTCGCCCCCGAGGCGTTCCGCTTGCGCAGCACCGCCATCTCGGAGAGCTGCTGCGCCACCCAGTCGGCGTGCGTGCGGCCTGCCGCGGCCGCGTCGTGCTGCCGCTGGTCGGACGCCTGCGCCTTGTTCGCCCGGCGGAGCGCCTTGGCCCGCTCGCGGGCGCTCGGCTGAGGGCTCCAGCAGCGGATGGTCGTGTCACCGGCCACGATCACGATCGCGTTGGAGACCCGCACCTGGTCCACCGAGCTCCACGGCACGTACGCGGTGCGGAACGGGTTGCGCACCCGGACGCCGCCCTCCTCCGAGATGATCGCCGGGCGCAGGGCCAGCAGCCCGACGAACACCGTGATGACGCCGAGCACCGCCCCCGCGATCAGCGCGGACGGCATGCTGCCGCGGGAGATCAGGTCCCAGGCGTTCCAGGCCGCGAAGACGATCCACGCCCACCCGAAGACCCACGCCAGCTTGGAGCGGAAAACCTGTTTCATGCGTGCCACTTCAGTTGGGCGAAGCCCGGCTTGATCACACCGTTGATCAGCGCGAGCCTCTCGTCGAAGGGGATGAACGCCGACTTCATCGCGTTGACCGTGAACCACTGCAGGTCGTCCCAGCCGTAGCCGAAGGCGTCCACCAGTTTGGCGAACTCTCCGGTCACGCTGGTCGCGCTCATCAGCCGGTTGTCGGTGTTGACCGTAACCCGGAAGTGCAGCCGGCGCAGCAGCCCGATCGGATGCTCCTCGATGGACGGCGCGGCCCCGGTCTGCAAGTTCGACGTCGGGCACATCTCCAGCGGGATGCGCTTGTCCCGGACGTACGCGGCCAGTCTGCCGAGCTTGGCCTCGCCGTCGTCGGACAGCGCGATGTCGTCGATGATCCGGACGCCGTGGCCGAGCCGGTCGGCCCCGCACCACTGGATCGCCTGCCAGATCGAGGGCAGCCCGAACGCCTCGCCCGCGTGGATGGTGAAGTGGGCGTTCTCCCGCTGGAGGTACTCGAAGGCGTCGAGGTGGCGGGTGGGCGGGTGGCCCGCCTCGGCCCCCGCGATGTCGAACCCGACCACGCCCACGTCGCGGTAGCGCACGGCCAGCTCGGCGATCTCCATCGAGCGGGCCTGGTGCCGCATCGCGGTGAGCAGCGTGCCGACCCTGATCCTCGGAGTGCCGTCGGGGCCGAGCGAGCCGATCCGGAAGCCCTCGATGACCGCCTCCACGACCTCGTCCAGCGAGAGGCCGCCAGAGGTGTGCTGCTCGGGCGCGTACCGGACCTCGGCGTAGACGACGCCGTCGTCGGCGAGGTCCTCGGCGCACTCGGCGGCGACCCGGACCAGCGCCTCGCGGGTCTGCATGACCCCGACGGTGTGGTCGAACGTCTCCAGGTAGCGTTCGAGCGATCCCGAGTCGGACGCCTCCTGGAACCAGGCGGCGAGGTTCGCGGGGTCGGTGGACGGCAGCCTGCCGTAGCCGGTGTCACGGGCGAGATCGATGATCGTCTCGGTGCGCAGGCCCCCGTCGAGGTGGTCGTGCAGCAGGACCTTGGGCGCCTGGCGGATCTGCTCCCGCGTCGGCGTGTTCACGCGCGCTCCCCCGCCCGCCGCGCGGAACCGCTCGTGTTCCCGGCTCCGATATGACCGCTGCGTCGCTCGCTCATCGCTTGTCGTCACTCCTCCGCGCCCAGCGGCGCCCGGGTCCCGGACGCCGCTTTCACTCATCTCGGCATCCTATGCCACCTGCGAAAACAGGGATCATGTACTGTTTGCCGATTACGCGTCGTCGCGGTTGGCAGTCTCGGGCGAGAACGCCGGGAGGCACACGGCCACGTACTCGGCCCCGGACGGCCCGGAGCGATAGCGGATCTTCTCGCCCGGCTCGCTGACGAACGCCTGACCTGCCCCGACCTCGGTGGCGCCGCCCTCGTGCTCGACGATCACCGAGCCCTTGAGCACGAGGGTGTACTCGGCGAACTCCGGCGTCTGTGGCGGCTCCTCCCACTCCGGGGGAGCCTGCATGTGCGCGATCGAGACCCGCTCGTCGCCGCTGTTGACCCGTCCGACGTACTCGTCGATGATCTTTCCGCCCGGGACCGGGATCCGGGTGGCCGCGTCAATCCTCCGTACCATGTGTCCCAGTCTGTCAGTGGGCCACGTCGATGACGATCCTGGACGGCCCCGACTGCGCCAGCACCCGGAACCCGGCCTTGCGGGCGAGCACGAGGCCGACGCTCACGATGCCCTCGAAGTCGCCGTTGTTCACGATGTGGCGGACGTTCGGCAGGTTCGCCGCGACCTGGCGGGGGCCCTTCCAGGTCGGGCCGCCCGCGCGGTTGTGCGCGGCCGCCGGGGTGATGCGCACCTGGAGATACGCCCCGCCCGCGAGGCCGACCTGGTCGCCGGAGGCGTCGTGAACGAGCTTGTCGGTCCAGGCGACGGAGTAGCCGGGCATCGCACCGGAGAGGTCGATCACGACGCGGTCGAACCCCGCGTGCCGGGCGAACCTGACCCCGGTCACCGTGGGCGGCTTGGCCGGGTGGCGGGAGACGGTGACCGGCTTGGTGCTCGTGGGCGGCGCGGGCTCGCCCGGCTTGGCCGCCGGGTTCCCGGCGGCGGCGGCGTTTCCCGTAGACGTCGCGTTTCCGGTGGACGTGCCGGTCGGGGCGGTCGGGGCGGTCGGGGCGGCGCTCTCCCGCCCGGCTCCGGTCCCCGGGGAGGCGACTGTGGCGGTGGCGTCTCCGGCGATCCCGCCGCTCGCGCCGCTCGCGGTGGTCGTCGTGCTCCCGCAGGCGAGGGTGGCGGCGATCGGCACGAGGGCGAGAGCCAGGGCGCGCGACGTCTTCATGGCGATTTCTCCTGTCGAACGTTCCACTGCGAACGGATGCGATTGCGTGCCACCTGATTAGACGTATGCGCCGGGCCCGGAGTTCGGATCTCCGTTAATGTGGCCGCCGTACCGGGTCTCACATTGCGAAATATCCACATCTATTCGCCCAGCACAGTGGAGGGCAGCGATGAGCTCCGAGGGCGACCTGGGCCGGCTGCAGGGGTTCGACGCGTTCGTCGCCGACCAGGCCCAGCCGCTGGCGCGTACGGCCCTGCTGCTCACAGGGGACCGGTGGAGCGCGCGGACCCTCGTGGTCGACGTCCTGACCAGGATCGCGCTCACCTGGCCCACCGTCCGCTGGGCCAAGCCCGCCGACTCGGCCCGCCGGGGGCTCTTCGCGTCCTTCCTGTCGTGGGCCGGTGGCGGGACGGAGCCGGCCGCCCAGAGCTCGGACGGCCTCAGCGCCGCCGCCCCGACGTTCAGGGACGCCCTGGGGGCGCTGCCGCCGTCGCGCCGGGCACTGGTCGTGGCGCGCTTCCACGAGGGGGTGCCGGAGGCGGAGGCCGCCGCGCTGTGCCGTACCGATCCGGGGACGGCGCGGGCCGAGATCGCGGCGGCCGTCGCGGAGCTGCGCGCCCACGTCCCGGGTCTCACAGCACCCGAGAAGGAGTCCGTGCCAGAGCCCGAGCCCCGCACCGGCGGGTGGGCGACGACCTGGGCCCCGCCGACGCCGGAGCAGGAGCAGGAGGCGCCCCGGCAGCACTCCTGGACCTCGGTGCCCTCGTCGGTGCTCCCCTGGTCCGGCGGAGGCGCCGCGGCGACCCCCACCGGAGCCGCGGACCTCGGCCCGGAGGGCGAGGCGCTGCGCCGCGCGCTGGACGCCCTCGCCTCCGAGATGCCGCCCATGGGCGACGTCTTCGACCAGGTCGCGGGGACCGCGCGGCGGCGCCGCTCCACCCGCGGCCGCCTCGTCACCGGCGTTTCCGTGGTTGTGGCCGCCCTCGTGATCGTGCCCGTGGTCTTCGGCGCGACCTCCCTGATCAGCGCGATCAACGAAGCGCCCGACCGCACCACCGAGGGCCCGTACGCGACATCGGACGAGGACGACTCGTCCGGCGACGCCCTCCCCTCCATGGTGGACGCCCCCATCCGGTACGCCTACCGGGCCCGCTGCCTGGTGGACGACACCGAGGAGGGCCGGTGCTTCGAGTGGCGCGTGGTCACCGCCGAAGGGCGACAGTACGTGATCTACGACGCGGGCGTCAGGACCGATCCCGGCGGAAACCAGCTACTCGCGATCACCCCGGACGGGAACCACATCGCGTACTACAACACCTCCTGGTCCGATTTCGTGGTCATCGACCGGCGGCACTCCGTACCGGAGGGCGGCGACCTCGTCGAGGTCGGGCAGCGCCTCACCAAGGACACGTCGCTGGCGATCTCGCCGTCGGGTCGGTGGGTGGCAACCGGGTTCGGCACCGGAGGGCGGGCCCGGCCGACCCGGGTGCGCGACTTCACCAGTCGCCGCAATTGGACGTTGCCACGCAGGCTCCACGTCCTCGCGGTGGCCGACGACGGCACGGTCACCGGCACGGTCGGCCAGGTCGGCGGCGGGCGGCCGGTCGATCTGGTGCGGATGCGCCCGAACGGCCGGGTGCTGAACCGGATGCGCCTGGACGGCCCGCTGCTCGCCCCCGACCTGCCCGTGGCCGCCGTCGCGTCCCCCAGCGGGCGCACCCTGGCGGTGGTCGCCGAGGTCGCCCGCCCGGGAAGGGCCACCGCGGTCCGGGTGGCGATCGTGGACGCCGTCGCGGGCCGGGTCCGCGGGAGCTGCCTCGCCTCGCTGCCGCCGGGCACCGAGGTCCGCCGCGTCCACGGCTGGGGAGGCGCGCGCGAGGTGGTCGTCGAGACCGGCCCCTCGTCCAGGAAGAGCGACCGCGTCTCGTCCGCGACGGCCGTCGAGGTGCGGTCGTGCCGTCTCCGCGGCATCGCTCTCGACGGCCGGGCCGAGGCCCACCCCCACTGGGCCCTGGGCGCGCTGAACGAGTCCTAGGGCCTGGTACGGACCCTGGTCCACGGTCTATGACAGGTTCCGCTCATGGGCGGTGCACGGCGTGTTCGAACGGCTGATGCAGGCGATGATCGCCGAGGCCGCGGCCGCGGGCAGGCCGATCTCGACCTGGTCAGCGTGGACTCCACCACGGCCGCGCCCATCACCACGCTGCTGGGATGGTCCTGGGCGGTGAGTTGGCCGCAGCGCTGCACGAGGCCGTCGAACGGGAAAGGGGGCTACACCAAAGGGCCAAAACGCCCGCGACGGTGACCCCGGTCAAGACGGGGACGGGAACGAAGACGGGGACGGACGACGGCTAATCCGACGTCGGTACCGGTTCCGGCTGAGGGCGGCCAAGCTAGGCCGCTCGCGGGGCGGGCTGACCAGCAAAGTCCACCTGTCGGCCGACCGGCGCTGCCGTCCGCTGTCCTTCGTCCTCACCCCCGGCCAAGCCGGAGACAGCCCGCAGCTTCGCGCTGTGCTGGAGCGCATCAAGATCCGTCTGCCTGTCGTCTCCCGCGGACCAGGCCGGGCGCGGTGGCCGCCGACAAGGCGTACTCCTCCCGCGGCTTGATCACCAGTCAGCCCGGATAGTAAACGTCCGTACTGACACTCGCTCCTGGCGTCAAAGAGCACCTGGCTGTGCGCGGCAAGGGCGAGGAGACGCTTGCCGTGCGTGGGGAGGCCACCTTCAAAGGTGGATCGGGATGACCTCGGTTCTGTCCAGCCGGGGCCCGCCGGGCAGTCACGCGAGCACCCGTCTCCGGGGAGAGAGTCCCCTACCTCACAAGGTGAGCGCTTCCGTGCCGTCCTCAGGGGCGGGACGCGCCGCCTACAGGGGATCAGCGTCGGGCAGACGCGCAAGCGATGCAGGTCTTCGCCGCCGGACGGGCCTTCAGTCGTTCGACGGCGATGGGGCGTCCGCACACCTCGCACACCCCGTATGCGCCGTCGTCGAGCCGCTTCAGAGCGGTGTCCAGATCGGCGAGATGGCTCTTTCCCTGGTCGAGCAGGGCTTGGACATGGGCGCGCTCGAAGGCGGTGGACGATCCCTCGGGGTCGTGCTCGTCATCGGTGGCCACCAGCGCGGCCGACTGGACGATGGCGTCCCAGTCGCGCGTCAGCGAAGCGACTCGCGCCACGGTCCGTTCGCGGTCGGCGCCGATCAGATCTCGCATGGTCGCGAGCTCGGACGGGGAGAGCGCGGCGTCCTGAGATCGCTCAGCCATCAAGACGCCCCACCTCCTCTTCGGCTCGTCTTGCCGGATCCGTTCGCTGGCCGGCCGCGGGTGTCGTTGTTCCATACGTGCTGGTAGACCGCTGTTGCGACTCCTGCCCAGGCTGCGCGTGTTCAGTCCTTCAGGAGGTCGAGGAAGGGGGCGCCACCGGCGTCATCACTGCCCGGGAACGATCAGGCCGCTCTCGTAGGCGGTGATCACCACCTGGACCCAGTCACGCAGCCCGAGCTTGGTCAGCATGTTGCTGACGTGGGTCTTCACGGTGTGCTCGCTGACCACCATGGCCTGCGCGATCTCCGCGTTGGACAGGCCGCGAGCGATCATCCGCAGCGTCTCCTCCTCGCGGACGGTGAGCACGCCCAGGTGTTCCGACGGCGGTGCGGCGGGGCGTAGGGCGCCACGCGAGGTGAACTCGGCGATGAGCTTACAAGCAGCGCAACACAGTGGAACGGTGCATCAATCGGATCAAGGAGTGGCGTGGGCTGGCCTTCCGGTTCGACAAGACGCCCGACAGCTATCTGGCCGGCCTGCACCTACGCGGGGCCATCTTGTGGATCCGCGGTCTTCGACCGGCCTAGAGATCCGAACTCCGCACAGGCTCTAGGGCCGCACCAGGCAACGTTTCGCCCCGTGGCGGTGAACTCGTTCTGCCTCACGGCAGGGTGTGCGGTTGGGGGCTTGTCAGGACGCGGGCCGTGAAGATTGTGATGCTATGGCCAGGTACTCCCGGGCCTTCGTCACGTTCGTGGCCAGGTCCGTAATCGAATCGAGCACCAGCCGGTCATCCGTCCAGGGCTGGTACTCAGCCCGTCGCTGCTGAACAGATTCCCAGGTCGGCTCTACGAAGCCAACGATGCCCCGGGACCGGCGCTCCAGTCGCTCGCGATGCGCCCGCGAGTCCGAGCACACCACCTCGATGAACGCCACTGACACCTGGTGGCGCTCGGCCAGCGCCCGCCACTGCCGGCGAGCCGCCTCCACCGCGTTGACCGCGTCGATGATCGCGCTCTGGCCCAGCGCCAGCACACCGTCGGCCACCGCCTCCGCAACAAGGTAGGCCGCCAGGCCCGTGGGCTGACCGCGATCCACGCCGGCACGCCATATCGCGGCCTCGACAGGGTCGACCGCCACCACCGGAGCAGGTAGCACCCGTCCCAACCCCTCGGCAATCGAGCTCTTTCCCGCCGCGGGTAGACCGGCCATCACGATGAGCATGACGGCACTGTCGCATACGGCGGCTCGTTACACACCGCCCAGGAAGCGCGCCCGCTCGGCGATGCTCCGGTGGATGTCAACGGCTGGAAGGTAGGCATTCAGCAGGATGCCGGTGCGAATCGCGTGGCGGCCACGGGACGATCGTGGACGCAACCCCGATGACAGGCGTCCGTCCGACAGTTGTGGCGCGAGCCGAGCACCTGTACGACATCTACCTGACAGAGCACAAGGAGATGAGCCAGTGAGCAGCTATCGCAAGTGGCGCGAGAGCGGTCACCTGGAGCGTGCGATCGAAGCCGCCGGCGGCGTAGAGGCGTTCGAAGACGAGGTTCATCACCTGCGCGAGGAGGCGCAGGGATGGCAGCTCGCAGGCAACGGGTGCGATCTTGATTCTTGCGATGTAGGACCGGAACGCGCGTGAGGAGCGCTTCCCCCGTGGAGCGCCCCTCACGCTGTCGTCAGACCGTTTCGAGGGCCTGCTCCGGGGCGGCGGTCGCCGTACCGGACCGGGAGCGGGAGCGGAGCCGCAGCCCGCTCACCGCGACGGCCAGGCCGAGCAGGGCGAACAGGGCCGAGACGATGATCGCCGAGCGGAAGGCGCCGATCGGGTCGGCCGGCGAGCCGGAGGTCAGGACCGCCGTCACGATGGCCAGCACCACCGCGCCGCCGACCTGGCCGGAGGTGTTGAGCAGGCCGGAGGCGAGCCCCTGCTCGTCGTCGGACACCCCGTTGGTGGCCTGGATGTTGAGCGACGGGAAGGAGAGCCCGAACGCGATCCCGAGCAGCGCCATCCCGGGCAGGACCATGGTGGCGAGGCTGGGGTGCGTGTCCAGCCGCAGGAACATCGCGTAGCCCGCCAGCAGCGCGACCGAGCCGAGCGCGATCAGCCGCCCGGTGCCGTACTTGTCCGCGAGGTCGCCCATCTTGGTCGAGCTGATCGCGACCAGCAGCCCGGCGGGCAGGAACGCCAGCGCGGTCTCCAGCGCCGACCAGCCGAGCAGGTTCTGGAAGTACTGCATGGCGACGAACTGGAAGCCGACGTACGAGCCGAACAGGATGACGAGCCCGATGTTGGCTCGGACCAGCGGCGCGGAGCGCAGGATGCCGAGGCGGACCAGCGGGTGCCGGACCCGGCGCTCCAGCCACACGAACAGGCCGAACAGCGCGGCCACGGCGACCGCGGAGAGCGCGGTCCGCCAGAGCGGCACGTCCGGCGCCTGGACCACGGTGAAGACCAGGAGCAGCATCGCCGCGGTGATCGTGATCGCGCCGAGGATGTCGTGGCCGCCCTCGCCGCGCTCGTCGGAGCGGGGCAGGAGCCGAAGGCCGGCGATCAGGGCCACGATCGCCACCGGGACGGGCATCAGGAAGGTCCAGCGCCAGCCGAGCTCGGTCAGCAGGCCGGAGAGCACGAGTCCGAGGGAGAAGCCGCTCGCGCCGCAGGCGGTGAAGATGCTCAGCGCCCGGTTCCTGGCCGGCCCCTCGGCGAAGGTCGTGGTGATGATCGACAGCGCCGCGGGGGCGGTGAAGGCCGCGCTCATGCCCTTGACGAAGCGCGCCGCGATCAGCAGCGCGCCGTCGTTCATCAGCCCGCCGAGCAGGGACGCGACGGCGAAGACGGCCAGCGCGACGAGGAAGACCCGGCGGCGGCCGAGCAGGTCGGCGGTGCGGCCCCCGAGCAGGAGCAGGCCGCCGTAGCCGAGCACGTACCCGCTCACGACCCACTGGAGGGCGGCGGTGGACATGCCGAGGTCGGCCTGGATGGAGGGCAGGGCCACACCCACCATCGACACGTCGAGGGCGTCGAGGAAGATGACAGCGCAAAGAACGCTGAGCGCACCCCACAGGGGCGCCCCCCAGCGCTCGTTCGTTGCGGAAGAGGTCATGGCCGCAGACATTACATGCACCTGCATTCAATGCACAAACATTTAATGCGATTGCATGTATTAGCCTCCCGTGCTAGGCTCCGCGCGAAAAGGAGGCTGGGATGGCTCGCCACAAAACCGGCAATAACGTCATCGACAAGTGGCGTGAGCTGCTCCGGCGGCACGCCACCGTCTCCTGCGCGCTCGATCGCGAGCTGGGTGAGCGGCACGGCCTCGGCGTGAGCGAGTTCGAGGTGCTGGATCACCTGGCGGAGGGCCTCTCCACCGACGCGGGCGGCAAGGAGAAGTTCCGCGTGCAGGAGCTCGCCGACGAGGTCCACCTGAGCCAGAGCGCGCTGTCCCGGCTGATCGCCCGCCTGGAGCGTGAAGGGCTGGTCACCCGCGCGATGTGCGAGGCCGACCGCCGGGGCGTGTTCGTCCTGCTCACCGACGAGGGCAGGAAGCGGCACGCGGAGGCCGCCCCCACTCATCTCGCGGTCCTCACGGCCCATCTCGGCTGACGCCGTCGCCTCGGGCCCGGTACGTGCGGCGAGCGCCGGTCCTGAAAGCTCGCCGCACGTACGCGTGCGGGGTCAGTCGCGGGCGAGGTCCCCTTCGGTGATGCGGTCAATCACCAGCGGGAACAGGGCGGGGTCGGCGGTCTTGCCGATCTCGTAGCCGCCCTCAAGCACGGCGAGCGCCCGCTCGAACCGTCCCGGTTCGTCGGCGTGCAGGGTCATCAGCGGCTGCCCGGCGCGCACCGTGTCGCCCGGCTTGGCGTGCAGGGTGATCCCGGCGCCGAAGGAGACGGCGTCCTCCTTGCGCTCGCGCCCGGCGCCGAGCCGCCAGGCCGCCACGCCCACGCTGAGGGCGTCCAGCCGGCGCAGCACACCCGAGGACGGCGCGACGACGTCCATCGTCTCGGCCGCCACGGGCAGCGGCGCGTCCGGGTCGCCTCCCTGGGCGCCGATCATCCGCCGCCAGGCGTCCATCGCGGAGCCGTCCTTGAGCGCCTGCTCGGGGTCCTTGGCCCCCGGTACGGCGGCGGCCTCCAGCATCTCCCTGGCCAGCCGTACGGTCAGCTCGACGACGTCGGAGGGGCCACCTCCGGCGAGCACCTCGACGGACTCCGCGACCTCCAGGGCGTTGCCCACGGCCCGGCCGAGCGGCCGGTCCATCGCGGTGAGCAGGGCGACCGTCCTGACCCCGGCGTCACCGCCCAGCGCGACCATGGTCTCGGCCAGCTCGCGGGCGTCGTCCACGTTCTTCATGAACGCGCCGGAGCCCACCTTGACGTCGAGGACGAGCGAACCCGTGCCCTCGGCGATCTTCTTGGACATGATGGACGAGGCGATCAGCGGGATCGACTCGACCGTCCCGGTGACGTCCCGCAGCGCGTACAGCTTCTTGTCCGCCGGGGCGAGGCCGCTGCCCGCCGCGCAGACGACGGCGCCCGCGGTGCGGATGACGTGCAGCATCTCGTCGTTCGACAGCGACGCGCGCCAGCCGGGGATCGACTCCAGCTTGTCGAGCGTGCCGCCGGTGTGGCCGAGCCCGCGCCCGGAGAGCTGCGGCACGTACGCGCCGCACGCCGCGACGAGCGGCGCGAGCGGCAGGGTGATCTTGTCACCCACGCCGCCCGTGGAGTGCTTGTCGGCGGTCGGCCGGTCGAGCGCCGACCAGTCCATCCGCTCGCCGGACCGGATCATGGCGAGGGTCCAGTCGGCGATCTCCCTGCGGTTCATGCCGTTGAGCAGGATCGCCATCGCCAGCGCGGACATCTGCTCGTCGGCCACGCCACCCCGGGTGTACGCGTCGATCACCCAGTCGATCTGGGCGGTGGACAGCTCGCGCCGGTCCCGCTTGGTGGTGATGATCTCGATCGCGTCGAACCCCATGGTTCCCCCCAATTTCGCGTACGGCCCCACGTAAGCCGCACGTCCCGATTTATCGCGACAGGTCGTCTGGGCCGAAGGCGAACGGCAGGAGGTCCGCCAGCCGCCAGGGGCCTTCCGGGGTCTCGACCAGCAGCTCGGACCCGCCGTGCTCCAGCAGGAGCTGGCGGCAGCGACCGCACGGCATCAGCAGCTCTCCGTGCCCGTCCACGCAGGTGAACGCCACCAGGCGCCCGCCCCCGCCGGCGTGCAGCGCCGACACGAGGCCGCACTCCGCGCACAGCCCGACGCCGTACGACGCGTTCTCGACGTTGCAGCCGGTGACCACCCGCCCGTCGTCCACCAGCGCGGCGGCGCCCACGGGGAACTTGGAGTACGGCGCGTACGCGTGCGCCATGGCCTCGGTCGCCTGGGCGCGCAGCGCGTCCCAGTCGATGGTCGGCTTGGTCATTTGGCCTGTCCTCTGCGATAGGGAACGCCGTCGGCGGCCGGCATCCGCAGCCGCTGCGAGGCGAGTGAGAGCACCAGCAGCGTAGTCAGGTGCGGCGTGAACGATGTGAACGCCTCCGGCACCGTGTCGGTCACCGCGAACACGGCGAACACGGCGACGGCGGCGATGCCGGTGGCCAGGGCGGCCTTGTTCCGGCTCTGCCGTACGAGCTGGTAGACGGCGACGGCGGCGAGCAGCAGGGCGACGACGAGCAGCAGCGCGTGGACGGAGGGGCCACCCTGCCGGAGCTGGAGCGCGTCGGTGTAGCCGAACAGGGCCGCGCCTCCGGCCAGGCCGCCCGGACGCCAGTTGCCGAAGATCATGGCGGCCAGGCCGATGTAGCCGCGGCCGCCCGTCTGCCCGTCCCGGTAGATACCGGCGGCGACGAGCGACAGGAACGCCCCGCCGAGCCCGGCCAGCCCGCCGGACACCATCACCGCGATCCACTTGTAGAGGTACACGTTGACGCCCAGCGACTCGGCCGCGACCGGGCGCTCACCGCACGACCTGATCCGCAGGCCGAACGCGGTACGCCACAGCAGGTAGAACGACAGCGGCACCAGCACGATCGCCAGGATGGTGAAGAGCGAGATGTTCTGGGTGATCCCGTGGAGGACGCCGGCCACGTCCGACACCAGGAACCAGCGCTTGTTCTGCAGGTCCTGGAGCGGCTGCCCGATGCCCGGCACGCTGATCTTGCCCATCTTCGGCACGCGCGGCGACTGCTTGGCGCCGCCGCCCTTCATCGTGGCGAAGACCAGCTTGGAGAGGTACTGGGTGAAGCCGAGGCCGACGATGTTGATCGCGACACCGGAGATGATCTGGTCGACGCCGAAGGTCACCGTCGCCAGCGCGTGGACGGCCCCGCCGATCGCGCCGCCCAGCGCCCCGGCAAGCACCCCGGCCCAGGGGTTGCCGAACTGGAGCGCGCCCCAGGCGCCGAACCAGGTGCCGAGGATCATCATGCCTTCGAGGCCGATGTTGACCACGCCGGCCCGCTCCGACCAGAGGCCGCCGAGTCCGGCCAGCCCGATCGGGACGGCGAGGCCGAGGGCGGCGCTGACGGTGCCGCCGGAGGTGATGTCGTTGGCGCCGGTCACCACCCTGGCGATCGAGAGCAGGATGACCAGCCCGGCCAGCCCGATCAGCAGGACGGGGAAGGTCAGCCTGAACCGGCGGGCCGGCGGCGCGGCCGCCGGCTTCTCCGCCGCGACGTCCGTGGCGGTCATGCGGCGGCTCCTTCCGTCTCGGCCGGGGCGGCGAGCTCACGACTGACCTTGCGCTGCGCGGCCACGACCCGGTACCGGTGAACCAGCTCGTACGCGATGATCACCGAGAGCACGATCACGCCCTTCATGATGTCGACGAGCTCCTTGGAGATGTCCATGAGCTGCAGGGCGTCCGAGGAGCTGTCCAGGAAGCCCCAGAGCAGCGCGCCGACCGCCATGCCGACCGCGTTGTTCCGTCCGAGGAGGGCGATCGCGATGCCGGTGAAGCCGAGGCCCGTCGGGAAGTTGAGGCTGTACTCGAAGGAACTGCCGAGAAGCTCCGGCATGCCGATCAGACCGGCCGAGGCGCCGGAGATGACCATCGCGGCGACCACCATGCGCTTGACGTTCACGCCGCTCGCCACCGCGGCCGGCTCCGACCGGCCCGTGGCGCGCAGGTTGAACCCGAACCGGGTCCGGTTGAGCAGCACGGCATAGGCGACGCCGACGATGATCGCCACGACGAGGAAGCCGTTGATCTTCATCGGGGTGCCCGGGATGAGCGCCATGCCGGGCATGTGCGCGTCGCCCGGGATGGGCGGGGTGCCGATCGCGTTGCCGCTGAGCACGCCCAGCCGGTCCGCGGTCAGCAGCCAGCCGGTCAGGCCGGTCGCGATGGCGTTCAGCATGATCGTCGAGATGACCTCGCTGACGCCCCGGGTCACCTTCAGCACCGCGGCGATCGAGGCCCACAGGGCGCCCACGAGCATGGCCACGAGAACGACCAGCACGATGTTGAGCGGCCCCGGCACGAGCGCGGCACCGCCGACGGCCGCCGCGACCAGCGCGGCGAGCCGGTACTGGCCGTCGACGCCGATGTTGAACAGGTTCATCCGGAACCCAACCGCGACCGCGACCGCCGACAGGAAGTAGGTGGTGGCGAGGTTGACGATCAGGACCAGCACGCGGGGCTGCGCGCCGTACTCCACCAGGGACGTGAACGCCTCGACTGGCTGGTGCCCGGCGATCAGCAGGACCACCGAGGTAACCAGCCCGGCGAAGACGACGGCCAGCGCGGGCGCGACCAGCGCCATCACACCGCCGAGGCCGACCCGCCCGAAAACGCGATCAAGAAACGTGCTCATGCGCCCTCCCCGGCGCCGGTCATCGCCGAACCGAGCTGCTCAGGCGTCACGGAGCCGGGATCCACGTCGGCGACGATCCGGCCACGCAGGATGACCTTGAGCGAGTCGGACAGGCCGATCAGCTCGTCAAGGTCCGCGGAGATCAGCAGTACGGCGAGGCCGGCGGCCCGCGCGTTCCGCAGGTGGTCCCAGATGGCCGCTTGCGCGCCCACGTCCACACCCCGAGTCGGGTGCGAGGCGATCAGCAGCGCCGGTTCGCCGCTCATCTCCCGGCCGACGATCAGCTTCTGCTGGTTGCCGCCGGACAGGGCGGCCGCGTCCACATCGATGCCGGGGGTGCGGACGTCGTACTCCTCGACGATCCGCTGGGTGTCCTTGCGGGCCCCGGCCCGGTCGATCCAGATGCCCTTGACGTTCGGCTCACGCGTCTGGTGGCCGAGGATGCGGTTCTCCCACAGCGGCGCCTCCAGCAGCAGGCCGTGCCGGTGGCGGTCCTCGGGGATGAAGCCGATGCCGCCCTCGCGCCGCTTCAGCGTGGACCAGCCGGTGATGTCCGCGCCGGCCAGGCTGACCGTCCCGGCGTTGATCGCGCGCATGCCCATGATGGCCTCGACCAGTTCGGCCTGGCCGTTCCCCTCGACGCCGGCGATGCCGAGGACTTCGCCCTTGTGGATCGTGAACGAGATGTCGTCGAGCAGCAGGCGCACGCCGGCCGCCCGCAGTTCGTCGGCGGAGGCGCCCTTCGCGACGGGTCCGGCGCCCGTGTCCGCCATCGTGAGGCCGGAGACCTCCAGCGTGACGACGTCGGTGACGGTGGACTCGCGGGTCTCCGGGCTGGGCAGCTCGCTGCCGACCATCAGCTCGGCGAGCTTGCGCGCGGTCACCTCGTGGGGGTCGACGCTGGCCACGGTCGTGCCCCGGCGGATCACCGTGATCGCGTCGGCGACCTTGAGCACCTCGTCGAGCTTGTGCGAGATGAAAAGGATCGTGAGGCCCTCGCGGACCAGCACCCGGAGGTTGTCGAAGAGCTCGTCCACCTCGTGCGGCACGAGGACCGCGGTGGGCTCGTCCAGGATGAGGATCCGGGCGCCGCGGTAGAGGACCTTGAGGATCTCCACCCGCTGGCGGTCGCCGACCCCGAGGTCCTCGACCAGCGCGTCCGGCTCGACACCGAGGCCGTACGCGTCGGAGATCTCCTTGATCTTCTTGCGCGCCGCGGCGAAGTCGACGGCGAGGCCGCCCTTGCGCGGCTCGCTGCCGAGGATCACGTTCTCCAGCACCGTGAAGTTGTCGGCCAGCATGAAGTGCTGGTGAACCATCCCGATCCCGGCGACGATGGCGTCGCCGGGGGTGTGGAAGTTCACGACCGCCCCGTCGATCCGGATCTCACCCTCGTCCGGGCGCTGCATGCCGTAAAGGATCTTCATGAGCGTGGACTTGCCCGCGCCGTTCTCTCCGACGACGGCGTGGATGTGTCCCTTGGCGACGCTCAGGCAGATGTCCCGGTTCGCGACGACTCCGGGAAACCTCTTGGTGATCCCCTTCAGCTCAACGGCGGGTTCTGTGGCGATTGCGGTGGTTATGGCGGCCTCCCCCACACAAGGTGCCTGGGTCACAGGCACGGTAGGCCGAGGAGCCCGGAGCGGTCGGCTCCGAGCCCCTCGGAAAGACGGCGGGTCAGGGGGTCTGGGAGACCGTGATCTCGCCGCTGATGATCTTGTTCTTGTACTCGTCGAGCTGCGACTTGATGTCGTCGACCTTGCCGCCGGTGGTGGAGAAGTCCACACCGCCCGCCTTCAGGTCGTACCGGGTCTCGCCGCCCTTGAGGGAGTTCGCCGTGTAGTTCTTGAGGAAGTCGTAGACCGCGACGTCGACCTTCTTCAGCATCGAGGTGATGATGACGTCGGAGACGGCCTTGTCCGCGGTCAGGGCCTGGTCGGAGTCGACGCCGATCGCCATGGCGTTCGCGCCCTTGACGGCCTCGAAGACGCCGCCGCCGGAGCCGCCCGCCGCCTGGTAGACCACGTCGGCGCCGGCGTCCAGCATGCCCTGGGCGGTGGTCTTGCCCTTGGCCGGGTCGTTGAAGCCGGTGAACTCCGGCGGCTCGCTCAGGTACTTGACCTGGATCTTGATGTCCGGCTTGACGGCCTTGGCGCCCGCGACGTAGCCCGCCTCGAACTTCTGGATCAGCGGGACCTTGACGCCGCCGATGAAGCCGACGTTGCCCTTCTGCGACTTCAGCGCGGCGGCCGCGCCGACCAGGTAGGAGCCCTGCTCCTCGGCGAACACCAGGTTGCTGATGTTGGGACCGGTCGCGTCCGCGTCGTCGACGATGGCGAACTTGACGTCGGGGAACTCAGCGGCGACCTTCTTCACCGACCCGGAGTAGGCGAACCCGACCGCGACGATCGGGTTGAACCCACCGGAGGCGAGCAGGCGCAGCCGCTCCTCCTTCTGCGCGTCGGTCTCGCCGGGCGAGGCCTCCAGTTCCTTGGCCTCCATGCCGAACTCGCCCTTGGCCTTGTCCAGACCGACGGCGGCGGCGTCGTTGAACGACTGGTCGCCGCGGCCGCCGATGTCATAGGCGAGGCCGACCTTGCCGCCCTTCGTGGCGCCGGCGTCCGAGGAGGCGCTGGCCCCCGTCTCAGCCTTGTCGTCGCTACCTCCACACGCGGCGGCGGCCATGAGCATGGCGCCCGCAGCAGTGGCGGCAGCCAGCTTGCTTACTCGATTGCGGAGCAAGGTGTTACTCCCCTTCCGTGTCCCGCCGTCCAACCGGTCCCGCGCGCACGACGCGCGCCGACCCTGCACGGAAGATAGTTGTTTGACCTGCATAGACCAAATGGGCGCACGAGTCCGAAACCTGTCCGTTATGTACCTCTCGCCACCTTGTGACCAGCGAGTAAGTTCGATCTATCCCGAGAGGCGCGCGGAGGACTCGGCACCGGTCTTCATCGAACGCGCGATGACGGCGCTTCGGCAGGTCATGGCCGGTGCGAGAAGAAGGCCGGGGAAAGGGCCGGAAGGGGTCGGGGCGGCGGCAGGGGCCGTACCCAGACAAACGTGCCGGAGCGGCGGTGTCCGCCCACTCCGGCACGTCGAGTCACACAGGGATATCCGCGGCGGCGTGCACCGGGACGTCCAGGAAGGCCGTCAGCGGGCGCCGTCTCCCCACAGCGCGGTGAGCGCGGTGGCCGCCAGGGTCTTGACCCCGACCCCGATCGCCCGCTCGTCCACGTCGAACTCCGGACGGTGGATGTCGACCTCGTTGACCGCGCCGGGGACGCGGGTGCCCAACCGGGCCAGCGCGCCGGGCACCGACTCGAGGTACCAGGAGAAGTCCTCGCCGCCGAGGCTCTGCGGGGTCGGCACCGCCGCCGTCTCCCCGACCATCTGGACCACCGCGTCGTGCAGCATCTGGATGCTCGTCGCCTCGTTCACCGTCGGCGGTGTGCCACGCCGATAGTCGATCTCCGCCTCGACGCCGTACGCCGAGGCCACCGAGTCGACCAGCGACGCGATCAGGTCGGGCGCCTGCTGCCACGCCTCCTCGTCGAGCGAGCGGACCGTGCCCTTGGCCTCGCCGACGTCGGGGATGGCGTTGAACGCCGAACCGGCCGCGATCTGGCCCCACACGAGGCTGAGGCTGGAGCGCGGGTCCACCCGGCGGGACAGCGCGGCCGGCAGCTCGGTGATGATCTTGCTCAGCGCGTACACGAGGTCGACCGTCAGGTGCGGGCGGGCGGTGTGCCCGCCGGGACCGGTGACCCGGACGGCCATGCTGTCGCACGACCCGGTGATCGGGCCGGTGCGCAGGCCCACGTGCCCGACGTCGATCCTGGGGTCGCAATGGAGCGCGAAGATGCGGTCCACGTCGCTCAGCCCGCCGTCGCGCATGACCACGAGCGCGCCGCTCGCCGTCTCCTCGGCGGGCTGGAAGATCAGCCGGACCCGCCCGGGCAGCGCGCCCGCCTCGGCCTGGGCGGCGAGGAACAGCCCCGCGCCGAGGACAGTGGCCGTGTGGACGTCGTGGCCGCAGGCGTGGCAGGCGCCCGGCACCGTCGAGCGGTACGGCACGTCCTTCTCGTCGTCCATGGGCAGCGCGTCGATGTCGGCGCGCAGCGCCACGGTGGGGCCGCTCTCCCGGCCGAGGTCCACCCACAGGCCGGTGCCGCGGGTGAGGATCCGCGGCTTCAGGTCGGCCTCCAGCAGCCGCTGGACGATCTTCTCCGTGGTGCGGTGCTCGTTGAAGGCGGTCTCGGGGTGGGCGTGGAGGTCGCGCCGGAATTCGATGAGCTCATCGCCGTGCTCGCGCAGGAAGCCGGTCAACTGCCCGGCGAGGTCGCCGCCCTGGGGAACCTCCGCGTTGTCGGGGGGCGCGAGCCTCGATGAGATCGTCACAACTCTTTCCTTCCTCGGGCGAACCGCGGCCCACGGGCCTGGGAGGGTGCCGTTCCCTCTGCCCGGCGCGGTTCGCCGGTTATCGTGATGGCGCTCAGCGGGGCGCGACCGCGTCGCGCCGTGTGCCGGACAGCCGGGGTCCGGAGATCGGCTGAGCGTCGCCGTCGTACCCGCCCTCGCCCAGGTTCGGTGTCAAACGCCCGAGCGGACCTCTGTGGAGTCCCGCTCCACCCGGCGGGCCGCGATGTCAGGCCACGCCGAAGAGCGAAAGGGTCGCGTAGACATGTCCGCCACGACCGACCCTTCGTTCGCAATCTTTCCACGGTTCCGCCGGGCAAGATGGGCGATTGACACAGTATTTACGACGAGAACTCGATCATCACCTGCTTTCAGGTCCCGGAGTGACCGGGACCGCCGGCCGACAGCCCGGGGGGCGAGGTGACGAACCTGTCCTCCGCGAGTTCGACGATCGTCGCGTCCACGACGTCCTCCAGCGAGCCGCCCGCGGCGAGGATCGCCCGCTGCCGCTCGCAGGAGCTCCCCCGGTCGAGGACCTCGCTCATGACGGCGAGCTCGTCCGTGCAGCCGAGCCGCTCGGCGACCGGCTCCAGCTCGCGCTGAAGCTCGTAGAGCACGTCGCGCACCGGCGCGGTGGACCCCTGGTCGTCCGTGATGACGTCGGCGCCGAGGCCGTACCGGGTGGCCCGCCACTTGTTGTCCCGCACGACCCAGGCCGGCGGCCGTGGCAGCTTGTACCCCCGGTCGAGCTGCTGGTCGAACTGCTGGACCAGGCACTGGGAAAGGGCGGTCACCATCCCGACCTCACGGAGGGTGGGGATCCCGTCGAACATCCGGATCTCGATGGTTCCAAAATCTGGATGTGGCCGGATATCCCACCATACCTCCTTTATGCTCCTAATTGTCCCGGCGCGTACCAGAGTGTCCATATACTCCTCGAACTCCGTCCAGTCGGCGAGGAGGTGCGGCGGGCCGGCCGTGGGCAGCGCGCCGAAGACGATCGCCCGGCTGGACGCGAGCCCGGTGTCCTGCCCGCCCCAGCAGGGGCTCGACGAGGTCAGCGCGAGGAAGTGCGGCAGATACGTGGCCAGGGCGTTGACGATCGGGATCACCTTGTCCCGGTCGCGTACGCCGACGTGGACGTGCACCCCGAAGGTCTGGATGCGCCAGGCCAGCCACTGCATCTCCTCGACCAGCTCGGTGTACCGCTGGACGGGGGCGTAGACCGCGTCGCGCCAGTCGCTGATGGCGTGCGTGCCGGTGCAGGCGAGCGACATCCCGCGCGGCTCGACCGCGTCGCGGAGCCGGTCGATGCTCTTGCTCAGGTCGGCCACCGCCTCCGCCGCCGTGTGGCAGATGTCGGTGACGATCTCGATCTGCGACTGCATCAGCTCGTGCATGGCCTTGGGCCGCGCACTCTCGCTCAGCTCGGGGACCGCGGCCAGCACCTCCTTCGCGTCCTGGCGCAGCCGCCTGGTGTGCCGGTCGACGAGCTGCAGCTCCCACTCCACTCCCAGAGTCGCCCCACGCGAAGGATTGAACTGGATCGCCACCGCGGACCTCCCGTGCTCGGAATCGGCGTTCTACTACGCCGTACCCGATTTATCCGCCCGGTTTACCCCCTTCTACTACCTGGTTTCCAGGATCGGATGGCGACCACGGCGAGTACGAGGGCCAGGATGATGTTGACCGCGATGAGGATGCCGTGCACGACGTAGAAGCTCGTCGGGTGCCCGTCGGCCAGGTTGAACCCGAGGTTGATCCATTCAAAGACCATGAAAGCGGCCAGGGCCAGGAGAAAGCCCGATACACGTCTCGACATGCTCTCAGTATCGGCATTGCCACTGAGTGCGTACGCCCGCGATCTTTGGGGGATCTGTCACATCATGCGCAAAGATCCAAAGCTAGGCTGAGCTCCTTATGGGGACCAGCCTGCGCGCCCTCGGGGCGGCCTTCACCGCGGCGACCACCGTCGCGACGCTCGTCGGCGTCACGCTCTGCACTCCCGCCGCGGCGCGGACCGCGCGCGAGGGCGCCGTCGGGGGCGACCTGCTCGCCGGACATGGGCTGATCGCCCCCGCCGGGATCAAGGCCCCTCCCAAGACCACCGGCTCCTCGTACGTCATCGCGGACGCGGAGACCGGCCAGGTGCTGGCCGCCAAGGACCCGCACGGTCAGTACCTGCCGGCGAGCACGCTCAAGACCCTGACCGCGGTCACGCTCATCCCCCGGCTGGACAAGACCAAGACCGTGAAGCCCAGCCAGGAGGCGTGCAACGAGGAGGGCAGCGCGGTCGGCCTGGTGCCCAAGCCGATCTACAAGGTCGACGACCTCATGCGCGCGCTGCTGATGGTCTCCGGCAACGACGCCGCCAACGCGCTCGCCGAGGCGCACGGCGGCCTCGCGGTCACCCTCGCCGACATGAACAAGGAGGCCCGCAGGCTCCAGGCGTACGACACCGTCGCCAAGACGCCGAGCGGCCTGGACCGTCCCGGGCAGCGCAGCTCGGCCTACGACCTCGCGCTGATCGCCAGGGCCGGCCTGGCGCTCCCCGAGTTCCGCAAGTACGTGAGCACGAAGACGGCCAAGTTCCCCGCGCCCAAGGGCTACTACGAGATCGGCAACCACAACAAGCTGCTCTGGCGCTACCCCGGCATGATCGGGGTGAAGAACGGCTGGACCACGAAGGCGCTCGGCAGCTTCGTCGGCGCGGCCAGCAGGAACGGCCACACGATCATCGTCTCGATCATGCACTACGAGGGCTCGTTCTGGGACGACGTCGCCAAGATGCTCGACTGGGGCTTCGCCGCGCGCGGCCGGTCCACACCGGTGGGCGTCCTCGTCGATCCGGTGCCGGACACGCCGCCGTCCGCCAAGGCGCTCCCGCGCTCGGGCCCGGCGCTCGCCGGGGGCGGCGCCACGCCGATCGCCTCGGGCACGCCGGTCGCCGCCGTCGACCGCAGCGGCGGCGGGGCCGTCGCCGGGATGATCGCGGCCGGCGCCGGTCTGCTCGGCGGCCTCGTCTGGCTCGTGTACGGCGTCCGCCGGCGCCGCCGCGCCGGCCACACCTGACCGGCCGCCCGCGGATGTCGAGGCGCACGGCGGAACGGTCGAGGTAGGGGACTCGCCGACCGGCGGCGTGTGCTTCCTCGTCCGTCTACCCGTCTGCGACGGGTAGCGAGAATGCCGAGGGGCGGTCGCCGACGTGGATCGGGATCACGATCGACAGCGAGGTGCCCTGTCCCGCCGGACTCTTGACCTCCATCGTGCCGCCCAGCGCCTCGACGCGGTCGCGTAGCCCGACCAGCCCCGAACCCAGCGCCGGATCGGCTCCGCCACGCCCGTCGTCCCGGACCAGAAGGCGGACGTTGTCGGCGTCGGCCCGCAATGCGACACGCACCTCGGAGGCGGACGCGTGCTTGGCCACATTGCTCAACGCCTCGGAGATCGCGAAGTAGGCGGCCACCTCCACGGCTTCCGGCAGCCGCCGGTCAATCCCCACGTCGAGCTCGACGGGAATGGAGGAGCGCCGGCCGAGCATCTTGAGGGCCGGCCCGAGACCCCCCTTCGAGAGGATCGCCGGATGGAGGCCACGGGACAGTTCCCGCAGGTCGTCCAGCACCTCTGTCAGTCCGTCACTCGTACTGGACAGCTGCGCCCTGAGCTCGGGGAGCTCAGCCGGGACATGGGCCTCTGCGGCGCGCAGCGCCATGCCGAGGGAGACCAGCCGCTGCTGCGCTCCATCATGCAGGTTGCGCTCGATGCGGCGTCTGGACTCGTCGGCTGCGGCGACCACCCGGGCGCGGGAGGCGGCGAGGTCGGCCCGTGCCTGAGCATTCGATATCGCCGTCGCGACGAGTTCGGTGAAGTACAGCATCCGTTCCTCCGCACCGTCGAGTGTCTTCTCGGCGCCCACAGCGAAGGCGATCACCACACCCCAGAGGCTTCCCTCCACGAGAACGGGGCAGCCGACTGACAAGGCGATCCCCTGGCGGCGGACCCACTCGGCGGCCTGTCCGGGAACCCGGTCGTAGCCGGCCATGCGGGCGGGGCGGCGCAGACGCCACACCCGACTGGAGACGCCGGGTACGTCGAGCGGCCAGCGCGTGCCGATGATCGCCCTTGCCTCGGCTTCGTCTCGGATGCTCCAGGCACCGACCACCGTCGTGTGGCCGGGCTCGTACCGCCCCACCAGGACGTAGTCGGCCGTCAGGATGCGCCCCATCTCACAGGCGACGGCATTGCACAAATCCGTCGCCGAGATGCCGCGCGCGACCAGCGTCGCCACACGGCGCAACGCCGCCTGTTCCTCCGCGATCCTGCGGTTCTCGTCCCGGCTCTCCTCCAGGGCGGACTCGACGGCCTCCCGGGCGCTTGCCGTCTGCAGCAGGGCCTCGATCGAGGTGAGCATCCGGTTGGACAGGCGTTGACGTACGGCCTCCGCCAGGTCGGCGGGGTAGCTGAGCGTGGCGACCGGGTCGCCGTTCACGCGCAGCGGAAAGGACACTCGGCCCTCCCCCGGAGCGACCGCGCCGCGCTCGATCACCAGGCCCGGTAGCCGCAGATCCTGCGCCATGCGACGTGAGGCGACGGGCAACACACTGTCTGGATCCGCGCTGCGTAGGAGAAGGTGGGCCAGGTCGGCGGCGAGGTCCGCCTCCCGGCGGCGTGTGTCTGCCTCAAGGGTCCGCGCGCGGGCGAGCGCCGCGAGCATGCAGCCCAGCCCAGCGGTCGAGTAGAAGACCAGCATGTGCACCCAGGCCCAGTTCTCCGCGAGCGTGAGACTGCCGAAGGGCTCAAGGTTGAAGACATTGAAGGCGATGCCGCTGATGAGGACCGTGGCCAATCCCAGCCTCAGGCCCCACAGGTACGAGGCTGCCAGGATGCCGACCAGGTACACGACGCCCAGGACTCTGCTACCCGTGTTGAACTCCAGCAGCAGGGACAGAGCGATCTCCGCCGTGATGAACAGAGCGACGAAGGCGATACCCCATCTGAGCGATAGACGGGTCGGGTGTATGGGCGGCGACGGTCCCGCGCGCATACTCGCCAATGTACTCGCAGCTTCATGAAAGAGAACGGGCGAGGGATCGTCCTTGGCAGCACTCACGCCTGCTCGGTCTCGCGCAAACGCCCGTGACCAGCTGGATGTCCTCCACCCGCTGACAGCGTCCAGCGTGATGGCGCCGCCGCGCCGGCCACACCTGGCCGGCGGGCTCGGGCGCGGGACGGCGGCTCAGCCCGCGGCCGCCCGCGCCCTGGCGCTCCCGGCCGCGTAAACGACCGCCGTCACGGCGGCGAGCCCGGCCGCCACGAGAAGCGGGTCGCCGAACCCTCCGAGCACGGCGACGCCGAGAGTGGCGCCCACCTGGCGGGCCGCGTTCACCGCCCCGCCGGCCGTGCCCGCCGTACCGGGCGGCGCCGCGGCGACCACGCCCGCCAGTAGCGCGGGGAAGCAGAACGACAGCCCGAGTCCGGTCACGACCAGCGACGGCCCGAGCAGGTCGGTGCGCGCCACCCCGGCCAGTCCGGCGGCGAGCAGAACCAGGCCGCCGGTGATCGGGGCCCGCGCGCCGTACCGGGCCACGAGGCGGCCGGTGAGCAGCGGGTTGACGGTCATCGGCAGGGTGAGCGGCAGGAAGGCGAGCCCGGCGGCCACCGGTGCGAGATGCCGCCCCTCCTGGAGGGTCAGGGTGAGCACGAAGAGCGCTCCGGAGAAGGCGAAGTTCGCCACGGCGCCGGCCACCAGTTCGGGCCAGGCGGCGCGCAGCAGCCCGCCCGGCAGCGCCGGAGCCTGGCTGCGCCGTTCCACCGCCACGAACGCGACCAGCGCCGCGGCCGCCACCACCCCCAGGAGCGGGGAGCGCCCGGTCACCGCCTGAGCGAGCGAGGCGAGGAAGGCGCACGCCGACGCCTGCACGGCCCAGTCGATCCGGCGCAGCCCGCGCGGCGACACCACGCCCCTCGCGCCCAGCAGACCGAGCGCGGCCAGGGGCGGGTTGATCAGGAAGGTCGCCCGCCAGCCTCCCACGTCCACCAGCAACCCGCCGAGAAGCGGGCCGAGCGCGAGGGCGCTGCCCGTCACGGCGGCCCAGACGCCCATCGCCCGCGCCCTCTCCTGCGGCCGGGGGTGGAGCTGCGCGATCAGGCCGAGGGAGCCGCCGAGGCAGAGCGCGCCGGCCACGCCGAGCAGCGCCCGCAGCGCGACCAGCGCCCCGAGCGCGGGTGCCAGCGCGCACAGCGCCGAGAGCAGGCCGAAGGCGGCCACGCCCACCCGGAACACGCGGGCCGCGCCGTACCGGTCGGCCACCGCCCCGCCGACCAGCAACGACGCGGCGAAGGCGACCGTGTACCCGTTCACCGCCCACTGCTGCCCGGCGAGCGAGCCGCCCAGCGTCGCGCGTATGTCGGGCAGCGCGATGGTGAGCACGGTGGTGTCGAGGAGCACCAGGAAGTACGCGAGCGCGAGGCTCAGCGAACGCAAGCGAGACGTCATGCCGGTCACCCTGCTGAACCGGACATCCTGCCTCAACAGCTCCCACCGGAAGCGGCGTTCGGGATATCCGTATGCTCGGGGCGTGGAACTGCGGCATTTGCGGGCATTTATAGCGGTCGCTCGGTCCGGCACCGTCACCGAGGCGGCCAACGCGCTGGGGCTGGCCCCCGCCTCGGTGTCGGAGCAGGTCCGCAGACTGGAAGGGTCGCTCGGCGTCGCGCTGTTCACGCGTACGTCACGGGGCATGCGGCCCACCGAGGCGGGCGCGCGGCTGCTCGACCGGGCCCAGGCCCTGCTCGACCACGCCGACGAGGTACGGCGCGCGGTGACGGGGGCGCGGCAGCGGGTCCGGGTGGGCGCGCTGGAGATGCTGGCGGCGACCCGGCTGCCGTCCGTCGTGCGGCGGCTGGCGGAGCGGCGCCCCGACATCGACCTGGAGATCGCCTCGCTGCCCCGCAACGTGCTGCTCGCCGAGCTGGCCACGGGCGGCGTCGACGCCGGGCTGCTGCTCGACTCCGGCCTGCGGGTCGGCGCGCTGGGCTTCCCGGTGCCGCCGGACCTGGAGCACCTGGACGTGGCCGAGGTGGCGTTGGTGATGGTCGCGGCGCCCGGTCACGCGGACCGCACCCTGCTGGTGACCTCGCCTGAGTGCTCGGGGCGGCTGGCCGCGGAGCGGGCCGTCGGCCGCGAGGTCCCGCGCCGGGAGCTGTCGAGCATCGCCATGGTCAGGGAATGGGCCAGGCAGGGGCTCGGCATGGCGCTGCTGCCCGACTTCGTCGTGGAGGCGGACCTGGCGTCGGGCGCCCTGGTGGCGCTGGACGTCGCCGCGCCCACCCTGGCCCTGCGGCTGGTCTGGACGCGCGGCCGCGAGGAGCCGTTGCGCGACGTCCTCTACGCGTTGAGCGCCTGACCCCGGCCGGGAGACGGCTCAGGCGGGGAGGGCGGGGGACGGCACGGGCGTCGGCTCAGGCGGCGGGCCCATCCCCGAGGTAGCCGTCCAGGCGGCCGCGTAGAGGACGACGCGGGCCGACAGGTTGATCCAGACCAGCATGCCCACGACGACGGCGAACGTGCCGTACACCGGGTTGGTCAGCGTGTGGGACAGGATCAGCGTCGCGAGCTGCTTGAGCACCCCGAAGACGAAGGCGCCGAGCAGGGCGCCGCCGAGCACGACCCGGAACGGCTGCGGCGCCCGCGCCAGCCACGCGAAGATGATCAGGAAGAGCACGAGGTCGGCGACGAGCCCGGCGAGGAAGCCGGTCAGCCAGACGGCCACGCCGACCGGTTCGGAGCCGCCCACGCCGAGCCATCCGGCGACCGTGCTGGTCGCCCCCACGGCGAACGCCCCGATGGCGGCCGATACGAGGAGCGTCACCCCGGTGAGGAGCAGCGCGATCAGGTCCCTGAGCTTGGCCCGCAGGAAGTCGAGCGGCGGCTCGCGGCTCATCCAGATCTCGCGGAGCGCGAAGCGCAGGGCGTCGACCGCGCCGAGCCCCGCGTACAGCAGGCCGACCAGGCCGAACACGCCCGCCCCCGCCCGCGCGTCGGCGATCCGGCTGATCTCCAGGCGGTCGGCGAGGCCGGGGAGCTGCTGGTTGATCGCGTCGGTGAGCGCCGTCCGCGCGTCGGGGCGCGCGGCGAGGACGAAGCCGAGCAGCGCGAACGCCAGCGCAACCAGCGGGAAGAAGGACAGGAACGCGAAGTAGGTGAGGGATCCCGCCAGCCGGCTCCCCGACTGCACCTCGTAGCGGTGCGCGGTGCGGACAAGGTGGTCGAACCAGGGAAAGCGGACGCGTTCCCGCTCCATCAGCCGGCGGCCGCCCGCCCGGACCCTCTCGACGAACCGTGTGATCCTCCCGAACATGACACCCCAGCCGGAGGACTACCCCGGACCGAGGCCCGGGGATCAGATCAGGAGGAGGAAGGCAGGAAACCCACGCGCTCGCGCACCTCGGCCATGGTGGCGCGGGCCACCGCGCGGGCGCGCTCGGCTCCCACGGCGAGCAGCCGGTCCAGCTCGGCGTCGTCGGCGAGCAGCTTCTCCGTGCGCTCGCGGATCGGTCCGAAGGTGTCGAGGACCAGCTCGGCCACGTCCTTCTTGAACGCGCCGTAGCCCTGGTCGGCGTAGCGGGTCTCCAGCTCGGGGATCGGGGTGCCGCTCAGCGCCGACTGGATGCGCAGCAGGTTGGTGACGCCGGGCTTGTTCTCCTCGTCGGCGCGGACCTCCGTGCCGGTGTCGGTGACCGCGCGCATGATCTTCTTGCGCAGCGGGCCCGGCTGCTCCAGCAGGTCGAGGATGCCCTGCGGGCTGGAGGACGACTTCGACATCTTCGCCGTCGGCTCCTGGAGGTCGGTGATCTTCTCGACCTCCTTCAGGATGTACGGGTTGGGCACCTTGAACGTCTGCCCGAACCGGCTGTTGAACCGCTGCGCGAGGTCGCGGCTGAGCTCCAGGTGCTGCTTCTGGTCGACGCCCACCGGCACCTGGTCGGCCTGGTAGATCAGGATGTCGGCGGCCATCAGGATCGGGTAGGTGAACAGGCCGACGCTGGCCGCGCTCTCGCCGTACTTGGCCGCCTTGTCCTTGAACTGGGTCATCCGGGCGGCCTCACCCATGCCGGTCTGGCAGGCGAGGATCCAGGCGAGCTCGGTGTGCTCACGCACGTGGCTCTGCACGAAGACCGTGCAGCGCTCGGGATCGAGACCGACCGCGAAGAGCTGGGCGGCGGCGATCCGGGAGCGGCGGCGCAACTCCTCCGGAGCGGGGTTGACGGTGATCGCGTGCAGGTCCACCACGCAGTAGAACGCCTCATGGGTCTCCTGCATCGCCACCCACTGCCGAACCGCGCCGAGATAATTTCCCAGGTGGAAGGAGTCAGCGGTGGGCTGGATTCCAGAGAGCACGCGAGGACGATCCATAGCACCTCATTCTGTCAGCACAACGGCCGTGCCCGTGACACGCTCACTCGGCCGTCCCGGACGCCTCCGGGGCCCCGGGGGCGGCGGGCGCGCGGACCACGCGGACGCGTGCGACGCGGCGGCCGTCCATCTCGATCACGGTCAGCCTGGCCCCCGGCGCCTCCGCCGTCTCCCCTGCCTGCGGCAGGTGCCCGAGCGCGGCCATGACGTACCCGCCGACCGTCTCGTACGGGCCGTCGGGGAGGCGGACGCCGGTCTCGGAGGCGAAGTCGTTCAGGTTGACCAGGCCGTTCACCTCGATGACGCCGGCCACGACGCGCACCGTCCCGGCCGCCTCGTCGTACTCGTCGCGGATGTCGCCGACCAGCTCCTCGACCAGGTCCTCCAGGGTGACGATGCCGCGGGTGCCGCCGTACTCGTCCACGACGATCGCCAGGTGGTGGCCCTCGTCCCGCATCTCGGTGAGCGTGGGCAGCACGCGCTTGGTGGCGGGCACGAGCTTGACCGGCCTGATCGGCACGAGTTCGCTGATCGGCTCGATGCGCCCGGTGAGCACGGGATCGAGCAGGTCACGAACGTGGACGAATCCGATGATGTCGTCATACGAATCGCGGTAGACCGGGAACCGGGAGTGCGGCATGGTCGCGGCCAGCACCGCGGCCTCGGCCAGCGGCGTGTCCGCGGCCATGAACTCCACCTCGGTGCGGGGCAGCAGGACCTCCCTGAGCTGCCGCTTCCCGGCCGTGAACACCTCGGCGATCACGTTGCGCTCGTCCTGCGTGAGCTCCTTGTGGCCCACGATGATGTCGCGGAGCTCCTCGGTGGTCATCGCGGCCCGGTCGGCCGAGGGGTTGCCGCCGAGCAGCCGGACCACGCCGTTGGTGGACACGGACAGCAGCCAGATCACCGGCCGGGACAGGGTCGCGACCAGGTCGAGCAGCGGCGCGAGCGCGAGGGACATCCCCTCGGCGCGCTGCCGCGCGAACCGCTTGGGCGCGAGCTCGCCGAAGACCAGCGTGAAGTACGAGATGGCCATGGTGACCACGGTGAACGCGAGCGGCGCGGCGACCGCGGCGGACAACCCCCAGCCCTCGATGACGGGTTCGAGCCGCTCGGCGAGCGCGTCCGCGCCGAGCGCGGCCGACAGCACGGTCGCGACCGTCACCCCGACCTGGACGGCGGACAGGAACCGGTTGGGGTCGCGGGCGAGCTTCTGCACGCGCGCTCCCCTGCGCCCCCGCTGGCTCAACCTGCGTATCTGGCTGTCGCGCAGGGAGACCATCGCCATCTCCGCCGCCGCGAAGAACCCACAGATCAGGATGAGCAGCGCGACGAGGGGGATGGCCACCGCGACACTCACGGTCGCCCCTCGCGGACGCGGGCACGGCACCCGTGCTCGCCGGCCCGCTCGCTACTCTCGCTCACGACTTCGTCCGTTCGCACGGTACTGATCGGCTCAGCCTACTGCCTGACATGAGACCCGTGTCTCACCTCCGCGGCGTAAGCTGGGAGGAGACGTACATAATCCAACAAATTCAATCAGGAGCCAACAGTGCGGCTGATGGTCACGGGCGGAGCGGGATACATCGGCAGCGTCGTGGCGGCGCAGCTCGTCGAGGCGGGGCATGACGTCACCGTGCTCGACGATCTGTCGACCGGCCACGCCGACGCCGTTCCCGACGGCGCGCGGTTCGTCAAGGGGTCGATCACCGAGGCCGGTGACCTGCTGGCCGAGGGGTTCGACGGCGTGCTGCACTTCGCCGCCAAGTCGCTCGTCGGCGAGTCCGTCGAGCGGCCGGGGCTGTACTGGTCGCACAACCTCGGCGGCACCCTCGCCCTCCTCGACGCGATGCGCCGGGCGGGCGTCGGCCGCATCGTCTTCTCCTCCACCGCCGCCACGTACGGCGAGCCGGAGAGCACGCCGATCCCCGAGACCGCGCCCACCCGGCCGACCAACCCCTACGGGGCGTCCAAACTCGCCGTCGACACCGCGCTGACCGCCTACGCGGGCCTGTACGGCCTGGCCGCGGTGAGCCTGCGCTACTTCAACGTGGCCGGCGCGTACGGCCGGTTCCGTGAGCGGCACGACACCGAGACCCACCTGATCCCGAACGTCCTCAAGGTGGCGCTCGGCGAGCGGGAGTCGGTCAGCCTGTTCGGCGACGACTACCCCACGGCCGACGGCACCTGCGTCCGCGACTACGTCCACGTCGCCGACCTGGCCCGCGCGCACCTGCTCGCCCTGGACGCCTGCGCCCCCGGCACGCACACCGTCTACAACCTGGGCAACGGCACCGGGTTCTCGGTGCGCGAGGTCGTCGAGGTGTGCCGCGAGGTCACCGGGCACGAGATCCCCGCGGTGTTCGGCCCGCGGCGGCCCGGGGACCCGGCCGTGCTGGTCGCGTCGTCGGAGAAGATCCGGCGTGAGCTCGGCTGGGAGCTCGGCCACACGACGCTGCACTCGATCGTGCGAGACGCCTGGACCGCCATCCGGTCGTAAAAACCCTGCTTCACGGGGGGAATTGTGATGGGATCTCACGTGTGAGAGTGGACGGGCTTTCTCCGCTGGTCATCCGGGCCGCGTTGGTGGCTCTGGTCCTGCTCGGCAGCATGGCGGCGGCCGCCGGCGTGGTGTTCGCCACCGGTGGTCCCCCGGCGGGCGTCACCCCCGAGCGCATGGCCAGGACCGCCGATCCGATCTGCGTCACCCACTGACTCGGCGGAGACCGCGCCGAGGCCCGGGGAAGCGTCCGGGCCCACCTCCGGCGCCGCTTCCGGCGTCACAGCAGGCGTCACGGCGGGCGTCACAGCGGGCCTCGCGGCGGGCGTCGCGGCAGGCTTCACGGCGGGCGCCACGGCGATCCGGATGGACGCCGAGTTGTTGGCCGGCCGCGGATCGCCCACCTTTCCGGCGTAGACCGTGGCCCGGGCGCCGACCGTGTCGACGGCCCGCCGCGGCGCCTGGAACGTCAGCTCGATCAGGCTCCTCGTCCCCGCGCTCATCAGCGGAAGCGCGCATCCCACGAACCCGGCCGCCTCCTGGCAGCGCGCCCCCGCCGCGGAGACGAATCGGGCCCGCCGCGGCTCCAGGAACACGTACGCGTCGCGCACCGTCTTCGGCCCCAGATTGCTCACGGTCGCCGTTATGGCGAACCGCCCGCCGGGCGGCGCCGTACGCGCCGCGGAGGCGAGCCCGACGGCGAGGTCGGCCCCCGCGGCGACCGGGGTGACCACTTCCGCGGTGTTGTTCTCCGGGTGCGGGTCGGCGATCTGGGAGGTCAGCTCCGCCTGGGCGCGAAGGGGGCCGTGCGCGGTGGGCCTTACCAGGCCGGTGATGACGACCTGGCCGGTGCCGGACGCGTGCACGTCGCGGGGCGTGCGGCAGACGACCTCACCGGTGCCGCGTCCGCGGCCGCATTCCCCCACGTTGACGTTGATGATCTTCACGTCTCTCGGAAGGCGGACGGTGAGCACGGGGAGCACCGCGTCCCCCGGGCCGTTGTTGCGCACCCGTACGTCGTAGACCACCGGCTGGCCGGGCTGGGCGGTTCGCGGCGACGCGGTGATCTCGACGCCGAGATCCGCCCCTCCCCACCGGGCCTCCGCGCGTGCGGCGTGCGGCGCTCCCGCGGCGATCAGACAGACGAGACCCGCGACAACCATGACGACCAGACGACCCATGCGTGCTCCCCCAGAAACGTAGGAGATCAATTCAATGGGGTGTCGCAGAGGCGCGGCAGCCCGACACGCCGTCCCGGCCGGAGGTCGCCTACATCATCCCACCTGCGCCAACGCCGCCTCCCCCTCGTCGCGTACGGTCGCGCTGCGGGTGATCTTGCGGTCGGGCATCAAGGCGAGCACGACGAGGGCGACGATCGCGCCCGCGACGCCGAGCCAGGGGATGACCGTCGCGCTCGCGGCGGCGTGCGCGGCGGGCAGGCCGTGCAGCGGCGCCTCGCGGGCGATCACGGAGCCGTACGCGGTGCCGGCCACGGCGAGGGCGACGGAGCCGCCGATCTGGCGGAAGAAGGTCAGGTTGGCGCTCGCGGTGCCGACGAACCCCGGCGGCACGGCGTTCTGGGTGGCCACGGTGAGCCCGGACAGCATCGGGCCCACGCCGAGGCCGATGAGGGCCATCCAGCCGATGAGCGCGGGCGTCGAGGTGCCGACGGTCAGGTTCACGCAGAGCAGCGTCCCCGCGACGAGGAAGAACGGCGCGGCCACCAGCCACGGCTTGTAGCGGCCGCTGCGGGAGATGAGCGCACCGGTGATCGCGCTGCCCGCGACCATGGCCAGCATCAGCGGGTAGATGCGCAGGCCGGACGAGGTGGCGCTCTCGCCCTGGGCCTCCTGGAAGTAGCGCGGCAGGAAGACCACCCCGGCGTACATGCCGAACGCGGTGGCGAAGGACGCGACGTTGACCAGCGTGTACGTCCGGTTGGCGAACAGGTGCAGCGGCATGATCGGCTGCGCGGCCCGCCGCTCGACCAGCACGAACACGACAACGAGCACGGCGGACGCGGCGATCGGGCCGAGGACGGAGCCGCTGGTCCAGGAGTTGCCGTCCAGCCCCTTCTCGGTCAGGCCGATGAGCAGTGAGCTGATGGCGGCGGTGAAGACGGCGATGCCGAGGTAGTCGGGCCGGGCTCCTCCCGTGCCGCCGGGGCGGTGCGGCAGCCGGAGCCAGATGATGGCGAGCAGCGCGACGCCGATGGGGACGTTGACGTAGAACGCCCAGCGCCAGCTCGCGTGGTCGGTGAACAGTCCGCCGAGGAACGGCCCGGCGATGTAGCTCAACGCCATCACACTGCCGAGCGCGCCCTGCACCTTGCCGCCGCGCTCGCGTGGGAAGAGGTCGACGACCAGCGCGAGGGAGAGCGGCAGCAGCGCCCCCGCGCCGAGGCCCTGCAGGCCGCGGAACGCGATGAGCTGGCCCATGTCCTGCGCGACCCCGCTCAGCGCGGAGCCCACCAGGAAGATCGCCACGCCGACCAGCATGAGGGGCTTCCTGCCGTACGCGTCGGAGAGCCGGCCGTACAGGGGGACGGTCACGGTGGACGTGAGCAGGTACGCGGTCACGACCCACGTGTACAACCGGGCGCCGCCGAGTTCGGCGGTGATCCGGGGCAGCGCGGTGCCGACGATCGTCTGGTCGAGCATCGCGAGGAACATGCCGCCGAGAACGGCGAACAGCAGTAATCCGTTCTTGTTTGTGTCTGTCTTCACATGTTGAAGATGACATGTAAGGAGTAACATGTCAACGCGCAGATATAGTGAGCCCATGTCGCTGCGTATCGCGCTCCTCGGCCTGCTGTCCGTCTCCGGCCCGGCCAGCGGGTACGACCTGACCAAGCGATTCGAGACGTCGCTCGCCCACGTGTGGCAGGCCGGGCACAGTCAGATCTATCCGGAACTCGGCAAGATGGCGGCCGACGGGCTGATCACGGTCGAGGCCGAGGGCGCGCGCGGCCGGAAGATCTACACGATCACGCCCGACGGCCGGAGCGAGCTACACCGCTGGCTCACCGAATACACCCCGACGACCGCGCCACGCAGCGAGATCGCGCTCCAGGCGTTCCTGACCCCGCTGCTGGACGCCGAGGAGGCCGTCGCGCTGGTGGAGCGCCTGAAGGCGAACTTCGAGAACCGGCTCCAGGAACTGCTGGCCGTGCGGGGCCTCGGAAAAGAGCCTGGATACGGCCGGTACGCCCTGGATCTCGGCATCCGCCAGGCCCGGATGGCGGTGGGGTGGGCCGCCGACACGATCGCCGACCTCAAGAAATCCGCGCCGTCGGACGCGGACGCCGGCCACGCGACCCGCGCGCCGGAAACCCCGGAAACCCGGGAACTCTCGGAAATCCGGGGAAACCGGGAAAACCGGGAAAGCCCGGCCCCGTCGGACCGCCGGGAAAGCGGCGGAAAGACCGCGGCCGCGGAAGCGGAATAGCAGGAAAACGGCCGAAGCCGCGCCGGCCGGAACATTCGTGCTGTTCCAGTCGGCGCGGCCCGGATTTCACGCCGGGTTCTCCACTCGGAGATCAGCCGGTCGTCACTTCGGGTAGTGGCAGATGGTTCCCCCGCAGTTGGTGCTGCCCCCGCCACCGCCGACCGGCGGCACGAAGCTGCTGTACGGCATCACGGTGCCGTTGGGCATGACGATGTCGGTCGCGGCGGCGTCGTCGTTGCTGGAGGCGATGGCCTGGTAGATCTCCCAGACCTTCTTGGCGAACGCGAAGACCTGCCCCCAGTCGATGCCGTTGTTCCAGTGGACGATCTGCACGGCGTAGGTCCGCGACGCGATGTCCCGCGACACCTGGCCGCTCCAGTTCTCGGTGCGCTTGGAATAGCCGAAGGCGGTGCCGTTCACGCCCCAGCAGTCGCCTCCCACCTCGGCCAGCGCGCCGCCGTCGCGGTCCATGAGCACGGCCTTGGCGCACAGGCGCACGCCGGTCAGCCAGACCCCCGACTCCACGGTCGACGTGCCCTGGACGGTGCCGTCGTCATAGACGGCCACGGTGGTGTCGATGGTCTTGTTCTGGTTGTTGTTGTGCCAGGAGTGTTTGCTGTTCTGCGCGACGACGGTGGCCGCGTGCGCCGCCGGCGTCAGCACGCTCAGCCCGGCCAGCGCGGTCACGACCGCCACCAGGCCGCCGAGCAGCCTCCTGGTCAGGGCGCTCATGCCCGCACGAGATCTCGGGGCATTCTGGGGGGTGAGGGATCGCAAGGCATCCTCCCTAGGTATGGATCAACTCCCCCACTATCGAGTCTTCTATTTCATCCGCGCGATGGGGGAAATTGCGTATAGACCGCCCCTACTATGATCTTGTGGCTCTGGGCGCATCCGATGTCAAACGTCTGTTGGACGCGCTGCGCGAATGTGAGCGCGTGCCCGGCGAAGAGGCGTTCCCGCAGTTATTGACCGTCGTTTCCAGTGTGGTGGCCGCCGACATCGTCGCGATCAAAACCGTGAACCCGCGCGGCCGCCATTTCGACCATCACCTGCATCCCCGGGTGGACGTCGGCACCGACCTGGGAGGCGCGCTGGCCCGGCTCTTCTTCCAGCACCCGCTGCTCGGGCACGTACGCCAGGCCGTGGGAAACGGCGGCCCGATCCGGCTCAGCGACGTGGTGCCCCGCGGCGCCTGGCACGGCCACGCGCTTTATCAGGAGTTCTATCGGCCGCAGGGCATCGAGCATCAGATGATGTGCGTGCTGAACGTCTATCACGGCACGATCACCTGCCTCGGGCTCAACCGCACCGGCGGCGACTTCAGCGACACCGACCGGGAGCTCCTGGAGCTGGCCCAGCCCTATCTGGCCGCCTTCCTCCGTGCCAGGCACGCGACCTCCTGGCTGGAGGCGGCGCTGGCCACCCTGGACGGCGCCGACGGCAGCGCCCACGGACTGGTGCTCCTGGGCCCGCACGCGACGATCAGCGCCATCAATCGCGCCGCCCGCGTGCTTCTGGCCGCCTACTTCACCGGCCCGGCGAGCGAAGGCCGCGTGCTCCCCGGCGAACTCGCCGCCTGGCTGGCCGCGCGGCACCGGCCGTCCGACCCGACGGCGCCCTTCCTCGCCACCGACTACGTGACCGAGCGGGGCGGCCGGCGCCTGACGATCCGGCTCTTCCCCCACGGCGCGTGCGGGGCGCTGCTGCTCACCGAATCCGCGCCCCACCTCACCACGCCGCTGACCGCCCGCGAATCCGAGGTGTTCTGGCTCGTCGCGCACGGCCGTACCAACGTCCAGGCCGCGCGCACGCTGCGGATCAGCCCGCGGACCGTGGAGAAACACCTCACCAACATCTACGCGAAGCTCGGCGTCGCCAGCCGTACCGAGGCGGCCCTCCGCCTCTTCGGCCAGACCGGGGCCCCCGACGTGGCGGACACCCGCGTCCCCCCACCCTGATCGCCCGGCGAAGCCGCGGCGCACGGATCGACGCTCAGGAGCCGCAGGTGAGGGGCGCGGGAAGTTTGTCCTCGGCGTCGAAGTCGACGTCCCCGAAATGCCGCTCAAGCAGCTTCTTCAGCGTGCCGTCGGCGTACATGCGGGAGATCGCCGCCTGGACGGCCTCGCACGTGCGGGCGTCTCCCTTGGGCATGCCGACGACATAGCGCTGGTCGGTCAGCTTGAGACCCGCCACGGCGAGCCGGAGGCCGCGCACCCGGTTGGCGAACCCCGCCAGGATCAGGTCGTCTCCCGGTACGGCGTCCACCTGGCCGGTGACGAGCTTGTCCATGCAGGTCGCGTAGTTGTCGGCGGCGACCGGCTCCACGTCGACCCGGTCCTGGATGAGCGCGACCGACTGGCTGCCGCTCGGGGCGCACACGCGCTTGCCCGCCAGGTCCTCGATCCGCCGGATCGGCGAGCCCTTCGGCACCAGCACGTCGGTGTGCGCCACGTAGTACGGCCCGGCGAAGCCGACCGGATCCGCCCCGTTGTCGTCGTACGCGTAGGTCGCGACGACGAGGTCGACGTCCTGGCCGGTCAGCACCTTGGCCCGCTCGGCCCGGCCGATCCTCTTGAACGTGACCCCGCCGGCCCGTACCCCGAGCTCGGTCGCGATGTACTTCGCCACGTCCACGTCGAAGCCGGCGAAGGAGCCGTCGCTCCCGCCGAGTCCGACCCCGGGGAGGTCGCCCTTCACCCCGATGGTCAGCCTGCCCGTCTGCAGCGCCTTGTCCACGACGGAGGAGGAGGTTGCGGCGGCCGACGAGCCGCGCGCACCGCCCCCGCCCGTCGACGTCGGATCCGGCAGGCCGGAGTCGCCTCTCAGATACACGGCCGTCAGCGTCCCGCCCGCGACAAGTGCGGCGGCCGCCGCCAGGACCGCGACGATCAACCGCCCGCGGCGGCGACGCCGCCCCGCGCCGGCGGGGTGCGTTTCGCCGTCATTCCCCACATCCTGGCGACCGGCGTCGTGGCGTCCGGGGTCCGATGAGCCGGTCCGGTGGGTCGCCCAGGTCTCCGTGCTCCACGTGTGGACGTCCCGCACGTAGATGTCCTGGGCCAGCTCCCGCCCAGGAGGTAGGTCCGGGGCGTGCGGCTCCTCCATGTCCCGCCCCCGCGCGCCCCCCGCGGGGCCGTCCCCTGGCCCGGCCTCCCACGCCTGGGGCGCCGGTTCATCGGGGGCGTGTTCCCGGCTGATCCGGGATTCGCGCTCCGGCAACCGGCTTTCGCCGGATCGGGAGGCGCGAGACCGGGGCGCGCTCCCGGGGCTCTCCCCGGTCGCCGCCACCTGGGGCAGCCGCATCTCCCGGGTGATCTCGCCCGGCTCCGGGGCGGCCGCGGTGGCCCCCTCGGACAGCACGACGGTGGACGCGTCCCCCGACTCGGGACGGCCGAGCAGGCGCAGCAGGATGCTGTCCGCCGTCGGCCGGGCGGCGGGAAGCTTGTTCAGGCAGGAGCGCACCACGCCGCGCAGCGGCTCGGGCAGCATGCTCACGTCGATGTCGTGGTTGAGCACGCGGTTGAGCACGACCGCGATCGAGTCGCCGCCGAACGCCACCGCGCCCGTGGCCGCGTACGCGATGGTCGACGCCCAGGCGAAGACGTCGGAGGGCGGCCCCACCATGTCACCCGAGATCTGCTCCGGGGACATGTAGGCCGGTGTGCCGATGGCGCGACTGGTGATCGTCCCGGTCGAGTCGATGATCCGCGCGATGCCGAAGTCGACCACGCGTGGCCCGTCGGGGGCGAGCAGCACGTTGTCCGGCTTGAAGTCCCGGTGGACGATGCCCGCGTGGTGGATCGCCGTCAGCGCGGTCGCGGTGCCCACGGCGAGCCGCTCCAGCGCGGGCCCGCTGATCGGCCCGTTCTCCTCCACGACCTCACGCAGCGACCGCCCGTCGATGTACTCGCTCGCGATGTACGGCGTGTCGCCTTCGAGGTCGGCCGCGATCACACGGGCGGTGCAGAAGCTCGCGACCCGCTCGGCGGCCCGCAGCTCGCGGCCGAACCTGGAGCGCGCCATCGCGTCGCCGCTGAACTTGATGTGCAGCAGCTTGACCGCCACCGGCTCCCCGGACTCGCCGTGGCCCAGGTAGACCACGCCCTGTCCGCCCTCGCCGACGCGCCCGGACAGCACGAACGGCCCGAGCCGGAGCGGGTCCCCCGGGCCGAGCGGCGCGACGTTCGGCATCCAAAGCCCCCACGATTCGGCAAAGTTTCGACCAACAGAACTTTACGGCTCCCATGACCGTTTCCCAGCCCCCCGATACCGTGCCGTGACCAGGCCCGCGGCCCCCGCCCCACGACCACGCCGGCCACGCTCGGCGTGAAGGGCGTGCCGAGCCCCTTCACCACGCGGGCGGCAAGGGCGTGCCGAACGCGCCCCTGCGACAGCGAGGGACACGCCCACGCCCCGGAAACGACGAAGGGCCGCCCGCCAGAAAGGCGAGCGGCCCGTCACCGGGGCGGCATGGTCAGCCGGCCATCTTCTTCTTCAGGTTCTCGTCCAGAGCCGCGAGGAAGTCCTGGGTGGTCAGCCACTCGGCGTCGCCGCCCACCAGGAGCGCCAGGTCCTTGGTCATCTGGCCGCCCTCGACGGTCTCGACGCAGACCTGCTCCAGCTTCTCGGCGAAACCGATCACCTCGGGCTGGTTGTCCAGCTTGCCGCGGTGCGCCAGGCCACGGGTCCACGCGAAGATCGAGGCGATCGGGTTCGTGGAGGTCGGCTTGCCCTGCTGGTGCTGGCGGAAGTGGCGGGTCACCGTGCCGTGGGCGGCCTCGGCCTCGACCGTACGGCCGTCCGGGGTCATCAGCACGCTGGTCATCAGGCCGAGCGACCCGAAGCCCTGCGCCACGGTGTCCGACTGGACGTCACCGTCGTAGTTCTTGCACGCCCAGACGTAGCCGCCCTCCCACTTCAGCGCGGAGGCGACCATGTCGTCGATCAGGCGGTGCTCGTAGGTGATTCCGGCCTTCGCGAACTCCTCCTTGAACTCGGCCTCGTAGACCTCGGCGAAGATGTCCTTGAACCGGCCGTCGTACGCCTTGAGGATCGTGTTCTTGGTCGACAGGTAGACCGGGTAGTTCCGGGCCAGGCCGTACCGCATGGAGGCGCGGGCGAAGTCGCGGATCGAATCGTCCAGGTTGTACATCGCCATCGCGACGCCGCCGCCGGGGAAGTCGAAGACGTTGAGCTCGACCGGCTCGCTGCCGTCCTTCGGGGTGAAGGTCAGGGTCAGCGTGCCCTCGCCCGGCACCTTGATGTCGGTCGCGCGGTACTGGTCGCCGAACGCGTGACGGCCGACCACGATCGGCTTGGTCCAGCCGGGGACGAGCCGCGGCACGTTCGACATGATGATCGGCTCGCGGAAGATGACGCCGCCGAGGATGTTGCGGATCGTCCCGTTCGGGGACTTCCACATCTTCTTCAGGCCGAACTCCTCGACCCGGGCCTCGTCCGGCGTGATCGTCGCACACTTGACGCCGACACCGTGCTGCTTGATGGCGTTCGCGGCGTCGATCGTGACCTGGTCGTCGGTGGCGTCGCGGTGCTCGATGCCGAGGTCGTAGTACTTCAGGTCGACGTCGAGGTAGGGAAGGATCAGCTGGTCCTTGATGAACTGCCAGATGATCCGGGTCATCTCGTCGCCGTCAAGCTCGACGACCGGACCCGCTACCTTGATCTTGGGCATGCGTGTGGTTCCCCTTCTGAACTAACACTGGCCAGACGGTCCGTTTTGCGGCTCACTGGCCGTTGAGGCTATCGGACGGGCGGAACGCGCCCGTGGCTAGGTGCTGTGCAGACGCAGCAGCAGGCTCAGCGAGCCCGCCACCAGGGCCGCGCCGAACACCAGGAGCACGAGGGCGTCCGTCCGCCGCGTGCGGACGCCCAGCAGGCCGGCCCGGTCCTCCGGGACGATCAGCCGTAACGCCGCGCCCGCGATCAGCGCGAACCCGATGACCGCGCCGCCCACCCAGATGGCGACGCCGTAGGCGATCAGGCCCAGCCCGGCGACCGCACCCGCCACGACCAGCAGGTACGGCCCCAGGGGCTTACCGCTCACACTCACCAGCGCCTATGGTGACCCTCGCTCCTCGTCCGGTGCGGCGCCCGTTCGGTCGCCCACCGTTTGTGTTCGCACTCCCGCTCGCCGGGCAGGCTCGCGGGCACGTTCATGTGCGCTCGCCGCGCGTTCCGCCGCCGTGCGCCCGCTCGGGCTCGCCGCGGCGGTCGCGCCGCTCACCGCTCGTCGATCGGCTTCCACTTCTGGTCGCGCTCGCCGATGTACTCGCTGTCCGGACGGATCAGCCGGTTGTCGGCGTGCTGCTCGATCACGTGCGCGGTCCACCCGGACATTCTGCTGACCGAGAACACCGGGGTGAACAGGTCCGTCGGGATGCCCAGGTAGTGGTAGACCGTCGCCGCGTAGAAGTCCACGTTCGGATACAGGCCCTTCTCCGCGAAGACGACCTCCTCCATCTCCTTGGACATCCGGTAGTACGTGTCGTCGCCGGACGCCTCGCCCAGCTCCCGCGACATCTTCCGAAGATGTGTCGCCCGCGGGTCCTCCGTCTTGTAGACCCGGTGCCCGAAGCCCATGATCTTCTCACCCGCCGCGAGCTTGTCCCGTACCGTCTGCGCCACCCCGGAGGGGTCGATCGCTTCCAGCGTACGCATGACCTGCTCGTTCGCGCCTCCGTGCAGGGGGCCCTTCAGCGTGCCGATGGCCGCGACGATCGCCGAGTGCATGTCGGAGAGGGTCGCGGCGCAGACGCGGGCGGCGAACGTGGAGGCGTTCATCGTGTGGTCGGCGTGCAGCACCAGGCACGTGTCGAAGATCTCGACCTCGCGCTGGGACGGCGTCCTCCCGGTGATCTGCAGCAGGAAGTTCGCCGCGATGCTCAGTTCGGGGTCGGGGTCGGGGATCGTGGCGCCGGTGCGGGCCGCGTGGTAAAGAGCGACCAGGAGCGGCTGCTGCGCCGTGAGGCGGGCGGCCTTGCGCAGGTTGGCGTCGGCCGCGTTGGAATCCTTGTCCGCGTCGTCGGCGCCGGCGAGGGAGACGAGCGTGCGTAGCGCCTCCATCGGTTCCTGCTTCGCGGCGATCTCCGGGATGTTGCTCGCGACCAGCCCCCCGAGGGTCCGCCCCCGGACGAGTTCCGCCCCGTATGCGGCCAGCTGGTCGCGGGACGGCAGTGAGCCGTGCTGAAGCAGATGCGCGGTCTCTTCGAAGGTCGTGCGGCCGGCCAGATCGTGGATGTCGTAGCCGCGATAGAAAAGCCGGCCGGCCTTCCCGTCGATGTCGCTGAGCGCTGTCGACGCGGCGACGACATCGGCGAGGCCTTTCGTGGGCTTGTCCGCCATGAGTGTTTCCTCCGCTTATCTTCGCCCGAAGTCTACCCGTGAGCAGGCAAAGCGCCTCGCAGAGGTCCAGACCAATTTCAAGCGTGATTCTCCTTGCGGCAAAGGAGATTCCCGATCCCCACGTCTGGGTAAGCCGGATCTGTAGCGAAAGTAACGGCGGGCTACCTGGGGAGGAACTGCCGTGGAGGGGCCGTTCATTCGGATCGAGGACAGCGGCGAGGTCATCGCGCTGCGCCCCGAGATCACCACGATCGGTCGGGGCAAGGGCGTCGACATCCGGCTGACGGATCCGAGCGTTTCGCGGCTGCACGCCGAATTCGTCCGGCGCGGGCCCTATCTGTACGTCGTCGACCTGGGGCTGTCCCGCAACGGCACGCGGGTGAACGGCAGGCCGATCGCCCGGAGGGTGCTCGACGACGGCGACGTCGTCTCCTTCGGCGCCGCCAGGGCGCGGGTGGGCGGCATCCCCCGCGAGGACTTCACCCCCGAGGTCGAGCTGCGCCGGGCCGCCGCGCCCGAGCTGACCCGCCGCGAGGTCGACGTGCTGACCTCGCTGTGCCGTCCGGCACTGTCGGACGAGGCGTTCGTCGCCCCGGCGACCGCGCGGGAGATCGCCGACGACCTGGTGGTGACAGAGGCGGCGGTCAAGCAGCACCTGCTGCGGCTCTACCAGAAGTTCCGCATCCCGGAGGGGACGAACCGGCGCACCCGGCTGGCCAACGAGGTCGTGGCGCTCGGCCTGGTGCGGCCGACCCCGGTGATCCCGACCCAGCGGCCCACCGATCCGGCGCACCACCACACCCCGCCGACGTCGAGCCGCCGCGCGAGCTGACGCCGTACGCCCGCACGCGGCGTGGCGTGCGGGCCCGCCGTGTCGGCGCACCGCGCCGGTGAGCCCGCATGTCGTGCCGGCTCACCGGATCGCACCACCCACCTCGGCCCCCCTCCCCCGCGGGAACGGCAGGCCGCGCAGGTCCATGGTGAGGAACGCCTCGGCCTGCAGCACGGAGACGCCGATCCGCGGCAGGTCGCGGGCGTGCGGATACACCAGGAACCTCGGCTCCCAGATGGGCCGGAACTTGGCGTTGAACTTGTACAGCGACTCGATCTGAAACCAGCGGGAGAGGAAGACGAGGAGGCCGCGCCACGCGCGCAGCACCGGGCCCGCCCCGAGGCGCTCCCCCCTGGCCAGCGCCGCCCGGAACATGGCGAAGTTCAGGGAGACCCGGGCGATGCCGAGCTGCGGCGCCGCCTGCAGCGCCCGGACGATGAGCAGCTCGTTGAGCCCCGGGTCGGCCTCGCGGTCCCGGCGCATCAGGTCGAGCGAGATGCCGTCCGCACCCCACGGCACGAAGTGCAGGACGGCGCTGATGTCGCCGCCGGGCCGGTCGGCGCCCTCCCCACTTCCCGCGCCCTCACCACTGTCGCCGCTCGTCTTGTGCGCCGTCACCACGACACAGCCGGCGTCCGACGAATCGCCGAACCGGCCGAGGGCCATCGAGAAGCCGCGTTCGGTCTCGGTGCCGCGCCAGAAGTCGGCGGCGTCGCGGATGTGCGCCTTCTCCTCCTCCGACAGGTCCCCCACCCGCCGGACCCGGCAGGTGTAGCCGAGGCGCTCGACCCGGTTGACCATCTGCCGCACGTTGCGCATGGCCCGGCCCTCAAGCGTGAAGTCGGCGACCTCGACGACGGCCTCGTCGCCCAGTTCGAGCGCGTCCAGGTCGCCGACCCTGGTCCACACCTGACCTCCGGTCTCGCTGCATCCGATGACCGAGGGGACCCAGGCGTGCCGCCGCGCCTCCGCGAGGAAGCGGTTGATCGCGCCCGGCCACGCCTCGACGTCGCCGATCGGATCGCCGCTGGCCAGCATGACCCCCGCCACGACCCGGTACGCGATCGCGGCCTTCCCGCTCGGGGAGAAGATGACGCTCTTGTCGCGCCGCAACGCGAAGTAGCCCAGGGAGTCCTGCCCGCCGTACTTGCCGAGCAGGGCGCGGAGCCGGTCCTCGTCCTCGGGGCTGAGCGCGGCGACGGGCCGCTCGGGCCGTAGCACGAGATAGATCGTCGTGATGGCGGTGAGCGCGCCGAGCCCGGCCAGCGAGTAGTACACCAGGTCGGATACGTGCTCCGAGGAGTACTGCACCGGCCCTTCCAGGCCGAACAGACCGAGCACCACGTGCTCCATCTGGTCGGCCAGCGTGGGCGTGCCGATCACCGAATGGGTGTGCATGGCGACGAAGAGCCAGCCGATGACGAGGTTGAAGGCCCCGAGGATCAGGAAGTTCCACAGCGCGCGCCAGCGGGAGCGCGGATCCGAGAGCGCGTAGAACTCGCGCCGGTTGACCAGCAGCACCACGAAGAGGGCCAGGCTCACCGCCGCGGCGGCCGGATGGCGCCAGCGCAGGGCCTCGACGGCCGCGCCGACCGGCAGCAGCACCACCACGGCCCGCCAGGCGCGCACTTTGCGTCTTCGCAGCGCGTGCGCGAGCATGATCAGCAAGATGCCCACGAGGAGCGTTCCCGCCTGCGCCAGCGTGGTGACGCTGCCCGGCAGGACGCTGGCCACCTCGTTGAACCGGCTCGTCCGGACATGCGGCACGACCGCCTTGACGATGTCCAGGACGCCGATGACCAGCGCGGCGTATCCCGCCGCCGCCGGGACCCACGGCCGCGAGACCCCGCCCCGCAGAAGGCTCATCTGAGTAGCCACGAATGCACAATAGGTGATGAATCACAGTCTGTATCGGACTAACGACAGCCTTACCCAGAGTGAGTACCTTTAACGATGCGTGCCCCATGCCGGCGATGATCGAGCATCATGGCGGCGTGGGGCGACGCGAACCGCGCCCGGAGAAGCCTCCGGGTGGGGCGGAACCATGAGGGATCGGCGCGTCCGGGAAACCGCAGGGGGACGGTCTTGGCACTGACATCGATCACGCTGCAGGTGTTCGTCGCGGCGCTCGCCGTCGCCGCGCTCGCCGCCACGGTGTGGCTGTGGCCCCGGCTGAGCGGCCGGGGATGGCTTCCGGTCACGGGCCGGATCGGCGTCCTCGTCGCCGACCAGATCCTCACGCTGGCCGCGCTCGGGCTGGCACTCAACTCGTACTTCGCGTTCTACGCGTCCTGGAGCGACCTGCTGGGCACGGACACCTCGACCGCGCCCATCATCCCCGCGGCGGGCGCGGCGGCCGGCGCGGGCGAGGTCCAGGTGCTCAACAGCACGCCGGTGGCCTCGGCGCGCCCCGGCTCCGGCCGTTCGGGCGGACGCCTGGAAGAGGTGGTCGTGTCAGGACCGCGGAGCGGGCTCAGCGCCCCCGCGTACGTCTACCTGCCGCCGCAGTACTTCGAGAAGAAGTACGCCACCGCCCGCTTCCCGGTGATCGTGGGCCTGACCGGATATCCCGGGGACGCCAAGAACCTGGTCACGCGGCTGAACCTGCCGCAGCGCGCCGCCGGCCTCATCGCCGGGCACCAGATGCATCCGACGATCATGGTGCTCATGCGGCCCACCGTCGCGCCGCCCCGCGACACCGAGTGCGTGGACGTCCCGGGAGGGCCGAAGGCCGAGACCTTCCTCAGCACGGACCTGCAGCACGCGATCTCCACCGCCTTCAGGACCGGCACGGACGCCCAGAGCTGGGGCGTGCTCGGCGGCTCCACCGGCGGCTACTGCGCCCTGAAGCTCGCCATGAAGCACCCCGAGGTGTTCTCCGCCGCGGTGTCCCTGTCGGGCTACTACCACGGGCTCATCGACGTCACCACGGGCGACCTCTTCGGCGGCGACAAGCGGCTGCGGGACGAGCACGACCTGATGTGGCGGCTGGCCCACCTGCCCGCCCCGCCGGTCTCGGTACTCGTGACGAGCAGCGAGCACGGCGAGGCGAACTACAAGGCGACCAAGGCGTTCATCGCCGCGGTCAAGCCGCCCATGCAGGCGTCGTCGCTGATCCTGCCGAGCGGCGGGCACAACTTCGCCACCTGGAACCGGGAGGTGCCCCAGGCCCTGCCCTGGCTCGCGCAGCAACTGCACGACCCCGGGCGGGCCTGACCCCGGCTCAGCCGGCCGCGCGCTCGGCCGCCTCGACCACGTTGGTGAGCAGCATCGCCCGGGTCATCGGGCCGACGCCGCCCGGGTTGGGGGCGACGAACCCGGCCACGTCGCGGACGTCCGCCGCGACGTCACCCGCGATCTTGCCGTCCACCCGGGAGACGCCCACGTCGAGCACCGCCGCGCCGGGCTTGACCATCTCCGCCGTGATCAGGTTGGGCACGCCGGCCGCGGCGACGACCACGTCCGCCTTGCGGGTGTGCCAGGCCAGGTCCTGGGTGCCGGTGTGGCAGGTGGTCACCGTGGCGTTCTCGGAGCGGCGGGTCAGCAGCAGGCCGAGCGAGCGCCCGACCGTGATGCCGCGCCCGACCACGACGACCTCGGCGCCCTTGAGCGGCACGCCGTACTCCTGCAGCAGGTGGACGATGCCGCGCGGCGTGCACGGCAGCGGGGCGTCGACCATGTGGACGAGACGGCCGAGGTTGACCGGGTGCAGGCCGTCGGCGTCCTTGGCCGGGTCCATCCGCTCCAGCAGCGCCATCGTGTCGAGGTGGCGTGGCAGAGGGAGCTGCACGATGTACCCCGTGCACTCCGGGGACGCGTTGAGCTCGTCGATCGCCGCCTCGACCTCCGCCTGGGTCGCCGTCTCCGGCAGGTCCACGCGGATGGACGCGATGCCGACCTCGGCACAGTCCCGGTGCTTGCCCGCGACGTAGATCTGGCTGCCGGGGTCGGCGCCGACGAGGATCGTGCCGAGGCCCGGCGTGACGCCCTTGGCGGCCAGGGCCGACACCCGCTCGGCGAGGTCGGCCTTGATCTTGGTGGCGGTCGCCTTGCCGTCCAGAATCTGCGCGCTCATTGCTCTCCTAACGGTGATGACCGTGCCGATCAGTGGAAGAAGTGGCGGGTGCCGGTGAAGTAGAGGCTGATGCCGGCCGCCTCCGCGGCGGCGATGACCTCCTCGTCCCGGATCGAGCCGCCCGGCTCGACGATCGCCTTCACCCCCGCTTCCGCCAGCACCTGCAGGCCGTCGGCGAACGGGAAGAACGCGTCGGAGGCGCCCACCGAGCCCGCGGCGCGCTCGCCCGCGCGGGACACTGCGAGACGCGCGGAGTCGACCCGGTTGACCTGGCCCATGCCGACGCCCACGGTGGCGCCGTCGGCGGCCAGCAGGATCGCGTTCGACTTCACCGAACGGCACGCCCGCCAGGCGAAGGTGAGGTCGGCCAGCACCTCGTCCGGCACGGCCGGGCCCGCCTTGAGCTCCCACGTCGCCGGGTCGTCGCCGGGCGCGTCCACCCGGTCCGCGGTCTGCACCAGCAGGCCGCCGTCGATCCGGCGGAACTCCGCCGCGTTGGCCGGGCCGGACGGGCAGACGAGCAGCCGGAGGTTCTTCTTCCCCTTGAGGATGTCGAGCGCCTCGGGCGTGAACGACGGCGCGACCAGGACCTCGGTGAAGATCGGCGCGACCTGCTCCGCGAGCTCCCGGGTGACCTCGCGGTTCACCGCGATCACGCCGCCGTACGCGGAGACGGGGTCGCACGCGTGGGCCTTGCGGTGCGCCTCGGCGACGTCCGCGCCGACCGCCACGCCGCAGGGGTTGGCGTGCTTGATGATCGCCACGCAGGGCCGGTCGAAGTCCCACGCGGCCCGCCACGCGGCGTCGGCGTCCACGTAGTTGTTGTAGGACATCTCCTTGCCGTGGAGCTGCTCGGCGTTCGCCAGGCCGGCCTCCCGGCCGGAGTAGAGCGCGGCGCCCTGGTGCGGGTTCTCGCCGTAGCGCAGCGGCGTGCGCAGCTGCCACGCCGCGCCCATGAAGGACGGCCACTCGCCGTCGGGGGCGTACACGTTCGCGAACCAGGAGGCCACGGCCACGTCGTAGGCGGCGGTGTGCGCGTAGGCCGTGGCGGCGAGCCGCCGCCGCTCGGTGACGGTGAAACCGCCCTCGGCCACCGCCGCGAGCACGCTGGTGTACGCGCGGGGGTCGACCACGACCGCGACGGTGCTGTGGTTCTTGGCCGCGGCGCGGATCATCGCGGGGCCGCCGATGTCGATCTGCTCGACGCACTCGGCGTCCGAGGCGCCGGAGGCGACCGTCTCGGCGAACGGGTAGAGGTTGACCACCGCGAGCTGGAACGGCTCGATCTCCAGCTCGTCGAGCTGCTTGACGTGCGACGGGTTCGCGCCGTCGGCGAGCAGGCCCGCGTGGACCCTCGGGTGCAGTGTCTTGACCCGGCCGTCCAGGCACTCGGGGAAGCCGGTCAGCGACTCGACCTTGGTCACGGGAACGCCGAAGGACGCGATGGCGGCGGCGGTGCCGCCCGTTGAGACGATCTCGACGCCCGCCGCCTCAAGGCCCCGGGCCAGCTCTTCGAGCCCGGTCTTGTCGTATACGGCGATCAGCGCGCGCCGAATGGCGATGCGGGTCACTTCGTGATCCTCTCTGTTCCGTTTTCGCCCAGCTCATCTGCTGGGTCGTTCTGCCCGGAAACCGGGGTCAGGCACGCCCCAGGCGTACCCGCCGGCCGGAGACCGTCCAGCCTTCGCGTGCCATGCGCCCGACGACCTCGACGAGCAGCCTGCGCTCGACGGTCTTGATCCGCTCGTGCAGCGTCTCCTCGTCGTCGCCCTCGCGCACCGGCACCGCCTCCTGCGCGATCACCGGGCCGGTGTCCACCCCGGTGTCGACCAGGTGGACCGTGCAGCCGGTGACGCGGACGCCGTAGGCCAGGGCGTCCCGTACGGCGTGGGCCCCGGGAAAGGAGGGCAGCAGCGCCGGATGCGTGTTGACCACCGGGAAGGAGTCGAGGACGCGACGGCCGAGGATCTTCATGAAACCGGCGGACACCACGAGATCCGGCTTGTAGGCGGCGATCTTCCCGGCCAGCGCCTCGTCCCACTCGTCGCGGCCGGCGTGGTCGGCCACCCGCTCGACGAACGTGGGCACCCCGGCGCGCTCGGCCCGGGCCAGCCCCTCGATGCCGTCGCGGTCCGCCCCGACGGCGACGATCACAGCGCCGAACGACGGGGTCGCCGCGTCGAGAAGGGCTTGTAGGTTGGTTCCGGAACCGGAGACGAGCACCACGAGCCGGGCGGCCTCTGCGGAATGGTGAGGTCCGGATGGCACCGGGCTGACTCCTTCGGGACGGCTGGTGAGGAGGCGCAGGCAGCGGGCCCTCGCCGGTAGAAAGGGTATCGGGCTCCGGCCACAGGATTCGAAGGCGGCCCGGCGGAAAGCCGGGGCGCCGCGGCAAGGAATTGCGCGGAAGGCAAAGGTGGGGATCGTGACGGCACCACTGCAGACGCCGGCCTCCGATCTGGGGGGCCGCCGGGCGTTGTTGCTCGCCCTGGCGGCGCTGATCTGCACGTTCATGCTGCCCGCTGCCGGGGTCGTGCTGGCGGTCCTCGGTTTCACGGTCGCGATCCGCGACGTGCGCACGCTGAGCCGGGTCCGCCGTCCGGTCGGCGCGGCGGTCACGGCGCTGGTCGTGTCGGCCGTCGCGTTCATGTTCGGCGGCCTCCTTGTGGCCACCCAGCTCTTCTTCTCCACCGAGATCAACGCGTACGTGGAGTGCGGCAAGGGTGCGGGGACGGTCACCGCCGAGCACGACTGCATGAACGAGCTCAAGAACTCCGTGGCGCGCAAGCTCGGCGTCACCTGGCCGGCCGACCTCCCCTTCCCCGGCTAGCGACTCCCCCACAGGCGTGTCAGGAGTCGCGTTCCCAGGCGTAGGGATCGACGTAGATCACGTGGCCGCCGCGGTCGTCGGACTCGTCCACGATGTCGTTCCGCGGCGGCCGTACCGGCTCTGAGCGGGCGGCCCGGATCGCGGCGAACGTCTCCGCCGCCGCGGCGGCGTGCTCGTCGGTCCAGTCGTCCTTGATCACGGGGATGGGCTGGGTGTCGGCCTCGGTCGCGTCCAGCCAGTGGCCGGGAAGGGCGCGGGCCGCCTTGACCTTCTCGGCGCGCCGGACCTTCCCCGCCGCCTTGGCGATCACGGCGCTCGCCTTGCGTACCGGCTCGGGGGTCGCCGGGCGGCGCGAGATCAGCAGCCAGTTCGCGATGCCGGCCGAGATGCCGGCCGCCACACCCACCTCCAGCGCCACCGACAGCGCCACCTCCCACGGGGAGGGCCCGACGGCGGACAGGCGCGCCCCGCCGAGCGGGCCGCCCGAGAGCGCCGCGAACAGGCCCGCCGCCGCTCCCGAGGCAAGGCCGCAGCAGAACCCCCACAGCGGTGCCGCCTCGATCGTCGGGGTCGGGGCGACCCGGGCCACGACGACCCCGGCGACCGCCCCGGCGAGGAACGGCAGCGCGATCACGCCCATGATCCAGGTGGGGGCGACGCCGGACTCCGGCAGCGCGCCGAGCAGCGGCACGGTGGGGACGGCGCTCAGCTTCACCCCGGTCGGCGCGACGAGGGTGCCGGTGCCGATGGCGAACCCCGGCCCGGCGATGTACGCCATGCCCCAGATCGCGGCGTTGACGAGGTAGAGGGCCTCGACCAGCAGCAGGAGAAGCCCGCCGACGAACCCGGGGCTGAGCGTCTCCGAGAGCTGCCGGATCTCGGGGAACTTCACCGCGATCGCCACCAGGACCAGCAGCAGCCCGGTGGCGAGCATGATCGACAGAGCGACGGCCGTACCGGCGACGACCGAGCGGGTGCGGTCCGGGAGCAGGCGGAGCATCGACTTCCACGGGCCGATCGTGCGGGCGGTGGCCAGCGACCCGGCCAGGAACGCCAGCACGAAATGGCTGGCCAGCGCCTCACCGAGGAACGGCTGGGTGACCTCGTTCTGCGCGACGAGGGAGATCATCCCGGCGAGCAGCGCGTACGGCGCTGCCAGCGAGACGCCGGCCTGGGCGACGAGCGCGAGCTGGGCCCGGCGCCGGGCGTTCTCGACGTCGCGCGGCGTCCCCTTGGGCAGCCGGGCGGGCATCCGGAGCCGGAGGTCGGCGTCGCGGGCCATCCACAGACCGGCCCGGTAGAGCAGGACGCCCGGCAGGATGGTCAGGCCGAGCGGCAGCAACCCGACCCTGCCGCCGGGGATCGCGAACCCGGCGTGGTGGGCGGCCAGCCAGAGCTGGCAGGCGGCGCGGAAGACGCCGGGCAGCCCCTGCCCGAACGCGCCCCGTGGGGCGGCGGCCCAGCCGATCAGGGTGAGGGTCGTCAGCACCGCGAGGCCGACGCCGAGGGTGCCCGCCCCGGCGAGCATGCCCGACACGGGGAGCGGCCTGCGGGTCTCGTCGTCGTCGCCTTTGGGGAAGCGGCTGAGAACGGCACGGGGGGCTGTCCGCAGCTGATCGAGAAGAGCCGTCACAATAGTCGATGTTCTCAGGAAGGTACGGCTTCGCCGTGCTGCGCCGCCCGCGTGTCGCCCGTTTCGTCCGCCCGGGCGGGTGTTTCCGGTCCCGGACGCGAATCACCCCGCGGGATCCTCGGCTGAGGACCCCGCGGGGTGATTCGATCGCGACGCTACGGCGTCAGCGGGACTGCATGATCTCGCGCATGAGGCGCGCGGTCTCGCTGGGGGTCTTGCCGACGCGGACGCCGACCTTCTCCAGCGCTTCCTTCTTGGCCTGGGCCGTACCGGCGGAGCCGGAGACGATCGCGCCCGCGTGGCCCATGGTCTTGCCCTCGGGGGCGGTGAAGCCCGCGACGTAGGCGACGACCGGCTTGGTGACGTGCTCCTCGATGTAGGCCGCGGCCCGCTCCTCGGCGTCGCCGCCGATCTCGCCGATCATCACGATCGCCTCGGTGGCCGGGTCGTCCTGGAACGCCTGGAGAGCGTCGATGTGGGTGGTCCCGATGACCGGGTCGCCGCCGATGCCGACGCAGGTGGAGAAGCCGAAGTCACGCAGCTCGTACATGAGCTGGTAGGTCAGCGTGCCGGACTTCGACACCAGGCCGACGCGGCCGGGGGTGGTGATGTCCGCCGGGATGATGCCCGCGTTGGACGCGCCGGGCGAGGCGATGCCGGGGCAGTTCGGCCCGATGATGCGGGTCTTGTTGCCCTTGGCGCCGGCGTAGGCCCAGAACTCGGTGGTGTCGTGGACGGGCACGCCCTCGGTGATGACCACGCAGAGCGGGATCTCGGCGTCGATGGCCTCCTTGACGGCGTCCTTGGTGAACGCCGGGGGCACGAAGACGACCGACACGTCGGCGCCTGTCTGCTCCATGGCCTCCTTGACCGTGCCGAACACGGGCAGGCCCTCGTGGACGGTGCCGGCCTTGCGGGCGTTGACACCGCCGACGACCTTGGCGCCGGAGGCGAGCATGCGGCGGGTGTGCTTGGTGCCCTCACCGCCGGTCATGCCCTGCACGATGATCTTGCTGTTCTCGGTCAGCCAGATAGCCATTACGCACCTACCGCAGCAAGCTCGGCGGCGCGCTTGGCCGCGTCGTCCATGGTGTCCACCAGCTCGACGCGGGGCAGCCCGGCGTCGGCCAGAATCTGCCGCCCCAGAGTGGCGTTGTTGCCGTCCAGGCGCACCACCAGCGGGTGCGTCACGGCCTCGCCCCGGCTCTCCAGCAGCTGGAACGCGGAGACGATGCCGTTGGCGACCGCGTCGCACGCGGTGATGCCGCCGAAGACGTTCACGAAGACCGACTTCACCGACGGGTCGGAGAGGATGATCTCCAGGCCGTTGGCCATGACCTCGGCCGAGGCGCCGCCGCCGATGTCGAGGAAGTTGGCCGGCTTGGGCTGGCCGGGGAAGGCCTCGCCTGCGTAGGCGACGACGTCCAGCGTGGACATGACCAGGCCCGCGCCGTTGCCGATGATGCCGACCGTGCCGTCGAGCTTGACGTAGTTGAGGTGCTTCTCCTTGGCCCGCGCCTCGAGCGGGTCCTCGGCGGCCTTGTCGACGTACGACGCGTGCTCCGCCTGGCGGAAGTTCGCGTTCTCGTCGAGGGTGACCTTGCCGTCGAGGGCCTTAACCTGGCCGTCGGCCGACAGGATCATGGGGTTGACCTCGACGAGCGTGGCGTCCTCGTCGACGAAAACGGCCCAGAGCTTCTCGATGAGGGCGGCCGCGCCGTCCAGCGACTGCTCGGGCAGGCCGCCGGCCTGCGCGATCTCGCGCGCCCTGGCGAGATCGACACCCTCGATGGGGTTGACCGGAACCTTGGCCACCTTCTCGGGTGCGGTGTGCGCGACCTCTTCGATGTCCATGCCGCCCGCGGCCGAGCAGATGGCCAGGAACGTACGGTTCGCACGGTCGAGGAGGAAGGAGAAGTAGTACTCCTCGGCGATCTGGCTGGCTTCCTCGATCAGGACCTTGTGGACCGTGTGGCCCTTGATGTCCATCCCGAGAATCTGCTTCGCCTTTGCGTGAGCGTCGCTCGCGTCGTCGGCCACCTTCACGCCGCCGGCCTTGCCGCGGCCCCCGGTCTTGACCTGGGCCTTGACGACGACACGCCCGGTGAGCTGCTCGGCAGCCGCGCGCGCATCGTCTGCGGTGTGCGCCACGATGCCTCGCGGCACCGGGATGCCGTACTCCGCGAAGAGCTCCTTCGCCTGATGTTCGAACAGGTCCACGAGGGTCCGTCCTTCGGCTGATCTTCGTAATGTCGAGGGCCAGGCGGGGTGACCTGCCTGGCATTTCCGCGCATGAAGCCTAGCCCCAGCGAGGAGGTGAAGGCGTCATGGGGTACCGGTAAGTCCTTGCCAAGGACTGACGGATAGGGCAAAGTTACGCAAAAGATCCTAAATCCCTGTCGGGATGGCGGACCGTACCCAGCCGACGATCTCCTCTGTCGTCGCGCCCGGCGTGAAGATGGCGGCCACCCCCATTTCCCGGAGTTCGGGGATGTCGCCCTCGGGGATGATCCCCCCACCGAAAACCACGATGTCCTCGGCGTCCTGCTCCTTGAGGACCTCCAGCAGGCGGGCGAAGAGGGTCATGTGCGCGCCCGACAGGATCGACAGCCCGATCGCCGCGGCGTCCTCCTGGATCGCAGCCCGCACGATCTGCTCGGGGGTCTGGTGCAGGCCGGTGTAGACGACCTCCATGCCCGCGTCGCGCAGCGCCCGCGCCACCACCTTGATCCCGCGGTCGTGCCCGTCCAGTCCCGGCTTGGCAAGAACGATCCGAATTGCCCCCATCGCGACCTCCTCGCAACACGACCGCTTTCACATCCTCGCCGACTCGCGCCTGGCCGTCCACGCACGGAAGCGCCGGTCCACGGGGCCGCAACGGGGCCTGACGGCGTACGCGGACCGGGGGCGGGCCGTCACCCCGCCGCCGCCGCCACGGACGGGACGACGGGACGACGGGACGGCGCAGCGAGGAACGATCCACGACGCTCCCGGAAACCATTGCGGAAATCCACAGGAAATGTCGATTTTCGTGACTTTCCTGTGATCACCGCGCGGCAGGATGCAGCATGATCACCTAATCTTGATCACCTTCTCCGCGTCAGGGGAAGGCATCCAACAGGAGGACCCCCCTTATGAGGCGAATTATCGCCACTGTTGCCTGCGCGGGAACCGCGGCGCTGGTGGCCCCCGTGATCGCCGCCCCCGCGTACGCGCAGACGCCGCGTGCCGCGGACCCGGTCTCGGCCCTCGTGAAGCAGGTCAAGCCCAAGCAGGGTGTTCAGGTGACCTCCGCCGCGAAGGTCACCATGGAGGGCATGACCGCCTTCAAGTTCCGCTCCGAAGGCCAGCTTCAGTTCGGCAGGTCGGGCGTCGCCGCCTCCGACATGACGTCCAAGTCCGACTTCGGCGGTCTGTTCGGCAAGGACGACACCCTCGACGGGATGAAGAACCCGCTCCGTACGATCATCATCAACGGGACCTCCTACCTGTCCGGCGGCGTCTACGACGACCTGCTCCCCGACGGCAAGAGCTGGCTGCGCATGCCGGGCGGCAACGCGGCCAACCTCGACGGAAACCTCGGCATCAACACGTTCGACCCGGGCATCCTCAAGGCCGTGCTCGCGACCGCCAAGGGCAAGAACAACGGCGGCACGCTGGACGGCGTCCGCACCACGCGCTACCGCGGGTCGATCACGCTCCGCCAGCTCTACGCGGCGTCCCCGGCGACGAGGAAGCACCTCAAGGGCCTGAAGCCGGCCGACGCCAAGACCGTGATCAACTGGAACCTCTGGATCGGCGCCGACCAGCTCGTCCGCCGGCTGACGACCGCGACGACCATGTCGTACAAGGTCAAGAAGTCCAACTTCGAGGTGTCCATGACGGGCGACACCAAGTTCACCAAGTGGGGATCGAAGGTCTCCATCACCGCTCCCCCGGCCAGTGAAGTCGCCTCCGTGGGCGACATCGCCGGCGACGTCCCCGAGGTACCGGACGTCATCAACCTGGGCGACTGAGCGGCACGTTGTCCGGGCGCCGTGTCCGGGTCACGGTGTCCGGTCATCCCGCCGGGTCCGGCCGAAAGGCTCGTGACCCGGCGGGCCCCCTCACCCGGCGGGCCTTCCGTTCGGCTGGACGCGCTCGACCGGCCGCCTTCGCCGCGGCCCCGTGGTCAGAGCTTCTCGACCTTGGCGTAGGCCAGCATCAGGGTCTTCTCACCGTCGGAACCGAAGTCGATCTTCACGCGGGTCTTCTCCGCCTGGCCCTCCACCGCGACGACCGTGCCGAGACCGAAGCTGTCGTGGGTGACCCGGTCACCCGGGGTCAGGCTCGGGATCGGCCGGCCGGTCTTCTTGGGCGCGGACGCCGTACGGCTCTCGCGTGAGGTGGCCGCCCCCCACGCGGTCTTCGCCGGGTCGCCGCGCCACTCGACGAGCTCGTTCGGCACCTCGGACAGGAACCGCGACGCCGGGTTGAACGACGGCGCCCCCCACGCCGAACGCACCGCCGCGCGGGACAGGTAGAGCCGCCGCTGGGCGCGGGTGATGCCGACGTAGGCGAGGCGGCGCTCCTCCTCCAGCTCCTTGGGGTCGCCCATGGAACGCATGTGCGGGAAGACGCCGTCCTCCATCGCGGTGAGGAACACCACGGGGAACTCCAGCCCCTTCGCGGTGTGCAGGGTCATCAGGGTGACGACACCGCCGTGGTCCTCGCCCTCGGGGATCTGGTCGGCGTCGGCCACCAGCGAGACCTGCTCAAGGAAGTCGACCAGCGTGCCCTCGGGGTTGCCCTCCTCGAACTCCGCGGCCACCGCGATCAGCTCGTTGAGGTTCTCCAGGCGGCTCTCGTCCTGCGGGTCGCCCGACGTCTCCAGTTCGGTGCGGTAGCCGGTGGCGGCCAGCACCTCCTCGGCGAGATCGGACAGCGGCAGCTCCTTGGCCCGCAGATCGTCGAGCAGGGCGGTGAACTCCCTGATCGCGTTCAGCGAGCGGGTGGCCAGGCCGGGGGCCTCGTCGGCCCGGCGCAGGCCCTCCCAGAAGCTGATCCGCTCGCGGCTCGCGAACGCCTCGATCATCGCCTCGGCCCGGTCGCCGATGCCCCGCTTGGGCACGTTCAGCACGCGGCGCAGGGAGACCGTGTCGTACGGGTTGGCCAGGACCCGCAGGTAGGCGAGCAGGTCCTTGACCTCCTTGCGCTCGTAGAAGCGCACCCCGCCCACCACCTTGTACGGCAGGCCGGTCCGGATGAAGACCTCCTCGAAGACACGCGAGGCGGCGTTGGTGCGGTAGAACACGGCCACCTGGCCGGGGGTGGCCCCCTCCTCGTCACAGAGCCGGTCGACCTCCTGCGCGACGAACGTGGCCTCGTCGTGCTCGGTGTCCGCGACGTACCCGATGATCTTGGGACCGGCCCCCTGGTCGGACCAGAGGTTCTTGGGCTTGCGGCTCTCGTTGCGGGCGATGACCGCGTTGGCGGCGTTGAGGATGGTCTGGGTGGAGCGGTAGTTCTGCTCCAGCAGGATCGTCTTCGCGTCCGGGTAGTCGCGCTCGAACTCCAGGATGTTGCGGATCGACGCGCCGCGGAAGGCGTAGATCGACTGGTCGGCGTCGCCCACCACGACCAGCTCGGCGGGCTCGACCCGCTCGTCGCCCGCCTCGTCCGGGCGGACGAGGTCACCGTCGGCCGTCCGGAGCGCGGGCCGCCCCACCAGCTCGCGAACCAGCACGTACTGCGCGTGGTTGGTGTCCTGGTACTCGTCGACCATCACGTGCCGGAACCGGCGGCGGTAGTGCTCGGCGACCTCGGGGAAGAGCTGGAACAGCGCGACCGTGAGCATGATCAGGTCGTCGAAGTCCATCGCGCCGGCCTCGGTGAGCCGCGTCTGGTAGGTGCGGTACGCCTCGGCGAGCGTGCGCTCCAGATGCGTCTGCGCGTTCGCCGCCGCCGTCTCGTAGTCGATCAGCTCGTTCTTGAAGTTGCTGACCTGGGCGGAGAACGTCTTGGGCGGGTAGCGCTTGGGATCGAGGTCGAGCTCGCGGCAGACCAACGCCATGAGCCGCTGCGCGTCGGCCTGGTCGTAGATCGAGAAGTTGCTGGTGAAGCCGAGCCGCTTCGCCTCGCGCCGCAGGATGCGCACGCACGCGCTGTGGAAGGTCATCACCCACATGGCCTTGGACCGGGGACCGATGAGACGGTCGACCCGCTCCTTCATCTCCTTGGCGGCCTTGTTGGTGAAGGTGATCGCCAGGATCTCGCCCGGCTGGACGCTCCGCTCCGACAGCAGGTACGCGATGCGATGGGTGAGCACGCGCGTCTTTCCCGAGCCGGCCCCGGCGACGATGAGCAGGGGACCGCCCTGATGGAGCACGGCCTCACGCTGATGCGGGTTGAGACCGTCAAGCAAAGGATGGGTGATGGCTCGGGTGGACACGTCCCTAGCGTATGGCCGCCCACCGACATCCAGCACCCGGATCGGCCACTGGACGGGCCCGCCTCCCCGTACCCGCCGCACCGACCTGCGCGCCTCGTCTCCACCTGTGGGTGGAGATCGGTTTCTCCACCCGCGCGCCGATCCGCGACGGGGTGGCCGGTTTCTACGGTGTCGTGCATGGAATCCACGCAGATCGCCGCGCTGAGTGTCGCCGTCGTGCTGTTCGTCGTCTACCGCCAGATGATGACGCGCCGTACCGAGAGGCGAGGCCTCTTCGTCTTCGCCGGGGTGATGATGCTGGTCGGGCTCGCGGGCGGCGGCGTCGTGGACATCCGGCATCCGGCTCTCGGCGTGCTGATGCTGATCGTGGAACTGGCCGTCGCCGTGGGCTTCGGCTTCCTGCGCGCCGCGACCGTACGCGTGTGGCGGGACGAGGCGGGGGTGACCTGGTCCAGGGGCACCTGTTGGACCGCCGCGGCCTGGCTGGCCTCGCTCGCGTCGCGGGTCGCGCTCTTGGGCGCCGGGTACGCCCTGGGGCTCTCCCCCGCGCCCACGTCCGTGCTGCTCTTCGTCGGCCTGACCATCGCCGTCCAGTCCGTCGTGGTGACCCTGCGGGCCCGGACTCTGCCCCGCGTCCCCGCACGACCGGCGAGCAGCCCCCTGACGTCGTGAGGGCCACCACAGTGAAAAGGCCAACGGTGGGTCCGCGAGGGGCGCGGCGGTGTCTGGACTGAGGAACGAGCGGGCCCGCGCGAGCACCATCAATCTCTACGGCACCCAACCACCACGCTCGGGGCGCGGCGGTGTCTGGACTGAGGAACGAGTGGGGAGCGAGGGACGAGCGACCCCGAGTGACGAGGGAAGACATCGACTGAAGGCGCCCCGAGCCCGCGCGAGCGGAGCGAGCGCAATAGACACAGTAACGTCATGGCGTGACGACGCCCGGCAAGACGACACGTGCCCGCGCCGTCCTGCGGGTGGGGCTGATCGTGCTGTTCGTGATCGCGCAGGCCGCGTCCCGGCCCGGCTTCGGCCTGTCGGGCCTCGGGCTCGCGGTCGCGGGCCTCACGCTCGCCGTCGCCGTCACCGTGGCCGCCGGGGTCCTGCCGGCCGATCGAGAAGGGACGCCCCGGAGGGTGGTCCTCGGAATCCCCGTCAAGGTCCTGTCACTCTGCCTCGCCGCCGTGGCGTCGGTCGTCCTGATCGAGGCGGCGGATGCGAGCAGCCCGGCCATCGCCGCCCTGCTATTCGTCGTCGGGGCCGCCGCCGTCCGCCACCCGCCGCGGCACTCGGTGCCGGTGGCCGTCGTCGCGCTGGTGGGGCTGCTCGCCGGCGGCGCGGCGAGCGGTGACATGGCACAGGATCTGAGCCTGTGCCTGAGCGTCTGCTCGGCGTACCTCATCATGCACACGATCGCGCTGCGCCGGGCCACCAGGAAGGCCGAGGCGCGCGAGGCGGTGCTGGCCGAGCGTGCCCGCATCGCGCGCGAGATCCACGACATCCTGGCCCATTCGCTGTCGGCCCAGATCGTGCATCTGGAGGGCGCCCGGCTGCTGCTGCGCGCCGACCGGGCCGGCGAGGCTCTGGAACGCGTGGACCGCGCCAGGGAGCTGGCCAAGAACGGCCTCGAAGAGGCGCGCAGGGCCGTCGCCGCCCTGCGGGAGGATCTGCCGCCGCTGCCCGTCGCGCTGCGCGCCCTGGCCGGCGAGTTCGGTACGGCGACGGGCCGCGAGTGCGCGGTCGAGGTGTCCGGGCCGGAGCGGCGGCTGCCTCCGGAGACCGAGCTCGCGATCGTTCGCACCGCCCAGGAGGCGATCACGAACGTGCGCCGCCACGCGCCCGGCTCGCCGGCGCTCGTCCGGCTCGGGTTCCGGGACGGCGCCTGCGAGCTGGAGGTGGTGAACCCCGCCTCCGAGGTCTCCGGCACGCCTGGGGGAGGATACGGGCTCGTGGGGATGCGCGAGCGGGCCGAGCTTCTCGGCGGGACGCTGGAGGCGGGCGAGTCGGACGGCGGTTTCCGGGTGCGGCTGCGGGTGCCGGCGTGACCGCCCGCCTGCCCCTTCACCTGGCTGCGCGAGCGGGCGCGTTCTCGGTCGTCGCCCCGCGTACGGCGAAGGAGGGCGGCGCGTGACGGCGCGTGTTCTGGTGGCGGACGACCAGTCGGTGGTCCGCGAGGGGCTGGTGCTGCTGCTCGGCCTGCTGCCCGGGATCGAGGTCGTCGGGTCGGCGGGTGACGGCGAGGCCGCGCTGCGGCTGGTCGCCGCCGAACGCCCTGACGTGGTGCTCATGGACCTGCGGATGCCCCGCATGGACGGCGTCGAGGCCACCCGGCGGATCCGCGCCGAGTTCCCGGGCACCCAGGTCGTCGTCCTGACCACGTACGCGGACGACGAGTCGGTCTTCGCCGCGCTCCGGGCCGGCGCGCGCGGTTTCCTCACCAAAAGCGCCGACGCCGACGAGATCGCCCGGGCCGTGGAGGCGGTCATGAACGGCGACGCGCAGCTCGATCCGGGCGTGCAGCGCCGGCTGATCAGCACGGTGACGGCCCTTCGGGTCCCTCCCGACGCCTCCGCGCCCGCCGCCGCGCGTACTGCGGGTGGCCGGGGAGCGGCGCCCGCCGGGCTGACGCCGCGCGAGCTGGAGGTGCTGCGGCTCATCGCGCGCGGTCTGTCGAACGCGGAGATCGCGGCCGCGCTGTACGTCAGCGAGGCGACGGTGAAGACCCACATCAACAACCTCTTCGCGAAGACCGGCCTGCGGGACCGGGCGCAGGCGGTCGCCTACGCGTACCGGAACGGGCTCGCCGACCCGTCCTGACGCACCCGTGGGATGGGCCCGGCTACCTCCGGTCGCGGTCGAGGCGGCGGGCCAGGCGCGCCGCGACGTAGCCGAGGGAGTTGGTCCCCAGATGGGTCAGGGCCGGGGCGAGCAGGCCACCCCGGCGGCGCAGCTCCCCGAAGAGCAGACCGGCCACCGTGGTGGACGCCACGGTGGCCGCGACCAGACGGACGGCGGTCGCCGCCGGGGAGCCACCCGCCGGGGAGCCACCCGCCGGGGAGCCGGACGTCGGATGGCCGGGGGCCGCCGCGGAGGAGCCGGACGCCAGGTGGCCGAGCGCCGGGTTGGCCCGCGCCATGTCGATCGCCGGGAGGACGTGCCACAGCCCGAAGGACGCCGCCGCCGCGACGCCGGCCGTCCCCGCCGGGAGGGACCGGCCGAGCAGCGCGGGCAGGACGCCCCGGAAGGCGACCTCCTCCAGCAGGACCGTGCCGATCGGCACCTGGACCAGCGCCTCCTCCAGGAGCCGGGCGCGGGACAGCGCGAGCGCGCGCTCGTCGAGGAAGAGCGGGCGGGTCCGAGGGAGGACGACCCCGGCGGCGTACGCGGCGGCCACCCCGGCCGCGAGCGCCCCGCCGAGACGCGTCCCGCGGCCCGCGCCCGAGAAGCCCAGCTCCGCCCAGGTCAGGCCGTCGCGGCGGGCGATCGCGAGCAGGACGGCGGTGGCGGCCGCCGAGGTCACAGGCGCCCAGCGCCGCGCGATCCGGTTGTTCGACACGTTCGCCAGCGCCAGCACGCCGAGCGCCGCGGCCACCGGGCCGACGCGCGACCTCCCACGCCCCATCGGGGACTCCACCGCCCTCCCGAACGCGTCCCGGCGCCCCCCGGCGAGCCGTCCGGGAGACGGCCCCACTCTCTCAGCCGGTCAGTCCCACAGGTGGACCGGCTCGTTGGTGTGCATGTACTCGATGTAGCGCAGGGTCATCCGGCGCAGCGCCTCGTGGTCGCCGCCGAGCGCCCGCGCGGTGTCCACCTGCCAGGTCGCGCCGTTGCGCGCGGTCAGGCAGCGCTGCTCGATGATCCCGAGCAGCCGGTCCCGATACGGCGCGCCGACGCCCGAGAGTTCGAGCCCCTGGTCGGCGAGCGGCAGCAGGCGACGGCAGACGAGCTCGACGGCGGGCACCTCGCCGAGGTCCGGCCAGTACAGGTGGGCGTCGAGGCCGTACCTGGCGGCGTTGAGCAGGTTCTCCTCGGCGACGGCGAAGGACATCCGGGTCCACACGGGCCGCTCGGCCGCGGCCAGCATCCGCAGCAGACCGTAGTAGAAGGCGGCGTTGGCCGTGATGTCCGCGACCGAGGGCCCGGCGGGCAGCACCCGGTTCTCCACCCGCAGGTGCGGCATGCCGTCCACTACGGCGTAGACGGGGCGGTTCCAGCGGTAGATCGTGCCGTTGTGCAGGGTCAGCTCGCCCATCTCGGGTATGCCGCCGCTCTCCAGCACCTCGCGCGGGTCCTCCTGGTCGCAGATCGGCAGCAGCGCTGGAAAGTATCGGACGTTCTCCTCGAAAAGGTCGAAGGCCGAGGTGATCCAGCGCTCGCCGAACCACACCCGCGGCCGCACGCCCTGGGCCTTCAGCTCCTCGGACCTGGTGTCCGTCGACTGCTCGAACAGCCTGATCCGCGTCTCGCGCCACAGCTCCTTGCCGAAGAGGAACGGCGAGTTGGCCGCGATGGCGACCTGCGGCCCGGCGATGGCCTGCGCCGCGTTCCAGTGCGCCGCGAACTCGGACGGGCCCACCTCCAGGTGGAACTGCAGGCTGGTGCAGGCCGCCTCCGGCGTGACGCTCGCGGCGTACGTGTCGAGCCGCTCGACGCCCTCGATCTCGATGTGCAGGTCCTCACCGCGGGCGGCCAGGATCTGCTCGTTGAGCAGGCGGTAGCGGGCGTTCGTCGACAAAGACGACACTTCGACGTCACTCTCCCGCAGCGTCGGGAGGATGCCGACGAGCACCAGGTGCCCGCCGACGGTCGCCGCCCGCTCCTCCGCCCGGTTGAGCCGGTCGCGAATGCTCTCCTCCAGCCGCAGCGACCCGTCCCGGTAGAGCCCCTGCGGCTGGATATTCATCTCGACGTTGAACCGGCCCAGTTCGGGGCCCCAGTTGGGCTCGGCGATGGCGGCGAGGACCTCGTCGCTCTTCATCGTCGGCTCTCCCCGGTCGTCGACCAGGTTGAGCTCGATCTCCAGACCTGCTCGCGGCCGCCGCAGCTCGAACCGCGACTCGTGCAGCATCTGGGCGAAGACGTCGAGCGACCGCCGGATCTTGTCGCGGTACCGGCGACGATCCTCCCCGGTGAACACCATGGCGGGTACGTCACGCCCCATCAGACCAGCGTACGCACCCTCAAGCGGGTCAGACCAGCCTGCGGGCGGTGGCCCAGCGGGACAGCTCGTGCCGGTTGGAGAGCTGGAGCTTGCGCAACACGCTCGACACGTGCGTCTCCACGGTTTTCACCGAGATGAACAGCTCCTTGGCGATCTCCTTGTACGCGTACCCGCGCGCGATCAGCCGGAGCACCTCGCGCTCGCGCTGGGTGAGCGAGTCCAGCTCGGGATCGATGGGCGGGGCCTCGGAGGAGGCGAACGCGTCCAGCACGAACCCGGCGAGGCGCGGCGAGAAGACCGCGTCGCCGTCCGACACCCGGATGATCGCGTCGGTCAGCTCGGCGCCGCTGATCGTCTTGGTGACGTAGCCGCGCGCGCCGCCGCGGATGACGCCGATCACGTCCTCGGCCGCGTCGGACACCGACAGCGCCAGGAACCGCACCTGCGCCCCGGACCCGAGGACCCGCCTGAGGACCTCCTGGCCGCCGCCCCCGGGCATGTGCACGTCGAGCAGCACGACATCCGGCTTCAGCTCGGCGATGGACGCGACCGCGCTCTCGACGTCCTCGGCCTCGCCGAGCACCTGGATGGACGGCCCCAGCTCCGCGCGGACGCCGGACCGGAACAACCGATGGTCGTCGACGATCAGCACGCGTACGGTCTTCATTGCTCTTCACCATTCCTTGCTCGTCCCGCGCGGCCCGGCACCGCGCGGGTTCGTCCGCCGCCTTCGCGACGCCCGATCAGGACTCCCTCTTCATCGTCAGCATGACCTCGGTCCCGTCGCCGGGCTCGGTCCTGACCCGGGCGCTTCCGCCGTTGCGCTCCATCCTGCCGATGATCGACTGCCGGATGCCCATCCGGTCGGCGGGGACGTCGTCCATATCGAACCCCTTGCCCCGGTCCCGGACAAACACGGTGACCTCGTCGGGCTCCACCTCGGCGTACACCGAGATCACCGAGGCGCCGGAATACCGGGCCGCGTTGACCATCGCCTGCCGGGCGGCCTGCAACAGTGCGCCCAGTCTCTCGTCCAGGTCGCAGTCGCCGACGCAGACGATCTCGATCGGGACGCCGTGGGCGTCCTCCTCCTCGGCGGCGACCCGGCGTACGGCCGCGGCCAGCGTGGCGTCGGCGTCCTGCTTGGGCTGATAGAGCCAGTTGCGCAACTCCCGCTCCTGGGAGCGGGCCAGCCGCGTCACCTCGCGGGCGTCGTGCGCGTTGCGCTGGATCAGCGTCAGCGTGTGCAGCACGGAGTCGTGGACGTGCGCGGCGACCTCGGCCCGCTCCTCCTGGCGGATGCGCTCGGTGCGCTCCCGCTGCAGTTCCTTGACCAGGGAGGCGAGCCACGGGGCGGCGATCAGCAGCATGCCGCCCACGACCACGGCGGTGAACACCAGACCGGTCTTGGCCTTGGCCAGTTCGCCGCTCGCGGCGAGGAAGCCGAAGGCACCGACCACGACGAGCAACGCGCCGATGAGGGTCCGGACCCAGCCCGTGTTGACCTGGCGCACCGCTCCGGACATCCAGCGCTGTCGCCGGCTCGGGTCGGCCTGCTGCCAGAGGATCAGCGCGCCGATGCCTCCGGCGGCGATCGGCCACGTGCCGATGCCTCCGTCGAAGGCCCCGGTGATCCAGCCGAACCCGGCGACGGCCACCCAGAGCACGCCGTACGCGGCGAACTGCCCCCAGTCGCGAGCCGGTTCGGGGCCTTTGGCCTCTTCCTTGGGCGTGAACATCCACAGCGCCGCGTAGGCGACGACGCCGAGGCCGTTGACAACGGTGAGCAGCAGGAAACCCAGGCGGAGCACGACAGGATCGAGCCGCAACTGGGCGGCGGCACCCTGCGCGACGCCCGCGACGACACGGCCGGAGGCGGGCCGGACAAGGCGGGGCCCGGCATCGGGAACAGTAGGCGTTTCAGACATCTCGCGAAGCATCGTCACACGATGTGCACCATGGTCGCATCAGGGCGTGCCCTGATACGCCCCCTGAGGGGTCGGGGGCGAGTCAGGGGTTCCCCCGATGGCCGACGCCGGTGGCGAACCGCCACGATGGGACCATGACCGAAGCACCGCCCACCTCCACCGAAGACCCCGCACCCGCTGACGAGCGGGTGCTGCGGCGGTCCGCCGAGGGCCGCATGATCACCGGTGTGTGCGCGGGCCTCGGACGCTACGCCGGCATCGACCCCGTCCTGCTCCGCGTGGGTTTCGCCGTACTCGTCCTCGGATCCGGCATCGGCATCATTCTCTATATAGCCGCCTTCCTGCTGATGAAGGACAGCGCGGGCCGGCCCGGATACGTGGAGCAGTGGACCCGCCGCATCTTCGACACCGAGACCGTGCTGGCGCTGCTCGCCACGGTCTTCGCGTTCGGCCTGATCATCAACGTGGCGTCGGGCGGGATCGACATGGGCACGATCGTCGTCGGCACGCTGCTCGCGATCGCGCTGCTCGCCGCGCACGCGCGCGGCGTCGACCTGCTGCCGCTGGCCAAGTCGCTGCCCGACCGGATCTTCGGCCGCCGCGGCACGACCCCCGCCCATGAGAACGCCTTCCCCTGGCCCGGCGCCCACGCCACCCCGTCCGGCCCGTACGGCATGCCGCCCCAGGCGCCGTACGAGGGCGGCCCGTACCCGCCCGGTCAGTACCCGCCCGGCTCTTACGGCCATGGCTCGTACGCGCCCGGCTCCTACGACCGGCCGCCACACCCGCAGGCACCGTACGCGCAGGCGCCGTACCAGCCGTACGGGCAGGCGCCGCAGGGCCAGGCCGCGTACCGGCAGGAGCCGAACGGGCAGGGGCCGCATGCCGCGGCTGGTACTGCGGCGTTCGCCGGGCCGCCGCAGGCCCCGGGCGCCCCGGTGCCGCCCGTCACGGAGCCGACCTGGGCCGCCGAGCCCGCCGCCGGCGCATCCGTGGGAGGCGCGCCCGACGGCAAGGCGGGCGGAGACGGCGCGCCCGACGCGACCAAGCTCCTGACGTCGCCGGTTCCCCCGGCCGCTTCGCAGGCGGAGCCCCTGAACGCTTCGGACCCGGACTCTTCGAACACGCGCGTGGCGGAGGTGCCGTCGGCCGACTCGGCCGCGCCCGACGCACACCAGGCGGAAGCTCCATCGGTGGCCGCGGCGGCGGCCCAGGCTTCGCCGACCGCCCACCTGACGGACGTCCCAGCGGGGCCGGAGGCGTCGGTCCCGTCCTCGGCTGAGGCGCCCCTGAGCTCCCCGGTCGCGGCGACGCCACCCACGCCTGGTACCCCACCGCCCGCCGGGACCGGTTTCCGGCGGCTGTCCGACCTGGCCAGGGAGGCCGGGCGCGGCCCGTACGACTACGGGGCGAGCGAGCCGTTCGCGCCGCACGGTCCCTACGCGGGATCCGGGCGCACGCCCTACCCGCCCGTCGACCCCCCGTACCTGCGGGACGTGGAAAGAAGCGCCGCCCGGCAACCGGCCCGGCAACCGAAACCGAAATCTTTCATCGGCGGATTGACCATCTGCCTCGCCCTGATCGTTGGAGGGATCATGGTGGCGGTGCAGCAGAGCACCGGTTCTCCCAGCATGCCGGTGATCGGCGGGGCTGTCCTCGCCACGATCGGGACCGGTCTGCTGATCGCGACGTGGTTCGGGCGGGGAGCGGGTCTGGTCGCCGCCGGGGTCATCGTGTCGCTGGCCCTCGTCGCGGGATCGACGCTGGGCGGCATTCCCAAGAACATCGGCTCCTTCTCCTGGCACCCCAGCGAGGTCACCCAGCCCGGCAGGGAGTACGCCGTCGGCGTGGGCGACGGCACGCTCAACCTGACCGATCTCCCGCTGGCCACCGGCTCGCGCGTCCGCTTCGACGCGTCCGTCTCGATCGGGCGGATCACGGTGATCGTGCCGACCACCGCCCGGGTCGAGGTCCACGGGTACGCAAAGGTGGGCGAGGTCATGATCGGCAACAAGGTCGAGGACGGCATGGACGTCCAGTTCAGCCGGGTCCTGGAGCCCGACAAGGCCACCGGCGACGCGCCGACGATCGAGCTGCACGTGAAGGCCGGCATCGGCGATGTGGAGGTTCTCCGGGGCGACGACGCGACGGCGCCCGAGCCTGTCGTGCCCAGCAGGGTCGGCGGCGGGGATCCGCACCGCCCCACCGACCCGCCGACGGCGCCACCGCGCATGCCCAACGGGGTCGACGGCGTGCCGGCGCCCCGCGGCGCCGACGCGCCCGCGATGGCACCGCTTCTGCCCGCGCTGGTCGGCAACGCGGAGGTGCGCGGTGGCGCGTGACCCCGAGCGGCGTCCCGGACGGACCCACCCGACCGACTGGCTCGCCCTCCTGTGCGGCCTGCTGTTCATCGGGGTCGGCGTCCGCTACATGATCACGCCCGCCCCCGACTCGGTCATGATGCTGCTGCTCCTCATCGTCGGCATGGGGTTCTCCGCCTTCGTCGCGATCCTCTCGAAGGTCGCGCGCAAGCGCTGAGCAGCGCGCTCGTCTCACGGAACATCCTGCGATCACCCGTTAGACTGGAACGATGTTGGCCCTGGAGTTCGTCAGCACCGTCCGTGCGAACCGTACCGGCCGGGTGGACGACCTGACCGACACCGACGGCACGACGGCGTGGGTACGAGAGCACGCCGAGCCGCTCGGGATCGACGCGGCCTCCTTCGTCGCCGACGAGGCTCTGCGGGCCGAGGTGGTCGAGCTGCGCCAGGCGGTGCGCGCCCTGTTCGCCCGCGCCGTCTCCCCGGAGCAGCCCAGCAGCGCCGACGCGCACCTCCTGCCCTCGTTCGCGGAGGCGCTCCACCTGGTGAACGCCACGGCGGCGGCGGTGTCGCTCGCGCCCCGGCTCGACTGGCCCGCCGACGGCGCGCCGAACATCGCGATCGTCCCGGCGAAGCCGGCGAGCGTGTCCGCGCGGGTCCGCGCCGCCCTCGCCGCCTCCGCCATCGAGTTGCTCGCCGGTCCCTGCCGCGAGCGGCTGCGGACCTGCCACGCGCCACGCTGCGTGCTCTACTTCCTCAAGGAGCACGTCCGGCAGGAATGGTGCTCCGTCGGCTGCGGCAACCGCGCTCGTGCCGCACGGCACTATCGGCAGCACAAGGCCCAGTGAATCCACCGCACATCGCGCGGCGACGCTCTACCTGAACGCCGCACGCCGCCCCCCGCACGGGACGCACCACCACCAACGCCCTCGCCTGGGTTGCCCTCGCCGAGCACCCCGTGCCGGCGCCCGGCCTGAACACTCCTAGAGGTCGTGTCCGACCCGCGCGCCACGCGCGGGCGCCCTGACGCGCCGCCGGCCTGCTCCCCGGCGGCTCCTCCACGCTTCCCGGTGATCCGCGTCCGAAGAACGACGCCCACAGTTACCGCTCACCGGTTGTGTGATCCATATCACTCATGACATAACGGACCTAGGCCATTAGTTCCGTTATATTTCTAACGGAACAACCCGTTAGAACTGTGAGGAGAAACCCCCATGACCTTCAAGACCGGCCACGTCGGGCTCAACGTCTCCGACCTCGACGCGTCCACGGCGTTCTACGTCAAGGTGTTCGGCTTCGACATCGTGGGCGAGTCCCGCGAGGAGGGGCGCCGCTTCGCCTTCCTCGGGCTCGACGGCACGCTGGTGCTGACCCTCTGGGAGCAGAGCGAGGGCAGGTTCGGCACCGGGACCCCCGGCCTGCACCACCTGTCCTTCGAGGTCCCGGACATCGAGGCGGTGCACCGGGCCGAGGCCGCCATCCGGGAGACCGGCGTCACCGTGTTCCACGACGGCGTCGTGCCGCACGGCGAAGGCGCGTCCTCGGGCGGCGTCTTCTTCGAGGACCCCGACGGCATCCGCCTGGAGATCTACACGACCACCGGCGCCGACGAGCGGCCCGCCCCCACGTCGGGCGCCCCGACCTGCGGTTTCTTCTAAACAACCGGTATCCGGGCAACGGACATCGAACAGCCGTCGGGGAAGGAAGACGAGGATGCGGCACATCGGAGAGGTCGCGGTCCAGCGCCGTGCGGGCGTCCAGGCCGAGAACTGGGGGTCGGCGAACGCGCGGCCGAACATCCCTGAGGTGGCGGCGGGCTTCCTGACCGCCCAGCGCATGCTCGTCATCGGTACGGCCGGCCCCGACGGCCGCGTCTGGGCCGGCCCGCTGACCGGGCCCGCCGGTTTCGCCAGGGCGTCGGGGACGCAAACGATCGTGATCGACGCGCTGCCCGGCTCGCAAGACCCGCTTTCCGGCGTGTTCGACAGCGGGCACGCCATCGGCATGCTCGCCATCGAGCCGAAGACCCGGCGACGGATGCGGATCAACGGCCGGGCCCGGCGAGAGGGGGACGGCCTCCTCCTCACCACCGATCAGGTCTACGCGAACTGCCCCAAGTACCTGCAGACTCGCGAAATCGCCGATGAGCCCGCCGTCTCGACAGCCGCCACGTACCGGACCGCGGCGCTCAGCCCCGAGCACCGGGAGTGGATCGAGAAGGCGGACACGTTCTTCGTCGCCACGCACGTGGACGAGTTCGGCTCGGACGTGTCCCACCGGGGCGGCAACCCCGGCTTCATCCAGGTCGTGGACGAGCGCCGGCTGGTCTGGCCCGACTACGTCGGCAACTCGATGTACATGACGCTCGGCAACCTGCAGCTGAGCCCCGCCGCCGGGCTGCTCTTCCTCGACTGGACCACCGGCGACGCGCTGCACCTGACCGGCCGGGCCCGGGTCGACTGGGACCCGGGCGACGTCCCCGGCGCGCAGCGCCTGGTCGAGTTCGACGTCGACGAGGTGATCCAGGTCGGCGGCGCGAGCCCGCTGCGCTGGACCTTCGGAAATTACTCCCGTTTCAACCCACAGCCAAGGAATCAATGATGCGCGTCTACGTCGACAGGGAACTCTGCCAGACACACGCCCAGTGCGTCTTCGCGGCGCCCGACGTGTTCGAGCTCGACGAGAACGACGAGCTGCACTACGTCGCCGAACCGGACGAGTCGCAGTTCGCGGCCGTCGAGGAGGCCGCCCTGCTCTGCCCGGTGCAGGCGATCTCCTTCCGGGACTGACCAGGGCCGAGAACAGCGCCACGCAGAAAGCCGCGCAGAAAGGACATTCGCCATGAAACCACCGGTTCCTCCCTTCACCGAGGAGACCGCGCGCCAGAAGGTGCAGGCCGCCGAGGACGCCTGGAACACCCGCGATCCGAAGGTCGTCGCCCTCGCGTACACGCCCGACTCGGTCTGGCGCAACCGGGACGAGTTCGTCACGGGCCGCGAGGAGATCGAGCGGTTCCTCACCCGCAAGTGGGAGCGGGAGCTCGACTACGCGCTCCGCAAGGACCTGTGGGCCTTCACCGGTGACCGCATCGCGGTGCGCTTCCAGTACGAGTGCCGCGACGCCGACGGACGGTGGTGGCGCAGTTACGGCAACGAGCTGTGGGAGTTCGACGCCGACGGGCTGATGCGCCGCAGGGAGGCGAGCATCAACGACCTGCGCATCGACGAGGGCGAGCGGCGGATATTCGGCCCGCGGCCCGCCGAAGAGCGGGGCCTATCTTTCCCCCTGGCCTGACTTTTGGGGGTTGACCGGCCGAAACAGGGGCGTACGTTCGCAACTATCCGGTCTCGCCTCTTGTCCGGGAGGGATTGCATGCCCCGAATCTCCGTCACCGTCGACGGCATCCGCTACGACGAGGAGGTGGAGCCGCGCCTTCTCCTCGTCCATCTCCTGAGAGATCGACTGGGGAAGACGGGCACGCCGATCGGCTGCGACACGAGCAACTGCGGCGCGTGCACGGTGCTCCTCGACGGCAGGAGCGCCAAGAGCTGCTCGATCCTCGCCGTACAGGCGGACGGGTGCGACATCGTCACGATCGAGGGCCTGTCCACGGACGGCACGTGGCATCCGATGCAGCGGGCGTTCCACGAGGAGCACGCGCTCCAGTGCGGCTACTGCACCCCGGGCATGATCCTGGCGGCGATCGACCTGCTGCACGACGACCCCGACCCCTCCGAGGAGACCATCCGCGAGGGGCTGGAGGGCAACCTCTGCCGCTGCACCGGCTACTGCACCATCGTCCGCGCCGTACGGCGGGGCGCGCGGGAGATGTCGCGGGATCAGGAAGGGGCGGCGACGTCATGACCGAGCAGCTCGACGCCGGCGTGGCGGCCTGGCAGATCAAGGAGAGCGACGTCCTCGACGGCCGGGAGGTCGGCCGGGCCCGCCGGCGCAAGGAGGACGCCCGCCTGGTCACGGGACGCACCCAGTGGACCGACAACATCCAGCTCCCCGGCATGCTGCACGTGGCGTTCCTGCGCAGCCCGATGGCGCACGCGCGGATCACCCGGGTGGACACGTCGGTGGCGCGCACCCAGCCGGGGGTGGTCGCGGTGTTCAGCGGCGCCGACTTCGCCGCCGAGCAGGGCAGCCTGCCGTGCGTGTGGCCGGTCAGCGAGGACATCGTGATCCCCGACCACCCGCCGATGGCGGTGACCGAGGTCCGCTACGTCGGCGAGGCCGTCGCCTGCGTGGTCGCCACCGACCGCTACAAGGCCGCCGACGCGCTGGACGCCATCGAGGTCGACTACGAGCCTCTCGACGCGGTGACCGACATGACCAGCGCGCTCGACGAGGGCGGCCCCAAGGTCCACGAGGCCGGGAACAAGGCGTTCACCTGGACCTTCGCCCAGGGCGACATCGAGGCGGCCTTCCGCGACGCGGCCGTGCGGGTGGAGCGCACGTTCGTCCAGCAGCGGTTGATCCCGTCGGCGATGGAGCCGCGCGCGGTCGTGGCGCAGACCGACGGCGACGCGTTCACGCTGCACTCCTCGACGCAGATCCCGCACATCCTGCGGGTGATGCTGGCGCTGACCACCGGGATCCCCGAGCACAAGCTGCGCGTCGTCGCCCCGGACGTGGGCGGCGGCTTCGGCTCCAAGCTCCAGGTGACCGCCGAGGAGGTGCTCTGCCTGCTGATCACCCGCCGCCTCGGCAGGCCGGTCAAGTGGACGGAGTCGCGTTCCGAGGGCAACCTGACCGTCCACCACGGCCGCGACCAGCTCCAGCGGATCAGTGTGGCCGCCGACGCCGACGGCCGGATCCGGGGCGTCAAGGTGGACCTGCTGGCCGACATGGGCGCGTACCTCATGCTGGTCACGCCGGGCGTGCCGCTGCTCGGCGCGTTCATGTACTCCGGCGTCTACAAGATGGACGCCTACGACTTCACCTGCACGGGCGTCTTCACCACCAAGGTGCCGACCGACGCCTACCGCGGGGCGGGCCGGCCGGAGGCCACGTTCGCGATCGAGCGGATGGTGGACGAGCTGGCCGCCGAGCTGGGCATGGACCCGATCGAGCTCAGGCGGCGCAACTGGATCCGGCACGGCGAGTTCCCGTACACAACGGTCTGCGGCCTGACGTACGACTCCGGCAACTACGAGGCGGCCACCGACCGGGCGCTCGCGCTGTTCGGCTACGACAGGCTGCGCGCCGAGCAGGCCGACCGCAGGGCGCGCGAGGATCCGGTCCAGCTCGGCATCGGCGTCTCGACGTACACCGAGATGTGCGGACTCGCGCCGAGCCGCGTCCTCGGCAGCCTCTCGTACGGCGCGGGCGGCTGGGAGCACGCCTCGGTCCGGGTGCTGCCCACCGGCAAGGTCGAGGTGGTCACCGGCACCAGCCCGCACGGCCAGGGCCACGAGACGGCGTGGAGCCAGATCGTCGCCGACGCCCTCGGCGTGCCGTTCGAGGACGTGGCGGTGCTCCACGGCGACACGTCCTCCTCGTACAAGGGCATGGACACCTACGGCTCACGCTCGCTCGTCGTGGGCGGCGTCGCGGTCGTCCAGGCGTGCGAGAAGGTGAAGGAGAAGGCCCGCCAGGTGGCGGCGCACCTCATGGAGGCGTCGCCGGACGACATCGAGTTCTCCCGGGGCGAGTTCCGGGTGCGCGGCACGGGCACGTCGCGGACCATCCAGGAGATCGCGCTGGCCACCTTCGCCGCGCACGACCTGCCGGACGGCTTCGAGCCGCGCCTGGACGCCGACGCGACCTTCGACCCGGACAACTTCTCGTTCCCGCACGGCACGCATCTGTGCGCGGTCGAGGTGGACACCGAGACGGGCGCGACCAGGATCAGGTCCTACGTCGCGGTGGACGACGTCGGCAACGTCGTCAACCCGCTCATCGTGGAGGGCCAGGTCCACGGGGGGATCGCGCAGGGCATCGCCCAGGCGCTCTTCGAGGAGGCGGTCCACGACGCGGACGGCAACCTGCTGACGACCACCATGGCCGACTACCTGCTGCCGTCGGCGGCCGATCTGCCCGCGTACACGACCGACCGCACCGAGACCCCGGCCACGACCAACCCGCTCGGCGTCAAGGGCGTCGGCGAGGCGGGCACGATCGCCTCGACCCCCGCCGTCGTCAACGCCGTCGTCGACGCGCTGCGCCCGTACGGGGTGCGTGACGTGCCGATGCCCTGCACCCCCGAGCGCGTCTGGCGCGCCCTCGGCCAGGCCCGTACGCCCCAGCGCACGGACGGAGGTCTGTCATGATCCCGGCGTCGTTCGACTACGTCCGGGCGTCGTCGCTGGACGAGGCCCTGGCGACGCTCCGTGAGCACGGCGAGGAGGCGAAGGTCCTCGCCGGGGGGCAGTCCCTGCTGCCCCTGCTGCGGCTGCGGCTCGCCTACCCCGGCACGCTGGTGGACCTCGGCCGCGTCGAGGAACTGCGCGGCGTCGCCGACCGGGGTGATCACGTGCTGATCGGGGCGATGACGACGCACTACGAGGTAGTCACCTCGCCGGTCGTGCGGGAGCACTGCCCGCTGGTCGCGCTCGCCACGGCGACCGTCGCCGACCCCGCCGTACGGCACCGCGGCACGTTCGGCGGCTCGCTGGCGCACGCCGACCCGGCCGGGGACCTGCCCGCGGTGGCCCGCGCGCTGGACATGGAGTTCGTGGCCAGGTCGCCGGAGGGAGAACGGGTGATCCCGGCGGCGGACTTCTTCCTCGACTACCTGGAGACCGCGCTCGATCCCGGGGAGATCCTCACCGGGGTCCGGGTGCCCAAGCTCGGCCCGGGCTGGGGCTTCCACTACGAGAAGTTCCACCGTACGGCCCAGGCGTGGGCGATCGTGGGCGTCGCGGCGGCGGTGCGCCGGTCCGGCGGCGCCGTCGAGGAGGCCCGGGTGGCGTTGACCAACATGGGGCCGGTCCCGGTCCGCGCCATCGGCGTCGAGCAGGCGGTACGCGGCGCCGATCCGGGCGCGAACGGAGCGCTCCGCGCGGCGGCGGAACGGGCGGACGAGGACACCGATCCGCCCTCCGACCTGCACGCGCGGCCGGACTACCGCAGGCACCTGGCCCGGGTTCTCACCCGCCGCGCGCTGCTCGCGGCCGCCGGGGCCGCCTGATCCGGAGAGGTACGCGACCCGGGCGCGGTGGCGTCGTCCGGCGCCCCGCGGCCGGTGGCGGCGACGGGCGCCCGGGTCGTACTGTCACATGAAGAGACCGGCGCAGCCGACGGAACGGAGTCGTTCATGGCAATGCGGTTCGAGCACGAGTTCACGGTGCCGGTCCCGGTCGAGCGGGCGTGGTCGGTGCTGCTGGACGTCGAGCGGGTCGCGCCGTGCCTGCCGGGGGCGACGCTGGACTCGGTGGAGGGCGACGCCTACATCGGTGGCATGAAGGTCAAGGTGGGCCCGATCACGGTGACCTACCGGGGTAGGGCCTCGTTCGAAGCGGTCGACGAGGCGGCGCGCGCCCTGACGCTCAAGGCGTCCGGCAAGGAGGCGCGCGGCCCGGGCACGGCCGGGGCCACCGTGCACGCCCGCCTGGTCCCCGAAAGGGACCACACCCGGGTGCGGGTCGAGACGTCGTTCAACGTCACCGGGCGGCCCGCGCAGTTCGGCCGGGGCGTCATGGCCGAGGTCGGAGCCAAGCTGATCGACCGCTTCGCCGGCAACCTCGCCGCCCTCCTCGCCGAGGAGCAGGGTGCGGCCGCCGTACCGCGGCAGGGCACGGGCGGCACCGCGACGCTCCGTCCGGCGACGACCGGCGAACCGCGGCCGGCCGAACCCGCCGGGGAGCCGAGGACGGCGGAGGAGGCGCGGGAGACGGGCGCGCCGGCGCCGCACCGGCATCTGGCGGCGGTGCCGTCCCCGGCGGAGCCTGCGGCCGGCACCGCCAGGGCGGCCAGGGCGACCAAGGTGGCCGAGGTCGCCGAGATCCGCCCCACGGGTACGCCGGCGCCCGCGCGCGCCGAGGGCGGGGAGACCCTGGACCTGCTGCGCATAGCCGGGGTCCCGGCGCTCAAGCGGCTCGCCACGGTCGCGGGCGCGCTGGCCACGATCGCGCTCATCGTCCATCTGATCCGGCGACGTTCCGCCCGATAAACCAGCAAAAATCCCGCCAAATCAGGACGAGTCGCCAGGGGTGGGGGAAGACCCCCGAGTGTCGAGACCGGCATTCGGGGGGTTCGCATGGCGGTGCGGCCGGACGTGACCGTGGTGGTGATCGCCTACAACGACGCCGCCCGGCTGCCGAGGGCGGTCGGCTCGCTCCTCCGCCAGTCCCTGCACAACCTGGAGATCGTCGTCGTGGACGACGGGAGCACCGACGACACCGCCCGGGTCGTCCGCGACCTGCCGGGGGTCCGTTACATCCGGCGCGGAACCAACAGCGGCGGCTGCGGCGCGCCGCGCAACGCGGGGATGGACGCCGCCCGCGCGCCGTACGTGATGTTCCTGGACAGCGACGACGAGCTGCCGCGGCACGCCTGCAAGAGCCTGCTGACCGAGATCGAGCGGACCGGCGCCGACTTCGTCACCGGCCAGATCTCGCGGCTGTTCGAGAGAAGCGGCAGCATGTCGCCCTACTACCCCTCGCTCTTCCGCCGCCGCCGGGTGGTCCCGGGCATCGCCGCCGACCCCGCGATGTTCCTGGACGGGTTCTCCACGAACAAGCTCTACCGCCTCGACTTCCTGCGCGAGCACGGCCTGCGGTTCCGCGAGGACCTGTTCTACGAGGACCACGTCTTCACCGCCGAGCTCTACCGCGCCGCGCGGCGGTTCGCGGTCGTGCCGTGGCCGGTCTACCTGTGGCACCGCTCGGACGGCGGGGACCCGTCCATCTCGCTGCGCCTCGGCGCCGTCGAGAACATCCGGCACCGGGTGGCCGCGGCGGAGGCCGCCGACCGGGTGCTGCGGCAGGGCGGCCTGCCCGAGCTCGTCCCCAAGCGGCAGCACCGGTTCGTCGTCCAGGATCTGCGGGTCTACCTCAACGCGCTGCCCCGCTTCGACGCGACGTGGGCCGGGGAGTTCGCCACCGTGGTCCGGCCGTACCTGGCGGCGCTCGAACCCGGCGTCCTCGACCGCGCGGACCCGATGGTCCGGGTGTGCGCGCGGCTCGTCCTCGCCGACCGGCTCGCGGACCTGCGGGTGGCGGCCCGCTCGCTCACCGGGGCCAGAGCCGCGCCACGCGCGGCGGTCGTCCGGGACGGCCGCACCTACTGGGGCTCCGACGCCGACCCCGCCTTCGACATCACGGCCATGCGGCTGGCCGAGCTGCCGTTCGCCGCCGCCCGGATCAGGCACGAGGTCGTCGAGGCGTCCCTGTCCGGGACCGTGCTCTCCCTCACCGTCCGCACCTACGACCCGTTCGCGGTGCTCGACCACCACCCGCCCGAGGCGGCCCACCTCGTCCTCGGCGGCCATCGCGTACGGCTCTCGCCCCGGCGGCTCCCCGAGGGCGGCTACACCGTACGGGCCGAGGTGGACCTGGCCGAGGCGAACCCCGGCCCCTTCTGGTGGGCCGGGTACCACGATCCGAGGATCACCTTCACCCGCGCGGACGGGCACGCCACGGGCGACCGCCTCCTCGCCGACCCCTCCCTGCCGCCCCTCGTCGCGTCCACGCCCGCCCACCGGGTGACCGTACGGCCCGAAGGCGACAGCGCCACGCTGCGCACGGTGTGGGAGCGGCGCGGCCCGTCCCGGCACGTGGTGCCCCCGCTGCTCGCCCTGCGCCGGCGGATCATCAGGCACCCGAGGTACCGGAACCTCAAACTCCGGGCCTACAAGGGCCTGATCAGGGTCGTGCCCCGGCGGCGCGATCTCGTGCTGTTCGAGGCCGACTGCGGCCGGGGCTACACCGGGCACCCCCGGTACATCCACGAGGAGATCCGCCGCCGGGGGCTGCCGCTGCGCGCGGTCTGGTCGGTGTCCGCGCACCGGAAGAACTTCCCCGCCGACGTCACCAAGGTCCGCAGGATGAGCTGGCGCTACCTGTGGACGATGGCGCGGGCCGGATGGTGGGTGGACAGCCACGGCATGCCGCTCGGCTTCCCCAAGCCGCCCGGCACCCGCTACCTGCAGACCTGGCACGGCCAGGGGTCCAAGTCGGTCGGGCTCGACTCCCCCGACCTGCGCGGCGACTTCCCCGGCCCCCGCGAGCAGTGGCGCGCGAACGTGGCCCGCTGGGACGCCCTGGTCGCGCCCAGCGCCGAGTTCGAGCGGATCTTCGTACCCGCCAACGAGTACGCCGGGCCGCTGCTGCGCTTCGGCTCCCCCCGCTGCGACGTGCTCGTCCGCGGGGACGCCGGGGCGGCGGCGCGGGTCAGGAGCCGCCTGGAGATCGACGAGGGCGTCCGGATCCTGCTGTACGCGCCGACCTACCGGGACCGCGCGAAACACTCCGGCAGGTCGGTGCGGGTGGACCTCGACCGGCTGGCGGCCGAGCTGCACCCGGAATGGGCGCTCGTCCTGCGCACCCACCCGGTGGAGCGGTTCGCGGTGCCCGAGCGGCTGCGCCACTTCGTCCGGGCCGCGGGCGGCTACCCGGAGATCAACGACCTGATCCTCGCCGCGGACGCGCTGCTCACCGACTACTCGTCCGTCATGTGCGACTTCGCGGTCACCGGCAAGCCGATCGTGCTTTACACGGACGACTGGGAGGAATACCGCCAGGTCGAGCGCGGCCTCCACCACGACCTCACCGAGATCGCCCCCGGCCCGTGCGTCACCACCACCGATGAGCTGGTCCGGGTGCTCCGCGACCTTCCCGCTCCCCTCCACGACGAGCGGTACGCGGCCTTCCGCGAGATGTGGTGCGCCAGAGAGACGGGAGAGGCGGCGGCCCGCGTGGTGGACGCGTTCTTCGCGGAGGTCGCGGCGCCGCGCCCCTCGCTCGCCCGATCCCTCGCCGCCGCCGTCGCCGGGGTCGTCGCCCCCGCCCTCCCCGCGCGCAGGCGCCGGGTCCGCGAGGCGCCCCTCCCCGAACGGCCGGCGTGATGCGGACCGTCCTGTTCGCGTGCCTGGACGCCGACACGCTGGGCGGCATCCAGCGGGTCACGCACACCGTCGCCCAGGGGCTCGCCGAGCGCGGCTACGAGGTCCACGTGGCCGGGCTGCACGCCTCCGCGAACCCCGTCCGCTACGTCGAGCGCCCCGCCTACACCCGCCACGTCGTGAGCGCGGCGCCGCCGGACCGCCGCTGGGGCCGGTCCGGCCGCCGGGCGGTCGCCCGGCTGCTCGCCGGGATCGGGCCCTGCTACGTCGTGATGACCTCGCCCGCGGTGGTCACCAGGATGCGGGACCTGCTGGACCCGCACCGCCACCTCGGCATCGGCCAGTACCACGGGTCGTTCGACCACGCCCTCGGCTCGTGGCACTTCCGGTCCGTACGGGCGCACTACGGCGCCCTCGACCAGGCCGTCTTCCTCAGCGCGGACGACGCCCTGCGCTTCGCCGAGGAGGCGCCGCTGCCGAACGCCTACCACCTGCCGAACCCGCTGCCCGGCTGGCCGTCGTCGGTGTCACCGGTCGACGGCCGCCGGATCCTGGGCGTGGGAAGGCTGGCCGCGGTCAAGCGCTTCGACCGGCTGATCTCCGCGTTCGCCCTGGCCCGCCGTACGGCGGCGGACCGGGGCTGGGAGCTGCACCTGATCGGGGACGGGCCGGAGGAGGGGCGGCTACGGCTGCACGCCGCGAAGGAGGGCGTGGCGAGCAGCGTGGTGTTCCGGGGACGGGTACCGGCGGCGGGGATGCCGCGGGAGTACCTCAAGGCGTCCGTGGTGGGGTTGTCGAGCGAGCACGAGGGACTGCCGCTGGTCATCGGGGAGGCGGCGTCGTACGGGGTGCCGTGCGCGGCGTTCGACGTCTCCGGGGGCGTCCGGTCGCTGGTGCTGCCCGAGCGGACCGGCCTGCTCGTCCCGCCGGGGGACGTCCCCGGGCTCGCCGCCGCGCTGTCCCGGCTGATGGGCGCCGCGGACGAGCGGCGGCGGCTGGGCGCCGCCGCCCGCCGGCACGCGGAGCGGTTCCGGCTGGAACACGTGCTCGACCGGTGGACGGCGCTGTTCGCGCACGTCAGCCGTTGACGAGCTCGCGGGGGCGCTGCACGGGGAGGCCGGCGCGCGTGCGCTGACCGTCGGTCAGGAGCGCCGGCAGCGGGCCGGGCTCGCGCAGGCGGACCAGCAGGTCGCGGTTGCGCTTGCGCCACCGGGCGGCCCTGCGCTTGCCCGCCGCGGCCTTGTACGCGGAGAGGTGCTGGCGCTCGGCCTTCGGCGCGCCGCTCAGCTCGTACCCGCAGGACACGAGCCGGTCGCCGAGCACCTCCTCGCAGAGCGCGATCTCCCACGGCTCCAGCCGGGCCGCCCAGCTCCCGGAGCGCGCGGTGGTGACCTCGCCGTGCGTGTTGCGGTGCCAGACCTTGTGCGCGGGCACCGCCACGCGGGCCACATGCCGCGGCTCGCACATCGCCGGGTCGTAGTCCTCGCCGATGAACGCGCACAGCTTCCTGAGCTCGCTCTCCGGGTCGGCCGTCAGGTCCTCGTACCGCAACTGGAAGAAGGTGTCCGCGGGGAGCCTGCGGGCGTTGCGGGTGCCGAAATCGATGGCCTCCGCCCAGTTGGACACGGCGTGGAAGCTGTCCAGCGTGTACCAGGGCATCTCCTTCAGGGAGGCGACGCAGTCACGGCCGTCCCTGATGAGGTGGATGAACTGGGCGTCGGGGAACATGCGCATCAGCATGTCCACGTGCTTGAAGTAGCTGGGCCGCTTGTCGCCCCAGCGCGACTTGCCGAACCGCTCGGCGTAGCTCTTGAAGACGGTCCCGATGACCGAGCCGAAACTGCCCGGCCCCATCATCGCCGTCTGGACGAACTCCGCCTTGTCCAGGCCCAGCTCGCGGAACTTGGTGTTCCTGCCGTTCGCGATCCACTCCGCGAGCCTGCGACGGTTCTCCGCCTGCCGCATGTCCCCGTACGACTTGCGTGAGAAGTAGGCCGGGACCAGGAACCGTGTCTCCGGCGGAACCGCGATGCGCGGGTGAGAATGCAGCATGAGCTGCAGCATCGTCGTGCCCGAGCGCGGGCAGCCGACGACGAAGATCGGCCTGTCCGACTGCATGGAAATCAATCCCCCTGTGTTGGAAACTCAGCGTGTGACGGCGCAGAAGGCCGGTGGCTCAGCGCGCGGCGACGTGGTGCTCGGGCCGGCGGGCCGGCCGCGCGGGGAGCCCCGCGAGCCCGCGCTGTCCCTCGGTCAGCAGCGCGGCCACCGGGCCGGGCTCGCGGAACCGGTCGATCCGCTCGGTGATGCCCTTGCGCCAGCGCCTCCTGCGGAAGCGCGCCTCCACCTTCCGGTAGGCCGCCAGGTGCTCACGGGCCGGCTGCGGCGCTCCGCTGAGCGTGTAGCCCTGGTCGAGGAGGCGCTCCCCAAGCACCGCCTCGACCAGCCCGATCTCCCACGGCTCAAGCCGCTCGGCCCAGGTGCCCGACCGATCCGTCGTCACCTCCGAGCGGGTGTTCACGTGCCAGGTCTTGCGCTCCGGCACGACGTCCGCGACCCGGTACGGCTCACGCATCGCGGGGTGGTACTCCTCGCCGATGAACGCGCACAGCCGGGACAGCGCGTGCTCCGGATCGGCGGTCAGCTCCTCGTACCGCAGCTCGTAATAGCTGTCGGGCGCGAACTTCCGCGCCGCCCGCCGCCCGAGGTCGATCGCCTCGGCCCAGCGGTGCGCCGCGTGGTAGACGTCCTCGCCGAACCACGGCATCTCCTTGAGCGAGGCCACGCAGTCCCGGCCGTCCCTGATCAGGTGGATGATCTGGGCGTCGGGGAACATGGCCAGGATCTCGTCGAGATGGCGGATGTACGGCGGCCGCTTGTCACCCCAGCGGGGCTTGCCGAACCGCTCGGCGAACATCTGGTAGACGAGGCCGACGACCGAGCCGAGGCTGCCCGGCCCCTCCACGGCCCGCGTGACATACGCGTCGCGGTCGACGTCCAGGTCTTCGAACTGGGTGCGGTTCCCGTCGGCGATCCACTCGGCGAGCTTGCGCCTGTTGGCGGCCTGGCGCATGTCGCCGTACTTGTGGCGCCGGTTGTAGGCGTGGACGACGATGCGGGTCTCCGGCGGCACCGCCAGCCGGGGATGAGCGTGCAACATGAGTTGGAGGAGGGTGGTGCCCGACCTCGGGCACCCTACGACGAAGATCGGCCGGTCAGACAAGAACCTTCTCCCTTTCATTCACCGGCACGGCCCGGGCCACCTCTCTGGTCGCCAGCCAGGCGCGGTAGACGAGGACGGATTCGAACGCCAGCAGCAGCGCGCCGCTGACGGCGGACGTCCAGAGCCAGGCCACGGCGCCGAGGAGCGGCCCGACCACGAAAACGGCGGCGTGGAACTCGATGCCGCTGATCAGGTGCGAGCGGACGCGGTGCGCGACGAGGAACATGCGGACGCGGTCGTACCAGGGGAACTGCGCGCGGAAGCCCCGCTGCAGGTCGACCAGCTCCCGGCCGTCCTCGTCACCGGCCCGTTCGAACTCGCGGCGCACCTCCTCGGTGCTGCTTCCGGGGGCGGAGGCGCCGAGCAGTTCGTCCATGAAGACGCACTCGGCGCCCGAGTTCTCCCTGGCGACGGCTCGCGTGGTGTCCCTGACCCGCTTGAGCTGCGGGCCGTTGATGTAGCGGAACAGGTCGAGGACGACGACCCCGGCCCCGGCCACGATGTAGATGACATCACCGGTACGCGCGTACAGGGCGGAGGCGATGCCGAACGCGCAGCAGAGCACCCGGAGACGGTCGCCCACGTAGTCCAGCCACAGCCCGAACGGGGTTCCGGTGCCCTTGAGGCGCGCGATTTTCCCGTCCATGCAGTCGACGGTGAAGCTCACGAAGAACAGGACCGCCCCCGCGATCAGCAGTTCCTGGGCGAAGCACACCGCGGAAGTGAGACCGAGCACCATGGAGAGCCGGGTGAGCCCGTTCGGCGTGATCGAGGTGTGATTGGCCACCAGGAGCGCGAGCCGGCAGGCGATCGGATCGACCAGGAAGACGGTCCACCACGAGTCCCTGCGCTTTCGCACGGCGAGCACATCGTCCAACGTGAAGCTTCCCATGGACGTAAGCATGACTACAGGGAGTAGCCGGTCACGTGCGAATCGGTGCTAGGGAGGTCAACTCGTTGCCAGTTCTTGACTCTCCCCCCGACCTCGCCAAAGGGTCCGGCGATCGGGGCCTTCATCCGTTACAGTCCGTTACAGTCCTGTTCCGGGGGGAGATCATGCAGGTCGGAATGTTGTATCAACGGCTGCGCAAGCGCTTGGCGGCCGGGGGGACCACACCGGGAACGGCGCTGGTCAGGAAGGACGCGGGCCCGTTACAAGCCCAGCGCGAGACCTTCGGGCTGGTGTGCTCGGTGCTCGCGGGCGCGGGAGTGCCGTACTTCTGCGTGCGCCCGCCGCTCGGCAGACCGCCGGCCGTGGCCGTCCCGGCCACCCATCAGTCGGAGGCGCTGTCGGCCCTGGCCCGCTGCGAGCAGCCGCTGCTCGCCGGGCGGCAGCCGTACGGCAGGCGGGGCGAGCGATCGGCGGAGGTGGGCGAGATGCGCCCGCTGCGCCGCGCCGGCGATCTGGGGGGCGCCCGCGTGCTGCGGCTCGCGCTCTACTTCACCAGCCCGTCGCGCACCCTCACCCTCGGCTCCGAGTACGGCTGCGACCTGGAGTTCTGGGCGGCCGAGGGGGACACGCTGGTGGCGCCGCGCCCCAACCGCTCGTGCGACATCGTGCCGCTGCACGGGCGCACCGTCCAGGGCGGCGAGGAGCTGTTCAACAACCTCGTCTCGCCGTCGCGGAGCATCGGGACCTATCCCACGCGGCCGGAGTTCACCCACCGCCTGATCGACGACATCGACTTCCCGATCGACGCGGTCTACACCTGGGTGGACGGCTCCGACCCCGCCTGGCGGGCCCGCAGGGACCTCGCGCTGACCGGCGGGCTCAGCGAGCAGGCCACCACGGACGCCCGCTTCACCAGCCGGGACGAGCTGCGCTACTCGCTGCGCTCGCTGCTGACGTACGCGCCGTGGGTGAACCGGGTGTGGGTGGTGACCGACGGGCAGCAGCCCTCCTGGCTGGACGCCTCCGACCCGCTCATCTCGATGGTGGACCACAAGGAGATCTTCACGGACTCGTCCGTGCTGCCGGTCTTCAACTCGCACGCGATCGAGACGCAGCTCCACCACATCGACGGGCTTTCCGAGCATTTCCTCTACCTGAACGACGACTTCTTCCTCGGGCGGCCCCTGCCGGCGCACACCTTCTTCGAGGGGAACGGCATGCCGCACTTCTTCCCCAGCGTGGTGCACGTGCCGTTCGGCTCGCCGGCGGACGAGGAGTCGCCGGTCCACGCGGCCGGGATGAACAACCGGCGCATCCTGGAGACGCTGTCCGGCCGGACGATCACCCAGAAGATGAAGCACGTGCCCTACGCCCTGCGCCGCTCCCTGATGTACGAGATCGAGGAGCGGCTCGCCGACGATTTCGCGGCGACGGCGCGCGGGGCCTTCCGCAAGTCCAGCGACATCTCGGTCGTGTCGTCGCTCGCCCACTACTACGGCTACCTGACCGGCCGCGCGATGCCCGGTCTGGTCGAGTACACGTACGTCGACCTGGCGCTGGAGGAGACCCCGGTCAAGCTGCGCCGGATGCTCGCCAAGCGCAAGCACGACGCCTTCTGCCTCAACGACACCGCGCCGACGACGGAGGATCAGGACGCGCTGCTGATGCGCTTCCTGGAGGCGTACTATCCGACGCCGAACCCGTTCGAGCTCTCCTGACTCCGGTGCCCCGCGCGATCAGGCGACGGCGCTGCGGAAACGGGCCACGGCCACCCCACCGGAGACCCAGTGCCCGGTGCACGTGAAGGGCTCGGGGAGCAGGTCGTCGCCCCATCCGGTGGCCTCCATCTTCCTGGTGTAGCCGACCACCCAGAGCGTCCGCACGCCGTCCAGCCGGGCCGCGGCGACCCGGCGGCCCACGTCCAGCCCGGAGAAGCTGCCATCCGTTTCGGGTGATCTGCGGAGCAGCACGTCGTCGAGGCGGTCGAAGACGCCCGGGTAGACGGCGGTGTACTTGCGCACCAGCCCCGGCGCGAAGGCGACCGCGTCGCCCGGCCGCGCCGCCCGCTCCAGCACCGCCATGAGCGGCTCCGGGTTGTCCATCCGGCCGTCAGGCCCCCGGGTCGCCAGGTGGCCGGGCGCCGCCAGGCCGAACCCCACCGCGAGGAGCGGGACCACGAGGGCGCGCGGCAGTGCGGCGAGCCCGGCCCCGGCCAGCAGTGCGGCGGCGGGCACGCAGCACAACACGTAGCGGAAGACGAAGTACGGGTGGACCGCCCACGACACCGTCAGCAACGCGAGCGGGGCCAGCAGCAGCCAGGGCAGCGCCACCCGCGCCACGGCTCCGCATCGGGCCGCGCCGTACAGCGCGAGCCCGAGGACCAGCGGCGCGAGACCCGGCCACGCCGAGCCGGTCACCCCCAGGTCGCCGAAGAGCCTGATCGCGAGCAGGCGCACGTCCTCGGGGCCGGGTGAGCGGATCCAGCCGACCTGCGCGCTCTGTCCGGACGCGAACCAGGCCAGCGGCAGCACCGCCGCCAGCGCCGCACCCGCCGCCGCGCACCAGGGCGCGAGGATCCGCCGCGGCGCGGCCCGGCCCCGCCGCGCTTCCATGAGGGCGTACACCCCGTGGCCGCCGGCGACCAGGAAGGCGAACAGGTTCAGGTAGGCCAGCCCGGCCAGGGCGGCGCCGTACAGGAGGAAGCGCCGCCGGGAAGGGGCGCGGACCGCGCGCACCAGCAGCAGGGTCACCCCGACCGTCGCGGCCATGGTGAGCGCGTACGGCCGGGCCTCCTGGACGTAGCGGGAGAGGATCGGCGTCACCGCGAGGAGCAGCCCGCCGTACAGACCGGCTCGGGGATGGCCCAGTTCGCGCCCCAGGACGGCGAGGCCGCTCGCGGCCAGCGCCCCGGCGAGCACCGAGGGCAGGCGCAGCGCCACGTCGCCGGTGCCGAACAGGGCGCTCACCACGTGCATGAACGCGTAGTAGACGCCGTGGACGGCGTCCACCTGGCGCAGCAGGTCCAGCATCTCGGCGGGCGTGCGGGTGACCGCGCTGACCGTGGCCGCCTCGTCCCGCCAGACGGGCGGCCGGTCCAGACCCCACAGCCCGGCGATCAGGGCGGTCAGCGCGGGCAGCCCGGGGAGCAGCAGGCCGGCGCGGCGCGCCCGGGACGGCGCGAGGGGGCGCGTGAGCGCGCCGGTCGAGAGCAGGCTCATTCGGGCTCCATCAGCATCCGGTCCACGACGCGCTGGGACGCCTGGCCGTCGTCGTAGGGGCAGAACCGCACCACGAAGTCCCGGTATCCCGCGGAGGCGCGACCGTGGGGGTCCCCGTAGAGGTCCCGGTCCTCGCACTCGGTCCCGGACTCCACGGGATCCGCCCGGTGCCTGCCGCGCCCGCCTCCGGGGATCCCGTGGGCCGCGAGGTGCGTGCCCCGGCCTCCGAGCGCCGCGCGGACCGCGTCGACCACCCCGTCGGAGGTACGGACGATCGGGCCGGGGGCCTCCTTCTCGAAGTCGAAGTAGAAGCCCCGGACCTGGTCGCGGTACCGCTCCAGGTCGTAGGCGAAGAAGACCATGGGCCGTCCGGTGCAGGCGAAGTCGAACATCGCCGACGAGTAGTCGGTGACGAGCACGTCCGTGACGGCCAGCAGGTCCGCCATGTCGGGAAATCTGGAGACATCGAAGGCCCGCCCGCCCAGCACCGGCGGGCCGGCCTCCGCGATCGCGCGCCCTCGGGCCGTGCCGCCGACGTCCCCAAGGCCGCCAAGGCCACCAACGTCCGCGGCGCCCCCGGCGTACGCGAGCGGCGGCGGTGTCGCCATCCGGCCGGCCATCAGGTAGTGGGGCCGGACCAGCAGGACCGTGTCCTCACCCAGAGCCCGGGCGACCCGTTCCACGTCCAGCGCCAGCCCGGTCCGCCCCCGGCGCGCGTGCTCGTCGTCGCGCCAGGTCGGCGCGTAGAGGACGACGCGCGTGCCGTCGGGAACGCCGAGCGCCCGCCGCACCCGCTCGCCGTGGCCGGGGCGCAACAGCACGTCGTTGCGCGGGTAGCCCGACTCCTGCACCTCGCCGTCGTACCCGAACGCGCCGCGCAGGATCGGCGTGGAGAACGGGTTCGGCGACAGCAGCAGGTCCCACATCGCGGCGTAGCGGTCGAGCCCCTCGTAGATGTCGCGGCTGGCCAGCGGCTTTCCCCTGACGTCGCGGCCCAGTCGCTTGAGCGGGGTGCCGTGCCAGGTCTGCACGAACATCTGGTCCGGCCGCTTCTCGTACCAGGACGGCTGGGTGCGCCGGTTGGCGACGACGAACCGGGCGGTGCCGAGCGCCTCCTCGTGCTCGCGGGAGCCGTACAGCACCGTGCGGACGCCGTCGGGGATGGTGAACTGGCCGTCCCTGGTGGCCCAGACGAGGTCCAGGTCGAGGTCGCGCCGCAGCAGTTCCTCGCACACGGCGCGCGGGTTGCAGGAGTACTGGCCGCCGCCGTAGCTGTCGAACAGCACCGCGTCCCTGATCCGCGAGCGGTGGTGGCGGCGCGCGCCGCGCAGCCTGCACAGGGCGTACCTGCCGCGCTCGTCCGGGCGCAGCGCGGGCCTGACCAGCAGCCGCAGCTCCCCGCCCGGTCCGGGCAGGATGGAGATCTGGTGCACGGCGGTCGTGTGCGGCTCCGGCGGCGCGGCGACCAGTTCGGCGGCGAGCGTGAGCGGCCTGTCGCCGAGGAGGACGCGCCACCGCCCGCTGCGCGGCGGCAGGCCGTCCGCCGTGACGCCGACGGTCGCGCTGAACCGCGAGCCGGACCAGTCGACCGGCCACTCGTGCCGCTCGCCCGAGTCAACCGAGTCGCCCGAGTCGCCGGAGTCGCCGAGCCGGAGCACCACCCGGTCCGTACGGCTTCCGCCCTCACCGCTCAGGACCAGCTCGTGCGCCTCGGTCCAGCGGACGCCGGTGATCAGGGGGATCGAGTCGGCGGCGCCGGACGCGGGGTCCTCGGCGAGATGACGCCCGGGGACACGCGCCCCCGGCACATCCCCGGACGCGTGAGTGGAGGCGGCGGCCGTGAGGACGAGCCCCTCCTGCGGGGTGAGGGACACGTGGAGGTCGCCGATCCGGAAGGAGCGCTCCCCCGCGTCCCGGTGTCCGCGGGCGCGCTCCGCGCGCTCGACGCCGCGCGTGGACACCTGAGCGCGCAGCGTCCACGTCCCCTCCGGCAGCCGGGCCGGATCGACGTCGGCGACGAACCCGGACCTGTCGTGGGAGACCGCGGACTGGCGGGAGTCAGCGGTCGCGTCGGGCCGCTCCGCGCCGCGCGCCCTGAGCGGGATCCGCCGGGCGCCCGATTCGAGCCAGACCTCGATGTCGCAGAGCTTGCTGTCCACCAGGCGCAGGTAGGCGTGCCCGGTGACGCGCAGCCGCTCCCCGGCCGGCCGTACGTCGTCGACCACGACGTGGGCGCGCAGCTCGGGCCCGGCCTCGTAGATCTCGTCCGGCACCCGGGGGTCGTCGAGGAGGGGGTAGTCGAAATACCAGGCCGAGCCGCGCCGGACCAGGCCGTGATCGTCGATCTCGGTGCGGGTGAACCGTCGGACGGCGGCCAGCTCCTTGACCATGCCGGTCCGTACGAGATGGATCTGGAGCCGCTGGATCGCGGGCAGCCCGGCGGCCGCGGCCGGGTGGAACGCGTCGAGGGACGCGCGGGCGCTGTCGAACAGCAGCCGCGCGACCCCGGCCCGCGCCGTGGCGAGCATCTCGATGAGGAGGGGGAACTCGGTCTCGGCGATGTGCTGGTCGTGCCGCCGCCACAGCTTACGCGCGTGCTCGGCCAGGAAGGCCGAGACGGTCGCGGCCGAGGCGAGCGACCGGGCGACGCGCTCGGGGTCGCCCCGGCGGTCCCGGGCCGAACCGGGCCGGGCGCGCCAGAGGTAGACGGGGTCGGCGAGTACGTCGGTCGCGGAGGACAGGACGTGCGCCGGGATCGCGACCGGCGCGTCCTCGTACGGCCCCTCCGGGAAGGTGAAGCCGTGCGCGTCCCAGAAGGAGCGGCGGAACACCTTGTTGACGACGTGCCGGTCCTGGATCAGCTCGCGGTGCGCGCGGATGTGCGTGCGCGGCACGGTCGCGCCGAATCCGGGGACCACGGAGCGGGCCTTGACCGTGCCGTCGCGGCGGATCCGGGTCACCGCGCCGCAGGCCAGGTCGGACCCGGTCTCGTCGAGCGTCTCGACCATGAGGCGGTAGGCGTCCGGCGGGACCAGGTCGTCACCGTCGGCGAACGCGAGGTAGTCGCCGGAGGCATGGGCGATCCCCGCCTCCCGCGCCGGGCCCGGCCCACGGTTCGGCCCGTGGACGACCGTGAATCTGGAGTCGGCGGCGGCGAGCGCCGCGGCGACCGACGGCCCGCCGTCGGTGGAGCCGTCGTCCACGAGGATGTACTCGACGTCCGTGAGCGTCTGCGCGCGCAGCGAGGCGAGGCACTCCGTGAAGTGCTCCTCCACGTCGTGGAACGGGACGATCACCGAGAGTCTGAGAGCCGTACGCACGCGGCCAGGATGCCCCGCGATCATCCGATGGAGCCGTGCGCACGTCGGTCGCCTTACCGTCGCTTGAATCATCCTTGACCATGTCCCGCCGCGCGTCGCGCTAAGCCCGCTCAGGCGTCCCGTCCACGATCTCGCCGAAGACCCGGTCGACGACCCGGCGGGCGGCCCGGCCGTCGTCGAGCGGGCAGAACTTCGTCACGAAATCGTGGTACAGCCCGGCGTACTTGGCCGCCACCTCGGCCACGTCGGCGACCGCCGCGGCGACCTCGTCCGTGGTGGTGAGCAGCGGCCCCGGCGCCTCGGCCTCGAAGTCGAACAGGAACCGGCCCGCCCACTCGTCCACGTCGTACGCGAAGAACAGCATGGGCCGGCCGGTGAGCGCGAAGTCGAACATCGCCGACGAGTAGTCGGTGACCAGGACGTCCACGAGCGGGTAGAGCTCGCGGACGTCGGGGTGGGCGGTCACGTCGTGGACGCCGTCGCCGAAGCCGGTCACGGGGGCCTGCGCCGCCAGGGAGGGATGCCTGCGCACGAGCACGATGTGATCGTCGCCGAGGGCCGCCCGCAGCCGGCCGAGCTCGAGCCGCGGCTTCTCGCGGGCGGGACGCCGGGCCGGGGCGTACAGGACGACCTTCCTGCCCTCGGGCAGGCCGAGGCGGCGGGCGGTCTCGGCGGCGACGGCGTCCCGGCCGGGAGCGCTGAGGAAGTCGTTGCGCGGCAGGCCGGTCTCCAGGATCTCGCCCTGGAAGCCGAGCGCGTCCCGCAGCAGCGGCGTGCCGGGCGGCCCCGGTGAGAGCAGGTGGGTCCACCGCCCCACGTCGCGCTCCGCCCGCGTGGGGACGCAGCAGTTCCGGGTCTGCAGCACGGTCTGCCCCGGACGCGGCTCGAACCACGGGGGCAGGTGGTCGTCGACGACGATGTACCGGCAGCGCGCCAGCGCCTCGTAGTACTCGCGACCGGCGGTGCGGACGGGCTCGACCCCGGGCGGCAGCGCGACCTGCCCGTCGCGGACGTTCCACAGGAACGCGAGGTCGGCGCCCCGGTCGCGAAGCTCCTCGTACACGGCGCGCGGACTGCCGGAGAAACGGCGGCCCGCGTGGCTGCTGAAGAACACCTCGGCGCGGAGCGGACGCTCCCGCATCGCCGGGTACACCTCCAGGCGCAGGGCGCGCTGCGCCTTCTTGCCGCGCTCGCTCGTCGCCAGGTCACTCCCCACGGACAGCACGGCGCGTCCGGCGTCGTCGGCGGCCAGCTCGAACCTCCGCCGGGCCGTCTCCAGCACGAGCGGGAAGTCCGGCTCGAACTCCAGCGGCAGGTCGCGCCCTCCGGCTCGTACGGCGAGGCCGTACCGGCCCTTGGGCAGCGGCAGCGGCCCGGCCGGGGTGTCCAGGGCCTCGGGCGCGAGCAGGCCGCCGAAGCGGGCGCCGCCGCCGTCCATCGGGACGAGCCGCTCGACGGAGCGGTCCGACGCCGCGACGACGAGGGCGCGCGGCCCCTCCTGCGGCTCGGCGAACCCGCCCTCGACCAGCAACTCGCCCCCGGCCAGCCACTCGACGTACTCGGCGTACGCGGCGGCGGCCTGGTCCCTGAGCACGAGCTCCCCGGAGGGGTCCCGCAGCACGACGATCTCCCGGTCGCCGCGGCCGACCCGGCGCGGGGCGAGCTCTTCGGCCACGGTCACGGGCGTCACCTCGCCGCCCGCGCGGTCCACGGTGGCCCGCCACCGTACGGGCAGGTCGAGCAGCCCGGCGTCGACGCCGCCGAGGGCGAACCTGCGGGCCGGGAGGAGGGCGGCCAGGTCCACCTCGACCTCGAACGTCCGGCCGTCGGTGCTGACGGGGGCGGCCAGCGGAACGCCGCCCGGCTCACGGGCGAGGCGCAGCACCGGCTGCGGCCCCAGCTCACCCACCACCTCTCCCCGGAGAAGCAGCCGCCCGTCCCGTACGGCGTGGCCGGTGACCCGCGCCGCCTCGCGCTCGACCCGCAGGACGAGCGTGCCCGCCTCGGTCAGCGCGGGCGTGACGTAGTGCCCCGGCAGCGCGGGCTCCAGGCTCCGGGCCCCCGCGTGTTCGGCGAAGGAGGCGCCCGGGTCGGCGAGCGGTCCGCGCCGCATGAGCCCGCGGTGCATCACGTGCAGCTCGACCCGCCACCGCGCGCCGCCCTCGCTCGCGTCGGCGAGACGGCGGGGATCGACGGCGAGCCGGAACCCGCCCCAGTCACGGCGGCCGCGGGGCCTGCCCCGCCGAATGAAGAGCGCGGTACGGGTGACGGCGGCGGGCACCCGGACCCGGCGGCCGCTCCCCTCCTGCACGAGGGTCGCGAAGACCTGCTGGTGGAAGCGCCGGGTCGGCCGCAGGTGCCGGATCGTCACCCGTCCCTCGACGACCAGCCTCCCCTCCGCCCACCGCACCCGGTCGAGGCGGGTCACCGGCGACAGCTCGCCGCGCAGCCGCGACACCTCGGCGGGGACGTCCCGCCGGTTCAGGAGCGGCGTGTCGAGGTAGTGGCCGCGCAGCCGCCGTACGACCTGCTCGCCGGGGTGCGCCCGGCTCTCCCACTCCATGACCGCGAGCAGGTCGGCGAGCCGCCGCTCGCCGACCAGATGCCACTTGAGCCGCCGCGCGGCGGGCAGCGCGGCGAGGACGGACGGCGCGACATCCGCGAGGTACGCGCCGGCAAGGTCGAGGAACCGGGCCTGGAAGGCGTCCGAGGCGGCGTCCACGACGTCGAGGAAGTTCACCATGTCGTGGTCGAGCACGACATGGTCCCAGGCCGGGATGTGCTTCTCCAGGCCGTGCTCGGCAAGGAATCGCCGCACCGAGGCCACCGCCGCGAAGCGGTCCGCAAGTCCCCTGACATGGCTCTTGTCCTGGGTGATCGACGGCCGGCCGCCGTCGCGCTCGCGCCACAGGTAGACGGGCGCGGGCAGCATGTCCACCGAGCGCGCCAGGAAGTGGCCGGTCAGCGCCACCGCGATGTCCTCGTACAGCATGCCCTCGGGAAAGCGGAGGCCGTGCGCGTCCCAGAACGAGCGGCGCCACATCTTGTTGGTGACCAGCCGGTCCTTCAGGAGCACGGGCCGGACGCTGACGTGGGTGGCCGCCGCCGGTGCGGCGAAGATCTCCCGGTGCATCGCGGACTGCCGGGCCCCGCGCGAGTTGAACCGCCGGACGTTCCCCGTCGCCAGGTCGGAGCCGGTACGGCGCAGCTCGGCCAGCAGGTACTCGACCGCGTGGAGCGGGAGCAGGTCGTCGGCGTCGAGGAAGCAGACGAACTCCCCGGTCGCGTGGCGCAGGCCGGCGTTGCGCGCCGCCCCCAGCCCCGCGTTGGCCTGCCGCAGCAGCCGGAACCGGGGGTCGCGCTCGGCGTAGCGCCGGGCGACGGCGGCGCCGCCGTCGGTCGAGCCGTCGTCCACCATGACGGCCTCCAGGTCGTGCCACGTCTGCGCGGCGACCGACTCCAGGCAGGCCTCCAGGTACGGTTCCACGTCGTAGATCGGGATGATGACGCTCACGCGGGGCACGGAGGGGTCCTTCGAGGTCGTCGGACGTCGTCTCTCCCGGGGCCGCTGCCGGGCGCGGTCACACCCGGCCCCGTTGCGCCGCGGGCCACGGCAGCGCGACCGGGCGGGCGACCCGGCGCATGACCGGACGCGCGACGCGCCGGACCATGACGCGGGTGGCGCGGCGGCCGGCGTTCCGCCACCACCTGCGCGTCGCCTGGCCCCGCGTCGCCTGCCGGCGCCACCGGTTGACCCGGTCCTGCAGCACCAGCGACCTGGCCCGGCACTTCTCCAGCTCGGCCTGCAGCCGTTGCGGGCTGACCGTCGTGGCGGACTCGGCGCGCACGATGCCCCACTTCTCGCCGACGTCCCAGAGCGTGCCGAACACCTCGTGGACCACGTCGTCGAGGTCCTCGTCCGGGTCGGCCACCAGGCGGGCCCGGCTCAGCGCCGCCGTACGCTCCAGCCGGGCGTGGACGACCTCGTCCCGCTCGTCGAGGGCGAGCGACAGCACACCGAGGGTGTTGCGGTCGGCGAAGGCGATCAACCGGCCCAGCGCGTCCTGGCCGGGCACCCACCCGGCGGGGCAGTGGAACCGGAACGGCGTCGGGAAGCAGGACTCGGGCAGCTCCTCGGTGAGGGTCACCCGGGCGTCCCCCTCGTATCCCGCCCTGATCAGCCGCAGGTCCAGGTCCGGGTCGTCCAGGGGCGTGCGGCAGGCGTCGCCGAGGCGGCTCCACGGCCCGGTGATCCGTACGGACACGTCCGGGGTCCAGCTCGCCAGCAGGCCGTCGACCGTGGCCCTGACGTCCTCGAGCGAGGCGTCCCGGGCGTCCACGACCGCCTCGACGTACGGCACGCGGTAGCCGCGGCCGGGGGTCGTGCGCAGCCAGCGGAAGCTCGGCACCCGCTCGCCGAGGTAGGGCCAGTTGTGCCGCTTCACCTCCTGCTCGCGCCGCATGACGGTGGAGTCGCCGAGGTGCCAGGCGCGGGCGCCCCGGTCCGGGACGAAGACGGCGCCGGCCTGGGCGAGGCGGTAGCCCAGCTCGGTGTCCGCGCCGAGCGGCAGTGACTCGTCCATGCCGCCGGCCGACCGGAACAGCTCCGCCGGGACCGACGCGGAGGCGCCCACGTGGACCGAGAACGCGTCCACCCCGGCGGTCCGCAGATCGTCAGTGCGGTTCCAGCGCTTCTCCGTCCACTGCGGCGTGCTGTCCTCCTCGTGGAACAGCTTGGCGACCGCGCCCGCCTCGGCGGCGACCAGGACCTCGTTCGGCGTCAGCTCGCCCGGCCGCCACTCCACGAACCTCAGGTGGCTGAGCACGGCGAGGTACCCGGCGAGGTGGTGCCAGCGCATGTGCGCCTCGACGTGCCCGGGGAAGGGCACGACGTCGTCGTCCATCCAGTGGACGACATGGCCCTCGGCCGCCGCCGCGCCCAGGTTGCAGGCGTGCGGCTTGCCCCACCGCCCGTCCTCCGGGCGGAGCAGCCGCGTGCGCTCCGGCCGGATTTCGGGGAGCCGGGCGATCGGCCGCTCCCCGTCGTCCACGACGATCACTTCGAGCAGGTGGCGGGGGTAGGTCTGGGCGGCCAGAGCGGCCAGGGTCAGGGGAAGAATGTCACCGGTGCCGCTGGTCGGGACCACCACGCTCACCGAGAGACAGGGCGTCCACTCGCCCGGCTCGGGAACGCCGTCGAGGACGCCGTGGTCGTTGGCCGGGATGCGCGGCTGCCGGATCGGGGATGTCACGGTTCCTGCCTCCAGTAGCCCACATGGGGCGTCGAAGCGCTTTCCATCAGTTGGTTGAAATGAAGCCCGCGCCACTGCTCCTGGTACGACTTGAGGAACGCCTGGACGGGGTGTCTCCAGGTGTGCGTCCGGGACTGGCGCCGGCGCAGGACGTAGTTGAGGCCGTGGGTGCGGTAGATCCGCCCTCCTGCGGCCTCCACGGACTCCAGGAGCTGGCCGTCCACCGTCTTGGCGATGGGGCGGAACCCGCCGACGGTCTCGAACATCTCGCGGGTGACCAGCATGGTCCCGCCCGCCACCAGCGAGGTGAACCGCTCGGTGCCGAGACGGCGGCGGACGGTGGTGTTGATCGGCTCCAGGTAGACGAACTCGGCGGCCGACCCGACCAGCTCGGCCCCCGAGTACCGCTGGGCGAGCAGGAGGTCGGCCAGGTGGTCGGGGCCGTACCAGTCGTCGTCGTCCACCTTGGCGAAAAACGACCCGGACGCGACGGCGGCCATGCGGTTCAGCAGCTCGCCGAACGGCACGCCCGCCGCGGCCTCGACGACCGTGATCCGCAGCGACGAGTCGGCGATCGCCCCCTGGACGCCGGCCTCCCTGGCGGAGAACCCGTGCAGCCCGAGGATCACCTCGGCGCGCACCCCGCGCTGCCGTTCCATCTGTTCCAGGGCGAAGGCGACCATGTCCTTGCGGCACGTGCGCAGCAGGACGGAGACGGGCGGCTCGTGGGACAGCGCCAGCCCGGCCGAGACGGCGATGTTCCGCCAGCGCGGGATCGCGCCGTGCGTCCGTAGCGCGGCCCGCCGGAGGCGCACGCTGACCTCCTCGCGCCGCAGCTCGGACCCGAGCTGCTCCTCGTCCACGGCCGCGAGCGTGTCGGACAGCTCCGCGCCGAGCGCCGGGTCGGCGATCCTGTCGGCGTTGAGGATCACCGGGATGCCGGCGGCGGCGAGCCCGGCGACGATCCGCGCCCGGACCAGGCCGTCTGCCTCCACCCCGTGGACGGCGACCCCGACCGCGTCGCGGAGCCGGGCGACATCGACGTCCGTCAGCTCTCCCTCGGGGGACAGCCGGACCAGCTCGTCCAGCCCGCTGGTGATCGAATACCCGCCGGCCCGGCCGGTCAGGATGGCGACCGGCCCTTTGGCGTTCTGGCGGAACCCGATGGGGTTGACGACGGTCTCGTCCACCGGCGGGAGCAGGTCGGGGTGCGCGGGGCCGTCCAGGACGGCGGTCAGCGGCGCCCGGTCGGCGACCGGGATCCGCGCGTCCGGCCACGGCCGCGCCGACCGTTCGACGACCCGGAGCACCAGGTCGCAGCCCGGGGCGTCCCGCCGCTCCGCCACGGGCCCCTCCACCGCGGTCAGGGTTACGTTCGGATCGCCGGGCCGCCAGCCGCAGACGCTCTCGCCGGCCAGGCCGACCACCGGCTGGGCCAGGTGGCGCCGTCCCCCGAGCATGCCGTACAGGATGTGGGTGAGGACCTCGCCGCCGGGCACCGGCGCGGAGAACGTCGCCTCCACGCGCCAGCCGCGCCTGCGCCGCGCGATCCGCAGATCGGCGAGGAGGTGCCACGCGGGGCTCTGCCCCGCGACGGGGAGCGGCTGGGCGGCCCACGGCGGCGCCTCCGCGATGACGACGCACACCTGGGTCGCGTCCGGGACCAGCGCCCCGAACGGCGCGGCCCGGCGCAGGTCGGCCGGTGTCCTGGCGGCGACGACGGCGCGCTCGACCGCCTCCCGGGGCGGGGACTGGCCGGGGTCGGCGCCGTCCAGAACGGTCCAGGGGCCGGGGAATTCCTCGCAGACGCGATCGAGCAGGGCCGGGTGGGAGCCGAATCCCAAACAGCCTCCCCAGGTCGTGCCCATGGTGCCACCACCTCCAGGAGTGCCGGATTGCGTCGTTCTGACGCCCGAGCCAGCATCGCGAAGGGCACTCCGGGATCGACCGTGTACCTCCGATCCTTGGGGCAACATTTACCGCCGCTGGAGACGGGGAATACGCCGCGGCGGCCGTCGTGAGCGGCATTCGCCCCCGATCCGGCATGGAGGGAGTTTCGGCAGGCCAGCCAGGCTTTTGGGGAGATTCGACGGTGTGGGCGTTCGATCCCCTTCCAGGGGATTACCAGCTGGACACGTTACGATGCCGCCTTACAACCCCCGAGGAGCACCACTATGGCATTGCATCGTTTAGCACCACTTGCCGCCATTTGTGCGCTAACCCTGTCGGCCACCCTCACTGCACCCGCCCAGGCCCAGGTTCAGACGCACTCCACAGCCACGCAGCAGCGGGCCGCGGAGCCGTACTGCGAGACGCACAAATGCATCGCCCTCACCTTCGACGACGGCCCCGCCGAATACACGAACGACCTGTTGAAGGTGCTGAAGAAATACAAGGCGAAGGCGACGTTCTTCCTCATCGGCAACCGGGTGCAGAAGCATCCGAAGGTGACGAAGAACATCGCCAAGGGCGGCCATGAGGTGGGCAACCACACCTGGAGCCACAAGTACCTGACCGACCTGGAGTACAAGGCCATTTACTCCGAGGTGAAGAAGGGTCAGGACGCCATCAAGAAGGCCACCGGCAAGACGCCGGTGCTCTTCCGCGCCCCCGGCGGGCTGATCAACGATGGCGTCCGCACGATCATCGGGAAGTTCGGGATGGTCCAGATCCCGGGCACGGTGGCCACGCAGGACTACATCAAGGACTATCGCGACGTCGAGTTCCTGACGGGCCGCGCCCTGGACATCGCCGACCAGGACGGGGTCATGCTGATGCATGAGACCGTCAAGGAGACCATCGAGTCCCTGCCCGCGGTGCTTGAAGACCTGACCGCCCAGGGCTACTCGTTCGTGACAGTCTCCAAGCTGCTCGAAGGCCAGAAGCTGACCCCGGGAGAGAGCTATCCCGACCAGCTCCCGATGAGCGGCGACTGATCCCTCCGCCCGCAGGTACGGCGGAAGGCCGCGCCGGGGAGGGCACGGACGGGACGTCGTCCCGCTCGTGCCGCCCTCCCCGGCGCGACACGAGCCTCTCCCCGGCCGCCGCCCGGCCCTTCTCAGAGAGCCGTCAGGCGGCGGCGATCCCCCGCGAGCGCGGGGTCACTCCCACTCGATGGTGCCCGGGGGCTTGCTGGTGACGTCCACGACCACCCGGTTGACCTCGCGCACCTCGTTCGTGATGCGGGTCGAGATCCGGGCGAGCACGTCGTAGGGCACGCGAGACCAGTCGGCGGTCATCGCGTCCTCGGACGTGACCGGCCGGAGCACCACGGGGTGGCCGTAGGTGCGGCCGTCGCCCTGGACGCCGACCGAGCGGACGTCGGCGAGCAGCACGACCGGGCACTGCCAGATCTCCCGGTCGAGGCCGGCGCGGGACAGCTCCTCGCGGGCGATCGCATCCGCCTCGCGCAGGATGTCGAGCCGCTCGCGGGTCACCTCGCCGATGATCCGGATGCCCAGGCCGGGGCCGGGGAACGGCTGCCGCCACACCATCGCGGCAGGCAGACCGAGCTCCTCGCCGGCCCGCCTGACCTCGTCCTTGAACAGCGTCCGCAGCGGCTCGACCAGCGCGAACCGCAGGTCCTCGGGCAGGCCGCCCACGTTGTGGTGGGACTTGATGTTGGCCGTGCCGGTGCCGCCGCCGGACTCGACGACGTCGGGGTAGAGCGTGCCCTGGACGAGGAAGTCGACCGGCCCGTCGGCCAGGATCGCCCGCTGCTCGTCCTCGAAGACCCGGATGAACTCGCGGCCGATGATCTTGCGCTTCTCCTCCGGGTCGACCACCCCGGACAGCGCCTTGAGGAATCGCTCCTCGGCGTCCACCACCCGCAGCTTGACGCCGGTCGCCTCGACGAAGTCACGCTCGACCTGCTCGGCCTCGCCCTTGCGCAGCAGGCCGTGGTCGACGAACACGCAGGTCAGCCGGTCGCCGATGGCCCGCTGCACGATCGCGGCGGCGACCGCCGAGTCGACCCCGCCGGACAACGCGCAGATCGCCCGGCCGTCCCCGACCTGCTCACGCACGGCGGTGATCGCGTCGTCCACGATGTTGAGCATGGTCCACGTGGGACGGCAGCCGGCCGCCTCCAGGAAGTGCTTCATGACGGCCTGGCCGTGCTCGGAGTGGAGCACCTCGGGGTGGAACTGCACGCCGTAGAACCCGCGCTCGGGGTTCTCGAAGCCGGCCACCGGGGTGTCCGTGGTCGAGGCGGTCACCGCGAACCCGGCCGGGGCGGCCACCACGGAGTCGCCGTGCGACATCCAGACCTGCTGGACCGGCGGGAGGCCGGCGAAGAGCGCGCCCTCCTGCACGACCTTGAGCTCGGTGCCGCCGAACTCGGCCGCGCCGGTCTTGGCGACCTCGCCGCCCAGCGCCAGGGCCATCGCCTGGAAGCCGTAGCAGATGCCGAAGGTCGGTACGCCGGTCTCGAACAGGCCCTCCGGGACGGCCGGGGCCCCCTCGGCGTACACCGACGACGGCCCGCCGGACAGGATGATCGCCTTCGGCTTTCTGGCCATCATCTCCGCGACCGGCATCGTGGACGGCACGATCTCGGAGTAGACGTGGCACTCACGCACTCGTCGCGCGATCAACTGCGCGTACTGCGCGCCGAAGTCGACGACAAGGACAGTGTCGAACTCAGACACCGGAAGGACCCCCAAAGGCTGCGAGCGGTACGTCCAGTCTATCGGCGGGCTCCCGGCGCCCGGCCCACGTACGGTTCCCCCGGGGACGGGGATCGCCGCTGATCGCCCGGGGTGCGGCGGGGTCCTACACCAGCTGGGCGGCCAGGGCCGGATAGTCGGTGTATCCGCGGTGGTCGCCGCCGAAGGCGGTGGCGAAGTCGGGCTCGTTGAGCGACGCGCCGAGCCGGAGCCGCAGCGGCAGGTCGGGGTTGGCCAGGAACGCCGAGCCGAACGCGACCAGGTCGGCGCCCCACTCCAGCCGCCGGGAGGCGGTGGCGGCGGGGTCGCCGGCGCCCGGCTCGTTCACGATCAGCGTGTTCGGCCAGAGCTCACGGATCCGCCGGTCGAGGCCGTCGTCGCCGGACGTCAACAGGTGCACGTAACCCAGGTCGAGGCCGGCCAGGGCGGCCACCAGGGCCGGGTAGACCTCGTGCGCGTCCTCCTCGGCCAGGCCCTGGGAGCCGTTCGCCGGCGAGAGGCGGATGCCGACCCGGGACGCGCCGATCGCCTCCGCCGCCGCCTCTGCGACCTCGACGGCGAACCGGATCCGGCCGGCCACCGAGCCGCCGTACCGGTCGTCGCGCAGGTTGGCGTTCTGCGACAGGAACTGGTGGATCAGGTAGCCGTTCGCGCCGTGCAGCTCCACGCCGTCGAACCCGGCGTCGACCGCCCGCCGGGCGGCGTCCGCGAAGTCGCGCACGGTCGCCTCCGTCTCGGCGAGGGTCAGCGCCGCCGGCACCGGGTAGTCCTGCAGGCCGGTGTACGTGTGGATCTGCCCCGGGGCCGCCACAGCCGAGGGCGCGACGGGCAGCAGGCCGGTGTTGTCGGGGTGGCCGACCCGGCCGGCGTGCATGATCTGGGCGAAGATCCGGCCGCCCGCCGCGTGGACGGCGCCGGTCACCTCCCGCCAGCCGGCCACCTGCTCGTCGGTGTGCAGTCCGGGGGTGTTCACGTATCCCTTGCCGGCCGCGCTCGGCTGGACACCCTCGCTGATGATCAGGCCGGCCGACGCCCGCTGGGCGTAGTAGAGCGCGGCCAGGGAAGTGGGGACGCCGTCCGCGTGCGCGCGGGAGCGGGTCATGGGTGCCATGGCGAGGCGGTTGTGCAGCGGCAGGCCGGCGAGGTCGTACGACGTGAACAACATGCTAGATCCTTTCTTGGTCGGCCAACTTGTGCGGCCAAGAAATACTTCTACATCTTGGCTGGCCAACTTGCAAGAGGTAGGCTGATCACCGGAGGGAGGCCGACATGGCGGAGTCGGTGATGTACGAGGCGACCATGGAGCCCGGGTCGCTCCCGGTGGCAGAGGATCACAACGGGCTGAGCTGCCTCATGGCCAAGGCCGCGCTGGGCCATCGCGTCCTGCTCGCCGGCCTGCTGGCCGAGATCGATCTCTACCCCGGCCAGGACCGGGTGCTGCTCGCCCTGTGGGAGCACGGCCCGCAGTCGCAGAACAAGCTCGCCGCCCTGCTCGGCATCGACGTCTCCACGATGACCAGGAGCCTGCAACGCCTGGAGCGAAGCGGTTTCGTCAGCCGCTCCCCGTCCCCGGCCAACCGGCGGGTCAGCATGGTGAGCACCACGCCCAAGGGCGACGCCCTGCGGCCGGAGGTCACCCGCGTCCTCGGCGAGGTCCACCGGCGCATGGTCGAGGGGCTCACCGCCGAGGAGGTCGCCACGCTCTGCGCGCTGCTCGGCGTGGTGCGCGGCAACGTGTGCGGCGACGAGGTGTGCGACGTCGGCCCCTGCTGACGCCGGGGGCTTCGCGAGGACCGCAGTTCTCTTCCGGCGAAGTGACCGGACGGCCGATAGCTAGGTGATGTCCACGATGGGCAGGCGCAGCGCGCCGGGAGCGGCTGCCGGGACGACCGGGCGGCGCGGGGCGACCGGCGCGATCCGCGCGTAACGCGAGCCGAGCGCGGGACGCGGGTCGGGGTCGCCCTTGTTGGGCCAGAACGCCATCGCCCGCTCCGCCTGGGCGGTGATCGTGAGCGACGGGTTCACGCCGGGGTTGGCCGAGACCGCCGACCCGTCCACCACGTGCAGGCCCTCGTAGCCGTAGAGCCGATGGTAGGGGTCGATCACGCCGGTCTCCGGCGAGTCCCCGATCGCGCAGCCACCGAGGAAGTGCGCGGTCGCCGGGATGTCGAACAGGTCCAGCCAGGCCCCGCCCGCCATGCCGCCGATCTCCTCGGCCGCGAACCGCGCCGCCCGGTGCCCGGCCGGGATCCAGGTCGGGTTCGGCTCGCCGTGGCCGGGCCCGGCGCGCAGCTTCCCCCGGCGCATCGAGAGCGTGATCGAGTTGTCCTTCGCCTGCATGACCAGGGCGATGATCGACCGCTCCGACCACCGGCGGAGGTTGAACAGGCGCGGCACCAGACGCGGGCGGCGCGCCGTCTCGCCGAGGAACCGCAGCCAGCGGGGCGCGCCGCCGCCGTCGATCAGCAGCGTCCGCAGCAGTCCCATCGCGTTCGAGCCGTCGCCGTACCGGGCCGGCTCGACGTGCGTGTGCGCGTCGGGGTGGAACGAGGACGTGATCGCCACGCCGCGGTTGAGCTTGTCGCCCTTCGCCGACGGCCGTTCGAAGCCGAGCAGGGCCTCGGAGTTCGTCCGCGTCAGGGTGCCGAGCCGGAGCGAGATCCGCGGCAGCGTGCTCGCGCGCAGGCGGTGCAGCAGCTGTTGCGTGCCGTACGTCCCGGCGGCGAAGACGACCTGCCGGGCGGTCAGGACCCGGCGCACGCGCGGGGAGCCGGTCTTCGTGACGGAGACGGCGTAGCCGCCCTCGACCGGGCGCACGCCGGTGACCGTGGCCTCGGGGTGGACCCGCGCGCCCGCCCGCTCGGCCAGGTACAGATAGTTCTTGATCAGCATGTTCTTCGCACCGTGGCGGCAGCCCGTCATGCACTCGCCGCACTCCGTGCAGCCGCGGCGGCGCGGCCCGGCCCCGCCGAAGTACGGGTCCGCCACCTCGACGCCGGGCTTGCCGAAGAACACCCCGACGGGAGCGGGGCGGAAGGTGTCGCCCACCCCCATCCGCCCGGCCACGGCGCGCATCACCTCGTCCGCCCTGGTGAGCGTCGGGTTGCGCACGACGCCGAGCATGCGGGCGGCCTGGTCGTAGTACGGCGCCAGCTCGGCCTTCCAGTCGGTGATGCCGCTCCACTGCGGGTCGCGGAAGAACGGGTCGGGCGGCTCGTACAGCGTGTTCGCGTAGACGAGCGAGCCGCCGCCCACGCCCGCCCCGGCGAGGACCATCACGCCGTTCTTACCGCCGATCACGTGGACGCGCTGGATGCCCTTCAGGCCGAGCGCCGGCGCCCACAGGAAGTCGCGCAGCCGCCACGACGTCTTCGGCAGCGTGCTCTCGTCGAAGCGGCGGCCCGCCTCCAGGACGGCGACGGAGTACCCCTTCTCGGTCAGCCGGAGGGCGGCGACGCTGCCGCCGAACCCGGAGCCGATGACGACGACGTCGTAGTCCACCGCTTCCTCCTCGCCCGTCCTGCCGACCACCGCGTCCGTCACTTCAGGTGGAGCTTCCTCATCACCTTCAACAGCCCGGCCAAGGTGTCGGCGTACCGGTCGTACGTCATACCCAGGACCGGGTCGAACCCGAGCCAGGACGCCTGACCGGCGACGGTCTGCGACTCGGTGTACTTCAGCAGGCCCTCGGCTCCGTGCCGGCGCCCGAGGCCGGAGGACTTCATGCCGCCCATCGGGGCGTCGTAGGAGGCGTAGGCGGCGGCGTACCCCTCGTTGATGTTGACCGTACCGGCCTTGATCCGCGCGGCGAGGGAGCGGCCGCGGGCGAGGTCGCGGGTCCAGACCGACGCGTTGAGGCCGTAGAGGGTGTCGTTGGCCATCGCGACGACCTCGTCCTCGTCGCGGAAGCGGTACAGCGCCACGACCGGGCCGAAGGTCTCGTTGCCGCACACGTCCATCTCGTCGGTGACGCCGGCGAGCACGGTCGGCTCGTAGAACAGCGGCCCGAGGTCGGGGCGGGCCTGGCCGCCGGTGAGCACCGTCGCGCCCTTCTCGACCGCGTCGGCGACGTGCGCGGTCACCGCGTCGAGCTGGCGGGGGAAGGTGAGCGAGCCCATCTGGACCGACCAGTCCAGGCCGGGGCCGATCTTCATGTTCCGGGTCGCCCGGATGAACCGGTCGGTGAACGCGTCGTAGACCGAGTCGTGGACGTAGAGCCGCTCGATCGAGATGCAGAGCTGGCCGGCGTTGGTGAAGCAGGCCCGCAGCGCGCCATGCGCGGCCCGGTCGAGGTCGGCGTCCTCCAGCACGATCATCGGGTTCTTGCCGCCGAGCTCCAGGGAGCAGCCGATGAGCCGCTTGGCCGCCTCCTCGGCGATCTTGCGACCGCCGCCGGTGGACCCGGTGAACGCGACGTAGTCGGCGCCGTCGATCAGGGGGTCGCCGATGACGGCCGGGTCGCCGGTCACGACCTGCCAGATCTCGCGCGGCATCCCCAGCTCCGCGAGGAGGTCGATCGTCCACAGCGTGGAGAGCGCGGTCTGGCTGTCGGGCTTGTGGACCACGGCGTTGCCCGCGATCAGCGCGGGGACCACGTCGGTCACGCCCAGGGAGAGCGGGTAGTTCCACGGGCTGATCAGGGCGACCGTGCCCTTCGGATGGCGCTGCTCGACCACCTGGGTGGCGATCGGGAAGATGCCCTTGCGCTTTCTCGGGGCAAGCAGCCGGGGCGCCTGCCGCGCGTAGTACAGCGCGCACCCGGCGACGTCGAGCACCTCCTCGAAGGCGTGCCGCCGGGCCTTGCCCGTCTCCATCTGGACGATGTCGAGGATCTCCTCGCGCCGGTTGAGTATGGCGTCGTGCAGCCGGAGGAAGGGGGCGATCCGCTCCGCGGCCGGCCGCGCCGCCCATGCCTCCTGGGCCGCCCTGGCCGCGGCGTACGCCCGGCGGACGTCCTCGGCCGTCGAGACGGGGAGCTCGACGAGGGTGTCACCGGTGAAGGGCGCGGGGACCTCCACGATCTTCCCCTCCGAGGCGACGTGCCGGACAATGCGCTCAAGCATGCGGGGGTCCATGCCCGGAAGGATATTCGGGAGCAACACTCGTGGCTACTGGTCGGTAGGCAACCATCGGGACACGAGGGTTCCGACCGCTGGGATTACCCGCCAGAATCCAGCTATGCCAGGAAATGTCGAGCCATACGGGAATCTGGCGCCGACCGCGAGCACCGCTCTGTGATGGCGGGCCCCGACGTCGCCCCACTGCGGCCGACGGATCCGGGCCGCCTCGGCTCCTACGCCCTCACCGGACGGCTCGGCGAGGGTGGCCAGGGAGTCGTCTATCTCGGTACCGGCCCCGGGGGCGAGCCGGTCGCCGTCAAATGGCTGCGCGGCGACCTTGCGGGCGACCCCTCCATGCGCGAGCGCTTCCTGCGCGAGGCAACCTCCGCCAAGCGCGTGGCGCCGTTCTGCACCGCCCAGGTCATGGACACCGGCGTCGAGCAGGAGCGCCCGTACATCGTCAGCGAGTACATCGAGGGGCTGTCGCTGCAGCGACGCGTGCAGACCTCCGGCCCCATCTCCGGCTCGGCGCTGCACCGCCTCGCCGTGGGCACCGCCACCGCTCTCGCGGCCATTCACCAGGCCGGGGTGGTCCATCGCGACCTGAAACCGGCCAACGTCATCATGGGTCCCGACGGGCCGCGGGTGATCGACTTCGGCATCGCCCGCGCGGTGGACTCCTCGCACACGCTCACCTCGCAGCCGGTCGGCACGCCGTCGTACATGTCGCCGGAGCAGATCATGGGCGAGACGGCCGGGCCGCCCGCGGACCTGTTCGCCTGGGGCTGCACGATCGTCAGCGCCGCCACCGGGCGGGCGCCGTTCGGCAACGACACGATGCCCGCGGTGATCAACCGGATCCTGAACGCCCCTCCCGACCTGGGGAACCTCGACGCGCCGCTGCGCGACGTGGTGACCGCCTGCCTGGCCAAGGACCCGCGGGCCCGGCCCACCGCCGAGCAGGTGCTGCTCCGCCTGCTGCAGAACTCGGCACCCGGCCCGGCCGACCTGAGCGACGCCGCGGCCGCGGCGTCCTCCGGCGGGCCGGCGCCGACGCGCCCCATGCCCGGCGGTCCCCCGATCCCGTCGACGGATCCCGGGGCGTACGCGTACCCGGGACGTCCGTACGCCCCCGGCCCCTACCCTCCCCCTCCCCCGTCGCCGCAGGCCGTCTCGCCGCCCTATCCCGCGGCGTACCGGCCGGGAACCTACCCAACGGCCACCGGCGGACCGGACGGCGGACGCTCCGGTCGCAGGACGGCGCTCGTGGCGGTGACGACGGTGGCGGCGCTCGCCGCCGTCGCCTTGGTGGCCTGGCTCGTGATCCCCGGCGACACGTCCCATCCTCCTGCGGCGTCGTCGGGCGCGGGCACGCCCACCGTCTCGCCGCCCTCGTCGTCGCCGACGACGACGCCCACCCCCACCGTCCCGGCCGTGCCGACGTCCGGGCTGACCAGGGTGAAGCTGCCCGGCGTGCGGGCCACGCTGTACGAGCGCCCGGACGACCCGGTGCGGCTGACCTACTACGAGGTCGAGGACAAGGCCAAGGAAGTCTGGATCAACTACCTCAGGAGCTCGGCGAACGGATCGTTCGCCAAGAACACCAAGTACTGGCAGCAGACGCTCTCCCTGGACGGCGAACTCTCCGCCGGGCGGAGCAAGGAATACACCGATGACGACTACCACGGCGTCGACATCATCACCAGGGCCACCGGCGCCGTCCGCACGGTCAAGACCGTGAAGCGCCCCCTGACCTACGAGTACGGCGAGTGGACCCGCAAGGGCGACCGCCTCCTGTTCAGCATCAGGAACCCGGGCGGCGACACGTGGACGACCAAGGGGTTCGTCGTGGTCGACATCGCCCGCGGAACGGCCCGGGTGAAGCAGATCAACGACCCGGCCATCAAGGAGGGCCGGTTCTACTGGAACGGCGACGAGACCATGGTCGCCACCTACTTCCGCAGCGGGAAGACCGCCGGGGTCCGCTTCTACGACCTCGACGGAAAGGTCGTCAGGACCCTCGACGGCGTCGGCACGCCGTACAACACGTCCTCGGGGCTGTTCTCACCGTCCGGCGACGCGATGGTCACGGAGTGCCGGGACGCACGGAGCAAGGTGTGCGTGTGGGACTCCACCTCGGGGGCGGAGATGTCCCGGTTCGGCTCCAGCTGCTCCAAGGTGCTCGGCTGGTGGGACACGGCGCACCTGTTCTGCTGGAACGCGGCCGAATCGGCTAAGGGGAACGTGATTGTCGTCGATCTCGACGGCTCCACCGTGCGCACCCTGCTGGAGACCACCCAGTCGGACATCCTCGGCCCCTTCTACGTGCGTTCCGGCGGGGGCTGAACCCGCCCGCGGAGTGATCCGTAACTAGGGGCATGAGGACATCGATTCGTACGGCGGGAGCCATCGCGCTCGCCGGGCTGCTCGCCGCGGCGTGTTCCGGAAGCCGTGCGGCGTCCGCTCCCGAGGCGGCCGACCTGAGCGGGAAGATCCGCCTGGTCTCCTACACGAACTGCGACGACATGCTGGCCGGTCTGCGCGGCGCGGCCGAGAAGAACGTCACGCAGTGGGGTTTCGGCGAGGCCGTGATGTTCATGGCCAGGGACGCCAAGGCCATGGACACCATGGCGGAGGGCAAGCAGGCGTCGGTTCCGGAGCAGGCGCACTCCACCACGAACGTGCAGGAGGCCGGCGTCGACGAGCCGGACCTGGTCAAGACCGACGGCAAGCGGGTAATCACCGTGAACCAAGGCATGCTGCGCGTGATCGACGCCGCGACCCGCAAGGTCACCGGGACGCTCCGGCTGGTTCCCGAGGAGGAAAGCTGGTTCCCGGCGGACCTGCTGGTGTCCGGCGACCGCGCGCTGGTGCTGGTCCAGAGCGGCGGCATCATCCCGTTCGGCGCGTTGGCGAAGGTACGGCCGGGATCCGACGGGCCCAGGTACATGCTCGTCGACCTGTCCGGCCCGCCGAAGCTCCTCGGCACGCTCAGCACGCGCGGCTCGCACATCGACGCCCGCCAGATCGGCTCCACCGTACGGATCGTGGTCAGGTCCCAGCCCGAGATCGCGTTCCCGCCGCCGAAGCCCGACGCCACCCCGCAGGACATGCTCGCGGCCAACCGCGAGGCCGTGCGCACCGCGCCCATCGACGCGTGGCGGCCCCGGTTCGAGGTCACCTCCGAGGGGCCGACCCGTACCGACCGGGTGGGGTGCGACCAGGTCAGCCACCCGGAGGAGTTCACCGGGACCTCGATGCTGACCGTCTTCACCGTGGACCTCGCCGGGACGCTCGACGCGGTCCCCCCGATCAGCGTGGCCGCCGACGGCGACACCGTGTACGGCACGGACAACAGCCTCTACGTGACCAGCAACCCCCGCTGGTGGTTCCGTCCCATGCCGATCGACGACGCGCCGCCCACACCGCTGGACGAGCCGACCGGCTCCGACGTCGCCCCCAAGATCGAGCCGACCGCGAGCCCGGCCGAGGAGGTCACCGCCACATCGAAGCCCCAGATCACACCCGAGGAGGGCGGCGCTTCCACGACGGCCACCCCGGTGCCCGAGGAGGTCCGCCCGTCAGCCACCCCGAGCGACGCCCCCGAGGAGATCACGCCCAGGCCCACGCCGACCGCGCCTCCGGAGCAGACCGAGGTGCACCGGTTCGACATCACCGGCACGGGAGCCCCGCGCTACGTCAGCTCCGGCGTCGTACTGGGACGGCTGCTGAACCAGTACTCGCTGTCCGAGCACGCGGGCCACCTGCGGGTGGCGACCACGTCGAACGCCGAGGTGTTCGGCGGCCCCGCCGAGAAGAGTTCGAGCGGCGTCTACGTCCTCAAGGCCGACACGCTCGCCCAGGTGGGCGCGGTGACCGGCCTCGGGAAGGGCGAGCGCATCTACTCCGTCCGGTTCATCGGCGACGTCGGCTACGTCGTCACGTTCCGCCAGGTGGACCCGCTCTACACGCTCGACCTGCGCGACCCGGCGGCGCCCAAGGTCACCGGCGAGCTGAAGATCTCCGGCTATTCGGCGTACCTGCACCCGGCGGGCGACGGGCGGCTGCTCGGCATCGGCCAGGAGGCGAGCGCGCAGGGCCGGACCCTCGGCACCCAGGTCTCACTGTTCGACGTCGCCGACCCGGCGAACCCGCGGCTGCTCTCCCGCTTCCACCAGCAGGACTCCGGCTCCGAAGCCGAGTGGGATCCCCACGCGTTCCTCTACTGGCCGCAGAGCGGGCTCGCGATGCTGCCGCTGCAGAACTACGGCGCCGACTGGCGCAACGGCAGCTCGGCGCTCGTGCTCAAGGTCACCGACGGCGCGATCACGAAGGCCGGCACCATCCGGCACCCGGGCGTCACGGGCAGGGACGACGTCCCGACACCTGACCCGTCCATCCGCCGCTCCGTCGTCATCGGCGACACGGTCTGGACGTTCTCCGGGCTCGGTGTGAAGGTCAGCGACGCCGCCACCCTCGCCGACCGGGGCTGGATCCCCTTCACCTGACGAGCGGGGCAGTACACCTGAGGAGTGTCTGACAAATCAAGCCCTGCTGTGCATTTGTCAGACACGACCCTGGGCCGGGCGGTCCTCGGGGACCGCGACCGGCACGATCTCCGGGGCGCCGAGCCTGATCGCGTCGGCCTCCTGGTCGGTGTCCTGCTCCTGAGAAGCCCGCTCGGCCTGGACCCGCTTGGTGTAGTACTCGACCTCCCGCCTGACCTGCTCGGCGTCCCAGCCGAGCGGGCCGGCCATGAGCTCGGCCACCTCCTGCGCGACCGCGACGCCCCGGTGGAAGGTCTCGATCGAGATGCGGGTCCGCCGGGTCAGCACGTCGTTGAGGTGCCGGGCGCCCTCGTGCGTGGCCGCGTACACGATCTCGGCCCGCAGGTGGTCGTCCGCCCCGGAGAGCGGCCGCCCGAGCGACGGATCACTCTCGACGAGCATCAGCACCTCGTCGATCAGTGAGCCGTACCGCCGGAGCAGGTGCTCGATCCGCGCCACGTGCAGCCCCGAGGACTGGGCCAGCCGGTGCCGGGAGTTCCACAGCGCCTGGTAGCCCTCCGCGCCCACGAGCGGCACCTGGTCGGTGCAGGACGGCGGCACCCGCTGGTCCAGCCCGTGGGCGACCGCGTCCACCGCGTCGGCCGCCATCACGCGGTACGTCGTGAACTTCCCTCCGGCGATCATGACGAGTCCGGGTACCGGATGCGTGACGACGTGCTCGCGGGAGAGCTGCGAGGTCTCCTCGGACTCCCCCGCCAGCAGCGGGCGCAGGCCCGCGTAGACGCCCTCGACGTCGTCCCGCGACAGCGGCACCGACAGCACCTCGTTGACATGGTCGAGCACGTAGTCGATGTCGGCCCGCGACGCGGCCGGGTGCGCCTTGTCCAGCGTCCACTCGGTGTCGGTGGTGCCGATGATCCAGTGCCGCCCCCACGGGATCACGAACAGCACCGACTTCTCCGTGCGCAGGATGATCCCGGTGAGCGACTGGATGCGGTCGCGCGGCACCAGGAGATGCACGCCCTTGGACGACCGTACGTGGATCTGGCCACGCCCGCCGACGAGCTGCTGGATGTCGTCGGTCCACACGCCGGTGGCGTTCACCACCTGCCGGGCGCGCACGTCCAGCTCGGCGCCCGTCTCCAGGTCGCGGACCCGCACGCCGGTGACCCGCTCGCCCTCCCGGAGGAAGCCGACGGCCTGGCTGCGCGAGGCCACGTACGCGCCGTACGTGGCGGCCGTGCGCAGCAGGGTCATCACGTAGCGCGCGTCGTCCACCTGGGCGTCCCAGTACTGCACCGCGCCGACGAAGGCGGCCTTCCGCAGCGACGGCGCGACCCGCAGGGCGTGCCGCCGGGAGAGGTGCCGGTGGCCCGGCACGCCCCGGGTGATGCCGAACGAGAAGCCGAGCGTGTCGTACAGCGCCAGCCCGGCCCCGATGTACGGACGCTCCCAGCCCCGATGGGTCAGCGGGAACAGGAAGGGGACGGGCCGGACCAGGTGCGGGGCGATCCGCTTGAGCAGCAGCCCGCGCTCACGCAGCGCCTCCCTGACCAGGTCGAAGTTGAGCTGTTCGAGATAGCGCAGGCCGCCGTGGATGAGCTTGGATGAGCGCGACGAGGTGCCGGAGGCGAAGTCCCGCGCCTCCACCACCCCCACCGAGAGCCCGCGCGTCGCGGCGTCGAGGGCGACGCCCGCCCCCACCACGCCGCCTCCGACCACGACGACGTCGAGTTCCTCTGCCGCCATCTGGGCCAGGGCGTCCGCGCGCTCGGCCGGGCCGAGCCGCGCCGCGCCTGTTCGCGCCGTCATAGAGCTCCTCTGAAGATACGGCGGTGGTTTGCGTTATGGGTGTTCTACCCCGATTTGTCCAGCCAAACTACCCGCCAGTAACCCCACTGGTGCTCACGCCCCACAGCGCTTATGGCGCTCGCTTCGCTCGCGCGGGCTCGGGGCGCCCTCAGTCGATGTCTTCCCTCGTCACTCGGGGCCTCGTTCCTCAGCCCGCTCGTTCCTCAGTCCAGACACCGCCGCGCCCCGAGCGTGATAGTCCGGCGCCGTAATGAGCACAGGCACTCGCGCGGGCTCGGGGCGCCCCTCGATATGCACAAATGTGCGCGTTTCTGCTATAGATGGTGCAGAAATACACAAAAGGAGCCTGCCTTGACCACTCACACCGAGGTGGAGATCGCATCGCAACCGGCCTGCTGGCGCAGGGCGGCCGAGCTCGCCTCCGCGGCCGGTACGGCGCTGCCCCGCGAGGGCGAGCGAGTGGCCGTCGTGGGATGCGGCACGTCATGGTTCGTCGCCCAGGCGTACGCCGTGCTGCGGGAACGGGCCGGCCACGGCGAGACCGACGCCTTCGCCGCCTCCGAGACGCCCTCCGGCCGCCGCTACGACCGGATCCTCGCGCTGACCCGCTCCGGGACCACCACCGAGGTGCTCGACCTGCTCCGCGGCACCGGGACGCCCACCATCGCGATCACCGCCGACCCCGCGACACCGGTCATGTCCCTCGCCGACGACGTCGTGGTGCTGGACTTCGCCGACGAGCGCTCCGTCGTCCAGACCCGCTTCGCGACCACGCAGCTCGCCCTGCTCCGCGCCCACCTCGGCGAGGACCTCACCCAGGCGATCGCGGACGCCGAGGAGGCCGTGGCCGAGCCGGTGGCCGCCGAGCTGATCGAGGCCGAGCAGTTCACGTTCCTCGGCCGCGGCTGGACCTGCGGCCTGGCCGCCGAGGCCGCGCTGAAGATGCGCGAGGCCGCCCGCACCTGGACCGAGAGCTATCCGGCGATGGAGTACCGCCACGGGCCGATCAGCATCGCCGGGCCGGGCCGGATCACCTGGATGCTCGGGCAGGACGTCCCGCCCGGCCTGGCCGACCAGGTCGCGGCGACCGGCGGAACCTTCCTGTCCGGCGGCCGGGACGCCATGGCCGAGCTGGTGAAGATCCAGCGTGTCGCGGTCGAGCGTGCCAGGGCCCGCGGCCTCGACCCGGACCGCCCGATGCACCTCACCCGATCGGTGATCCTGGAGGCGTGACCCCACCTCCGGTCGCGGCAGGATGGACCCATGCACGAGGACTCCGGGAACCGATCACCGCGACCGCCGCGGGCCAGGAGGGCGACATGAGCATCACCCTTTCCGACGCCCGCGTCGTCACTCTGGACGGCGAGCACGACGGCTGGCTCACCATCGAGGACGGCCGCATCACCCATATCGGACACGGCGCCGCGCCGGGGAACGGCCATAGTCTGGGCGGCCGGCTGGTCGTCCCCGGCTTCGTCGACATGCACAGCCACGGCGGGGCCGGCGGCTCGTTCCCCGACGGCGACCCCGGCACCGCCGCCGAGGTCGCGGCGTTCCACCTGGGCAAGGGGACGACCACCATGGTCGCCAGCCTGGTCACCGCCCCGCTCGACCGGATCGCCCGCGCGGCGTCCGCCCTGGCCGACCTCTGCGAGCAGGGCCTCCTCGCGGGCATCCACTTCGAGGGCCCGTACATCGCGCGGAGCAGGTGCGGCGCGCACGACCCGGCGCTGCTGCGCGACCCGTCCCGCGAGGAGCTCCGGCAGCTGCTCAAGGCGGGCCGGGGGCAGGTCCGGATGCTGACAATCGCCCCCGAGCTGCCCGGCGCGCTCGACGTCATCAGGGACGCCGTCGCCGACGGCGTCATCGCCGCCCTCGGGCACAGCGACGCCGTCTACGACAAGACGATCGAGGGCATCGAGGCGGGCGCCAGCGTGGCGACCCACCTCTACAACGCGATGCCGCAGCTCGGCCACCGCGACCCGGGCCCGATCGCCGCCCTGCTGGAGGACGACCGGGTCACGGTCGAGCTCATCAACGACGGCGTCCACGTCCACCCCGCCATGCTCGAGCTGGCCATGCGGGTCGCCGGCTCCGGCCGTACGGCGCTGATCACCGACGCGATGGCCGCGGCCGGGATGGGCGACGGCAGGTACCCCCTCGGCCCGATGACCGTGGACGTGAAGGACGGGGTGGCCCGCATCGCCGACGGCGGCTCCATCGCGGGCAGCACGCTCACCATGGACGTCGCGTTCAAGCGGACGGTCGAGCAGGTGGGCGTGGCTCCCGCCGAGGTGGCGCGGATGGCGTCGCTCACCCCCGCGCGGGTGCTCGGCCTCGACCACGAGATCGGCTCGATCACGGTCGGGAAGTACGCCGACCTGGTGGTGCTCGGCGACACCCTGGAGGTCGAGGGCGTCATGCGCCGCGGCGTGTGGATCCGCCGCCCCTCAGGAGCGTGAAAAACGACGCGGGCCCCTCGAAATCGAGGAGCCCGCGTTCGTTCGTCCACTCAGGTCCGCGCCCAGAAGGCGGCCGACCCTCTCGTGGCGGACCGGTCACCGCCGGGTCGCCACCCGGGGAAGTGGGATCTCAGGGCTGGGGCGGGGCGACGACGACCTCGACCCGCTGGAACTCCTTCAGGTCGGAGTAGCCCGCGGTCGCCATCGTGCGCTTCAGCGCGCCCATGAGGTTCATGGAGCCGTCGGCGAGCGAGGACGGCCCGTGCAGGATCTCCTGCAGCGTCCCGATTGTGCCGAACTCGACGCGCTTGCCGCGCGGCAGTTCGGGGTGGTGCGCCTCGGAGCCCCAGTGGTAACCCCGGCCCGGCGCCTCGGCCGCGCGGGCGAGCGGCGAGCCCACCATGACGGCGTCCGCGCCGCAGGCGATGGCCTTGGCGATGTCGCCCGAGCCGCCCATGCCGCCGTCGGCGATCACGTGGACGTAGCGACCGCCCGACTCGTCCATGTAGTCGCGGCGCGCCGCGGCCACGTCCGAGATCGCGGTGGCCATCGGCACGACCACGCCGAGAACGTTGCGCGTGGTGTGCGAGGCGCCGCCGCCGAAGCCGACCAGCACACCCGCCGCGCCGGTCCGCATGAGGTGCAGCGCCGCCGTGTACGTGGCGCAGCCACCCACGATCACCGGCACGTCCAGCTCGTAGATGAACTGCTTGAGGTTCAGCGGCTCGGCCCGGCCGGACACGTGCTCGGCCGAGACCGTCGTGCCGCGGATGACGAAGATGTCCACGCCGGCGTCGATGACGGCCTTGTGGTAGCGCGCCGTCTTCTGCGGGGAGAGCCGCACCGCCGTGGTCACGCCCGCCGCGCGGATCTCCTCGATCCGCCGGCCGATCAGCTCCTCGTCGATCGGCGTCGTGTAGATCTCCTGCAGCCGGCGGGTCGCGGCGTCGCTGTCGAGGGTCGCGACCTCCTCCAGCAGCGGCGCCGGGTCCTCGTACCGCGTCCACAGCCCTTCGAGGTCCAGCACGCCGAGGCCGCCCAGCCGCCCGATCTCGATCGCCGTCCGCGGGGACACGACGCTGTCCATGGGGCTGACCACCATGGGCAGGTCGAACCGGTAGGCGTCGATCTGCCAGGAGATCGAGACCTCCTCGGGGTCGCGGGTGCGCCGGGACGGCACGATGCCGATCTCGTCCAAGGCGTACGCGCGCCGCCCGCTCTTGCCGCGCCCGATCTCCACCTGAGTCATATCGTCCTACTCTTTCCCATCTATACGGCTACGGCTCCCGCCGAGAGGCGGCAGCCGTACGGCGTCGCAGTCGCTCGCCACCCGTGACAGAACTTATCGGCGGTGGTAGTTCGGCGCCTCGACGGTCATCTGGATGTCATGCGGGTGGCTCTCCTTCAGACCCGCCGCCGTGATCGGCATGAGCTGCGCCTTCTCGTGCATCTCGGCGATCGTCCGCGAGCCGGTGTACCACATGCCCTGGCGCAGGCCGCCGACGAGCTGGTGCGCGACCGCCGCGACCGGGCCGCGGTAGGGGACCTGTCCCTCGATGCCCTCGGGGATGTACTTGTCCTCGCCGGCCACGTCCGCCTGGGCGTACCGGTCCTTGCTGAAGGACTCGCCGCCGCGCTCGCGGTTGCGCACCGCCCCCAGCGAGCCCATGCCCCGGTACGACTTGAACTGCTTGCCGTTGATGAAGATCAGCTCACCCGGCGACTCCTCGCATCCGGCGAGCAGCGAACCCAGCATCACCGTGTCCGCCCCGACGGCCAGCGCCTTGGCGATGTCGCCCGAGTACTGCAGGCCGCCGTCGCCGATGACCGGGACGCCCGCGGGCGCGCAGGCGAGCGACGCCTCGTAGATGGCGGTGAGCTGCGGCGCGCCCACGCCCGCGACCACACGGGTGGTGCAGATCGAGCCGGGGCCCACGCCCACCTTCACCGCGTCGGCGCCGGCGTCGACGAGCGCCTGGGCGCCGGCCCTGGTGGCCACGTTGCCGCCGATCACGTCGATCTTGGTGTTGGCCTTGACCTTGGCGATCATCTCGCACACGCCCTGGGAGTGCCCGTGCGCGGTGTCCACGATGATGACGTCCACCCCGGCCTCGATGAGCGCCTGGGCGCGCTGCTCCGCGTCGCCCGCGACACCGATGGCGGCGCCGACCATGAGGCGGCCGCGCGCGTCCTTGGTGGCCAGCGGGTACTGCTCGCTCTTGGTGAAGTCCTTGACCGTCATGAGGCCCTGCAGCCGGCCGGCCTCGTCGACCAGGGGCAGCTTCTCGACCTTGTTCTTGCGCAGCAGCCGGAACGCGTCGTCCCGCGACACCCCGACGGGCGCGGTGATCAGCGGCATCCGCGTCATCACCTCGCGGACCGGCCGGTTCTGGTCGGCCTCGAAGCGCATGTCACGGTTGGTCACGATGCCCACCAGCACGCCGTCCGCGTCGGTGACCGGTACGCCGGAGATGCGGTAGGTGGCGCAGAGCCGTTCAACGTCGGCGAGGGTGTCGTCCGGAGAACAGGTCACCGGGTCGGTGACCATGCCCGCCTCGGAACGCTTGACCAGATCGACCTGCGTCGCCTGCTCCTCGACGGACAGGTTGCGGTGCAGGATGCCGATGCCGCCCTGGCGGGCCATCGCCACGGCCATGCGCGCCTCGGTCACCGTGTCCATCGCCGCGGAGACCAGCGGAAGGCGCAACGTGATGTTGCGGGACAGGCGGGTCGTCGTATCAGCCTCGCCGGGCTGTAGGTCCGAGTAGGCCGGAACCAGCAGCACGTCGTCGAACGTGTATCCCTGTGCGGTGAACTTGGCCATCCGTGACCCCTCCTTCGCCTCGGCGGAGCCCTACGCCAGCCCCCTGTGCAAGTGTAGTGGTCTCGCTCAAACCTCCTTGTCAAGGCTTGACACCCCCTCGCCTCGGGAAAGGCGGGCCCACCTGGGGAAGCGACTCCGTACGCGCCTCCCGCGCCGCCTCCGGCGTGACGCACGGCACTGCCCGGACACAAAGAAGTGGGGGGACCGGCTAACCGGTCCCCCCACCATCGGCGACAATCGCGATCCCGCGACCCGAGCCCCCCTCCGCGCCCGGTGGCGCCGGATCGCGGCAACGTGCCGACGCTGTGTTAAGAGTGCGTCACACTCCGTTGATAAGCAATGTCTCACCCTGCAATTGCACAAAGCTGCATATGCGTTCCGCGGAATGCCGGAACCTCCGGACAGGCCCGGAGCCCGGGGATATCCTCGCCAGACGGCGCGCTCGGGGACGTTCCCACCCCCGGCGGCGCCGGCGACCCAAGCGCGGAGCGAGCCATGAACACGACGCGAAACGCCGATCCCCTCCAGGCCCTCGGTCTCGGCGAGGCGGAGACCGCCGTGTACACCACGGTGCTGCGCCTGCACCGCGCCACGCTCGACGAGATCGCCCAGGCCGTGGACGAGCCCGTGGAGAGAGCCGCCGGCCTGCTGGCGACCCTCATCCGGCTCGGCGCGGTGGACGAGGCCGCCGGGGAGTACCTCGCCCGCCACCCCGCGGCCCCCGTCGGCCGGATGGTCACCGAACGGCTCGCCCTGCTGGCTCTGCAGAGCCGCCAGATCGACGACATGCTCGCCGCCGTCGCCGACCTGGCCCACGACTACGACTCCGGCCGCGCCTTCCGTACGGGCGAGTTGCGGGTGCGGTCCCTGACCGGCGCGGACGAGATCTACGAGGCGGTGATCGCGCTGGCCGGACGGGCGCCCCGCGCCGAGTTGGTGGCCGCCCTCCCCGACCGGCGGACGGCCGGCGACTTCTTCGAGAAGTACGCGGACATGTGGATCCACGCGATCAAGGAGGGCGACCTCACGTCGCGCCTGATCATCCCGGTGTCCGCGCTCGGCGTCCCCGCCTTCCGCGAGGCCGCCGGACTCCTCAACCGGGCGGGCGCGGAGGTGCGCTCCCTGGACCAGGTGCCGAGCTGGTTCTTCACCCTCGGCCACGACGCGGCCGGGCTGCCGGTCCAGTGGGGCGCCTCGCCTCCCGAACACGCCTACAACTGCTCCCTGGTGCAGTCCCCCGTCGTCGTCGGCGCGCTGCGCGCCCTGTTCACCGAGCTGTGGGGAAGGGCGGTGCCGGTCGCGCGTCCCGGAGGGACCATCCAGGTGCTCCGGCTCGCCGCCCAGGGGCTCTCCGACGAGTTGATCGCCCGGCATCTCGGCCTCTCCGTCCGCACCGTACGCGCCAGGTTCGCCGAGGCCATCGCCGAGCTGGGCGCCAACTCACGGTTCCAGGCGGGGGTGGAGGCCAGCCGCCGATCCTGGCTCTGATCGCGGCCACACGACTCCGTGCCGGGGTGACGCCCAGCCGCCGATCCTGGCCCCGGCCTCCTGTCGTACCGGTCCAAGCCAGGATTTCCGGCCCGATTTCCTGCCGTATTCAACGCCCGGTTCACCGTGAAACACGTACACCTGTCCGAGTGGGCCCACTTCCGCTCATGGGGGCGGGCCGGGTCATAAGGTGGGATGGTGCTGGAAGACGTCCCCCGCGACCCCTTCGCGGACGACCCGAACGACCCGTCAACCGAACTGGGTGAGCCCGACGACCAGGAGCCGCTGACCCTCGCCGAACGCGACGAGGCCCTGACCGACCTCGCCGACGTCGAGGTCTTCCGCTCCCTGCTCGAACCGCAGGGCGTTCTCGGGCTGGTCCTGGACTGTCCCGAATGCGGCGAGCAACACTACTTCAGCTGGGACCTACTCCGGGGCAACCTGCGGCAGATGATCGACAACGGGCGGCCGCAGGTCCACGAGCCCGCCTTCCAACCCGACCCCAGCGACTATGTGAGCTGGGAGTACGCCCGCGGCTACGTCGACGGCGTGATCGACACAGAAGAGAGCCGCTGACCGTCCACATCGGCGATCAGCGCGCCGAGCAGACGAACGGCGACGTCGCCCGCCCCCTGACCGAGGGCGATGACCTCCCGCCGGGCCAGCGCGTCCAGAAGAGCGTCGGTCCGCGCAACATCCGCATCCACTGCTGCATCGTCGCACGCCGCCGGAGGGGTCGGCGCACGAGGGCCGCGATGATCAAGCAATCGATTCCAGATCGGCCATCTGCCTGAGCCTCGTCAGCGCCCGATGCTGCGCGACCCGTACCGCGCCCGGAGACATGCCGAGCACGTTTCCGGTCTCCTCCGCCGACAACCCGGACACGACCCGCAGGATCAGCAGCTCGCGCTGGTTGTCCGGCAGCCGCGACAGCAGCGCCCGCGCGCGCTCCGCCTCGATGTAGCGCACCACCGTCTCCTCCGGCCCCGGGCCGTCATCCGGCCCGTCCGGCAGGTCCTGCGTCGGCACGGCGGACCGCACCGAGCTGCGCAGCGCGTCCGCGACCTTGTGCGACGCGATCCCGAACACGAACGACGCGAACGGCCGGCCCATGTCCCGATATCGCGGCAAGGCCGACAGGACGGCGATGCACACTTCCTGGGCCACGTCGTCGGCGATGTGATAGTGACCGGAAACCCTTCCCAGTCGTGCACGGCAATAGCGCACCACCATCGGGCGCAGATGCCTCAGAAGCGATTCGATCGCAGTGCGATCTCCTTGTACGGCAAGGCTGGTCAGTTCCCTGAGGTCGGACTCATCCGATCTCGTCGCAAGCCTTACCCCAGTTGCGGCGTCGGCGACGCGTCCCTCGGTCACGTTAGGCATGATGCCCGCCACGATCGCGCATGTCGTCATGGTTGACGGCTACGGATTGGTCACATTGACGCGTCGATAACGGGAGGTAATCGATTGAACACAAGAGGGTTTGAATATTTCAGATGAATGACCCAATAGGCAATTACATGTCAGATGTTCGACGCGGCGACGACGCGCCGGCCGGGACTTAGGTTTACCGCAAAAACAAGTACGGCCCCCGCGTCCGCGAGAGCCGTACTGTGCTGCGCTTCTTGATCGGGCCATCGGCCCGACACGCGGCGTTTCCTGGCCGGGCCTACGACCCGTCAGTGGCCGTGACCGTGCCCGTGGCCGTGACCGCCGCCGGCGGCCGGGGCCTCCTCCTCGGGCTTGTCCACGACGAGGGCCTCGGTCGTGAGCAGCATGCCGGCGATGGACGCGGCGTTCTGCACGGCCGAGCGGGTGACCTTGACCGGGTCGATGACGCCCTGGCCGATCAGGTCGCCGTACTCGCCGGTGGCGGCGTTGAGGCCGTGGCCGACCGCCATCTCGGCCACCTTGGAGGTCACGACGTACCCCTCGAGGCCGGCGTTCTCGGCGATCCAGCGGGCGGGCTCGACGAGCGCCCTGCGGACGACCGCCACACCGGTGGCCTCGTCGCCGGACAGACCGAGGTCGTCCAGCTCCTTGGCCACGTGCACGAGCGCGGAGCCACCGCCGGAGACGATGCCCTCCTCGATCGCGGCGCGGGTCGCGGAGATCGCGTCCTCAAGGCGGTGCTTCTTCTCCTTGAGCTCGACCTCGGTGGCCGCGCCGACCTTGAGCACGCAGACACCGCCCGCGAGCTTGGCGAGGCGCTCCTGGAGCTTCTCGCGGTCCCAGTCGGAGTCGGACTGCTCGATGGCGAGCTTGATCTCCTTGACGCGGTCCTCGATCGCCTTCGCGTCGCCCGCGCCGTCCACGATGGTGGTGGAGTCCTTGGTGACGACGATGCGGCGAGCGGTGCCGAGCACCTCAAGGCCGACGTTGTCGAGCTTGAGGCCGACCTCCTCGCTGACGACCTCGCCACCGGTGAGGATGGCGATGTCCTGCAGCATGGCCTTGCGGCGGTCGCCGAAACCCGGAGCCTTGACGGCGACCGAGGTGAAGGTGCCGCGGATCTTGTTCGTCACCAGGACGGCCAGGGCCTCGCCCTCGACGTCCTCGGCGATGACGAGGAGCGGCTTCTTCGTCTGGACGACCTTCTCCAGGATCGGCAGGAAGTCCGCGATCGAGGCGATCTTGCCCTGGTTGATCAGGATGTAGGCGTCCTCAAGGACCGACTCCATGCGCTCGAGGTCGGTCGCCATGTGCGGCGACAGGTACCCCTTGTCGAACTGGAGGCCCTCGGCGAAGTCCAGCTCCAGACCCATGGAGTTGGACTCCTCGACGGTGATGACACCGTCCTTGCCCACCTTGTCGAACGCCTCGGCGATCAGCTCACCGATCTTCGCGTCCTGGGCCGAGATCGTCGCCACGTTGGCGATCTCCTGCTTGTCGGCGACCGGACGGGCGCCGTCGAGCAACTTGTCACTGACGGCCTTGGCCGCCGTGTCGATGCCCCGCTTGAGCGACATCGGCTGCGCGCCGGCGGCGACGTTGCGCAGGCCCTCACGGACCATCGCCTGAGCCAGCACGGTGGCGGTGGTCGTGCCGTCGCCCGCGATGTCGTTGGTCTTGGTCGCCACTTCCTTGGCGAGCTGCGCGCCGAGGTTCTCGTACGGCTTCTCCAGCTCGACCTCGCGAGCGATGGTGACACCGTCGTTGGTGATCGTGGGAGCACCGAACTTCTTGTCGATGACCACGTTCCGGCCGCGGGGGCCGAGCGTAACCTTCACGGCGTCCGCGAGGGCGTTCACGCCACGCTCAAGAGCGCGCCGCGCGTCCTCCTCGAACTCCAGGATCTTGGGCATTCACGTCTCCTTATGAGAGCGCCGGAGCCCCGGGAACGGACGTCCCGGGGCTCCTCATGCTTCTGCGCGGCCTACTTCTCGATGATGGCGAGCACGTCACGGGCCGAGAGCACCAGGTACTCCTCGCCGCCGTACTTGACCTCGGTGCCGCCGTACTTGCTGTAGAGGACGATGTCGCCCTCCTTGACGTCGAGCGGAATGCGCTTCTCGCCGTCCTCGTCCCAGTTGCCCGGGCCCACCGCGAGGACCTTGCCCTCCTGCGGCTTCTCCTTGGCGGTGTCCGGGATGACCAGACCGGAAGCGGTGGTCTGCTCGGCCTCAAGCGGCTGGACCACGATGCGGTCACCAAGCGGCTTAACGGGAACCTTAGTGGCGGTCGTCACGATCGGACCTCCCCTTCAGATTGCGATGAATGAGCTGAAGAGGCGACCAGCGGCCTGCCGTCGCGGGTGTCAGACCTGCCTCGTCGCTGTTGGCACTCTCGCTAGGCGAGTGCCAACACGAAACAGTATGCAAGGGGACCCTGACAGTCAACACGAACCCCCGCCGCAGGTCAGCTACGGCGTGCCGCTGTGCTTATTTGCCTCGCTCCGCTCGGCGGGCTCGGGGCGCCTTCAGCCGATGTCTTCCCTCGTCACTCGGAGTCGCTCGTCCCTCGCTCCCCACTCGTTCCTCAGTCCAGACACCGCCGCGCCCCTCGCGGAGCCGCTCGTCCCTCCGTCCAGACACCGCCGCGCCCCTCGCGCCCCACTGTTGGCTTTCTCACCGTGACAGCTCTCACAGTGTCTATTTGCGCTCGCTTCGCTCGCGCGGGCTCGGAGCGCCTTCAGTCGATGTCTTCCCTCGTCACTCGGAGTCGCTCGTCCCTCGCTCCCCACTCGCTCCTCAGTCCAGACACCGCCGCGCCCCGAGCGTGATGGTTGGGCACCGTAATGATTGATGGTGCTCGCGCGGGCTCGGAGCGCCCTCAGTCCAGACACCGGCGCACCCCTCGCGGGTGGGTTGGGCTGGGGAGGGCGATAGCGTCGGGAGGCGTGGACCTTGAGGCGTTCCGGGCGCTGATGACACCGGAGGGGCGTACCGCACTGGCCGAGGCCGTACGGGTGACGAGCGAGGGGCTCAATCCGGTGGCGGCGGCGACCAGGCTGCGGCGCTCGTACGAACCGGCGCTGACCTCGGCCGCCCTCACCCAGGCGGCCCTCCGGCGGCGGGCGGAGGCCAAGTTCGGCGTGGACGCCGCCCTGATGTACTTCACCCCGCACGGCCTGGAACAGGCGACCCGGACCGAGGTGGCCGCGCACCGCGCCCGCCGCGTCGCCGCCGCCGTGCCCGCCGGAGCCGGAGCGACCCCGGCGATCGGGACGGCGGGGCCGCGCGTGCTCGACGTGTGCTGCGGGATCGGCGGTGACCTGATCGCCCTCACCCGGGCGGGCTGCGCCGTGGACGCCGTGGACCTCGACCCGCTCACCGCCGAGGTCGCCCGGGCCAACGCCGCCGCGCTCGATCTCTCCCACCTGGCCACGGCTCGTACAGCCGACGCCGCCGACACCGACCCGTCCGCGTACGACGTGCTGTTCGCCGACCCCGCCAGGCGCGGGGCGCGCGGAAGGGTCTTCGACCCCATGGCCTACTCGCCCACGTGGCCGGTGACGCTTGAGCTGGCCTCTCGCGCCCCGGCGGCCTGCCTCAAGGTCGCGCCGGGCATTCCGTACGAGCTCGTCCCGGAGGGGGCCGAGGCCGAGTGGGTCTCGTACAAGGGCGAGGTGAAGGAGGCCGCGATCTGGCTCGGCGGCCTGGCCCGCGTCCCGGAGCCGGGCGCCGCCGTTCCCGGGCGCGGCTTCGCGCGGCGGGCGACGCTGCTGCCGTCGGGCGAAACTCTCGTCCCGACGGGGGCGGAGGCCGGAGTCGGCTCGGTGGCCCGCTACCTGTACGAGCCCGACGGGGCGGCGGTCCGGGCGCACCTGGTCGCCGAGGTCGCCGACATGGTCGGCGGCCACCTGATCGACCCCCGGATCGCCTACATCACCGGCGACGCGCTGGTGCGCACGCCGTGGGCCGCCGCCTACGAGGTACACGAGGTCATGCCGTTCTCGCTGAAGCCGCTGCGCGCGGCGCTCAGGAAACGCGGCGTCGGAAACGCGACAATCAAGAAGCGCGGCTCAGCTGTCGATGTCGACCAATTGTCGCGAAATCTGCGACTTTCGGGGGATAACTCAGCGACAATCGTTCTCACCCGGATCGCCGAGCGCCCTTACGCATTCATTTGCCAGCCCGTCTGACCTGGTGTTATTACCAATCCCGGACAATCCGGCGATAACCGCGACGTTTCTCCGTCCGACCGAAGAGCGGCGCCGTACGCGGCTACAGTGGGCGGTCGGGCGTGCCTCGCCCGATCACGTATCCCTCGAAACCGGACCAACCCGCCGTTTTTTCGGTGGGCGAAGGAGCTTTCGGTGGACCACTCGAGCCACGGCCTCCTCCAATCTGGCAGCCAGACCGCCGTCTCCGAGCGGATGCGCGAGCTCCTGGCCCGCGCGGCGCAGGATCACGTCTACGAGCAGCGCACCCAGGGCGCGGTGCTCGACGAGATCCGCCAGCGCCTCGAAGGCATGGAATGGCTGCTCCGCGAGCTTCGTGAGCGCGGGCTCGGGGGGATCGGCGGCCTCGCGAGCATGATCGAGGCAGTCGGCGACCAGATCGACGTCCTTTCCGCGAAACCCCCGACCTGGGCCGAGAACCTCGCCCGGCACATCGAGGTGGTCCGCGACCAGATCGAGGACGTCGGAGAGCGCGTGGACCGGCTCCAGACCGGCGTGGACGCGGCCGCGGGCCGCTTCAGCCGGCTCGACCGCGCCATCGGCGAGCTGGCCCGGGCCGCGGAGCGGCTGGGCGGGCAGCTCGACGGCGTCGAGGGCCGGATCGCCGCCGTGGAGGGCCGCCTGGTGGCGACGGAGGAGCACCTGACCGACGTACGGGCGCACATGGGCGGCGTGACCGCCGCACTCAGCGCCACGGACGCCAGGATCAACACGATCGACGGGCATCTGAGCCGCCACGACGACCGCTTCGACGTCGTGGAGGGCCGGATCGACGGCCGCTTCACCGCCCTCGACGAGCATCTGATCTCGACCGAGACCCGCCTCACCGGCCGCGTGGACGCCGTCCGGCAGCGGGTGGACGAGGTCGGCCGCCGAGTCACGGAGATCCAACGCGAGGCCGCCGCCCCATCGAAGGCCGCACCGGCCCCGAACGCCGTGGCCCGGCACCGGCAGCTCTGACACCGGCCCCATCCGTCCCCTGGCCGGCTCAGAGCCGGCCACACGAGACGCGGGCGCGCATGACCGCCCGCCACCTCGGCGGGCCGAGCTCGCGAACGGCCGGCACAGCCACACCCTCGCCTGTCCAGGCGAGGGAGCGGGTCAGACGTTGACGGTCGTGATGGGCAGCGACGAGTCGGCCGGAATGTCCAGCGTGGACGGCTGGATGCCCGCCGCGATCAGCTCGGAGCCCAGCGCGGCCACCATGGCGCCGTTGTCGGTGCACAGGCCCGGCCGGGGCACGCGGAGCCGTACGCCCGCCGCGTCGCAGCGCTCCTGGGCGAGCGCGCGCAGCCGCGAGTTGGCCGCCACACCGCCGCCGATGAGCAGGTCCTTCACGTCGTAGCGGCGGCACGCCTGGAGCGCCTTGCGGGTCAGCACGTCCACGACCGCCTCCTGGAAGGACGCGGCCACGTCGGCGACCGGGATCGTCTCACCCGCGGCCGTGCGCGCCTCGATCCAGCGGGCGACCGCCGTCTTGAGCCCCGAGAACGAGAAGTCGAACGTGCCGTCGTCGTACTTGCCGCGCGGGAACGCGATGGCCGTGCCCGAGCCGGACGTCGCGGAGCGGTCGATGTGCGGGCCGCCGGGGAACGGCAGGCCGAGCACCCTGGCCACCTTGTCGAACGCCTCGCCAGCGGCGTCGTCCACGGTCGAGCCGAGCGAGATCACGTCCTGGGCGACGTCGGGGACCAGCAGCAGCGACGAGTGGCCGCCGGACACCAGCAGGGCGATCGACGGCTTGGGCAGCGGCCCGTGTTCGAGCTGGTCCACCGCGACGTGGGCGGCGAGGTGGTTGACGCCGTAGAGCGGGACACCCAGCCCCAGCGCGTACGCCTTGGCCGCGGCGACGCCGACGAGCAGCGCACCGGCCAGGCCGGGGCCCGCGGTGACCGCGACGGCGTCGATGTCGGAGAAGCGCAGCCCGGCCTTGGCCAGCGCGCTCTCCACGGTGGGGGCCATGGCCTCCAGATGCGCGCGCGAGGCCACCTCGGGCACCACGCCGCCGAAGCGGGCGTGCTCCTCCATGCTGGAGGCGATCGTGTTCGCCAGCAGCGTGTGGCCGCGGACCAGGCCGACCCCCGTCTCGTCGCAGGATGTCTCGATCCCCAGGACGATCGGCTCATCACGCCCGCTCATGCGCACCTCCTCTGAGATCCCGCACCATGGTGATGGCGTCGGTCCCGTCGTCGTAGTAGTTCCGCCGGACGCCGAGCCGCTCGAAGCCGAACCGCTCGTACATCGCCTGAGCGGGCGCGTTGTCCGACCGGACCTCCAGGAAGACCTCGCACGCGCCGCGCCGCTCCGCCTCGGCGAGCAGCTCGGTCAGCAGGGCGGCGCCGACGCCGGACCTGCGGTGCCCGGCGAGGACGGCGATCGTCTGCACATCGGCCTGGTCGGCGGCGGCGGCCAGGCCCGCGTATCCGACGATCGTGTCGCCGTCCACCGCGACCACGTAGTGCCGGGTGCGCGGCTGGTCGTCGATCTCGCCGCGCAGCATCGCCTCGCTCCAGGCGTCGAGCGGAAACGTGATCCGCTCGATCTCGACCACGGCGGGAAGATCCTCCCTGGTCATCTGGCGCAGGACGGCGGTCACGCGGTCACCTTCTTCGGCGCGCTGGGAATCTGCGCGTCCGGCCTGCGCAGGTAGATCGGCCGCGCCGGGCCGAGCACGGCCAGCTCGCCGGCCAGCTCGACCGAGTCGATCCGCCCGTCGGGCATCCGGGCCGCCTCGGCCGCCTGCTCCGGGGTCAGCCCGGCCAGGTGCTCGGCGGCGAGCGCGGCGAGCGCCCCCGCGGACGGGTACTCCGGGTCGGCGACGCGGTCCGGCCCGATCGTCTCGGCGTAGATGCGGGCACCCGCGCCGATCACCGGAAGCTCTGCCGGCAGGTCGTGCGGCCGGTCCACGCGCGGCCCGTCCAGGCGGGTGCGCGCGTCGCCGTACCGCGCCCAGAAGACCTCCTTGCGCCGGGCGTCGGTCGCCACCAGGAACGGCTCGGCGCGGCCGGAGGCGAAAGCGATCGCGTCAAGCGTGCAGACGCCGTACGCGTAAACGCCGACGGTCGCCGCCAGGGCGCTCGCGGTCATCAGTCCGACCCGCAGCCCCGTATACGGCCCGGGGCCGGCTCCGGCGACGACGGCGGTCACATCACGTAGGGAGGCGTCGCACTCACGCAGGACGCGCTCGACCGCGGGAGCGAGCAGCTCGCCGTGGCGTCGGGCGTCGACCGTCGTCGACTCGGCCAGCACGCGGGCGCCGTCGTGCAACGCGGCCGTGACTGCGGGGGTAGCGGTATCCAAGGCCAAGACCAGCACAAAGGCCAAGCCTAGCCGCTGTCGGGTCTCCTCCGTCCCGGCGGAGCATGACCTGGGCACTACGCGTGAGGATCGCTCCCGGCCCGGGAGGCGTAGACGATGACGTTGTCGCGGTACTCGTGCCGGGCCCAGTCGAAACTGCCGCCGCAGGTGATCAGGCGCAGGCCGTCTTCGGTGTACACCCGCTCGGCGGGGAAGTCGTTCTTGGGCACCCGCTCGACGGAGTCGACGCGGTATTCGGCCGTTTTGCCGTCGCTCCGCAGCACTTTGACCACCTGGCCCTTGCGCAGCTCGCGCAGCCGGTAGAAGACCGCGGGCGCGGTCTTCGTGTCCACATGGCCGATGATCACGGACGCGCCGCCGTCGCCGGGAACGGAACTGCCGGTGTACCACCCGGCCGTCCCGGGCTTGTCGAACGGCGGGAGCTCCACGTCGCCCTCCTTGGAGAGGCCGAGTTTCATCAGCGGGGCCTTCAGCTTCAGCGCGGGGATGTCGATGCGCTTGGGCACGACCCCGGCGACCGGGGCGGCGGCGGGTTGCTCACCCTGCCGGTGGCTCATCGCGAACAACACCAACCCGGTGGCGATCCCGGCTATGACCACCTTCCGGGACGAACCGGCCAAATTCAGCCCCTCGCGCGCCTGCGCGCCACTCCGACCGCGACCGCGGCGGCCACGACGACGATCGCGGTCGCGCCTACGGGCATGCCGGAGTCCTCCTCGGGCGCGCCCGCCGCCGTGCCGCCACCACCCGCGTGCGGGGCGCGGGTGGGGATCTTCGTGGGCGTGTGCTCGGGGGCGGGCTTCCCGGTGACCTTGAGGGAGGCGCTGCCGATGTCGTTGGTGGCCTCACAGCGCACCTCGACCTTGTAGCCGCCCGGCTTGGCATCGGCCCGGACATTGGCGCCGCCACGGACCTGCGGGACGCCCGGAGTCGAGTCGGGCGAGGCCGTGTCGGTGGGCGCGACCAGCGTCACCAGGCCGGTGAACGCCTCCGAGCGCGCGGTGGCGCGATAGTCGGTGCCGCCCTGCGGCAGCGGGCAGTACGCCGTGATGTGGACGGTCCGAGTGGAGCCGCCCTCGACCTTGGCCGGGTCGACCGTGACCCGGATGTCCTGGCGGGGCACGGTGGCCGACGGCGACGCCTGATCCTCCGATGCGGAGGGCGTGGATCCAGCCGTCTGCGCTTCAGCGGTACAGCCCAGCCCGCCGAGCAGGATCATTCCCGTGACGGCAGCAAGCCTGACCTTGATCATCCGACCACCCCTCCGGACCCTGTATACCCCGAAAATCTATGCCAATCCATGGCTAAGGATCTTCTTATTGGGTGATTCACAACGAATCAGTTGGGCCCCAGATCAGGCCGGATATCGGCAGCCCCCGGGAGGAGGTTTCGGCTAGGCCAGAGACGCCGGGACGGCGGACCAGCGCTCGCCGACCCCGCGCAGCCGTACTCGCCGGTCCTCGCCCTCGGCGTCACGCTCGATGAGGACCTCCAGCCGGTCCTCGGCGAGGCCCTCGACGAGCCCCTCACCCCACTCGACGACGGTGACCGAGTCCTCAAGGGAGGCGTCCAGGTCGAGATCGTCGACCTCAAGCGCGCCGCCGATGCGGTACGCGTCCACGTGCACCAGGGCCGGACCGCCGGACAGCGACGGATGGACCCGCGCGATGACGAACGTCGGCGACGTGATCGGGCCGCGCACCTTCAGCCCCTCGCCGATGCCCTGCACCAGCGTGGTCTTCCCCGCCCCGAGAGGCCCGGTGAGCACCACCAGGTCACCCGGGCGCAGCAATTCCGCGACCTCCGCGCCCAGTGCCCGTGTCTCCTCGGTGGTACGGACGGTTCTCACTGGTCGCTCCTCCGCCCGGCCGGGATCACCCAGCCGCTCGCCTGACTTCCACACCGGTAACTCACTGTACGGGTGCGCTCATGGCGCTCGCTCCGCACTTATGGCGCTCGCTCCGCTCGCGCGGGCTCGGGGCGCCCTCAGTCGATGTCTTCCCTCGTCACTCGGGGCCTCGTCCCTCAGCCCACTCGATCCTCAGTCCAGACACCGCCGCGCCCCGAGCGTGATGGTTCAGCACTGTAATCAGTGAGGTGCTTGCGCGGGCTCGGGGCGCCCTTTCGGCGGGGGATCAGGATTGGTCGCGTTCGACGCGCTTGAGGAGCTCGCGGAGCGCGTTGTTGACCGCGGCCGGGCTCTCCAGCTGGACGAGGTGCGACGCGTTGGAGACGGTGGTGAGCTGGCCCGTCGGCACGGCCGCGGCGATGGCACGGCTGTGGTCGGGCGGGGTCAGCCAGTCGCGCTCGCCGACGATGATCGAGGTGGGGACGTTGTTGAGCACGTCGAGCGCGGTCAGCTTGTCGTGGGACATGAGCGCCGGATAGAAGTCCGCGATCACCTCGGACGGGGTGGCCCTGATCATGGACTCGACGAAGTCCACCACGGTCGGGCTGACGTTCTTGGAATCGCCGAACCCGAGATGGCGCACGGCGAGGAAGGCGACGTCGTTGCCCGCCTCGCGCCCCCGGTCCACCAGCTCGCCGCGCTTGCGCATGATCGACACCGCCGACGGGACCGCCTTGTGCACGACCTTCGACATCAGCGCGGGCAGGCCGAGCGTGAGCTCGGCGAGCTTGCCCGCCGACGTGGAGATGAGCGCCACGCCGCGCACCTTGTCGTCGAACAGCTCCGGCCGCCGCTCCGCCAGCGCCATGATCGTCATGCCGCCCATGGAGTGGCCGACGAGCACGCACGGGCCGGGAACCAGTTTCTCGATCACGAGCGCGAGGTCCTCGCCCAGGCGCTCGATCGTGCAGTCGCTCGCCTCCGCCCGCGCCGACGCGCCGTGGCAGCGCTGGTCCCACGTCACCAGCCGGTACGTCCCGCGCAGCTCGCGCCGCTGGTAGTGCCAGGAGTCCGAAGCCAGGCAGTAGCCGTGGCACAGCACCACGGTGAGGGGAGCGTCCTCCGGGCCCTCGACCTCGGCGTGGATCAGCACGCCGTCGGAGGTGGTCAGCGTCACCTCGCGGCCGCGGATCTCGCCGAAGGGCTCACTCGCCTCCAGGTCGGGGCGCAGCCGTATCCGGCCGACGGCGTACCGCTTCGCCATGGCCGCTGCCGCCGCGCCCGCCGAGGCGGCGCCCACGACGGCACCGGCGAGCCCGACCTTGCGGCGTGTGCTCATTCCTGCCCTCCTCGTGACGGCGGCGCGCTGCCGGCCCGGTCCACGTGATCTCTCCGCTAGTCCGCGTAAACGCGCGGGACGCGGGATCCGATCCTGGTCACGATCTCATGGGTGATCGTGCCGAGGGAATCGGCCCACTCCTGGCAGGTGGGCTCGCCTCGCGTGCCGGGCCCGAAGAGGATCACCTCGTCACCCTCGGCGACGGCGTCGTCGCCCGCGTCCACGACGAACTGGTCCATGCAGACCCGGCCCGAGACGCGCCGCCGGTGGCCGGCGAGCAGCACCTCCGCCCGGTTGGTGGCACCCCGCAGGATGCCGTCCGCGTAGCCGAGGGGCACCAACGCAAGCGTCGTCTCGCGCTCGGTGACGTACAGGTGGCCGTAGGAGACGCCGGAGCCGGCGGGGACCCGCTTGGCCTGGGCGAGCCGCGCCACGAGCGTCATGGCCGGGCGCAGCCCGAAGTCTCCCATCTCGGGGATCGGGCTCAGTCCGTACGAGGCGATGCCCGGCCGGACCATGTCGTACCGCGCCTGGGGCAGGGTGAAGGTGGCGGCGGAGTTGGCGATGTGGCGGATCGCGTCGCTCGGCACGCGCATCGCGTCGGCGATCCGCAGCGCCTCGCCGAACGCGGCGAGCTGCGCCTCGGTGGCCGGGTGCCCGGGGATGTCCGCGCAGGCGAAGTGGGACCACATGCCCGCGATCTCGACGACGCCCTCGGCCCGCGCGGCCAGCGCGGACTCGATCAGCGCGGGCCAGGCCGACAGCGGCGCGCCGCCGCGCGACATCCCGGTGTCCACCTCCAGGTGGACCCGGGCGGTGCGGCCGGTGCGCGCCGCGGCGGCCACGATGGCGTCGATCAGCCAGGGGGCGCTCGCGGACAGCTCCACGCCCTGGAGCAGCGCCTCGTCCAGCGGCTCGTCCGGCGTGATGAGCCAGGCGAGGATCGGCGCGGTGATCCCCTCCGCGCGCAGCGCCAGCGCCTCGCGGACGAACGCGGTGCCCAGCCTCGTCGCCCCGCCCTCCAGGGCGGCCCGCGCGGAGGGGACCAGGCCGTGGCCGTAGGCGTCGGCCTTCACCGCGACCATGACGTCGGCGCCGGCCGCCTGCTCGCTGAGGAGTCCGACGTTGTGCCGGATCGCCGCGAGGTCCACCCTCGCCTCGGCAGGGGTCCGGACCTGGTCTTTTGTGTCGACGACGATCGGGAAACTCATCGTTCCAGTTTGTCAGGTGATCGCGACCGGTCGGGCCGTGTCACAGCGCGCGGACCACGTCGGGAAGGGCCTCGGCCACGTCGAGCGCCGCGATCGCCGCCTCGCCGCCGGGCCGCGCGCCGCGCGCGGAGCCGGCCGCCGCGACCCGCCCCGCGAGCCCGTGCAGGTACGCGGCGCAGGACGCGGCGTCGTAGCAGCTCAGCCCGCCGGCGAGCAGGGCGCCCGCGATGCCGGACAGGACGTCTCCCGTGCCGCCGGTGGCCAGCCACGGCGTTCCGGTGGAGTTGACCCGCACCGGCCGGTCCTCCTCGGCCACCAGGGTGGTGGACCCCTTCAGCAGCACGGTCGCGCCCAGCTCGTGCGCCGCGCGGCGGACGTGCTCGATCCGCCGCGCCTCGACGTCCTCGCGCGGCACGTCGAGCAGCCGCGCCAGCTCCCCCGCGTGCGGGGTGAGCAGCGTCGGCCCTGTCCTGCGCAGCAGCGACCTGTCCCGGGCGACGTGGGTGAGGCCGTCGGCGTCCACGAGGACGGGCAGGCCGGTGCCCAGGATCTCGGCGACGAGGTCGCGGGCGTGCGACCCGGTGCCGAGGCCCGGCCCGACCACCCACGCCTGCACCCGGCCGATGTCGCCGAGCACGCCTGCCGAGCCGGGGGCGAGCACCGTCGTGACGGCCTCGGGCCAGCGGGCCCTGACGTAGTGGACGGGCTCCTCGACGCTCGCGAAGCGCACCATCCCCGCCCCGGCGCGTACGGCGCCGCCCACGGAGAGCACGGCCGCGCCGGTGAAGGTGTCGCTCCCGGCCACGATGCCGATGACGCCCCTGCGGTATTTGTCCGACTCGGCGGCCGGGCTCGGCAGCAGGCCGGCGACGTCGCCGGCGGTCAGCGCGGCCACGTCCGCGTCCGGCAGGTACGGCCCGAGCCCGATGTCCACCAGCTCCACCGTCCCGCAGAACGACGCGCCCGGATCGACCAGCAGACCGATCTTGTACGCGCCGAACGTCACGGTCGCGTGGGCCCGGACCGCGGACCCGTCCACGCGGCCGGTGCTCGCGTCCACCCCGCTCGGCACGTCCACCGCGACCACCAGGCCGGGAGCGTCCGCGACGAGCCCGGCCAGCGTGCCGTACGGCTCGCGCAGCGCGCCCGCGCTCCCGATGCCGACCAGGCCGTCCATGACGAGGTCGGCGGCGGAGACCAGCTCGCGGGCCGCGTCGGGGGCGAACTCGACGGCCCGGCCGCCCGCGGCGCGCAGCGCGGCCAGGCCCGCCTGGTGGGCGCGCGACCCGGCGAGGATCGCGTCCACCCGGGCGCCCCGCGCGGCCAGCCGGGCCCCGGCGTACAGGGCGTCTCCCCCGTTGTCACCGCTCCCGATCAGCAGGACGACGCGGGAGCCGTACACGCGGCCGCGGACGCGGGCGAGCGCCCGGGCACAGGCGGAGGCGAGCCCGGAGGCGGCGCGGCTCATCAGGGTGCCCTCGGGCAGTCGCGCCATCAGCGCCCGCTCGGCGGCCCTGATCTGGTCGGAGGTGTACGCGGTCCGCATGGGTCCGACGCTATCCCGGGGACGATCACGCGCGCGACGACCGGTCGCGGCGCGTGACGGCGAGGCGCCGCCAGCCCGCCCGCCCACGCGCACCTGGCCGCGGCCGGCGCCCATCGACGAGAGAGGGGCCTACGACTCGGCGATCACGTAGGCGATGGCGACGCCTCCGTCATGGGTCAGGGAGATGTGCCACCTCTTGACCCCGAGGGCGCGGGCCGCCTCGCCCGCCGTGCCGGTGACGCGGAGCAGGGGCCGGCCGTTCTCGTCATTGACGACCTCGGCCTCGGCGTGGGCGGTTCCGGGCGGGCAGCCGAGGGCCTTGGCGACCGCCTCCTTCGCGGCGAACCTGGCGGCCAGCGACTCCGTGCGCAGCCCGCGCTCCGCCTCGGTGAACAGCCGCTCCCGGAGTGCGGGGGTGCGCTCCAGCGTGGCGCCGAACCTCGCCACGTCGACGACGTCGACTCCGATTCCCAGGATCACAGGGCGAGGCTACCCGCCCTCCGGCCGTCCGGACCCGACCCGCCGGAGCGCCGCGGGCCGGCTCGCCCATGTCACCCGTGCACCATTTTGTGCCAATTTGCCCCCAATTTGGGGGCTGTCGGTCGCTGCCGACTCCTTGGAGCCCCATCCCATTCCCCGGAATCCGCGGCCGCAATCCACCGGTTTCATCCACAGGCTGTGTACCGCTCCCGACCGAAGACGTTTTCGACCGGCTGAGTAGGCTTGGCCGACGTGGCAGATGGAGACGTGTACGTCGAGCTCAGCCGTGCCCAGTGGAGGGACCTCCGCAAGAGCACGCCGCTGACCCTCACCGAGGCGGACCTGGAGGATCTGCGCGGCGTCGACGATCCGATCGACCTCGCGGAGGTCACCGACATCTACCTCCCGCTGACCCGGCTGCTCAACCTCCACTTCACCGGGTCCCGCCAGCGCAGCGCCGCCGTGGGGGCCTTCCTCGGCGAGCGCGACGAGCGCGTGCCGTACGTGCTGGGCATCGCGGGCAGCGTCGCGGTCGGCAAGTCGACCACAGCCAGGGTGCTGCACGCCCTGCTGGCCCGCTGGCCCGAGCACCCCCGGGTCGATCTGATCACCACCGACAGCTTCCTCTACCCGAACAAGGTGTTGGAGGAGCGCGGCATCATGCACCGCAAGGGCTTCCCGGAGAGCTACGACCGGCGGGCGCTGGTCAAGTTCGTCGCCGACGTGAAGGCGGGCACCCCGGAGGTGACCGCCCCGATCTACAGCCACCTGGAGTACGACATCGTGCCCGGGGCGAGCCAGAAGGTGCGGCGTCCGGACATCCTCATCGTCGAGGGCCTCAACGTGCTGCAGCCCGCGCCGCCCACGTCCCTCGCCGTGTGCGACTACTTCGACTTCTCGATCTACGTGGACGCCCGGATCGAGGACATCAGGTCCTGGTACATCGACCGGTTCCACAAGCTGCGCCGCACGGCGTTCGCCGACCCCAAGTCGTACTTCGCGCACATCGCGGACCTGTCGTACGAGGAGGCGACCGAGTTCGCCAAGAACGTGTGGCGTGACATCAACGAGCGCAACCTCGTCGACAACATCGCGCCCACCCGCGGCCGGGCCGGGCTGATCCTGCGCAAGGGACCCGACCACTCCATCAGCCGCATCCGGCTGCGCCGTACATAATCGTCGTCGTGCTGCATCTGCGCGTGATCATCCCGGCCGGGCGTACGGACCGGGTGCTGAAGGCGGTCGACCGGGCGACCGGGGTCGCCAACATCGTCGTGATGCCGAAGGCGGCGCGCCGCCCCAAGGGCGACGTGCTGCTGCTCGACGTGGCCCGCGAGGCGGCGAACGACCTGATCGAGGAGCTGAAAGGCCTCGGCCTCGAAGACGACGGCGCCATCGCGATCGAGAACGTCGAGCTGACGATCTCGCGCGCCGCCGAGGAGGCGCAGGAGCAGGCCCCGGGCGAGGGCGACGACGCGGTCATCTGGGACCAGCTCGCCCAGCGCGTGACCGCGGACTCCCGCGTTACCTGGGCGTTCCTGGCCTTCCTGGCGATCGCCACGCAGATCGCCGCGATCGGCGTGCTCATCCCGTCACAGATCCTGATCGTCGGCGCCATGGTGCTCGGCCCCGAGTTCGGCGCGGTCGCCGCGATCTGCTTCGGCCTCCTGCGCCGCGAGCCACGGCTGATCGCGGTGGCGGTGCGGACGCTGGCCGTCGGGTTCGGCGCGGCCATCCTGGTCACCTTCCTCTGCGCGTTCGTGTCGCGCGGCATCGGCTGGGTCGAGCCCGAGATGCTGCGGCACAACCAGGAGGTGTGGTTCATCGTCTCGCCGGACAGGTGGTCGTTCATCGTCGCCGTGCTGGCCGGCGCGGCGGGCGTGCTCTCGATCACGGCCGGCAAGTCCTCCGCCCTGGTGGGGGTCTTCATCTCGGTGACCACCGTCCCCGCCGCCGGTTACATGGCCGTCGCGATGGCACTCGGCCGCTGGGACGAGGTCGGCCACTCGCTGGCGCAGCTCGCCGTCAACATCGCCGGCATGGTGGCCGCCGGCACGGCGACCCTGTTCGCGCAGCGCTTCCTCTGGCAGCGGTACGGCGGCCGGGTCCCGGTCGTCTCCCCGCCGCCGCGCCCGGCGGCCCCCGCCGTACGGCACCGCGCCAACGGCGGGACCAGGCGCACCGGCACCAGGAGATGAGGCACCCCCGCCACGGTATGACAGACGGCTCCTCCTCTTGACGGAGGTATCGGAGGGTACCCGGCGAGTAGTCTGCGGATCATGACAATCCTCGCAACCGAGGGTCTGACCAAGCGGTTTCCCCGTGTGACGGCGCTCGACCAGCTCTCGATCACCGTCGGCACCGGCGTGACCGGGCTCGTCGGCGCGAACGGCGCCGGCAAGTCCACGCTGATCAAGATTCTGCTCGGCCTGCTCCCGGCCACCTCCGGCCGGGCCGAGGTGCTCGGCATGGACGCCGCCACCCGCGGGCCGGAGATCCGCCGTGTCGTCGGCTACATGCCCGAGCACGAATGCCTGCCGCCCGACCTGTCCGCCACCGAGTTCGTGGTGCACATGGCGCAGATGTCCGGCCTGCCGCGCACCGCCGCCCGCGAGCGGGCGGCCGACATCCTGCGGCACGTCGGCCTGCACGAGGAGCGGTACCGCCCGATCGGCGGCTACTCCACCGGCATGCGGCAGCGGGTCAAGCTGGCTCAGGCACTCGTCCACGATCCCCGGCTGGTCTTCCTGGACGAGCCGACCAACGGTCTCGACCCCCAGGGCCGTGACGACATGCTCGCGCTGATCCGGCGGGTCGGCGCCGAGTTCGGCATCAGCGTCCTGGTCACCTCCCACCTGCTCGGCGAGCTCGAGCGGGTGTGCGACCACGTCATCGTGATCGACGGCGGCGCCCTGCTCCGCTCGTCCGCGATCGGCGAGTTCACCCAGGCCACCCAGGCCATCGCCGTCGAGGTCGAGGAGGGACTCGAACCCCTCGCGGCCCGGCTGGCCGAGCTGGGCGAGGCGGTGGCGGTACAGGGCCGCATCCTGACCGTCCAGGTCCGCTCGGAGGGCACCTTCGACGCCGTACGCGACGCCGTCTGCGATCTCGACCTCCACCTCGTCCGGCTCGAACAGCGTCGCGGCCGCATCGAGGACGTCTTCAAGGAGCCGGCGGCATGACCGAGCACACCGCGATCATTCACGACATCGGCTACCGGCACTATGAGGGGCCCAGGCTCGGCCGGGGGAGCGCGGCGCGTGCCCTCACCCTGCACAGCCTGCGCGGTGTCTTCGGCCTCGGCCGGACGACCCGCGCCAAGATCATCCCGTTCCTGCTTGTCGCGATCATGGTGCTGCCGGCCGTGGTGTCGATCGCCGTGATGGCCCTGGCCAAGCAGCCCGGCATCCCCTATTACTCATACGCGGTGGCGATGCAGGCCGTGCTCGCCATCTTCCTGGCCTCGCAGGCGCCATATCTGGTGGCTCCCGACCTGCGCTACCGCGTGCTGCCGCTGTACCTGTCCCGCCCGGTGACCGTGCTCGACTACGTCGGAGCCAAGTTGGTCGCCATGACGACCGCGCTGTTCCTGCTGCTCGCGGTGCCGCTCACCGTCATGTACGTCGGCGAGCTGCTGGTGGACCTGCCCGGCCCGCCGCGCACCCACGACTACATCGCCTCCGTGGTGTCCACCCTGCTCATCGCCCTGCTGCTGGCCTCGATCGGGCTGGCCCTCGCGTCGTTCACGCCGAGACGCGGGCTCGGCGTCGCCTCGGTGATCGCGTTCTACCTGTTCACCTCGGCGGTCTCCGGGGTGTTCTACGCCGTGCTCGTGAGCACGGGCCGCGAGGCCGCCGCCGGCTGGACGATGCTGATCAGCCCGTTCTTCCTCGTCGACTCCGTGCAGGTGGCGCTGTTCGGCACCCCGCCCGCCAACAGTGGGGGTTATCCCGCGGGCCCCTGGCCGGCGCTGATCCTGCTGGCCGTGATCGCCCTCGCGCTGACGGCGCTCATCTCGCGCTACCGGAAGGCGGCCTCCTCATGACGGTCACCACCGTTCCCACCGTCGCGACCCGGCCGGGCGTCGTCGAGCTCGCCGGGGTCTCCCGCTGGTACGGCAACGTGGTTGCGGTCAACGACGTCACGATGACGATCGGGCCCGGCGTCACCGGCCTGCTCGGCCCCAACGGCGCGGGCAAGTCCACGCTGCTGCACATCATGGCGGGCTTTCTCGCCCCGTCGAACGGCACCGCCACGCTGGGCGGGCAGCAGATCTGGCGCAACCACGACATCTACCGCCACATCGGCCTGGTCCCGGAACGGGAGGGCGTCTACGGCTTCCTGACCGGATGGCAGTTCGTACTGTCCGCCGCCCGCCTGCACCGGCTGCCGAACCCCGAGGAGGCGGCGACCCGCGCCCTCGACCTCGTCGACATGACCCCCGCCAAGGACCGCCGGGTCGAGACGTACTCCAAGGGCATGCGCCAGCGGGTCAAGGTGGCCGCCGCGCTGGTCCACGACCCGCACGTGCTGCTGCTCGACGAGCCCTTCAACGGCATGGACCCGCGCCAGCGGCTCCACCTGATGGACCTCGTCCGGCGGATGGGCTCCGAGGGCCGGACCATCCTGTTCAGCTCGCACATCCTGGAGGAGGTCGAGCGGGTCGCCGAGCAGATCGAGGTCATGGTCGCGGGACGGCACGCCGCCTCGGGCGACTACCGCGAGATCCGCCGCCGGATGACCGACCGGCCGCACATCTTCCGGCTCCGCTCCAGCGACGACCGGCTGCTGGCCGCCGCGCTGATCGCCGACCCCAGCTCGGGGGCGGTCTCCCTCACGGACGGCGGGCTGGAGGTGCAGGCGCTCGATTTCGGCCGCTTCACCCGGCTGCTGCCGAAGGTGGCCCGCGACGCCGGGGTCCGCCTCTGGCAGGTGTCCCCCACGGACGAGGACCTGGAAAGCGTCTTCTCCTACCTCATCCAGCCCCGTGCGTGACCACAGGCCGGGACCACCCGGACGATCCCCCGGAACCGTATCTCACCGGGCTCCGCGCGCGGCGGCTCCCATCCCTGACCGCACGCAGGACGCCCGGAGCAGTCGAGCGGAGCGAGACCAATGAACACCGTCGTAGCTGACATCACGTACCGGGCGATGCTCGGCCGCAAGCGGATCCTGCTGCTCGTGCTGCTGCCGCTCGCGCTGGTCGCCGTCGCCGGGCTGCTCCGGCTCATCGGAGGGCCCAGCGAGGGCACGGCCGTGATGCTGATGAAGTCGTTCGCCGTCGGCACGATCCTGCCGCTTCTCGGGCTCGTCGCCGGCACCGGCGTGATCGCGCCCGAGATCGAGGACGGCACGATCATGCATCTGCTGTCCAAGCCGATCTCGCGGCCGGTGATCACCTTCACCAAGTTCGTCGTGGCCGCGTCCCTGATGGCGGTGTTCGCCGCCCTGCCCACGTTCCTCGCGGCGTACGTGCTGATCCAGACCGAGTCCGGCATCGCGTTCGGCTTCGCCCTCGGCGCCCTCCTCGCGGGCATCGCCTACGCGGCCGTGTTCCTGCTGCTCGGCGTGCTCACCCGGCACGCGGTGACGATCGGCGTCATCTACGCCCTGATCTGGGAGGGCCTTGTCGGCGGCTACGTGCCCGGGGCGCGCACGTTCTCGATCCAGCAGTGGGCCCAGTCGATCGCCGACCAGGTGTCGACGTCCGCGTTCTTCAAGGCGGACGTCTCGATCGGCTTCGCCATACCGGCGATCGTCGTCGTGACCGTCGCCGCCCTGCTGTTCGCCGGGCAGCGCCTGCGCAGCCTGTCCCTGACCGGCGAGGAGTGACGTGAAATCACTGTGGCCTCCGCCGGACGGCGGAGGCCACAGTGATTTCTCAGGCTTTCGACGGGATCACGCGCAGCAGGCGCGCACGACCTCGGCGAGACGGTCGGCGACGGCCTCGGCCTGGTCGTGCGACCCGGCCTCGACCATGACCCGCACCATCGGCTCGGTCCCGCTCGGGCGGATCAGGACCCGCCCCTCGTCACCGAGCTCCGCCTCCGCCGCGGCCACGGCGGCGGCCAGCTCCTCGGAGGAGCGCACCTTCACCTTGGAGACGTCCCGCACGTTGACGAGCACCTGCGGAAGCTTCGTCATGACGGAAGCCAGGTCGGCCAGCGACCTGCCCGACTTCGCGACCGTCGCGAGCAGGTGCAGCGAGGTGAGCAGCCCGTCGCCCGTGGTGGCGTGGTCCAGCATGATCACATGCCCGGACTGCTCGCCGCCGAGGGTGAATCCGCCGTTCTGCATCGCCTCAAGGACGTACCGGTCGCCGACGGCGGTCTCCACCATGGTCAGCCCGGCCTCGCGCATCGCGATCTTGAAGCCCAGGTTGGACATCACGGTCGCGACGACGGTGTTCTCGGGCAGCCGGCCCTCGGCGTGCATGGCGGACGCGAGGACCGCCATGATCTGGTCGCCGTCGACCTCGTCGCCCGCGGCTGTGACGGCCAGGCAGCGGTCCGCGTCGCCGTCGTAGGCGATGCCGACATCCGCGCCGCACTCGACGACGGCCCTCTTCAGCTCGTCCGGGTGGGTGGAGCCGACGCCGTCGTTGATGTTCAGCCCGTCAGGAGCGACGCCGATGGTCTCCACCACGGCGCCCGCACGCAGCAGTGCCTCGGGGGCGACCATGTGGGCCGCGCCGTGCGCGCAGTCCACGACGACCCGCAGGCCGTCAAGGGGATGCGGCAGGGTGTCGAGCAGGTGCGAGACGTACCGGTCGGCCTCGCCGAACGCCTCACGGACCCGGCCGACGGACGCGCCGACGGGCCGGTCCCACTTCTCGCCCAGCCGCTCCTCGATCTCGTTCTCCACGGCGTCGGCCAGCTTGAAGCCGCCGCGCGCGAAGAACTTGATGCCGTTGTCCGGGGCGGGGTTGTGCGATGCGGAGAGCATCACCCCGAGGTCGGCCCCCAGAGCCGAAGTCAGGTACGCGACCGCCGGGGTGGGCAGCACGCCGAGCCGGAGGACATCCACGCCAGACGACGCAAGGCCGGCGACGACCGCGGCTTCCAGGAACTCTCCTGAAGCTCGCGGGTCCCGGCCTACGACGGCGATCGGGCGGCCACGCCGCCCGACGCTCGCGTGGAACGCCCCGGCATCGCCGAGGACATGAGCCGCCGCCACGGACAGATCCATGGCCAGCTCGGCCGTGAGGTCGCGACCCGCGACCCCACGTACCCCGTCGGTGCCGAAAAGGCGCCCCAACTTAACGCTTGCTGTACTGCGGAGCCTTGCGGGCCTTCTTGAGGCCGTACTTCTTCCGCTCCGTGGCGCGGGCGTCACGGGTCAGGAAGCCGGCCTTCTTCAGCGGAGGCCGGTTGGTCTCGGCGTCCAGGATGGCGAGCGCGCGGGACAGACCCATGCGCAGGGCGCCGGCCTGGCCGGTCACGCCGCCGCCGCCGATGCGGGCGATGACGTCGAACTGGTCCTCGGCGCCGAGCGTCACGAAGGGCTCGTTGACGATCTGCTGGTGGACCTTGTTCGGGAAGTAGGCGTCCAGCGAGCGGCCGTTGATGGTCCACTTGCCGGTACCCGGCACGATGCGGACGCGGGCCACGGCCTCCTTGCGGCGGCCGGTGCCGTACGAGTTGCCCGTGGTGACGGGGCGGCGCACGACGCCCTCGGCGCCGGGGGCGGACTCGGTGGTGTACTCGGAGGGAAACTCCTCGGACGAGAACTCGTCCTGCTCGCCCTCGACGAGCGTCTCGATACCGTTGGACTCGGCCACGGTTCTCCTCTTACTTTCCTGGCTCGGCGATTACTGGGCGATCTGGGTGATCTGGAAGGGCACCGGCTGCTGCGCCTGGTGCGGGTGCTCGGAACCGGCGTAGACCTTGAGCTTCTTCGCCATCCTCCGGCCGAGAGCGTTCTTGGGGAGCATTCCCTTGACCGCCTTCTCAACGGCGCGGTCCGGGCGCTTCTCCATGAGCTCGCCGTAGGTCACGGAACGCAGACCGCCGGGGTAACCCGAGTGACGGTAGGCCTTCTTCTGCTCGAGCTTGTTGCCGGTCAGGGCCACCTTGTCGGCGTTGATGATGATGACGAAGTCACCGGTGTCGACATGCGGGGCGAAGATCGGCTTGTGCTTGCCGCGGAGCAGGGTCGCGACGTGGCTGGCCAGCCGGCCGAGCACGACGTCGGTGGCGTCGATGACGTACCACTGACGTTCGACGTCGTTGGGCTTGGGTGAGAACGTGCGCACGGCAGTGCCTTCTGTCGGAAATGTGAACTCACGGTAGGTTGCGCAGGCACGACGGCAACCTTCCGTCTCCACATACATGGGAGAAGACGCCGGACGCGCCGTACACAGGTCACAGGAGGACCGGTGCACACAACGAAACAGCAGATTATCCGGCCTCGCCCTCCTGGTCAAAACGCGATGCCGACGAGGGGGCCCGGCGATCACACAAGGAGCCGGCCGCAGACGGCGGCACGCGGGCGGGACGCCGCCCGCTCACGCGAGCCGGGAGACCTGAGACGCCGAGACACCGGCGCGCGGACGGCGGTCCGTGCCGGAACGCGGGCGGCACTGGGGGAAACACAATGAGCACGCGGGGAAACACAGGGAGAAGCAATCCCTCGCTCCTCTTCATCCTCATCGCCGTACATCCCTATATTTGACTGCGGTATGTGGCAGCCCCCTCACACCCGGCACCCCCAACGGAAGCCCCGCCGCGGGACTCACGTGGGTCTGCTCGCCTGCGCGGTCACCCTTGTGCTCGCCGGCGTCGTCATCGGCCGGGTCACCACCAAGAGCGGCGTCGACCAGGTCTATCTCCGCAACTCCGAGCCGTCGCCCTCGAAGACGTCCGACTCCTCGCCCCGGCACCGCCCGCCACTCGATCACGTGGCGCGGGCCGAGGGGCCGTCGTCCCTCGCCCGCTCGGCTCCCCCGACCCGGCCGCCGACCAGGAAGCCGTCCAACATGATCGACGGCTCGTACGGCGGGACGCAGTGGAACACCTTCGGCCCCGGCTACGACGGCGAGTCCGGCACGCTGGGCGGAGACCGCGGCGGAGACGGCGCGGGCGCCGCGGTCCTCAGCGGCCTGGAGGCCGAGGTCATACGGCTGGCGAACGCCGAGCGGCGCAAGCGGGGCTGCGCGCCCATGCGGGTCGACAAGCGGCTCGTCCGCTCCGCCCGCCTGCACTCCCGGGAGATGGCCGCCAGCAACACCTTCGAGCATTCCTCGCCGGACGGCCGCTCACCCTGGGCGCGCATGGAGGCGGCGGGCTACCTCGACGGCGGCGCGGAGAACATCGCCCGCGGCTACCAGACCGCCCGCGAGGCGATCGAGGGGTGGCTGGCCAGCAGCGGCCACCGGCGCAACATCCTCAACTGCGGTCTGGTCGCGACCGGTGTGGGCGTCGATCTCGGGCCGGGCGGCCCGTGGTGGACCCAGGACTTCGGCTACTCCTGACCTTCCTCCGCCGCAGGTCACGCCCGCCGTCGGGGTCGATCTCAGGCCGGGCGCCGCACGGCCGGACCAGCACTCCGGTTATTCCTGACTTTCCTCATCTGCCGTGATACGCGGCTAATCTCAGCGCATGGGTTATCCCGGCGACCAGCAGCCACACCGCCAGCCGTACCTCCCCCAGGGCGAGCCGCCGGCCGCCGCCCGCCGCCCGGAGGCGCGGCCGTACGGCTCAGCGCCCGCGCAGCCCGGAGCGCTCGGGCATCCGGGCCCGGGGGCCCCGGCGTTCGATCCGTGGCGGCGGCCGCAGCAGGTGGGCGACGACCCGGGCGGGAACCAAAGCGGCAACCAGGGTGGCCGGTCGGGGAGCCGCCAGGCCGGAACGTGGGCCGAGGCGGCGTCGCGGCCCGGCGGCCCCGCGGGCGCCGGCTGGGGGCCGGAAGACGCATCGGGCGGACGCCCGGGAACGGCGCCCTGGAACGCGGCCGGGCTCTCGGGAGACGCCACAGGCGGCCACGGGCAGCCGGGCGCGGGCACCCCGCCCGGCACCCAGCAGCAGGGCGGCTTTCCCCTGGGATCTCCCACGGGCGGCTTCCCGTCCGGCGCGCAGCCGGGTGACCACGCGCCCGGCGGCCCCGGGCCGAGCGGCACAGAGTCCGGCGGCGCCCGGCCGAGCGGGACGGAGTCCGGCGCGCCCCTCGCCACGGATCCACGAGGCGGCCGGGCATCCGGCCCCAGTGAGCCGTCCCGGGCCGAACAGCGCGCTGCCGAGTCGTCCGAGCCGCCGTGGGACCCGTACGGACCGGTCCCCTTCTGGCGTCGGCCGCTCGTGCTGGTCCTGGCCGGGCTCGCGCTGATCGGCGCGCTCTTCGCCGGCCTGTGGGTCGCGGCGAGCCGGGAGGAGCCGCCGCGCGCCGCTCCGAAGCCGAGCCCCACGCCGCCTCCGATCTCCCCCGCCCCCGGCGGCAAGTACGGCTACGCCGGCTCGCGTACGACCGACAAGACGCCGCTCACCGCCACGGAGCTCTTCGGGCAGAAGAAGGTCACGGCCGGCAGCCGGTCATACCTCCGGACGAAGGTGAACAAAGAGAAGAAGTGCGCCGACGGCGTCTCCGGCGAGAAGATCACCAAGGCCCTGAAGGACGGAGGCTGCACACAGCTCATCCGCGCCAGCTACAAGGACACCAAGGGAAAGATCATCGGGTCTATCGGCGTCGCCAACGTCAAGACCACCACCGCTGCCAAGAAGGTGGCGTCGGCGGGCGGCGGCAAGGAACGGCAGGACTTTCTCAAGCCGCTGCCGGGCACCGACGACATCAGCAAGTTCCTCGGCACGGGAGACGCGTACGCGGGCGGCTGGATCCACGGGCACTACACGATCCTGCTGTGGTTCCAGTTCAAGGACGGCCATAACCCGAGCAAGACCGAACTGAAGCGCCTTTACCAGGCGGCTCTGGACATCACGGAGAAGACGGTCTTCCCAGCGCTCGACACGAGGTCGCTGACCGGAGGACACGGCTGATCCGCGAAACCATCTTTCCGCCGATCTTTCTGGACAAACGCCGCTCCCTGGCTGCGCACGAACGCCCATAGCGGCACGATGATCTCGTCTGCGCCGATACGCTTCCGCATATGCGTGGCCAGGATCCCGTTTCCGAGCACGAACACGGCGCCGACGGCTCAACGGCACCCGCTGTGCCACCGCCGAGCTTCGGCCACCCCGACGAGATATCGCCCGACGTCCCCGACGAGGCGTCGCCGGGCTATGACTGGTTCGCCCGTCCCCAGCACGAAGCGGCAGACGAGGCGTCGTCGCCTCAGGACTCGCCGAGCGCCGTTCAGGGGACGGAGCGCGCGGTCGCGCCCGCCGCCTCGCCCGACGATCAGTCTCCCGCCTCCGCGGAGGCTCCGCGGCACCCGCCGACCGCCTTCGGCACGCCCGCCCTCCCCGCACAGGGCGACCCGCAGGAGGCCGACGCCCCGCGCAGGCCGTTCCGGGAGATCTCCGAGGGCGACCAGTACGAGACCATCGACTTCCCCGCGATCGACGTCACCAAGCCGTGGGTGCCGCCCAGCGGCCAGGGCCACTCCGGCGCGGGCGCCGGGGCCGCGCGCCCCGCCACGACCGCGGACCACGATCCAGAGCCCGCCGCTGCCACCGCGGAGTTCGACAGCCCCGCGGAGCCCGGCACGGCCACCGAGCCCGCCGAGGATGCCGAGAACGACCGGTCCGAGGCGACGGCGGCCACCACGATATGGCCGGCGGCGCGGCAGGAAGCGGCCGACGACGCCCCGGCGGATCACCCCGGCGGCCCGTTCGCCCCACCCGCCGAAGCGCCGCACGCCGCCGGGCAGGCAGAGCCCGAGCCCGTACGCGCTCCGTCGGACGCCGCGCCCCGGGGCGAGGACGCCACGCCGGGTCCCCGGGATCACGCGGGAGAGCCGTCCGCTTCCCCCGCGGAGCCGACGTCTCCGCTGCCGCGCCCCGAGGCGGAATGGGCGACGCGTTTCGACGAGGACGCCGCCCCGGACGACACCGATGCGCCGTCGCAGCAGGCCACCGACGCCCGCGGGCCGGCGGAAGGGGAGGCGGATCCGCACGACCGCCCCCCGCTCCCCGTCTCGGACCACGATCCGGACGCCGAGCCCGAAGCCGCCGCCGAGCCAAAGGCCGATGGCCACGAGCCGGAAGGCGCCGAGCAGGCGTCGCCCGCCGCGGGCGAACAGGGGCCGACCGTCCCGCTCAAAACGCCGGCGGCGCAGGAGGAGCCCTCCCGGCCCAGGATCCCGGCCGAGCCGGGCGACGTCCCCGTGTGGCCGCCCCGGCTTCCCGGCGAGGCCGCGGCCGCGCCCGACGCCCCCGCCCCTACGGCATGGCCCCCGGCCGACTCGCCCACCCCCGCCGCACCGGCTGGTCCGGCCGGGGACGGTGTGGTCGGTGACCGCGCCGACGCGGCCGCCGAGGTCCCCGCCGAAGCGAACGCCGACGGCGCACCAGGCTCCCCTGGCGGTCTCGCCCCCGCGCACCCCGCCGCGCCCCGGGAAATGGCCGCCGACCTACCCCCAGACCGTACGGACGACCACGCGGCGGCCTTCCACGCCGGCGCGGCGGCCGCGCCGACGGTGTCCGGGACGGCGACCCAGCCGCTGTCGCCCGGCGCGGCGCAGGGCCAGGTCCTGCTCGCGCCCGGGCCCGCGCCCCGGCCCGGCGGCCTCCCTGTCCCGGTCACCGCCCCGGCGACGGCGCCCGCGAAGCGTTCCGGCGCCGGCAAGCGAGTCCTGCTCGGCGCGGGCACCGGCGTCGCGGTGGTCGCCATCGGCGCCGCCGCCTATCTCGCGTACACCGGGGGGCCGGAGGAGTCCGCGGCCCCAGGCAGCGCGCCGGCGAACGCCGGCGCGCCGACGGCCACCGCGCCCGCGGCGGAGCCGAGCACGGCCGCGAGCGCGAGCACCGGCACGGGCCAGAACACGGGAGCGCCCTTCGACTCGGAAGAGACCGATCCGGGCAAACTCACCCTGACCGAGACCTTCCCGGATGCTCGGATCACCCTCGCCGGGCGCAGCTTCAAGCGGGTCAAGGTCAACGTGACCGACAGCTGCGAGCAGGCGGCGGCCGGGGCCTTCGCCGAAGCGCTCAAGCAGCGGGAGTGCCGCCGGGTCCTCAGGGCGACCTACGTGGACGCGAAGCAGCGCTACGCCGTGACCACCGGCATCGCGGTGCTGCCGAGCAAGGAGGCGGCCCTCGCGGTCGACCGGACCAAGAATCTGAGCGGCAACCTCTGGTTCCGCGGGCTCAACGGCGACACCGGCAGCGGAGCCGACCGGGTGGCGATCTCCGGCGGGTACGCCGCGGGCATGGTGTGGGGCCGCTACATCGTGTTCAGCTACGCGACCTACGCCGACGGCCACACGCCGACCACCAAGGAGCAGGACCTCGGCCCGGTCAGCGGCGCCTTCCGCGACCACACCGCCGAGGTGATCGGCAAGCGCGTCACGGACTGAGCGTGCGCACCCGGCGCGTCGCCGTGGCGCGCCGGGCCAGCTCCTCACCCACCGGATAACCGACCTCCTCCAGGGTCAGCCCGTGCGCCGGGGCCACGTGGACCCCCGATTCGCGTACGGCGCGGGCCAGCACCTGCCCGGGCCACTCGACGGGCTGCCTGCCCTCGCCCACCGCGAGCAACGAGCCCACCAGCGCCCGGACCATGGAGTGGCAGAACGCGTCCGCGATCACGGTCGCCTGGACGATTCCGTCCTCGCCCCGCACCCAGTCGAGCCGCTGCAGCTCGCGGATCGTCGTGGCGCCCTCACGCTTGCGGCAGAACGCGGCGAAGTCGTGCTCGCCGATCAGCCGTTCGGCGGCGGCGTTGAGGAGATCGACGTCCAGCGGACGGTTGTGCCACAGCACCTCCCGCCGCCGCAGCGGGTCGGTCCCGCCGGAGGCGTCGCACACGCGGTAGACATACCGGCGGAAAAGGGCGGAGAATCGGGCGTCAAACCCCTCAGGAGCCACCGAGACGGCATAAACACGCACATCCAGGGGTAGCACCCCGGCCAGCCTTCTCGTGAGCGCAGCGAGCCAATGAGCCCCCTCCGCGCGCCAGGCGTCCTCGGGGTCGGTCTCCGGATCCCGCTGCCGGGCCCGCGCCGTGTCGGCCACCGCGAGCCGCGAGAGCGGCAGGTCCACATGCGCCACCTGCCCGCGCGCGTGCACCCCGGCGTCCGTACGGCCGGCCACGGTCAGCTGAGGGGCCGGGGCCATCCGGAGGATGCGGCCCAGCGCGCCTTCCAGCTCACCCTGAACGGTCCGCCGTTCCGGCTGGCGGGCCCAGCCGGAGAAGTCGGTGCCGTCATAGCCCAGATCGAGCCTCAGCCGAACTTCGCGGTCCACGTTCATCCTCCCGTACGGCGCACGACGGCCCTACCAAAACGAAGAGCGGGCCCAGCGATCCCGCAGGGAACGCTGGACCCGCTCACAGGCCTTTGATCAGCACAGGCCCTTGATCAGGCCTCGTCCTTCTTGGCCTCGGTCTCGGCGGCCTCGGCGGGAGCCTCGGCGGCCGGGGTCTCAGCGGCTTCCTCGGCCGGAGCGGCCGGGGCCGGAGCCTCGGCGGCCGGACGCGTGACCGTGACCGGGTTCAGCTGCTCGGCGACCAGCTCGATGAGCGCCATGGGAGCGGCGTCGCCCTTACGCGGGCCGAGCTTGGTGATGCGCGTGTAGCCACCGGGACGCTCGGCGAACGTCGGCGCGATCTCGGTGAAGAGGTGGTGCACGACGCCCTTGTCACGGACGACGGTCAGCACCTGGCGACGGTTGTGCATGTCGCCCTTCTTCGCCTTGGTGATCAGCTTCTCCGCGAGCGGGCGAAGACGCTTGGCCTTGGCCTCGGTGGTGCGGATCCGGCCGTGCTGGAACAGCTGGGTGGCGAGGTTCGCCAGGATCAGCCGCTCGTGCGCCGGGCTGCCGCCGAGACGGGCGCCCTTGGTGGGCTTGGGCATGTCGTTTCTCCTTGAGAGACAACCCGCTCCGGCCGTATCAGGTACCGGAGTCGGGGCGGCGGACTCCGGAGAGCCCGCCTTCGGCAAATCTGTGGTTCCGCCGCTTCACCCGGACGGCCGGGCTGCGTTCCGGTGCCGCGGCGGTGGTGCGCCCACCGCCTCGGCGCCGGAACGCTGAGACACGATCTAGTACTGCTCGGTCTCGATGAAGCCGCCGTCCTCGTCGTCGTACCCGCCGCCGGCGACCGCGCTGGGGTCGAATCCGGGCGGGGAGTCCTTGAGGGCGAGGCCCATCTCGTGCAGCTTCTGCTTGACCTCTTCGATCGACTTGGCGCCGAAGTTGCGGATGTCGAGCAGGTCCTGCTCGCTGCGGGCGACGAGCTCACCCACGGTGTGGATGCCCTCGCGCTTGAGACAGTTGTACGAGCGAACCGTGAGGTTCAGCTCCTCGATCGGCAGCGCCAGGTCCGCGGCCAAGGCGGCGTCGGTCGGCGACGGGCCGATGTCGATGCCCTCGGCCTCGACGTTCAGCTCGCGCGCGAGACCGAACAGCTCAACCAGGGTCTTGCCGGCCGAGGCGACCGCGTCGCGCGGCTTCATCGACGGCTTGGTCTCGACGTCCAGGATCAGCCGGTCGAAGTCCGTGCGCTGCTCGACACGGGTGGCCTCGACCTTGTAGGTGACCTTGAGGACCGGGGAGTAGATGGAGTCGATCGGAATCCGGCCGATCTCCTGGCCCGGCTGCTTGTTCTGGGCCGCGGAGACGTAGCCGCGACCGCGCTCGACGGTCAGCTCCATCTCCAGCTTCGCCTTGCCGTTCAGCGTGGCGATGTGCAGGTCGGGGTTGTGCACCTCGACACCGGCCGGCGGCGCGATGTCGGCGGCGGTGACCTCACCCGGGCCCTGCTTGCGCAGGTACATCACGACCGGCTCGTCGTGCTCGGACGAGACGACCAGCGACTTGAGGTTGAGGATGATGTCGGTGACGTCCTCCTTCACCCCGGGCACGGTCGAGAACTCGTGCAGCACGCCCTCGATGCGGATGCTGGTGACCGCCGCCCCCGGGATCGAGGACAGCAGCGTGCGCCGCAGCGAGTTGCCGATGGTGTAACCGAAGCCCGGCTCCAGCGGCTCGATGACGAACTTGGACCGGTGCTCCTCGAGCGACTCCTCCAGGAGGCTCGGGCGCTGTGCGATGAGCATGTGGGATCTCCCCTGTTTCCGGGATGATTCCGCCGCGTCCCCCACCGCCGGTCGCTGCTCGCGACCCGGCCGTACCAGGACCGGTTTCCTCTCCCTGTACGGCGGCGCCCGCTATTTGACGCCACTCGCCTACAACCATGATGCCGTACGGCCCGCACCAGGCGAGCCGTACGGCCATCGATGTTGCTCTGGAGCTCTTACTTGGAGTAGAGCTCGACGATGAGCTGCTCCTGGACCAGCGTGTCGATCTGCTGGCGGACCGGGAGCTGGTGCACGAGGATGCGCATGCTGTCCGGCACGACACCCAGCCACGCCGGGACGGTCTTGTCACCGGCGGTGGCGCGGGCCACCTCGTACGGCAGCAGGTTCCGCGACTTCTCGCGAACCTCGATGATGTCGTGCTCGCGGACGCGGTACGACGGGATGTCGACCTTCTTGCCGTTCACCAGGATGTGCCCGTGGCGCACCTGCTGGCGGGCGGCGTCGCGCGACTCGGCGAAACCGGCGCGGTAGACCACGTTGTCGAGACGGCTCTCCAGGATCTGGAGGAGGTTCTCACCGGTCTTTCCGGCCTTGCGGTTGGCTTCCTCGTAGTAGTTGCGGAACTGCTTCTCGAGGACGCCGTAGATGCGGCGGGTCTTCTGCTTCTCACGAAGCTGGAGCTGGTACTCCGACTCCTTCGGACGGCCGCGACCGTGCTCACCCGGCGGGTAAGGACGGATCTCGATGGGGCACTTCGCGGACTCGCACTTCTTGCCCTTGAGGAAGAGCTTGGTCTTCTCCCGGCGGCAGAGCTTGCAGTCCGCACCCGTGTAACGAGCCATTTCTCTCTATCTCCTGGAGCTCAGACGCGGCGGCGCTTCGGCGGACGGCAACCGTTGTGCGGAACCGGAGTCACGTCCTGAATGGACCCGACCTCGAGCCCGGTCGCCTGCAGCGAACGGATCGCGGTCTCACGGCCGGAACCGGGGCCCTTGACGAAGACGTCGACCTTGCGCATGCCGTGCTCCATGGCCCGGCGGGCGGCGTTCTCAGCGGCCATCTGCGCGGCGAACGGGGTGGACTTACGGGAGCCCTTGAACCCGACGTGGCCGGCGCTGGCCCAGGAGATCACGTTCCCGTTCGGGTCGGTGATCGAAACGATCGTGTTGTTGAACGTGCTCTTGATGTGGGCGTGCCCATGAGCGACGTTCTTCTTTTCCTTGCGGCGCACCTTCTTCGGTGCGCCCTGGCGGCTCTTCGGCGGCATTTAAGCGCTATCTCCTGGAATGTGGCTGCTAGGACTACTTCTTGCCCGGCTTCTTCTTGCCGGCCACGGTCTTCTTCTTGCCCTTGCGGGTACGCGCGTTCGTCTGCGTCCGCTGACCGTGGACCGGCAGACCCTTGCGGTGCCGGATGCCCTGGTAGCAGCCGATCTCGATCTTGCGTCGGATGTCGGCCTGAACCTCGCGACGGAGGTCACCCTCGATCTTGAAGTTCGCTTCGATGTAGTCACGCATCGGCACGAGCTCGGCATCGGAGAGCTCGTGGACGCGCAGGTCCGGGCTGATGCCCGTCGCGTCCAGGATCTCCTGGGCGCGAGTGCGGCCGATTCCGAAAATGTAGGTGAGAGCGATCTCCAGCCGCTTGTCGCGGGGGAGGTCGACGCCAACCAGGCGAGCCATGGTCGGGCATTCTCCTTCGTAGTGGCGGAGGTCCTACGCCTCACTTCCCCTCCCCATGCCCGGGGCGAGGGCCCCGGCCTCCGACCGGGGGTCTCCCGTGCGGTACGGCTTCCCATCGGGAACGCCGCCTTCACGGGTGTGACGCGCGATTACTTTTCACTGGTCCCACATGGCTCGAGCCCGCTACTTGAGCGGACTCTCATGGGGACCTTCTCTGCGACCCTGGACGAGTCCGCCTTGCCTCTGCCCCGTCGTGGCCCGCTATTCAGCGCGCCACCGGATGCCCGGCTCGGCTTTCCTCACGTCCGGACTGGTCGAGTCCGCCTCACCTTGCACACATCCGGTCCGTTCTCACGGACCGCACCGTGCCCGGCTCGGCTTCCTCTCCTTAGCCCTGGCGCTGCTTGTGACGCAGGTTGTCGCAGATCACCATGACACGACCGTGCCGGCGAATCACCTTGCACTTGTCGCAGATCTTCTTGACGCTCGGCTTGACCTTCATAGTCCCTAGTTCGTTCCTCAGACGGCCCGCCCTGTTGTGAAGGGGGGCCTACTTGTATCGGTAGACGATCCGCCCGCGACTCAGGTCGTAGGGGCTCAGTTCCACGACCACTCGGTCGTCCGGGAGAATTCGGATGTAGTGCATCCGCATCCGTCCGCTGATGTGGGCCAGGACCTTATGGCCGTTGTCGAGTTGCACCCGGAACATCGCGTTCGGGAGCGACTCAACCACAGTGCCCTCGATCTCGATGGCGCCGTCTTTCTTGGCCATGTCCCTCGCGTTTCACTGATCGGTCGTCTGAGGTTTCGGATCACTACGCAGCCGCGACCTTCATGAGCGCTTCCAGAGAGCGGCAGCCAGCAAGGCCACCTACAGCGCAAAAGGTCATAGTGAGCCGACAAAGGAGTGTACGACAACCCGCCCAGAAATGCGAAACGGGCTGCGGTGTCTCCACACCAGCAGCCAGGCTACCCCAGATCACCGTCTCGTCACACACCGCCGTACGCGATGGGGACGGGGCGGCTCAGCTCGCCCCGCCCGCGCGGTTCCGGAGCCACCGATCACCCGGCGAGGCGGACGCGGCGGGACCGAGCCGGCTGTCGCAGAGCACCTACCCGGAGGCCGTCGTCGCGATCACATCTGGCGGGTAAAGAGTGCGCCCGTCCCTCGCACGGGCCGGCGCACCCGCCCGGGTCACTGCCGGCGCTGGTCCTTGCCGAAGATCGTGCCGGCCAGCAGGATGGCGCCCCACGGCCCCATTACCCACAGCGGCCACGGATAGACCCACTGGACGGACGTCACCACGACGATGAGCCAGATAACCCAGTTGATGGCACTCGCGGTCGCCCAAGCGGCCCAAGCGGCCTTGAGCCCCGTCTGGCGGCCGCGGGCGGGCCTCTGACGCGCCTGACCGGAGACCGTCGCGGGGAGCCGGTGGAGGTCGATGTCCGGCAGGTCCCCGGTCAGCGTGGCCAACTCGCCGTACGTCTTGCTCTCGTAGACCTGCGCCAGCCGCTCGTTGAACTCGTCAACGGACAATCTGCCCTCGGCGACGTGCTCCCGCAACGCGGCGGCCACCCGATCACGGTCGCCGTCGGAGGCTCGCATCTCCGGAGTTGCCGCCATCACCATCTACTCCCGCCGCTCCGCATAGTTAGCCCCATTATGTGGCACGCGTGGGCGAAGGAGGGTCAGGGAATCAGGCCTGTTCGCCCGAAGGCGCGGCGAGCTCGCCGAAGCGGGACGCGCCTCCGTCGATCGCGGTGAGCACCAGGGGGCCGTTCTCCGTCACCGCGACGCTGTGCTCGAAGTGCGCCGACGCCTTGCCGTCCACCGTGACGACCGTCCAGTCGTCGCCCAGGACCCGGGTGCGGTCGGTGCCGAGGTTGACCATCGGCTCGATCGCGAAGCACATGCCCGGCTCGAAGCGCGGGCCCCTCCCGGGACGGCCGTGGTTGGCGACCCACGGGTCCATGTGCATCTCGGTCCCGATGCCGTGCCCGCCGTACTCCTGCGGGATGCCGTAGCGGCCCTGGGAGCGGACGTACTTCTCCACCTGGAAGCCGATGTCCGACAGGTGGCCGCCGACCCGGAGCGCGGCGATGCCGCGCCACATGGACTCCTCGGTCACCCGCATCAGCTCGGTCAGCGCGGGATCGACCTCACCGACCGGGACGGTGATCGCGGAGTCGCCGTGCCAGCCGTCCAGGATCGCCCCGCAGTCGATGGAGATGACGTCGCCTTCACGCAGCTTGCGCTGGTCCGTGGGGATGCCGTGGACGACCTCGTCGTTCACCGAGGCGCAGATCGTGGCGGGGAACCCCTGATAGCCCTTGAATGACGGAATCGCACCCGCGTCCCTGATCGCCTTCTCCGCGACGACGTCCAGGTCGAGCGGAGTCAGGCCGGGTTCGACCGACGAGCGCAGCAGTTCGAGCGTCCTGCCGACGACCAGACCGGCCGCCCGCATCTTCGCCACCTGCTCAGGCGTCTTCACCTGGATTCCGTGCTTGTTCTTCTTGAACACTCTGGCACCCCCTGGGGTGTTCTAACGGCCGGACTATCAGGCCAATTCCCCCGATTCTGCCCTAAAGCGCCGGACGCCATCCCACGAATGGGATGGCGTCCGAAAGGGAGAGCGTCAGGTACCGGACGTGCGCAATGCCGCCAGCGCCCGTCGGGTGACCTCGTCGACCGGTCCGGTCGCGTTCACCCGTACGAGGATGCCCTCGTCCGAATAGAAGTTGACCAGCGGGGACGTCTGCTCCTGGTAGACCTCCAGGCGCCGCCTGATGGTCTCCTCGCGGTCGTCGTCGCGCTGGAACAGCTCGCCGCCGCACGCGTCGCACACGTCCGCCACGGAAGGGGGGTCGAAGTCGACGTGCCACACCTTGCCGCACTGACGGCAGGTGCGCCGGCCGGCGAGGCGTCGCACGACCTCCTCGTCGTCGACGACCAGTTCCAGAACGATGTCCAGACCGGTGCCGAACTCGGCGAGCATCTTCTGCAAGATCTGCGCCTGCGGCACGTTGCGCGGGAAGCCGTCCAGCAGGAAGCCCTGCTGCGCGTCCTTCTCGCTCAGCCGATCGCGGACCATGGCGACCGTCACCTCGTCGGGGACGAGGTCGCCACGGTCCATGTACCCCTTGGCAAGCTTGCCGAGTTCCGTGCCGCCGGAGACGTTGGCGCGGAAGATGTCACCTGTCGAGATTTTCGGGATCGACAGATGCGATGCGATGAACTGGGCCTGCGTCCCCTTGCCCGCTCCGGGGGGCCCGACCAAGACGACGCGCACTATCTCAGGAAGCCCTCGTAGTTGCGCTGCTGAAGCTGGCTCTCGATCTGCTTGACCGTGTCCAGGCCGACACCAACCATGATCAGAATGCTGGTCCCTCCGAACGGGAAGTTCTGGCTCGCACCGACCACCGCCAGTGCGAGGATCGGGATCAGCGAGATGACACCCAGATACGGCGCACCGGCGGCCGTGAGCCGCGTGAGCACGTAGTTGAGGTACTCAGCGGTCGGCCGACCCGGACGGATGCCCGGGATGAACCCACCGTACTTCTTCATGTTGTCGGCGACTTCAACGGGGTTGAAGGTAATGGACACATAGAAGTAGGTGAAGAAAAGGATCAGCAGGAAGAACGTGGCCATGTAGACGGGGTGGTCGCCCGTCACCAGGTTCTGGGCCAGCCACTCGACGACCGGGCCGGGGTTCTCGCTCCTACCGAAGATGGTGACCAGCAGCTGCGGCAGGTACAGCAGCGACGAGGCGAAGATGACCGGGATGATGCCGGCCTGGTTCACCTTGAGCGGGATGTAGGTGGAGGTTCCGCCGTACATGCGGCGGCCCACCATGCGCTTCGCGTACTGCACCGGGACGCGGCGCTGCGCCTGCTCGATGAAGACGACCACGGCGATCATCACGATGCCGACGATCATCACCATGACGAACTTGAACGCGCTCTGCCGGAAGATGTTCATCAGCTCGGACGGGAAGACCGCGACGACCTGCGTGAAGATCAGGATCGACATACCGTTCCCGATACCGCGGTCGGTCACGAGCTCACCCAGCCACATGATCACCGCGGTGCCCGCAGTCATCGTGATCACCATGGTGATCAGCGTGAAGATGTCCTCGTTCAGGAGGATCGGCAGGTTGTTGTTCGGGAAGAGCTGTCCCGAGCGCGCCAGGGCCACGAAGGCCGTCGACTGAAGGATGGCAAGGCCGATGGTCAGATATCGCGTGTACTGCGTGATCTTCGCGGTGCCCGCCTGGCCTTCCTTCTTCAAGGCCTCGAGGCGGGGAATCACGACGGTCAGCAGCTGCAGAATGATGCTCGCCGTGATGTACGGCATGATGCCCAGGGCGAACACTGAAAGTTTCAGCAGCGCGCCACCGCTGAACAGCTGGACCATCCCGTAGATGCTGCCGCTGTTGCCCGCTTGCGCCTGCTGCAGCGCTTTGGCGACGTTCTCGGAGTTGACACCCGGGGTCGGCAGCACCGAGCCGAGCCGGAACAGCGCGATGATGCCCAATGTGAAGAGCAGCTTCTTGCGCAGGTCAGGCGTCCGGAATGCCCGGGTAATCGCGGATAGCACGGTACCTCCTGCGCGCCTGTGACGCGGTAAAGGTCGGCGATGACGCGAAGGCGTGCATCGGGATGTCTATTTGCGAGTGATCGACGGGACGGAGCCCGCGTTCAGCGAACTCTAACGCACTACGGGCGCGGAGGCTCATAACGAACCTCCGCGCCTCGCATTACGTGCCTAAAGCTCGGAAACCGAGCCACCGGCCGCAGTGATCTTCTCCTTGGCCGAACCAGAGAAGGCATGCACCTTCACGTTCAACGCCACAGAGATCTCACCGGTTCCCAGCACCTTGACGAGCTGGTTCTTGCGGACCGCACCATTCGCGACCAGACCCTCGACGGTGACCTCGCCACCCTCGGGGTACAGCTCGCCGAGCTTGTCCAGGTTGACGACCTGGTAGGTCGTCTTGAACAGCGCGTTCGAGAAGCCCTTCAGCTTCGGCAGCCGCCGCTGGAGCGGAACCTGGCCACCTTCGAAGCCGAGCGGGACGGTCGTACGCGACCTGGTGCCCTTCGTACCGCGACCGGCGGTCTTCCCCTTCGATGCCTCGCCGCGACCCTTGCGGATCTTGGACTTGTTGGCACCGGGAGCCGGGCGCAGGTCGTGGAGCTTGAGCGGAGCGTTCTCAGGCATGACTAGTCGACCTCTTCCAGCTCGACGAGGTGCGTCACCACGGCGACCATGCCCCGGATCTCCGGGCGGTCCTCCTTGACGACGACATCGCCGATTCGCTTCAGGCCCAGCGAGCGCAGCGAGTCACGCTGGTTCTGCTTGCCACCGATCTTGGAGCGGACCTGGGTGATCTTCAGACGCGCCATGGCCTAGCTCACCGCCTTCGCCGCAGCGGCAGCCTCGGCCAGGCCCTCGGCCCGAGCCTTCAGCATCGCCTTGGGAGCGACGTCCTCGATCGGCAGGCCACGACGGGCGGCGATCTCCTCGGGCCGGCTGAGGCCCTTCAGAGCCGCCACCGTGGCGTGCACGATGTTGATCGGGTTGTCCGAGCCGAGCGACTTGGACAGGACATCGTGGATGCCGGCGCACTCCAGGACCGCGCGCACCGGACCACCCGCGATAACACCGGTACCAGGTGAGGCCGGACGCAGGAAGACGACGCCTGCGGCTTCCTCGCCCTGCACGGTGTGCGGGATGGTGCCCAGGATGCGCGGCACCTTGAAGAAGTGCTTCTTGGCCTCCTCGACGCCCTTGGCGATCGCCGCGGGCACCTCCTTGGCCTTGCCGTATCCGACACCGACCAGACCGTTGCCGTCGCCGACGATGACCAGCGCGGTGAAGCTGAAGCGCCGACCACCCTTGACGACCTTGGCGACTCGGTTGATCTTAACTACGCGCTCGATGTACGAGACGCCCTTGTCAGCGGCGCCACCGCGGCGATCGTCACGACGGTCCCGCCGCTCGCCACCGCCGCCGGCGCCGCGACGCGGAGCTGCAGCCATCAGTGGTTCCTCTTCTCATTGCTCATCAGACGGGCCATTCGGTGCATCTCGCACCCTCGGAACGGAGTCATCAGAACTCCAGCCCGCTTTCGCGGGCGCTGTCCGCGAGGGCCGCGATGCGTCCCGCGTAACGGTTGCCACCGCGGTCGAAGACGACAGCGGTGATCCCGGCGGTCTTGGCCCGCTGAGCGAGAAGCTCGCCGACCTTCTTCGCCTTGTCGGTCTTGTCACCCTCGGCGCTGCGCAGCGTGGGGTCCATGGTGGACGCGCACACCAGCGTGTGGCCCTTGGTGTCGTCGACGATCTGCACGAACAGGTGCCGGGCAGAGCGATTGACGACCAGGCGCGGACGCTCCTGCGTGCCGAAGAGGTTCTTGCGGACACGGATGTGACGGCGGGCTCGCGAAATGGCGCGAGCGGCGGTGTGCTTGCCGTACTTCGCGGTCATCGCTACTTACCAGCCTTTCCGACCTTGCGGCGGATAACTTCGCCCTGGTAGCGCACGCCCTTGCCCTTGTAGGGGTCAGGCTTGCGCAACTTACGGATGTTCGCGGCGACCTCGCCGACCTTCTGCTTGTCGATGCCGTCCACGTGGAACAGCGTCGGCTTCTCGACGCGGAAGGTGACGCCCTCAGGGGCGTCCACGATCACCGGGTGGCTGAAGCCGAGAGAGAACTCCAGCTGCGTCGGGCCCTTGGCCTGGACGCGGTAACCGACACCGACGATCTCGAGCGTCTTGCTGTAGCCCTGCGTCACACCGGACACCATGTTGGCGATCAGCGTGCGAGACAGGCCGTGCAGCGCACGAACCTTGTTCTCGTCGTTGGGGCGGGTGACGGCGATGTTGCCGTCCTCGGCCCGAGCCACCTCAATGGGCTCGGCGACCGTGTGAGAGAGCGTGCCCTTCGGGCCCTTGACCTGGACATCCCGGCCGTTGATGGTGATGTCAACACCACTCGGTACGGGGATGGGCAGCCGTCCGATTCTCGACATGCTGGATTCCTCCCCTCGTTACCAGACGTAGGCGAGGACTTCCCCGCCCACTCCACGCTTGCCGGCCTGCTTGTCGGTCATGAGGCCGCCGGACGTCGAAATGATCGCGACGCCCAGGCCGCCCAGAACGCGGGGCAGGTTGTCCTTCTTTGCATAGACCCGCAGACCGGGCTTGGATACCCGGCGCAGGCCCGCGAGCGAACGCTCACGGCTCGGCCCAAACTTGAGCTCCACCACGAGGTTCTTGCCGACCTTGGCGTCCTCGACGCTCCAGGCCTGGATGTAGCCCTCCTGCTGGAGGATCTCGGCGATATGCGCCTTGATCTTCGAGTACGGCATGGTCACGGTGTCGTGATACGCCGAGTTCGCGTTACGCAGACGCGTCAGCATGTCTGCGATCGGGTCGGTCATCGTCATGGCCGGTGGCCTTCCTCACCGTGGTTTCCACCCATGATCTGTCTAGGACACGTGGTGGACCTACGGTGCGGTCGTGGACGCCTGATGGCGTCCGGTTGATATGACTTCTTGGTGCGGCGGGCGCCGCGCGGGGCCAAGGTGTCGGCCCCGCGACGGGACTACCAGCTCGACTTGGTGATGCCGGGCAGCTCGCCCCGGTGCGCCATCTCGCGGAAGCACACGCGGCAGAGCCCGAACTTGCGGTACACAGCGCGGGGACGGCCGCAGCGCGAGCACCGAGTGTACGCCCGGACCTCGAACTTCGCCTTACGCGCTGCCTTGACCTTCAGCGATGTCTTCGCCATGATCAGGCCTCCTTGAAGGGGAATCCGAGGTGCTTGAGCAGCGCCCGGCCCTGGTCGTCGTTCGTTGCGGTGGTCACGACCGTGATGTCCATGCCCCGCTGCCGGTCGACCTTGTCCTGGTCGACCTCGTGGAACATGACCTGCTCGGTGAGCCCGAAGGTGTAGTTACCGTTGCCGTCGAACTGCTTCGGCGAGAGGCCGCGGAAGTCCCGGATACGCGGGAGCGCCAGCGACAGCAGCCGGTCGAGGAACTCCCACATGCGGTCGCCGCGCAACGTCACGTGGGCGCCGATCGGCATCCCCTCACGCAGCTTGAACTGCGCGATGGACTTGCGGGCGCGGGCCACGGCGGGCTTCTGACCGGTGATCACGGTGAGGTCGCGGACGGCGCCCTCGATCAGCTTGGAGTCGCGAGCGGCCTCACCGACACCCATGTTCACCTTGATCTTGGTGATCGTGGGCACCAGCATGATGTTCTCGATGCCGAAGTCCTCACGCAGCTTCGCGATGATCTCCTCGCGGTAGCGCTGCTTGAGACGCGGGATCGTGCGCTCTTCAGTCGTGGCGGTCATCAGTTGTCCTCACCCGTCTTGTCGGCCTTCTCGTCGGCCTTCTTCTCGGGCTTCTCGTCATCCTTGAGCTTCTTGACGTTGCTCACGTGGATGGGAGCCTCCATGGTCTGCACGCCGCCTTCCTTGGCGCCACGCGGGCCCTGGTGGGTCACCTTGGAGTGCTTCTTGACCAGGTTCACGCCTTCGACCACCACGCGGTCCTCGCGCGGGAGGGCGGCGATGATGCGGCCCTTGGCACCCTTGTCCTTGCCGGCGATGACCTGGACGAGGTCACCCTTCTTCACATGCAGCTTCGACATTTACAACACCTCCGGAGCGAGCGAGATGATGCGCATGAACTTCTTGTCGCGCAGCTCACGGCCGACGGGGCCGAAGATACGCGTGCCCCGGGGGTCACCGCTGTCCTTGATGATGACGGCGGCGTTCTCGTCGAAGCGGATGTAGGAGCCGTCGGGGCGGCGGCGCTCCTTGACGGTGCGCACCACGACAGCCTTGACAACGTCGCCCTTCTTCACGCCGCCACCGGGAATGGCATCCTTCACCGTCGCAACGATGATGTCGCCGATGCCCGCGTAGCGCCGGCCCGAGCCGCCGAGCACGCGGATGCAGAGAATCTCCTTGGCACCCGTGTTGTCGGCGACCTTGAGTCGCGACTCCTGCTGGATCACGTCAACTCCTGTTTGTCGCGCCGGTTCTCACCTGGGAGGTGAGCCTGGCGGAACCTGATGTGGTCTTGTTCCCCCGGCGACAGCCGTCCGGTCGAGTCCACCTCGCCGCGCACCGCGCCGTACGGCTTACGCCGTCCGGCCGTGCGCGCCTCGGTCGCCCCTCCGGCGCACCGCCGCCGCAGGCGGACCGGGCCCGTCTGGGCCCGACCCCTTGGACACCGTCATGGGGGGCGGTCTCCCACCCCCCACGAGGCGCGCTCTGTGCGGGTGGTCCGGGGGCCTACCCGGCCGATGCGGCTCTCGCCGACCGCCCGAGGACAGACCCGCCGTCCCTACCCTGGCTTACTTGGCCTTCTCGAGGATCTCCACGACCCGCCAGCGCTTGCTGGCGGACAGCGGCCGGGTCTCCATCAGGAGAACGCGGTCGCCGACACCGCAGGAGTTCTGCTCGTCGTGAGCCTTGTACTTCGTCGTACGGCGAATGATCTTGCCGTACAGCGGGTGCTTGACGCGGTCCTCGACGGCGACGACAACGGTCTTGTCCATCTTGTCGCTCACCACGAGACCCTCACGGGCCTTGCGGTAGTTCCGCGCCGACTTCTCGGTTGTCTCAGTTGACTCAGCCATCGCTCGACTCCTTCTCGACCGTGACGATTCCGAGCTCGCGCTCGCGCATCACGGTGTAGATACGGGCGATCTCGCGGCGGACGGCCCGCAGCCGCCCGTGGCTCTCCAACTGTCCGGTCGCCGCCTGGAAGCGGAGGTTGAACAGCTCCTCCTTGGCTTCCTTCAGCTTCTGGACCAGAACATCCTGGTCCTCCACACGCAGCTCACCGGCGGTCAGGCCCTTAGCCATCACGCCTCACCCACTTCACGCTTAACGAACCGGCACTTCATGGGGAGCTTGTGCATCGCGCGCCGCATGGCCTCACGGGCCACCGGCTCGGCGACACCCGAGAGCTCGAACATGACGCGACCGGGCTTGACATTGGCGATCCACCACTCCGGCGAACCCTTACCGGAACCCATGCGGGTCTCGGCCGGCTTCTTGGTGAGGGGACGGTCCGGGTAGATGTTGATCCACACCTTGCCGCCACGGCGGATGTGCCGGGTCATGGCGATACGAGCCGACTCGATCTGGCGGTTGGTCACGTAGGAGTGCTCAAGCGCCTGGATGCCGAACTCGCCGAACACGACCCTGGTGCCGCCCTTGGCGGCGCCGCTGCGGTCGGGCCGGTGCTGCTTACGGTGCTTGACCCTGCGCGGGATCAGCATGGTCAGCTCCCTTCGGCACCCGGCTGCTCCGCCGGGCCGGTCTCAGGGGCGGCCTGTGCGGCAGCCTCGGTTCTGGGGGCGCGGTCGCCACGACCACCGGCGCCACGACGCGGACGGTCGCCGCCGCCACGACGCGGACGGTCACCGGCGCCACCACGACGGTCGTCGCGCTCACGACGCTGGCCCGCACGGGCACCGGCCGCGGCGGCCTCGCGCTCGGCGCGGCTGGTCGGGGCCTCACCCTTGTAGATCCACACCTTCACGCCGATGCGGCCGAAGGTGGTGCGGGCCTCGTAGAAGCCGTAGTCGATGTCGGCGCGGAGCGTGTGCAGGGGCACGCGGCCCTCGCGGTAGAACTCCGAGCGGGACATCTCAGCGCCGCCCAGACGACCGGAGCACTGCACCCGGATGCCCTTGGCGCCGCTCTTCATGGCGGACTGCATGGCCTTGCGCATGGCCCGGCGGAACGAGACGCGGCTGGAGAGCTGCTCGGCCACGCCCTGCGCGACGAGCTGCGCGTCGATCTCGGGGTTCTTCACCTCGAGAATGTTCAGCTGGACCTGCTTCTTGGTCAGCTTCTCCAGGTCGCCGCGAATGCGGTCGGCCTCGGCGCCGCGGCGGCCGATGACGATGCCCGGCCGGGCGGTGTGGATGTCGACCTGAACGCGGTCCGTGGTGCGCTCGATCTCGACCTTGGAGATACCGGCCCGCTCCATGCCCTTCTGCAGCATGCGACGGATCGCCACGTCCTCGGCGACGTACGACTTGTAGAGCTTGTCGGCGTACCACCGGCTCTTGAAGTCGGTCGTGATGCCGAGGCGGAACCCGTGCGGGTTAACCTTCTGGCCCACTAGCGGGTCCTTCCCTTCGGCTCGCGGGACTCCACAATCACGGTGATGTGGCTGGTCCGCTTGTTGATCCGATAGGCACGACCCTGGGCACGCGGCCGAAACCGCTTCAGCGTCGGTCCCTCGTCGACCCACGCGCGGCTCACGACGAGCGTCTCACGGTCGAGCTTGAAGTTGTGCTCAGCGTTCGCGATCGCGCTCGAGAGCACCTTGTAAACGGTCTCGCTCGCCGCCTGGGGAGCGAACTGCAGCACGGCCTGCGCCTCCGAAGCGGGCAGCCCGCGAATGAGGTCCACCACACGGCGGGCCTTCCGGGGCGTGTGGCGCGCGTACCGCGCCTGTGCCCTGGCTTCCATCGCTGTCTCCTTGATGCTTGCTTGAAGGCGCTTACCGCCGGCTGCGGCGGTCTTCCTTGACGTGGCTGCGGAACGTCCGCGTGGGAGCGAACTCTCCGAGCTTGTGACCGATCATCGACTCGGTGACGAACACCGGGACGTGCTTGCGGCCGTCGTGCACGGCGATCGTGTGACCCAGCATGTCGGGCACGATCATGGAGCGCCGCGACCACGTCTTGATGACGTTCTTGGTGCCCTTCTCGTTCTGAGCGTCCACCTTCTTCTGAAGGTGGTCGTCCACGAAAGGACCCTTCTTAAGGCTACGTGGCATTTCGGCTGCTCCTACCGCTTCTTCCTCTTGCTCCGACGACGGATGATCAGCCGGTCGCTGGCCTTGTTCGCCTGTCGGGTGCGGCCCTCCGGCTTACCCTTCGGGTTCACCGGGTGACGACCGCCGGACGTCTTACCCTCACCACCACCATGCGGGTGGTCGACCGGGTTCATGGCGACACCGCGGACCGTGGGGCGCTTGCCCTTCCAACGGTTACGGCCGGCCTTACCGATGTTGATGTTGGCCTGCTCGGCGTTGCCTACCTGACCGACGCTGGCTCGGCAGCGGACGTCGACCTGGCGCATTTCACCGGAGGGCATACGCAGCGTGGCGTACGCGCCCTCCTTCGCCAGCAGCTGGATCTGCGCGCCGGCGCTGCGGCCGAGCTTCGCGCCACCGCCCGGACGGAGCTCCACCGCGTGGATGAAGGTACCCGTCGGGATGTTGCGCAGGGGCAGGCAGTTGCCCGGCTTGATGTCGGCGCCAGGGCCGTTCTCGATGCGGTCACCCTGCTTGAGGCCGGTCGGCGCGAGGATGTAGCGCTTCTCGCCGTCGGCGTAGTGGAGCAGCGCGATCCGGGAGGTCCGGTTCGGGTCGTACTCGATGTGCGCGACCTTGGCCGGGATCCCGTCCTTGTCGTGCCGGCGGAAGTCGATGATCCGGTAGGCGCGCTTGTGCCCGCCGCCCTGGTGCCGGGCGGTGACCCGGCCGTGGACGTTACGGCCGCCCTTGCTGTGCAGGGGAGCAAGCAGCGACTTCTCGGGCGTGCTGCGCGTGATCTCGGCGAAGTCCGAGACGCTCGCGCCGCGGCGACCCGGGGTCGTCGGCTTGTACTTACGGATGCCCATCTTTTTCGTTCATCCTTCGTCGGTTCATACCGGTCGGAGTCCGCCTCACGGCGGTCCCCCCGGTGCTAACTACGTGGGTCGGGTGCCCGGCGCCGAACCTCAATCGGTACGGCAGGGCACCCTTCCCTTACGCGGCGGACCCTCAGCCGATCTGGCCGAAGATGTCGATCCGCTGACCCTCAGCCAGGCTCACAATCGCGCGCTTGGTGGTGGGGCGCTGACCGAAGCCCGTCCGGGTCCGCTTGCGCTTGCCCTGGCGGTTGATCGTGTTAACGCTGGTGACCTTGACACCGAAGATCTGCTCGACGGCGATCTTCACCTGCGTCTTGTTGGCACCCTTGCGCACCAGGAACGTGTACTTGTTGTGCTCATCGATCAGGCCGTAGCTCTTCTCAGAGACGATCGGCTTGAGGATGATGTCGCGCGGGTCGGCGATCTTCTCCATCAGACCTCTTCCTTCCCGCTGTTCGCGAGCCGCGCCACGACCTGGTCGTAGGCCTCCTGAGTGAAGACCACGTCGTCGAAGCACAGAACGTCGTAGGTGTTCAGCTGCCCGGCGTCCAGCAGGTGGACCTCGGGCGCGTTGCGCAGGCTGAGCCAGGTCAGCTCGTCGTTCTCGTCGACGACGAGGAGGACGCTGCGAGCCTGCGTGATCTTGCGGAGCGACTCGAGAGCAGCCTTGGTCTTGGGCGTCTCACCCGTGACCAGCGTGCTCACGACGTGCACACGGCCGCCGCTCGCCCGGTCGGAGAGGGCGCCACGGAGCGCGGCGGCCTTCATCTTCTTGGGCGTCCGCTGGTCGTAGGACCGCGGCTGCGGGCCGTGGACGACGCCACCGCCGGCGAACTGGGGAGCACGGGTCGAGCCCTGGCGGGCGCGGCCGGTGCCCTTCTGGCGATACGGCTTCTTGCCGCCACCGCTGACGTTGCCACGGGTCTTGGTCGCGTGGGTGCCCTGCCGGCGAGCGGCGAGCTGGGCGACGACGACCTGGTGGATCAGCGGGATGTTGACCTTGGCGCCGAAGATCTCCTCCGGCAGGTCGACGGTGCCCGTCTTGGCACCGCTGGCGTCGAGGACGTCAATGCTCGTCACTTCGCAGCCCCCTTCTTGGCAGCGGTGCGAATCAGGACCAGGCTGCCGTTGGCGCCGGGAATCGCACCCTTGATCAGGATGAGGTTCTTCTCGGCGTCCACGGCGTGGACCTTCAGGCTCTGGATGGTGGTACGGGCGTTACCCGAACGACCAGCCATGCGCAGGCCCTTGAAGACGCGGCCCGGGGTGGCGCAGCCGCCGATGGAGCCCGGAGAGCGGTGCTTACGCTGCGTACCGTGCGAGGCGCCCAGACCACCGAAGCCGTGGCGCTTCATAACACCGGTGAAGCCCTTGCCCTTGCTCTTGCCCGTCACGTCGACGTGCTGTCCGGCCTCGAACGCGTCCGCGAGGACCTCCTGGCCGACCGTGTACTCGGACGAGTCCTCGGTGCGAACCTCGACGAAGTACCGGCGCGGCGTGATGTCGTGCTTGCGCAGGTAGTCGCCCAGCGGCTTGTTGACCTTGCGCGGGTCGATCTGGCCGTAACCGAGCTGGATGGCGGAGTAGCCGTCCTTCTCCGGCGTGCGAACCCGGGTCACCACGCACGGACCGGCCTCGACAACGGTGACCGGGACGATCCGGTTCGCCTCATCGAAGACCTGGGTCATGCCGAGCTTCTTGCCCAGGACGCCCTTGATCTGCTTAGCCATGTCAGTGCGTTCCCTCAGAGCTTGATCGAGATGTCAACGCCGGCAGGGAGGTCGAGACGCATGAGCGAGTCGACGGTCTTCGGCGTCGGGTCGATGATGTCAATCAGCCGCTTGTGCGTACGCATCTCAAAGTGCTCGCGGCTGTCCTTGTACTTGTGCGGCGACCGAATGACGCAGTACACGTTCTTCTCGGTCGGCAGCGGCACCGGGCCAGCGACCTTGGCGCCGGTCCGCGTCACCGTCTCGACGATCTTCTTGGCCGAGCTGTCGATGACCTCGTGGTCATACGCCTTAAGCCGGATGCGGATCTTCTGTCCCGCCATAATGGCCTCGGTGTCCTTCGCTGTCGTCCTATTAAGCTTCGTACGGCCTACTGCCGCTGGTAGTCCCACGTAACAGACAGTCCGGAGCAGGTCCGTTCTTCCGTGATCCGGCAGTCGTTTCGGTCACATTCCGTCCGAAACGGCTGCGAGATCACGGTCAGGTCTCCCGTGGGGTGAGGAGCCGGAGGGCTCCCCTCGTGGATCGGCGGTCAGGCCCTGCTGCGGGCCCGACCGCCGCCCCGCGATCGTACTACTTGATGATCTTCGTCACGCGGCCGGCGCCGACGGTGCGGCCACCCTCGCGGATCGCGAACTTGAGGCCGTCCTCCATCGCGATCGGCTGGATGAGCTGGACGGACATCTCGGTGTTGTCACCGGGCATGACCATCTCGGTGCCCTCCGGCAGGTTCACGACACCGGTCACGTCAGTGGTCCGGAAGTAGAACTGCGGACGGTAGTTGTTGAAGAACGGCGTGTGGCGGCCGCCCTCGTCCTTGGACAGGATGTAGACCTGAGCCTCGAACTCGGTGTGCGGGGTCGTGGTGCCCGGCTTGATGATGCACTGGCCGCGCTCGACGTCCTCACGCTTGATGCCGCGCAGGAGCAGACCGACGTTGTCACCGGCCTGGCCCTCGTCGAGCAGCTTGCGGAACATCTCGACACCGGTGACGGTGGTCGTGGTGCTCTTCTCGCGGATGCCGATGATGTCGACGGTCTCGTTGACCTTGACGATGCCGCGCTCGATACGGCCGGTGACGACGGTGCCGCGACCGGTGATCGAGAACACGTCCTCGATCGGCATCAGGAACGGCTTGTCGGTGTCACGGGTCGGCTCGGGAACGTTGTCGTCCACGGCGGTCATGAGCTCGACGATCGCGTCGCCCCACTTCTCGTCGCCCTCGAGCGCCTTCAGCGCCGAGACGCGAACGACCGGCAGGTCGTCGCCCGGGAACTCCTGGGCGGAGAGCAGCTCGCGAACCTCGAGCTCGACGAGCTCCAGGATCTCCTCGTCGTCGACCATGTCAGCCTTGTTCAGGGCGACGACGATGTAGGGAACGCCAACCTGGCGAGCCAGGAGGACGTGCTCCTTGGTCTGCGGCATCGGGCCGTCGGTGGCGGCGACCACGAGGATCGCGCCGTCCATCTGCGCCGCACCGGTGATCATGTTCTTCACGTAGTCGGCGTGACCGGGGCAGTCCACGTGAGCGTAGTGGCGCTTCTCGGTCTGGTACTCGACGTGAGCGATGGAGATGGTGATCCCGCGGGCCTTCTCCTCGGGCGCCTTGTCGATCTTGTCGAACGGGGTCGCCTCGTTGATGTGCGGGAAACGGTCGTGAAGCACCTTGGTAATCGCCGCGGTCAGAGTGGTCTTGCCGTGGTCGATGTGCCCAATGGTGCCGATGTTCACGTGCGGCTTGGTCCGCTCGAACTTGGCCTTGGCCACTGGTCTGTCTCCTTAGAGATTCTGACTTGACTTTCGTCTTCTAACTCAGGTTCCGCACGGCGGGGCGTGACGAGCACGCCCCGCGTACGCGGGCGAGGTGCGTTACTCGCCCCGAACCTTCGCGACGATCTCCTTGGCGATGCCCGGAGGCACCTCCGCGTAGGAGTCGAACTGCATGCTGTACACGGCCCGGCCCTGGGTCTTGCTGCGCAGATCACCCACGTAACCGAACATCTCGGACAGCGGGACGAGGGCCTGGATGACCTTGGCCCCGGTCCGGTCTTCCATCGACTGGATCTGTCCGCGGCGACCGTTGAGGTCACCGATGACGTCACCCATGTAGTCCTCGGGCGTGGTGACCTCAACGGCCATCATCGGCTCGAGGATTACGGCGTCAGCCTTACGAGCGGCCTCCTTGAAGGCCATCGAACCGGCAATCTTGAAAGCCATTTCGGACGAGTCGACCTCGTGGTACGCACCGTCCTGCAGCGTGACCTTCACACCGACCATCGGGTAGCCGGCGAGCACGCCGAACTCGGCGGCCTCCTGGGCGCCCGCGTCGACCGACGGGATGTACTCCCGCGGGATGCGGCCACCGGTGACCTTGTTCTGGAACTCGTAACCGTCGTTGCCGTCGCCCAGCGGCTCCAGGTCGATGATGACGCGCGCGAACTGGCCGGAACCACCGGTCTGCTTCTTGTGCGTGTACTCGACCTTCTGCACCTTGCGGCGGATGGTCTCGCGGTAGGCGACCTGCGGACGACCGACGTTCGCCTCGACCTTGAACTCGCGGCGCATACGGTCGACGAGGATCTCCAGGTGAAGCTCGCCCATGCCCCAGATGACCGTCTGACCGGTCTCCTCGTCACGCCGGACCTGGAAGGACGGGTCCTCCTCGGCCAGCCGCTGGATGGCGGTGCCCAGCTTCTCCTGGTCGCCCTTGGTCTTGGGCTCGATGGCCACGTTGATGACCGGCGCCGGGAAGTTCATCGACTCCAGGACGACCGGGTTCGCCGCGTCACTGAGCGTGTCACCGGTCGTGGTGTCCTTGAGGCCCATGACGGCGACGATCTGACCAGCCGCCGCGGACGGGCGCTCCTCGCGCTTGTTCGCGTGCATCTGGTAGATCTTGCCGATCCGCTCCTTCTTGCCCTTGGTCGAGTTGACGACCCCGGTGCCGGTCTCGAGCTTGCCCGAGTAGATGCGGATGTAGGTGAGCTTGCCCAGGTGCTGGTCGCTCATGATCTTGAAGGCCAGCGCGGCGAACGGCTCGTCCACGTCCGCGTGCCGCTCGATGATCTGGTCCTCGTTGCCGACCGCGTGGCCCTGGAAGGCCGGAATGTCGGTCGGCGCCGGCAGGTAGGCGACGATCGCGTCGAGCAGGGGCTGCACGCCCTTGTTCTTGAACGCGGTGCCGCACAGAACCGGGTTGAGCGCGCCGCTCAGCGTGGCGCGGCGGATCGCAGCGACGAGCTCCTCCTCGGAGGGCTCGACACCCTCGAGGAACTTCTCCATCAGCTCGTCGTCGTTCTCCGCGACGGTCTCGACGAGCTTGTCGCGCCACTCGCGAGCCGCGTCGGCGTGGTCGGCCGGGATGTCGACGACGTCGTACATCTCGCCCTTGGCCGTCTCGGCGCTCCAGAGCAGGCCCTTCATCTTCACGAGGTCGATGACGCCCTTGAAGTCGGCCTCAACGCCCCACGGAAGCTGGACGGCGAGCGGTGTCGCACCGAGGCGCGACACGATCATGTCGAGGCACCGGTGGAACTCGGCACCGACCCGGTCCATCTTGTTCACGAAGCAGATGCGGGGCACGTCGTACCGGTCGGCCTGCCGCCAAACGGTCTCGGACTGCGGCTCGACGCCGGCGACGGCGTCGAAGACGGCTACGGCACCGTCGAGGACACGCAGTGAGCGCTCCACCTCGACGGTGAAGTCCACGTGACCAGGCGTGTCGATGATGTTGATCGTGTGATCAAGCCAGCTACAGGTCGTCGCGGCAGACGTGATCGTGATGCCGCGCTCCTGCTCCTGCTCCATCCAGTCCATCGTGGCGGCACCCTCGTGGGTTTCGCCAATCTTGTAATTGATGCCGGTGTAGAACAGGATGCGCTCAGTCGTGGTGGTCTTGCCCGCATCGATGTGGGCCATGATCCCGATGTTGCGGACCCTGGCCAGTTCAAGAGCGGTCGTGGTGGCCACTGCTTTGCGTCCTTAACTCGTCGTTGGTGCCGACTACCAGCGGTAGTGGGCGAAAGCCTTGTTGGACTCGGCCATCTTGTGCGTGTCCTCGCGCCGCTTCACGCTGGCACCAAGGCCGTTGCTGGCGTCGAGGAGCTCGTTCATGAGCCGCTCGGTCATGGTCTTCTCACGCCGAGCCCGGGAGTACTGGACGAGCCAGCGGAGAGCCAGGGTGGTGCTGCGCGCGGCGCGCACCTCGACCGGGACCTGGTAGGTGGCGCCACCGACGCGGCGGCTGCGGACCTCCAGGGTGGGCTTGACGTTGTCGAGCGCACGCTTGAGCGTGACGACCGGGTCGTTGCCGGTCTTCTCCCGGCAGCCCTCGAGGGCGCCGTAGACGATCGACTGCGCGATCGAACGCTTGCCGTCCAGGAGAACCTTGTTGATCAAGGCAGTCACCAGCGGCGAGCTGTGCACCGGGTCTGCGATCAGCTGGCGGCGGCCAGGGGAACCCTTGCGCGGCATGTCAGCTCTTCTCCTTCTTAGCGCCGTAGCGGCTGCGGGCCTGCTTGCGGTTGCGGACACCCTGGGTGTCCAGCGAGCCGCGGATGATCTTGTAGCGAACACCCGGCAGGTCCTTCACACGACCGCCACGCACGAGCACGATGGAGTGCTCCTGAAGGTTGTGACCCACACCCGGGATGTAAGCCGTGACCTCGATGCCGTTGGTGAGCCGAACACGGGCCACCTTACGCAGCGCCGAGTTGGGCTTCTTGGGGGTCGTGGTGTAAACGCGGGTGCAAACGCCGCGCCGCTGAGGGCTCCCCTTGAGGGCAGGGGTCTTGGTCTTAGTGACCTTGTCCTGCCGGCCCTTGCGGACCAACTGCTGAATCGTGGGCACCGCGTCTCCGTTTCGTGCCTAGCCGGTGATACGTGAACCCCGGATCAGACCACCGCCCCGGCACGATCGCGGCCCGCTGACGCGAACCCCTCACTGCCCGGATCGGCACCCATTCCAGGTTGTACTTTCGCAGGTACTGCCGGTGTCATGACCTGCTGGTTTTGGAACCCCTTCGACCCCCGCGCTCGGGCGTGTCGCGCACTTGTCGCACCACACCCGGTCGGACCCGGTCGATCTGGAGGAGTCCTGCGGCGCTCGCGCCCACCCCCGGCATCGGGGACGACTCTTCAAGCACACGCATGCGAGCCCATGAACCATGGGCACGAAGGAAAAGACTACCCAGCCCCTCGCAACACGTCAAAACGGATGCGGGGGGTGGCTCATGATTCGTGTCATGGTCCGCGTGACCCACTCTGCCGCAGGTCACTACAAGCTCGGAGCGATTATACCCGAACGACGCGCCCTTCCGTGCAATTCCGCCGATGCGGGCCGGCGCCGGTCGGCCACGCGTGTCCGACAGACTCCCGCCGCTCCGCTTGTACGGCCCCGTACGCGGAAGCGCCCGGCATCTGGGCTTCCAGATGCCGGGCGCTTCCGTCGCCTGACTAGCGGCCGTACTGGCCGAAGTCGTATTCCTCCAGCGGCACGGCCTCGCCACTGCCGGTACCGAAGGTGTACTCCGCGGCGGAGCCGTCGTAGCCACCGACCGTGTACATCGCGGCCTTGGCCTCCTCGGTCGGCTCCACCCGGATGTTGCGGTACTGGGGCATGCCCGTACCGGCCGGGATGAGCTTACCGATGATGACGTTCTCCTTGAGGCCGAGCAGCGAGTCCGACTTGGCGTGGATCGCCGCGTCGGTGAGGACCCGCGTCGTCTCCTGGAAGGACGCCGCCGACAGCCAGGACTCGGTCGCCAGCGAGGCCTTCGTGATGCCCATCAGGACCGGACGGCCGGAGGCCGGCTGGCCGCCCTCCGCCACGGTCTGACGGTTCATCTGCTCGAAGCGCGGCCGCTCGACGAGCTCACCGGGCAGCAGCTCGGTGTCACCCGACTCCAGCACGTTCACGCGCTTGAGCATCTGCCGGACGATGACCTCGATGTGCTTGTCGTGGATCGACACACCCTGCGAGCGGTACACCTGCTGGACCTCGTCCACCAGGTGGAGCTGCACGGCGCGCGGGCCGAGGATGCGCAGCACCTCGTTCGGGTTGCGCGCACCCGCGATCAGCAGCTGGCCGACCTCGACGCGCTGCCCCTCGGTGACCAGCAGACGCGACCGCATCGAAACCGGGTAGGCGATCTCCTCGGAGCCGTCGTCCGGAGTGATGACGATCTTGCGGGTCTTGTCGGTCTCGTCGATCCTGACCCGGCCGGTGACCTCGCTGATCGGGGCCACACCCTTGGGGATGCGGGCCTCGAACAGCTCCTGGACACGCGGCAGACCGTGGGTGATGTCGGCGCCCGCCACACCACCGGTGTGGAAGGTCCGCATCGTGAGCTGGGTGCCCGGCTCACCGATCGACTGGGCGGCGATGATGCCGACGGCCTCGCCGACGTCGACCAGCTTGCCGGTGGCCAGCGAACGGCCGTAGCAGGTGGCGCAGACGCCGATCTTGGCCTCGCACACCAGCGTGCTGCGGGTCCGGACCGTCTCCACGCCCGCCGCGACGAGCGCGGTGACCGCGGCGTCGTTGATGTCCACGCCGGCCGACGCGATGAGCTTGCCGTCCACCTCGACGTCCTCGGCCAGGATGCGGCCGTGCACGTTGCTCTCGGCGTTCTCGGCCTTGACCAGGTTGCCCTGGGCGTCCCGCTCGCCGACGTGCAGCGGGACCGCGCGGTCGGTGCCGCAGTCGATCTCGCGGACGATGACGTCCTGGGCGACGTCGACCAGACGACGGGTCAGGTAACCCGAGTCGGCGGTCCGCAGCGCGGTGTCCGCCAGACCCTTCCGCTGGCCGTGGGTGGAGATGAAGTACTCCAGCACCGACAGGCCCTCGCGGAAGGAGGACTTGATCGGCCGCGGGATCGTCTCACCCTTGGTGTTGGACACCAGACCGCGGATGCCCGCGATCTGCCGGACCTGCATCTTGTTACCGCGGGCGCCGGAGTTGACCATCATCCAGACCGGGTTCGTCGCCGGGAACGCGTTGACCATGTCGGTCTCGACGTCCGCGGTGGCGTGGGTCCAGATCTCGATGAGCTCCTGACGGCGCTCCTCGTCCGTGATCAGACCGCGGTCGTACTCACGCTGGACCTTGTCCGCGCGCTTCTCGTACGACTCCATGATCGCGGCCTTGTTCGGCGGGGCGACGACGTCCTCGATCGAGATGGTGACACCGGCGCGCGTGGCCCAGTAGAAGCCCGCGTCCTTCAGCGCGTCCAGCGCCTGCGCGACCTCGACCTTCGGGTACCGCTCGGCCAGCTCGTTGACGATGGCAGAGAGCTGCTTCTTGCCGACCTGGTAGTTCACGAAGGGGTAGTTGCCGGGCAGGGTCTGGTTGAACAGAGCCCGACCGAGCGTGGTCTCCAGCCGGATCGGCTGACCGGCCTCCCAGCCCTCCGGAGCCTCCCAGCCGCGCGGCGGCGGGACGTCCTTGAGCCGCACCTGGATCTTGGCCTGCGGGTCCAGCTCGCGACGGTCGAACGCCATGAGCGCCTCCGCCACGGTGGCGAACACGCGACCCTCGCCCAGGGCGCCGTCCTTCTGGGTGGTCAGCCAGTACAGACCGATGACCATGTCCTGGGTGGGCATCGTCACCGGCTTGCCGTCGGCCGGCTTGAGGATGTTGTTCGTCGACAGCATCAGGATGCGTGCCTCGGCCTGAGCCTCGGCCGACAGCGGCAGGTGCACGGCCATCTGGTCACCGTCGAAGTCCGCGTTGAACGCGGTGCAGACGAGCGGGTGGATCTGGATGGCCTTGCCCTCGACGAGCTGCGGCTCGAAGGCCTGGATGCCCAGGCGGTGCAGCGTCGGCGCACGGTTGAGCAGCACCGGGTGCTCGGTGATGACCTCTTCGAGCACGTCCCACACGACCGGGCGGGCGCGCTCGACCATGCGCTTGGCCGACTTGATGTTCTGCGCGTGGTTCAGGTCGACCAGACGCTTCATCACGAACGGCTTGAACAGCTCCAGCGCCATCTGCTTGGGCAGGCCGCACTGGTGCAGCTTGAGCTGCGGGCCGACGACGATGACCGAACGGCCGGAGTAGTCGACACGCTTGCCCAGCAGGTTCTGACGGAAGCGTCCCTGCTTACCCTTCAGCATGTCGCTGAGGGACTTCAGCGGACGGTTGCCCGGGCCCGTGACCGGACGGCCGCGGCGGCCGTTGTCGAACAGCGCGTCGACGGCCTCCTGGAGCATCCGCTTCTCGTTGTTCACGATGATCTCGGGCGCGCCGAGGTCGAGCAGACGCTTGAGGCGGTTGTTCCGGTTGATGACCCGGCGGTACAGGTCGTTCAGGTCGGAGGTCGCGAACCGGCCACCGTCGAGCTGCACCATCGGGCGCAGGTCCGGCGGGATGACCGGGATGCAGTCCAGGACCATGCCACTCGGCGAGTTCCGCGTGTTGAGGAACGCCGCGACGACCTTGAGCCGCTTGAGGGCGCGAGCCTTCTTCTGGCCCTTGCCGCTGCGGATGGTCTCGCGCAGGTTCTCGGCCTCGGCATCCAGGTCGAAGCTGTTCAGCCGCTCCTGGATCGCCTGGGCGCCCATGCCGCCGCGGAAGTACCGGCCGAACCGGTCGCGCATCTCGCGGTAGAGCAGCTCGTCGCCCTCCAGGTCCTGGACCTTGAGGTTCTTGAACCGGCTCCACACCTCGTCGAGGCGGTCCAGCTCACGCTGGGCGCGGTCGCGGAGCTGCCGCATCTCGCGGTCGGCTCCCTCACGCACCTTGCGCCGCGCGTCCCCCTTGGCACCGGCGGCCTCGAGCTCGGCCAGGTCGGCCTCGAGCTTCTTCTGCCTGGCCTCGATGTCCGCGTCACGGCGCTGCTCGACGTGCTGCCGCTCGACGGAGATCTTCGCCTCCAGCGACGGCAGGTCGCGGTCGCGCATCTCCTTGTCTACGTGCGTGATCATGTACGCCGCGAAGTAGATGACCTTCTCGAGGTCCTTCGGCGCCAGGTCCAGCAGGTAGCCCAGGCGCGAAGGAACACCCTTGAAGTACCAGATGTGCGTGACCGGAGCGGCCAGCTCGATGTGGCCCATCCGCTCACGGCGCACCTTGGCCCGGGTCACCTCGACGCCGCAGCGCTCACAGATGATGCCCTTGAACCGGACGCGCTTGTACTTACCGCAGTAGCACTCCCAGTCCCGGGTCGGGCCGAAGATCTTCTCGCAGAAGAGCCCGTCCTTTTCCGGCTTGAGCGTCCGGTAGTTGATCGTCTCTGGCTTCTTCACCTCGCCATGCGACCACTGACGAATGTCGTCAGCCGTCGCAAGGCCGATCCGCAGTTCGTCGAAGAAGTTGACGTCTAGCACTTTTGATCCCCTCAGCTTCTAGATCAGACCTCTTCGACACTGCTCGGCTCACGCCGGGACAGGTCGATGCCGAGTTCCTCAGCGGCACGGAAGACGTCCTCGTCGGTGTCCCGCATCTCGATGGACATGCCATCGCTCGACAGGACCTCGACGTTGAGGCAGAGCGACTGCATTTCCTTGATGAGGACCTTGAACGACTCGGGGATGCCCGGCTCGGGGATGTTCTCGCCCTTGACGATGGCCTCGTAGACCTTCACGCGGCCGAGAACGTCGTCCGACTTGATCGTCAGCAGCTCCTGCAGCGCGTACGCGGCGCCATAGGCCTCGAGGGCCCACACCTCCATCTCACCGAAGCGCTGGCCACCGAACTGGGCCTTACCGCCGAGCGGCTGCTGGGTGATCATGGAGTACGGACCGGTCGACCGCGCGTGGATCTTGTCGTCGACCAGGTGGAGCAGCTTCAGGATGTAGATGTAGCCGACCGAGATCGGGTGCGGGAACGGCTCGCCGGAACGGCCGTCGAACAGCCGCGCCTTGCCGTTCTCGCCGACCATGCGTGAACCGTCCCTGTTGACCAGGGTGTTGCTCAGCAGGCCGACGATCTCCTCCTCGTGGGCACCGTCGAACACCGGGGTGGCCACGTTGGTGCGCGGCTCGACCTTGCCGAGCCCCTTCTCACGCAGGCGCTCCGCCCAGGCCTCCTCGACGCCGGAGACGTCCCACCCTCGGGCCGCGATCCAGCCGAGGTGGGTCTCCAGCACCTGGCCGACGTTCATTCGTCCCGGAACGCCCAGCGGGTTCAGGACGATGTCGACCGGCGTGCCGTCCTCGAGGAACGGCATGTCCTCCACGGGGAGGATCTTGGAGATGACACCCTTGTTGCCGTGACGGCCGGCGAGCTTGTCGCCGTCGGTGATCTTACGCTTCTGGGCCACGTACACGCGGACCAGCTCGTTCACGCCGGGCGGAAGCTCGTCGCCCTCCTCGCGGCTGAACACGCGGACGCCGATGACCTTGCCGGACTCGCCGTGCGGCACCTTCAGGGAGGTGTCGCGAACCTCGCGCGCCTTCTCACCGAAGATCGCGCGCAGCAGCCGCTCCTCCGGGGTCAGCTCGGTCTCACCCTTGGGAGTGACCTTGCCGACGAGGATGTCACCGGTCGTGACCTCGGCGCCGATGCGGATGATGCCGCGCTCGTCGAGGTCGGCGAGGACCTCCTCGGAGACGTTCGGGATGTCCCGGGTGATCTCCTCGGGGCCGAGCTTGGTGTCACGGGCGTCGACCTCGTGCTCCTCGATGTGAATCGAGGAGAGCACGTCGTCCTGCACCAGGCGCTGGGACAGGATGATCGCGTCCTCGTAGTTGTGACCCTCCCACGGCATGAACGCGACGAGCAGGTTCTTGCCGAGCGCCATCTCGCCGGTGTCGGTGCAGGGACCGTCGGCGACGACCTGGCCGACCTCGACCCGGTCGCCCTCGTGCACGATCGGCTTCTGGTTGAAGCAGGTGCCCTGGTTGGAACGCTTGAACTTCGCGACACGGTAAGTGGTGCGCGTGCCGTCGTCGTTCATCACGGTGACGTAGTCGGCGGAGACCTCCTCGACCACACCGGGCTTCTCGGCGCTGATGACGTCACCGGCGTCCGTGGCGGCGCGGTACTCCATGCCCGTGCCGACCAGCGGGGCCTCGCTCTTGAGCAGGGGCACCGACTGGCGCTGCATGTTCGAGCCCATGAGCGCGCGGTTGGCGTCGTCGTGCTCGAGGAACGGAATCATGGCGGTCGCGACCGACACCATCTGGCGCGGCGAGACGTCCATGTAGTCGACCTCGGACGGGTGGACGGCCTCGAACTCGCCGCCCTTCCGGCGGGCGAGCACGCGGCTGTCGGCGAAGGAGCCGTCGGCGTTCAGGGTCGTGTTGGCCTGGGCGACGACGTGCCTGTCCTCCACGTCCGCGGTCAGGTAGTCGATCTCGTCGGTGACCCGGCCGTCGGTGACCCGGCGGTACGGCGTCTCCACGAAACCGAAGGAGTTGACCCGGCCGAAGGACGACAGCGAGCCGATCAGACCGATGTTCGGGCCTTCCGGCGTCTCGATCGGGCACATGCGGCCGTAGTGGGACGGGTGCACGTCACGGACCTCGAAGCCGGCCCGCTCACGGGACAGACCGCCCGGACCCAGGGCCGAGAGACGACGCTTGTGCGTCAGACCGGCCAGCGGGTTCGTCTGGTCCATGAACTGGGACAGCTGGGAGGTGCCGAAGAACTCCTTGATCGACGCCACGACCGGGCGGATGTTGATCAGGGTCTGCGGCGTGATCGCCTCGACGTCCTGGGTCGTCATGCGCTCACGGACGACGCGCTCCATGCGGGCCAGGCCCAGGCGGACCTGGTTCTGGATGAGCTCGCCCACCGTGCGCAGACGGCGGTTGCCGAAGTGGTCGATGTCGTCCGTCTCGACGATCACCGAGCCGTCGGGACCCATGGTCTCCTCGCCGGCGTGCAGGCGCACGATGTACTCGATCGTGGAGACGATGTCCTCGTCGGTCAGCGTGCCCTGAGTGATGTCGGCGTCGACACCGAGCTTCTTGTTAATCTTGTAACGCCCGACCTTCGCGAGGTCGTAACGCTTGGGATTGAAGTACAGGTTCTCCAGCAGCGTCTGCGCGGACTCCTTGGTCGGAGGCTCGCCCGGACGCAGCTTGCGGTAGATGTCGAGCAGAGCATCGTCCTGGCCGGACGTGTGGTCCTTCTCCAGGGTCGCCCGCATCGACTCGTACTGGCCGAAACGCTCCAGAATCTGCTCGCTCGTCCAGCCGAGCGCCTTGAGCAGCACCGTGACGGGCTGCTTGCGCTTGCGGTCGATGCGAACGCCGACGCTGTCACGCTTGTCGATCTCGAACTCGAGCCAGGCGCCGCGGGAAGGGATCACCTTGCAGCCGAACAGGTCCTTGTCGGAGGTCTTGTCGACCGAACGGTCGAAGTAGACACCCGGGGACCGCACCAGCTGGGAGACCACGACACGCTCGGTGCCGTTGATGATGAAAGTGCCCTTCGAGGTCATGAGCGGGAAGTCGCCCATGAACACCGTCTGGCTCTTGATCTCACCGGTGGTGTTATTGATGAACTCCGCCGTGACGAACATCGGGGCGGAGTAGGTCATGTCCTTGTCTTTGCACTCGTCGACCGAGTACTTGGGCGGCTCGAACCGATGGTCGCGGAACGACAGGGACATGGTTCCGGAGAAGTCCTCGATGGGACTGATCTCCTCGAAGATCTCTTCGAGACCTGACTGGGCCGGAACGTCCTTGCGCCCGGCCTGGCGAGCCGCCTCGACCCGACCCTTCCACTTCTCGTTGCCGAGCAGCCAGTCAAACGACTCGGTCTGCAGGGCAAGAAGGTCGGGAACTTCGAGTGGCTCCTCGATACGTGCGAACGACACGGTACGGGGACCGGCGGGTACGGCGGAGGCGTTGCGCGAGGCTGCCAACAGATGTCCTTCCGAGGGCTCGCGGACTGACTACACGCACGCCAGACGACCATGCAACAGAGTTACTCAGAGAAGCGGGTCGTCAAAGGGCAGCGCAAAGGGGCAGTGTAGCCGATGGGCATACACCTGTCCACTCCGCTCTCGCTCTGCGCTCCACGTTGGTGGCAGCATCACCCGTCAGCGGCGATACGTCAAGCCCGAGGCCCGACATTTCGGCCGACTAATGCCCAGCACGCTGCGTTTTCCCGCTCACATGAGCCGTCGAACGTCACCGGACCCAGACGATACCCGCGAGCCCGTCCGGCTAACGCTCTGTCACGTGGCGAGCCGAACGCTGACCAACGGTCGACACTGCCAGTGATCGATATGTCCTGCCGTAGCCAGCGCCAAACATAGTCTTTGCTAACAATTGAATTAAGGGGCCCCGAGAACGGGCGTGTCGCCCAGGAGCGTGGAGAGATCAGAGACCAGCCAGCGGCCGTTCTCCCTGCTCATCACGAGACGGAGCCGGTTCTGCCCGACCTCCTGGGTCGGCCGGTCCTGTCCGGTTTCGCGCCCACTGGTGACCGTGTTCAGGAAAACCAATATCCGGACCTCCTCGGAGGTCGCCGACTCGACCGCGGCGCCCGCCACGACGGCCTGCCGTACCTCCTGCCGCTGGCGGGCGAGCCGCGGCAGCGTGGCGGCGAGCCGGGCATAGCGTGCGGCCAGCGCTCCGGTCGTGTGGCTCCTCGCCCGGGCGAGATCCTCGTCCATCGTCCGGTAGTCGTAGGACAGCATGTCCGCCGCATACGAGCGGGCCGCGGTCACAGCCTCCCGCCCGGCCGAGACATCGCCCTGAAGGCGGCCCAGATCCGCGTACAGCCAGGCCACGGTGGCGGCGAGGCCGGCCGCCGCGGCGGCGAGCAGCACGGCGAGAGTCCGTCTCACTGCACCAACTCCGCCCTGGAGACCAGCCAGCGGTCCCCCACCTTGGCCACCTCCATGCGCCATCGGTAGGCACGTTCCTCGGGCTCGCCCGCCCCGCCCGGGTCGCCGCCGCCCCTCTTACCGTCCGCTCCCCAGCGGATCAACGCGTCGCCCACGACCATGACCTCGGCGGAGCGTCCGCCGTCCGCCATCGACACGAGGCCGGCCGCGCGCAGCACCCCGGCCTGCGAGACCTCGCGCCGGAGGGCGGCCTGTCGCATCGCGTCCCGGCCCTTCACGTAGCCGTCGCGGGCCTGCCCGGTCGAGGTGGCGACGAGCCGCGCCACGTCCTGGTCCACCGTGCGGTGGTCCAGTGTGAGCAGGGCGGCCGCGTGGACGGCGGCCGCCCGGACGGCAGCCTGGCGGTCCCGCTCGTCCTGCCGCGCCTCGTTCCGGGCCACCCCGAGCAACAGCGCGGCCGCGGCCAGCCCCGCCACGAGTACCGTCAGCCCCGCGATCAGCGTCCGTCCCACCGATGCATCACCCCCGACCATGTCATCGCACGCCGGAGGGTCTCCCGCTACACATTCCGGCCGGAGCGGGCGCGGCCGTATGAACGCGGAAAGGGCGGCCACCCGAAGGTGACCGCCCTTTCGCGGAAAAACGTCAGTGTTACTTGACGCTGACGGTGGCGCCGGCGCCCTCCAGGGCAGCCTTGGCCTTCTCCGCCTGCTCCTTGTTGACCTTGCCGTCGAAGACGGCCTTCGGAGCGCCGTCCACGAGGTCCTTGGCCTCCTTGAGACCCAGGCTGGTGAGGGCGCGGATCTCCTTGATGACCTGGATCTTCTTGTCGCCGGCGGCCTCGAGGATGACGTCGAACTCGTCCTGCTCCTCGGCCTCCTCAGCGGCGGCGCCACCGGCAGCCGGGGCGGCGGCGACGGCGACCGGAGCGGCGGCCTTGACGTCGAAGGTCTCCTCGAAGAGCTTCACGAAGTCGGACAGCTCAAGGAGGGTCATCTCCTTGAAGGACTCGAGCAGCTCGTCGGTGCTGAGCTTCGCCATGGTGTGTTCCTCCGTGTGGATCTAGCAAAAAAGTTCAGGGACCGCGGTGTGCGCTTCCCCCCAGGCCCGTCGTGGACGGACCTACTCGCCGGCCTCTTCGCGCTTGGCGCGCAGGGCCTCGGCCAGTCGAGCCATGTTGGTGGGCAGCGCGGCGAAGGTGGCGGCAGCCTGGGACTGCTTCGCCTTCAGCGCACCGGCCAGCTTCGCGAGGAGAACCTCGCGGGACTCAAGGTCGGCAAGCTTGGAGATCTCGGCCGGGGTCATCGACTTGCCGTCGACGACGCCACCCTTGATCACCAGAAGGGGGTTGGCCTTGGCGAAGTCACGCAGACCCTTGGCCGCCTCGACCACGTCGCCCTTGACGAACGCGATCGCGGTCGGGCCCTGGAGCAGCTCGTCCAGGGCGTTGATCCCGGCGTTCTGAGCCGCGATCTTAGCCAGCGTGTTCTTCGCCACGGCGAACTTCGCATTCCCACCGAGAGCAACGCGCAGCTCCTTGAGCTGCGCGACGGTGAGACCGCGGTACTCGGTCAGAACGGCGCCGCTGGAGCCCTCGAACTCGCTCTCGAGTTCGGCAACCGCGATCGCCTTATCCGCCCTCGCCATGGGCCTCCTTCCAGATGTGCCACCGGCGAAGGCGTCCGAAAAAGGAGGAGCCCCGGCGCAGGCGCACGGGGCTGGCACAGGCGCGCGCACGCGCCCGGAAGCTCACATCACACCTACGCGGGTCGCCCACAGAGTGGATCCTTCGGTCATCGGACTGGTGGCAGCCCGGCGACGACCGGCGGTCTTTGGCAAACGCCACAGTAGGGCATCAATCCGCCTGATGCCAAATCACTGAGCGTGGAGGTTCCGCGGCAGCTCTCCGACCTCGTCCGCGGAAGGCGCCTTGATCGTCGTGGGCTCGTTGAACGAGGTGAAGGCGACGGTGGCGTTGAACGCGCCCTTGTCGGTGGGGCCGCCCTTCAGCGTGACCTTCCGGGGCAGGCCGTCGGCGTCGATCCACGCGTCGAACTTCATGTCGTCGACCTTGGCCAGGCCGCCCTCCGCCTTGACGCGCTCCTCGGGGGCGAGCTGCTTCACGGCCTCGGCCACCGGGAACGTGCCCGAGTAGTGCGTGGTGTCCACGCCGCCCACCTGCTCGGCGCCGACGGCCTTGGCGTCCTTGGAGGCGGTCAGGAGCGCCGCGCTGGTCTTGAGGTCGATCTGCTGGGCCCGGCCGAGGACTTCGTCCACGTTGACGCCTCGGGCGTCGCCGACTTCCTTGAGGTCCACCTTGATCCACGGCTTGGTGTTGCCCAGCAGGGTCTTGAGGGCGTCGGACTTCAGGTACACCGTGTCGCCCACAAGGATCACCCGGAGCCCGCCGGGGACGTTCTGGCCGGCGAAGGTGATCTGGTCGAGGGTGAGGTCGGTGGCCAGCGTGGGCTTCTGCTGGGAGCGCAGCTTGCCCTGGATGATGCCGGTGCGGTCCGCGCCGGCCGAGAGGTCCACGACGAGGTCGGCGGTGTAGGAGGTGACCTCCTGCGCCTTCTGGGAGGCCTGCTGCAGCACCTCGGACGCGGACAACCTCACGTTGCCCAGAGACGTGGCGGCGGGGGCGCACCCCACGACACCGATTACGGCGGCCGCCCCGGCGGCCAGCAGAAGTCGACGCATGTCTTTGTCCTTTCTTTACGGACGACTGCTCTCGACCCTATGGCGCTCGCGCGCTATCTGCGCGACCTGCGCTATATCCCCGCAATATTCCGACATATCGCAGCCGGACTCCGCAGTTCTGGGGCCGTACACGCGAGAACCCCCGCCCGGATGCCCGGACGGGGGTTCTCGTCGACAGATGAGATCAGGCGTCGATCTCGGCGGTCAGCGACCGCGTCACGTTCGGGTCGACCGGGATGCCGGGGCCCATGGACGTGGTGAAGGTGACCTTCTTGAGGTAACGGCCCTTGGCGGCCGACGGCTTGAGACGCAGCACCTCGTCGAGGGCGGCGGCGTAGTTCTCGACGAGCTGACGCTCACCGAAGGACGCCTTGCCGATGATGAAGTGCAGGTTCGCGTGCCGGTCGACACGGAACTCGATCTTGCCGCCCTTGATGTCGGTGACAGCCTTGCCGACGGCCGGGGTCACGGTCCCGGTCTTCGGGTTGGGCATGAGACCACGTGGACCGAGCACGCGGCCGAGGCGGCCGACCTTGCCCATCAGGTCCGGCGTGGCGACGACGGCGTCGAAGTCGAGCCGGCCCTTGGCCACCTCGTCGATCAGCTCGTCGGCGCCGACGATGTCGGCGCCCGCGGCGCGAGCCTCCTCGGCACGGTCGCCGGTCGCGAAGACCAGGACCCGGGCGGTCTTACCGGTGCCGTGCGGGAGGTTGACGGTGCCGCGGACCATCTGGTCGGCCTTGCGCGGGTCGACGCCCAGACGCAGGGCGACCTCGACGGTGGCGTCGAACTTGGCGGTCGCGGTCTTCTTGGCCAGCCGGACACCCTCAATCGGGCTGTACAGGCTGTCGCGGTCGACCAGTTCGGCCGCGTTCTTCCAGCTCTTGCTGCGCTTCACTTCTCGCTCCTCATGGAGTTCGTGGTCCGGGCCTGCGCGGGCCCTGCCACAGTGCTGTCTTCGTCGGTCGGGTACTACTCGGCGATGGTGATGCCCATCGACCGGGCGGTGCCGGCGATGATCTTCTCAGCAGCCTCGATGTCGTTGGCGTTGAGGTCCTGCATCTTGGTCTCGGCGATCTGACGCAGCTGGTCCTTGGTGAGCTTGCCCACCTTGTCCTTGTGCGGGTTCGCGCTGCCCTTCTGCAGACCGGCGGCCTTCTTGATCAGCTCAGGCGCCGGCGGCGTCTTCGTGATGAAGGTGAAGCTGCGGTCTTCGTAGATCGTGATCTCGACGGGGATGATGTTGCCCCGCTGAGCCTCCGTCGCAGCGTTGTACTGCTTGACGAAGTCCATGATGTTGACGCCGTGCGGACCGAGCGCGGTACCGACCGGCGGCGCGGGCGTGGCCTGGCCAGCGGGAAGCTGGACCTTGACCAGGGCCGCGATCTTCTTCTTGGGAGGCATGCTCTCTCCGGGTCCTTGACTAACTTGAATCTCTCAGCCCGGGCCCTCACCACGTGAGGACACGGCGGCACCGCTAACGGTGCCGCCGCCCAGGCCCACCCTCACGACCGTGAGGACGACTTAGGAGTGTATGCCAGGCCGTCAGATCTTGGAGACCTGGTTGAACGACAGCTCGACAGGGGTCTCGCGGCCGAAGATCGACACGAGCACCTTGAGCTTCTGGGACTCGATGCTGATCTCGCTGACCGTGGCGGGCAGCGTGGCGAACGGGCCGTCCATGACAGTGACGGACTCGCCGACCTCGAAGTCGACGGTCGCGGCGGTCGCCTTGGAGGCCGCCTTCTTCACTTCCTCGGCCGGCTCGGGCGCCAGCAGCTTGGCGACCTCGTCGAGGTTGAGCGGGCTCGGCTTGTTCGACAGCCCGACGAAGCCGGTGACGCCGGGCGTGTTGCGCACCGCGGCCCAGGACTCGTCGGTGAGGTCCATCCGGACCAGCACATACCCCGGAAGCACACGCTCCTTGATCGGAGTCTTCTTGCCGCCCTTGAACTCAGTGATCGTGTGGGTCGGCACCTCGACCTGGAAGATGTAGTCCTCCATGTTGAGGGAGCTGGTACGGCTCTCGATGTTCTGCTTCACGCGGTTCTCGTAGCCGGCGTACGAGTGGATGACGTACCACTCGCCGAACTGGCCGCGGAGCTGACGCTTGAACTCCTCGACGGGGTCGACCTCCGGGACGACATCGCCGTCCTCGTCGACCTCTGCCACGGCGTCGCCCGAGTCGGCGTCAACGTCAGCGTCAGCGCCGTGCTCGCCGGCGGCAGCGGTGTCGTCGACCTTCTCTACGGCCTCGTCCGGCTCGGTCTCCCACTCTTCGCGGGAGCCATCGACCGGCAGCGGGGACTCGGACACGGTGACTCTTCCTCTTTCGTCGGTGACATGACGTGCGACGATCAGGGTCGGATCACGATCCGCCGAAGACCGCCAACACACCCTTCGTCAGCAGGAAGTCTATCCCGGCCACGATCGCGACCATGATTAGAACAAAGCCGAGGACCACAGAGGTATAAGTGATCAGGTCCTTACGCCTCGGCCAGATGACCTTACGCAGTTCGGCGACAACCTGCCGGTAGAAAAGTGCGGGAGAGGTGCGCTTTGCCTTCTTCTCACCGCTTGGCTTGCCTGGCTTTCCTGCGGTCTCACCGCGGGTGTCGATCGCCACAGTCCTCACCTGATCCGTCGTGTCCATCGCAACTTGCGGCGCGCTTTCACGCCAGTTGGTGCGCGGACCGCACTCCGCAGGGCACGAGGGACTCGAACCCCCAACCGCCGGTTTTGGAGACCGGTGCGCTACCAATTGCGCTAGTGCCCTAAGCCGTGCACCACCATACCGGAGAAACGGATCGACATTGCCGAACGTTCCCGTCGTGGCCCACTAGACGCAGAAGTGTACGTGGGAATGGCGACTTCGTCGAACCAGATCGTCCGCGCGGTTCAAAGCTACCCGGCCGACTGTCCAGATGGTGGTAAGCGGCGGAAGGATTCCCGCAGGTCTGAAACGATGGAGGCATGACCCGACCTCGCATCTCCGCGCGCATTTCCGCGATCTCAGAGTCCGCGACGCTGGCCGTGGACGCCAAGGCCAAGGCCATGAAGGCGGCCGGTCGCCCGGTCATCGGCTTCGGCGCGGGCGAGCCCGACTTCCCGACGCCCGACTACATCGTCGAGGCGGCCGTCGAGGCGTGCCGGAACCCCCGGTTCCACAAGTACACGCCGGCCGGCGGCCTGCCCGAGCTCAAGCAGGCGATCGCCGAGAAGACGCTGCGCGACTCCGGGTTCCAGGTGGACGCCTCCCAGGTCCTGGTGACCAACGGCGGCAAGCAGGCCGTCTACGAGGCGTTCGCCACCTTGCTGGACCCGGGTGACGAGGTGCTTGTCATCGCCCCGTACTGGACGACGTACCCGGAGGCGATCAAGCTCGCGGGCGGTGTCCAGGTTGACGTCGTGACCGACGAGACGACGGGCTATCTCGCGTCGGTCGAGCAGCTTGAGGAGAAGCTGACCGAGCGGACCAAGGCGCTGCTGTTCGTCTCGCCGTCCAACCCGACGGGCGCCGTCTACTCGCCCGCGCAGGTCGAGGAGATCGGCCGCTGGGCGCTGGACAAGGGCCTGTGGGTCGTCACCGACGAGATCTATGAGCACCTCGTGTACGGCGGCGCCTCCTTCTCCAGCATCGCCACGGCCGTGCCCGAGCTGCGCGAGCGCGTGGTCGTCCTGAACGGCGTGGCGAAGACGTACGCGATGACCGGCTGGCGGGTGGGCTGGCTCATCGGGCCGTCCGACGTGGTGAAGGCCGCGACGAACCTGCAGTCGCACGCCACCTCCAACGTGTCGAACGTGGGGCAGGCCGCCGCGCTCGCCGCCGTCTCCGGCGACCTTTCCGCCGTGGCGATGATGCGCGAGGCGTTCGACCGTCGCCGGCAGACCATGGTCCGGATGCTCAACGAGATCCCGGGCATGGTGTGCCCCGAGCCGCTGGGCGCGTTCTACGCGTACCCGTCGGTGAAGGCGCTGCTGGGCAAGGAGCTGCGCGGCCGGCGGCCGGCCTCCTCCGCCGAGCTGGCCGAGCTGATCCTCGAAGAGTCCGAGGTGGCGCTGGTGCCGGGTGAGGCGTTCGGCACCCCCGGCTACTTCCGGCTGTCGTACGCGCTGGGCGACGACGACCTGGTCGAGGGCGTCAGCCGCGTGGCCAAGCTGCTCGCCGAGGCGCACTGAGCGACCTCTTCTAGACGAAAAGGCCCGGACCATCACGGCCCGGGCCTTTCCGGCGTTTCCGCCCCTACGGCTGCCGGGCGCCGAGGCTGCGTACCAGCCGGTCGAGGTCGAGATCGGGATGCGCGGTCGAGGACACGGTGTCCTCGGCTGTGGTCACCACGACGGCGAGGCCGGTCCGCGGCTCCCAGGCGAAGCTCCGGGTCCACATGAGCCGCGGCCGGCCGCCGACCCGCACCGTCGTGGTGGAGTCGGCCCGGAGGCCGCGGACGCCGCCGACGGTCGCGGTTTCGGGTGTCGTGCGGAAAGCGTCCTTCCGCCACAGGTCGGTGCCGACGAGCCCACCTCGGTGGACGGACAGGGCGACGTACCAGCCCTTGCCGGGGGGATGCCCCCAGTACGTGGTCGTGGTGGTCCAGTTCCACCCCAGTGCGCGGCCCCTGGCCGCCTCCGGCACGGATCGGAGGGCGGGGGGCACCTCGACGCCGTCCACAGAGGGCCCGGCCAGCGGTGGAGCCGGCTCGATGCCCTCGGCCACCCGCCGCATCTCGTCCTCGGTCGCGCCCACCGCCCAGATCCGCATGCCGAGGCCGGGCTCGATGAGCCACATGAGCATCCGGCCCTGGTTGAGCCTTCCGCCATCGCCCACGACACGTCCCTCCATGGCGCGGGCCCGGCCTACGGTGGTCGCCCGCACGTCAAGGAACTCCTCGTTGGTCGGCCAGGCGACCCGGCGCAGCGCGCTCAGGTCCTTCGCCCGGTCACCGCGCACGACCTCGACGGCCATGGAGGCGTTCTGATCATCGCTCCACCACCGGCCGAGCCCGTCGAGGATCCCCCGCGGCTCGCCGGAGACCAGGCGGTAGCGTGCCGGCATGTAGGTCACACGCATCGTGTCCAGGATGGGATCCCAGGGCACGTGCAGGCCCATCGCCACCGGTTCGAGGTACTTCTTGGCGGAGGCCGAAGTCGTCACCCGCAGCACCAGGCCGTCCCGCTCCCACCAAATCAGGTCGTCGCGGCCGGCGGACATCAGGCCGCCTCCGCGGTGCCGCCAGAGCGTGCCGCCGGGCAGGAACCCGCGCTGCTGGAGGTCGAGGTAGCCGCCCGCGAGATCCTTCGGCCGGTAGACGGTGACCTGGATGGTGCGATCGCCCTGGCTCCAGCGGGCGGCCTTCCCCCGCAGACCGTGATCGTTCACCTCGAATGTCGCGGGCCGCCCGAATCCGTCGGGAAGGTCGCGCACCTCGACGCCGTCCACGTTCTCCGCCGCCGTGACGGAGACCACGTGCCGCTGTTCCTGGATCACGTGGTACGCCGGGACCGCGGCCAGTACGACAGAGACGACGGCGGCGGCCGTCGTCGCCGCCCTCGCGGTCTTCCTCCGGCGGGTACGCCGGACGACCCGGTCGGCGAGGTCGGGGGCGATCCGCAGCTCGGCCGTCGCCTCGGTCATGGCGTGCCTGAGCCGACTCTCAAGATCCGACAAGGCCGGTCACCTCCTCACCGAGCCACGCGCGGAGCCGTACGAGTGCCTTGAACGCCTGGCTCTTCACCGTGCCGATGGAGCACCCGAGGATCTGGGCGGTCTGGGACTCGGTCAGGTCCTCCCAGTACCTGAGTACGACGACAGCGCGCTGGCGCGGTGGGAGGATGCGCAGGCCGTCCACGAGGATCTGGCGCAGCTCGACGTCCGAGGTGGCCGGCGCGGGCCGGTCGGGCGGGGAGTGCGTCGGGATGAACTGCAGGATCGCGCGGCGCCGGGCGCGGCTGATCGCAAGATTAATGATGATCTTTCGGACGTAAGGCTCCGGTGCGGCGTCCGCGCGGAGCCGGTGCCAGTTGCGGCAGGCCCGTTCCAGCGCGCTCTGGAGGACGTCCTCGGCCTCGTCTGGGGAGTCGCAGGCGAGATACGCCGTGCGCAGCAGGCTCGTGCCCCGGGCAGCCACGAACTCCGCGAACCCCTCGGGAGGATTCACTCGGCTCTGTCCAGTGTCATGTCCTCTTGTACGCCCCAGGCGGGAAAAGGGTTGCCCGGCCGCAAAGCGGCCGGGCAAGGCGTCCCTGTGGAAACCCGACGAAGCACAGAGGCGCGGGCGAGTCGCGGGACGGTCAGTTCCGGACGACCACCCCCTCGGCGATCTTCTGGATCTCCGTCTTGTCCGCGTCACCCAGCTTCGTGGCGAACGTGGGACTCATCATGATCTCGACCGCGCGGTCGGCGCGGGGGAACCAGACGAGGGTGAGGGTGTTGTCCTCCGCCCTCTCCGCGACCAGCTCGCCGCCTTCGGTGAGCCGGCCGAGGTATCCCTGCCTGCCGTGGATCGTCACCGGGTCGCCCTTCGCGATGCCGCGCCGGGCACGGGCGGCCTTCCCCTGGTAGACCACGGCCTGCACGGAGTACTCGCCGCTGCCCGTCTTGCTCGGCTCGTCCCACGTGGTCGTGTAGCTCGTGTCGCCGAACCCGTTCTTGCCGGACCACTTGCCCCATTCGAGGCCAGCAGGGAGGTAGCCGAAGTGGACGCCGCCGAAGGTCCGGCCGTCACCCAGGTCGCCGAGGTCCTGCGGTAGTTCGTCCGTGGTGGGTGTCGCCGACGGATCAGGCGCGGCCCTCGTCGCAATGGTGACCTCCACCGTGGATCCCTCCGGGGCCACGGCCCCGGCGGCCGGCTTCTGCTCGGTGATCGTTCCGTGCGGGGCCCCGTCGGTGACAACCTTCTTCCAATCCGCCTTGAAGCCCGCGGCCTTCAGCGCGGGCAGGACCTCGTCCACGCGCAAACCGACCACGTTCGGTACGGCGTTCCCCGAGACGGCGATGTCGTCGGCCGCGGACTCGGGCGTTTCGGCGGCGGGCGCTCCGACCTGCGCCGGGGCCGGGCCGGAGGTCGCGGAAAGGTACACGGGAACGGCTCCGGCGACGGCGACCGTCAGGAGCGCCGCTCCCGCCGTACGAAACCTGACCACGTTGCGGCGGCTGCGCCGCCGGATGCGCTGCCCCATCGAAGGCGGGGCCTGGACGGCGGCCACCCGGGAGGCCATCGCCTCCTTCAGCGTCTCTTCCACGTTCATGCTGACACTCCTTCCAGTGTTGCGAGACGTGTGCGGATTCGCGCCAGGCCACGGGCGGCCTGGCTCTTCACGGTCCCGGCCGAGCAGCCGAGCGCCGCCGCCGTCTCGGCCTCGGACATGTCCTCCCAGTAGCGCAGGACCAGCACGGCCCGCATCCGCGCCGGGAGCTTCCCGAGCTCCGCGAGCAGCAGCTCGCGCAGGCCGGGGTCCGGCGACTCCACGGGCGTGTCCGGAGGGCTGGCGAAGGTGATCTCCTGGATCACCCGCCTCCTCCGGGCCCTGCTGATGGCGGCGTTCACGACGACGCGACGCGCGTACGCCTCGGGGTTGTCGCGCCTGATGCGCGGCCAGTGCCGGTACACCTTCTCCAGGGCGCTCTGGACCAGGTCCTCGGCATCGTGGGGGGACGCGCCGCAGACCAGGACCGCGGTGCGGAGCAGGGCGGTGCTCCGGGCGGCCAGGAACTCGTCGAAGGCCGCCTCGTCTTCTTCGGTCATCAGCTCCCCTTTCGTCCGTCCACAACGCGCGAAGGCCGGACCAGGTTGAGACGCGAATGCGGCAGGATATGGAAATGCCGCGCTCTCTCGTCACGCTCCCCAAGGCCCACCTGCACCTTCACTTCACCGGCTCGATGCGGCATTCGACGCTGATCGAGCTGGCCCAGGAGCACGGGGTCCACCTTCCCGACGCGCTGGTGCAGGACTGGCCGCCGAAGCTGCGCGCGACCGACGAGCGGGGCTGGTTCAGGTTCCAGCGGTTGTACGACATCGCCCGATCGGTGCTGCGGCGCCCCGAGGACGTCTACCGGCTGCTCAAGGAGGCGGCGGAGGACGAGGCCGCCGAGGGGTCGCGCTGGCTGGAGATCCAGGTGGACCCGTCCGGGTACGCCGCGCGATTCGGCGGGCTGACCTCGACGCTCGAGCTGGTGCTCGACGCCGCGGCGCGGGCCTCGGCCTCCTCGGGCGTGGGCGTCGCGGTGATCGTGGCGGCCAACCGCACCCGGCATCCCCTCGACTCGCGGACCCTGGCCCGGCTGGCCGCGCAGTACGCGGGGCGGGGCGTGGTGGGGTTCGGCCTGTCGAACGACGAGCGGCGCGGCCGTGCCCGCGAGTTCGACACCGCGTTCCGGATCGCCAAACGGGCCGGGCTGCTGGCCGTGCCGCACGGGGGAGAGCTGATGGGCGCGGCCAGCGTCGCCGAGTGCGTCTACGACCTGGACGCCGACCGGGTGGGGCACGGCATCCGCGCGGCCGAGGACGACCGGCTGCTCGAAAGCCTCGCCGACCGGCAGATCGCGTGCGAGGTGTGCCCGCTGTCGAACGTCGGGCTCGGCGTGGCCGAGAGCCCGCACGACGTGCCGGTGCGCAAGCTGTTCGACGCGGGGGTGCCGATCGCGTTCGGCGCGGACGACCCGCTGCTGTTCGGGGCCCGGCTGCTCCCGCAGTACGAGCTCGCGCGGGACGTCTACGACTTCCGCGACGCGGAGGTCGCCGAGCTGGCCCGGCAGTCGATCCGCTCGTCCACGGCGCCCGACTCACTCAAGAAGGAGCTCCTCGGCGAGATCGACGTCTGGCTCACCCGGCCGGAGTAGCCGCCCGGAGCCGGTTCAGTGTCCCGGGCCGGGGTGCGGGCGGCTGGACTCGGGCCTCCTGGCCGGGTCGCCGCAGGCGCGCCGTCCGGGGTGACGCATCCCGCGCCGCAGGGCAAGGGAGTGCTCGCGGTGGCGGCGGACGACCGCGCGTTCCTCATCGATCGCGCGGAGCCACTCCCGGCCGTAGTCCCGCATCATGCCGAGCATCCGGAACCGCTGGCCGTGCCGGATCAGTACGGACTTGTCGGCGAGCCGGGAGAGCAGGCCGGGCACGCCGCGCAGCCGCTCGTCGGCGCAGACGTCCGCGGCCGCGGCGGCGTCGAACGTCCCGGCGAAAACGGAGAGCCGGGCCCACAGCAGCCGTTCCTCCGGGGTGCACAGCTCATGGCTCCACCCGACCGCGGTGCGCAGCGTCCGGTGCCTGCCGGTACGGCCCCGCCCGGCGAGCAGCGAGAAGCGGTCGTCCATGTGGTCGAGCAGCTCGCCCGCGGTCAGGGCGCGCAGCCGACCGGCGGCGAGTTCGAGCGCGAGCGGCACGCCGTCCAGGCGGCGGCAGAGCCGTACGACGGCGTCAGAGGGCTCGAACCCGGGACATACGGCGCGGGCCCGGTCACGGAACAGCCGTACGGCGTCGCAGTCCTCGGCGGTGACCGGGAGCGGGCGTACGGTGTGGACGCGCTCGCCCGGGAGGCCGAGGGGCTGCCTGCTGGTGGCCAGGACGCGCACGCCGGGAGCCGCCCGCAGGATCTGGCCGACCAGCTCGCGGCACGGGCCGAGAAGGTGCTCGCACGTGTCGAGGATCAGCAGCATCCGGCGGTCGGCGAGATGCTCGGCGAGGACGTCCCCTTGGGGGCGGGCGGCCTGCTCGGGCAGGCCGATCGCGGCGCCGATCGTGTGGGCCAGCAGGGCGCCGTTGCGCTCGCCGGACAGCTCGGCCAGCCAGGCGCCGCCGGGCAACTCCCCCGCCGCCTTGAGCGCGAGCCGGGTCTTCCCGACCCCCGCGACCCCGGTCAGCGTGACCAGGGACTCCTCCTGTAGCAGCCGCCCCACCTCGGCCAGGTCCTCGTCCCGTCCCATGAAGGTGCTCGTCTCGGCGGGCAGGTTGCCTCGCCGCCCCAACGCATCGATCACCAAATCCGCCCTCTCATGCATGGCCGGCCCAGCCAATCATGAGTGCGTAATCGACTGACTACTCAGGGTTGAAGATTGCCCCACCCCGGTGGAGATTCACCACCCCGGGGGAGGAGGTTCGACGGCGGGACGATCCCCCTCGACCCGAACCCGCCGCCGAACCCTGCCGCAACGTCGTCCCCCGCCGCGCGGCGATCGACCGGTCGGCTTCCCCCCTATTCGGCCAACCGGACACGATAAGTATCTGAATGATCGCCGTGTGTTACATCGGGAGGATGCCCGATCCCTTCTCCGATGTGGGCCTGGTGGGGGTGGAGCGCCGCACCGCCACCCAGGCGGCGATCTGCACGCGGGACGACATGCGCAGCTTGGCCAGGATGTTCTCCACGTGGGTGTCGGCCGTACGTTCGGCGATCATCAGTCGTTCCGCGAGCTCCCGGTTCGACAGGCCGTCCGCGATCAGCTCGGCCACCTGGAACTCCCGCGGTGTGAGGCAGGCGCCCTCCTTCGGCGGGTCTCCGAGCGCCCGCCGGTAGACCGCGTCCAGGTCGAGGCCGGCCCCTTCGGCGAGAGCCGTACGGAACGTGGGGCCGCCGGCGAGGCCGCGCGCGATCTCGGCACAGGTGGAGTGGCGGGCACCCCAGTAGGGCGCCTCGTCCAGCCGGATGCCGGCCTGGGCGCCGAGCCCCTCGACCGCTCCCAGCAGCGTCGCGGCGAGTCCTCCCCTGCCCGTGGCGGCGGCGAGCCACGCCTGGATCTCGAACCCGGCGAGCGCGCCGGCCAGGTCGCCGAGGTCGCGACCGAGCCGGAGTGCCTCGTGGTTGCGCTCCTCGGCCTCGGCCAGGTCGCCGTTCTCCCAGGCGAGTACGGCCAGGCCCTGGTTGGCGACGGAGCGGCTCCAGCAGTCGCCGTTGAGCGTGCCGCGCCACACCGCGTCGTCGAGCACCTCCTTGGCCCGTACGCCGCCGGACCTGGCCAGGGCGAGGCCCGCCTGGCTGAGGACGCAGGCGGGGTTGCGGCCGAGGAGCCAGGCCGGGCCGGTGCCTCTCCGGGCGGCGAGCAGCCCGTCGAGCCGCCGGGCCGCGTCCTCGTCGTCGCCCCCGGCGAACGCGAGGACCGCCGCCGCGTGGGCGCCCCACACGTGCGCCCCCGGGCCGCGGCGGCACTCCTCCATCCGCGTACGGGCCCGGTGCACGTCGAAGTGGCGGGCCTCCACCCACGCGGCGGCCCAGAGCGCCTTGACGCGGTGCGGGGTCGGCCGCCCGGTCGCGGCGAGCGCCCGGTCGAGGTAGCGGCGGCCCTCCCGGTGACTGCCGCAGGCGATCCACAGCGGCCACAGCGTCCCGGCGAGCTCGACCGCGACCCGGGGATCTCCGGCGAGGGCGTGGTCGAGGGCGGCCAGGAAGTTCGGCAGCTCATCGGCCATCCGGCGGGCCCACGCGACCTGTCCCGGCCCGGCCCACTCCGCCTCCGCGCGGCGCGCGAGCCGCAGGTAGGCGTCCCGGTGGCGGTCGCGCACGGCCTCCTCCTCGCCCAGCTCGCGCAGCCGTTCCGCCCCGTAGGCGCGTACGGCGTGCAGCAGGCGGTAGCGGTCGCCCTCGCGCAGCAGGACGGATTTCTCGACCAGCCGGGCCAGCAGCGCGAACACGTCGTCACGAGCGAGCGCGCCGTCGGCGCACACGTCCTCGGCCGTCTCGCGTTCGAAGCCGTGGGAGAACACCGAAAGCCGGGCCCACAGCAGCCGTTCGTGGGGCTCGCACAGCTCGTGGCTCCAGCCGATCGCGGTGCGCAGGGTGCGGTGCCTGCTCTCCCCCGTCTCGGACTCGGCGCGGCTCAGCAGCCGGAACCGGTCGGTCAGGCGGGCGCTGATGTCCTGGACGGACAGCGCCCGCAGCCGGGTCGCGGCCAGCTCGATCGCGAGCGGCACGCCGTCGAGCTCCTCGCAGAGCCGTACGACGTGGGCGCGGTTGGCGCGATCGACCACGAAGTCGGGCACCGTGGCCACGGCCCGGTCGGCGAACAGCGTCACCGCGTCGGCGCCGAGCGGGAGGACGGTCACGACGTGCTCGCCCGGCGCGTCGAGGGGCTCTCTGCCGGTGGTCAGCACACGCAGCCCCGGGCAGCGCTCCAGCAGGTGTCCGGCCAGTTCGGCGCACGCGGCCGGCAGGTGCTCACAGGTGTCGAGGACGAGGAGCATCCGCCGGCCGCCGACGCGCGCGGCCACCACGGCGACCTCCGCCTCGCCGGGGCCGCCGGGATCTTCACCGTCTCCCGGACCGGCCAGGGTCGCGGCGACGTGCGGGAGGAGGTCGCGCGGGTCGCGGAGCGCGGAGAGCTCCACCAGCCAGACGCCGTCGGGGAACCGCCGGTACGCGTCGGCTGCGACCTGGCGGGCCAGCCTGCTCTTGCCGACTCCCGGAGCGCCGGTCAGGGTGACCAGCCGGGCGCGGCCGAGGAGCCCCGCGACGTACTCCCGCTCGTCCGCGCGGCCGACGAAGCTGGCCGGCTCGGCGGGCAGGTTCCCGATCATCGGTCTCCCCGTCTCCGGACGACCCAGGCGGCGACCTGCGTACGGGAGGAGAAGTTGAGCTTGGCCAGGATGTGCTCCATGTGCGCCTCGGCGGTGCGTTTCGAGATCACCAGCTTCTCCGCCACCTCGCGGTTGGACAAGCCGTCCGCGACGAGTTCGGCGACCTCGTGCTCGCGCCGGGTCAGCACCGGCGGGCCGCCCATGTCGGACGTACGGCGCGGGCAGGGGACGGGCCGGTCGCGGTTGTGACCGCGCGGCGGCCGCCCGGCGCCCGCCCGCGGCACGCGGAAGCGGACCTCGCCGCCACTCTCCTCTCGGATCAGGAGGGACTTGTCGATCAGGCCGATGAGAGCGTCGAGCAGCTCGGCGGGCGGCGGGATGTCCGCGCAGACCCGTTCGGCGTCGGCCAGGCCGAACAGGCCGGGGAACGCGGCGACCCGCGACCACACATGCCGTTCGTCCGGCGAGCACAGTTCGAGGGCGCGGTCCAGGGCCCCGCGCGCGGCCGTCTCGTGGAAGGGGTCGTCGAGCAGGTCCTCGATCGCCGGCTCGGGTTCGGCGCACAGCCGTCGCGCCGCCAGCTCGATCGCGGAGGGCATCCGGCCGAGCCGTTCGCACAGCCGGGCGGCAGCCTTGCGGTTCACGTCCGCGATGCCGCGGCCGGGCGCGCGGCCGGCCAGCAGCGCGACGGCGTCGGCGGGCGGCAGCGGGCCGACGGGGAGCAGGTGCTCTCCCACGACGCCGAGTGAGCGCCGCCCGGTCGCCAGGATGCGTAGGCCGGGCGCGTTCCTGAGGAGCGACTCGGCGAGCGCCGCGCAGGGCCCGGCCAGGCGCTCGACACCGTCGAGGAGGAGCAGGAGGCGGCCGTCCCCCGCGCCGACCGCCTGGACGGCGGTGCGGGCGAGCGCCGCCGGGCCGGCTTCCCGGGACACGTCCACGACGTGGACCCCGCCGGAGAAGGCCTTGCGCACGCTCCACGCGGCTTCCTCCGCCAGCCGCGACTTCCCGACGCCGGAGAGCCCGGTCAGGGTCACCAGTCGCGAACGGCCGAGCAGCCGCCTGATCTGTGCGATCTCGGCCCGGCGGCCGAGGAAGGCCGGAAGATCGCGTCGCTCCATCGCAGCCTCGAATCGTGGGGGGACTTCACTGCACCCGGCGCTCCGGTGCACGAATGGTAACCCCGGCATCGCGCACGGGAACGGGCGTTTCACCGGTTGCCGTGCGGGAACCGCAATCGCCGCTTCGAGGCGGGCATTAGACTCTGCGCCACTGCCAGCACGCGCGAACGAGGATTGTATGTCTGGGTATGACCGGGTAGTCCAGCCGGCGGCTGGAGACGAGGCACTGGAGAACCACCTCGGTGGGGACGAGGCCAAGAACTACCGGCAGTACGAGTTCGACATGGTCGCGCCGCACGTGGGCCGCTCGATGCTGGAGATCGGATCGGGTCTTGGGCACTTCGCGGAGCAGTTTCTCCCCCGGCTCGACCGGCTCGTGGTGAGCGACTTCGACCCCTACTGCGTGGACCAGCTCAAGCAGCGCTTCACCGAGCGCGACGACATCTCGGTCCTCCAGTTCGGCCTGCCGACGGAGATCCCCCTGGACGACCCCGTCGACACGGTGATCATGATGAACGTCCTTGAGCACATCGAGGAGGACGTCGAGGCGCTGCGCTCCCTCGCCAAGGTGACCAAGCCGGGCGGGCGCATCGTCATCTGGGTGCCCGGATACATGCAGCTGTACGGCGAATTCGACCGCAAGGTCGGCCACGTCACCCGTTACACCCCGGCGACGCTGGGCCGTTCGGTGGTGGCCGCCGGGCTGCGTCCCCAGGTGCTCAAGCCGATCAACTTCCTGGGCGGCATCGCCTGGTGGGCCGCGGTGCGGCGCGGCGGGGTGGGCTACCCCGACCCGCGGCTGGTCAAGATCTACGACCGGACCGTCGTCCCGGCCACGCGCTTCATCGAGCGGTTCGTCCGGCCCCCGTTCGGCCAGACGGTCTTCTGCGTCGCCCGCGTTCCCGGCTAGCCATCACACGCTCGGCCGCACGATCGGGCGTTTCGTGACGAATCCGGTCCGCCGCCGTCCGGGGCTTGCCCGTTTCCTGGGGGTTTCTGGTGCTACTCGCGGGTAGCACGAAGGCATCCACTGCCTCAGGAGGTCGGCATGACCGAATACGCCAAGGCACGCGAGGTCGCCGAGCAGGCCCGAGAGACTGAGTGGGCCCGGCCGAGCTTCGGCAAGCAACTGTTCCTCGGGGACTTCCGGCTGGATCTCGTCCATCCCGCGCCGCGGCTCAGCGAGCGGCAGACGACGAACGGCGAGCGGTTCCTCCAGACGCTCACCGCGTTTCTGCGCGACAGCGTCGATCCCGCGGTCATTGAGCGTTCCTCCGTCATCCCGGACGAAGTGGTCAAGGGCTTGCGCGGAATCGGCGCCTTCGGGATGACGATCGACGAGCAGTACGGCGGGCTCGGACTGAGTCACCTTTACTACTGCCGCGCGTTGATGCTGGTCGCGTCTTACTCTCCCGCGCTCGCGGCGCTCTTGTCGGCGCACCAGTCCATCGGCGTGCCGCAGCCGCTCAAGCTCTTCGGCACACCGGAGCAGAAGGAGCGTTTCCTGCCTCGATGCGCGCAGGGTGAGATTTCCGCATTTCTCCTGACCGAGCCGGATGTGGGGTCGGATCCGGCGCGGCTGGCGACGACGGCGACGCGCGACGGCGACGCGTACGTTCTCAACGGCGTCAAGCTGTGGACGACCAACGGCGTCGTGGCCGACCTGCTCGTCGTCATGGCCAGGACCGGCGCCCGGATCTCCGCCTTCGTCGTCGAGGCCGACTCCCCCGGCATCACGGTCGAGCGCAGGAACGCGTTCATGGGCCTGCGCGGCATCGAGAACGGCGTGACCCGCTTCCACAAGGTCCGGGTCCCGGCGGAGAACCTCATCGGCCGCGAGGGGCAGGGCCTCAAGATCGCGCTCACTACGCTGAACACGGGCCGGCTGTCGCTGCCCGCGACGTGCGCGGGGGCGGCCAAGTGGACCGCCAAGATCGCCCGCGAGTGGGGCGCGGAGCGCGTCCAGTGGGGCCGACCGATCGGCGAGCACGAGGCCGTCGGTCGCAAGATCTCCTTCATCACCGCCACCGCGTACGCCATCGAGGCCGTGGTGGATCTGGCCGGGCGGCTGGCCGACGACGAGCGCAACGACATCAGGATCGAGGCCGCCCTGGCCAAGCTGTACGGCTCGGAGATGGCCTGGCAGATCGCGGACGACCTCGTCCAGATCAGGGGCGGGCGGGGCTACGAGACGGCCGAGTCACTCCAGGCCCGTGGCGAGCGCGGGGTGCCGGCCGAGCAGATGCTGCGGGACCTGCGCATCAACCGCATCTTCGAGGGCTCCACCGAGATCATGCACCTGCTCATCGCGCGCGAGGCCGTGGACGCCCACCTGACGGTCGCCGGCGACCTCATCGACCCGAAGGCCGACCTTCGGGCCAAGGGCCGGGCGGCGACCCGGGCCGGCGGGTTCTACGCCCGGTGGCTGCCCGGGCTCGTGACGGGGGCCGGCCAGCTCCCGAACTCGTACTCCGAGTTCGGGCCGCTCGCCCACCACCTGAGGTACGTCGAGCGGACCTGCCGCAAGCTCGCCCGCTCCACCTTCTACGGCATGTCGCGCTGGCAGGGGAAGCTGGAGCACCGCCAGGGGTTCCTGGGGCGGATCGTCGACATCGGCGCCGAGCTGTTCGCGATGACCGCGACCTGCGTCCGCGCCCAGGAGGACGCGGTCACGCACGGGAACGCCGCGCTGGAGATCGCGGACACCTTCTGCCGCCAGGCCCGGCTGCGCGTGGACGCGCTGTTCGCGCGGTTGTGGATCAACTCGGACACGGCCGACACCCGACTCGCCCGCCGGATCCTGGCCGGCCGCTACACATTCGTCGACGAGGGCATCCTCGACGCCTCGACGGACGGTCCGTGGATCGCGTCCGGCGCCCCGGGGAAGTCGACCGCGAAGGACGTCCACCGCACCATTCCGTCATAACCGCCGCAAACACGGACCGGCCCGGGCGGTCACCCCGCCCGGGCCGGATCGCTCTCATCAGGCCCGGCCGGGGAGAACCCGCCGGGCCTTCGGCGTCAGAGACGCTCGATGATGGTCACGTTCGCCTGGCCGCCGCCCTCGCACATCGTCTGCAGGCCGTACCGGCCGCCGGTGCGCTCCAGCTCGTGGAGCAGCTTCGTCATCAGGATCGCGCCGGTGCCGCCAAGCGGGTGGCCGAGCGCGATGGCGCCGCCGTTCGGGTTGGTCCGGGCCGGGTCGGCGCCGATCTCCTTGAGCCATGCGAGCGGCACCGGGGCGAACGCCTCGTTGATCTCGACGACGTCGATGTCGTCGATGCCCAGCCCGGCCTTCGCCAGGGCCTTCTTGGTCGCCGGGATGGGCGCGGTCAGCATGTACACCGGGTCGTCGCCGGTGAGCGTGAGGGTGACGATGCGGGCCCGGGGCACCAGGCCGTGCTCGCGGACCGCGCGCTCCGACGCGATCAGCACCGCTCCGGACCCGTCGGAGATCTGCGACGAGGTCGCCGCGGTGATCCTCCCGCCCTCGCGCAGCGTCTTGAGCCCGGCCATCTTCTCCAGGGTGGTGTCCGGCCGGGGGCCCTCGTCGTCCTCGACGCCGTTGACGGGGGCGATCTGCTCCTTGAAGTAGCCGTTGGCGACGGCCTTGGCGGCACGCTGGTGGCTCTCGTAGGCGAACCGCTCCAGCTCGTCGCGGCTCAGGTCCCACTTCTCGCACATCAGCTCGGCGCCGCGGAACTGCGAGATCTCCTGCGTGCCGTACCGCTCGACCCACCTGTCGCCGAACGGGAGCGGCATGCCCTTCTCCAGCGCGGCGGTGATGGTCGACCCCATGGGGACGATCGACATCGACTCGACGCCGGCGGCCACGACCAGGTCCTGGGTGCCGGACAGGACACCCTGCGCGGCGAAGTGGATCGCCTGCTGGGACGAGCCGCACTGCCGGTCGATGGTGACCCCGGCGACGTTCTCCGGCAGACCGGCCGACAGCCAGGCGTTGCGGGCGATGTCCATCGACTGGGGGCCGAACTGCATGACGCAGCCCATGATCACGTCGTCGACGGCGGACGGGTCGACGCCGGTGCGCTCGACCAGCGCCTGGAGCGTGTGCGCGGCCAGGTCGGTGGGGTGGACCGCCGACAGCCCGCCCTTCTTCTTACCGACAGGGGTGCGGACCGCCCCGACGATGTACGCCTCTGCCACAGTGCCTCCCACAGGAAACCGAGCAATGTTCGGTTATCTGGAGGCTACAACAGAACGTTCATCCATGTATGCCGCGATATGAGAGTTAACCGAAGCCATACCCGGCACACGGCCGCAGACCCCCCGTGAACCGGGACCGTGCGGACCGTGGTCGGCCGCCCCCGCGCCGCGGCGCTCAGTCCTCCGCGTAGCGGGTGCTCGTCATGGTGGCGTACACGATCACGTTGTCCACATAGTGGCCCGTGTTGCGGTTGTACGACCCGCCGCAGGTGATCAGCCTCAGCTCGGCGTTGTCCTGGGAGCCGTAGACCCGGTCCGTGGGGAAGGTCTGCTTGTTCGCCTGCTCGACCCCGCCCACCGTGAAGATCGCCACCGTGCCGTCCATCCGGACGACCTCGATCGTGTCGCCGTGCCTGAGTTCGTGCAGCCGGGTGAAGACGGCGCTGCGCGTCGTGGTGTCCTTGTGGCCCAGCATGACGGCGGGACCCGGCTCACCCGCCGTGGGGCCGCCGCGATACCAGCCGACGAGGTTGTGGTTGTTGATCGGCGGCGTCTCGATGGCGCCGCTCTTGTCGGTGCCGACGGACTTGATCGGAGCGCTCACCCCGATCTTGGGGATGATCAGCCGCTTGGGTGACGACGGTTGCATCGCAGGGGCCGCGGGAAGCGGCGCCACCGGCGGGGGCGCGGTCGCGGCGGCCTGCGTCAACGGCTGGTCCGTGCCGCCCGGCCCGACCGTGGGGGCCAGGCCGTCCGACCTGATCTTCAAGGTCTGCCGGGCCGGCGACTGGTACTCCTCAGGCGAGCCGATGATGAAGAACACGCCGACGACCACGGTCACGATGCCCGCGATCGCGGCCAGGATCAGCACCCCGCGGATGGCCGCCGTGCCGCCGCCCTGCGCCTGCGGTTGCGGCTCCGGCTCCTGGTACGCCTGCGGATACACGACCGGGGCCGGGTGGAACACCGGCTGGCCGTACACGGGCGGCGGCTGGCCGGGCGCGCCGTAGGGCGGCACCGGCTGCCCCGCCGGGTACTGGCCCGGCGGGTACTGGCCCGGCGGCGGTGTGGTCACTGCGGGGGCCTCACCGTTCGGCGGTGCGCCGCCGGGCCCGCAGCACGAGCCCTCCGGTGGCCGCCGCCAGGACCAGGGCGGTTCCCGTGAGCACGAACATCCGGCCGTCCGGCCCCGCGTCCGCGCCGCCCCCGGTGGCCGCGCCGCCGCCGGGGGTCTTCTTGACCTGCGTGTCCTTGGACGGCTTCGCGGTCACGGTCTTGAGGACGGTGTGCGTTCCCAGCGGCGACGGGGATTCCGTCGGGCTCGGCGAGGCAGAGGGGGAGGCGGAGGGAGAGGCGGAGGGAGAGGCGGAGGGAGAGGCGGATGGGGAAGCCCCGGCCGCCGTCAGCTGAACCGTCGCCAATGCAGGAAGAGTGTTCGAGGGAGCATCCGCCGCGATCTTGCACTCGTACAGCTTCGCCGGCGTGGCGGCCGCTCCTTCCGCGGCGGGCTTCACCACGTTCAGTGCGAAGTCCTTGGCCGTGAGGACGATGGACGACGCCCCGGCGGACGGGGTGATGGTCAGCGTCGCCGCGGGCAACGGCCCGAGCGGAGATTCCTTGGGTATCTGGGCCGCCACCGAGGCGGAAGGCGAGGGCGTGGAGACCGCCGCCGTCGCGGTATCCGGGCTCACCGACGCCACGACCGTGGGGTGCAGCTGGATCCACGCGCCCGCCGGGATCTCCTCGGGCGCGGTCAGCGGGGAAGCCGTGAGGGCCGTGATGGTCAACGTGGCCGTGAACTGCGTCCCGACCGTCGCGGACGTCGGCGCCTGCAGGTTCACGGTGAAGTCATGGGTCACGGCCGTCTGCGCCTGACCGTCGACATACGGAGTGCAGCTGTATGTCACAGACTTGCTGTCCGCGAGCGCCCCGACCGCCGAAAAGACGCCGATCAGGACGGCTGCGCTGGCTGCTCCGGCGGCGGCTCTCGTGGCGATACGACGCCGTGCCTTTGACTTCAGCACTTCCTTCACTCCCGTGGTCGGTTTCGGTCGGGGCTTTACCAGGCGTACCAGGATTCCGCGCTTGTGTCTCAGTTAGGTAGAGATCTTATGAACTCTGTCTGGGAATCGCCTCATATGTAGCAAAACAGAGTCAAGAAAGCCCGGAGAACCTGGAAGCCTCACTGACCGGTACGGCGCAGCACCATGTACCCCTCACGGTCGAAAACCGCCTGGTAGCCCTGCTGAAGCAGCTCGTCGACCCGGGCGGTGAACATGCCGAGCACGGGGCTCCCTGGCCCCGAGAAGTGCGCGTACCCTCGCACCGGCGGATCGGCAGGGGGCCGAGGTGGGCCTGTTCGACGTTGCGTGGGGCGATCGAGGTGCCGACTCGTCGCGCCGAAGAGGAGCTCGCCCGAGATCACCCCGGCCGCGTCGTCGACACCCCGATGGGACAGCCTTCCCAGACGCCCCCAAAGGGGGGAATCACCGGCGCTGACTGCGACCAACCACTTCCCATCAGGCGTCCGATTTGGCGCTTTCATGGCAATATCCGAGGTGCTAGCTTTGGTCGGCCTCGCGGAACGAGTGCCATCGGCCTTGACCGTGCGTCACCACCGCCGGCTCCACCCGCGGCACCTTCCCGGATCGAGCGCCTCAGGGAGAGGATCACACATGGGCTTACCGCCCAGCGCCACGAAGCGCACGGCGCAGGCAGCCGGTACTTCGCGGCGCCTCCGGGCCAAAGCCCTACGTGCCGCCGCCGCGGCACTCCTGTCGACGACGCGCTCGCGGCACGTGATCGCCTTGACGGCCATCGTCCTCGCCGCCACAGGCGTCTACTGCCTTCTGGGGCTGGTCAGGTTCCATCTGTACCGGGCGACCAGTTTGGACCTGACGCTGTTCGACCAGATGGTGCGGGGATTCGCCTCGTTCAGCACGCCAACGAGCCCGCTGCGCGGCGAGACGCTGGACCGGGGCATGGATTTCGTGCAACTGGGCGAGCACTTCTCCCCCATCCTGGCGGTCCTGGCCCCGCTGTACTGGCTACATGATGGACCCGAGACCCTCATCGTGGCCCAGGCCGTTCTGTTCGCACTGGCGATACCACCCCTGTGGCTGTTCACCCGACGCGTGCTCGGCACCGGCTCCGCCTATCTTGTCGTCGTCGCCTACGCCGTCTCCTGGCCCGTCGCCCAGGCGGTGAACTTCGACTTCCACGAGGTCGCTTTCGCCCCACTGCTCACCGCCGTCATGATCGAACGGTTCAACGCGGGCAGATACACAGCCACCGCGTTTGCCGCAGTGGCACTGCTGCTCGTCAAAGAGGACATGGGGCTCATGGTCGTCGGCTTCGGTGGATACGTCGCACTACAGGGCCAGCGCTACACCGGGATCCTGTACATGGGCATCGGCATGCTCTACACCGGCCTCGCCCGCAGCATCTTCATACCGTCCGTCGGCGGCGACCCCGGCATGTACTGGGCTTACGGGCAGCTCGGGAACAGCGTGTCGACCGTGGCCGTCAAGGCGCTCACCGATCCGCTCAGCATCCTCGGCACCTTCTTCACCCCTGAGATCAAGGTCGACACGCTGGCGCTCCTGCTATGGCCCGTCCTGCTGACCTGCCTGTTCTCCCCTCTGATGCTGATGGCCCTGCCGCATCTCCTGGAGCGCATGCTGTCGGACCGCTTGCACTGGTGGGTCACCGACTTCCATCACAGCGCCTTCACAGTGATCGTTCTGCTGTGCGCGGGGGTCGACGGGGCCTCCAGGCTGATCCGTTGGTCACGGCGCCGCCAGCCCGGCCTCGGCGAACGGACCGCGTCACTGATGTGGGCGGCGGGCGCCTGCGCGATCGCACTCACGCTGGTGCCCCGGTTCCCGTTCGACCAGCTCGTCAGGCCGGACTTTTATGAAAAGCACCCCGATGTGGCCGCTGCGGAGCAGGCGGTCACGGCCGTCCCGTCCGGGGTGGTCGTCGAGGCCGTCAACCACGTCGGGCCTCACCTGTCCGCCCGGACAACGGTCCTGCTGTGGGAGGACAAACCCCCCAAGGCCCCATGGATCGTGGCCGACGCCGTCCGGCTCGCTTACCCGTGGGGCTCGACGGAGAGACAGCAGCAGCGGGTGGACGAGCTGATCGGCCTCGGCTACCAGGTCGTCTTCAAGAGTGAAGGCTATGTGGTGCTACACCGTGGCTGATTCACGCCTGCGAGAACCAACCGTGGTTCGCCACACGAGCGGCTCTCACCGAGATTCGCAACTCCAAGGCCGCCCGTAGCTGCGAGGGCTGGGAAGGCCACCGGAAGACCCGCGCCGTCCCCCTTGGCGGGCGGCGCGGAGGTCTCGGAGCCCACCGCCCGCTATTTCGCGTTGCGGGTGCCGGTCATGGTCGCGTACACCACGATGTTGTCCGTGTAGCTGTGGTTCTTGGCGTTGTAGACGCCGCCACAGGTGATCAACCGGAGCCCGGACGTGGCGATGTTGCCATACACCCGGTTCGTCGGGAACGTCGTCTTGCCCACCTGCTCGACGCCGTCCACCGTGAAGATCGCGCTCTTGCCGTCCGCGCGGCGGACCTCGATCTTGTTGCCGCGCCGGAGCTCGCGGAGCCGGCTGAAGACGGCCGCGCCGGAACGGGTGTTCACGTGGCCGAGGATCACCGACGGTCCGAGCTCTCCGGGGGCGGGCCCAAGCCGGTACCACGCGGCGATCTTGGGGCGGCTCAGCGACGGCGTCTGGATCTCGCCCGACTTCAGCACACCCACCGAGCCGAGCGCGGCGTTGACGCCGATCGACGGGATGCGGATCCTGACCGGCTTGGCCGACGCCGCCTTGCCGGTCTTCGCCGGGGACGAGGACGACGACGAGGTCGTGGTCGTCGTGATCGTCAGCGGAGGCAACGGCTGGAGCGCGGGCAGCGGCGGGGGCGCGGTCGGCGCCGCGGCGGTCAGCGACGTCCCCGGACCGCCGGGACCCACGGTCGGCGGCAGGAACGACCCGGCCCCCTGCAGGGCGACCACCTCGCCCGGGACCGGCCTCGCGGTCTCCACCTCCTCCTGCGTGGGCGACAGCACGGCGAGCAGCCCGGCCATGATGGCCGCGATGCCGCCGAACGACCCGCCGACCAGCAGCGTGGCGAGCACGGGCTGGGGCAGCGGCTTGCGCGCCTTCGGAGCCGGAGCGGCCACAGGAGCCGGAGCAGCCGCAGGGGCCGGAGCAGCCGCGGGAGCCGGCATGGCGCCGGGAACCGGTGCCGCCGCGGGCACCGAGGCGGTCACCGCCGCCGGATCGGTCGCACCGCTGTCGGCGGCCGGGTCCGGCTGCCCCGCGCGGGTCTGCGCGGCGTCGCCGTCGGCCTGGGGCGTGTCGTCGTGCGCGTCAGGAGTCGAGTTCATCGCCGTCAATCCCCTCAAACCGTCCGCGACCGGTCATTGGCGTGCGCCGCGCGCCTGCGCAGAAGCACGACACCGCTGAAAACGCCCCCGAAAACCATGGCGCCGCCGGAGCCGATGAGCAGCGCCGCGGGGGAACGCGGCGTCTCCGGCGCCTCTCCGGTCTGGGCTCCGCCCTTCGGCGTGACCTTCACCTGGGGCGAGGTCGGCGTGCTCGCGGGCAGCGTGATCGTCGTGGTGATCGTCGGCGTCGGGCTGCCGATAACGACCACGCTCGTCAGCTTGCTCTGCGAAGGAGTGGGGGAAGAACTGCCGCCCGGACTCTTGCTGGGAGTGGGAGTCGGAGTGGAGCCCCCCGGAGGCGGCGACGTCACCGGCCCCGACGATCCTCCCGACGGGCTGGATGACGGCTCCCCCGACGGGTTGGAGGTGCTGGACGGGTCCCCCGAGCTCGAACCCCCGGGAGACGGCTGCTCCGTCGCGGGGTCACTGATGGTGACGTTCACCGAGACCGGCGCGCTGACCAGGGTGCACTCGGCCCGGTAGTCCTTCGGCGGGTTGACCAGTTCCCTGGTGATCACCCGGAACGCGTCGAGCTGGGTCCACTTGCCGTCCTCGACGCTCCTGATCTCAATCTTGTGCTCGCCGTACGGGAGGCCGCGGAAGCGCCACAGGGTCTGCCCGCCCTTGTTGGCGTCGTTCACCGTGCTTCCGTCGTCGTTCTTCGAGGGATCGATCCGCGGCGGCGACCCGGGCTGGCCGTCGATCAGGATGTCCACCGGCCCCGCGCGCTGGTCCTTCTGGGCGACGTACTCCACGCCCGTGCCGGTGAAGGTGAACTGCGCCCACTTGCCCGCGCTCGTCGTCCGGTGCAGGTCCAGGTGGTGGTCGTTGTTCTGGCTCTTCTGGTCGTTGAGATCCTCCCAGCCGTCGCTGTACAGGATCTCCGGGTCGTCGTCGTTGACCATGACCTCGGACGCCGGCGGCCGGAAGTCCACGAACAGCTTGCGCGGGGTCACCTTGAGGGTCCCCGCGCGGTCGATGTGCGCGAAGTCGGAGATCCCCTCGGGGAGATCGAGCGGGCTGCCCTTGACCATGGCGTCCGGCTGGTCGACGCTGCCCATGGGCCTGAGGACGCCTTCCCACGCGCCCGCGAGCTGGATGTTGCCGGTCACCTCGATCTTGCCGCCCTGGGGGAGCCGCGCGGGCGCCCCGAAGCGGGTGACGTCCCGGTAGTTCAGCTCCCACCCGACGTTGAGCGGGGCTCCGACGTTCACCACGGTCGGAACAGTGACCTTCGTCCGGAGACGCACCGTACCTGAGCCCGACTGCGCGATCCCACCGGCGCAGGCGTAGTCCACGACCAGCTCGGCGGTGCTCGCGCCTGCCGAGAGAGACGGGACCACGATGGCCGCCGCACCCGCCAAGCCCAGGACCGAGGCGGCCACAGTCCTCCGGAGACCCGTTCCCCAGCGATTCACCGCATGCTCCGATCACGAAAGCCGCATTCCGTGCGGCCATAGCAAACCGAGGGTAGATCTTATGGGTTTCACCAATCCCCCAGGAGGGCGAAAAGCGGAAAGGTGGCGTATTTGTAACCCAGCGTTCCCTTTGACCCGCCATCCGCCCGATTTGCGACGCCGTCGGCGCCCCCACGATCGCCCGTACCCCCGCCCGCCGGGTGACCCGGGACACGTCCGGCCGGTATACCTCCGAGTAACAGAATCGTATTCTGGTCGGGCGAGATGTCCCCCGGCCCGGAAGGCGTGTCCGATGCAGCGAGACCTCTTCGAGGACGAGCACCTCCTCTTCCGCCAGACCGTCCGCGAGTTCCTGGCCCGCGAGGTGGTGCCGCACCATCCCCAGTGGGAGAAGGACGGCATCGTCCCGCGCGAGGTCTGGAAGAAGGCGGGCGAGATCGGCATGTTCGGCTTCTCCGTCCCCGAGCAGTACGGCGGATCCGGCATCACCGACTTCCGCTACAACGCCGTGGTCGTCGAGGAGATCATCAGGGCCGGCGCGAGCGGCCTCGGGTTCTCCCTCCACAACGACGTCATGGCGCCGTACTTCGTCGATCTGACCGACGACGAGCAGAAGGAGCGCTGGCTGCCCGGGTTCGTGTCGGGCGAGCTGATCACCGCGGTCGCCATGACCGAGCCGGGCGCGGGCAGCGATCTGCAGGGCATCCGCACCACCGCCGTACGCGACGGCGACCACTACGTGGTCAACGGGCAGAAGACGTTCATCACCAACGGCATCAACTCGGACCTTGTCGTGGTCGTGACCAAGACGGATCCGGCGGCCGGGGCCCGTGGCACCACCCTGTTCGTGGTCGAACGGGGCATGGAGGGCTTCACCCGGGGCCGCAACCTCGACAAGATCGGCATGCACGCGCAGGACACCGCCGAGCTGTTCTTCGACAACGTCCGGGTCCCCGTCGCCAACCGGCTGGGGGACGCGGACGGCCAGGGCTTCGTCCAGCTCATGAACAACCTGCCGCAGGAGCGCCTGTCCATCGCCGTCGCCGCGGTGGCCTCGGCCGAGGCCGTGCTGGAGACCACCGTCGAGTACTGCAAGAACCGCACGGCGTTCGGCCGGAGCATCGGCTCCTTCCAGAACACCCGGTTCGTTCTCGCGGAGCTGGCCACCGAAGTCGAGATCGCCCGCCACTACGTGGACAAGTGCGTCACCGTGCTGAACCGCCGCGAGCTGACGGTCGTGGACGCGGCCAAGGCCAAGTGGTGGACCACCGAGCTGCAGAACAAGGTCGTGGACCGCTGCCTGCAGCTCCACGGCGGCTACGGCTACATGACGGAGTACCCGGTGGCCAAGGCCTGGCTCGACAGCCGAGTGCAGACCATCTACGGCGGCACGACCGAGATCATGAAGGAGATCATCGGCCGGTCCTTCGGCTTCTAGGGGTCCACCGGCTCAGCGCATGTGCTGGCCCCAGATGAGCAGCATGGCGATCACGAACACGATCATCACGCCCGCGTATCCGACTGCGCCGAGCCGGAAGAACCTGCGCACCTTGTTGAGCAACCAGGCGAACAGGAAGGCCAGGAAGACCAGCAGGATGAGTCCGGGGTCCATGCCGACCAGTATGCGGCGGATTCTCCGCGTGTGCGGGGGTAAACCGACGTCGGCCCGGCGGTTCGGGCCATACGCCGAGGTCAGCGGGACTCCGGCCGGGGCAGCGGTCAGCCGCCCGTGGTCTCCAGGATGACCCGGGCGACCAGCGCGGGATCGTCGCTCATCGGCACGTGGCCGCAGCCCGCCAGCAGCTTGGCCCGCTGCTGCGCCCACCGCCCGGCGCGTACGGCCTGACGGCGCGGCAGGAGCCGATCGCGGTCGCCCCAGGCGATCGTGATCGGCGCCTTCGGCGGCGGGGGCGGGGCCAGCCACGCGAAGCAGTTCAGCATCTCGTCGAAACCCGCGGCGTTCCGCAGCGCCTCCGTGCCGAGCAGGATCTCCTCGTCGGGAATCCTGGTCGGGTCGGCCACGAGCAGCCACAAGGAGGCCGCCCGCCCGAGGGCCGACGACATCAACGCCGCGGCCGTCCCCTCCGACGTGCTGCGCGCCGCCTTCCGCAACGCCCGCAACGCCGTGCGCGCGTACAGCAGTTCGGTGCGGGACCAGAACCCGGCGGGAGACAGCGCGACGGCGCTGCGGACGACACCGCGCGAGGCCATGTCGAGCGCCACGTAACCGCCCAGCGAGTTGCCCGCGACATGCGGCTGCGAGATGCCGAGCTTGTCGCAGAACTCCTCGATCGCGAACGCGGCCGTCTCCGCGTTGTACGGCGTTTCCGGCGGGAACGGCGGCGACGCGCCGAACCCGGGAAAGTCGACGGCGATCACATCGTGCCGCTCCGCGAGCAGATCCATGACCGGCAGCCACGCCTGCCAGTGGTGCCCGATGCCGTGCAGCAGGACGAGAGGCGGCCCCGTCCCCCGGCGCTCGTACGTCAGCTCCATACGTGCGAGTCAAGCACCCGAGGGGCGGTGCCGTACAGGACGACTCAGCGACCGCCGACCGGAATCTCGAACCAGACCGCCTTGCCCTCGCGGGTGGGACGCGACCCCCAGCGCTTGGCGAGCTGATCGACGAGGTAGAGGCCGCGGCCGCCCTCGTCGTTCTCCCCGGCGCTGCGGATGCGCGGCAGCCGCAGGTCCTGGTCGAACACCTCGACCCACACGGACTCCTCGCCGCGGCGCAGCCGCAGCGTGAACTCCTTGTCGCCGGCGACCTCGTCCTCGAAGCCGGGGACGTCCCACGACTCGTCCCACGACTCGTCGAACGGCAGCGGCGGACCGTCCATGATCAGGTCACGGCGGGGGACGCTGGCGCTCGCCGCGTGCAGCACCACGTTGGTGACGACCTCGGACACCAGCAGGCAGGCAAGCTCGGCGCGCTCCTCCGGGACCTCCCAGCGCTCGAACGCGTCGGACGCCATGCGCCGCGCCTCACCCACCATGATCGGCTGGGCGGGGAATGTCTGCTCCTCGTACTGGAGCTCGGCGCCGACCGAGCGGATCACGAGGATCGCCATGTCGTCGTCGATCTCTCCGGGGATGGCGCCGGTCGCCGCGTCGGCGATCCGCTCGACGCTGTCCCCGGCGATCTTCGCGACCTTGTCGCAGAGCATCCGCAGCGTCTCGTCCTCGCTCGGCTGCGGCTCCTCCGAGTCACGTGGGGGCCGCCGGTCGACCAAGCCGTCGGTGTAGAGCAGGAGCGCCGCGCCGGGCGGCAGGACCCGGGTCTCCTCCTTGTAGACCAGGTCGGCGTGGACGCCCTTGGCGTGGACGCCGAGCGGCTGACCGACCTCGCTGATGTCGAGCTCGCTGACGTTGCCGTCGACGATCAGCAGCGGCGGCGCGTGCCCGGCGTTGGCGAACGAGAGCTGCCGCGACCAGGCGTCGTAGACGAGGTACTGGCAGGTGACGATCGGCGGGTTGGTGATGTCCTCGCCGAAGTCGTCGCGTTCGGGGGCGGCGACGATCCGGGTCCACTCGTCCAGGCGGGCGAGGATGTCGGCGGGCGGCTTGTCGTCCTGGGCGAAGGCGCGCAGCGCGGCACGGAGCTGCCCCATGACGGCGGCCGCCTTGGCCCCGCGGCCCTCGACGTCGCCGATGACGATGCCGACCCGGCCGGCCGACAGCGGGATCACGTCGTACCAGTCGCCGCCGACCTGTGTCTGGATGCCCTGGCCGTGCGAGGCGAGCGGCGCGGCCGGGCAGTAGCGGACCGCGATCTCCAGACCGTCGAGCGCCGGCAGCTCGCGCGGCAGCAGGTGCTTCTGGAAGGACTCGGCGGTGTGCCGCTCCTCCTCGAACAGCAGCGCGTTGTCGACGGCGATCGCCACCCGGGTGGCGATCGCGCCGACGAAGTCGCGGTCGAACGTGTCGTAGTGCGGGGAGCGCCGGTCGGTGAGGTTGGACAGGCTGAGGTACATCAGGCCGAGCGTCTCGCCGCGGACGCACAGCGGCGCCACGATGGCGGAGGTCATGCCGATCTCGCCGCAGATGCGGACCGACGCCTCGCTCGGCGCGGGATAGCTGACCTGGGAGAAGTCCTCGATGAGGATGGTCTCCTGGCGGCGCAGGGCCGTGTCGGCGTAATGACCGGAGGGATACCTGACCTCGCCGCCGACCGGCAGCCACGACTCCGGCGGCGGCGACCAGCCGTTCACGTGGTGGGAGACCTTGCGGATCAGCCGGTCGCCCTCGACCAGCTCGATGAAGCAGTGGTCCGCGAACTGCGGCACCAGCATCTCCGCGACCCGGTTGAGCGTCTCCTCGACGTACAGCGAGCCGGCCAGCCGTTCGCCGATGCGCTCCAGCAGACCGAAGCGGTCCTTCTCGCGCTCGTTGCTGCGCATGGCCTCGCGTGCGGTGATCACGATGCCGGTGACCGAGCCGGACGGATGCCGCAGCGGGACGGCCTGGGCCCGCACGTAGATCATCGTGCCGTCGGCGCGCACGATGTCGAAGGTGCCCTCCCAGACGCCCCCTCTGAGCACGCTCTTGGCCAGCTCGGCGGTCAGCGGGTGGTCCTTCTCGGTGATGCCGAGAGAGAGGAGCGACTCCTTGCCCTCGTCCCCGCCCGGACGGCCGAACAGCCGCTCGGCGAACGGGTTCCAGTAGAGGACGTTGCTGAACCTGTCGGTGACGACGACGGCCATCTCGGCCTGGTCCAGCACGGAACCGGCGGTGAGGTGGTCCGCGCTGTCCTGCGAGAGGTCCCCCCAACGTTTCATCCGACGATCACCCCTTGGGGGCGGGTGTTCGCAAAGCGGACCACTGGCGCTCCTGCCTGAACAGAGGCTGGGTTCTGACGAGAGAGGAGGGGCTCCCTGTTGTGACTCACCAAACGAATTCGATCATCGTCTCGTGACGAAGACGTGCGCGGCGACGTCGCGCGGAAGTTCCACAAAGTCGATCTCCGCTTCACCGTCACCCGTCACCCGTACACCGTCATCGCTCGCCGCGAGCGTCACCTCGCGTCCGGGTTGTATCCCAACTTGCTTGAGTTTAAGCATCACGACGGGATCGCTTTGCACTTGTTCGCTAATTCGGCGCACTACAGCGGGCACATCCCTGGGTCCGGCCAGATCGACCAGGGACAGAACCTGATCGTCCTTGACCGAACCGGGCTGCTCCACGCCCAGCTCGCCGAGCCCCGGGATGGGGTTGCCGTGCGGGCACGCGGTGGGATTGTCGAGGAGACCCACCAGGCGCGTCTCCACCGATTCCGACATCACGTGCTCCCAGCGGCACGCCTCGATGTGCACCTCCTCCCACGGCAACCCGATCACCTGGGTCAGGAGGCACTCGGCGAGGCGGTGCTTGCGCATGACCCTGATCGCCAGCGTGCGGCCGAGGTCGGTCATGCTCAGATGGCGGTCGCCCTCGACCTTGACCAGCCCGTCGCGTTCCATCCGGGCGACCGTCTGGCTGACAGTGGGGCCGCTCTGCTGAAGCCGCTCCGCGATGCGCGCGCGCAGCGGAACGATGCCCTCCTCCTCCAGCTCGAAGATCGTCCGGAGGTACATCTCGGTGGTATCGATCAGGCCGTGTGCGGTCAACGTTCCTCCCGTCCTGTAATCGATGCTACGAGCTTCCGATGTGTTCGCAGCCGACCCTATTGGGGAAGCGACATGGGATGGCAAACATCGGTGCGGAACGTTTTCTTCCGGGGGAGATGAGCCTCCCCGCGCTACGTGAGGCCGCCCGCCGGTGCCAGGGATGCGACCTCTACCGGAACGCCACACAGACCGTCTTCGGAGCGGGCGTTCCGGACGCCCGCTACATGCTCGTGGGCGAGGAACCGGGAGACCAGGAAGACCGCCAGGGGGCGCCGTTCGTCGGCCCCGCGGGCCATGTGCTGGACCGCGCCCTTGAGGATGCGGGCATCGACCGCGACACCGTCTACGTGACCAACGCCGTCAAACACTTCAAGTTCCAGCCGCGCGGCAAGCGCAGGATCCACCAGAAGCCGACCGCCGCCGAGATCGACGCGTGCCACCCGTGGCTCACCGCGGAGATGAGCCTGGTGAACCCGGAGATCACGGTGGTCCTCGGCGCCACCGCCGCACGCGCGCTGCTCGGTCCCGCGTTCCGGGTGACCCGGGAGCGCGGACGGCCCCTCCCCCGTTCGGAGGGCGGCTTCTACCTCGCCACCGTGCATCCCTCGTCGATCCTCCGGGCGCCGGACAGGGACGCGGCCTACGCCGGTTTCCTCTCCGATCTCCGGGTCGCCGCCGCGCTGCCCTGAACGGCGTCGCGTGGTCCCCGGGGGTCAGGGCGCGAGGCGTTCCAGAACCCATCCCGTGCCGGCCCGCCGGTAGCGAAGCCGGTCATGCATCCGGTCGGTCTGCCCCTGCCAGAACTCCATCTCCTCCGGGATGACCCGGAACCCGCCCCAGAAGTCCGGTGTCGGCGGATCCTCCGGCCAGCGCTCGGCCAGCGCCGCGTACCTTTCGTCCAGCTCCTCGCGGGACCGCACCACCGCCGACTGGCGCGACGCCCACGCCGCGACGCGGGAGCCGTACGGGCGGGAGCGGAAGTAGGCGTCGGAGTCCTCGCGGGACACCCGGACGACGCGGCCCTCGATGCGGACCTGGCGGCGGATGGGGTGCCACGGGAAGAGCAGGCAGGCCCGCGGGTTCTCGGTGAGGTCGCGGCCCTTACGGGACTCGTAGTTGGTGAAGAAGACGAAGCCGCGCTCGTCGAAGCCCTTCAACAGGACAGTGCGCGCGGACGGCCGGCCACCGGCGGAACTGGTGGCCACGATCATGGCGTTGGGCTCGGGCAGCCCGGCCTCGACCGCGTCGGCGAACCACACCGCGAACTGGCCCACCGGGTCGTCGGCGAGGCCGGATTCGAGCAGGGGTTCGCCCTCGTAGCTGTGCCGGAGGCCGGGCAGATGAGAAGCGGTGTCCACGGAACGGTATTGTTGCGCGCTTGACAGAGGACGCCTGCATCAGCCCCTACCAGGGACAACGGCGTTTCATAGGGACCGGCGGGAACCCAGTGGAACCCTGCGGGTTAAATTGACCCGCCGGTATCTCGACATCAAGGCTTTTGACTTCACAAGAGAGGGAGGCGGCCGAAGTGTCCGACTTCAAACCCGGACTCGAAGGCGTGGTGGCTTTCGAGACCGAGATCGCGGAACCGGACAAAGAAGGGGGCGCCCTTCGCTACCGGGGCGTCGACATCGAGGAACTCGTGGGCCGTGTCTCGTACGGACACGTCTGGGGCCTGCTCGTCGACAACGAGTTCCAGCCGGGACTGCCTCCGGCCGAGCCCTACCCCGTTCCTGTCCACTCCGGTGACATCCGCGTCGACGTGCAGAGCGCGCTCGCGATGCTCGCCCCCGCGTACGGTTTCCGCCCGCTTCTCGACATCGACGACGCCCAGGCCCGCGACGACCTCGCCCGCGCCTCGGTGACCGCGCTGTCGTTCGTGGCGCAGTCCTCCCGTGGCCTGGGCCTGCCGATGGTTCCGCAGAAGCGCGTCGACGAGGCGCAGAGCATCGTCGAGCGGTTCATGGTCCGCTGGCGTGGCGAGCCGGATCCCAAGCACGTCAAGGCCATTGACGCGTACTGGACCTCGGCGGCCGAGCACGGCATGAACGCCTCCACGTTCACCGCCCGTGTGATCGCCTCCACCGGCGCCGACGTCGCCGCCGCCCTGTCGGGCGCGGTGGGCGCGATGTCCGGTCCGCTGCACGGTGGCGCCCCCGCCCGCGTGCTGCACATGATCGAGGGCGTCGAGCAGGTCGGCGACGCCAAGAAGTACGTCCAGGCCGAGCTGGACAAGGGCCAGCGGCTCATGGGCTTCGGTCACCGCGTCTACCGGGCCGAGGACCCCCGCGCCCGGGTGCTGCGCCGTACGGCCAAGGAGCTGGGCGCGCCGCGCTACGAGGTCGCCGCCGCTCTGGAGCAGGCCGCTCTGGAGGAGCTGCACGCCCGCAAGCCCGACCGCGTGCTCGCCACCAACGTCGAGTACTGGGCCGCGGTCGTCCTCGACTTCGCCGAGGTTCCCCCCCACATGTTCACCTCCATGTTCACCTGCGCGCGCACGGCCGGCTGGGCCGCGCACATCCTCGAGCAGAAGCGCACGGGCAGGCTGGTCCGCCCCAGCGCCAACTACGTCGGCCCTTCCCAGCGCTCGATCAACGACGTCCCCGGCGCGGCCGAAGTCATCGACAAGATCTGAGCTGAACACGGCCGGCGTCCCGTCGGCTGTCTCCCCGATTCGGCCCGCACATCCGGTGCGGGCCGTTTCCGTTTTCCGGCCTCTCCCGAGAGGCTTCTCCCCCGGACACGCGGACGGCGCGGTCAGGGGCGGCCGGACTGCTCGCTCGGCGGCGCGTCGGGAAGGCCCGCGCAGACCTGGTCGGCGGGCGGCCGCTCGTCCATGTCCAGCAGCCCGCACCGCACCATCGGCACTACGTGCCGCGGCGCGTCGGTCACCTTCATGACGGCGACGACCTTGTTCGCGGGGTCGTGCCGCTCGGTGTCCACGAAGTCGATCACCCCGCTCGACCCGTTCCAGGCGGCCTGTCGCGAGGTGAGGGCGAGTTCGTAGAGGACGTCCCCCTTGCTGGGCAGCGCTCCGCCCCGGTACGCCCGGTTCGCCGCCTGGTAGACCACGCTGATCGCGTCGTACGTGAGGATCAGGTTGTCGTCGGACGCGTTCGGGTGGCCGCCCCGCAGCAGGCCGTAGACGAACGCGGTGGGCGCGGCCGAGCTGCGCCGCCACAGCTCGCGGCCGGCCAGCGCCGCGTGGTAGACCTCGACCCGGCGCAGGCTTGTGATCTCGTCCCCGTGGTCGGCCACGACCTTGATGACGTCGTCGCTGGCGATGACCCGCACCGTCTCCGGCCCGCACGCCTTGCCCTCCAGCGCCCGCAGGAAGTCGAGGAACTCCGGCGCCCGGCCGGCGTAGAGGTACACGTCGGGCCGGCGGCGGCAGGCGTCCAGGGCCGCCTTGGAGATGCCCCCGCCGCCCACGCTGTAGTAGATGGGGGTGCGCACCGCGACGTGTTCCGCGCCGAGCGCGGCGACGAGGTCGTCGGCCAGGTTGCCGGTGTACTCGTCGCCGGGCGTCCGGTCCTGCACGATCACCGCCGACGGGTGCGCCACATCGTGCAGGAGCGTACGGCGGGCGAACCGGGCGACGAGGGCGGCTTCGCGGAAGTTCGTCGGCCCCGCGTGAAAGTAGTACCGGGAGGGATAGTCGGCCTCGCCGTCGATCGAGCCGTCCCTGATGTAGCCGAGGCGGTCGGCGGTCCCGGTGGTGCCGACCATCGGGATCTTCGCCTCGTCCAGCACCTGGATGGCCTCCTGGACGCCCGCCACGCTGCGCGGGAAGCCGACCACGCCGACCACGTGAGGGTCGCTCTCGGCCAGCTCCCTGATCAGCTCGGCGCCGCGCTGCCCCTGCCGGAGGTTGTCGCCGGAGTTCGCGACCAGCACCCGGAGCCGCGGCGTGCTGGTGACCGTGCGCTGGTACTCCTCGACCGCCGCCAGCTCGGCCAGCGCGCCCGCCCGCCGGCTGTCCTCCGGCACGGTGTCCCTGATGGAGTACTCGCCGGACAGCACCACGCTGACGTAGGAGCCGGCCTCCGTGGCGGAGGCGTTGTTCTGGTCGATCTTCGCGATCAGCGTGGTGACGTCGCCCGTGAACAGGCCGCCGGGGGCGGGCCCGTCGGCGTTGACCACGCCCACGCACTCCCCGTCGATCCGCTCGGCGAAGTCGAGGCCGCCGCAGTGCGCGAGCCGGTCCCGCTGGTTCTGCACCGCCCAGATGGCCGGGCCGACGACCAGCAGCGCCACCGCCGACCAGTAGCCGATCGCTCGCAACCGGCTGCGCAGCAGGCGCGGCCGATGGTCGGCGTCCGGGAGGGGGCCGCCCGCGGCCACCACCATGCGCAGGCGGGGCACCCGCCGCCGCGCCCTCCCGCGCCACCCCTTGACCAGCGCCGGGAGCCGCGCGAGGTCGGCGGGCGCGGCGCTCCGCCGCTCGTCCTTCAGCTCGTCCGGGAGCGCGGCGATGACCAGGATCGGGGCCGGCAGCCCGGTCTCCTCGGTGGTCTCCTCCAGGATCCGCAGGAACCGCTCGGTGGGCTCGCCGGACCGCCGCGCCTCCAGGAGGAGCATGCCGTACAGGCCGCGCCCCCAGCTCGGCCAGGGGATGATCCACCTCTGGTACGCCTGCCGGAGGTCCTGGCAGAAGGCGTGGATCAGCAGCCGGTCGATCTCGTCGTCGCTCGCGTTGGCCAGCCGGAGGGCGTATCTGGGCAGCCGTTCGAACCGCCGCCTCGTCAGGTACGGCTGCCGCCTGAACCAGCCGTTGAAGAACGATCCCCTGATGGACAGCACCGCCTGCAACGCCGTACCGGACAGGGCCACGAGGATGCCGAGCGCCCACGGGATCAGGCCCACCAGGTCCGACGCGCCGCCGGCCAGCCACACCGCGAGCGTGCCCAGCGGCACCCAGGTGGTGGCCGCGCGCCCGATGAAGTCCGCCGCGGTCCTGCGGTTCCGGTCGCCGCCGAACCGGGCCCTGCGCCACGCCTTGACCCGTTCCTTGAACTCGTCCTGGCCGGTGCGCGAGTGCGGGGCGGGCGGCCACCGGCCGGCGGCGCCGGCTCCGTCCCGCGCGTCGTCGTCGGCGGGCCGGTCGTCGCGCTGCCGCCTGGCCCACAGGACGAACTGGACGAGCGGGAATCGGGGCGGCGGCAGGAACGACCCGGGCACCGGCTTGCCGAGCTGCCCGTGCTCACCCGCCAGGGCCGCCACCAGGTCGTACAGCGTGCCGTACTCGCCGGACTCCGCTGACGCGTGCGGGACGACGTCCTGGAAGGGCGCGGCGAGCCGCGCGGCCGCCTCGGCGGCGCCCCCGTCCGGGCCGGTGACGACGATGATGGGAAGGGGCTGATCGGCACGCCAGAACCACGGCCTGCGGACGAGCTGCTCAATGGCGTCATGCGGATCGGCCACGACGGGTGTCTCCCGGACGGAAACGCTTGTTTCGGCTCGTGCATGATCAATTGCTGTGGCACACCATGATGTCTCACATTGCGGACCTGGGTCTAGACCATGGCCGCGGCTCACTACGCTGGATGTGTGGCTGACATCGTGATTCCCACTGACATCAAGCCCGCCGACGGCCGATTCGGCTGCGGGCCCTCGAAGGTACGCCCCGAGCAGCTCTCCGCTCTCGCGGGAGCCGGCGCGAGCATCATGGGCACCTCGCACCGCCAGAAGCCGGTCAAGGACATGGTCGGCCGGGTGCGCGCGGGCCTTTCCGAGCTGTTCTCCCTCCCCGAGGGGTACGAGGTCGTCCTCGGCAACGGCGGCACCACCGCGTTCTGGGACATCGCCGCCTTCGGCCTGGTGCGCGAGAAGTCGCAGCACCTCCAGTTCGGCGAGTTCTCGTCCAAGTTCGCGACCGTGGTCAAGAAGGCGCCCTGGCTGGGCGAGCCGACGGTGATCAAGTCCGAGGTGGGCAGCCACCCCACGGCGGTGGCCGAGGAGGGCGTCGACGTCTACGCGCTCACCCACAACGAGACCTCCACCGGCGTGGCCATGCCGATCAAGCGCGTCGGCGACGACGGCTCGCTGGTCCTGGTCGACGCGACCAGCGGCGCGGGCGGCCTGCCCGTCTCGGCCGAGGAGTTCGACGTCTACTACTTCGCCCCGCAGAAGAGCTTCGCCTCCGACGGCGGCCTGTGGATCGCGCTGTTCTCGCCCGCGGCGCTGGCCCGGGTCGAGGAGATCACCGCCTCCGGCCGCTACGTCCCCGAGTTCTTCAGCCTGCCGGTCGCGATCGACAACTCCACGAAGAACCAGACGTACAACACCCCGGCGCTCGCCACGCTGTTCCTGCTGGCCGAGCAGATCGACTGGATGAACTCCCAGGGCGGCCTGGCCTGGACGACGGCGCGCACGGCCGACTCGGCCTCCCGGCTGTACACCTGGGCGGAGAAGAGCTCCTACGCCACGCCGTTCGTCACCGACCCGGCGCAGCGGTCCAACGTGGTCGGCACGATCGACTTCGACGAGTCGATCGACGCCGCCGCCGTGGCGAAGGTGCTGCGCGCCAACGGCATCGTCGACACCGAGCCGTACCGCAAGCTCGGCCGCAACCAGCTCCGCATCGCGATGTTCCCGGCCATCGACCCGGCCGACATCGAGGCGCTGACCGGCTGCGTCGACTACGTGGTCGAGCGCCTCTGATCAGCTCCCGTCCAGGACGCCACCGGGCCGGCACGCCAGCGCGCGTGCCGGCCCGCGGCGTGCCTGGGCCCGTGCCCGGCGGGCAAAAGAAGTCATCAGACCTCCGTAGAGTTTTCTCCCGCAACGCACAGAAATGGGACAGGAGCGACGGTGACTACGACTTCGGGGGATCTGCGGGCTCGGCAGCGCAGCCTGGGATACCTGATGTTTGCCAGCAGGTGGCTGCAGGTGCCCCTCTACCTCGGGTTGATCGTCGCCCAGGGCGTCTACGTGTGGCAGTTCATGGTCGAGCTGTGGCACCTGGTCACCGGCGACTTCAGCGCCAGCGGCATGAACATCGAGCAGTCGGTGATGCTCAGCGTGCTCGGCCTCATCGACGTCGTGATGATCTCGAACCTGCTCATCATGGTGATCGTGGGCGGATACGAGACGTTCGTGTCACGGATCCGCCTTGAGGGCCACCCCGACGAGCCCGAGTGGCTGTCCCACGTCAACGCGAACGTGCTCAAGGTCAAGCTGGCCACCGCGATCATCGGCATCTCGTCGATACATCTGCTGCAGACCTTCATCAGGGCTCGTGAGATGAACACCGAGACGATGCTGTGGCAGACCGTGATCCACCTGGTGTTCATCGTGTCCGCGATCGGGCTGGCCCTCATCGACCGGATGCTCAACTCCTCGGCCCACGACCGCGACCACTGACCGACGGAAGGGCGGCTCCGGGACACAGTCGGCCCGGAGGCGCCCCAGAAGCGCCGCTGACGGCCGAGCACCGCCGCCCATCCCTCTTCCGTCACGCCCCGGGCGACGGCCACTCCTGGACGCCGTCAGACGCTCCCGGGCCTGACGCGCCTCAGACCCCGTCCCGTACGGCACGGCGGCGCAGCAGCCAGGCGGCGAGCACCCCGCCGACCAAGCCGAAGAGGTGGCCCTGCCACGAGATCCCCGGCTCGCCCGGCAGCGCGCCCCACAGGATCGAGTAGTACAGAACGGCGACGACCACGCCGAGCAGGATGTCCAGGGCGCGCCGGTCGAACAGGCCGCGCGCGACGACGTACCCGAAGTAGCCGAAGACGAGGCCGCTGGCGCCGACCGTGAGCGTGCCCGGCGGGCTCGTCAGCCAGACGCCGGCGCCACTCACCAGGACGACGATGAGGCTGGCCCAAAGGAACCTGCCGACACCGCGTATCGCGGCCAGGAAGCCCAGGATGAGCAAGGGCACCGAGTTGGCCATCAGATGACCGAACCCGTCGTGCAGGAACGGAGCGAACAGGATGCCGGGCAGACCCTCGGGTTCCTGCGCGACGATGCCGTACTGGTCGAGCGCGCCGTCCTCGACGTAGTCCACGACCTCGACCGCCCACATGGCGCCCAGGAGGACGGTCATGACGATCACGCTGCCGAGAGCGCCGCTCAGGAGACCGGCGACGCGGTCACGGGCCGACCGACCGGGAGGGGGAACCGGTTCCCCGGAATCGTTCATCTCTTCACGGTACGTGCTGTGCTTATTTGCGCTCGCTTCGCTCGCGCGGGCTCGGAGCGCCTTCAGTCGATGTCTTCCCTCGTCGCTCGGAGTCGCTCGTCCCTCGCTCCCCACTCGCTCCTCAGTCCAGACACCGCCGCGCCCCTCGCAGAGCCGCTCGTCCCTCGCTCCCCACTCGCTCCTCAGTCCAGACACCGCCGCGCCCCTCGCGGGCCCACTGGTCTCGCTGACTGGATGTACCGCGCCCCTCGCGGGTGAGTGGTTGGCGCCGTACGACTTGATGGGGCTCGTGCGGGCTCGGGGTGGGGTCCCGTCCCCTCGGCTGGCGGCCGGAGGGGACGGGGACGCGGCGACGGCGTCAGGCGCCGGTCCACCTGGGCGCGCGCTTCTCCGCGAACGCGGCGGCGCCCTCCATCGCGTCGGCGGAGCCGAAGACCGGGTTGGCGATCTCGCCCTGCCTGGCGAACATCTCCTCCCGCGACCAGTCGGCCGACTCGACCACGATCTTCTTCGTCGCGGCCAGCGCCAGAGGGGCGTTGCCCGCGATGGCGCGGGCCAGCTCCAGGGCTCCGGCGAGCGCGCCGCCCGCCGGGGTGACCCGGTTGACCAGGCCCAGCTCGTACAGCCGGGCCGCCGGATAGTGGTCGCCGGTCAGGGCGATCTCCATGGCGACGTGGTACGGGATGCGCCGGGGCAGCCGCATGATGCCGCCCGCGGCGGCGACGAGACCGCGCTTGGGCTCGGGCAGCCCGAACTTGGCCTCCTCGGACGCGACGACGACGTCGCAGGAGAGCACCAGCTCGAAGCCGCCGGCCAGGGCGTACCCCTCGACCGCCGCGACGAGGGGCTTCTTCGGCGGGTTCTCGGTGAGCCCGCCGAACCCGCGGCCCTCGACGACCGGCATGTCACCGTTGAGGAAGCCCTTCAGGTCCATGCCCGCGCAGAACGTGCCGCCCGCGCCGGTGAGCACGATGGCGGAGACGTCCTTGCGCTCGTCCAGCTCGTCCATCAGCGCGGCGATCCCCCGGGCCACCGGGCCGTTGATCGCGTTCCTGGCCTGAGGACGGTTGATCGTGACGACGGCGACGCCGCCGTCGACCTCTACGAGAACCTCGTCGGACACGTGATCCCCTTGCTTACTTGGGCTGGAAGCGGATGCCGCCGTCGAACCGGATGACCTCGCCGTTCATGTAGTCGTTCTCGATCAGGCTGCGGACGAGGTGGGCGAACTCCGACGGGCGTCCCATGCGCTTCGGGAACGGCACGGGCGCGGCCAGCTTGGCCTTGAACTCGTCGGCGTTCTTGTCGCCGATCTTGCCGTAGATCGGGGTGTCGATGATCCCCGGGCAGATCGTGAGCACGCGCACGCCGACCGCCGCGAGGTCGCGGGCGGCCGGGAGGGTCATGCCGATGATGCCGCCCTTGGACGCGGAGTAGGCCACCTGGCCGGTCTGGCCCTCGATGCCCGCGACGGAGGAGGTGTTGATGACCACGCCCCGCGCGCCGTCGGCGTCCACCGGCTCGGTCTTGGCCATCGCCGCCGCGCCGATGCGCATGAGGTTGAAGGTGCCGATCAGGTTGACGTCGATGACCTTGCGGTAGGACGCGAGGTCGTGCGGGGAGCCGTCCCGCCCGACCGTGCGGGCCGCCCAGCCGATGCCGGCGCTGTTGACCACCGCGCGCAGCGGCTTGCCGGTGGCGACCGCGGCGTCGACCGCCGCCTGCACCGACGCCTCGTCGGACACGTCCGTCTGGACGAAGACGCCGCCGAGCTCGTCGGCGATCGCCTTGCCCTGCTCCGCGTTCAGATCGGCGATGATCACGGTCGCGCCGGCGCCCGCCAGCGCGCGTGCCGCCGCTTCACCGAGGCCGCTGGCACCGCCCGAAATGATCGCTGCTGCTCCGTTGAGATCCATAGCCGGACCTTAACGCGACAACCGAATGAAGTTCTACTCAGGGTGGGTCAAAATAGCGGTGTCCACGTCGGCATAGACCTTCATGCGCCGGTCGAGCCCGGTCGTCCGCAGGATGCGCGCCACCGGCGGCTGCGGCGCGGCCAGGCAGACGCCCCCGCCCTCGCTCGTCGCGAGCCGCCACGCCTCGATCAGCACGCTCAGCCCGCTGGAGTCCATGAAGGACAGCTCGGCGAGATCGAGGACGATGGTCGCGCCGTCCTGCATGATCGCGTCGCGTACCTCATCGCGCAGTATCGGAGCGGTGAACAGATCGAGCTCTCCCGCGACGACCACGACGACGGCGCCCGAGAGCGATCGACGCGCGAGCCGCAGCTTCATCGTGGACCTCCTCAGCGAGGCCACTTTACTTCGACATCACCGTGGGCGAAGTTCACGATAGTGATCAAAGGGCCGGGACGGCGAAGCCGTACGGCAATTCGAGCCGGTGGGCGGCGAGCAGGTCGGCGTCGGTGAGCAGGGCACGGGTCGGACCGTCGGCCGCGATCACGCCGCCGGACAGGATGAGCGACCGCTCGCACAGCTCCAGCGCGTACGGAAGGTCGTGCGTGACCATCAGCACCGTCACGTCCAGATTGCGCAGGACCTCGGCCAGCTCGCGCCGGGCGGCGGGGTCGAGGTTGGACGACGGCTCGTCCAGCACGAGGATCTCCGGCTCCATCGCGAGCACGGTCGCCACCGCGACCCGCCTGCGCTGACCGAAGGACAGGTGGTGCGGCGGCCGGTCGATCGCGTCGAGCATGCCGACGCGATCGAGGGCCTCACTGACCCGCCGGTCGAGCTCGGCGCCGCGCATCCCGAGGTTGGCCGGCCCGAACGCGACGTCCTCGCGGACGGTCGGCATGAAGAGCTGGTCGTCGGGGTCCTGGAAGACCAGTCCGACCCTGCGGCGGATCTCCTTCATCGTGTCCGCGCGCACGTCCAGCCCGGCCACGCGGACCGAGCCGTGCCCGGCGGTGAGGATGCCGTTGAGGTGCATGACCAGCGTCGTCTTGCCCGCGCCGTTGGGGCCGAGCAGGGCGACCCGCTCCCCCCGCCCGATCGTCAGGTCCACCCCGAACAGCGCCTGCGTGCCGTCGGGGTACGCGTAGGCCAGGCCGCCGACCTCCAGCGAGGGAACGGGGTGAGATGTCACGAGAGGCTCCAGGAGAGTACGGCCGTCGCCACGGCGAGACCGGGGAGCAGTCCCGCGGTGCCCCACTGCCGAAGCGATGCCGACAGATCACGAATTATCGGCATCTCTCCGGTATACCCGCGGCTGAGCATCGCCAGGTGCACCCGTTCGCCCCGCTCGTACGAGCGGATGAACAGCGCGCCGGCCGACTTGGCCAGCACCGGGATCTGCCGGGCGTCCCGGGCGACGAAGCCACGGGACTCGCGGGCGATCCGCATCCGGCGCATCTCGTCCATGATCACGTCCATGTAGCGGAGCATGAACATCGCGATCTGCACCAGGAGCTGCGGCAGCCGCAGCCGCTGCGCGCCGAGCAGCATCATCCGCGGCTCGGTGGTGGCCGCGAGCAGGATCGAGGCGACCACGCCGAGGGTGGCCTTGGCCAGGATGTTCCACGCCGCCCACAGCCCCTCGACGCTGAGCGGAACGCCGAGGACCTCGACCCGCTCGCCCAGCCCGATGAACGGGATCGCGACGGCGAACACCACGAACGGCACCTCGATCACCATGCGCCGCAGCACGAAACCGGGCGGCACCCGCCCCGCGGCGGCGACGGCCGCCAGCAGGACGGCGTACACGGCGAAGGCCCAGAAGCTCTCCCGCGGGGTGGCGACCACCGCGACGGCGAATCCGGCCGCGGCCAGCAGCTTGCACTGCGGCGGCAGCCGGTGGATCACGGAGTCGCCCGGCCGGTAGAGCTGGTGGTGATGGCCCGCGCTCACGGCCGGGCCCCTCGCCGGGGCGCGCGCCTCGGAGTGATCACGCCTCGGCCTTGTCCCGGTTGCGGCGCCGCACCGTGTAGACGACGGCGCCTCCGGCGAGCACGGTCAGCCCGACCCCGGCGACGCCCGCGATCCCGAGGGACAGCCGCTCGTTCTCCACGCCCTTGACGGCATAGTCGGCGAGCGGCCAGTGCGCGACGCCGCTCTGCTGCTCGCCCGCGTTGAAGCCCTTGTCCGCGGCCACCCGCTCCAAGCCGTCCGGCGAGCCGGAAGCGTAGAAGGAGACGAACCCGGCGAGCAGCACGGCGATCAGGCCGCCACCGATCAGGATCGGCCGCAGGCCGCCCTTCGGCGCGGGGGCCGGCTCCTCGACCGGGACCTCGCCGTCGGCGGTCCGCAGCACCAGCCTGCGGCCCAGCCCGGCCGCGCCGTACACCAGGTCGGGCCGGACGGCCAGGACGCTGCTGATGGTGAGCGCGGTGATCAGGCCCTCACCCAGGCCGATCAGGACGTGGACGCCGCCCATCGCGGCGGCCACCGCCGCCACGTCGATCGGCGCGGTCCCCCCGATCCAGAACAGCAGGGTGAAGGCGAGCGCCGAGACCGGCACCGACACCGCCGCCGCGACGAACGAGGCGGCGACCACGGCGGCGCGGCCGCGTGGCGCGGCCCGGGTGATCAGGCGGAAGACGGCCCAGCCGACGACCGAGGTCACGATCGCCATCAGGGTGATGTTGACGCCGAGCGCGGTCAGCCCGCCGTCGGCGAAGAAAAAGCCCTGCACCAGCAGGACCACCGCCACACATAGGACCGCCGTGTACGGCCCGACGAGTATCGCGGCCAGCGCCCCTCCGAGCAGGTGGCCGCTGGTGCCGGCCGCGACGGGGAAGTTGAGCATCTGGACGGCGAAGATGAACGCCGCGACGAGGCCCGCCATCGGGGCGGTCCGGTCGTTCAGCTCGCTTCGGGCGCCCTTGAGGCACACGGCCACGCCCGCGGCGGCGAAGGCGCCTGCCGCGATGGAAACGGGAGCGTTGAAGAACCCATCGGGTACATGCACGGCGAGCCTCCGAAATGCGCGTCTGCCACAACTTTAGGACATGGCCTAGCAGTTGCAAACAGTTCGCATTAGCGGCTGCGATGAAGGAGCCTGCGCAGGACGGTGAGCGGCGTGACGGCGCGCACCGAGGCGCTGAGCCTGCGGTTGACCGCTGTGGCGTAGGGCCGGGCGCTCCACCGCGCCAGGCCGCTCCACCACGTCGCCGGGGCCGGCAGCCGCTCCAGATCTCCGATCTTGACGGGGAAGCGGACGGGCGGTCCGCCCACGTCAAGCTCCAGGTAGGTGTCCCAGGTCCCGGCGGCGGGCCATCGGGTCACCGAGCGGAACGTCCCCGCCGCGGTCTGCGTGGCCGCCGCGCGCCACTCGCGCCCGGAACGCCGCTCCCGCCAGATCAGGTGGCGTACGGCAACCGCGGCGGGCTCGCCCGCCACCTCGACGACGCCGTCCACCCGCAGCCCGTCGCGCACCCACCCCGCCTCCGCGAGCCGTACGGACACGGGGACGCGGGCCAGATGCCCGCCGACGTCCACGCTCAGATTGCCGTGCTGCCGGGTGAGGTACGGCAGCGCCACGATGCCGGAGGTGAAGCGCGGCGCGGGACGGTCGAGACCGGGCGCGCGCTCGCTCCCGAGCCGGGCCAGCCTGCGGACGCCCTCGCAGTCGACGGCGGCGTACACGTCCCACATGCCGGAGGGCAGCGCGGCCACCGGGATCGAGACGCTGAACAGGTCGGCCACCCGCGTGATCGGGACCCGCCTCTCCCGGCGCGAGGCGCGCTCGCGCAGCAGGAGGGAGGCCTCCCCCTCGAACCCCTCCAGCGAGACGTGCCCGCCGATCACCAGGCGGTCGCCGTCCCATTCGAGCGTGGTCAGCCGGTGGTGGAGGGCGGCCGTCTCGACGCGGGCCAGCCGTACGAGCAGGTCGAGGTCGTGCAGGGACTCGACGCGCATCCGGTCGGCGGCGCCGAGCCGTTCGATCACACCCTCGGTGAGCCATTCGGCGCAGATGTCGGCGGCCTCGAAGGCGATCTTCTCGCGGTCGGCCTCGTCTGCGGCCAGGAGGGGCGCGCCGAGCTGGCCGAACACGTCGAGCCGGAAATGCCGCAGCAGCAGGTGGTCGCGGAGCGGACCGGGCGGGATGTGCCGCGCCATCAGCCCGATCGGCACACGGGCCATCCGCAACCAGGCGAGCGGGTCACGGCTGCCCTGCTCCTGCATGATGCTGCCACCGTCCGGCCGGGAGACCAGGTGGTAGCAGTCGTAGTCGGAGACGACCGAGATCACCTCGGCGTGGCAGTACGCGTGGGAGGTGAAGACCATGTCCTCGCCCACCCGCAGCGTCTCGTCGAACCGGATGCCGTGCCGTTCGAGCATCTCGCGACGGAAGAGCTTGAAGCAGAGCAGGCTGTTGTAGATCGTGCTGCCCAGCAGGGTGACCTGGTCGGCGCTCTCGCGGAACATCGACTCCGGCGCCCGGCGGCCGTGGCCGACGATCTTGCCGAGGACGATGTCGGCCGTGTTGCGGTCGGCCGTCGCGAGCATCCGGCTCAGCGACTCCGGCCCCAGGTAGTCGTCCGCGTCGCAGAAGAAGACGTACCGGCCGCGGGCGTGGGCGAGCGCGCGGTTGCGCGGGCTGCCGGGAGTGCCGGAGTGCTCCTGGTAGATCACTCTGATCACGCCCGGGTGGTGGGCGGCGTACAGGTCCAGGAGCGACCGCGTGTCGTCGGACGAGCCGTCGTCGACGACCACGATCTCCTTGCTCACGCGCTGGATCAGGAGGGAGACGAGGCACCGGTCGAGGTACGCGCGGCAGTTGTACGTCGGCACCAGGATGCTGACGTCGACCGGGCACTCACTCTCCGTCTCCATCACGAATCATTATGTGACGGCGGCCCGCGCCATAAGGCGCCAATGGCCATGTCTTGACCTTTCACCCCGATCCCGTACGGCGGCGGAGCGAGCGCAGGTGGCGGACTGCGAACCATATGGCGCTCTCGCGCGTCTCACTCGCAGGCCTCTTGATCGTTTTGGAGCCGCCGTGTCGTCGCGCCTCGCTGTCATCGCCGTATCGCTCGTCTCCGCCGTGATCATCGCCCTGTCCGCGGTGGCGATCATGTTCGTCCTCAACCCGGAGTCGGCTCCGCCCGCCCTCCCGGAAGCGGGCCGCGACAGGAGCGACGGCCCGAACCTCGTGATGGAAGAGCGGTCCCCACCCGCCGTCGGCCAGGAACCCGCGCTCGGTCAGGAGCCCTCCGTCGGTCAGGGTGCGGCCGCCGGTCAGGACGCGGCCGAGGAGAGAACCGAGGCCGGCGTCCGGCAGGCGGCCCAGACCACGCTCGACTTCTACTCGTCCGGCGCGTACGGACAGTTCTGGGACTCCTGGACCGCGGACGCGCAGAAGCTGATCGCGCGGGACGACTACCTCCGCATGTTCGAGCTGTGCAAGCCGATCGCCGAGGACCTGCGTTTCGAGATCAAGGGCGTCACCCTCGACGGCGACGGCGCCGATGTCCAGGTGACCCATTTTCTGGCCGCGTTCACCTACCGGTTCAGGTACGAAGGCGGACGCTGGCGGTACATCCCCGAACAGCAGGCGCAGGCGGACTACACGTCCAAGACCGTCGACCAGATGGCCGCCGAGAGGCGGGCGTCACGCGGCTGCGCCGACTGATCCGGCCGCCCCGGCGACCGCGGTCACCCATGAGGTCAGCCGGGCATCCGTACGCGGAGGGCCGGGACGAACCAGTCGAGCATCGGCACCGGGCTTTCCGGGGCCCGCCATCCGTTGATCACGGCGAGCAGGCGCAGGTACCGGTCCCTGCGCGGGTCGTTCGCCGCCTCCAGCCGGTCCAGCAGCCGACGGCGGAGGTCGAGGTCGTCGGGCCGGCCGAGACCCCGGGCGTACTCGTCCATGACGGCCGCGACCACGGCGTCGGCCCGAGGCGAGGTGGGCGGGACACCCGCCGCCAGGGCGGGAGCGACGAGGTCCCGGACCGCCGCGACCGGGTCGCGACGGACGCCGACGCTCCGGCCCTCGGCCCGCTCGGCGGCGTGGTGCTCGGCCATGCGCCGGATGCTCGCGCGGAAGTCCGGGTCCCGCGACATCTCGACCAGTTCCACCCATGCCTCGACCTGCTCGATCTCAGGGTCGTCGGGCAGCTCGGGGGTCATCGAACGCCTGATCCCGGCGAACTCCGGATTCGCGCCCAGGTCGCCGAAGACGGTGTCGAGGAAATCGTCGATCAGGCGTCGGCGCTCGTCCTCGGAGAGCCTGGCCAGCTTGTGCATGAGATCCGTCTCCTCAGCTGTGGACCCGCGTCTGGCCACCGCCGTCAACACCGCGCGCCGCAGTCGGAGCGTACGGATCTGCACCGCGAGGGCGTCGGCGTGCCGCGCCGCGACCTCCGGGAGCGACATCCGGCGGTCCACGACCTTCCGGATGGTGGGCAGGTCCACGCCCAGGTCGCGCAGGGTCCGTACGAGCTCCAGGCGGGCGACGGCGTCCACGTCGTAGCGGCGGTAGCCGGCCGGGGTGCGGTCGGCCGGCGGCACGATCCCGCGATCGGAGTAGAACCGGATGGCCTTGACCGTCAACCCGGTGCGCCGGGCCAGGTCACCGATCGAGTAGAGCGCGTCGCCGTTCATGCCCTCACCCTCGCGTCTCCCCTTACTGGAGACTCAATCCTGATCGCTCAGATCCTCGCGTTCTGAACATCCTCGGCCACCGTTGACAGGCTGAGAGTCGGCGGGGGTCTCGTTCGAGCAGGCGGGAAGAGACCACCGGGCGGTATCTTCGCCCGATGTCGGCAGCACCGCGGAAATTCGACCCGACCGCCTGGCAGCGTTGGCAAGAGGCTCCGTGGGGCCGGTTGCGCTACGCGGTCGCGGAGGCCAACCTGGTCCGCCACCTCGTCGAGCTCGGCCCGGGACCGCTGAGAGTGCTGGATCTCGCGGGCGGCGACGGCGGCGACGCCGTCCGCCTCGCCGCGCGCGGCCACCATGTGACGATCGTGGACCGCGACCCGGCCATGCTGGAGGTCGCCGTCCGACGGGCGGCGGCCGCGGGCCTGCCCGAGAGGATCTCCTGCGTCGAGGCCGATGTCACGGCACTCCCGTCCGGCATCGCCGTGGCGGAGTTCGACGTCGTGCTCTGCCACAACCTGCTGCAGTATGTGGCCGACGTGGGCGCCACTCTCGCCGCGGCCCTCGAACCGCTGCGACCCGGCGGACTCTTCTCCATCATGGCGGTCAACCGGCACTCGGAGCCCCTCACAGTGGCGGCCAGGCAGTCGGATCCGGGCGCCGCGTACCGGGCGCTCGACGCCGACCGGACGCGGAGCCACACCTTCGGCGCGACGTTGACGCTCTACACCGCCGAGGAGATCGCCCGCCACCTTGCGGATCTCGGCTGCCCGGCCGTCAGCCACTACGGCATCCGCGGCTTCTGCGACTACATCCCGGACGACGAGCGCAAGCACGCCCCTGGGTTCTACGCCGAGCTTGAGCGCCTGGAGTTGGCCGTCACCGATCGCGCGCCGTACAAGCACATCGCCCGGCTGTTCCAACTGATCGGCACCGTGCCCCGCCGCTGACTTCACTGGCGTCCGGCAGTACCGGCAGGCCGTTCATCGTGGGCCTCGGGTCCGTCCTGAGGCTCACCCGGGGTCGGCGGTGGCGGCCATCGCCTGGTCCAGGGTCGCGGAGGGCGGCTCCTCCAGCTCGGACGGGGTGCGGTAGTCGCGCAGCGGGCGGTTGACCAGCGCCACCGCGACGACGGCCAGCGTGGCGGTCAGGCCGCCCACCAGGAGTGCCACGGGCGCGGAGGTGACGGAGGCGAGCAGGCCACCACGGAAGTTGCCGACCTGCGGGCCGGCCGAGCCGATGACGTGCTCGACCGAGGCGACCCGCCCGCGGTACCGGTCGGGGGTCTCCAACTGGACCAGCGCGCCTCGGGTGACCACGGAGACGGTGTCGGCGGCACCGGAAATCGCGAGGCAACCGAGGGCGAGCCACAGCGGCCCGGCCAGGCCGAAAGCGGCGAGGGCGAGCCCCCAGACCGCGGCGGCCGCGAGCTGGACGACGCCGCTTCGCCGTAGCCGGGTGACGGTCCCGGAGAACAGACCGGCGCCGAGCCCGCCGACGGCGATCGAGGAGAGGAAGAGCCCGAGCGTGCGCGGGTTACCGTCGAAGCGGGCCTCGTTGATCAGCGGAAAGAGCGCGATCGGCATCGCCAGCAGGGTCGCGGCGAGATCGGTCGCGAAGCTTCCCCACAGGGTGGGGCGCCGCAGGATGATCCGCCAGCCGCCTTGCGCCGGACGGCGGCGTCCGCCCCTCCCATCGCTCGCGGGCAGGTCGTCACCCTTCAGGGCGGGCATCGCGGGCATCGCGGGCAGCCGGATCACGGCGATCAGCGACGCGGCCTCGGCGAGCGCCTGGACCGTGTACGCGACGGAATACCCCCACTGGGCCAGCAGCACGCCGCCGAGCGCGGGCCCGACGAGCATGGACGCCTGGAAGACGACATTCTGCAGGGCGAGTCCGGCGGCGACCTGGTCGGCGGGGAGCAGCCGGACGGGGAAGGTACGCCGTGCGGGGGCTCCGAGCGCCGAGCAGCCCGACTCCGCGGCGATCAGGGCGAGCAGCAGCAGGACGGACCGGTTGCCGGCCGCTGCCTGTGCGACGAGCCCGGCGCCCATCACAAGCTGGCCCGCGGTGGTGACCCGGACGAGCGCCCTGCGGTCGAGGGCGTCGGCCAGCGATCCGCCGACCAGTCCGAGGAGCATCAGCGGCACGCCGGACGCGAGGCCGATGGCGCCCGTCCAGAGCGGGCTGTGCGTCAGCTCCCAGACCTGCGCCAGCACGGCCACGGTCGCGATCTGGTGACCGAGCGAGCCGAGCGACGACCCGAGCCACAACTCGCGGAACGGCCGGCTGGAGCGGAGCGGACGGACGTCCATGAGCCGTTCACGCCAGGTCATGGACGTGGCTCCAGCGCGGCCGCGGAGGCGGTGTCTCCGTCGAGGTGGGCGAGGATCCGGTCACGTGAAGAACGGCGTCCCGGCGACTCGGGCGACGCCGCGGGGTCCGGAGATGTCATAGCGCTAATATAACAGTGCTTATATAACCTGCTCGCCCGGGCGGGCCGCCTCAGTCCACCGGTCCGCCGGCGACGTAGAGGACCTGCCCCGAGACGAAGCCCGCCGCCGGACTGACCAGGTAGGAAGCGGTGTGCGCGACGTCCTCGGGCCGGCCGACCCGGCCCACCGGAATGGATTCCGCCGCCCTGCGCTGGAACTCCTCGAACTCCAGGCCGAGCCGCCGGGCCGAGGCACGGGTCATGTCGCTCACGATGAAGCCCGGCGCGATGGCGTTGGCTGTGACACCGTGCCGTCCAAGCTGGAGCGCGAGCGACTTGGTGAAGCCGATCAGCCCCGCCTTCGCGCTGGCGTAGTCCACCCGGGCCGCGTCTCCGACCGCGGAGATGCTCGACATGGTGACGACGCGCCCCCACCCCGCGTCGATCATGTGGGGGACGACGGCGCGGGTGAGGAAGAACGGGCCGCGCAGGTTGACCCCCAAGACCATGTCCCACTGCTCGGTCGCCATCTCCACGAGGTCGGCACGCGGGCCGACGCCGGCGTTGTTGACCAGCACCGTCGGCGGCCCCAACTCGGCGGTGACCCGCGCGACGGCCTCCCCGACCAGGCCTTCGTCGGCGACATCGGCCCCGATCGCGAGAGCCGTACCGCCTTCGCGGGCGATGGCCTCGACGGTGTCGGCGCAGTCCGCCTCGTTCAGGTCGATGACCGCCACCGCCAGGCCGTCCCTCGCCAGCCTCCGGGCCACAGCGGCGCCGATGCCGCGAGCCGCCCCGGTCACGATCGCTGTCTTCTTCGTAGCGGCACGAACCGTATGTGTCACGCGGCGATTCCACGCCACTCAGGCTCGGCGGCCAAACGATTTAGCGTGCGGCCTAATAGTCAGTTCCGAGCTCGGCGTCGAAGACCTCACAGGAACCTGGTTCGCCCTGGGGCGGAGGAGTCCGTACGCCGCCGCGGGTCGTCATGAGGCGACCGCGGGCGTCGGCCAACAGCCTTTCCACATATGTGCGTGCTGTCCGGCACAGTTCTCCCCGGAAAGGCCGGCAATTCGGCGCCGAGCTCACCTCATTCCTGCGACGCTGAACACCGTCAATCGCTCGTCCTCTGCCAGCAGCAGCCGCTTGCCGTCAGAGCTGAACCCCAGGAAGCTCCACGCGTCCGTGTGTCCGGGAGGCGGCAGCACCTTGCCCGTCCGCAGGTCCGCGAAGATCCCCACCCCCGGCGCCGAGGTCGACGTGACCACGTAACTGCCGTCGTCCGACACCATCGGCCACTCCTCGTAGATCGTGTACGCCGTGAGCCGCCGTGGCACCACCCTTTCCTTGCCGTTCAGCGTCCGCTCGACGAACAGGCCATCCGACTTCCGGAAATAGAGGAAATGCTTCCCATCCCCGCTGACCAGGAACGGCGCCCGCACGCCGGCGTTGACCGCATCCTTGGGCACCTTGGCGAGCGCCTCCGGCACCTCCACCACATCTCCGTTGGTCAGCACCAGTTGCCAGGCCTGCGTTCGCTGCGCGTACGCGATCGTGACCGGCGCGGCAGCCGCCGCCGGCGATCCGATCAGTGTTGTGCCGGTCAGGAGCAATGCCGCCAGAGCTGTACGAAATCTCATGGTTCATGAGATGCCAGAAGCCGCCCGATTGTTGCCGGCCGCTTCCGCGGTTCGAGACCGGCCACCATTCGCCTCGAACGAGGGCCCGAACCGTTCAAACCACGCGGGTGTCAACACCAGCCTCCGCCATCCAGGGAAGACTCCACGTACACCTCGTAGCCATCGCCGCGCTCCTTCCTCATCGCGTCCGAGAACCCCAGCGAGAGCTCGACCTCCCTCCCTCCGACCGATTTGGTGAAGCAGATCAGCCCTTCACCGTCATCATTCGGAGGGGGTGTCCACCCATCCTTTATCGCGACCTCTCGATAGAAGGACAACACGTCAGCTTGCGGAGCAGAAAATCGGTAGGCCTGTTGGACGGTCGTTATCCGGTCATCGCTCTCGCAGTAGCTACTGCGTCCCTCCTGTGGTGTCGCGCCCGCCGGATGAGCGTCGAGAATGCTGAGCGTCGCCAAAGAGGCGGCGAGCCGGTCATCGTCGGCGGTGCATCCATAGGTCAATGCCAGGAGAGCGAGAGGAGCGACCAAAAAAGCGCCCCACCCGATACAGGCGGCCGCAAGAACCGCAATTACCCAACGCGCCATGATCGAGAGATTAGTGCCACCGCACATTCGCACAACAGGTACGGCTTCAGCCATCCTCGAATGCATCACACCGTGACTCCACGTGAGATCACGTGATTCACACCACCACCGCGCCCGACTCCTTATCTAGCGGGGTTGGCGGACGCCCCGGCGCCACACCTCGGCGATCGCAGCGGTGGCGGTGATGTCGCGGGTCGGGTCGCCGTCGACGAGCAGGAGGTCGGCGCGTAGTCCGGGGGCGACGCGACCGCGGTCGGCCAGCCCGAAGTGGCGGGCGGGCACGCTGGTGGCCGCGGCGAGCGCCTCCGCGTTACTGAGCCCCGCTTCGGTGAGCAGGGCGATTTCGCGGTGCATGGCGGCACCGTGTACCGGGGCGAACGGGTTGGCATCGGTACCGGCCAGCAGCGATGCGCCGGCCCGGTGCAGGGTCCGGGCAGCGTGGACGGCGTTGTCGGCGCAGCCGGGCAGCGCGTGGTCCGCCGCCTCCGCCTGCCCGGTGATCGCCTCGAAGTACGCCAACGTGGTGACCACGAACACGCCCTGTGCGGCGATCCGGGCGGCGAGTTCGTGCCCGGCCGGGTCATCGGGCCCGGTATCGGCGTACACGTGGGCCAGGCCGTCGATGCCGGCGTCCAGCGCGATCGTGGCCTCCCGTGCGGTGATCGCGTGGCCGATGGTCGTCAGCCCGGTGGCGTGGGCGGCCTCGACCAGCGCGGCCACGATCTGCCGCGTCAGCGCCGGCAGCCGGGCACCGTGCACCGCACCGTCGTCGACCACGATCTTCAGGTAGTCGATCCCCTCGGTCCGCCGCGCCTCGACGAACCGCCTGGCCTGCCCGGGGTCCGCGACGGTGTCGAACCCGCCGACGGCATCACCGAACGCTTCCACCGTCGAGGCGTCGAACCCGGCCATCAGCTGACTGGGGTGCCCACCCGGGGCGGTGGCGAGCATCCCGGCGCTGCGCAGGTCCGCCACCTCGTCGTTGCCGGCGGCCAACTCACGCTGGCGGGCCAGGTTGCCGGGCAGGCAGAACATGTCCAACTCGGTGGTGACGCCGTGGGTCAGCGCCTGGGCGAGGCTGCCGTCGAAGGTGTGGGTGTGCGCGTCGATCAGGCCGGGAAGCAGGGTCTTGCCGGATCCGTCGACCTCGACGTCGGCGGGGTGGCCGTCGGGCTCGGCGATCCGGTCCCCGTCTATGAGGACGTCGGCCCTCGGGACGGTCCGCTCACCGTCGAACACCCGCACATCACGGATCAGGGTACGCATCGATCCTCCTGGTCTGCGTAGATTGCCGAGGCGGGCCGCCTCGGTGGTTACGTGATCCAAGAGGCGGGACGGGCCCGCGAGTGTGACACGACAAGCCGCACCTGAGATGTGGATCACATTGGCCCTCGCCTGTGTCACATTCGCGGAGTCGGCGCACCTCTCATCATGCGAGCCTGGAAAGGAGGCCTCCACCATGACCAAGGGGCAGGCAGCCGACGTTGCGGCGGCCGACCACGCCACACAGATCTTTGTCGGCCATCGGGAGCTGCTGTTCTCGGTCGTCTACAACATGCTCGGCAGCGTCGCCGACACCGAGGACGTATTGCAGGAAACCTGGCTGTCCTGGGCCACCCGGACCCGGGCGAGGAACGCCGAGCACGTCGACAACCCCCGCGCCTACCTGGTTCGGGTCGCGGTGAACCAGGCCCTGGCCAGACGAGCGGAGATCGACCGGCGGCAGGAGACCTATGTCGGGCAATGGCTACCCGAGCCGGTCGTCACCCCGCTGGCGGACACCGGCGGCGCCGCCGACGCCGCCGACACGGCGGTTAGGGCCGACTCCGCCTCGATGGCGCTGCTCGTTGTGCTGGAGACCCTCACCCCGGCCGAGCGCGCCGTCTTCGTGCTGCACGAGGTGTTCGGCTACGCCCACACCGAAATCGCCGACGTCCTCGGCCGCAGCCCCGCCGCGGTGCGCCAGCTAGCGCACCGCGCCCGCGAACACGTCCACGCCCGACGCCCCCGCTACCACGCCGACCCCCGCCTGCGCCGCGAGGTGACCGAACGGTTCCTGTCCGCCGCGCTCGGCGGCGACCTGAAAGCCCTCCTCCAGGTCCTCGCGCCAGATGTGACGCTGTGGACCGACGGTGGCGGGAAGGGCCCGGCCACCAGCCTGCACCCCATCCACGGCCGCGACGCCGTCGCCCGAACCCTGCTGACCGTCGCCGCCAACGCGCGCGACCTCGACATCCGCTATCGGCGAGTCAACGGCGATCCTTCAGCGGTGCTCTTCAACTGCGGCTCCCCGATCGCCGTCCTGGTACTGGACCTGACTCCCGACAGCCACCACGTGCGGGGAATCTACTCCGTCACCAACCCCGACAAGCTCACCCGGATCGACGACCGGTAACACCACCTCGGGGGCTCGCTCGAACAGCTCGACAGGCGACAACAAGCCTGGCCTCCCGCCAGCGAAATCCCAGATTTGTCCGAACAAAGACAAGGCCCCTGACCGCGAACCCGCTGGTCAGGGGCATTCAGCATCCGAGTCGCTTTAGGGGAATCGAACCCCAGACCTACCCCCCACGCGACCACGCTGATCTGCAGTCCGTCAGTGTCGGGGCGCTCACCGCGGACGGGACGTGGGCCAGGGTGCGACGACGAGGCTTACCGAGTTCTTGTAGTGGCCGCCGAACGCCTCATGCACGTACCGCGTGTCGGGGACGCTTACCGGTTGGAGAACATGCTCGTTGTAATTCCAGCCGTGCAGATCACGAGAGGAGGGCTCGGGAGGCGCCTCATAGTACGACTCGATTGTGACGTGTCGCTGCCGCAGTATGCGCTTGACCTCGGCAACCGTCTGATTCGCCAGATCTACTCCCTCTAGAGCCTCACCGCGAGCGGTCGGATCGCCCGCGACTTCGTACCGTTCGCCGGGCCGGGCGGCTCGACCAAAGATGATCACGACAGGGCCGCGCAGGTTGAGGGGAATGCTCACCCCGGCCTGGCACCACATGTTTCCGCAGTCGGTCCCCCCAATAATTTTGATCCAGTCGCTGATGTACTGATCCTTTATTTCGCGTCCATCCTGGTGGAGGATTGTCACCTTTCCAGGAGAAGATACGGAAAGCATCGTGCCAACGAGGCTTGGCGATGAGGGCTTTATCTGTAGGTCGACGTTCAGCCCGTGCGCAGCGAAATCCTCGCGGTAGCGCCGGGGGTCGGCGTCAGGATCCACGATCCGGACATCGATGTAGTCGCCGTTCCTGGCGAACGCCAGAGCTTTGGCCGGTCCCAAGACGAGAGGGCCTCCATCACTGGGTTGCATGATGATCGGCAGCACGACCGTCGCTGCCACCAGTACGGCGGTGACGGGAATCAGCGTGAGCAGGTGTCTGCGGAGCCAGCGCCGCTTTGCCATCTGAGGGGTCCGAGTGGTGTTGCCGATGATGTCGTCCAGAGCCGCAGACATCGCTACCGGATCCGCGCGTACGTGACTCGCTGGATCATGCGCCTGGAGCAAGCTCTTGAGCTGCTTGAGATCGTTGGTCATATGACGCTCCTCCCCAAGGACGGCTGCCGGTCGGTGATGGGCTGTGACTCCTCCACAAGCAGGTGCCGTAGTCGTCTGCGTACGCGGTGCAGGCGCATCGCGGCCGTCGCCCTGGAACAGCCCACGACCGCTGCGGCCTGACGGAGGTCGAGTCCTTCCCAAGACATCAACAGCACCAACTCCCGATCGGCGTCGCTCAAGCTGTTCAGCGCGGCGAGCGCCGCTTGACGAGCGGCGAGGGTGGCAGCGTGGTCTTCTTCAGCGCCATGGCGCGTCAAGTCCTCGCTCAGCGAATCGGCGATGGCGTCCCGTCGGTTGTCCCGTCTGATCAGGTTCAACGTGAGATTGCGGGCGGTCGTATACAGCCAAGGCAGCGGCTGATCCTGCGGGACCCTGTCGTACTTCTCCCATGCGACCTTGAACGTCTCGGCGGCTACGTCCGCGGCATCGGCAGGACCGACTCGCCGCCACGCGTACCGGAGAACCGCCTCGTAGTGCTCTTGGAACATGCTGGTGAAGCTGGCCTCATCACTCACACTCCGTCCTTTCCTCGCGTTCCGCTGCGATCTGCGCATCTACCTGGTAGATGTCGCGAAGCTCACGAACATCACCAGCCACCGCAAAACACTGACGATGCGGCGACCGCGGTCACATTTCTCCGCGGAATCGCGCGACGAGCTGGAGCCATGCCAGGCGACAAGCGGGTGGCGTGCCGGCGGCCGACCGGATCGAGCAGGCCACGCGGGAGGGTCGGCACGAGGGGAACAGGGTGAGATCGGCTTCGCCACCGCATCACCTCGGGCCAGTACGCCCCAGCGGCGACGTTGCCGCCAGAGGCGATCACGTCGGCGGATTTCTACGTGGCGCGGAACACGATTCGGCGGGCGTTGACGACAGCATTTCTGCCAGAGCATCGAAGACGATCGGGTGACTTTGCGGGACCGGTCCGGGCCGCGAGCGACTTCGGGCCGCTCTCCACAATTACGCCGATCCACAAATGACGCTCGACATCGAAATGTTACGTTGAACCGGACTCCAAGGCCTGGCGAATTGAATGCCCACTACTAAATCATGGCCAGCTATGGTGACCGCATGAGCCCGCCGCCGGATCGCGGAGACTCGCGGCGCGAAGTTACCACCGGCCGATTTTCGCGCCTGATCGAGCGTGTCCGATCGGGCACGCTTGTCGGAGACGTGCATGGGCGCCCCGCCGTGCTCGTTGAAGTGATTGTCCTGCTGCTCGGGTTTCTGTTCTTCACGTACTTTCACGGCCTCGCCGGCAAGGACGCCGCGTCTGCCACCGCCAACGCTCTTGCCCTGCAGTCCGTGGAACGCGCCCTCCACCTGGACATCGAGCAGCTGGCGAACGAGTGGCTCACCGAACATCCGGCCCTGATCCAGCCGGCGGTGTACTACTACCGCTTGTACTACGTCGTGCTTGTCGGTGTGCTGCTATGGGTCTTCATCCGGAACGCCGATATCTACATCAAGGTCCGCCGGACCCTTCTCGCGATAATCGTCCTCGTTCTGCCGGTCTTCTGGGCGCTGCCCATGTCGCCCCCACGGCTCGCCCTGCCGGGTGTCGTCGACATCATCGCTCAATACGACATCCTGGGGAGCCATCCCTCACCGGGGACCGGGAGCGGCCAGAATGTCTACTCGGCCATGCCCAGTCTGCACGTGGGGTGGTCGGCGTGGTGCGCGTATGCCGTGTGGTCCGCCCTCCGGGCCTCTCACCCGCGATTGGCGCTGTTGTCGTGGGTGTTCCCGCTCGGCATGGTGGCAGACGTGCTCGTTACGGGAAACCATTACGTGCTCGACATTGTCGGGAGCGGCGTGTTGCTCGTCGCCTCCATCGCCGCCGCATCGGTGTGGGGCCGCCTCGTCGAACGCCGGCGCCGGGCGAGATCCGGCATTCGGGCTTAAGCTGCACGCTCAGTGATCCTGGGCGCTGATTCGTCGGGGTCAGAGCCAGAATATGGGTCATTGAGGTAGAGGCCGCAGGCGCAGTCAGACTCGTCACCACCCTCTGCCACGCGACGCGTTCGACGTCGCGATGCGCACGGCAGCACGCCGCAAGGTCACCAGTAGACCGGTTTCCGGGTTCACACGTGCGGGCTGAGATCCCAGAGATTGTCGGCCGAGGCGAGGCGCAGGACCAGGGCGACGACGGCGACCAGAAGAAACGCGATCGGGAACGGAATGGTCGAGTACCAGCTGACGCGTAGGTGAGCGAAGATCGCGCAGACGAAGAACAGCACCAGCCCGATCGCGGCGGCTACGCCGACGAGCGGCACGGCGATGCCGACGATCAAGCCGATGGCGCCGGCGAACTTCAGGGCTCCAAGCGGCAGCAACCACGACGGCGGGACTTCGACCTTGGCCGCGTCGGCCACCGCGCTCTCCACCCGGCGGAAGTCCAACGAGGCCGCCCAAACGTTCAACGCGGCGGCGACAACCGCCACGGCCACATACCCGGTGAACATCGCACTTTCCTCCGTCCTTCCTTTGGCCAGGGGCCCAGCGCAGCCACGACCCAGCACCGAGTCACCAGTTGCACGGTTCGCCCGTCATCGATATGACGGTTCTGCGGGCTGAGAGGTGACCACGTTGGAGGATCCGGACCGGCTGGCCGAGTGCTTCGAAGCACATCGCGGGCGGCTGCGCGGCGTGGCCTTCCGAATGCTCGGTTCGCTTGCCGAGGCCGACGATGCCATTCAGGAAACCTGGCTACGGCTCAGCCGCGCCCGAACCGGGGACGTGGAGAACCTGGCCGGCTGGTTGACGACGGTGGCCGCCCGCGTCTGCCTGGACATGCTGCGCACCCGGGCCGCGCGCAAGGAACAACCGCTGGACTCGGCACCCGTCTCGGCGATCCCGGACCCAAGCCGCCGTGTCGACCCTGAACAGGAGGCACTCACCGCGGACGCGGTGGGGCTGGCGCTGCTGGTCGTGCTGGATCGCCTCACACCGGCTGAGCGGATCGCGTTCGTGCTGCACGACATGTTCGACGTGCCATTCGCCGAGATCGCCGGCATTGTCGGGCGCAGCCCGGGCGCCGCCAAGAAGCTCGCAAGCAGAGCACGGACCCGGGTGCGCGGCGGGACCATCAACCACGCGGACCTGACCCGGCGGTGGGAGATTGTCGAGGCCTTCCTGGCGGCCGTCCGCGAGGGCGACCTCCAGGCTCTGCTGGCGCTGCTCGACCCCGACGTTGTCCGGCGCGCAGATTCCTGGGTGATCCCGGCCGCCGAACCTTCCGAAGTCCGCAGCGCGCAGGCAGTCGCGGAAGGAACGGTGCGTTACGGCCGGACCGCGACACGGTTCGCCCGGCCGGCGCTGATCGACGGAGAGCCCGGCCTCGTCGTCGCACCCCACGGCCGGCTCCGCATCGCGCTGACCATCCACATCGAGAACGACAAGATCACTGAGATCAACGTGATCGGCGAACCGAGCCGACTCGCCGAACTCGCCATAAGCATTGCCGGCTGGGGCCACCGGCCACGCGCAAGGCCCTCGACCGCCTGAGCCGGAGCCTCGACGGTGAAAGCGAGCGATAGACGACGTTGCTGTGCATCGCTGCTGCACGGAGATCCAAAAGACCCCCTGCGATCGCAAGGGGCTTTTGAACTGCGAGCCGCCTTGGGGAATCGAGCCCCAGACCTTCTGTTTACAAGGTCCCCAAACGACATCCAGGAACGTTCAGACCAGTTCGCCGTGCAGGTCGCGAACGATCCGCCCGTTCGCATGAGTCCAGCTCAGTCCGAGGTCGTGCGGCTTGGTGGCTCCCAAGTCGGTTCGCCTTCGCCCCCATCACAGCGCCACAAGGTCAGGCTCAGCCCTCGTACGAGGTCACAAGCCGTCAGTCGAGAGCGTCGAGCAACTCGCGCTCGCGCTGGCCGCTGAGGCCGGAGCGTCTTGCCCGGTCCAGACCCTGCTCACGTTCCCACAGCAGCGTGTCGGTCAGCATTTCCGCCCGGGGCCGATGACGGAGCCCCGCGGCGCGAGCCGCAGCCCCGCTCCGGGCTGAGAATCCTTCCCAGCCCGGCTCGACCAGCCACATCGGCAGCGACTCGGCCCCCATGTACTCGGCCACGCCGTTCGCGAGCAGCCACGCCGAGTCGGCGGTGACCACCGGACCAGTGTGCCCGCCGATAGCGCGGGACAGCTCGATCCACTCTGCGAACGGAACGACCGGACCGACAGCGTCGTATGTGCCGACGACTCCCGTCTCCGCGGCGTCGAGCAGCCAGGCCGCGAGGTCCCTCGCGTCGATTGCCTGTGTCGGCGTCGCCGACGCGTCGGGTACCAGCATCGGCCCTTGCGGATCGCGTGCGGCACGGGCCACCCAATAGCCGGAGCGTCCGCTGTGATCACCCGGACCACCGATGAGGCCGGCGCGTGCGATGAGAAGGCGGTCGCCCACCGCGGCCGCCGACGCCTGCTCGCAGGCGACCTTCGCCTCGCCGTACAGCGCGCGGTCGACCTCGCTTTGATCGGCCGGAGCGAGCAGGGCCGTGGACTCGTCCGCGTCCGGCATGGCGTGGGAGGCGTAGGCACTGACGGATGAGACATAGGCCCAGTGCCTGGCCCTGCCACCCAGCGCGTCGAGCGCCCCACGAACGAAGCCCGGCTGCCATGACACCTCAATGACCGCATCCCATTCGCGGTCGAGCAGTGGTTCGTACGCCGAAGGATCGCGCCGGTCGGCGGCCACCAGCGTCGCCCCCTCCGCGACCGCTCCGCTTTCACCGCGAGCAAGGCACGTCACCCGATGACCGCGCTCGATCGCCTGCCGTGACAGCTCGCGGCCCACCCACGCTGTACCGCCCAGAATCAAGATCTCCATCCCGACACCCAAGCACCGTGAACACCGAACACCCAGACGGGTTCACTCAAAGCGGACCCGATGCGCTGACAGCGGACCCGATGTCGGCGATACGCCTTGCCCTGATCGAAGTGGAGAGCGGCATTCGTCCGGACGAACAGGCGGCCGGCGTTTCCAGGTCGCGATCTGCACCTCATCGGGGCCGCTGCCAAGGGCAGCCCCGATGAGGCCGGTTGCGGGCGAAGGAGCCGGTCAGCCCTGCATAGCCTCGATGCTCTTCGAGTATCCGAGCGAAAGGAGCGTATCGGCCATCGGTTCGTAGTCGGCTCGTGCCGGGGGCGCGAATGTGCCCAGACCGTCGACGTACCTGTTGAACATGCAGAACGTGGCGGCGATCAACACCGTGTCGTGGATCTCCGGGTCGGTGGCACCCGCGGCCCGCGCCGCGTCAACCGCCTCCTGGGTTACGGCTCGGCCGCTTTGCTGCACGAGCGCCGCGATATCCAGCAAAGCCCGCATCTTTGGCGTCACGTCCGCGGCATGCGGATTGGTGCAGGCCTGCTCGACCTGTGAAGCGCCGCCAGGAAGCTGCCTCGCCGCCATTACGCCGTGGATCGTGCCGCAGAAGTCGCATTTGTTGAGTCGCGACACGTACGCGGCGATGAGCTCGCGGTCTCCACGCGACAGCGTGTTGTCGCCGGCGAGCAGCAGTTCGGTGAGCTCGTTGAGGGGACCGGCCGTCTCAGGCCGGTAGATCATGAGGCCGAGGATGCCAGGGGCGTCGTTGTTGAGGGAGATGTATGCCACTCTTCGGATGATCTACCTCGGACAGGCCGTGTCCACCCCTGCCACGAATCTTCACCATTCGTTAATGGACACATGTCGGCGGCCCATTGTCACGATCTTCGTCTGGCCGGCGCACAAGCTCTACCCCCCAGGGCGACCGCCCGGAAGTGACATGATCAACGACGCCTCGACCGAGCAAAGCTTGCGGTGGCCGGTGTCGCGCCCATCGCTGTACGCCGGCGGGACGAGGCCGGGACGCCCTGGCCGGCACCGCCCGCCTGTTCCCCGGCACACTGACGCCGGTCGCACCTCCGGAGGAAAGGCAACAGTAATGATGCACGTCAAGTCGCACCCTTTTTCGTAGCCGGTTCCCGAACACATGCTTGACATCGCATAGAGAGTCATGGAACAAAATCCAGAACAGAAAGGACTCTCCCCCCAATGCGAACTATTCGACACGCCGTACTGGCTGCCGTCGTCGCCCTCGTCGCCATGCTGTCCCTGGCGGTGCCGGCGTCTGCCGTCACCGGCGGTGAACCCGACGGCAACAAGCACCCCAACGTCGGCCTGATCCTCTTCTACCAGCCGGACGGCAGGTTCCGCTGTTCGGCCACCCTCATCTCGCCGACTCTGGTGCTCACCGCGGCCCACTGCACCCAGGGCACTCTCGGCAAGACGCTCGTGACCTTCACCTCGGTCATCGCCGAGCAGCCGCCCGCGCCGTTCCCGACGGCGGCGGACCCGAGCAAGGGGTACACGGCCAAGGAGCTCGCCAATGCCGGCTACCTCTCCGGCACGGCCTACACCCACCCCGAGTACTCGGACTTCACGGACAAGAACAACTGGAACGACGTGGGCGTGATCGTCCTCGACAAGCCGGTCTCGGGAATCACGCCCGCCAAGGTCGCTCCCGCCCGTTACCTCGACCAGTTCAAGCAGCCGCTGCTCAACAAGACGATCTTCACGTTCGTCGGGTACGGCACCGAGGTGCGCAAGCCGGACGGCGGCCCCCAGAAGCCGCAGCCGATGAGCTACCCGATGCTGCGCCGCTTCGCCGAATCTCAGGGGCAGAAGCTCACGGACCAGATCCTCCAGGCCAACGGCAACCCCAACGACACGCACGGCACCGGCGGCACCTGCTTCGGCGACTCGGGCGGCCCCGGGTTCCTCAACGGCTACGTCGTCACCGTGACCAGCTACGGCTACACGGACAACTGCCGTTACCTCGGCGGCTACCAGCGCGTCGAGATCGCCGGCGTGCAGAAGTGGCTCGCCACCTTCGCCTGACAACCGCACCGTCTGTAACCGTCTAGCACGGCAACGCCGGGTCCTCCCCATCTCCGCGACGAGATGGGGAGGACCTTTTTCGCGGTTTCAGGCCCGGCGTCTGAGCGGGTGCGGGCGCTACACCTCTTCGGCCACCCCCAGGTACATCACATTCGGCTGCGCGGGGTTGAAGGCGATGGAGGTGACCCGGTCGTAGGAGTTGTGGTTGATGGTGACGCGGTTCTTACGGGATTCGTACTTGTAGATGTCGGTGCCGATCGACGACCATCCGGTCCCGAAGTCGAAGTAGAGGACGTCCGAGTCCTTCGGGTGCGGGGCGAGCAGCGGCCCGTTGGGAATCGTGACCGCCCGGTCCTGGTCCACGACGGGGGTGAAGTTCCTGCCTCCGTCGTCCGAGCGGTAGATGTGCCGGCCTCCGGACGGCACGCCGGCATCCAGCTCCGCCAAGTTGAGCCCCATCGCCCAGACGACGTTCCCGGCGGCCGGGGAGATCGCGGCACTGAACACGTTGACCTTGTCGCCGGGCTTGGTCATCCCTTCGGCTGAGGCCCAGGTGCGGCCGCCGTCGAAGGTGACGCGGGCACCGGTGTCCGAGGCGCCCAGCACCACGTGGTCCAGGTCGTGCGAGTCGAACACCGCGGTGTAGGACATGCGGGTATTGCTCGGCGACCAGGCCGGCACCCCGACGGGCTGCCACGTGCGCCCCCCGTCCTGCGACTCGTACAGCTGGCCTTCGAGGTCGGACACCCGCAGGCGGTCGCCGTTACTCCGGTCCACGCCGAGCCCGATCAGGTCGCCGGCCGGCGCGGTGAGCGGCGTGACGCCCTCGGGTGTGGTGAGCGCGAGGTTGCCGTCGCGGTCCCAGGCGTAGGCCCGGCCGCCCCGGGCCGCGACCAACTCGATTTGCGAGCCGCTCACCTCGCCGGTCACCCTCCAGGTGCAGCCCGCGTCGTTCGAGGCCAACAACTGCTTGTTGGACATGGCCAGCAACTGGTTCGGACTGTCGAGCGCGACAAGACCCGTGGTGTAGACGATCGGCCGCACCGGCTTGCTGGTGGGCGCGATCTTCTTGCCGTCGTTCCACGCATACGTCACAGAACCATCACTGCCGACCGTCTGGCAGGTCGGCTGGCTCCAACCGAAGCCGTCGAAGCCGTCGCCGGAGGGCTTGTCCCTCGCTAGGGCGGGTGTGGCGGCCGACAGGACCGTCAGCGCGGTCGCGAGTCCGATGGTGAATGCCTTCTTCAACACTGCCTCCCCGACAGGTACGTCTTACGAGTCCGTTCCTATCGGTGAGTTCGATGCTCAAGCTAGGTCTGATAGCGGCAGATTTACGCCATTGCAGGCATCTGACACACTGATCGATCATGAACGCGGACGACAACGCGCTCGCGGCGGTCGGGGTGGATGCCGAGGACGAGCAGATCTACCGCGACCTGCTGCGCCGGCCGCGCGCCACGCTGCCTGAGCTGGCCGCGCACACCGGCCGCACCACGGTGGCCCTGCGCCGGGCGTGCTCGCGGCTCGAGTCACTCGGTCTGGTCAGCCGCATGGCGGGGCGCCCGGTCCGGTACGTGCCGACCAGGCCCGACGTGGCGGTGGCCGCCCTCATCTCCCGCCGCGAGGAGGGGCTGGCCCAGGCCAGGCTCGCCGCGCTCGCGCTGCTGGCCGAGACACCGCGAACGGAGAACCTGGCCCCCGAGGAACTGGTCGAGGTCGTGCAGGGGCAGGCGGCCGTGGTGCAGCGGTTCACGCAGTTGCAGCAGACCGCGACCGAGGAGCTCCTGGTGCTCGACCGGCCGCCGTACGCGCAGGACCCCTCCCAGCAGAACGTCCCCGAGATGGAACGTCTCGCGCACGGCCTCCTGGTGCGCGGCATCTACGACGCCTCGGCCCTGGAGATCCCCGGCAAGCTGCGCCTCGCCCAGGAGTCGGCAGCGGCCGGAGAGCAGGCCAGGGTCAGCCCCGATGTGCCCATGAAGCTGGCCATCGCCGACCGGAGGACCGCCATCCTGCCGCTGAGCGCCGACGCGTCCGCCCACGCGGACAGCGCGGTCATCGTGCACTCTTCGTCGCTGCTCGACGCGCTGGTCACCCTGTTCGAGGTCTTGTGGCGGTCGGCGTTGCCGCTGCCGATCTTCGACGCGCGCTCCCGCCCGGCGGACCTGCCGGATCCCGAGCTGTTCGTGTTGCTCGCGGCCGGGCTCAAGGACGAGGCGGTCGCGCGCCAGCTGGGGGTGAGCCTGCGCACCGTGCACCGGAGGGTCAGCGAGCTGATGGACCGGCTCGGCGCCCGCACCCGCTTCCAGGCCGGCCTGCTCGCGGCACGCCGCGGCTGGTGGGACGCGGATTCCTGACCGCCCGGCAAGGCCCCTGACCGCGAACCCGCTGGTCAGGGCCTTCCACATCCGAGCCGCCTTGGGGAATCGAACCCCAGACCTTCTGTTTACAAGGAAAGGGCAGGCACCTCGTCAGGGACGCGCGGCCCTGTTCCGCCCACTCATCCGGCTCCCGGATCTCAGCTACATTCCCGCGATCGCCGCCTTGAGCGTCATCGCCGTACGGTCGTCGGGCGGCTCTCGACGGATGGCCTGCTCAGGACGGGTCGTTCGCGTGCCGGTTGCGGGGCTGAGGCACGCATGGCAGTGCTCAGGCGCCGCGGATGCGGTCGGCGAAGTCGCGGGCGAAGTCGGCGAACGGCCGGGCAGAGTGGCCCATGACGTCGGGGAAGTCCGGCGTCGTGAAGTCCCCCCAGCCGCCCGCGTAGGCGGTGCCGTACTCGGCGTTGACGGCGGCGACCCAGTCGGGCAACCCGGCGCCGAGCATGGCCTGGTAGGACTCTCGCTCGCTCAGCGAGTGATAGCGGATCGGCGTGCCGAGCACGGTTTCGAACTGCTCGGCGGCTTCCTTCAACGAGATGCTGGCCGGGCCGGTCAGAGTGTAGACCTGGGCGTCATGCCTCTCGGGCTCGGTTAGCACGCGCGCGGCGAAGTCGGCGATGTCCCGCACATCGATCATGCCGACCCGCCCCTCCCCCACGTTTCCAAACAGCGTGTCGCCGTTCACCGAGCCGAAGAGGTTCTGCATGAAGAAGTGCGGCCTGATGATGGTCCAGCCCAGGCCGGAGGCCATGAGCTCGGCATCCGACAGAGCGTGGAGACGCCCGTTGCGGGTGGGGGCGTCGTGGCCCGCACCGACGGCAGACATGCGCACGATGTGACGCACCCCCGCCCGGCGAGCGGCCCAGATGGCGTTCATGGAGGCGTGCGGCGCCTGCGGGCCCATCGCCGTGAGCAGCCACAGGGTGTCGACCCCCTCGAAGGCCGGGCCGAGCGTGCGGGGCTGGTCGAGGTCGCCGATGACGACCTCGGCCCCGGTGATGTCGCGCGCCTTGCCAGGGTCACGCACGAGTACCCGGACGTCGTCCGTGGTGGGCAGGGAACGCAGGAGCGCGCCGGAGACGTTGCCGGTCACCCCGGTGATCAAGATGGTCATCGTTCGTCCTCGTCTTCGATGGTGGTGCCTTCCTCGGCGGACGCCACGTGGTCGATGGCGTCGAAGAAGGCCTTGATTCCGGGGAGGTTCGCGCCCTCCGCCCGTGAGCTCGAGAAGTCCTCGGGGGTCTGCCAGTGCACGATGTCCAGCCATTGGTCGCCGGGCGGGCGGACCAGGCGGACACCCGGGAAGCTGGGACGGCCGGCCCGGAAGTCGGCGAGCATCGCCGGTCGCGCGGCGAGCGGCCGTTCCACGTGCTCGGGCACCACATGGAACCGGGCTAGTTCTACGGTGGTCATCACGTCCCCTCCTCGTGAGCAGGTGACATCGAGAGTATAGTAAGAATTAGTGACTATCAAGAATGGTGACTAATTGAGTGATGGACAGGTGACCCCGATGCGGCGCAGCGAACGCAAGCAGATCGACCCCGACCTCGGCATCATGGCTGGCCAGACGCTGTTCGCCATGCAGAAGGAGCTGTTCGCGACCCTCAGCCGACAGGGACATCCCCACCTCAAGCCTCGGCACGGAGCAGTGCTGGCCTACCTCGACGAGGAGGGCAGCCGCGCGACGGATCTTTCCCAGCAGTCAGGCCAACACAAGCAGGTAATCGGCACGCTGGTCGACGAACTGGTCGAACTGGGCTACGTGCGCCGCGAGCCCGATCCGCAGGACCGGCGGGCGAAGCTCGTCGTGCCCACCCCGCTCGGGCTCGACGAGATGGCCCAGTCGGACGCCATCGTGGCGGCCATCGAGCGCAGACACGCGGAGACCCTGGGCGAGGAGGTCTACGCCGTCTTCAAGCAGGCATTCCGCCAGATCGCCAACCTCCAACGCACCCACCCCACCCAGAAACTCTCCACGGACTAGCCGAGGCATCGTGCGGCCCACCGCTCGGCTGAGGTCTCCTATCGCTATCAGGAGATCGTGAAGAGCTTGCGCGGCCGGATCAAGCGGGGCGAACTCGGGCCGGGCGACGCCCTTCCCAGTGAGGCCGAGCTTCGCTGGCTGTTCTCTGCGGCTCGCAGCACGTACGGCAGGTGTTCGCTGAGTTGGAGAGCGAGGGGCTGATCGTGTCCCGGCACGGCAAGGGCCGGTTCGTGCGCCGCACGCCCGCGGTGTGACGTATGGACGGATCGTGATGGGACGCGGAGCCCCGCGCCGATGACGGAACGCGGGACCATCTCCGCGTCCCGACTGATCATTTCAGAGCGCTGAAGTGCGGGTAGATCTGGGATTTCCTGCCGAGCTTGAGCAGAGTCTCGGTCACCCGGCCCTTCAGGTCGACGATCCCGATGCCGGCCGCGGTGGAGATGAGCAGGTGCTTCTCGTCGTACCAGCCGAGGGTGGTGGGCCGCGGGCCCGCGACGATGGGAATTCTCGTCACGGCCTTGCCGGTCACCGCGTCCCACACACAGGCGGCCTTCTCCAGCGGCAGGCAGGCGGTGACGAACTGCTTACCGGAGGGCGAGAAGACGCCGCGCCCGTCACCGCCCGGCCTGCCTCGCACCTGGTATTCCCTGGTGGCCTTGCCCTGGAGGTCGTACAGGCGGACGGTCGTGCCGCCGAGCCTGCCGTTCCTGACCAGGAAGCGGGTGCCGTCGTGGTTCCACTCGAAACCGCCGACGGTGACCAGCGCCTTGTGGATCTTGAGGAAGCGGGGCGTGAAGTCAGGCAGATCGAGGATCAGGACTCCTGCCGAGCGGTCGTCTTGGCGGGCCAAGCTGACGGTGAACAGCAGCTTCTGGCCGTCCGGCGACCACCTGGGCCAGCGCATCTGGGGATACTGGGTGCCGCCGTTCTCGGTGTCGGCGGGAGTGTATTCGGTGAGCTGAATCGCGACATCCCGGCTCTTGCCGGTGGTCCGGTCAAGGATCCGCAGACGGTCCTTGCCCGGCTCTCTTGGCGACTCCAGTCGCGCAACCGTCCAGCGTCCGTCGGGGGAGACCGCTACCTCCCCGTAGTCGGTCTTGATGAACCGCCGCCGGTCCGGCTGCCATGCCCACAACGCGAACGGGTTTCCCTGGGCCTGGACGTTGACAGTGCCGTAGGACGTGAGCTGGATAGGGCGGCCGTTCAGGTCGGCGACGACCGCAGCCTTCCCCTTTCCGACCTGGCCATTTCCCGCCTGTTCCGTTACACCAGGTAATGGGCCTCTGGTCGGCTGGGGCGGGGGCACGGCAGCCGAGGTGGTGGTGGTGAGCGCGAGTGCGCTTACCAGGCAGGACGCGAAACGGCCGAGCATGTGATCTCTCCTGGCTGCCGGAAAGAAAGCCTTACCAAGATCAGGATAGGTCCGCCCCTGGGCCCGCTGTGGCGATTCATGACAAATCGATCAGTACCAGGAATTAAGTGGTATTCCTTTGACAGCCGCGTGGCTTCAGGTCCTCGGGCCCGGCGCTCACGCGGAATGGGTCCACTCGCCATCCGATGATGGGGCTGGCCGCCAGCGGGAATGCTGTATACAGCAGTGGGATACGGCAACACCGTCTTACACGATCACATGCCAGCGTTGCTGACTGGGCGCGCGATCTGGCCAGACAGCGTCTTGAGAAGCTCCTCCCTCGCCGGTGGGCGCATACGCAAGGCATCGCCGCGCAGGCGGCCTCGCTGGCTCCGATCCTCGGTGACAACACCGACACCCTGAGCGATGCCGCCCAGGCCGACGAGACGCAACCGTGCTGTATCTCGCTGCTGTACGAACGTCGAGAGGCCCTTCCCGATCGCGGGAAGGGGCCTCTGAGCTGCGAGCCGCCTGGGGGAATCGAACCCCAGACCTTCTTCGTTCCTGGCCGTGCTGTGGCGAGCCGTTGCCAGGCCGGTCATCCCCACGTGCCCGCTCGTTGGCGGGATCTCAACGGTGGCGACGGGCTCGGATGTTGTCGATGACCAGCAGGATCACGCACGCCACCCCCGTCATGCCGAACGCCAGCCGTACCAACGTCGACATCCCGGAAAGCGAAGCCACCATGTTCGCGGCGGCGGCGAGCACCAGGAGGCACCACAAAACAGCACGCAGCACGAGGCGGCCGAAGGAGAGCGGGCGTCGCCGTGGGGCAGGCTGGTCGCGGTAGGGATCGGGCACAGCGGTGTTCCTTTCGTGGATGGGCGTTCCTCACGCTAGAAGTGGCCGCTGTGCTGCGAAAGGACACATGCGCCCGCGTCCAGGTGGTGCAGGCTCTACCTTCCGCCGCTTCCTCCCGTTGCGCCATATTTGCTGACATAGGGTTCGGGTGAGGAGAGGGGTTGCCATCAGCGACAGCCGCGGCACAAGCCCGCGAGATGTGTTCGAGGCTGTGGAACGGCTCGCGGGTGGCCTGGGAACGAGTCTGCTGGCGCTGTTCACCTCAGCCGGGCTGACCGTGGTGGCTGTGGCGAGCCTGGCGGGGGTGGGCCTGCTGCTCCTGCCGTTCATGCTGTCGCTGGTACGGCTCGTCGCCGAGCGCGAGCGTGGGCGGCTCAACCGATGGCAGTACCAGGTGATCAGCCCCTACGCTGACACGCGCCCGACAGGCTGGGCTGCCCGTCTGCGCGCGGCCGCGAGTGATCCGGCGACTTGGCGCGATCTACGCTGGCTCGCCTCTCACGCGAGCCTGGGTCTCCTGCTGGGGTTGGCGGGGGTCGTCCTGCCGATCATCGCCGTCCGCGATGCGAGCTTTCCGCTCTGGTGGTGGCTGCTCCCGATCGAGGAGGCCGGGGCGTCGTTGGGCTTCCCGGTACGCACATGGCCGGCGGTTCTGGCCGTCAGCCTGATGGGCATCAGCTGGGCTGCCATCCTGATCGGTCTGGGCCCGGCGATGGCGCGCCTGCAAGCACTTCCCGGGGTGCGGCTGCTCCGGCCGCACCCGTCGGCTGACCTGTCCCAGCGCATCGCGCAGCTCACCGTGACCCGTGCCAGCGCCTTGCAAGCCCATGCTGCCGAACTGCGCCGTATCGAGCGCGCATTGCACGATGGCACGCAGAACCGGATCATCGGCGTGGCCGTACTCCTCGGTGTGGCCCGCGATGCGGTGGTACGGGATCCCGCCAGTGCAGAGGCGGCTCTCGAACGCGCTCAGAGCGCCGCCGAACAGGCCTTGGGTGAGCTTCGCACCGTGATCCGCGGGATCTTGCCGCCGGTGCTGGAGGAACGCGGCCTGGCCGGGGCGCTGACTTCGCTGGCGGCCGACTGCCTCGTGCCGTGCGAGGTCACGGTGACTGAGCTGGGTCATCTGCCCGTCGCGGTCGAGACCACGGCCTACTTCATTGCCGCTGAGGCCCTCACCAACACCGCCCGGCACAGCCGCGCCACCACCGCCGCCGTCAGCGTGAACCGGGTCGGCGACCTACTGTCGGTCCACGTGCGGGATGACGGCATCGGTGGAGCCGCTGTCAGTGCAGGCTCGGGGCTCACCGGGATACGGCGACGCGTCGAGGCCCACGACGGGACCATCACCCTGACCAGCCCCATCGGGGGGCCAACCGTACTGGAGGTCGAGTTGCCGTGCGCATCGTGATCGCGGAGGACGACGCCCTACTACGCGAGGGGCTCACTCTGCTGCTGACCGCGCGGGGCTTCGACCTGGTCGCGGCCGTACCGACGCCAGAGGAGTTCCTGGCGGCGGTGGCCGAGCATCGCCCGGACATTGCCGTGGTCGACGTGCGCATGCCACCGACCTTCACGGATGAAGGCATCCGCGCCGCCGTACAGGCACGTCGACTGCATCCGCCGCTTGCGGTGCTGGTCCTGTCCGCCTACGTCGAGCAGTCCTTCGCCGCCGACCTGCTCGCCGACGGGGTCGGCGGCATCGGCTATCTGCTCAAGGAGCGAGTCGGGCGGCTCCAGGAGTTCTTGGACGCCCTACACCGGGTGGTCGCCGGTGGCACCGCGATCGACCCGGAAGTGGTCGCCCAGCTCTTCACCCACCAGCGCGCCATCGACGTCATGCGGCCCCTCAGCCCACGTGAACGTGAGGTGCTGGCGCTCATGGCCGAAGGGCTGGGCAACACCGCCATCGCCGAACGCCTCTTCGTCACTGACAAGGCGGTTCACAAGCACATCCGCAACATCTTCCTGAAGTTCGACCTCCACCCGACGGACCAGACGGACCGCCGGGTCGCGGCCGTGCTGCGCTACCTCGACAGTCGTACGCCGTCCCGTTCATGAAAGGCACCAGAGCGCCGTACGGCCAGCACCACCACAAGGAGCGCCGTCGTGACCCAGACGGGAATCTGACTGAGCAGCGGATCCACCTGGACCGCGGTGTTCGCTCCCAGCCCCGAAGTGATCAGCACCGCGAAGGTGTTGTTCGAGCTGTGCGCGATGACCGCCGGCCACACCGAGCCCGAGCTCAGATCCAGCCAGCCCAGCACGATCCCCGCCAGCATGCACGACACCGTCATCGCGACCATTCCGGCGATGCCGCCATCGTCGTAGTTGAACCCGCGGAGCACCAGCGGCGCATGCCAGAAGGCCCACAACGCACCGCTGATCAACAACGTGGGCCACATGCCCAACGGCATGAGCCTGGGCAGCAGGTAACCCCGCCATCCCCATTCCTCTCCGAAACAGGGGATCAGCTGTCAATCCCCTGAAAACGTGGAGACGGTCCTATGCCACAGCGGCCCTCAGCAGGGCCGTTGAAGTGTGCCTCTTCTCGGCCATCTGACGCTCGAATGCGATGGGCGGCAATCCGTCGTTGGCGCTGTGCCTCCTCCTTGTGTTGTAGAAGTCGTTGATCCAGGTTGCGATCTTCACGCGAGCCTCGGCCCGCGTCCGGAAGCGCTGCCGATACACGTACTCGACCTTGAGCGTGCTGTTGAACGCCTCGGCCGCGGCGTTGTCGAGAGCGCATCCCACCCGGCCCATCGACTGCACGACGCCGTGCTTGCGGCATTCGACCTGGTAACAGGCAGCGGTGTACTCCGACCCGCGGTCGGAA
>NZ_BBYJ01000008.1 GCF_001528665.1 Microtetraspora malaysiensis
CTGCTGTGGTGGCGGGGGGTGTTGAGGGTGTGGTTGCCGGCGCCGGTCCGGAGAGCCTGGTGCGCGGGTGCGGGTGCGGGTGCGGGTGCAGGTGGGGGTGAGGGGTGCCGCGGCTGGTGGCGGGGCAGTGGCGTAGGCGGTAGTGGCGTAGATGGGGGCGCGGTGCCTCTGCTGTTGGTCGTGTTGTTGTGGGGCGGGACGCGGGGATGGCTGCTCGGTCGGTTGTGGCGGGTTTTGGCACGGGATATGGCGGGAGAGGTTGGCGCGGAGGCGGGGGTTGCGGAGGCCGGCGTAGGACCGTGCCATGTACCACCGTGCCCGCGATGGCCGCGGGAGCGGCATCCCTGGGGCGTAACTATCACGGTCGGCCGGAGCAGCCCCCGCCGCAGCGCCTACGGACCCCAGCCCTGCGCAACGCCGAGAAGGCTCAGCCCTGCGCAACGCCGAGAAGGCTCAGCTCTGCGCAGCGCCTACGGCCCCAGGCGTGGCAGCAGCGTTTACAGGCTTTCGCCCTGCGTAGCGCCGAAGAGGCTCAGCGCTCAGCCACGGCAGTTCCTATGGCCCCAGGCGGCAGCAGCGTCTACAGGGTTCAGCCCTGCGGGGCGTCTACGGGCCTGAGCCCGGTGCACCGCCTTCGAATCCCAGCATCCCGCCTATGAAAGTGAGCCAGCGCAGCGCCTGGGAGGTCTCAGCCCCTGCGGACTCCGCGATCTTCAGCCACCGCAGGCGTTGCCAAGGCCGGAAGCAAACAGACGCATTCGGCTGGGGTGGCGGGACGGTGGCGATCCGGGGCCGGGAAGGCTGACAGTAAGGTTGATGCGTGGAGTATCGAGAGGTCGAAGAGGCCATCATGCGTAGGGGAGTCGAGTGGGAATTCGAGCCGACGCTCGACCGGATCACCGCTTTGGTGGAGCTGCTCGGTGACCCTCACAAGGCGTACCCGATCGTGCATGTCGCCGGGACCAACGGCAAGACGAGCACCGCGCGGATGATTGAGGCGCTGCTGCGGGAGCGCAACCTTCGGGTCGGCCGGTTCACCAGCCCTCACCTGACCTCCATGCGTGAGCGCATCAGTGTCGACGGCGTGCCCCTCTCGGAGGAGAGGTTCACGGAGGTTTACGAGGACATCGCGCCGTACCTTGAGATCATCGACGCGAAGGTCGGGAAGCTCAGCTTCTTCGAGGTCCTCACGGCCATGGGGTTCGCTGCCTTCGCGGACACGCCGGTCGACGTCGCGGTGATCGAGACCGGCATGGGCGGCACCTGGGACGCGACCAATGTGGCCGACGGCACGGTGTCGGTGATCACGCCGATCTCGCTCGACCACACCGACTATCTCGGTCCGGACATTCCGACGATCGCCGGTGAGAAGGCCGGGATCATCAAGGCCAAGGCGATGACCGTACTCTCACAGCAGCCGCTCCCGGCGGCGGAGGTGCTGATGCGCCGCGCTGTGGAGATGGGCGCGACGGTCGCACGGGAGGGGCTGGAGTTCGGCGTCCTGCATCGTGAGATCGCCATGGGCGGCCAGCTTCTGCAGTTGAAGGGCCTGAAGGGCGTGTACGAGGAGGTCTTCCTCCCCCTGTACGGCGCACACCAGGCGAGCAACGCGGCGAGCGCGCTGGCCGCGGTGGAGGCGCTGACCGCGGGTGACGATCCTCTCGGCGACGAGCTCGTACGGCAGGCGTTCGCCCAGGTGACCAGCCCGGGCCGGCTGGAGGTGGTGCGGCGCGGGCCGACGGTGGTCCTCGACGCCGCGCACAACCCGGGGGGCATGGAGGCGTCCGTCGATGCGATCTCGGAGTCGTTCGGCTTCACCCGGCTCATCGCCGTGGTGGCGGTGATGGCGGACAAGGATGTCGACACGCTCCTGGAGCTCCTTGAGCCCATCGTCGAGGAGGTCGTGGTGACGAGGAACACCTCACCCCGGTCGATGTCGTCGGAGGATCTCGCGGCGAGGGCGGAGAGCGTCTTCGGGGCGGATCGGGTCCATGAGGTGGCGCGGCTGGACGACGCCATCGATATGGCGGTCGGACTGGCCGACCAGGGCGACGAGTTCGGCTCGGGTGTGCTGATCACCGGGTCCGTCGTGACGGCCGGCGACGCCCGCGTTCTCCTCAAGGCGGATCGATGACCCAGAGCGAGGCGATGACCCAAGGCGGAGCGATGAGCGGCGGAAGCGGCGAGGGCAGGTTCGAGGTGACCCCGGGGATGCGCCGGCTGGGTGCAAGCGTGCTCGGGATGGAGGCGATCGTCGTCGCGCTGTTCATCCCGGTCGCGATCGCGGTGGCGCACGTCGACACCGCGGTGGCCGTGAGCGTGGGCATCGGCCTGGCGGTGTTGTGCGTGATGGCCGCGGGCATGTTGAAGCGGCCCGCCGGCTACATCGCGGGCAGTGTCGTGCAGCTTCTGGCGATCGCCACCGGGTTCCTGGTCACGACGATGTTCGTCCTGGGCGCGATCTTCGCGGCCCTGTGGATAACCGCGATATTCGTCGCTCGCCGTGTCGAAGGCGCGACGAAGCGCTAAAGTCGGCCACCATGGCCGTCCCCCCGATTCCACAGGCCCGGGCCGCGGTGCCGGTTCGTGCTGTACGCGTTCCCCTGATGCTCGACGTCGTGGTCGGGCTCCTCGTCGCGGTCGCGCTGCCGCTGGCGATCGTCGCCATCCCGAACACCATCTCCGTAGTGGCCGCGCTGCTGCCGCCGGGCGCCTCGCAGATCGCCATGACGCGGGCGCACGGCTTGGCGCTGCCGGTCATGTTGTTGACCGTGCCGCTCGCGTCGGTCGCGGTAAGGCGGTTCCGTTCCGCGCCCATCCTGGTCGTGGGGCTCACATTGCTCGCCGCGGCGGACGCCGCGGGCGGTTACGCGGGGTCTGCCGTCACGGTCGGCGTGCTGCGCGTCCTGCACGGCATCGGCGCGGGACTGCTGTTGCCCGCGACCCTCGTGGCCGTGTGGGAGCGCCCGCGGCGCAGGTTCCTGCTGCCTCTGTGGGCGGGGACGCTCGCCGCGAGCCTGGCAGGGGCGCAGGCGCTTGCGTTGTGGCCGTTGGCCAAGGCGACCGCCTGGCAGGTCACCCTCCAGCCCTATCCGTTGCTCACCGGTGTCGCTCTGGCGCTCGCCGCGGTGTACCTGGTGCTCTGGATCGTGGCCAGAGACGGCGCCGACCGGGCGGAGAGCGCCACCGAGGGGCCGTCGGCGTCGGAGCGGAGCCGGCTGGGACTGGCCGCCGTCCCCGCGGCGGGCATCGCCGTACTGGCCGTCGGGACGACGTTCGACTGGCCGCCGGTCCTCGTCATCGCCGCGGCGGCGGTCGCGGTGGTGGCGATGCTGGGGCTGGGCGCGGTCGCCGCGTTCGAGGGGCCCGGCGGAAGGACGCTCGCCTTCACCAGTGTCGCCGTCGGCCTGGTGGTCCTGCCGACCGCGGCGCAGACGACGTACGTGGAGATGGGCGGGGTCCGTGGAGGGCCGGGGCTCTCCGGGCTGTGGCTGCCCTTCATGCTGGCCGCCGTCGTCGCGCTGGCCACCGCATGTCTTGTGGGTGCCCTGAAGGAGGAGCGGGCCGGGAGGTTCGTCGGGGCCGGTCTGGTCGCGGTGGTGGCCGGTCTGTGCGCGATCAGGCTGATCGCGCCGACGCCGGACGGCCTGCTGCTCGTGGTGCCGTTCGCGCTGCTCGCCGGGGGCTCCGCCGTTGCGCTGGTCGCCGCGCTGCGGCCGGTGCGGCTCGGTACGGCGCTGCTCGGCCTGTCCCTGTGCTTCCCTGCTGTGCTCGCGGGTTTCCTACTCGGGACGGGTGTCCAGCTCGCCCGTCTGCAGGACGTGGCGCGGTCCGGTGATCCGACAAAGCCGGAGCTGATCGCGCAGGCGTTCGTCGACGCGCTGTGGACGTGGGCCCTGGTGGGCGGGTTCGCGGTCGTGGGCATCATCGTGATCGCGTCCTGGCTGGGGCGGCGGGAGCCCGCTCCCTCGCGCCGGGAGTCGGTCGTGCTGGTCCCGTCGCCCACCCCTTCTCCGGAGGAGAAGACCGGGGATAACGGGGAAACCTTCTCAGACCGGTAAGCTGCGGGATGCACGGAGCACCCGAGCGAGCGCGGCCATGAGCACGCTCTGCTACGGAGAGCCCCCTTTCCCGGCCGTCATCGAGAACGGCTGAAGATCACAACAGAGGAGATTCTCGTGTCGGAGCGCACGCTGGTCCTGATCAAGCCGGACGGTGTCCGTCGTGGCCTTATCGGCGACGTCGTCGGCCGCATCGAGCGCAAGGGCCTCAAGATCGTGGCGATGGACCTGCGCACGCTTGACGCCGAGACCGCCAAGACGCACTACGCCGAGCACGCCGAGCGCCCGTTCTTCGGGGAGCTTGTGGAGTTCATCACGTCCGCGCCGCTTGTCGCGCTCGTGGCGGAAGGTCCGCGGGCCGTCGAGGCGTTCCGCGGGCTGGCCGGTCTGACCGACCCGGTGAAGTCGGCCCCCGGAACGATCCGCGGCGACCACGCCCTGGAGATTGGCGAGAACATCGTCCACGGGTCCGACTCGCCCGAGTCCGCCGCCCGCGAGATCAAGATCTTCTTCCCTGACCGCTTCTGAGCGCTCAGACCACAGGAGAGGCCCCGGCTCAAACCGGGGCCTCTCGTGTTTTCCCTGGTAGTGAAGCTTTTGGTGGCCCTGGGACAGAAGATTTTCCAGGTAGCTGACGGTCTCGATATGCCGGACGTTGGGTACAACAAGTTACGATTCGAGTGCGATGCGTTATCCCGCAAACCACCTGAAAGGCCTTCTTCAGCATGGGGAGCAAGCTGGCATTCTTGGGCCGTGACATGGCGGTTGACCTCGGCACGGCGAACACTCTCATCTACGTCCGAGGGCGCGGCATCGTTCTGAACGAGCCGTCCGTCGTAGCACTCAACAACTCCACCGGAAAGATCGTCGCGGTGGGCATCGAGGCGAAACGGATGATCGGGCGAACACCCGGAAACATCATCGCCGTACGCCCCCTGCGTGACGGGGTGATCGCCGACTTCGACATCACCGAACGCATGCTGAGGTACTTCATCCAGCGCGTCCACAGGCGCCAGCGATTCGCGAAGCCGCGGATCATCGTCGCGGTACCCAGCGGTATCACCGGCGTCGAGCAGCGGGCCGTCAAGGAAGCGGGGTACCAGGCGGGAGCCCGCCGGGTCTACATCGTCGAGGAGCCCATGGCGGCGGCGATCGGGGCCGGGCTTCCGGTTCACGAGCCGACCGGCAACATGGTGGTGGACATCGGCGGCGGCACCACCGAGGTCGCGATCATCTCGATGGGCGGCATCGTCACCTGCCAGTCGATCAGGGTCGGCGGCGACGAGCTCGACCAGGCGGTCGTGAGCTTCGCCAAGAAGGAGTATTCCCTGATGCTCGGCGATCGGACCGCCGAGGAAGTGAAGATCGCCATCGGCTCGGCGTACGACGACCACGAGGACGTCCACGCGGAGATCCGCGGCCGGGATCTCGTCTCAGGGCTCCCCAAGACCGTCGTGATCTCAGCTCAGGAGATCCGCCGGGCGACCGCCGAGCAGGTCAACGCGATCGTCGACGCGGTGAAGACCACCCTCGACCAGTGCCCGCCGGAGCTGTCGGGCGATCTCATGGACCGCGGGATCGCGCTCACCGGTGGCGGTGCCCTGCTCAAGGGTATGGAGGAGCGGCTGCGGGACGAGACCGGCATGCCGGTGCACCTCGTGGACAACGCCCTCGACTCAGTGGCGCTCGGATCCGGCAGATGCGTGGAGGACTTCGAAGCCCTCCAGCAGGTGTTGGTGCCGGAGCCCCGCCACTAAGGGGGCGTGATGAGAAACTCCCGCCGCACCCGCCTGATCCTCGGAATCCTCCTCGCTGCGGCTCTGGTGTTGATCACCGTCGGGCATCGCGGCGGCGAATCGTCGGTCGCGGGGCCACTGGGGCAGATCGCGTCCTCGGTGTTCGGCACGGCGGAGCAGGCCAGCACGAAGGTGACGGCGCCGGTCTCGAGGTTCTTCTCGATGCTGACCGGCGCCCCCGGCGCCCAGGAGCGTATAGACGGGCTGAGAAAGGAGAACGCCCGGCTGAGGAGCAGGCTGGCCGCCACCGAGTTGGACAAGGACAGGTCCAAGGAGCTCGACCGGATGCTCGGCCTGTCCGGCCTCGGCCGCTACCGGGTCGTCCCGGCGCAGGTGATCGCGCGCCGTCACACCGCCGGCCTGGAGGACAACGTGGAGATCGACGTCGGCTCTCGGGACGGTGTGCGCCGGGACATGACCGTCCTGAACGGCGACGGTCTGGTGGGGCGGGTGGTCCGGACGGGGCCGAGCACCTCGACCGTCATCCTCCTCACCGACCCCGGCTCCGCGGCGGGAGCCCGCCTGGAAGGCGGCAACGAGCTCGGCGTCGTCAACGGCCTCGGCGGCAGCGGCAAGTACGGCGACCTGATCCGGCTGCGGTTGCTCGACTCCACCACGCCGTTGAAGAAGGGCCGGCGGATCGTCTCCTTCGGCTCCCAGAACGGCACGCCGTACGTGCCGGGTGTGCCGATCGGAGAGATCGAGCGGGTCGTGGTGACGCCGGGTGAACTCACCCGGACCGCCTACGCGCGGCCGTACGCGAATTTCACCGCGCTCGACGTCGTGGGCGTGGTGGTTCGGGCGCCCGATCGCGACCCGCGCGACTCGGTCCTGCCTGATCAGCCGGCCAAGAGCCAGCCAGGCAAGAAGGACAAGAAGGACCAGGCCAAGAATCACAAGGACAAGTCCAAGGACCGCGAGAAGCGGCAGCGGGACGCCAGGGACGCGTCCGGCGCCGTCCAGGAGCCGGACCAGGCCGCCCAGCGTGACCTCGGCGGCCCGGCTCCGCGCCGAGCTGACACGCCGGGGCAGGCCGAGGAGAGGGACTGATCGGCATGGCGCGTAACCTGCTCGCCGCGTTTCTCGTCTTCGTCGCCCTGGTCGTGCAGGTGACGATCCTGAACCGGTTGCCCGTCATGGTGGTCCCCGACCTGGTTCTGCTGGTCGTGATCGCCCTGGCCGCGATCAGGGGCCCGATCGACGGAGCCGTCATCGGGTTCCTCGCCGGTCTCGCCGCCGACATCCTGCCGCCCGCGGGGGACGTGCTCGGCCAGTACACCCTGGTCATGTGCGTCGTCGGCTTCGTGGCGGGGAAGCTGGGCGAGCACGTGCCGCTGGTCGCCACCATGCTGTGCGCGGTGCTCGCCCCGGCCTTCACGGTCGCGGTGGGGGGCCTGGTCACGGACGACGGTGCCGGCTGGACCTACATGCGAACCGTTTGGCCATGGGTGGCGCTGTGCAACCTGGTCGCCGCCCCGGCCGTGTTGTGGGCGGTGCGGCGGCTGCACCGCGAGCGGGGGCGGCAGCCCGTACTTGTGCCGAGCTGGAGGCGGATATGAGCGAGGGGACCGCATGACCAGGATGCACACGCGGTTGATCGTCCTTCAGATCGTGGTCGTTTCCCTGATCGTGATCCTCGTCGTACGGCTCTGGCAGGTCCAGGTGGTGCGCGGGAGGGAGTTCGTGGCGGTCGCGACCGAGACGCGTACCCGTGAGGTAGTGGTGCCGGCGTTGCGCGGGCAGATCCTCGACGCCACGGGCCGGCCGCTGGTGCGCAACAGCACCAGCCTGGTGGTCTCCGTGGATCGGACCACGTTGGAACGGCTGCCCGACGGCGGCAAAGCCGTGCTGGCCCGGCTGAGCAAGGTGCTCGGCATGTCGCCGGAGAAGCTCAAGCAGCAGATCCGCGCCTGTGGGCCGGGGGTGTCGCGGCCGTGCTGGCCGGGCTCGCCGTACCAGCCGATCCCGGTGGCGACCCGGGTTCCGCAGCGGCAGGCGCTGCAGATCGTGGAACGGCAGGAGGACTTCCCCGGGGTCACGGCGGAGATCCAGGCGGTCCGCGACTACCCCACGGGGAAGGACGCGGCCCAGGTTCTCGGGTACCTCCAGCCGGTCACGCAGAGCGAACTGGAGAAGCGCGAAGGGCTCAAGGCCAGTTTCTCCGGCGTCGACCTGGTGGGCCGCGACGGCCTGGAGGCCGTGTACGACCCCGACCTCCGGGGCCAGGCGGGCCTGCGGCGTGTCCAGGTGGACCGGATGGGCAAGCAGATCGCCGTCGAACAGCCGCGCTCGCCGGTCACCGGAGACACGCTGGTCACCAGTATCGACGCGCGGGTCCAGACCATTGTGGAGAAGGCGCTGTCCGAGGCCGTGAAGAGTGTGGGGTCCGACGGAGGCGCGGCCGTGGTGCTCGACGTCAAGACCGGCCGAGTCATCGCGATGGCCAGCATGCCGACGTACAACCCCGCGGTGTGGTCCGGGGGCATCTCCGAACACGACTATCAGCACCTGCTGTCGAAGAAGTCCGGCAAGCCGCTGGTGTCGCGGGCGACCAACGGCACCTTCGCTCCGGGATCGACCTTCAAGATCTCCTCGGTTTCGGCGATGGTCGCGGACGGCTCGCCGCTGCACGGAACGTATGAGTGCCCGAGCGCGTACAACGTCGCCGGCCGCGCGTTCGGCAACGCGGGGGGTATGAGCCTGGGCTCCATCTCGCTGCACACCGCGCTGGTGAAGTCGTGCGACACGGTCTTCTACCGGGCCGGGTACGAGCAGTGGCAGCGCGACGGCGGCAACAAGCCGAAGGGCAAGGTCAAGGAGCCGATGGCGAACATGGCCCGCGCCTACGGGTTCGGCCGGCGGACGGGCATCGACCTGCCGGGCGAGTCCCCGGGCCTCATCCCCGACCGCTCCTGGAAGCTGAACCTGTGGAAGGCCACCAAGGAAGAGAACTGCAGGCGGGCGAAGACCGGCTTCCCGGAGATCAAGGATGAGGGACGGGCGGCGTTCGCCAAGCGGCTCGCCAACGAGAACTGCCTCGAGGGCGACATCTTCCACGCGTACGAAGCGGCCAACTTCTCCATCGGCCAGGGCGACGTGCTCGTCACCCCGCTCCAGCTCGCCAGGGCGTACGCCGCGCTTGTGGGAGACGGCAAGGTCCGCAGCCCGCGGATCGGCTGGGCGCTGTTCCGCCCCGACGGCACGCTGGACAAGGAGATCAAGGTCCCGGTCGTCGGCAAGCTGCCGATCAACAAGGAGACCCGCGACTACATCCGCAAGGCGCTGAGTGAGGTCACGTCGGACGGCACCGCGGCCGGCGCGTTCACCGGCTTCCCGATGAACGAGGTGCGGATCGGCGGCAAGACCGGTACCGCCGAGGTGTGGGGCAAGCGGGACACCTCCTGGTTCGCCTCGTTCGCTCCCGCCGAGAACCCGCAGTTCGTGACCGTGGTCATGGTGTCTCAGGGCGGTTTCGGCGCGGAGACCGCCGCCCCGGCGGCGAGGAAGATCTGGGAGGGCATCTACGGCTTGGGCAAGGACGACCAGGGCAAGGCCCGGAAGGCTGCGCTGCCCTCCGGGCATCCCGCGGAGCGCCTGCCGGTCATCAGGCGGGACGGGACGGTCGCCCGATGATCCAGCAGGCGGCCCTCCGGAGGCGATCGTTCGCGAGCCGTGCGGTGGGGCAGGGGTCGCCGGTCCGGCGGATGGACGGCCTCATGATGCTCGCGATCGCGGCGCTGGCCGTCATCGGGACGCTCCTGGTCTGGTCGTCCACCCGGAATTGGATGTCCGTCCAGCCGACCGGGATGGCCAAGAAGCACGTGCTCAACATCCTCATCGGCCTGGCGTTGTTCCTCGTGGTCGCCATGACGGACTACCGCCGCCTGCAGACCGCCGCCCCCTGGATATTCATCGCGGCGCTCATCGGGTTGCTGCTGGTCATCTCGCCGATGGGAGCGACGATCAACGGGCACCACTCGTGGATCACGCTGGGTGGCGGCTTCGCCGTACAGCCGGCCGAGCTGGCCAAGCCGGCGCTCGTGTTGATCCTGGCGCGGTGCCTCGTCAAGCCGGCCGAGAAGACGGGGCGGCCGAGGCTGGCCAGTATGGCCCTCTGCCTCGGCGCCACGGGGATCACCGCGGCGCTGGTGATGCTGGAGCCGGACCTCGGCACCACCATGGTCCTCCTGGTCATCACCGGGGGAGTCCTGGTGCTGGCAGGGGTGCGCAAGCGCTGGATCATGGCGTTTCTCCTCCTCGGGGGCGCGATGGCGGCCGCGGTGTGGTCCCTGGGGTTGCTGAAGCCGTACCAGGTGGCGCGATTCACCGCTTTGATCAACCCGGCGAGCGATCCGCGAGGGGTCGGCTACAACAGCACGCAGGCGCTCGTCGCCATCGGCTCGGGCGAGATCTTCGGGAAGGGTCTGTTCCACGGAGGGCAGACCACCGGCCGGTTCGTGCCGGAGCAGCACACAGACTTCATCTTCACCGTCGCGGGAGAGGAGCTCGGCTTCCTCGGCTCGGTCACCGTGGTCCTCCTGCTCGGCGTCGTGCTGCTGCGCGCCGTACGCATCGCGCGTCAGTGCGATGACAGGTTCGGGGCGCTGGTGGCGGGGGGCATCGTCTGCTGGTTCGCCTTCCAGAGCTTCGTCAACGTCGGGATGACCATCGGGATCATGCCGATCACCGGCATCCCCCTCCCCTTCGTGTCCTACGGAGGCACGGCCATGTTCGCGAACATGATGGCCGTGGGCATGCTGCAGGCCATCCGGATCCGCGGCTACGGCAGGCGCGCGGCGTAGCCGCGGCCAGGGCTGTGGGCAACGGACCTGGAGCGCTTTTCGAAGCGGATACGCTTGGGCTTATGTCTGTCGAGTCACTGTTTCCTCGCCTGGAGCCGCTGCTGCCCAAGGTGCAGAAGCCGATCCAGTACGTCGGGGGTGAGCTCAACTCGACGGTCAAGGACTGGGACGAGGCGAGCGTCCGATGGGCTCTCATGTACCCGGACGCCTACGAGATCGGCCTGCCCAACCAGGGCGTGCAGATCCTTTACGAGATCCTCAACGAGCTGCCGGACACGATGGCCGAGCGGACGTACGCGGTCTGGCCCGACCTTGAGGCGCTCATGCGGTCCGAAGGCGTGCCCCAGTTCACCGTCGACGCACACCGCCCGGTTCGCGCTTTCGACGTCTTCGGGGTGTCCTTCTCCACGGAGCTCGGCTACACCAACCTGCTGACCGCGCTCGACCTGGCGGGCATCCCGCTCGACGCGGTCGACCGGACGGACGAGGATCCGATCGTGCTGGCCGGAGGCCACGCCGCGTTCAACCCCGAGCCCATCGCCGACTTCCTCGACGCCGCCGTCCTCGGCGACGGAGAGCAGATCGCGATCGCGATCTCCGAAGTCGTCCGCGAGTGGAAGGAGGAGGGGTCCCCGGGCGGCCGCGACGAGCTGCTCATGCGCCTCGCCTCCACCGGAGGCGTCTACGTCCCGAAGTTCTATGACGTCGAGTACCACCCGGACGGGCGCATCATGCGCGTCGTGCCGAACCGTCCCGGCGTGCCGTCGCGGATCTTCAAACACACCGTGATGGACCTCGACGAGTGGCCCTATCCGAAGAAGCCGCTCGTCCCGCTGGCCGAGACCGTCCACGAGCGGTTCAGCGTGGAGATCTTCCGCGGTTGCACCCGCGGTTGCCGCTTCTGCCAGGCGGGGATGATCACCCGCCCGGTGCGTGAGCGTTCGATCACCACGATCGGCGACATGGTGGAGAACGGCATCCGCGAGTCCGGCTTCAACGAGGTCGGGCTGCTGTCGCTGTCCAGCGCCGACCACTCCGAGATCGGCGACGTGGCCAAGGGCCTGGCCGACCGGTACGAGGGAACCAACACCTCGCTGTCGCTGCCGTCCACTCGTGTGGACGCGTTCAACATCGACCTGGCGAACGAGTTCTCCCGTAACGGCCGGCGCTCCGGGCTGACCTTCGCTCCGGAGGGCGGCTCCGAGCGGATGCGCAAGGTGATCAACAAGATGGTCACCGAGGAGGACCTGATCCGCACCGTCACCACGGCCTACAGCCAGGGGTGGCGGCAGGTGAAGCTGTACTTCATGTGCGGCCTTCCCACCGAGGAGGACGTGGACGTCCTGGGCATCGCCGACCTGGCCAAGAAGGTCATCCAGGCGGGCCGGGGGGCCACCGGCTCCAAGGACGTGCGCTGCACCGTGTCGATCGGCGGCTTCGTGCCGAAGCCGCACACGCCGTTCCAGTGGGCCGCCCAGTGCGACCACGAGACGGTCGACCGCCGCCTGCGTGAGCTGCGCGACTCGTTGCGCGGTGACAAGGAGTACGGCCGGGCCATCGGCTACCGCTATCACGACGGCAAGCCGTCCATCGTCGAGGGGCTGCTCTCGCGCGGCGATCGCCGCGTGGGCCGGGTCATCCGGGCGGTCTGGGAGGACGGCGGCCGGTTCGACGGCTGGACCGAGCACTTCTCCTATGAGCGCTGGATGCGCGCGGCCGAGAAGGCGCTGGCCGACGGGCCCGTGGACGTCGACTGGTACACCATCCGCGAGCGCGAGGAGCACGAGGTGCTCCCGTGGGACCACCTGGACGCGGGCCTGGACCGGGAGTGGCTCTGGCAGGACTGGCAGGACGCCAAGAGCGACGTCGAGGTCGAGGACTGCCGCTGGACGCCCTGCTATGACTGCGGCGTCTGCCCCACTATGGGAACCGAGATCCAGGTCGGCCCGACCGGCAAGAAGCTGCTGCCCCTCACCGTGATCTGACAGGGGACTTCCGAGCGAGGCTTATCCTGAAAGACGACGGACCGACACCGGAAGGACGACTTAACACTGAAACCCGTTCCTGATGGCCCCCCGCCCGCGCCCACGGTGCAGCGCCTTCGCGTGCGCTACGCCAAGCGTGGACGGCTGCGCTTCACCAGCCACCGTGACATCTCGCGTGCCGTCGAAAGGGCGGTGCGGCGAGCCGACATCCCGGTGGCCTACAGCGCGGGGTTCAGCCCCCATCCGAAGATCTCTTATGCCGGCGCGGCCCCGACCGGTACGGCGAGCGAGGCCGAGTACCTCGAGATCGGCGTGACCAGGCCGTGCGACCCGCACCGCCTGCGTGCCGACCTGGACGCCTCGTTGCCGCCCGGCCTGGACGTGCTCGATGTGGTCGAGGCACGCGACAGTGGCCTGGCCGACCGGCTGGAGGGCTCGACGTGGGAGCTGCGGCTGCCCGGGGTGGATCCCGAGGTAGCGGCCAAGGCGGTTGAGGAGTTCGTCGCCGCCGACCGCGTGGAGGTCGAACGCCTGACCAAGAAGGGTCTGCGGCGGTTCGACGCCCGCGAGGCGGTGCTGTCTCTGACCGTTCAGGACGGGCCGGGGAGAGCGGCAGGCCAGGAGCCTGATCGGCCGTGTGTCATACTTCGCATGGTCGTTCGGCACGCGACACCTGCGGTTCGACCCGACGACGTACTCACGGGACTGCGTCTTGTGGCGGGCCTCGCGCCGCTGTCACCCCCCGAGGTGACCAGGCTGGCGCAGGGGCCGCTCGACGCGACGACCGGTGAGCCCGCCGACCCGTTCGATTTCGATCGGGTGGGCGGAGACCGATAAGACTTGCCGCCGAGGCACCGAAAGGGAGCCCGGCGGACCGCGAGAGACGAGAGCTCCCGCGCGGCGCGGAGACGTGCCCGGGAGCTGACGGGAGAGCGCCCGCATGCTCGACAACGAGCCCAATGCCGGGGCTGTGAGCCTTGGCAGCGATACGACGACGAATGACATGACGACAGGGGGGACGCGGAGCGGAGCCGGTGGCACCGCTCCCGTGCGCCGTCGTTCGGCGAGCCGGCCCGCCGGCCCGCCGCCCGAGCCGGAGGACTCGCAACCTTCGGTGATCACCGTACCCGCCGCGGCGGCCGGGCCGGCACAGCCGGAGGCGGCTCCGACGGAGCCGGAGGCCGCGCCGGCCGCCGAGGAGACGAAGCCCAAGCGGACGACCCGCCGCAAGGCCGCCGCCGCCGCTGCGGAGGGGGCGGAGGAGGCCGCGCCGGCCAAGCCCGCGCGGCGCACCCGCACCCGAAAGGTCGCCGCCGAGCCGGTGGCCGACACGGGCGCGGAGCCCGCGGCCGAGGCGCCCACTGAGACGCCCGCCGAGGCCGACGCCGGAACGGCCGGCGCCGAGGAGGCCCAGGCCCCCACGCGGCGACGCCGTACGCGTAAGGCGGCGACAGAACAATCCAGCGCGATGACCGCGGCCGAGGCCGAGGTGGCCACCGCGATGTCGCTGGCGCAGCCGGCCGAGGAGCCGCTGGACAAGGCCCCCGCCGAGGACGTCGCCGGCGTCGAGGCGGCGGAGGAGCCCGAGACCGAGGAAACCGGGGAAGAGGACCAGGCCGCGGAGGACGCCGCGGCCGAGGCGCCCGGCCGCAACGTGGTGGCCGACCCGTTCGGGCTGCACGCCCAGCGCGTCGCCGAGCCCCAGTCGCTGACGTTCCAGGCCCCGGCCGCCGTGTTCCAGCCGCTGTTCCAGGCGCCGGATCCCTTCGCCGTTCCGGTGATCCCCGCCCCGCCGGCCGTACCCGCCGAAGAAGAGGAAGAGGAGCGGGCCGAGGGCGCGGAGACCGACGAGAGCGCCGACCACGGCGAGGACGACGGCGATGCCGGCGGCCGCCGCAGGAGGCGGCGCCGTGGAGGCCGCGGTCGCGGCGCCAAGCTCCGCGACGGCGAAGAGGCCGAGGAGGGCGAGGGCACGGCCGCCGAGACGGCGGAGGAGCCCGAGGCCGAGGAGCAGCAGGAGGCCGCCGAGGAAGATGACGCGACCGCGGGGTCGCGTCGCCGGCGCCGTCGTCGTCGGCGCGGCGCCGAGGAGGCCGAGATCACGGTCGACGACCCGCCGAACACCGTCGTCCGCATCAGGGCGCCCCGCGCGACCCGGGCCACGTCCGTGGACGAGGTCCAGGGCGTACGCGGTTCGACCCGGCTGGAGGCCAAGAAGCAGCGCCGCCGCGAGGGGCGTGAGCTGGGCCGTCGCCGTCCGCCGATCATCACCGAGTCGGAGTTCCTGGCCCGGCGCGAGTCGGTCGAGCGCGTCATGGTCGTGCGCCGCCAGTCCGGACGGACCCAGATCGCGGTCCTGGAGGACGGCATCCTCGTCGAGCACTACGTCGACCGGGAGGCGAGCCAGTCCTACGTCGGCAACGTCTACCTCGGCAAGGTGCAGAACGTCCTGCCCTCGATGGAGGCGGCGTTCGTCGACATCGGCAAGGGCCGCAACGCCGTGCTGTACGCCGGTGAGGTCAACTTCGACACCGCCGGGCTGGAAGGCCAGCCCAAGCGCATCGAAGCGGCGCTGAAGTCCGGGCAGTCGGTGCTGGTGCAGGTCACCAAGGACCCGATCGGGCACAAGGGTGCCCGGCTGACCTCGCAGATCAGCCTGCCCGGCCGCTACCTCGTGTACGTGCCGGACGGCTCGATGACGGGCATCTCGCGCAAGCTTCCCGACAAGGAGCGGACGCGGCTCAAGCAGATCCTGCGCAAGGTCATGCCCGAGAACGCGGGCGTGATCGTGCGTACCGCGGCGGAGGGGGCCTCGGAGGAGGAGCTCAGCCGCGACGTGGCCCGGCTGTCGGCGCAGTGGGAGAACATCCAGCGCAAGGCCAAGTCGGCCAGCCCGCCGGAGCTGCTCTCCGCCGAGCCCGACCTGACCGTCCGCGTGGTCCGGGACGTGTTCAACGAGGACTTCGCCTCGCTGGTCGTCGAGGGCGACGACGTGTGGGAGACCGTGGACGAGTACGTCCAGTACGTCGCCCCGCACCTGGCCGACCGCCTGAAGAAGTGGGAGGAGACGGGAGACGTCTTCGCCAGCTACCGGGTGGACGAGCAGATCGCCAAGGCGATGGAGCGCAAGGTGTGGCTCCCCTCCGGCGGCTCGTTGGTGATCGACCGGACCGAGGCGATGACCGTCGTCGACGTCAACACCGGGAAGTTCACCGGCCAGGGCGGCAACCTGGAGGAGACCGTCACCCGCAACAACCTGGAGGCGGCCGAGGAGATCGTCCGCCAGCTCAGGCTGCGGGACGTCGGTGGCATCATCGTCATCGACTTCATCGACATGGTGCTGGAGAGCAACCGCGACCTGGTGTTGCGGCGCCTGCTAGAGTGCCTGGCCCGGGACCGGACCAAGCACCAGGTGGCCGAAGTCACGTCGCTCGGTTTGGTCCAGATGACCCGCAAGCGGGTCGGACAGGGCCTGCTGGAGGCGTTCTCGACCCCCTGCGAGTGCTGCCACGGCCGCGGCCTCATCATCTCGTCCGAGCCGGTCGAGGCGAAGCCGGAGCCGCGGGGCACGCAGGGCAAGATGGCCATCGAGAAGGCCGTCGCAGGGAAGCTCTCGGGCAATGAGGGGACGACGGCGGTCGCCGCGTCCGTCAACGGGAGGGACAGCGTCACCGACGCGCTCCACACCGACGACGACGCGATGGCCGGTCAGGCTCGGGGGCCACGTCGTCGTTCCCGCAGGAAGACGGCAGAATAGGACTCCGTCTTTCCCGGTGTTCCGCCCGGTTCGACCTGGGTACCGGTAATCCGGTACCCTAGTCAACCGGTGCGCTCGGAGGCGCGCCTGGCTTCGCGCGCCTACCCCGGTTCGCCGGTCGTGTTATCGACAGCAGCCTGGATGCGGGGCGCAGCATCTAAGCATTTAGCCAGAAGAAGGGTTCCGCGGTGTACGCGATCGTTCGTTGCGGCGGCAGGCAGCAGAAGGTCTCCGTCGGGGACGTCCTCGAGGTGGACAAGGTCGCCGGTGAGGTCGGCTCCTCGGTGTCGCTGCCGGCGGTGCTCGTCGTCAACGACGGCGATGTCACCACCGACGCTGCCACGCTTGGCCGGTTCCAGGTGACCGCCGAAATCCTCGGCGAGACCAAGGGCCCGAAGATTCGGATCCTGAAGTACAAGAACAAGTCCGGCTACAAGAAGCGCCAGGGTCACCGTCAGCGGTACACCCAGGTCAAGGTCACCGGCATCAACCCCGGACAGTAAGGATTTCCCGGGGGATGTCCCCCGAAAGGGAGTGAATTATGGCACACAAGAAGGGCGCCTCGTCCACCCGGAACGGCCGCGACTCCAACGCTCAGCGTCTGGGAGTGAAGCGCTTCGGTGGGCAGCTCGTCAACGCCGGCGAGATCATCGTTCGCCAGCGCGGCACGCACTTCCACCCCGGTGACAACGTCGGCCGTGGTGGCGATGACACGCTGTTCGCCCTCGCGGCGGGCCACGTGCTGTTCGGCACCAAGCGTGGCCGGCGCGCGGTGAGCATCGTCCCGATCGCGGAGTGAATCCGCTCGGCAAACGGTTGTAGATGAGGCGGATCGAGTTCTCGGTCCGCCTCATCTCATTTCTGAGGGGCGCCGCCCGTGTACGCGTCGGCCCTCCCATAAGGGGAAGCAATGGCTGATTTCGTCGACAACGTCATCCTCTATATCAAGGCGGGTGATGGCGGTAACGGCTGCGCTTCCATCCACCGGGAGAAGTTCAAGCCGCTCGGCGGCCCGGACGGCGGGAACGGCGGCCGCGGCGGGGACGTGATCCTGGAGGTGGATCCCAACACGGCGACCCTGCTGGAGTACCACCACCGGCCGCACCGCCGGGCGGGCAACGGCAAGCAGGGCATGGGGTCCAACCGCGACGGCGCGACCGGCGAGTCGCTCGTGCTGCGGGTGCCGAACGGCACCGTGGTGAAGGACGCCGCGACCGGCGAGGTGCTGGTCGACCTCGTCGGCTCCGGCACCCGCTACGTCGCCGCGCAGGGCGGTTTCGGCGGGCTCGGCAACGCCGCGCTGGCCAACGCCCGACGCAAGGCCCCCGGGTTCGCACTGCTCGGCGAGCCCGGCGACGCGGCCGAGATCATGATGGAGCTCAAGACCGTCGCCGACGTGGCGCTGGTCGGCTTCCCGAACGCCGGCAAGTCCTCGCTCGTCGCGGCGCTTTCCGCGGCCCGGCCCAAGATCGCCGACTATCCGTTCACCACGCTGATCCCCAACCTGGGCGTGGTGACGGCAGGGGAGACCATCTTCACCGTCGCCGACGTGCCCGGCCTGATCCCCGGCGCCTCCGAGGGCAAGGGGCTCGGCCACGAGTTCCTGCGCCACGTCGAGCGGTGCTCGACCATCGTGCACGTCCTCGACTGCGCGACCCTCGACCCCGGCCGCGACCCGCTCAGTGACTTCGACGTGATCGAGTCCGAGCTGGAGGCGTACGGGACGCTCCAGGACCGGCCGCGGATGGTCGTGCTCAACAAGGTGGACGTCCCCGACGGGCGCGACCTCGCCGACATAGTCCGGCCCATGCTGGAGGAGCGCGGCCTGCGCGTCTTCGAGATCTCCGCCGCCTCCCACGAGGGCCTGACCCCCCTGGCGTACGCGATGGGGGAGATGGTGGCGCGGGCCCGGGCGGAGGCCCCGGTCGAGGAGCCCACGCGCCTGGTCATCCGGCCGCGCCAGCTCGGCGAGACCGGGTTCAGCGTGCGGCGGGTGGACGAGAACACCTTCCAGGTCACCGGCGAGAAGCCCGAGCGCTGGATCCGCCAGACCGACTTCACCAACGACGAGGCCGTCGGCTACCTCGCCGACCGCCTGGAGCGTCTCGGCGTCGAGGAGGCGCTCATCGAGGCGGGCGCCCAGGTCGGCGCCGAGGTGGTCATCGGCCCGATGGAGGGCGGATACGTCTTCGACTGGCAGCCGTCGCAGAGCGTGCAGACCAGGGTGTCCGGCCCGCGCGGCACGGACAGCCGGCTCGCCTGAGAGGGGGATCGGCGATGAGCAGGGACCAGGTCGGCGCCGCGGCGCGGCTGGTGGTCAAGGTCGGGTCGTCGTCGCTGACGACCCCGCAGGGCACGATCGACGTGGACCGGGTGGACGCGCTGGTCGACGTGCTGGCCGCGCGCCGCCTGTCCGGCACCCAGATCGTGCTGGTCTCCTCCGGCGCGATCGCGGCCGGGCTGGGCCCGCTCGGGCTCAGAAGCCGCCCCAAGGATCTGGCCACCCAGCAGGCGGCGGCCTCGGTCGGGCAGGGCGTCCTCGTGGCGCGATACACCTCGTCGTTCGCGCGGTACGGCCTGCGCGTCGGGCAGGTGCTGCTGACCGCGGACGACATGATGCGCCGGTCGCACTATCGCAACGCCCGGCGCACCCTGGCCCGGCTGCTCGAACTCGGCATCGTGCCCGTGGTCAACGAGAACGACACCGTCGCGACCGACGAGATCCGGTTCGGCGACAACGACCGGCTCGCGGCGCTGGTCGCTCATGTCACGTACGCCGACGCCATGATCCTGCTCTCGGACGTTGACGCCCTCTACGACGGCGATCCGCGCAAGGACGGCTCCCGGCGGATCACCGAGGTGCGCGGCCCCGAGGACCTGGAGGGGGTCGAGCTGGGCACGTCCGGCCGGGTCGGCACCGGCGGCATGGTGACCAAGGTGCAGGCCGCCCGCATCGCCACCGGGGCCGGGGTGCCGGTGGTCCTCACCGCGGCCGCGCACGCCGCGCACGCGCTCGCCGGAGACGACGTCGGCACGTACTTCCACCCGGTGGGCCGGCACCCCGGCACGCGGCTGCTGTGGCTGGCCCACGCCGCCACCGGCCAGGGGCGGCTCCACCTCGACGGCGGCGCGGTCGAGGCGGTCGTCGGGCGGCGCAAGTCCCTGCTGCCCGCCGGGGTCGTCAAGGTCGAGGGCGATTTCTCCGCGGGCGACCCCGTGGACCTGTGCGGCCCGGCCGGCACGGTCGTGGCGCGCGGGCTGGTCAACTACGACGCGAGCGAGATCCCCGAGCTGCTCGGCCGCTCCACCCGCGAGCTGGCCAAGGCGCTCGGTCCGGAATATGAACGCGAGCTGATCCATCGGGACCACATCGTCATACTGGGGCACCACCACTAGCGAGTTCTGGAGTGCGGAGCATGTCTGAGGTAGAAGACTTCCTGAAGGTCGCCCGGGCGGCGAAGGAGGCCGCCACCGTGCTGGCGCCGCTGCCGCGCGCCCCGAAGGACCTCGCACTCCGCGCGGTCGCGGATGCCCTGGTGGCCCGCGCCGCCGAGATCGTCGAGGCGAACGCCGCCGACGTGGACCGGGCCCGCGCGGCCGGTGTGTCCGAGGCGATGATCGACCGGCTCCGCCTCGACGTCGGACGCGTTGAGAAGATCGCGGCGGCGGTGCGGGAGGTGGCGGAGCTGCCCGATCCCGTGGGCGAGGTCGTCCGGGGCAGCACGCTGCCGAACGGGCTGGAGCTGCGGCAGCTGCGGGTGCCGCTCGGCGTCATCGGGATCATCTACGAGGGCCGCCCCAACGTGACCGTGGACGCCGCCGCGCTGTGCCTGAAGAGCGGCAACGCCGTGCTGCTTCGCGGCTCGTCCAGCGCGTACTCCTCGAACGCCGTGCTGGTGAAGATTATGCAGGAGGCGCTGGAGGGCACGCGGGTGCCGGCGGCGGCCGTGCAGCTCGTGCCGGGCCAGACGCGGGAGTCGGCCAAGCACCTGATGCGGGCTCGTGGCCTGGTGGACGTGCTGATCCCGCGCGGCGGCGCGTCGCTGATCAACAGCGTCGTCGAGGAGTCCACCGTCCCCGTCATCGAGACCGGCGTCGGCAACTGCCACGTGTACGTGGACGCCGACGCCGACATCGAGACCGCGCTCAGGATCCTCGTCAACGCGAAGGCGCAGCGGCCGTCGGTGTGCAACGCGGCCGAGACCCTGCTCGTCCACGCGGAGATCGCGGAGGCGTTCCTGCCGAGGGCGCTCACCGCGCTCAAGGACGCGGGCGTGACCGTGCACGGTGACGAGCGGGTCCGGGCGTATGGCGCGGACGTGGTCGCGGCGACGGAGGAGGACTTCTCCGCCGAGTACCTCTCGCTGGACATCGCCGCCGCCGTGGTCGACTCCCTCGACGACGCGGTCCGGCACATCAGGACGTACGGCTCGGGCCACACCGACGCGATCATCACCCGGTCGCAGGGGGCGGCGCGCCGGTTCGTCGCGAGCGTGGACTCGGCCGCGGTCGCGGTCAACGCCTCCACCCGCTTCACCGACGGCGGCGAGTTCGGGTTCGGCGCCGAGATCGGCATCTCGACCCAGAAGCTGCACGCCCGCGGCCCGATGGGCCTGCCCGAGCTGACCTCCACCAAGTGGGTCTACACCGGAGACGGTCACATCCGCGGCTGACGCGGCCGTCCACCGGCCGGGCGCCCGGCCCGGCCGTGTGGCCGGTGTTCATTTCTCGGGCGCCTTCGTGCGCTGAGGGCCGCACGCCCGTGGCGGCGGCCTCCCTCAAGGATCGTTCAGCCCGCTTGGGAACGGCTTGTGGTTGCCCGGTCGGGCGACCAACTTTGCGCAAAGCAACGCGCGTGTCACTAGGGGTGAGGAGGTCGTGCGGCTTTGCTGTGCCCATGGAAATCGTGGTCGCCCTTGGAATGGCGGTCGGCGTGGTCGTCGCCGCGGACCGGCTCATGCTGTGGCTGGAAAGCCGGGGGCACGTCAACTGGCGGCGCACCGGGCCCAGAAGGCTGAGCGCCGAGCCCGAGACGGAGCTGGAGCTCCTTCTGAAGGACTCATGATGAGGCGGGCGCTCTATGCCGTCGCCGCGCTGATCGGCAGGGGGGTGCTCGGGGCCGTCTTCATGACGCACGGCTGGGAGAAGTACGGCCACGGCGTCGACGCCGTGGCCACGCAGTTCGCCTCGGCGGGCGTCCCGCTGCCGCACGTCTCGGCGGTCTTCGTCATCATGGCCGAGCTGGGCGGGGGCTGCCTGCTCCTGCTCGGCCTGCTCACGCCCGTCGCGGGGATCGCGGTCGGCATGGTGGCGGCGGGGGCCTTCCTCTACGTCCACGCGCCGAACGGCATCGGGGAGAACGGCGGCCTGGAGCTCGTGCTCGCGCTCGGGGCGCTCGCGCTGCTCGTCGCGGTCGCGGGTCCGGGGCCGGTGAGCCTCGACCACCTGCTCGCCGGGCGGATGAGGGCGCGTCGTCGCGAGGAGATGGTCCAGGCGTCGGTCTGATATCCGCCCGGCGTGCCTTCCCGGATTTGTCCGTCACGGCCGCTATGGTTGGCCCTCCTATGGGTGGACGTCTGGGGCGGGTCGGCCCGTACGCGCTGCTGGAGCGGCTGGGCCGGGGCGGCATGGGCGAGGTCTATCTCGCGGCCAACCGCCGGGGCGAGCAGGTCGCGGTCAAGATGCTCCGCGACCCGCTCGGAGACGATCCGGACGCGCGATTACGTCTTGAGCGCGAGGTACGGGCCCTGCGCAGGGTGGAGAGCCCGTACGTCGCCCGGGTCCTGGACGCTGATCTGTCGTGCGACCGGCCCTATCTGGTGATGGAGCACATCGGGGGCGAGACGCTGCTCGACGCGGTGCGCCGCCGAGGGCCGCTGCCCGAGGCCGAGTCGATCTCGCTGGCCCACGGCCTCGCGACGGCGTTGGCGATCACGCACGCCGCCGGTGTCGTCCATCGCGACCTGAAGCCGGCGAACGTTGTGATGGGCGCGGAGGGGCCGGTACTGATCGACTTCGGCATCGCCCAGGTCCTCGACGCGACCCGGCTGACCATGACCGGGACGTTCCTCGGCACGCCCGGGTACGCCGCGCCCGAGCTGTTCGCCGACGAGACGGTGGGGGAGCCGGCCGACGTGCACGCGTGGGCGGCGACGGTGGCGTTCGCCGCCACCGGCCGGCCCACCTTCGGCAAGGGGACCGTCGAGGCCCAGATGTACGCGATCCTGCACGGCCAGGCGGACCTCGCCGGCGTGCCCCCCGCGCTGCTGCCGTTGATCAGGGCGGCCTTGCACCGCGACCCGGCCAAGCGTCCCACGGCCGCGGTCCTGGCCGACCGGCTGGCCCGGCTGGCCCGTGCCTCCGAACCCGCGCCCGCGGAGGGCGGTCGCGGCGCCGGACGCGTACGGAGGACCGTGCGGCCGGGACGGACCGCCCGCGCCCACCACACCGCCCGTCCCGGCCGTCCCGAGCGGACTCCTCGTCCAGGCCGTGCCGACCACGCTCCCCGTGTCGGCCGGGCGGACCGTACGGCGCGGCCCGAGACCTCGGCGTCGGCCGCCGAGGCGGCGGCGGACGCCAAGGTGGACGCGCCGCCGCGCCTCGGCCTCCCGCGTGGAAGCGGGACCCTTCTGGTGCTGGCGTTGCTCGCGGTGCCGTGTGTGGTGGTGTCGCTCGTCTACCCGCTCACCACGTTCGTGATCACGGGGACGCTCGCGGTGCTCGCCAGGGCGCTGTGGAGCGGCCACTGGCTGGTGCGCCGGCGCGAGTCGGCCAGGATGCGCGCTCTCCTGCGCGTGGTGACCTTTCCCCTGACGCTGGCGGGTTCCCTCGTCTCCGCGGTGGCCTGGCCGGGGTTGCCCGCCGGGGCCGCGGCCTTCGCCACGCTCTGGCTCACGGCCGGAGCACGCCTGGAACCGGAGTGGTGGACCCAGGCGGTGCCGGTGACGGTCGCGGGGGTCGCCTTCGGTGTCGTCACCGGCGCGATCATCGGCCGTGAGGTCGAGCGCGTCGGCGCCCGGGTGCCCGGACTGCGGAGAGAGGGCCTGCGGGCGCTCGCCGTGCTCGGAGGCTTCGTGGCGGTGTGCGCGACGGCCGTGCGAGCGGTGGCGTTCTTCGTCTAGCTTTCCCTGGCGTCGTCCGGCGTGCTCCGGCTCCTTTCGCCGCTGACTAGCTCTCCCTGCGGGCGAACTTGTTGAAGATGCGCTCGCCGGCGTTGACCGCGCCCTCGGCCACGTCCCGCAGGACGCCGATGAAGGGGTCCTGCGACTGGGCCCAGGACTCGCGGTAGGAGTTCGCGGCCGCCTTGACCTCTTCGGTGATCTTGGCGTGGGCGTCGTCGGCGCGACGCGGGTAGTTCCCCGCCAGGATGGCCTCGTATTCGCCGCTGCGGCGCCAGCGGTCGAGCTCGGCGACCCGGGTGACCGCGAACGGGTGGGTCGTGCCGAGAAGGTTGAGGACCTTGAGCAGGCCGTCGCGGACGTCGCCGCCGGTGTCGTACTCGCGGGCCTGGTCGAGGAACGCCTCGATGTTCATCTCGTGCAGGCGCGAGCCGCCGGCGAGCTTCATCAGCGCGCGCAGCGCGGCGTCGGGGTCCTGCCCGGACAGCAGCCCGCCGCGGTCGGCCGACATCTCCGCCTTGCGCTGCCACTCCTCCAGGGCGGCCACGATCACCCGGAGGCCGATGTAGCCGAGCGGGATCCACGCGACCCGGGTGGCGAGGCGGGTGAGGATGGTCAGCATCGTGCCGTAGACCGCGTGGCCGGACAGGATGTGGGAGGTCTCGTGCCCGATGACGAAGCGGAGCTCCTCCTCGTCCATCAGGTCGAGCAGGCCGGTGGAGACCACGATGAACGGCTCGTCGAAGCCGATGGCCATGGCGTACACCTGGGCGTCCTGCTGCACGTAGATCTCGGGGATCCGGTGCAGGTCGAGGATGTACGCGCTGTCGCGGCCCATGTCGTGGAGGCTGCGGAACTGCGTGTCCGTGGTGCGCACCGCGGACGCCAGGAACATCAGGCGCAGGCGGCGCTCGCTGAACAGCCCGGACATGCGCTTGAGCACCGAGTCGAACCCGCTGAGCGAGCGCATCGCGACGAGCGCGGACCGGTCTGCGGGGTGTTCGTACGCGCGGGAGCTGATGCCGGGCAGCTGCACGCGACTGCGATCGGGAGTGGTCATGTCCCGCATGCTATGTCGGTGGGCCTGACCGTGCGCGGGACGGGGTTTTAGAGGGGTACCTCCAGTCTTGCGTGACCTGCAGGCTAGGGTCCGTTTCATGAGAAATGGGGCGGCGACCAGACGGCTGGGCATCATGGGAGGGACGTTCGACCCGATCCATCATGGTCACCTGGTGGCCGCGAGCGAGGTCGCCCACCACTTCAGCCTGGACGAAGTGGTGTTCGTGCCGACCGGGCAGCCGTGGCAGAAGGCCCACAAGACGGTGACGGCCGCGGAGGACCGCTATCTGATGACGGTCATCGCCACGGCGTCGAATCCGCGTTTCTCCGTCAGCCGCGTGGACATCGACCGCCCGGGGCCGACATACACGATCGACACGCTGCGCGAGATCTCCTCCCTCTACGGGCCCGAGGTCGAGCTGTACTTCATCACCGGCGCCGACGCGCTGGCGCAGATCCTGAGCTGGCGTGACGTGGACGAGCTGTTCCGGATCGCCCACTTCGTCGGCTGTGACCGGCCGGGGCACGCGCTCCTGGACCCCGGACTGCCGGAGGGACGGGTCAGCCTGATCGAGATCCCGGCGCTGTCGATCTCCTCGACGGAGTGCCGCGAGCGCGTGGCCGCCGGCGAGCCGATCTGGTACCTCGTCCCGGACGGAATCGTGCAGTACATCAACAAGCGCGGGCTGTACCGCGACCAGGCCCGTTGATCCCGTAGGCCCCTGGCCGGAGGCGGAATCGGCGGGGTGGTGGCGTACGTTGAAACGGCACGAGGCCGCGTCCGGATAGGGTCGGGCGCGGAAACGGGATTGAATCGCCCGCCTCTCGGTGGGCACCCTTGGAAGAGCCGATCGAGTCCCGCGTCCCGGTAATGGAGGACAGAACCACATCGTGACCGCATCTGAGAGATCGCTCCAGCTCGTGCAGGTGGCCGCCGAGGCCGCCGCGGAGAAGCTGGCCGACAACATCATCGCCTTTGACGTGAGCGAGCAGCTCGTCATCACCGACGCGTTCCTGCTCTGCTCCGCCTCCAACGACCGTCAGGTCCGCGCCATCGTGGACGAGATCGAGGAGAAGCTCCGCGTCGAGGCCGACGCCAAGCCGGTACGCCGTGAGGGTGAGCGCGAGGGGCGCTGGGTGCTCCTCGACTACATCGATATCGTCGTCCACATCCAGAACGAGGAGGAGCGCACCTTCTACGCCCTTGAACGGCTCTGGAAGGACTGCCCCTCGATCGAGCTTCCGGAGAGTGTCACCCGGGTGGCCGCGCAGCGGGCCCGCGAGGCCGCTCAGTGAGCGAACTGCTCAGGCCGGCGGCGGGGAGGCCCGTGTGAGCCGGCGGGTGGTGTGCCTACGCCACGGACAGACGAGATGGAACGTCGAGCAGCGATTCCAGGGACACAGCGACATCCCCCTGGACGTCGCCGGGGTCGCTCAGGCGGCCCGGGCGGCGTCCCTGCTCGCCGCGCTGGGGCCGACCGCGATCGTCTCCTCCGACCTGCAGCGCGCGTACGACACGGGGTCGGCGCTCGCCCGGCTCACCGGCCTCGGCGTGCAGGTGGACAAGGACCTGCGCGAGCGCGGCGGCGGCGCGTGGGAGGGGCTGACCCGCGCGGAGATCGCCGCCGGCTGGCCGACCGAGTACGCGACCTGGGAGGCGCCGGGTGGCGAGGCAGTGGCCGACGTCGCCGAGCGCGTGTCGGAGGCCATCCGCCGGTGGGCCGCCCAGCTGCCCGACGACGGCCTGCTGGTCGTGGCCTCGCACGGTGCGGCGCTGCGGCTCGGCATCGCCCGCCTGCTCGGCCTCCCCGAGGAGCTGTGGTCCGCTCTGGGCGGTCTGGCCAACTGCAGCTGGTCCGTCCTGGAGGAAGGACGGCGGGGGTGGCGGCTGCTCGAACACAACGCCGGGACGCTCCCCGAGCCTGTGATCAGCGACGACAGGCCCGAGGCGGGCAACGGCGGCTGACCCCCGCCGCCGGCCTGCAGATGACGATTAGGTAAACGGCGAATGGTCGCTATATGCTCCTCGGGCGCCGCCTCGAGAGAACTCGGAGCGGTGACCAGGGGCTATAGCGCAGCTGGTAGCGCACCTCCATGGCATGGAGGGGGTCTGGGGTTCGAATCCCCATAGCTCCACCTCGATCATTTCCCGGCCGCCCGGCTCGGCCCATCCCAGGTGGATGGCGAAATCGGAGGCGGCCGCCGTCGGCGGTAACCTACTGGCCATGCTCCCGACCCTCGATCCGCGATGAGCGGCGCGTACTCCGGCTGGCTGATCGGCGCCGCCCTGCTGCTCGCCCTGATCAGTCTGATCACGGCGATCCGCAACCGTCCCATGGGCCTCGTCCTGCTCGCCGGGCTCGCCCTGATCGAGGTTGCCCTGCTCGTCCAGGCGGGCATCGCCGTGGCGCGGCTGTCCGAGGTGAAGCAGGAGACGGCGACGTTCATCGGCTACCTCGCCGGGACCGTCGTGATCCCCCCGGCCGCCGTGTGGTGGGGCAAGGCGGAGCGCACCCGGTGGGGGCCCGGGGTCATCGTGGTCGCCGGCTTCACCGTCGCCGTCATGACGGGCCGCCTCCTCCAGCTCTGGAACGGCACGGCGTGAGCGCTCCGGTGAGATCGGGACCGGGCCGGGTCCTCGTCGCCCTTTACGGCGTCTTCGCTCTCGCCGCGTCCGCCCGCGCCGGTGTCCAGATCGCGACCCGGTTTCACGAGGCGCCGCTGGCGTACCTGCTCTCGGCGCTGGCCGCGGTGGTCTACATCGTGCTCACGGTGGCGCTGGCCCGCGGCGATCGGCGGCTCGCGCTCGCGGCCTGTCTCGTCGAGCTGACCGGGGTGTTGGTCGTCGGCACGCTGAGCCTCGTCGACGCGGCGGCGTTCCCGCACGCCACGGTCTGGTCGGGCTACGGCGCCGGCTATCTGTTCGTGCCGCTCATCCTGCCGGTGCTCGGGCTGTTCTGGCTGCGCCGCGGCGCGTCCCAGGCGGCGCCCGCTTCGTGATCTGTACCGGCGAATCCGACTAGACCTGGTCTGCGAGGGCAGAGCAATCCTCCGAAGCCGCGAGGGCGGGAGGAGAGAGGCATGAGCTCGATCGAACACTCGGTCAACGTGAACGTGCCGGTGCGCACCGCCTACAACCAGTGGACCCAGTTCGAGAGCTTCCCCGAGTTCATGGAGGGTGTGGACTCCGTCAAGCAGGTCACCGACAGCCGGACGTACTGGGCGGTCGAGATCGGCGGGGTGCGGCGCGAGTTCGACGCGGAGATCACCGAACAGCACCCGGACGAGCGGGTGGCCTGGCGTTCGCTGGACCGGCCGCGCCACTCGGGGTTGGTGACGTTCCACCGCCTCGACGACGATCACTGCCGTGTCACGCTCCAACTGGCGTACGACCCCGAGGGAATGGCCGAGATGGCGGCCGACCGGCTGCAGATCGTCCGCAGGCGGGTCAAGGGCGATCTGGAGCGCTTCAAGACCTTCATTGAGCGGCGCGGCACCGAGAGCGGCGGCTGGCGCGGTGACATCCCCGGCACCAGCACGGCGGCTTCGGGGTCGGCTACGAGATAGGCGAGCCGATGCCGCTCCAGCCGGTGAGCCCGGAGTAGCCGCCGAAGTCTCCAGCTTCCCGCGCCCGGCTCGGGGCCGGTTCCGCCGGAAGGCGGCCCGGGGTGACGCTGCCGCGCGCCTGACCGTTACGGGCCGCCAAGCTGGTGTTACGGGATGGTTTGGGGTTCATGTCGTGATTGATCCCTCTGGTACTATTGTCGAGTCATCGGATGATTCGACAATGAAAAGAGGGTTTGCACCGGCATGACCGCCGTCGTCGCACGCAGAGGCCGCCGAACCGGATCGGTCGCCTGGCTCGTCGGGCTCGGTATCGTTCTCGCGGCGCTCAATCTCCGGACCGCCGTGACCAGCGTGGGTCCCGTGCTGGACCAGGTCAGCGCCGCCCTCGGCATGTCGGGTGTGGCGAGCGGGCTGCTCACCACCCTGCCGGTGCTCTGTTTCGCCCTCTTCGGAGCGATGACTCCCGCCCTGTCCCACCGCGTGGGTGAGCATCGGCTGCTGCTGGCCGGGCTCGTCCTGCTCGGTGCGGGGCTGTGGATCCGCTCCGTCGTCGGGAGTTCCGGTGTGTTCCTCGCCGCCAGCGTGTTGGCGCTGTCCGGCGGTGCGATCGGCAACGTGCTGATCCCGACGCTGATCAAGCGCCACTTCCCCTCGCGGTCCGGTCTGATGACGACGGTCTACTCGACGGCCATGGCCGCCGGGACGATGCTCGCCGCCGCCGCCACCGTGCCCATCCAGCGGGCGGCGGGCGGAAACTGGCACGTGGCACTCGGTGTGTGGGCGGCCCTGGCCGCCGTGTCCGCCATTCCGTGGCTTGCGCTTCTGCGCAGTGAGCCGGAGCGGCACCGAGCCCGCGGGACGGGGCCGGGCGAGCTGGTACGCAGCCGGCTGGCCTGGGCGATCGCCACGTACTTCGGCACCCAGTCCCTGATCGCGTACGTCATGTTCGGCTGGCTTCCCCAGCTTCTGCAGGACAACGGGTACACCTCGGCGCAGGCGGGGACGCTCCTCGCGGTGTTCACCGGCCTGGGCATCCCGATCTCGATGCTCGTGCCGTCGATCGCCGCGCGGATGGCCGACCAGCGGCTGCTGGTCGCCGCGTTCTGCGGCGCGTACGTGATCGGGTTCGCCGGGCTGCTGACCGGGCGCGCGTTGTGGGTGTGGGCGGTGCTCGTGGGTGTGGGCATGGGCTCCTTCCCGCTCGCGCTGGCGATGCTCGCGCTGCGCACCCGGACGGCCGAGGCCACGGCGGCGCTGTCCGCCTTCGGGCAGAGCGCCGGCTACCTGATCGCCGGCGCCGGCCCGCTCGCAGTGGGCGTGCTGTACGAGCTCAGCGGCGGCTGGACGGTCCCGTTCGTGCTGCTGTTCGTGGTGGTCGGCGCCCAGATGGTCGCCGGCTGGTACGCGGGAGCGTCGAGGTACATCGAGGACGAGCGGTGGCCGGGGGCGCCCGCCGAGGCCGCGCCGGACGAGGGGGAGCGGGGGATCCGTACGGCTTGCGTCTCCGCGGGGGCGTCGCAAGCCGCACGAGAGTAGCGAATTTCCCGCAAAAGGCACTCACGATCACTCCTCGGCACCCGAGGAGTGATCGTGTCTGACCCCAGCTGCCTCTGTCCGACGGCATCGGTAGTCTCCGAGACTGTGGCACAGGTCACCGGGCGTGAGCGGTCGCGTGAAGATCCGCACCTCACGTCCGTGGTCCGTCGCCTCACCAGTACCGGCCAGTCTCCGAGACAGATGGGCGAACGATGACCGCACGACTTATTCAGCCATCCGGGCGCGGCTTCCTGCTGTTCGACTCCCACCCTGCGGGGTGCGCGCGGATCGTCGCCGACATGGCGGCCCAGGTCCGGCGGCAGACGCGACCGGGTGAGGGGAAACGGCCGGTCGCCTTGATCATCGGCTCCAGCGCCGGTTACGGACTGGCCACCGCGGTCGCCGGGATCACCCGGTATGGCGTGCAGGGGGTGGGCCTGTGCTTCGAGCGTCCTCCGACCGCGCGCCGGACGGCGACGGCGGGGTGGTACCGAACGATCGCCACGGCCGCGCTCGCGCAGGAGGCCGGGAGCGATTTCGCGTTCGTCAACGGGGACGCCTTCGCCGACGCCACCAAGGATGACGTCCTCGACCTGGTGGCCAAGCGGTTCGGGGGCATCGATTACCTGATCTACAGCGTTGCCGCGCCCCGTCGCACCGACCCGGTCACGGGCGCGCTCCATCAGTCGGTGATCCAGCCCGTCGGGGCCGAACACGTCACCAAGACGCTCGAATTCGACGGCGACGGGACGCCCCACTTGAAGGAGATCCGCGTCCAGCCCGCCACGGACGAGGAGACGGCCGACACGGTCAAGGTCATGGGCGGTGAGGACTGGGCGCGCTGGGTCGACGCGCTGGAGGCGCGCGATCTGATCCGGCCGGGATTCACCACGGTGGCGCTGTCCTACATCGGTTCCCATCTCACCTCGGCCATCTACCGGGCAGGGACGATCGGGGCGGCCAAACTGCATCTCGAGGGGGCGGCATCCGTCCTCGGGGACCGGTTGAGCGCCTACGGCGGTCGTGCCCTGACCTCCGTCAACGGGGCGGCGGTCACGCAGGCGTCGACGGCCATCCCCGGCATCGCCCTGTACGTGAGTCTGCTGCGCGATGTCCTGGGTGAGGGCATGGCGTCGCCGCTGGCCCAGTCCATCGATCTGTGGGATCAGCTCACCGGGGCCGCCCCGCTCGACACCGACGAACAGGGCCGCGTCCGTCTCGACCGTTGGGAGCTGGCCGAGGAGGTTCAGGCGGCGGTGACCGAGCGATGGGAGGCGGCGACCCCTGACACCATCGGGGATCTCGCCGACACCGGCTGGTTCGGGGACGAGGTCCGGCGGCTGTACGGCTTCGCGGTGCCGGGCGTGGACTACTCCCTGCCCTCCGACCCGGATCTTCCCTGGCCCGCCGTCTGAATTCGCGGACGGAAACGCCGCTCACGCGGCCGGTGATTTGTTTTCCGCCGCCGCCGCGGCGCTCAGATGATCGCCGTCAGAGCTTTTGGCGACGGGGGTCGTTCTGAGGGGGTGAAGTGGCCGCCCGAGGCGACCTGACCTCGCCTCGGGCGACCACCAGGCCAGAGTACGGCCTGATGCCCCCGTTCGGAAATTCCCTTCGGCGGTCCATCGTCCAGAATATTAATTCGTTGGTGAAATGAGGAGTTCCAGGCGGATCGGCACGTGGGAAAGCCCTGTCCGGAAACCCGCTGTCGTGCCGCCGGAATGCCGCGATATCGTGCTCCTCATGCGATTGATCATCTCTCCGCCGCCCGCCCGATAGCGGGCGGACCCTCTCGTCAGCCGGACCCGCGCGGTCCGGCCGGTGGTGGCTGCCCGCTTTCCGGGCCTTTTCCATCACTCACCACGAGAGAGATCAATGACGCATGTTCCCGCCCTGCCTGTACGGCGGGGCCTGATCTTCGTGTCCGCCGCCGGGATCGCCTGGGGAACCGGGGGAGCGGTCGGCGACTTCCTGCGGAGGGCGGGTCACCTCGGCCCGGTGGCCGTGACCTTCTGGCGGTTCGTCATCGGGGCCGCCCTTCTGCTCGCCGTGGCGTTCTTCAGCCGTACGGCGGGCCCCCGGCGGCTCGCCGCGCCGCGATCGTGGGGGATGCCCCTGGCGCTCGGGGTGGCCATGGCCGTCTCGCAGGTCACGTACTTCGCGGCGATCGCCGAAACCGGCGTCGCCCTGGCCACGATGATCGCGATGGGTGCGAACCCCCTGTTCGTCACGGCCGGCTCCCGGCTCCTGTTCGGCGAGCGGCCGGGACGGGCCGTGAAGGCGGGCGTCGCCGCGGCCGTCGCCGGCCTGGCCATGCTCGCCGGAGGGCCGGGCGAGTTCTCCGCCGCCGGCGTCGGCTACGCCGTCCTGTCGGGGGCGACGTACGCCGCGGTGACGCTGCTGAGCGGCGTCGAACGCGGCCGGGCGGCCCCCGGGCAGACGATGGCCTGGTCCTTCGCGGCCGGTTCCGTCTGCCTGCTGCCCCTCGCGCTGGCGGACGGCGTCGTCCCCTCCGGAGGAGATTCGGGGGCGGCGGCGCTGTCGCTGGCCTATCTGGGCGCCGTCCCGACCGCGCTCGCGTACGGGCTGTTCTTCGCCGGGCTGGGCGTGGTCAGCGGCACGACGGCCGCGGTCGTCGTGCTGCTGGAACCCCTGGTCGCCGCGCTCATCGGCGTCCTCCTGCTGGGCGAGCACCTGACCGCGCTCCAACTCGCCGGTGGCACGCTGCTGATGGCCGCCGTCTACCGGTTGGGGCGGGCCGAACTCGCCACCGGCCCGGCGGAGGAGGGCGGCGGCCGCGGCTGATCCCGCCGGGGTCAGGAAGGCGTTCAGCAACGAGATCGCCGGCGGTGTCGCGGGCGTGGACGCCGGGGCCGCTCAGTGCGGCGGCCCCGGCCCGAGCCCCGGGGGCGGTGTCATCCGGCGAACCGGCGTTCCGGCAGGCCCGTGCCCGCCCCCGGCAGCACGAACAGCGACCCGGAGAGCGGCTGCCCCTCCTTGGCCTCGGAGGTGATGTAGAGATCGGTCAGGCCGGGACCGCCGAACGCACAGGCGGTCGGCTGGTCCACCGGCACGTCCACGACACGGTCGAGCCGCCCGTCGGGCGCGTACCGGCGCACCTGGCCGCTGCCCCAGACGGCGACCCACACGCAGCCGTCGGCGTCCACGGTGAGCCCGTCCGGCGAGCCGCCGTCGATCGCGGTGAACACGCGCCGCCCGGACAGCTCGCCGCCCGGCGAGAAATCGAAGACGTCCACGCGCCGGGTGGGCGTGTCGGCGTAGTACATGAGCGTGCCGTCGGGGCTCCATCCGATGCCGTTGCTGATGGTCACGCTGTCCAGCGCCGTGGTCACCGAACCGTCAGGGTCCACGCGGTAGAGGCGCCCGCCGCCGGGCGCCTGGTCGTACCGCATCGTGCCCGCCCACAGCCGTCCCTGGGGATCGACCGCCGCGTCGTTCCCGCGTACGCCCTCGCGCGCCAGGTCGGCCAGCCACCGGAAACCGCCGTCCGGTTCGAGCAGCCCCACCCCGTCGACCAGGTTGAGCACCAGCCCGCCGTTCGCGCGGGGTCTCGCCGCGCCCACGTGCTGCGGCGCGTGCCGTACGGTGTCGTAGCCGGTCGACGGGGAGAAGTAGTGGATCTCCGCTGCCGGGATGTCCACCCACAGCAGCTCGCCCGTCTCCGGGAGCCACGTGGGTCCTTCGGCGACCTGGGCGTTCGTTCTCAACGCGATTTCAACCACGGATTCGGAGCCTAGCCGAGCGATCCTTTCCCGACAGCGCGGCCGCCGCCGCGTCGAGGGCGCTGTGGACGGCCACCTCGCCGAGCAGGCCGGGAGCGGCCACGGAGTCGCCCGCGAGCCAGACGCCGTCGCCCCGGTCGATCGCGGGCCGGTCCCGCCAGGTCAGCCCGGGAAGGTCGAGCGCGCCGGTCCGGCCCGCCGCCACGGCGTCGCGCCGCCAGGTCAGGCGGTCCCGCCAGCCCGGCAGGCCGAGGTCGGCGATCCGCTCCAGCCTCGCGACGGCCGCGGCCTTCGACTCACCCGGCCGCATCGGCATCTGCAGCTGGACCAGACTCTCGTCGCGAGGCGCGAGCGTCGGATCGGGCAGCGAATACCGTTCGAGAAAGCCGCCCTCGTCCAGATCGGAGATCAGGAACATGTCGTCCGGCCGCCGGCGCACGGCCAGGTCGAGCAGGGCGGAACGGCCGCTCTCCCAGCTGAGGGTTTCGTCCCCGAGCAGGTTCCTGGCCGCGTGCAGCGATGTGGCCACGATCACCGGACCGGCGGGGAGTTCGTCGACCCGCGAGCCGGTCTCGACGCGCACCCCCAGGCCGCGCGCGTGCGCGGCCATCCGGTCGATGACCCGTCCCCAGCCGCCGATGACGTAGCGGACCGTGGGATAGCGCGGCGAGAAGGCGCGCTTGAGGCGTTCCCAGACGAAGGCCGCGGACAGCCTGCCCGGATCGGCGTCGTAGGTGACGACGCCGAGCAGGCCTGCGGCGGCGCGCGCGGGCGCCGGGCCGAACCGGTGGCCGGCCCACGAACGGAAGTCCTCGTCCACGGGCGCGCGCACCCCCCGGCCGGCGGTCATGGCGAGCAGGCTCAGCGGCGGCCGCGCGGTCAGCCGGTCGCGGTACCTGAACCTGCTCCGGGCCAGTGCCCTCAGCGGCAGGCTCACGTACGGCCGGACCAGCTTCCGCTCCGTCAGCCACCGGAACGGCGCGCCGTCGTAGAAGACGTGCGTGCCGTCGTTCGCGACGTACGGCGCGGCGGAGGACCGGGCGCGGCCGCCGAGGGTGCGGTGCGCCTCGTGCAGGGTGACGGCCGCCCCGCCCTCGGCGCACGCGATCGCCGCGGTCAGCCCGGCGAGTCCGCCGCCGATGATGGTGATGGTTTCGCTCATGTACTACGGGACGTGCCGCCGGGCGTGATTCGTGACATCTTCTCCGGATTGGCGATGAGATAGACGGTCTCGATCTTGCCGTCCGAGACGACGAGGGAGAACACGGCGACGGCGCGGCCCTCGGCGGTCGCCACGAGCGCCGGGCCGCCGTTGACGTCGGTGACCTCCAAGCCGATCGGGGTGAGGTCGCCCGCCCCGATCGAGCTCAGGAACCGGCCGACCCCTTCCTCGGACGCGATGGCCATGAGGAACCGTGCGACGTGATCGCGCCCGGTCATCACCCTCAGCGGCGCCTTCGCCCGGCCGCCCCCGTCGCCGACCAGCGTGACGTCCGCGGTCAGGAGCTCCATGAGGCCGCGCAGGTCGCCTTCGGCGCAGGCGCAGACGAAGCGCTCGGTCACCTGCCTGCGCTCCCGCCGGTCCACGTCGAACCGCGGCCTGCGCTCCTGCACGTGGTCGCGGGCCCGCCTGGCGAGCTGCCGGACGGCGGGCTCGCCTCGGCCCAGGATCCCGGCGATCTCCGCGTACGAGAAGCTGAACGCCTCACGCAACACGAACACCGCGCGCTCCAGCGGTGACAGCGTCTCCAGCACGACCAGCAGCGCGAGCTCCACGCCGTCGGCCAGGCCGGCGCGTTCCGTCGCGTCCGGCGCGGTGCTGACCGGTTCGGGGAGCCACGGGCCGACGTATTCCTCGCGCCGTGCCCTGGCCCGCCGCCATCGGTCGATCGCCAGGTTCGTGGTCATGCGCACGAGGTACGCCCGGGGATTCTCGATCTCCGCAGCGTCCACCTCGGACCAGCGCAGCCACGCATCCTGCACCACGTCCTCGGCGTCGGCCGCGCTGCCGAGGATGCGGTACGCCACCCCGGTGAGCAGGTCACGGTGACGGACGAACAGTTCGGTGCTCATACAACCTCAGACGTATCACGGGCCCGCCGGCGTGACATCGCGGCCTTCGGTTACCGTCCAACGCGCCGATTCCTATACACTGACTGGCGTCGCAAGGGGCTATAGCGCAGCTGGTAGCGCACCTCCATGGCATGGAGGGGGTCTGGGGTTCGAGTCCCCATAGCTCCACCGATCCGATCAGGGCCGGCAGCGTTCCGAAAGGGACGGGTGCCGGCCTTCGTCGTTCCCGGGCGTTTCCCGGCCGGTGCGGCCCCGCCCGGGCCGTACGATGTCGATCATGCTGTGGCGGCGGTCTCTCCTGTTGTCGGTGCTCCTGATCTCCGGGTGCGCCGCGCACGCGCCCACCGGTGTCACTCCGCGTACGGCCGCGGATGTGGGGGCGGAGCCACGTCCCGCGGCGGCGGCCCCGAGCGCGCCGGAACCGTCGCCGGAGGCGTCGGAGGCCCGGCGGCCGCGTGATCCGATCCACCACGGGCCGCGGGGGTCCGACATGGTCGCGCTGACCTTCGACGCGGACATGACGGCGTACATGGAGGGGCAGCTCGACCGGGGCGAGGTGGACTCCTACGCGAACCCTCGGCTGATCGCGGAGCTGCGCCGGCTCAAGGTCCCCGCGACGATCTTCATGACCGGGCTGTGGGCCAAGCGCTATCCCCGTGTGGCGGCCGGCCTGGCGGCCGATCCGCTGTTCGAGGTGGCCGACCACTCTTATGACCACGAGGCGTTCACGACCCCCTGCTACGGCCTGGGCCGGACGGGCGACATGCGGGGGAGTCTCCGCAGGACCGAGGCGCTGCTCGATCGGATCGCCCCCGGCCACCCGAAGTTCTTCCGGTTCCCGGGAGGCTGCTTCGACAAGGCGGCGCTCAAGGCGGTCGCGGCCGAGGGCCTGACGCCGATCCAGTGGGACGTGGTCGGCGGGGACGCCTTCGCCACGTCCAAGGACGCGATCGTGCGGCAGGCGCTCGGCGGCGTGCGCGGCGGCTCCATCGTGGTGCTTCATCTGGGCGGCGGAAAGCCGTCCGGGCTGACCGATGACGCGCTTCCGGCCATCGTGAAGGGGATCAGGGAGCGGGGGCTGCGCCCGGTCACGCTCTCCACGCTGCTCGGCCACCGTTAGGTTCCGCTTCGTCGGGATCGGTGACGCGATGTCACGCGATGAGCACGTTTTACCGTCGCTTCCGTGACGGCCCCGACCTCCCCCGGTGAAATGCCGTCGAAAGGGGTGAATGGGAGCCGACGGAGGTACCGGATGAAGCCACGTTTATCGGTCCTGGCGGGGATAGCCCTGCTGTCAGTCGTCCTCGCCGCCTGCGGCGCCGGTGGGGGAGAGGCACCATCGGCCGGGCAAGCCGCTCCGGGAAACCAGGTCGCGGAGACCGGGAGGCTGGAGCGCGACGCCACCGCCGAGCAGATCTCGACGTTCGCCCTCGACGTCGACACGGCGTCGTACGGCTACGCCCGCCGTGCCGTACAGGAGGGCAGGCTGCCCGAGCCGGCCCAGGTCAGGACCGAGGAGTTCGTCAACTCCTTCCGCCAGGACTACACCGAGCCGGACGACAACGGCTTCGCCGTACACATGGACGGGGCGCGGACGAACGGTGCGGTGCTGCTCCGGGTGGGGCTGCGCACCCGCGGCGTCGGCGCGGAGCAGCGCCGGCCGGCCAACCTGACGTTCGTGGTGGACGTCTCCGGATCCATGGCGGAGACCGGGCGGCTCGACCTCGTGCGCGACGCCCTGCACACGCTCGTCGACCAGCTCATGCCCGGGGACCAGGTGGCGATCGTGTCGTTCAGCGACTCGGCGCGGCTGATCACCCCCATGGTGCCGGTGGCGGAGCGGTCGCGGCTGCACGGCGCCATCGACGAGCTGCGCACCGAGGGATCGACCAACCTGGAGGACGGGCTCGTCACCGGATACCGGGAGGCGTCCCGGGCGTTCCGGTCGGTGGCCACCAACCGGGTGATCCTGCTCTCCGACGGGCTCGCGAACACCGGCGCGACCGAGTGGCGCGCCATCCTCGACCGGGTGAGCGACTACGCGGCCAAGCAGGTCACGCTGCTGTGCGTCGGCGTCGGCCGCGAGTACGGCGACGAGCTGATGGAGCAGCTCGCGGACAACGGCGACGGCGCCGCCGTCTACGTGAGCAGCCAGGCGGAGGCGCGCGAGGTCTTCGTCGAGCGGCTCCCGGCCAACCTCGACCTGCGCGCCCGCGACGCCAAAGCGCAGGTCGTCTTCAACCCCGCGACCGTCGAGTCGTACAGCCTGCTCGGATACGAGAACCGGGAGCTGGCGCCGGAGGACTTCCGCGACGACTCCCGCGACGGAGGGGAGGTCGGGCCGGGGCACTCCGTGACCGCCCTCTACTGGGTACGGCTCCGCGCCGGGGCGTCGGGGCAGCTCGCGACGGCCACGGTGCGCTGGCTCGACCCCGACAGCCGCCGGCCCGCCGAGGTCAGTCGCGCGGCGGACGTCCGCGACGTGCGCGGCGACCTGTGGGACGAGGCGCCGCTCCGGCTCCAGGTCGACGCGGCGGCCGCGGCCTTCGCCGAGTACCTGCGCGCTCCGTGGAGCGAGCGCGGCGAGCGCTTCGGACTGGGGCTCGCGGACCTGGCGGGGCACGCGTCCCGCCTCGCGGAGTCCACCGAGGACCCCGGCGTGGCGGAACTCGCCGATCTGGTTCGCCGCACGCGCTCCCTCGGTTGATCGGTTACAGCCTCGGCCCGGATGTCCTATACACTGGCGTGGCGCTGCGAGGGGGAAACCCGTCGAGAGCGTCACCGCGGGGCTATAGCGCAGCTGGTAGCGCACCTCCATGGCATGGAGGGGGTCTGGGGTTCGAATCCCCATAGCTCCACCGCGGAGAACGCCCCGTTCCGTCGAGGAACGGGGCGTTCGCTTTTTCCGGCGTACGTGCTCGCCCTGGCCGCGGTTCGCTTCCGGTGGGAGTTTCTGGTGGGCGCCCGATTATTCGATTGCCGCCCCGCCGTGCGTCCTCCTAGCGTGACGAGAGGAAGCGGATCACCTCGGTCGCGCCCTGTGGGAAAGGCCGGCTCTCGGCTTGGCCGTGCGATCCGGGGCCCGGCATCGCGGGCGTACGGCCCCGAAGAGCGAAGGGAGCGCATATGAGCGCGCCTCATAAGAAGAACGAGGAGCCGCCGTCCCGCGAGGAGGCCCTCAGATCGGCGCTGACGCCGGAGGCGCTCGTGGGTCTGCTGGCCCAACCGAGCCGGATGCGCGTCCTGGCGGCGATCGCGCTCGGAGCGGCCACCCCGTCCGCGGTGGCCGAGGCGTCCGGGCTGCCCCCGAAGGAGGCCACGCGTGCCGTACGGCGGCTGTGGGAGCACGGGGTGGTCGTGGCGGGCGCGCAGGGGCTCGGCGTGGATTACGACCTGCTCAGGGACCTCTCGCGCCGGACGGCCGCGTCGACCCGGCCGGCGGGCGTCGTGCCGGACGCCGAGGGCGGGGAGCCCGAACTGTGGCCTTTCGTCCGGGGTGGGCGCCTGATCACGCTCCCGGCGCGGCAGAACCGCCGCCGCGCCGTCCTCGAACACGTGGTGGCGCGCTCCTTCGACCCCGCGGCCGAGTACGACGAGCGGACCGTCAGCGAGAAGCTGCGTGAGTGGTGCGAAGGCGGCGAGGTGGACCACGTGGCCGTCCGCCGGTATCTCATCGACACGGGCCTTCTCGTCCGGGGCAACGGCGTCTACCGGGTGAAGGGGGAGACGCCCCCCGAGCCCGGCGCCGCGGAACGATACGTCAGCTCCATGGGCCTCGACTAAGAGCCGCGACGGCCGGGCCACGTCCGAGGGCGGGCCGGATCAGGTCCCGCGACCGCGGAGGAGGAAGCCGCCGACGGTCAGAGCGGTCGCGACCGCCTGGGCCGTCAGGAACCCGGCCGTCTGCGCGGGCTGGAGCAGCAGGGCGGCGAGCGCGGGGGCACAGCCGAGCACGGCCACGTCGATGCCGGTGAAACCCCAGAAGAGGGGGCCCAGCGGGACCGGGCCGCCGGGGGTGTCGAGCACCGGCAGCGAGTGGTCGATCGGCCCGCGCCCCGCCATGCGCAGCGCGGCGACGGCGATCGGCGGCGCGCACAGTGGAGCGAAGGCCCACCACGACGCGCCCGCCGCGACGCCCGGCCCGACGAGGCCGAGGACGGCGAGCGCCACGGCCAGCCACCCGGCGGCGAGCAGCGCGGGCGCGATCGCCCGCGCGGCCCGCGCCGCCTGCCGCGAGACACCGGTCATCCGGATGAGGGTGGGGTTCTCGCTGTCGCGGCGGGCCACCGCCGTCGCCGAGGCGGCGGCGGTGAGGGCGCCCGCGAGCAGCGCGGCCGCGACCGGCGGTGTGATCCCGCCGGTGGCGACGGCGGCCAGCGCGGGGAACGCCGCCGCCGCGAGCAGCGCCGCCAGGCGGGCCGGGCGGCGGCCGAGCCGGCGCGCCTCCGCCCAGGCCAGTGCGAGAGGAGCGGGCAGGAGGGGCCAGGGCCGCGAACGCAGCCGCCGGGCGCGCCAGTGATTGTCCTCGGCGATCCACGTGAGCAGCCCGGGATCCAGCGTGACGATCGCGCCCGTGGCCTGGCCGACCCGGGCCGACGAGGCGATCACCGCCCGGGAGGGGAAGCCGGACAACGCCCGCCACGCCCGTACGGCGAGGCCGGTCGCGGCGAGACAGGTCGCCACGGCGGCGCCGACGAGCGTGCTCGCGGGGATCCGGGGGAGCGTGGTGAGCAGCGAGCGCCAGGGGAGCGCCGCGCCGCTCGCCGCCGCGAGCCCGGCGACGATCGCGAGGGCCGCGAGCGCGGCGAGCGCGACCCCCAGCCAGTCCGACTCCGGATCCCCGCGCTGGGCCAGTACGGCCGCGGCGGCCCCGCCGACGCAGGCGGCGACGGCGATGAGGACGGCGCCGGCCACCCGGAGCGTGGCGAGGTCCGGGACCCCGAGCATGGCGAGGACGGTGACGCCCAGCACCGCTCCGGCGACGACCGACGCGACCAGCAGCCGCAGCGCGGCGGGCCGCAGCACGGCCCGCCGGGTGAGCGGCGACGGCACCAGCCAGGCGGCGTCCGCGGGGGAGACCGCGATCGGTCCGACGAGGCGGGCCAGCGCGATCAACCCCGTGTAGGCGAGGACGACGAGGCCGAGACCCGTGCCGATCGTGGCCGGGTCCGTCGTGGCGGCCGGCGCCACGATGCGGTTCCACACCCGGGACAGCGGCTCGGCGGCGACCGCACCGAGCACCACGATGGCGAGGGCCAGCGTGTACCGGTCCTGCCAGGTGCGCTCGCGCTTCGCCCGAGGGGCGCGGATGATCGCGCGGGCGGAGGCGAGGGCGTTCACCGCGCGGCTCCGGCGGCCAGCTGTCCGGAGGACAGGACGGTGTGCCGCGCCCCGGTCGCCTCGATGAGGCCGGGATCGTGGCTGGCCATGACGACGGTCCCTCCGCTCCGGGCGTACTCGGTCAGGATCCCGGCCAGCCGGGCGCGGAAGGCGGTGTCGAGGCCGTGCTCCGGCTCGTCCAGCAGGAGCAGGCGGCTGGGCCGGACGAGCGCGGAGGCCAGGCACAGCCGCTGCCGCTGGCCGGTGGAGAGGGTCAGCGGGACGGCGTCGGCCCGTTCGGTGAGCCCGCAGCGCTCCAGGACCTGGGTGACGTCCGGCCAGGCCTCGTCCACCGGCTCGTGCGTGACCCGGATCAGCTCGACGTGCTCGCGTACGGTCAGCCCGGGATACCACGCCGGTTCGGCGGCGACCAGGGCGACCGCGCGCCAGAACGCGGCGTCGTCGCTCGGCGGCGTGCCCAAGACGGAGACCTCGCCGGAGGTCGGCGGTCGCAGGCCGGCCAGGCAGCGCAGCAGGGTGGACTTCCCCGTCCCGTTCTCGCCCGCGACGGCGACGATCTCTCCCTGACGGACGGTGAGATCGACGCCGCGCAGGACGGGGTTCGCCCCCAGCACGACGTGGAGACCTTTAACGTTGATGATCGGCTCAGACACGACCTGAGCCTAGCCAAATCGGGACGCCGGTCAGCGGGGGCCGGGAACGCGGGAGCGGAACGTCTGGCGATAGGCGAGGGGGGCGACGCCGACCGCCGCGTGCAGGTGCTGCCGCAGTGAAACGGCGGTGCCGAACCCGGCCTTCCTGGCGATCTCGTCCACCGACAGGTCGGTGGTCTCCAGCAGGGTCCTGGCCTGCTCCACCCGGCGCCCGGTGAGCCAGCGGGCCGGGCTGAGCCCCGTCTCCTCGCGGAACCTGCGGGTGAACGTGCGCACGCTCATCCGGGCGTGCGCGGCCAGCTCGGTCAGATCGACCGGCTCGTGCAGCCGCTCCAGCATCCAGGCCCGGGTGGGTGCGGTGCCGGCGCCGCCGGGGGCGGGCAGGGGGCGCTCGATGTACTGCGCCTGCCCGCCCTCCCGGAACGGCGGCGTCACGCACCTGCGGGCCGCCCGGTTGGCCACCTCGCTGCCGTGGTCGCGGCGTACCACGTGCAGGCAGAGGTCGATCCCGGAGGCCACACCCGCGGAGGTGAGAATGTCGCCGTCGTCGATGAACAGCACGTCGGGGTCGAGCCGTACACGGGGGAAGAGCCGCTGGAACCGCCGGGCGTGGTACCAGTGCGTGGCGGCCGGTCGATCGTCGAGCAGGCCGGCCGCGGCGAGGACGAACGCCCCCGTGCAGATCGACATCATCCGGGACCGTCTCGCCGCCGCCTGGAGCGCCGAGCGGAGTTCGTCGTCGATCGTGCCGGCGGTGAGCGCGGATCCGCCGTGGACGCCGGGCACGATGACCGTGTCGGCGGTCTCCAGGACGCTGAGGTCGTGGTCGGGCAGCACGTGGTAGCCGGCCGAGCCGCGCACGGGAGCGCCGCCCGGCGAACAGGTGCTGATCTCGTAGAGCGGCCGCTCCGCCGGGCCCCTGGCCACCCGGAAGACCTGCCCGGGGACGCCGAGGTCGAGGGGCGCGAAGTCGTCGAGGGCGACGATCACGACGCGGTGCGGGGGCGCTTCGGGAGCCATGGCCGGATTCTTTCACATATTGGCTTTCAGGCCACTCGTGGCCCGATATCGCCCCATCTGATGATGTCCGGGTGACATCCAGAGGGTTGAGAATCAGCCGTCCGCACCGAGCGTGGATCGTGGCCGCCGTCGCGCTGGTCGCCATCATCGGCGCGGCCGGGTTCCGGGCCACGCCGGGAGTGTTCATCACGCCGCTTCAGGAGGAGTTCGGCTGGACGAGGGGCACCATCGGTTTCGCCGTGTCGGTGAACCTGATGCTCTTCGGGCTCACCGCGCCGTTCGCCGCCGCCCTGATGGACCGTTTCGGCATGCGCTCGGTCGTGTCCGCCGCGCTCGCCCTGGTCGCGGCCGGCAGCGGGGTCACCGTGTTCATGACCGCGAGCTGGCAGCTCGTGCTGTGCTGGGGCGTGCTCGTCGGGCTCGGCACCGGCTCGATGGCGCTGGTCTTCGTCGCCACGGTCACCGACCGCTGGTTCGTACGGCACCGCGGGCTGGTCACCGGCGTGCTCACGGCGGGCGGGGCCGCCGGCCAGCTCGTCTTCCTGCCCCTGCTGGCCCATCTCGTCGAGATGTCGGGATGGCGGACGGCGGCGCTGGTCGTGACCGCGTGCGCGCTCGCGGTCGTGCCGCTGGTGTGGTTCCTGCTTCGCGACTCTCCCGAAGAGCTCGGCCTGCGGCCGTACGGCGCGGCGCCGGACGCCGAGCCGCGCGTACGGCCGGCCGGGGGAGGGGCGGCGGCCCGCGCGCTCCGGACGTTGCGCGACGCGGCGCGCACCCGGGCGTTCTGGTACCTCGCCCTGGGCTTCGGGATCTGCGGGGCGAGCACGAACGGCCTGGTCGGCACGCACTTCATCCCGGCGGCGCACGACCACGGCATGCCCGAGACCACCGCGGCCGGGCTGCTCGCCGTCGTCGGGATCTTCGACATCGTGGGGACCGTGTTCTCCGGCTGGCTCAGCGACCGGATGGACGCCCGGGTGCTCCTGGCGGTCTACTACGTGCTGCGCGGGCTGTCCCTGGTGATCCTGCCGTCGCTGTTCGCCGACAGCGCCCAGCCGAGCATGCTGGTGTTCATCATCTTCTACGGCCTGGACTGGGTGGCCACCGTGCCGCCGACGGTGGCCCTCTGCCGGAAGATCTTCGGCGCGAACGGGGCGATCGTGTTCGGCTGGGTGTTCGCCTCCCACCAGATCGGCGCCGCGTTCGCCGCCACCCTCGCCGGGGTGACGCGCGACCACCTCGGGAACTACGACCTCGCCTGGTACGGCGCGGGCGTGCTCTGCCTGGCCGCCGCCGTGATGTCGGCGCGGATCACCACCCGGGTGAGCGAGACACGCCGGGCTGGGATCCTGGTCGGATGAACCAATGGGTCCTCCCCCTCGTCGTCCGGATCGAACGCGCCGCTCCCCCTGAGCGCACCGACGCGCTGGAAGCGGCCGCGCACGCCGTGCTGAGACTGCTCGACCAGGACGAATGGGCCGAACCGATCGCGCAGTGGGAGCGCATCGGGATCAGGAAGGTGGTCCGCCGGGCGCGCGGGGCGGAGTGGCGCCGGGCGCTCGCCCTGCCCGGCATCAGCGTCGAGGTGCGGACGGCCGAGGTGCGGACGCATCCGCCGGTGCCGCTCGACGATTGGCCGAGGGACCTCCAGCGCCTCCAGGTCTCCGGCACCGATCTGACCGATTCCGGTGTTCCAGGCCGTCCGGATTCGGAGAGCGCGGTCCTCTGGGTGAACCCGTACCTGGAGATGAGCGCGGGCAAGGTGATGGCGCAGGCGGGGCACGGCGCGCAGCTCGCGTGGTGGGGCAGTGACGAGCGGGCCAGGGACGCGTGGCGCGACGCGGGCCTGGGTGTGGCGGTCCGCGTCGCGTCTCCTGAGCTGTGGAACTCCCTGGTGGACAGCGGTCTCCCGGTGGTGCGGGACGCCGGCTTCACCGAGATCGCGCCCGGATCGGTCACCGTGATCGCCGACGCCCCCTGGCTGAGGCTGGGCGGCTTCCGTCCGGCGGGCTGGGGGCCGCTGCGCGCGACATGATCCTCGTTCCCGAAGTGTGATGGTGATCCCGCCCGAAATACCGCGATATGCCGTACGCTCCCGATCGTGTCACCTGGGGACAATGGGACAAAAGCGGTTCCGACTTATGTGGCGGCCGACGCGGAGACGACTCCGCTGCCGAAGATCGTGGTCCCCCCGCCCGCGCCGCCTGCCCGCTCGGGCAAGGGGCTGGGCGACCTGCCGATGCGGAAGGTCTATCGCCTGATCGCCGGAGCGGTCGCCGTCGTGGCGGTGGGCGTCGGCGGGGCGATCGTGCTGGGCCGCGGCGACGACGCGGCGCCCTCGGCCGCGCCGATCCCGTCGGCCGCGGCGACCGCGATCCCGAGCCTCCCCGTCGCGAACGGCGCCACGGGAGGCCCGGCGGCCACTTCCGGAATCACCCCCTTCGCGAGCCCTCTGGCCGGCTCGCCCGCCGCCTCGCCGCAGGCGTCCTCCGCGACCACCCCGGCGACGGTCACGGCCGTCATGCAGGCCGCGCTGTCCGATCCGCGGCTCCGGGAGCTGCCTGAGCGGGACCACGGGCTGCGCCGCCTCTACGGGCGGCCCACGGCGGCCAGGGGTCTGCTGAAGGACGACCGTTCAGGGGTCGCCTTGCCGCGCTTCGCGAAGGTGTGGAAGCTGACCCCGGCCAGCCCCTTCACCACCCGCCAGATGCTGCCCAAGATCAATGGAACGTCCTTCCGGGGCCTCCTGGTCACGTGCCCGGTGCCGATCCCGGCGCAGGAGAGCGTCAGGGACACCGCCTTCCTGGCCGCCCGGTGGACGCTGAACCACCACCCGTCCGACGCGACGATCTCCTGGACGGCCTCGCAACCCTTGAAGGTGGGGGAGCGGGACGGCTGGCTGCTCGGGTACACCGTGAACTACACGATCAGGGGCAAGAAGCGGCAGTCCATGGCGGCCCTCGCGCTGGTCGACGTGGCCAGGGACAAGCCCGCGCTGGTGTTCGTCACCATCCCCGACACGCAGAGGGCGCACTGGCGGGACATTAATACCGTTATGTCGCGAATTCGCGTGCTTTAAGAGGTAGTCCTCCTGGGGATGATTACGGCCATCCGAAACGGGGGGATCGATATGTCGGATCTGATTGCCGTCGCGTACAACGACGTCGCCACCGCGAACACCGTCCGGGACAAGCTCTTCGAGCTGCAGAAGCAGAACCTGATCAAGCTCGCCGACGCCGCGGTCGCGGAGCGGACCAAGGACGGCAAGATCAAGCTGCACCAGACCACCAGCACGACCGGCATCGGCGCCATGGGCGGGGCGCTGTGGGGCGGTCTCATCGGGCTCATCTTCTTCATGCCGCTCATCGGCATGGCCGTGGGCGCCGCGACGGGCGCCGCGGCCGGCGCGATGACCGACGTGGGCGTGGACGACAAGTTCATGAAGCAGGTCGGTGAGGAGCTCAAGCCGGGCTCCGCCGCGCTCTTCGTGCTCGTCACCCAGAGCACCCCGGACAAGGTCATCCCGCAGATCTCGTCCTACGGCGGCAAGATCATCCACACCTCGCTGTCCAAGCAGGCCGAGGAGAACCTGCGCCAGGCGCTCGCCGGCGTCCAGCAGTGAGCCCGTAAGGGCCGGGCCGTACGGGGGCTCCCGAGCCGCGGAGCCGAGGTCTCGGGTCCGCGGCTCAGCGCTCCGCGAGCACGATCACCGCGTCACCGGGCGCGAACGCGATCGGCCGATCCTTGCCGGGGTTCAACACCACGCCGTACCGCGGCGGTTCGTTGATCCCGGCGGCGACCCGGTAGCCGATCGCGGTCTCGCCGCGCCGCCGGGCCGACTCGATCACGGTCGCGAACCGGAGCGGCTCCCCGATGGTCACGTAGTCCTCCACGGGGCGCGGATACAGCTCCGAGCCCTTGGAGTCGAAGAGGTAGCCGAACACGTCGGCCAGGTACGGGTTCTCCGCGAGCTGCGCGAGAAGGAGCCCGATGACCGTGTCACTGATCACGATGTCGTCGGCCCGGGCGACCTCGGCGAGCACACGGTTGTTCTCGTCGTACATCTCGCTGACGATCGAGTACCGCTCGCCGAGCGTGGACTGGATGTCGCGCAACTGGAGCAACGTCATCAGGGTGCGTGTGTCCGCGTGATGCGGGTCGTACCTGCCGTCGGAGAGTACGATCACGTGCTCGTAGAGCCCGGTACCCAGAGACTCCAGCGCGTGCCTGTCGGTGATGTCGCACTTCTTGGCGTTCGCGGTGAGCCTGGCCAGGCCGGTGAGGTCGCGTCCCGCGGCCGGATGGTCGCTGGCGATGTCGATCGTCGATCCCTCGGGGACATAGCCGTCGAGATACCGCACGATCTGGGGGGCCCTGCCGTTCCAGCCGAGCAGCAGCGTCCGCTTGGGGCCGGGCCGTTCGTGCGCGGTGGCGGCGATGCGGTCCTCCTCCACCGGGACCGCGGCGCCCCCGAGACGGATGAGCGAGTCGTCGTCGGCGATCAGGATGATCTCGTCGTCCGCCGCGATCACCGTGTCCGACGGCGGGTTGAGCGCCACCTTCCCGGCCGAGCGCAACCCGATGACGGTCGCGGTCCGGTACGCGCCGAGCGCCTCGCCGTACGTCAGGCCGGCCAGGGACGGCTCGGACCGCAGGTAGATCTCCGCGCCGTCGAAGTTGAGCAGGTCCATGCAGACGACCGACATGCCCGACTGCCGGGACGACTGGACGATGAGCCGGGACGCCGTGTCGTTGGAGTCGACCAGGTGGACGCCCGGACCGCCCGCGAGGCGTGCCGCCGCCATGTTGCGCGACGACGCGAGGGCGGCCACGACCGGAGGCTGGTCGCCGTCGCGCTTCGCGAGCGCGAGCAGGGTCTTGATGACGTGGGCGTCCGGGTCGTCGCCCTGCGGCGAGAGCACCACGATGGACCTGGCCGTCTCCAGGCTCATCAGGTCGAGGTCCGCCGGTTCCGTCGGGCGTCCGGTACGGCAGACGAGCCGAGTCCGTCCGGTATCGCCCACCTTGGTGCGGATGGCCTGCTCCATGCCCGTCTTGTCGCGGTCGGCCAGGACGGCGATGACCGACCCCCGCTGGCTGGCGTCCGCCTTCACCAGCTCGCCCACGATGGTGAAGACCTGCTCCGACCAGCCGAGGATCACGGTGTGACCGCTCTCGATGATGCGTGAGCGTCCCTTGCGCAGCTCCTCGATCTTGCCCTTGAGCCCGGTGGACAGTACGCCGACCAGCGTGCTCACGATGAAGATGCCGCCGAGCGAGATGGTGAGCATCAAGGCGAGGAAGGGCGCGGTCCCCGAGTCGCTGGCGATCTTGCCTGGGCTGAGAGCGCGGACCAGCGTCATCCACAGCACGCCCGCCAGCCCCGCGTGCTCGAACACCTCGTCCGGTGTGAGCCACAGGGTCAGGGCCGAGACGGCGAGGATCAGCACGAGCGACGCGAGGCCCAGCCAGCCGATCAGCGCCACCGTGCCCTTCGCCATCGTGTTGTCGAACCAGTAGCGCAGCCGTTCCCGGATCGTCGCCCTCGCCACCGAAATCTCCCGGAAGTTCATCAAACAGGTGGATTTATGATCGAAAAACGTACCGGTCCTGGCGGCTCTGTCGTACACGAAAGCCGCCACTAGACTCGGGTCCCGTGACCGAACTCGTTCTCGCCTCCGCCTCCCCGGCCCGGCTCGGAGTCCTGCGTGCCGCCGGGCTCGATCCCAAAGTGATCGTCAGCGGTGTGGACGAGGACGCGATCACCGCCGAGACCCCCGCCGCGCTCTGCCTGGTCCTCGCGAAGGCCAAGGCCGCCGCCGTCGCGGCGTCCCTGGAGGACGGGGTCGTCATCGGCTGCGACTCCGTGCTCGAACTCGACGGCCTTGCGTACGGCAAGCCCTCCTCGCCTGAGGAGGCGGTGTCCCGGTGGAGGTCGATGCGGGGCAGGACCGGCCACCTGCTCACCGGCCACTGCGTCATCGACGTGGCCTCGGGCCGTCAGGCCGCCGCGGTCGGCACGACCGTCGTCAGGTTCGGTGCTCCCACGGACGAGGAGATCTCCGCCTACGTGGCGAGCGGAGAGCCGTTGAAGGTCGCGGGCGCGTTCACCCTTGACGGGCTCGGCGGGTGGTTCGTCGACGGCATCGACGGCGACCACGGCAACGTCCTCGGGATCTCCCTCCCGCTGCTCCGCCGCCTGCTCGGGGAGATCGGCGTCCCCGTCACGAGCCTCTGGACGTCGGCGGGCTGATCTCCGGACGCCGGCCTCCGGGCGGCGTGCCGATCACCGGGCACGGATCTCTGGGCGGCGCGCCGATTCCCGGACGCGGGCCCCTGGGCGGCGGGCGGAATGCTGACGCGTGAGGAGATCGCGGCACATGATCCGAGGCGCTAGCCTGCCGGACATGAGCGACATCGTACGACCTGCCCAGCGCGAGGCCGGTGGCTTCCTGAGGGGCGTCGGCTGTGCCTTCAAGGGGCTCGGGTGGGTCGCGCGACACCCCCGCTGGTGGCTGTTCGGCCTCATCCCCGCGCTGATCGCGTTCGTCCTGTACGCCTTCGCCCTGGTATGGCTTGGCACGCACGCCGGCGACGTCGCCAAGTGGGTGACCCCGTTCGCGGACGGCTGGGGCTGGCGGGACGTGTTCCGCACGCTCGTCGGCATCCTGATCTTCGTGGCCGGTCTCGCGCTCGCGGTGCTCACCTACGCGGCGGTCACCCTCGCCATCGGCGAGCCGTTCTACGAGAAGCTGTCGGAGAAGGTCGAGGAGGACCTCGGCGGTCTCCCCGCGGCCGTTGACGCGCCCTTCTGGCGATCGTTGATGCGGTCGATCCGCGACAGTCTGATCACCCTCGGCTACATGCTGCTGTTCACGATCCCGCTGTTCGTGCTCGGCTTCGTGCCGGTCATCGGCCAGACCGTCGTGCCCGTGCTCGGTGCGATCGTCTCCGGCTTCTTCCTGAGCGTGGAGTTGACCGCCCTGCCGCTGGAACGGCGCGGTATCGGGCGCAAGGAGCGCTTCGCCCTGCTGCGCGGGGAGAAGGGGGCCACGCTCGGCTTCGGCGTGCTCCTCTTCCTGGCCTTCATGATCCCCCTTGTCGCGGTCGTGCTCATGCCCGCCGCGGTGGCGGGCGCCGCGATCCTGGTACGCGAGCGGTTGGCTCCCCCGCAGGAGGTCTGATACCGCGCACGTCACGGCTGCCGGGGCGTCCCCGAACCTCGGCCGGGTCGGAGTTCTCCACAGGTCGCCTGATATCCCCAGAACGCCACTCGGCCGGTTGGCGGGAGAGCGCGTCGGCGACTCTCGGTCCATGACCTCCGTCTCGACCCTCGTGCTCTCCACCCCGGCCGACATCCTCGCGGCCGTGCCGTACCTGCTGGGTTTCCACCCCCGTGACAGCCTCGTCGTCGCGGTGTTCGCGGGCGGCGCCCTGCGGGTGACCACCCGGTGGGACCTGCCGATCGATTCGGGCGCGCTCGACCCGCTGGCCGGACTGCTGCGGCGCGAGCCGATCACCACCGCCGTCCTCGCCGGGTACGGCCCGGCCGCCCTGGTGACCCCCGCGATCGACGCCGCGTCCCGGCTGCTCTGCCACGCGGGCGTCGAGGTCGTGGATGCGCTGCGCGCCGACGCCGGGCGCTACTGGTCCTACGTCTGCGCCCAGGTCGGCTGCTGCCCGCCCGAGGGCACGCCGTACGATCCGGTGTCCGGCAGGGTCGCCGCCGAGGCCGTCCTGCACGGCCTGGTCGCGCTGCCCGACCGGCGCAGTCTGGCCCAATCCGTCGAGCCGTACGGCGGGCTCGCCCGGGTGGCGATGGGGCAGGCCACCCGCCGGGTTGTCGCCGAGACGCGGACGCTGCTGACGGCGGCCGAGCGGCCCGACGAGGCCGCGGCCGCCTTCGTGGCCGGAGGGCGCGCACGTGTCCGGTCGGCGGTCGCCCGCTACGACTCCGGCGAGCGCCTGGGCGATGAGGAGGCGGCGCGGCTCGGACTCGACCTGGCGGTCCTCCGGGTACGCGACGAGGCGTGGGCGCTGATCGACCACCGGGAGGCCCATGTCGCACTGTGGCGGGACCTCACCCGGCGCCTGGAGCCGCGATTCGTGGCCCCGGCGGCCTCCCTGCTGGCCGCCGCGGCATGGCACGGCGGGGACTGCGCGCTCGCCGGTCTCGCGTTGGAGCGCGCGCTGGCCGTCGATCCCGCGTACTCGATGGCGAACTTGCTCTGCCAGGCGCTGCGCCACCTGATCTCCCCCGACGCTATGCGCGACCGCATGCCGACGCCGGAGGAACTGGACGCCCAGCTGGGCCCGCCGCGGATGAGCTGGCTGGTGCCGCTGCTCGCGCTGTTCGTCGAGGAGCCCTCGGTGCCGGCCGGATGAGCCCACGGGGAGGGAGCCCCGGACACCGCAGCCGAGCAGGGGAGCCGTCCCGTGGCGAGCAGACCTTCCGGCCGTTTGGGAAGAGAAATCGCGGTGGGGTGACGTCTCAGGCGGATGACGCGTCCCTGCGCGCCACGAATCAGCGTGTTCGGTGCCCGTGCGGCACAAGGCGAATTCTTAGCCGCATATAGGGCCCCTGTGCGGGGCAGGGCGAGTTCTCGGGCGCACGAAGGGCCGCTGAGCGTGAACTGAGCGAGCCCTTGGGTGTCACGAAGTCGTCTGCGCGCCGGAGCCTTCGCGCGTAGCGAGGGCGAGCCTCGTGCTGAACGGTCGCCCTCCACACGTCACTGCTCGGACTGCCGTCGCTCCTGCTCGCGGCGGCGCTCGTTGTAGGCGCGCATCCGGGCGGGATAGCCCGTGAGCTGCACGTCGTACACCGGAATCGCCAGGTCTCGGGCGACCTTACCGATGACGGCCGGCGACCCGACCCGGCGGCGGGTCCACTCGCCGTCGTGTGCCACGGCGACGGCGGTGGTGTCGGTGGCGAACGTCTCCGGCTCCACATAGAACTCGACGCCGCGCCGTGACCGGGCGAACGCGATCAGGGCCTCGATATCCTCATCGGTGGCCTCCCGGTCGAATTTGGCGACCCGGGGGCCGCGTAGTCGCCTGATTCCGTAACGATCTCGCCATCTCATACCCCTTATATACAGTTCCTGACCGTCATTTCGCGGGGCTGCCGGTATGTCGTCAGTGCTTTGGTTTCATGTCGAGACTGCAACCCGAGACGGGTCCGCGCGGCCGTCGTAATCCGGGCGATTCTCCTGTCCCTCGCATTGGTCCGGGGCCGAAGGCGGAGTACCGCGCGCGTTTGCGGCGGAGCTGCGGTGCGCGCGACGGATAGGGGGTTCTCGGGGGAGACGTCGGGGAGATCCCTGATGACCGGGTCGGCGGAAGCACCCAGGATAGAGGGGGGAGATGCTCTGCCGCCGGCGCGGCGAGGCACACTCGAAGGAAAGGCAGGCAGGTCGTGCCCGTTCCGGCGCCGCCAGGCGTCAGATGCGCGCGACATCGACGAAGGTAGGCATCGATGGCGATGGCAGCGACACCGTCCTGGTCCGGGCGCACGCCCGTCCATCCCGACCTGAGGGTCACGAACAACGACCGTGACCAGGTGGTCGAGCACGTCAAGGCGGCCTACGCGGAGGGCCGGCTGGACAAGCTCGAGATGGACGAGCGGTTGCACCAGGCGATGACCGCGCGCACACACGCCGACCTCATCCCGATCATGGACGACCTGTACGGCCCGCGCGCCGCCGCGTACGTCCCTCCCGCCCCGCCGCCGGGCCACCACATGCGGGGCGCCGGATACCGGCAGCGGGTGGGATACCCGGCAGCCGGGGCCGTCGACGGCGGTGACCGAGTGGGCGGAGCGGCGGCGCACCTGCTGACGCTGGGCGGCCTGTTCGTGATCGGGCCGCTGATCATGCTGCTGACCGCCGGCCGGACGTCGTCCTTCATCAGGAGGCACGCCGTCGAGTCGCTGAACTTCCACCTCACGGTGCTGGGGGCGACGATGCTGCTGCCCTTCACCGTGATCGGGGTCGTGCTCATCCCGTTCCTGTGGATCCTGGGCTTCGTGCTCGCTGTCGTCGGCGGGGTCTCCGCCATCACCGGAGGCGACTTCCGCTACCCCCTCACCGTTCGCTTGGTGAAGTAGGCCGACGGCCCGCCGCCGATCACACGGCGGCTGTCATTCCCTCCCGGCGCAGCAGCGCCGTGGCGATCACGATCTGAGCGGGTTCGAGCGCGGTCTTGCCGTCTTCTATGTCCCACAGGGCGTTCTGCAGCACCCGGCCGAGGCTCCAGCCGGTCGCTCGCCTCCGGTCCAGGCCGAGGACCTCGGTCATGAGGTCGAAGCGGCGGAGCACGGCGCGAGGCGCGTCACCGGTGGCCTCCACCTCGTCCCACCGGTTGCGCAGTGCCGGGAGCAAATCGAACCCCGGGTCACCCGCGAGCGGTTCGGGGTCGATGGCCAGCCAGGGCTCCCGTTCTCCGGCCAGGATGTTGTCGTAGTGCAGGTCCCAGTGCAGCAGGCGGTCGCCGGGCTCGCCGAGCAGTTCGGCGACGGCGGACGCGCAGGAGCGCACGAGCCGCTGTTCGCCGGGAGCGCGCAGCGCCGGCACGGCCCGGGGGACCTGGTCGAGCATGGCGGAGGCGACGTCGGACAGTCGCCGCAGGCCCTCGGGGGCCGGTACCGAGGTCAGACGGGCCATCAGTTCGGCCAGGATCCGCACGGCCGCAAAGTCGTCGGGCACGGAGGACAGGGGCCGGGTCGCGTCCAGCCGTTCCAGCAACTGCGTGGCGCTTTCCTCGTCATGGTCGAGCAGACGCACGACGCCGTCGCCGCCCCACGCCCGCAGGCCGAGGGCGGTGCCGACGGTCTCCTCCCGGAGCTGCTGCAGCTTGAGCACGGCGGGTGCCCCGTCGGCCTGGAGCACGGGTAGGACCAGCGAGGCCATGCCGTACGCGGGCTGGCCGTCGGGCCGCAGTCCCCACCGGTCGAGGAACTCGCCGCCCACGCGGGGCAGCTCGGCGAGCCAGGCACGCGCCTCCTCGCCGTGCGCGCTATAAGACGCGGTGAAGGCGTCAGGAACGTCGATGTACGGTGCCGCGCTCACGGGCACCTCTCCTTCCTGGGCCCCAGGTCGGGATTCACCGGGGGAGCGGTGGGGACAGATCCCCGTCAGGGCATGAGGTCGCGGAGCGTGGCCACCGTGTCGGCCTCCTCCGGCCGCTTGTCGGGGCGGTACCGCAGAACCCGGGCGAAGCGCAGCGCCATCCCACCCGGATAGCGGGTCGAGCGCTGCACCCCGTCGAAGGCGATCTCCACTACGAGCTCGGGCTTCACCGCGACCACCCATCCGTCCGTCGGCCCCTCGGCCAGGCGGAGGAACTGCTCGGTCTGCCAGGTGAGCAGCTCGTCGGTGAGCCCCTTGAAGGTCTTGCCCAGCATGACGAAACCACCGGTCTCCGGGTCGAGCGCGCCCAGGTGCAGGTTGGAGAGCCAGCCCTCGCGCCGCCCGCTGCCCCACTCGGCCGCCAGCACGACCAGGTCCAGGGTGTGCCGGGGCTTCACCTTGACCCACCCGGCTCCGCGCCGGCCCGCCGCGTACGGCGCCTGGAGCGACTTGGCCACCACGCCCTCGTGGCCGTTCCGTACGGCGTCGGCGAAGAACGCCTCGCCCGCCTCGGCGTCGGCCGTCACCAGGCGGGGGGTGACAAGTCCGGCGGGAACGGCGGCGGAGAGCGCGGCGTGCCGCTCCTCGGCGGACCGGTCGAGCAAGTCGGCGCCGCCCACCCGGAGGGCGTCGAAGAAGAACACGCGGAGCGGCACCGCCGCGCGGGCGGTCTCGACGTCGGTGCGGCTCGCCACCCGCCCGGAGGTGACCTGGAACGGCTCGGGCCGTCCGTCCGGGCGCAGGGCGATGACCTCGCCGTCGAGCACGAGATCGCGCTCCGGCAGCCGGAGCAGCGCCTCGACCAGCTCGGGAACCTGCGCTGTGATCTCCTCCAGGGTGCGGGTGAAGACGCCGACCTGGTCGCCGGAGCGGTGGGCCTGCACGCGCACGCCGTCGAGCTTCCACTCGAGCGCCGCCGGGCCGCCGATCTTCTCCAGGGCCGCGCTCACGGACGGCGCGCTCTGCGCGAGCATGGGCGAGACCGGCCGCCCCACCTCAAGATGGAACGCGCGCAGCTCCTCGACCCCGCCGCGCAGCGCGGCGGCGCCCACGGCGGGCAGCCAGCCGCGCAGCGTCAGCGCCCGCCTGACCTCGGTGGCCGGGACGCCCGCCGCCTTGGCAAGGGCTTCGATCATCACGCCGTCGAGCGCGCCCTGGCGCAGCTCGCCGCGGATCAGGCGCCGCAGGAAGGACTGCTCCTGGTAGGTGGCCGCGCTGAAGAGCTCGTCGATGAGCGTCCTGCGCGCCGCCTGCGATCCGGGCCCGGACTGCGCCTTGACCCGTTCGAAGAAGGAGTCGACCTGGGTGAGGGTGGCGGTGGCGATCTGGCGCGGTTCGGGGGCCTCGCTGAGGGTGCGTGGGCCGACGCCGATCTGGCGCTGCGGGATCTCGCCGGACAGATAGGAGATCGCGATCTCGGCTTCGTCGGGCCCCACCCTGCCGAGCAGCTCGGCCAGATGCGCGATCTTGGCCAGCCGCGACGAATCCGCCGCCACGGCGGCCGACGTCCGGGCAAGGTCGATCAGCAACACACCGTCATCCTGCCTCACCGAGCCGGCTCTTGCCCATCCGGGGGACCGGCGGTCAGCTGTAGTGGCGCAGCCCAGGCCACAGTGCCGCCCATGACGTCGCCGGGTCACGGCACACGGTGATGGGCACGCCCTGCTCCTCTCCGGCCATGCCGCCGACGGACGCGACCTGATCGCAGCGGGCGAACCGCCCGGTCAGGAAGGACGATGGGGCGCCCACCACGACCGCGACGCGGGCCGTCTCGGGCGGCGGGCCCCACCAGTAGAGCTCGTTGTGCGGGCTGTGCACCGGGGGCAGGGCGTACTCTCCGGCCCACCGGTCGAGCGCTCCGGCCTCCCCGTAGTTGGCCGCGAGCAGGATGGCACGCGCGCGGTCATCCGCCGGAAGCGCGCGTACGACCGCGGCCACTTGAGCGGCGAAGCCCGGCCAGCCGACCGAGTCGCGGGCGACCTCGTTCGCCAGCGCGACCGGGGTGCCGCGCAGCGACTCCGCCGGGATGACGGGCAGGGCGAAGACGACGTTGGAGACCGCGCCCAGGGCGACCGCGGCCGTGACGAGGACCCGCCGCCGGGGCCGTCCGGCGGCCCATTCCAGCGTGGGCGCGCATCCGGCGGCGAAGAGCAGGAACAGCAGCCCCACCACGTAGTCCGGACGCCCTCCCGTGTAGAGCACGACCGCGCAGCACAGCGGGTACGCGATCGCGAGCGATCGGACGGCGCGGTCGCGCCAGAGCCGGATCCATCCGGCGACCATGACGGGGACGAGCGGCGGCCAGCTCACCAGGACGAGCTGCATCGGGACGAACGTGATCCGGTTGTCGCCTCCCTTGCCGATCTCCAGGGCGGCCGCCATCTGCGCCTGCGGCCAGTCGTGGGTGATCTGGTAGACCACGTTCGGTGCGGCGATCGCCAGCGCGAGCAGCGCGCCGAGCCACAGTCGCGGGTCGCGCAGCACCCTCCGGGGACCGGCGAGCAGGATCCCGGCGCCGACCCCGGCGAGCAGCAGCACGATGAGCTGCCGGTTGTAGGCGGCCACGCCCGCCGTCGCTCCGACGGCGAGCCACCAGCGGCCGTCGCCGCGCCGCAGCGCGCGCAGGATGAACAGGATCGCGGCCGTCCACAGCGGCAGGTCGAGTGTGAGGGTGAGCAGTGTGTGCCCGGCGACCAGCGGGAACAGGCCGGTCGCGATCCCGGCCGCGGCCATGATCTGCGCGGCGCGGCCGCCGCCCAGCTCGCGGGCCACGCAGGCCACGAGGACGACGAGGACACCCGCCAGCAGCGCGGGGACGACGCGAAGCGCGGTGACGGTGTCGCCGAAGAGCGCGGTGGAGATCCGGGCCACCAGCGGGGTGAGCGGCGGGGTGTCGAAGTAGCCCAGCCGGGGACGCTGCCCGAGCAGGCGGAAGTAGAGCTCGTCGCGGTGGTAGCCGTACCAGGGGCTGACCGCGAGCAGGACGGCGGTGGCGGCGAGTGCGATGGCGCCCACCGGCCGGAGCGCGAAGCGAGGAACGGGGGGTTCCCGGTCGGTCCGAGTGATCTGGGGGGTTGTGGCCACGCGGTCATCATCGACGGGAACGCCGCGCCGTGGAACCCCGATCGGCCGGCCGATCCCGATCCCGATCCTGATCCCGATCCGGAACGCCGGGCGCGGGCCTTCACGACGCGGCGCGCGTGAAGGCCCCCGCCCGATCGATCAGCTCACGCCGAGCAGGTCGACCACGAAGATCAGCGTCTCGCCCGGCCTGATGGCGTTGCCCGCGCCGCGGTTGCCGTACCCGAGGTGCGGCGGGATGGTGAGCCGGCGTCGCCCGCCGACCTTCATCCCGGCGACGCCCTGATCCCAGCCGGCGATGACCCGGCCGCCGCCCAGCGGGAACTGGAACGGCGTGCCGCGGTTCCACGACGCGTCGAACTCCTCGCCGGTCGAGAACGCGACGCCGACGTAGTGCACGCTCACAGTGTGTCCGGGCTTGGCCTCCGGGCCGTCACCCTCTACGAGATCGACGATCTCCAGGTCCGTGGGCGCGGCGCCCTCGGGGAAGTCGATCTCGGGCTTTTCCAGTGCCACCTGGCTCTCCTTGTCGCGGTCGCGTCACTCGGGGCCGGGGCCCGATGCCCTGGCCAACCGGATGACTCTACCGGGCGCCGCCCCGCGGTCCGGGCCGCATGGAAAGATCGGCCCGGACCGGGGCGGGCGGCGTCCGGTTGTCACCAGCTCTGGTGCAGGGGCATCCCCTCGGTGTAGCCGGACGCGCTCTGCACGCCGACGACGGCCCGCTCGTGGAACTCCTCCAGGCTGGTGGCCCCGGCGTAGGTGCACGCGGAGCGCAGGCCCGCCACGATCGCGTCGATCTGGTCCTCGACGCTGGGCCGCACCGGGTCGAGGAACATCCGCGAGGTCGAGATGCCCTCCTCGAACAGTGCCTTGCGCGCCCGCTCGAACGGTGTGTCGTCGGCCGTGCGCAGCCGTACGGCACGGGCCGAGGCCATGCCGAAGTTCTCCTTGTACTTCTGGCCGTCCGCGGTGGTCCGCGTGTCACCCGGCGATTCGTACGTCCCGGCGAACCAGGAGCCGATCATGACGTTGGCCGCGCCGGCGGCGAGGGCGAGGGCCACGTCGCGCGGGTGCCGCACGCCGCCGTCGGCCCACACGTGGCGGCCCAGCCGGCGCGCCTCGGCCGAGCACTCCAGCACGGCGGAGAACTGGGGACGGCCGACGCCCGTCATCATCCGGGTGGTGCACATGGCGCCGGGGCCGACGCCGACCTTGACGATGTCGGCGCCCGCTTCGATGAGGTCGCGCACGCCCTCGGTGGTCACGACGTTGCCCGCCACGACGGGGACGCCGGGGTCGAGCGCGCGCACGGCGCCCAGCGCGGAGATCATCTTGTCCTGGTGGCCGTGCGCGGTGTCGACCACGAGCACGTCCACGCCCGCGTCGAGCAGCTCCTTGGCCCGCGCGCCCACGTCGCCGTTGACGCCGACCGCGGCCGCGACGCGCAGCCGCCCGGAGGCGTCCACCGCGGGCTCGTACAGCGTGGCGCGCAGCGCGCCGGTCCGGGTCAGGATGCCGACCAGGCGGCCCTCCCCGTCCACGACGGGGGCGAGCCGGTGCCGGCGCTCGTGCAGGGAGTCGAAGGCGACCTTGGGGTCGGTGCCCCGGGGCAGCGTCTGCGGCGACGGAGTCATGACCTGGGAGAGCTGGGTGAACATGTCGACGCCGTGGCAGTCGGCCTCGGTGACCACGCCGACCGGGCGGTTGTCCCAGTCGACGATGATGACCGCGCCGTGCGCCCGCTTGGGCAGCAGGTTCAGCGCCTCGCCGACGGTGTCGTGCGGGGTCAGCGTGATCGGCGTGTCGTGGACGAGGTCGCGTTCCTTCACCCAGGAGATCACGTCGGCGACCACGTCGAGCGGTATGTCCTGCGGGATGACGGTGATGCCGCCGCGCCTGGCCACGGTCTCCGCCATGCGGCGGCCCGCCACGGCGGTCATGTTGGCCACGACGACCGGGATGGTGGTGCCCGTGCCGTCCTTGGCCGACAGGTCGACGGCCAGCCGGGACCCGACCGAGGAGCGGGACGGGACCATGAAGACGTCGCTGTACGTGAGATCGTAGGGCGGCGTCACATCATTGAGGAATCGCACGTTTGTCCAGCATATGCGGTGAGCGGAGGAAGTTGGCATTCCCGCCGGTCCGGTGCCGTGCATCAGCGATCCGCTTTCGTAGGATCCGTGGTGGCGAGGGAATTATTGGGAGGAAATGTGATCATCGTGGACCGGCCGGAGGTGCTCGTCGTCGGCCATGCTGTGCGGACGACCAACGCGGCGGAAGCCGATCCCGCTCGCGCCCAGCTGCCGGCGCTGTGGGCCCGCGCGGGCGCGCCCGGAGCATTCGCGCACGTGCCCGGGCGCGTGGACGAGAACGTGTACGCCGTGCTGACGGACTACGAGAGCGACCACAACGGGGCCTACACCCAGGTCGTCGGCGTCGCCGTGCACACCGCGGCGCGGCTGCCCGAGGGCATGGTCGCCGTACGGGTGCCGGGTGTGCCGGCGATGCGGCTGGAGGCGCGCGGCCCGATGCCGGACGCGCTCCTGGACGTCTGGGAGCAGGTGCGGACGCACACGGACTCCGGCGGCACGCCGCCCCGCGCGTTCACGACGGACCTGGAGATCCACCACCCGGCGGGCGTGGACCTCTTCATCGCCGTGCTGCCGTCCTTCGGGGAGTCCTGACTTCTCGGCGGTCCCGCTCAGGCCAGCGTGCCCGCCTCGCGCAGCGCGGTCGCGGTGGCGTCGTCCAGCCCCCACGAGCCGAGGTCGAGCAGACGGGTCGCGGGGGCGAGGTCGCTCCGCCCGGCCCCCAGCAGCCGGGGCGCGGGCGCGGGCTGGGTGACCCCGTCCACCTCCACGAAGGTGCCCCGCGCCTCGTTGTGCGGGTGGCGCACGGCCTCGGCCATGGAGAGCACCGGGGACACGCAGGCGTCCGACCCCTCGAAGACGGCCTCCCACTCGGCCCGGGTGCGGCCGCGGAACGCCGCGGCGAGCCGCTCGCGGATCACCGGCCAGTTGGCCCGGTCGTCGCGGTCGGGCAGGTCGGAAAGGCCCATCTTCGCCAGCATCTCGGCCCAGAACTGCGGTTCCAGCGCGCCCACGGCCAGGTAGCCGCCGTCCGCCGTCTCGTACGTGTCGTACATCGGGGCGCCGGTGTCCAGCAGGTTCGTGCCGCGCGGACCCCACAGGCCGGACTGCACGGCCTGGTAGAACATCGCGACCATCGTCGCCGCGCCGTCCACCATCGCGGCGTCGATCACCCGGCCGCGCCCGGTGCGCTCCCGCTCGAAGAGGGCGAGCAGGACGCCGTACGCGAGCATGAGCCCGCCGCCCGCGAAGTCGCCGACGATGTTGAGGGGCGGCGTGGGCCGCTCGCCCTCCCGGCCGAGCAACGACAGGACGCCCGAGACGGCGATGTAGTCGATGTCGTGCCCCGCCCTCGGCGCCAGCGGGCCGTCCTGGCCCCATCCGGTCATCCGGCCGTACACCAGACGCTCGTTCACGGCGTGCAGGTCGGCCGGGCCGATGCCGAGCCGCTCGGCCACGCCCGGCCGGAACACCTCGATCACCACGTCGGCGCCGGCGGCGAGCGTCTTGAACGCCTCCACGCCCGCGGGGGACTTCAGGTCGAGCCCGATCGTGCGCTTGCCCCGGTCCATCACGTCCCGGCGCGGCGCGTCGGTGACCGCGGCCACCCGGTCGACGCGCAACACCTCCGCGCCGTGGTCGGCCAGCATCATCCCGGCGAACGGCCCCGGCGCGAGACCGGCGAGCTCCAGCACGCGTACTCCGGCCAGCGGGCCCTTCCCGTCGCTCATGGGACCTCCTCGACGTCGCGTCCGTACGGCAGGCACGAGTAGAACAAGGTTCGGTGCGTAGGCGCAAGTGACAGCGGGTACGGGAGAATGGCCGCCCCCCTGAGGATCACTGATTTCAGAGCCCTGATAGTTTTCTCGGGCTTAACGTGTCCAGTCTGGTCTGGGATGGTTTCCAGGGATAACGTGCCCTAGAGACGATCTCTACATTCCTGGGGGTGGTTTCATGCCAGAGCGCACGGCCAGTATGACCGCCCACGACAAGGCGGTCGAGCAGATCAGGGAGTCGTACGCCGCGATTCCCGAAGGCTCCGCGCCCCGGCTGGCGAAGGCCACCACGAACCTCTTCCGCTTCCGGGAGCCGGTCAAGACGGCCAGGCTCTCCGCGCGTGACCTGGACCAGGTCATCGAGGTGGATCCGGAGCGCCGGACGGCCGAGGTCCAGGGCATGACGACGTACGAGAACCTCGTCGACGCCACCCTGCCGTATGGCCTGATGCCGTATGTCGTGCCGCAGTTGAAGACGATCACGCTGGGCGGCGCGGTGACCGGCCTCGGCATCGAGTCCAGCAGCTTCAGAGACGGCCTGCCGCACGAGTCGGTCGAGGAGCTGGAGATCCTCACCGGCGACGGCCGGGTCGTCGTCGCCCGGGAAGAGGGCGAGTACGCCGACCTGTTCCGGGCCTTCCCGAACTCCTACGGCACGCTCGGATACGCCCTGCGGATCCGGATCAAGCTGGCCCCGGTGAAGCCGTTCGTCCGGCTGACCCACCTGCGGTTCACCGACGCGGCCAAGTGCATGCTCGCCATGCAGGAGATCTGCCAGAGCGGCGAGCACGACGGCGAGCGGGCCGACTTCGTCGACGGCACCTACTTCAGCCCCGACGAGCTCTACCTCACGATCGGCACGTTCGCCGACACGGCGCCGTACGTGTCCGACTACACCGGGATGCGCATCTACTACCAGTCGCTGCGCACGCGCACCCGCGATTGGCTGACCGTCCGCGACTACCTGTGGCGCTGGGACACCGACTGGTTCTGGTGCTCGCGCGCGTTCGGCGTGCAGCAGCCGCTGGTCCGCTCGCTCCTGCCGCGCCGCTGGCTCCGCTCCGACGTCTACCGCCGCCTCGTCGGCCTCGACCAGAGGTACGGCGTGACCGCGCGGCTGGACCGCTGGCGCGACCGGCCGGTGCAGGAGTCGGTCATCCAGGACGTCGAGGTGCCGGTGGAGCGGGCCGCCGAGTTCCTGGAGTTCTTCCAGGAGCAGGTCGGCATGACGCCGGTCTGGATGTGCCCGCTGAAGGCGACGGGGCAGTGGTCGCTCTACCCGCTGGAGCCCGGCCGGCTCTATGTGAACTTCGGCTTCTGGGGAATGGTGCCGCTGCCCAGAGGCGCGCACGACGGCCATCACAACCGTTTGATCGAGAACGCCGTGCACGATCTGGAGGGACACAAGTCCCTCTACTCCTCCTCCTTCTATGAGCGGGAGGAATTCTGGCGGCTGTACAACGGGGACGCCTACTGGCCGGTCAAGGACGCCTACGACCCCGGCGGGCGCTTGCTCGACCTGTATGAGAAGTGTGTACGGGGAAGGTGATCAATGAAACTCGCCGAGATCTTCGAGAAGATCGTTGGCCCTAGCGCGGATGTCCAGTTCGTCGCATATGACGGGAGCAAGGCGGGTCCCCCCACCGCCGACGTCCGCCTCGAAGTGAAGTCCCCCATCGCGGTCGCGTATCTTGCGCAGGCTCCCGGTGAGCTCGGTCTGGCTCGGGCGTACGTCTCCGGCCACATCGACGTCCACGGCGACATGTACGAGCTGCTCGACCGGATGTGGTCGCTCACGCTCAACGACATCCCCCTCAGCGAGAAGATCGCGGCCGTGCGGGCGCTCGGCACCAAGCCGCTGCTGATGCGGGTGCCGCCGCCGCCCCAGGAGATGCGGCGCAGCACGCTGGCCCGGCTCGGCAGCCGGCACGCCAAGCAGCGTGACGCCGAGGCGATCCACCACCATTACGACGTCTCCAACCAGTTCTACGAGTGGGTGCTCGGCCCCTCCATGGCGTACACGTGCGCGGTCTTCCCGACGGCGGACGCCACGCTGGAGGAGGCGCAGTACGCCAAGTTCGACCTGGTGGCCAAGAAGCTGGACCTCCAGCCGGGCATGCGGCTGCTCGACATCGGCTGCGGCTGGGGCGGCATGGTCATGCACGCCGCCCGCGAGTACGGCGTGAAAGCCCTTGGCGTCACGCTGTCGCGGCAGCAGGCCGAGTGGGCGCAGAAGGCGATCGCCGAGGCGGGTCTGTCCGAGCTGGCCGAGGTCCGCTACATGGACTACCGCGACGTCAAGGAGTCGGGCTTCGACCGGGTCAGCTCGATCGGCCTCACCGAGCACATCGGCAAGGACAACCTGCCGTCGTACTTCTCCTTCCTGTACAGCAAGCTCAAGCCGGGCGGGCGGCTGCTCAACCACTGCATCACCCGCCCGACCGGCAAGGAGAAGACGATCAACAAGGGCGGTTTCATCAACCGCTACGTCTTCCCGGACGGCGAGCTGGAGTCGGTCGGCCACCTGGTCCGCCAGATGGAGGACACCGGGTTCGAGATCCGCCACCAGGAGAACCTCCGCGAGCACTACGCGCTCACGCTGCGCGAGTGGTGCGCCAACCTCGACGCCCACTGGGACGAGGCGGTCCGGGAGGTCGGCCGGGGCACCGCCCGGGTGTGGCGGCTCTACATGGCCGGCTGTGTCGTCGGGTTCGAGCGCAACAAGGTCCAGCTCCACCAGATCCTCGGTGTCAAGCTCGACCGCGAGGCGCAGTCCCAGATGGCGCTCCGCCCGTCGCTCGACTGGCCGTGAGCTCGGGCGGAGGCCGTCCGTAGTACTACGCCGCCCTGACCGCTACCGCAGCTCCCGCTTGAGGATCTTGCCGGTGGCAGTCATGGGCAGGGCGTCGCGGAACTCGACGATCCGCGGGTACTTGTAGGCCGCCATCGTCTCGCGGCTCCACGCGATCAGCTCGTCCTCCGCGACCGTCGCGTCCGCCTTGCGGATGATGTACGCCTTGATCTCCTCGCCGTGCGAGTCGTGCGGGACGCCGACGACCGCGGCGAGCGAGACGGCGGGGTGGGTCATCAGCACCTCCTCGATCTCGCGCGGGTAGACATTGAAGCCACCCCGGATGATCATGTCCTTGGCGCGGTCCACGATGAAGTAGAAGCCGTCCTCGTCGCGCCTGGCCACGTCGCCGGTGCGGAACCAGCCGTCCCGCATGACCTCGGCCGTCGCCTCGGGCCGGTTGTAGTAGCCCTTCATGACGTTGTGGCCGCGGACGGCGATCTCGCCCACCTCGTCCTGGGTGTTCCACTCGGCGTCGATGAGCTTCATCTCCACGCCCCAGATGGGGGTGCCGATCGAGCCGGGCTTCGTCGGACGACCCCGCTGGTTGAAGGCCGCCACCGGGGACGTCTCGGACAGGCCGTACCCTTCGAGAACGCCGACGCCGAAGGTCGCCGAGAAGTCCTTCAGCACCTCGACCGGGATCGCCGCGCCGCCGGAGACGGCGGTGGTCAGGGTGGGGGGCACCTCGGCGGCGCCGGTCCGGACCGCGGTCAGCATCGCCCAGAACATCGTGGGCACACCCGCGAAGAACGTGACCTTCTCCGCGTTCATCAGGGTGAGCGCCTCCACCGGCTCGAAACGGGGCAGCAGCGCCAGCGTCGCGCGCCGCCGGAACCCGGCGTTCATGACCGTGGTCTGGCCGAAGGAGTGGAACAGCGGCAGCGTGGCGAGGAAGACGTCGTCATCCTGGCGGAGGAACATCTCGTCGCTCACCATCGCGTTGACCAGCATGTTCTGGTGGCTGAGCTCGGCGCCCTTGGGCTGCCCGGTGGTCCCGCTGGTGTAGAGGATGACGGCCGTGTCGTCGGGCGCCGTCTGCACCGTCTCGAACTCGCCGGACATGCCGTCGAGCGCGGCCCACAGCGACTCGCCGTAGGGGGACTCCGTGGCGAACGCCTGCGCGGGCAGCGCGAAGAAGTGCTCCGCGCCGGACTCTTCGAAGCCCTTGCGGCCGCGCTCGCCGAGCGGGAGCTCCGGGGTTCCCTCGAAGCAGAAGAACGCCTTCGCGTCGGAGTCGTCGAGGTGGTAGGCGATCTCCCGCGACTGGAGGAGCACGTTCAGCGGGACGACGGTCGCGCCCGTCTTGAGGATGCCGAAGTAGACGAAGGGGAAGTAGGGGAGGTTCGGGCAGGCCAGCGCCACCTTGTCGCCCTTGCCGACGCCGCGCGACACGAGCAGGTTCGCCACCTGGTTGGCGACGGTGTTGACGAGGGAGTAGGGGAGGCGAAGGTCTCCGAAGATCACGGCGGTCCGGTCCGGGACTTCCCGGGCGCTGTCTTCGAGCACGACAGAGAGATTGAGCATCGCCGCTCCTCGGTTCTGGGGGGGGTTACATACCGACCGGTTGGTAACACACCGTACTAGGAGATCGCCTGGAATGTCATGATCGCAGGAGCAACTGGTGCGGGCACGATCGCTGTGGCAGCATCAAAAACCGAACGGCATTCTAGTCAGTCGTCAGCCCCGGGAGTCCTCTCATGACATCTCAGCCCGTGGAACGCACGCCGATCAGATCGGCGGCCGACATCAATCTGTCCGACTGGGACTTCTGGGAACGGCCCATGGAGGAGCGTGAGCACGCCTTCGCGGTGCTCCGCGGCCTGGAGACGCCCGCGTTCTTCGCCGAGCCCGAGTCGCCGTTCGCGACCCCGGGCCCCGGCTACTACGCCCTCGTCCGGCACGCCGACATCGTCGAGGCGAGCCGGAACCCCGAGATCTTCTGCTCGGGCGACGGCGGCTCGACGAACATCATCGACATGCCCGCCGAGTTCGCCGAGTACTTCGGCTCGATGATCAACATGGACGACCCCCGGCACGCCCGGTTGCGCCGGATCGTCTCGCGGGCGTTCACGCCGCGCATGATCAAGCGGTTCGAGGCCGACGTCGAGGCGGCGGCCGCGCGCATCGTCGACGACCTGCTGGAGGCCGGGCCGGGGTGCGACTTCGTCGCCGAGGTGGCGGCCCGCCTCCCCTTGAAGATCATCTGCGACATGGTGGGCATCCCCGAGCGGGACTACGGGCTCGTCTTCGACCGGTCCAACATCATCCTCGGGGCCGGCGACCCCGAGTACGTCGCCGACAAGGACGCCATCGCCACCGCGCTGCTCTCCGCCGGGATGGACCTGCAGCAGCTCGTGCAGGAGCTCGCCGCCCACCGCGCCGACAACCCCACCGACGACCTCACCTCGGCACTCGTCAACGCCAACATCGACGGCGAGCGACTGACCGCGCAGGAACTCGGTTCGTTCTTCATCCTGCTCGTCGTGGCCGGCAACGAGACCACTCGCAACGCCATCTCGTACGGCATGCGCCTGCTCACGCTCCACCCCGAGCAGCGCAGGCTGTGGACCGACGACCTCGCCGCGCGCACGCCGGGCGCGGTCGAGGAGATCGTGCGGCTCGCCTCACCGGTCAACTACATGCGCCGCAAGGTCACCCGGGACCACGAGATGAACGGCACGCTGTACCGCAAGGGCGAGAAGGTCGTCCTCTACTACCGGGCAGCGAACCGGGACGAGGCGGTGTTCACCGACCCGTTCCGCTTCGACATCCTCCGCGATCCCAACCCGCACCTGGGCTTCGGCGGGCCGGGCCCGCACTTCTGCCTCGGCGCTCACCTGGCCCGGCGGGAGATCAGCGTGATGTTCCGCGAGCTGCTCACCCGGGTGCCGGAGATCGAGGCGGGCGAGCCGGAGCTGCTCTTCTCCAGCTTCATCAACGGCACCAAGCGCATGACCTGCACGTTCTGACCCGCCGGTCCGGGGCCGCCGCCCGGTCGGCTAACCGACCGGGCGGATCCGCTTGAAGACCGTGTTGATGTCGGGCAGCAGCTCGTCCTTCTGCTTGGGCACCTGCATGTAGACGATCGTGGGCAGCTCGCCGCCCGCGTTCAGGGCCGCGACGACCGCGGTGGTCTGCTCGGCGCCCGACTTCACCGTGTACGCCACGAGCTGGCCGGTCATGCCGCCCCGCGACAGCCGCTGCTGGGCGGCCCTGGAGACCTTGATGTTCTTGTCGAAGAGCTTCCCCCGGGCCTGGAGCATCACCGAGCTGATCACCGGGCTGAGGTCGTCCCCGGCGGTGTACTTCGCGGCGAGCGACTTGTCCAGTGGTCCGGTCATGACCTGGGCGAACTGCGGCTTGCCCCCGGTCGTCATCCCGGCCGCCACGTACTGGCGGGTGGCGAAGCCGTACGTGTCGTGGATGTGCTGGGTGCGCTGGTCGTACTGCCAGGGGCCGCCGAGCTTGGGCAGCGTGATCTTGCCCTCGGAGTCGGTGACCGTTCCGGCCACCGGAGACGGCGTGCCCTTGAACGTCGGCAGAGCGGGGAGCGACGCCGGCTTGCCCGCGACCGGCGCCGACTGCTTGGCGGACGGCGCGCTGGACGGCTTCGTGTCGTCCGGGGACTCGCCACTCAGCGGGCCGGAGACGAACGCCCACACCAGCGCGGCGATCAGCGCGATGACCACCGTGCCGAGCAGCGCGAACAGCCAGATCGGCCGCCTGTTCTCGTCGTCGTAGTAATCGTCGTCCGAGCTGCGCTCACCCTCAGGGCCGAAGACGGTGTTCCACAGCTCCTCCTGGCGGTGTGCCGGAGGGGTCTTCGGGCCGCTGATCTGACCGGCCGTGACGAACGGCCGGTACGGATCGTCCGCGCGCTCCATGCCCTTCTGGGGCCGCTGGCCGTACGGGTCGGCGGCGCCGGGGAAACCGGGGCGCTGCTCCGGGCCGGGCTGCCCGGCGGGCGGCGGACCACCGGGGGCCGCCTGCGGGTGCACGGCGGGCGCGGGCATCGACATCGTCGAGTCCGGGCCGGGCGCGGACGACATGGGCGGCGACGGGGTGGGCAGCGACATCGTGGCGTCGGCCGCCGCGGCCCCGCCGAACGCCAGGCGGTCGTCGCGCAGCGGATCCGGCCGCGGCGCCTGACCCAGCGGGTCCGGACGCAGCGGGTCGACGGCCAGCGGATCGGGCCGGTGGTCCGGAGAGGGGCCGGTGCGCAGGGGGTCCTGGCGAACGCCGAGCGGGTCGTCGCGCAGCGGGTCCGGAGACGGTCCGGGACGGTCCTGCCGTATGCCCAGCGGGTCCGGGCGCAGCGGGTCGACGGCCAGCGGATCGGGGCGGGAGGGGTCCCCGAGAGCGGGGTCGGGCCACGCCGGCTCCGGCCGCCTGCTGTCAGCGCGGGCCGGCTCGCTCCACGCCGAGTCCTGTCGCGCCTGCTCCCGCCTGGGCGGAGGACCCCACACGTCCTGGCGCGACTGCTCGGACCACCCGTCCTGGCGCGCGGGCTCGGGGCGCACGCCCAGCGGGTCGCTCCCGTACGAGGCCGGGGACGAAGGGGGGAAGGGGTTGGGGCCGGTCACGTGCTGCGACGACTGCGGCATGCCGTACGGGTCGTCGGCGCGAGTTTCGCCGTAGGGGGCCGGGGGCAGGTAAGCGACGCGCTCCTCCCGACCATGAGACGGGTTCCCTGAGGGGCCCAGAGGTGGGTACTCTCCGGTGTGCCGCGATGGGTCCGCGGCCTGCTCGGCCGATTCGAACGATCGTGCGGACGGCGTGAACGACGAGCCCGGTGGGACCTCGGGCCACGCGGGCGGGACCTCCGGCCACGCCGGCGTCCGCTGCGACTCGCTGTGCTCCGAGGGCACGGTACCTCCCGAGATCATGCCCGAATTGGGTGCGCCTGGCATGATCTCATGCGAACCTGGCGGCGTCGTATGGAAACCCGAGAATGCACCGCGGAATTGCTCGCCCGTCGGGTCGGTCGGCGGGTCCTGCATCGGAAGATCCGTCTGCGGGAATTCCGGGCCCGAACCCGGCTGGACTGAGTTCACCACCCGAAGAGAGTAAACTAAAAGGACATAGACGGTCACAGCGGATCTATCACCTTTGCCGTATCGCCGTCCAGACCCGATGTGGTCCGGTAGATCCTGAAGCGACGCTCTTGCCGTCTGCGCTACCCTTGGTATATGCGCGCCGCGACCCTGCTTGCTTGGCCGCATCGACTGGGCTGATTCCCCCTCGATGCGGCTGCCCCTCGTGCGAAGCGGGGGGCTTTGTTGTGAGCAGGCGCCCTCACCGCGCCTTTAAGGAAAGCATCCCTTCGGGAGTTGACGTGGACGAGCTGGTGTACGACCCGCAGGCGCTGCAGGCCAAATGGCTGCAGCGGTGGGAGGAGCTGAACCCCTTCGCGGCGGTGGAGGACGAGGCGGACACCAGGCCGCGCCGCTACATGCTCGACATGTTCCCCTACCCGTCGGGCGACCTGCACATGGGCCATGGCGAGGTGTTCGCCATCGGCGACGTCGTCGCGCGCTACTGGTTCCAGAAGGGCTACAACGTCCTGCACCCCATCGGGTGGGACTCCTTCGGCCTGCCCGCGGAGAACGCGGCGATCAAGCGTGACGCCCACCCCGCCGAGTGGACCTACGCCAACATCGAGACCCAGGCGAACTCCTTCAAGCGTTACGCCGTCTCCTTCGACTGGTCGCGACGGCTGCACACGAGCGACGAGGACTACTACCGCTGGAACCAGTGGCTGTTCAACCGTTTCTATGAGCGCGGCCTGGCCTACCGCAAGGGCGGCCTGGTCAACTGGTGCCCGACGGACCAGACGGTGCTGGCCAACGAGCAGGTCGTGGCCGGCAAGTGCGAGCGCTGCGGCTCGGACGTGGTCCGCCGTGAGCTGACGCAGTGGTACTTCAAGATCACCGACTACGCCGACCGGCTGCTGGACGACATGGCCCTGCTGGAGGGCGGCTGGCCCGAGCGGGTCCTCACCATGCAGCGCAACTGGGTCGGCCGCTCCACCGGCGCCGACGTCCAGTTCCAGATCGAGGGCAGGGAAGAGCCGGTCACGGTCTACACCACGCGCCCCGACACGCTGTACGGCGCGACGTTCTTCGTGGTCGCCGCCGACGCCGCGCTGGCGGAGGAGATCGTGGCCCCCGACCGGCGCGAGGCGCTGAAGGCCTACCGCGCCGAGGTGGCCAAGCTGTCCGACATCGAGCGCCTGTCCACCGAGAAGGAGAAGACCGGCGTCTTCCTGGGTGTCCACGCGATCAACCCGGTGAACGGCGAGCGGATCCCGGTCTGGGCGGCCGACTACGTCCTGTCCGACTACGGCCACGGCGCCATCATGGCGGTCCCCGCCCACGACCAGCGCGACCTGGACTTCGCGCTGAAGTTCGGGCTGCCGGTCAAGGTCGTCGTCCACACCGGCATGGCCGACCCGGGCGAGACCGGTGTCGCCACCCCGGGCGAGGGCAAACTGGTCAACTCCGGGCCCCTGGACGGCCTGACCAAGGCCGAGGCGATCGCGCGGATCGTCGAGATCCTGGCGGAGCGGGGCACCGGGCGCGCGACGGTCAACTTCCGGCTGCGCGACTGGCTGCTGTCCCGGCAGCGCTTCTGGGGCACCCCGATCCCGATCATCCACTGCCCCGACTGCGGCGAGGTCCCGGTCCCCGACGACCAGCTCCCGGTCGCGCTGCCCGACCTGCGCGGCGCCGACCTGAAGCCGAAGGGCGTCTCGCCGCTGGCCGCGGCGACCGACTGGGTCAACGTGGAGTGCCCCAAGTGCGGCGGCGCCGCCAAGCGGGACACCGACACGATGGACACCTTCGTCGACTCCTCGTGGTACTTCCTGCGCTACTGCTCCCCGGGGTACGAGGACGGCCCGTTCGACCCGGGCAAGGTCCGCCGCTGGGGCCCGATCGACCAGTACGTCGGCGGTGTGGAGCACGCCGTGCTGCACCTGCTGTACGCGCGGTTCTTCACCAAGGTCCTGTTCGACATGGGCCTGGTGACCTTCACCGAGCCGTTCCTGCGGCTGCTGAACCAGGGCCAGGTCATCAACCAGGGCAAGGCCATGTCCAAGTCGCTGGGCAACGGCGTCGACCTCGGCCAGCAGATCGACGCGTTCGGCGTGGACGCGGTCCGGCTGACCATGGTCTTCGCCGGCCCGCCCGAGGACGACATCGACTGGGCCGACGTCTCGCCCGCCGCCTCGCAGAAGTTCCTGGCCCGCGCCTTCCGCGTGATGGCCGAGGCGGGCGCGGCCTCCGCGCCGGGCGCCGACGTCGCCGCGGGTGACCTGGAACTGCGCAAGGTCACCCACCGGACCATCGACGAGGTCACCAAGCTGGTGGACGCCCACCGCTTCAACGTGGCGGTGGCCCGCACGATGGAGCTGACGTCGGCGGTGCGCAAGGCCATCGACTCCGGCCCGGGCGCCGGCGACCCCGCCGTCCGCGAGGCCGCCGAGACGCTGGCCGTCATGCTGTCGCTGGTCGCGCCGTACACGGCGGAGGAGGGCTGGGCGCGGCTCGGCCACGCCCCGTCGGTGGCGCGGGCCGGCTGGCCGGTCGCCGACCCGGCGCTGCTGGTGCGCGAGTCGGTCACCTGCGTGGTCCAGGTCGCGGGCAAGGTCCGCGACCGCCTGGAGGTGTCGCCGGAGATCTCCGCCGCCGACCTGGAGACGCTGGCGCTGGCCAGCGAGAAGGTCCGGCCGTACCTGGACGGCGCCCCGCGCAAGGTGATCGTCCGCCAGCCGAAGCTGGTCAACATCGTCCCCTGATGCCCCGGCGGCGCCCTGAGTAGGTCTCGATCGTGAGATGGCCGGGGGCGCTGCTGCCGGGGGTCGGGCTCGCCGTGACGGCGGGTGGCGGCGGGGCCGGAGACGGCCTCGCCGCCACGCACGAGCTCAACCAGAGGGGGAGCCGGACGCCTTGATCCGGCATTGACGCTCGCTGATCTGCCCTACACAATGGCGGCCGAGCCGTAAATCACACATTGTTAGGCGTGCGGTCAGGGCATGCCACGACCACCCACCGCGTGAGCGGTGGTCCTGGAGCGTGCGCCTGACCATCCGGCTCAGTCAGCCGCGCCTCCGGGATGGGAGGCACGTCTTGTTTAGACGCATTCTCGGCGGGCTGGCCACCGTCGCCGCGATGGCGGCGGCCGTACTCGTCGCGTCCGGCTCGCCGGCGCAGGCGGCGGGCACCGGGACCGGATACCTGCACACCAGCGGCAACAAGATCGTGGACAGTACGGGCGCGACCGTCCGGCTGACCGGCATCAACTGGTTCGGCATGGAGACCGACAACAAGACCTTTCACGGCCTGTGGTCCGGCAACCCGTGGAAGAGCCAGCTCGACCTGATGGCGAGCCTCGGCTACAACACCATCCGGGTTCCGTGGTCCGACGACGCCGTCAAGCCGGGCGCCGTCGCCACGAGCATCAACACCTACACCAACCCCGACCTGGTCGGGCTGTCCCCGATGCAGATCCTCGACAAGGTCGTGGGCTACGCGGGCACCAAGGGGATGCGGATCATCCTGGACCGGCACCGGCCGACCAGCGCGGGCCAGTCGCCGCTCTGGTACACCTCCACGGTCTCGGAGGCGACCTGGATCGCCGACTGGAAGGCGCTCGCCCAGCACTACGCGGGCGACCCGACCGTCATCGGTGCGGACCTGCACAACGAGCCGCACGCCGAGGGCACCAACCCCGCGGCCACCGGCGCGTGCTGGGGATGCGGTGACGTGAACCGCGACTGGCGGCTGGCGGCCGAGCGGGCCGGCAACGCCGTCCTCGCCGTCCAGCCCAACTGGCTGATCTTCGTCGAGGGCGTGAGCTGCCCGAGCGGGGGCCTGTCCAACGTCTGGGACAACGACCCGAGCAACGACGAGGACTGCGGCTGGTGGGGCGGCAACCTCAGCAAGGCCAAGGACTACCCGGTGCGGCTCGACGTGCCGAACCGCCTGGTCTACTCGCCGCACGAGTACGCCACCTCGGTGTATCACCAGGAGTGGTTCGACGACCCGTCCTACCCCGCCAACATGCCCGCCATCTGGGACCGGTACTGGGGCTACCTGTATAAGCAGAACATCGCCCCGATCATGGTGGGCGAGTTCGGCACCACGCTGGCGAGCAACATCGACAAGGTCTGGCTCCAGGAGCTGATGAAGTATCTCGGGAGCGGCGTCAACGGCATGTCGTTCACGTACTGGTCGTGGAACCCCAACTCGGGTGACACGGGCGGCATCCTCAAGGACGACTGGACCACCGTCGACCAGGCCAAGCAGAGCATCCTTCAGCCGTACCTGATCCCGCCCACAGGCGGCGGCACGCCGTCCCCCTCGGCTTCGCCGTCCGTCACGCCGTCGGCCTCCCCGTCGGCGCCCCCGTCCGGAGGGAAGACGTGTACGGCGACCTACACGGTGACCAACTCGTGGAGCGACGGCTTCCAGGGCGAGGTCGCGGTCAAGAACACCGGGACGGCGGCGATGTCCGGATGGACGGTGAAGTGGACCTTCCCGAACGGCCAGACGATCAGCCAGCTCTGGAACGGCACGCTCGCCGCGAACGGGTCCTCGGTCACGGTGACCAACCTGAGCTGGAACGGCGCTCTGGCGGTGAACGCCTCGACGACGTTCGGCTTCAGCGCGTCCTTGTCCGGCGCCAACGGCAGCCCGGCGTCGGTCACCTGTACCGCCTCCTGAACGCCGCCCCCGAGGGGCGGCCGGTCAGGACAGCGCGGCGGAGATGCGGCTGAGCATCTCCTCCAGGATCGGCTCCGAGGTGCCGAAGTTGAGCCGCGCGTAGCCCTCGCCTCCCGGGCCGAACAGCGGCCCGGGGTTCAACCGCACCCGCGCCTCCCGTTCCAGGTACGCCGCCGGATCCTCGTCGAGGAAGCCGAGGTCGAGCCACCCCAGATAGGTGGCCTCGGGGATCCGGTAGCCGACCTGGGGCGGGAGCCGCTTGGCGATCAGGCGGCGGTTGCGGTCGAGGATGGTGAGCACCTCGGCCAGCCAGTCGTCGCCGTGCCGCCAGGCGGCCACGGTGGCCTCCACACCGAACAGGTTCGGCGCGCCGTAGATGTGGGCGGGCTGCGCGTCCACCGCCTCGCGCACGGCCGCGGAGCCGAGGTGGGCGACGCAGCAGCGGATGCCGCCCATGTTGAACGCCTTCGTCGCGGACGTGAGGGTGACCGTGCGCTCGGGGAGGATCGTGCCGAACGGGATGTGGGTCCGCGGCGCGTACGTCAGGTCGGCGTGGATCTCGTCGGAGATGACCAGGGCGTCGTGCCGCTCGGCGTAGGCGGCGAGGGCGGCGAGCTCCGCCGCGGTGAGCACGCGGCCGGTCGGGTTGTGCGGGTTGACCAGGAGCAGCACGTCGGCCCGCTCGTCCGGGACCTCGAACCGCCAGCCGTCGCCGTCCGGCACCATCGGGACGGGGAGCAGCCGCCGGCCCATCTGCGCGATCGTGTCCAGGAACGGGTGGTAGGCCGGGGTGTGCAGGGCGATGGTGTCACCGGGGCGGGTGGTCAGGTGCAGCAGGACCTGGAGTGCCTGGTTGACGTCGCTGTACGAGCGGACGTGGCCGGGGTCGAGGCGGAAGCCGTACCGGGTCTCCATCCGCTCGGCGAACGCCTCGCCGAGGGGGCCGACGGTGGGCTGATCGATCCAGGTGGGGTAGCCGAGGTCGGTCTCGACGCGGCGGATCAGCGCCTCGCGCACCGCTTCCGGAACGGGGAAGTCCATGTCGGCGACCCAGGAGGGGATCACACCGGGTGCGGTCTCCGACCACTTGAGGCCGTCGCGGCGGGATGCCGCCTCAAGGGTGAGCTGATCAAGGTTGCGCGTCACACCAGTAAGCCTATTTGCGGCATTCACCCGCATTGCCCATTGGCCAGCCTGTCACGCTGGTGCTCCGCGGTGACCTGGGTCACCGCGGAGCGACGCGTGGACGAACCGGGCTGCCGGTGTCGTCGACGGTGCTCCGGCCTTCAGTCAGGCCGGGGAGCGCGTCAAAGCTTGCGCAGGACGGCGGTGACCTTGCCCAGGACGGTCGCCTCGTCGCCCGGGATCGGCTCGTAGTTGGCGTTGTGCGGAACCAGCCAGACGTGGCCGTCCTTGCGCTTGAAGGTCTTGACCGTGGCCTCACCGTCGATCATGGCGGCCACCACGTCGCCGTTGTCCGCGACCGGCTGCTGGCGCACCACGACCCAGTCGCCGTCGGCGATCGCCAGGTCGATCATCGAGTCGCCGCTGACCTGCAGGAGGAACAGCGTGCCCTCGCCGACGAGCTGCTTGGGCAGCGCGAAGATGTCCTCGATGCTCTGCTCGGCCAGGATCGGGCCTCCGGCCGCGATGCGGCCGACGAGCGGCACGTACGCGGCGGTCGGGCGGCTGAAGCTCGGCTCCACCTCGGGGGCGTCCGGATCGACCCACAGCACCGGCTCGCCCGGCAGCCGGACCTCCAGCGCGCGGGGCCGGTGCGGGTCACGGCGCAGGTAGCCCTTGCGCTGCAAGGCGGTGAGCTGATGCGACACGCTTGAGGTGCTGGTCAGCTGGACCGCCTCGCCGATCTCGCGCATCGACGGCGGATATCCGCGCTGCTGCACCGAGTCGCGGATCACCTCGAGGATCTTGCGCTGCCTGGGGGTGAGACCAAGGGCATCCCGCCTGCGCACCGCCAGGTCGTTGACGCTCTCTTCCTGCCCGCTCACCAAACCACCTCCCAATCCGTGTTCTTCATGTCGCACAGAGCGACGGTACCTCGATCGAAGATCATCTTCAAACAATTGTTCGATTCGATGTGAATCGCCGTCACCTGCGCAGTTGTATCGACATCGTACGGGAGTTCGATCGACATCGTGTTCGATATTGCCGAGATTTCGCCGATCTTCTTGTAGGGTGCCGCGCGATGCAGTTGGGGTGGGCGACACGCCCGGGCTTCCAGACGGTTCCGCTGGTTGAACGGCCACTTCGCTCGACGGGGGTCCGCCGACTTGCGTTCAAGGTCGGGCACTTCTACGGTTGGACCACAACATCTAGTAGTTACAGAGATGTACTTCACCACAGCTTGTGTTTCCGTGACCGCTTCACGACGTTTTCGTGAAGTGGGCGCAAGCGTTTCCAGGGAGGCGATGACGTGCACTGCCCGTTCTGCCGTCACCCGGACACGCGGGTCGTCGACAGTCGCTCGACAGAGGACGGGGCGGCCATCCGCCGCCGGCGTACCTGCTCCGAATGCGGGCGCAGGTTCACCACGCAGGAGACCGTCCTCCTCATGGTCAGCAAGCGCAGCGGGGTGACCGAGCCGTTCTCGCGGGACAAGGTCGTCGCCGGAGTGCGGCGGGCCTGTCAGGGACGCCCGGTCGGCGAGGATTCTCTCGCCCAGCTCGGGCAGCTGGTGGAGGAGAACATCAGGGGCACCGGATGCGCCGAGATCGCCTCGCACGAGGTGGGGCTCGCCATCCTGGGGCCGCTGCGCGAGCTGGACGAGGTCGCCTACCTGCGTTTCGCCTCCGTCTACCGGGGGTTCGAGACGCTCGCCGACTTCGAGGCCGAGATCGAGCAGCTCAGAGGCGCGCGTACCGCCGTCCAGCAGTAGCGGCGGAAGGTGGCGGGGCCGCGCACGTCGGCCGTCGTCACTCAGGGTGATCAAACAGACACGTGATCGGATGCGAGGGGCTCCCACCGGGCCCCGGGAGGGGGAATTCATGACGGAGATCGTGAACGGCACCGAGACGGGCACCGGGGGACGCGGCGGCAAGCGGCCGCGTAAGGGTTTGAAGATGAAGCGCGTCTTCACCACCCCGGGGGTCCATCCGTACGACACGGTCACCTGGGAGCGCCGCGACGTCGTCATGACGAACTGGCGCGACGGCTCGATCAACTTCGAGCAGCGCGGCGTGGAGTTCCCCGACTTCTGGTCGGTCAACGCCACCAACATCGTCACCAGCAAGTACTTCCGCGGCGCCGTCGGCACGCCGCAGCGCGAGTCGAGCCTGCGGCAGCTCGTCGACCGCGTCGTCGACGTCTATACCAAGACCGGCGTCGAGAACGGCTACTTCGCCACGGACGAGGACGCCGAGATCTTCGACCACGAGCTGAAGCACGCGCTGGTCCACCAGGTCTTCAGCTTCAACTCGCCCGTGTGGTTCAACGTGGGAACCGCCTCGCCGCAGCAGGTGAGCGCGTGCTTCATCCTGGCCGTGGACGACCAGATGGAGTCCATCCTGGAGTGGTACAAGGAAGAGGGTGTCATCTTCAAGGGTGGCTCCGGCTCCGGGATCAACCTCTCCCGCATCCGTTCCAGCAAGGAGCTGCTCTCCAGCGGCGGCACGGCCAGCGGGCCGGTGTCGTTCATGCGCGGCGCCGACGCCTCGGCGGGCACCATCAAATCCGGCGGCGCCACCCGCCGGGCGGCCAAGATGGTCGTCCTCGACGTCGACCACCCCGACATCGAGGAGTTCATCGACACCAAGGCGCGCGAGGAGGACAAGATCCGCGCGCTGCGGGACGCCGGGTTCGACATGGACCTCGGCGGCAAGGACATCGTGTCCGTGCAGTACCAGAACGCCAACAACTCCGTCCGCGTCTCCGACGAGTTCATGCGCGCGGTCGAGAACGGCGGCGACTTCGGCCTGCGGGCGCGGCTGACCGGCGAGATCATCGAGAAGGTCGACGCCCAGTCGCTGTTCCGCAGAATGGCCCGGGCCGCCTGGGAATGCGCCGACCCCGGCCTGCAGTACGACGACACGATCAACGACTGGCACACCTGCCCGGAGACCGGGCGCATCACGGCCAGCAACCCCTGCTCGGAGTACCTCCACCTGGACAACTCCTCCTGCAACCTCGCGTCGATCAACCTGCTGAAGTTCCTGCGCGACGACGACACGTTCGACGTGGACAACTTCGTCAAGCTGACCGAGCTGATCATCACGGCGATGGACATCTCGATCACCTTCGCCGACTTCCCGACCGAGAAGATCGGCGAGACCACCCGGGCCTACCGGCAGCTCGGCATCGGCTACGCCAACCTGGGCGCGCTGCTGATGGCCACCGGCCACGCGTACGACTCCGAGGGCGGCCGGGCGATCGCCGCGGCGATCACCTCCCTGATGACCGGAGTCTCCTACCGCCGCTCGGCCGAGCTCGCCGCGATCGTCGGCCCGTACGACGGCTACGAGCGCAACGCGGAGCCGCACAAGCGCGTCATGCGCAAGCACGCGAGCGCCAACGACGACCTGCGCACGCTCGACGCGATGGACAAGACGATCCACGTCGAGGCGACCCGCCAGTGGCAGGAGTGCCTCCGGCTGGGCGAGAAGAACGGCTACCGCAACGCCCAGGCGTCGCTGCTCGCGCCCACCGGCACCATCGGCCTGATGATGGACTGCGACACCACCGGCATCGAGCCCGACCTCGCCCTGGTCAAGTTCAAGAAGCTGGTCGGCGGCGGCTCCATGCAGATCGTCAACCAGACGATCCCGCGGGCGCTGCGGCAGCTCGGCTACCAGGAGGAGCGGGTCGAGGCGATCGTCGAGTACATCTCCGAGCACAGCCACGTGGTGGACGCCCCCGGCCTGCGCACCGAACACTACGAGGTGTTCGACTGCGCCATGGGCGAGCGGGCCATCGCCCCGATGGGCCACGTCCGGATGATGGCCGCCGTCCAGCCGTTCCTGTCCGGCGCGATCTCCAAGACCGTCAACCTGCCCGAGACCGCCACGGTGGACGACATCGAGCAGGTCTACCTGGAGGGCTGGAAGCTCGGGCTGAAGGCCCTGGCCGTCTACCGGGACAACTGCAAGGTCGGCCAGCCGCTCTCGGTGGCGAAGAAGACCTCCGAGAGCGTCTCGGAGGAGACCGCCCCCGAGGTCCAGGTCATCGAGGTGCCCCGGCCCACCCGGCGGCGCCTGCCGAACCAGCGGCCGAGCATCACCACGCGGTTCACCGTGGGCGGGGCCAAGGGCTACATGACGGCGTCGTCCTACCCCGACGACGGCCTCGGCGAGGTCTTCCTCAAGATGTCCAAGCAGGGCTCGACCCTCGCGGGCGTCATGGACGCCTTCTCCGTCGCCATCTCGATCGGCCTGCAGTACGGCGTTCCGCTGGAGACCTACGTCCAGAAGTTCGTCAACATGCGGTTCGAGCCGGCCGGCATGACCGACGACCCGGACGTCCGGATGGCCCAGTCCGTCATGGACTACATCTTCCGGCGGCTGGCGCTCAACTACCTGCCGTACGAGGACCGGGCCGCCCTCGGCATCTTCTCGGCCGCCGAGCGGGCCGCGCAGGCGCGCGGTGAGGACCCGGCCGCGCTGCACGAGGTCGTGGACACGGCGGCGCTGGCCCAGTCCGCGCCGATCGAGCCCAAGCGCGCGGAGGTGGCGCGCCCCGAGCCCAAGCGCTCCTCCTCCGACTCTCTGGAGAGCCACCAGGGCCGTACGGCCGACGCACCGCTGTGCATGACCTGCGGTACGAAGATGCGCCCGGCCGGTAGCTGCTACGTCTGCGAGGGCTGCGGCAGCACCAGCGGCTGCAGCTGATTCCCGGCGCCGCCAGGGATGTGAAATAGCAAGTCAGAGCGGGGAACCGGTGAGATTCCGGTTCCCCGCTTCTGCTTGTGCACGACACACCTGAAGTCACCCCTCACCTGATCAGCGTGCGGCGCACCTGGGCTTCACGGGTTGGACGTGTCCGCTTGGGCTTCAGGGACGAACTGCCGACGATGCGGTGCCGAGCCGGTGGATTCGTCGCTCTGCTGATAGTCGGTGAAGTCGCGCAGGCGCCGGATCGGTGAGGCCAGCAGGACCAACGGTATGCAGATGGCCGCGGTGACAAAGATCATCAGGGTGACCCGGCCGCTGAGCACCCCGGCGATCGCTCCGGCGATCAACCCGCCGATCGGGATCGCGCCCCAGGAGACGAAGCGGACCGTGGCCATCACCCGAGGCAGCAGGTCGGGCGGGCTGGCGATCTGCCGATACGTGCGGGTCACCACGCTGAGCACCACGACGCCGGCGGAAAATACCACGTTGCCGACGGCGAAGGCCGCGAGGCCCTGCCAGCCGGTGCCGAGGGGAACGACGAGCGCCCCGGCGACCATGACGAAGCCGGAGACGATCAGGGCGCGGGCGGTGCCGAGCCTGGCCGTGACCTGGTTCGTCAAGGCCGCGCCGATCAGCGCGCCGACGCCGTCCGCCGCCAGAAGCAGGCCGACGAGGCCGGGCTCGGTGTGCAGCTCGCGTACGAGGTACAGCGCGTAGAGCGCTTGCTGTGCCCCGCAGACCGTGTTGGCCGCGGTGGCGGCCCACATGCACGGACCCATGACCGGGTGGTGCACGACGAAACGCCAGCCTTCACGGATCATCGCGCGCACCGGTGGCCAGCGGTCGGGGGCCTCCGCGCGGCGTTCGGGCAGGGTCCGCAGCAGCAGGGCTGAGACAAGGTAGCTGGCCGCGTCGACGAGGAGGGTGGGCACCGCCCCGAGCGCCTGGATGAGGAGACCGCCAACCGACGGCCCACCGAGCTGAGTAGTGGCGTGAGTGCCGGACGCCAGGCTGTTACGGGACTGCAACTGCTCCTTGCTCACGATCGACGGCAGGAAGGTCGAGTTGGCGACGTCGAAGACGACGTTCGCGAAGCTGATCACGAGGGCCACGATCACCAGCTGGGCGACCGTCAGCCGGTCCAGCCACCAGGCCAGCGGGATGGAGATGACCGCCGCCGCGCGGGCCAGGTCGGCGGCGACCTGAACCCTTCGCATGGGGAGTCGCTGCACCACCACCCCGGCGGGCAGGCCTATCACGATCCAGGCGACGTAACCAGCGGCGGCGATCATGCCCAACTCGAACGCGGAGGCGTCGAGCACCGTCAAGGCCGTCAGCGGCAGCGCCACCGCGCCTACCGCCGAGCCGACCGCGCTGGTCGTGCCGGCCGTCCACCACCGCCAGAAGACGCCCGCTCCACCTCCACTGTCGATTCCCATCCCAGCACCCCTCCTGAGTAAGTTCCATAATGGAACGCACTATACTGGGGTACGTGAAGCGCGCCGATCTGCCCGACTCCGACTGCGGTATCGCACAAGCGCTCGGAGTGATCGGCGACTGGTGGACGTTCCTGGTAGTGCGGGACATCGCGGGCGGCACCACCCGCTTCGACAGCCTTCAGCGTGAGCTCGGCGTCAGCCGTCGAGCGCTGGCCGAACGCCTGGCCGGGCTCGTCGAACACGGGGTGCTCGAGAGGCGGCCCTATTCCGATCGCCCGCCGCGCTACGACTATGTGCTGACCACGAAGGGTGAAGGCCTGCTGCCGGCGCTCATCGCCCTGCAGGATTGGGGCGCCAGACACGTGATGGGCGATGGGGCGCTGACCGCGACCAGCGAGGACGGGTCCGCCGAGAGCCGTCGCGTGCACAAGCTGGTCAACCGGAAAATGCCGGATGTCGTGCTGGAGCGACATGACGGCGAGCTGGTCGCGCCCAACGCACCGGGCGGCGTCTGGACTGTGCTCTACTTCTTCCCCGGCGCCTTTGCCCCGAGCACCCAGGGCTACCCGCCCGGTTGGGCCGACGTCCCAGGGACGAAGGGTTGCACGTTGGAGGCTCTTACCTACGCGTCACGGTGTGCCGACTTCGAGGCGGCAGGTGCCACGATCCGAGGCGTGAGCACCCAGCGACCCGACCAGTTGGCCGCCTTCGTCACGCACGCGAGGTTGCCCTATCCCCTCCTGTCCGACCAGGACAGCAGACTCGCCGCCGGGCTGCTGCTGCCGACCTTCCGGGCGGCCGGCGTCGACCGCTTCAAGCGCCTCACCCTGTTGGTCGACGCCGACGCGATCATCCGCGCGGTGCAGTTTCCGATCAGCGATCCGGCCGGTTCAGTGGATGAGATGCTTGCCCTCGTCCGCAGTCAATGACAACGATCCGTGCGCGTCGTCGCCCATCGCCCGCCTGCTCTTCACCGCCGCGATAACCTCCTCACCCCGGAGCGGCGCGTGTACCTCGACAAGCTCGGAGCAGGGCATCCTCCGCATCGGTGAGATTCCGGTTCCCCGCTTCTGCTTGTGCCCCCTGCGCGGATGCGCGGCTCTCGCGTCCCCACGCCGAGCCGGAGGCGCGAGCCGTGATCTTCGACGCTTGCCGCGCGGTGCGGACTCGCCTGACCGGCGTCAGGCACGCAGGCGGAGGGTGCCAACTGGACAGCCGCTGAGCCACGTGGAAAAGCTCACTGCATGATTTCGAGGTGCGGGTGGTCGAAGGACGTGGGGCAGGTATAGATCTGCATGTTGTAGCCGCGGCCGATCTGCACCATTGGAGGGTTGGACGGGTCCCGGATCCCGACAGGGCCCGTGAGGTCGCGATCTTCGAGGGGGATCCAGCTGCCGCTGCCCCCGTCCCACTCGCCCGAACTGATGGTCAGCAGCGGCCGGTACTCCGAGCCGCAGGTGTCACAGTTCATCGGCCACGGGTCGCAGAAGCTCCAGGGGCCCCAGCCGCCGACCTTCCAGCCAGGAGCGACGCTGTGCTCGAACTGGTAGTACGCGCTGCCGCCATCCTGCTCATCGTCCGGGTGCAGTTCGGCCCACTCGGCGCGCCCCCACGCGTGCAGGCGCTCCGCGAGTTCGTCGGGAAGCTCGTGGGATGCGGGGTACTCGGTGACGACCTCGGGATGCAGCACGCACGGCTCCGGTACGTAGTTGCCGAAGTGGTCGACGTCGAGAGGAGCGGGTGGGTTCGTGAGCACCTTCTGGACGTCGGTGGAATCTCGCCAGATCAGACGAGCCGTGGGCATGCCCTCTTTGTGGTCGAGCGGGCACCACAGTACTTGGAGGACGTCTGCTCCTTCGGGGCCGGCGAGTCCCGGGACATCGCGGAGGTACAACTGCGCGACGGGCAGGAGCGGGTTCGGCGCACTGTGCGGAGGATGCCCTGCTTCGAGCTCGTCCAGGTACGCGCGCTGCTCCGTGGTGAGGAGGTTCTCACAGGGCTGCCGGGGCCGGAGCCACGCAGCCTCCAGCAGGTCGCGGCGCCGGCGGATGTCGTCAAGTGAAGCGGGCGGCCCCCAGTGGTCATGGTCGTCGCCGCAAGCGGGCCAGTCCTCGTCGGCGGGCCAGAGCAGAGGCCCGCCGATCGAGCTCTCGTGGATCGTGGGCCGGCCCGGGCGGGGATGCAGGCGAACCGCCCGCCGCGCCAGCGGCACCAGCTCAGGGAACGCGGAGGCGATGTCGACCGGCCGAGGTGGAGTGGTCCTCGCCATCTGAACTCCTTCAGTTCACCTGCAAGTGTCGGCGGGACTCTATCCGCATGCCCTGACAGATCCATCTACAGCTATGGCGGGGGGCACTGGGGGGCGTGAGCTCGGAGCGGGGCCCGGACATTCCGAGGCCCCGCTCCCGCTTTATGCCGACACGTGCCCCGCGGCCGCCGTCACGCCGTCACGTTGTCAGCGAGGAGACGCTCCACGATCGTGGACACGAAGAGGCCGGGGTTCTCGAACGGGAGACCATGACCGCCGGGGAGCGACACGAGATCCGCCCCCGGGATCGACTCGGCCAGCTCGCGCTGGTGGTGCGGCGGCACGATCCGGTCGTGGGCGCTGGAGATGATCAACGTCGGCGCGGTGATCTTCGGGAGCAGAGCGGTGATGTCGACGTCGATGTCGGCCCGGGCCTGCCGTACGAACCCGGCTTCCGCGCCGTCCATGAGGGCGGCGAACCCGGCCGTGGCCTGCTCGAAGTCGGCGAGGTCGCGGGCGCGGAGCGTGTCGTCGCCCATGGCGGTCACCTGGAGCAACCGGGCCAGCAGCTCCCTGTCGACGCGCATCAGGCGGATCCAGAAGTCCATCTGGAAGGCCATCCAGGGATCCGTCCTGGCCCACCCGGCATGTGCGACGAGTGAGAGCACCCGCTCCGGTCGCGTTCCCGCCGCGGCCAGCGCGACGACGGCTCCCAGCGAGTGGCCGACCAGGTGGAACCGCTCCAGCCCGGCGTGCTCGGCCGCGCCGAGGATCTGAGAGACGAGGTCGTGGACGTGGATCGGGCCGCCGTCGTCGACGGTGGCGCCCGAGCCGGCCAGGTCGGGGGCGACCACGGTGAACCGGTCGGAGACCGCCTCGATGAGCGGCGCCCAGTTCGTTTCCCCAGTGGCGCCCGTGCCGTGCACGAGCACCAGGCCGGGACCGCTTCCGGTGACCAGGTAGTTGACGGTGCTGGAGTTCACTTCGACGGTGGGCATGACTGCTTCCTTTAGGCGGTGAGTGCCGCGGGTTCGCCGCGGCGTGCGGACATCAGACGGCCGACGGCGAGCGCGCCGGCCAGGGACAGGGCGGTCAGGATCCACAGCGCGGTGTGCAACGCCCCCGCGTATCCGGCGGTCGCGAGGCGCGCGAACTCCAGGTGATCGGCTCCGGGCGGGAGGGCTCCCGCCATGTCGCCCTGGAGCAGGCGCGAGGTGGCGCGGGCGGCGTCGGTCGTGCCGTACCGGACGGTCAGGCTCGCCTGGGTGAGCGTGGACAGCACGGCGCCGAGCACGGCGATGGCGACGACCTCGCCGGTGATCCGCGCGGTGTTGAACAGCCCGGCGGCCATGCCGGCCTGCGAGGAGTCGACGGAGGAGATCGCCGCGCCGTCCAGGACGGCCAGGGAGACGCCGAACCCGATCCCGATGATCAGCAGCGGCGCGGACAGTTGTGCCGGACCCGATCCGGCGGGCAGCAGTGCCAGCAGCCCGGTTCCTGCTCCGACCAGCAACAGCGTGGTCACGAGCAGGGCGCGCTGGGACAGGCGGCGGGCCATGACGCCGGTGAGCGGCGGCACGATCAGCGTCGGCCCGGTGAGCAGGATCAGCGCCAGCCCGGCCTGGCGGGCGGAGTAGCCCAGGGTGGCCATGAGGTAGGGCGGGAGCACGATGGTCGGCGCGACGAAGCCGAAGGCGAGCAGGAACGGCATCGAGGAGATCGCCACGAAACGCGGGCGGGCCAGCAGTGACAGGTCGACCAGTGGAGCGGGGTGGCGCCGCTCGATCACCGCGAAGGCGGCCAGCAGGACGGCGCAGGCGACGAATCCGCCGGTCACTCCCGGATGGGTCCACCCGAGCGCGGGCCCCTCGACCACGGCGAACGTGAACGCGGTGAGGCCGAGCGTGAAGGTGATCGCGCCGCCCCAGTCCACCGGGCCGCGGGCGGGGGCTCGGGACTCGGTCAGCAGCGCGGTCGCGGGCAGGATCGGCAGCAGCACGAGCGCGGCGGCGGTGAACAGACTCCGCCAGCCGATCGCGGTGACCAGCGCTCCGGCGATCAGCGGGCCGAACGCCAGGCCGAGGCCGATGGTGGTGCCGAACCAGGCGAAGGCCTTGGATCGGGAGACTCTCCCCGGGAAGGCGTGAGCGAGCAGCGCGCTGCCGCCGGTCGTCGTGGCGGCGGCGCCCGCACCCGCCAGCGCCCTGGCCAGGATCAGCACGCCGATGTCCTGTGCCGCCGCCGCCAGCAGCATGGCCGCCGCGAACAGCGCCAGACCTCCGATGAACATCCGGCGCCGCCCGATCCGGTCGGCGAGGGAACCGGTGCACGCCATGAGCGCGGCGAAGGTGAGGAAGAAGGCGTTGACCACCCACTGCGTGGAGGCCAGGTCGGCCCGGAGCTCGGCGCCGATGTCGCCGAGCGCCTCGGCCGTGCCGGTGGCGGTCACCGGGACGCCCGGCACCGCGGCGCAGACCACGGCCAGGGTGGAGGCGGGAGAGCGACCCACAGGCATCGATAGAACACTCCAGCTCTGATAACCATAAAAGCTCTGATGGAAAACAGAGCATGGATTGTCCGGTGGGCTACGTCAAATCGGTAGTAGGGTTCAGGCGTACATCAGGGCTTTGATAGTTCGGGGAGCGCGGGTGGGGACCGACGAGAAGAAGGTCGCGGAGTCGGTGGCGTGGCGCCCCGGCGGTGCCGTCAAGCATGCCGAGCAGGCACTGATGGCGGAGAAGAGCCGCGTGCTGCGCCCGTTCGGGCTGACCGTGCCGCAGTACGCCGCGATGTATGCGCTCTCGCTCGCCCCCGGCATCTCAGGGGCGAAGCTGGCCCGGCTGTGCTCGGTGACGCCGCAGAGCATGGCCACCGTGATCAAGACGCTGGAGTCGCGCGGCCTGGTCGAGCGCCGTCCCTCCAGCGACCATGCGCAGGTGCTCGTCACCCGGCTGAGCCGGGCCGGGCAGGCGCTGCTGCGCAAGGCCGACGCCGAGGCAGTGGCCGTGGAACGCCGCCTCGTGGACGCCTTCACGCCCGACGAGATCGCGTTGCTGCGGGAGCTGCTCGAACGCGCCGTCGTCGTACTCACCGACGGCGGGCACGACGACGACGCCTCTTTCTGATGGCCGGCCCGCGGACCGGCGGACCCGGGCCGAGGGGCGCCCGCAGGGGCGCGGTTAGGCTGCCGTCATGCCCGATCGCATCCTGGACTCGCTGGCCCACCCCGTCGTCCTGTCACCCATGGCGGGTGGCGCGGGCACGCCCGAGCTGTGCGCGGCCGTGTCCGAGGCCGGAGGGCTGGGATTCCTCGCCGCCGGATACAAGACGGCCGAGGCCGTGGCCGCCGAGATCGAGCGGGTCAGGGCCGCCACGGATCGCCCGTTCGGGGTGAACCTCTTCGTCCCCGGCGATCCGGCCGATCCCGACGTGGTGGAGGCCTACGCCGCCGAGCTCGCGCCGGAGGCGGAGCGGTACGGCGTCGAGCTGCCCGGCGTCCCGCTCGACGATGACGACGACTGGGACGCCAAGCTCGACCTGCTGCTCCGGAGTCCGGTGCCGGTGGTGAGCTTCACGTTCGGGTGTCCCGGCCTCGCTCTCGTCGATCGCTTCCACGAGGTGGGGACGACTGTCGTGGTGACCGTCACCGACCCCGGCGAGGCGGTGGCCGCCGTGGTCGCCGGCGCGGACGCGTTGTCTGTGCAGGGGCCGGAGGCGGGCGGGCACCGGGGTTCCTTCGTGCCGCGCAAGCCGTACGGGCGCGCTGAGCCGGGGCTGCTCGACCTGCTGGCGGCGGTCCGCGCGGCCGTCCGGACGCCTCTGATCGCGGCGGGCGGCATCGGCGACGCGGCGGCGGCCCTGGCCGCGCGGGAGGCGGGCGCCGCGGCCGTACAGCTCGGGACGGCGTTCCTGCTGACGCCGGAGAGCGGGGCCAATCCCGTCCACCGGGCCGCGCTGCGCGACCCCCGGTTCACCTCGACGACGGTCACCACCGCGTTCTCGGGACGGCCCGCGCGCGGCCTGACCAACCGGTTCATCCTCGATCACCCGGACGCCCCGGTCGGATACCCCGCCGTCCACCACCTGACCACGCCGATCCGCCGCGCCGCGGTGGCGCAGGGCGACCCCGGCGGGGTCAACCTCTGGGCGGGCACGGCCTGGCGGCAGGCCGAGGAGCGTCCCGCGGCGGACGTGGTACGCGAGATCGGCCGGGCCCTCGCCTGACCTCGTCCGGGCCCGGCCGTTCCACGTGGACGGTCAGGAGGCGGCGAACCGGACCAGCCCGGCGGTGAGAGCGGCGGCCGCCGCGCAGGCCACGATCATGAGATCGGTGCCGGCGGCGAGCCCCTGACCGGCGGTGACCGCCGCGGTCAGCGCCGCGCCCACCGAGGAGCCCACGTACCGCGCGGTGTTGTTGGCCCCGGACCCCATGCTGGCCCGATGCCGCGGCACGCTCTCGATCGCGAGGTGGGTGAGGGACGCGTTGACCAGCCCGCTGCCGATCCCCGCGACCAGCAGCCCGGCGAGCGCCCGCGGCGCCGACCAATGGGCCATCGTGCCGAGCAGGGCGAGGCTGCCGGCGGCGGAGAGCAGCAGACCGAGCGCGAGCCGGCCGCGGGCGGCGAGCCGCAGTCGGGGAGCCAGGAGCGCGGCGACGAAGGACGTCCCGGACCAGAACGCGAAGACGGCGGCGGTGGCGAGCTGCGTCATGCCGAGGGCCGACTGGAGCACGGTCGGCAGATAGCTCATCAGCCCGACGATCGCGATGCCGGTGACCAGCGCGCCGCCGGTGGCGACGAGGAACGACGGGCGCCGGAACAGACCCATGTCGATCAGCGGCGCGGGACGGCGGACCTCCACCAGGGCGAAAAGGGTCAGGAGAACGGCCGCCGCGGCCAGGGCCGTGAGCACGACCGGCCGGGACCAGCCGAGCCGTGCCTCGGTCACGCCGGTCACCAGGGCGGCGAGCCCGAGGGTGAGCGTGACGGCGCCGGGCACGTCGAGCCGCCGCCCCGCCTGCTGCTCCGGCCGCGGCTCCGTCCGCGCGGGCAGCGTACGCGCCGCCAGCACGGCCAGCACGACGGAGCAGGCGGCCGTCAGCCAGTACACGCCGCGCCAGCTCGACAGCGCGGCGAGCCCGCCCGACACCAGGGGGCCGATCGCGATGCCCAGGCCGAGCATCGCGCCGTACCGTCCCGTGGCCCGCACCCGCTCGGGGCCCGGGGGAACGACCTCGCCGACCACGCCCAGGCTGGCGGCGAGCAGCGCCGCGCTGGACACCCCCTGGGCGAAGCGGCCGAGCACGAACGTCGGCACACCTCCCGCGAGGGCCACGATCGCGCTCGATACCGCGAGTGACGCCATGCCGATGACGTAGACGCGCCGGCGGCCGTGATCGTCGGCGAGCCCTCCGGCGAGGAGGAGCGACACCGCGAGCCCCAGGGTGACGGCGTTCAGCATCCAGACCGGGCCGGTGGGGCCGGCGTCGAGCGCGCGGGCGGCCTCCGGCAGCGTGACCATCGGCGCGGTGTAGTTGATCAGTGCGAGCAGCGGCGCCGCGCACGCGACCGCGAGGGTCGCCGGCCGGGCCCGTAAGGGAGCCGGGGTCTCGACCAGCACAGGACCTCCAAGGTTCGGTCATTGAACTGACGGCGCGACGATAACACGGGTTGGTTCAGTGAATGAACTAGGATGGCGCGAAAGGAGGATGGCGCTGATGGGGCTCGGCAAGAACTACGAGGGGCAGGACTGCTCCCTCGCCCGGTCACTGGAACTGCTCGGCGAGCGGTGGACGCTGCTCATCGTGCGCGACGCGCTGTACGGCGTGCGCCGATACGGCGACTTCCTCGCCCACCTCGACATCCCGAGGGCGGTCCTCTCCCAGCGACTGTCCGCGCTGGTGGACGCGGGGGTCATGGAGCGGCGCCGCTATCAGGAGTCCCCGCCGCGCGAGGAGTACGTCCTGACCGGAAAGGGGAAGGAGCTCTGGCCGCCGGTGCTCGCCCTCGCCCAGTGGGGCGAGCGGCACATGAGCGCCGCGGGGCCGCGCCGCGTCTTCCGCCACGTCGCCTGCGACGCGCCGATCGGCGCGGGCGCCACGTGCTCGGTGTGCGGGGCGCACGTGCCCGCCGAGGAGGTCGAGATATGGCCCGGTCCCGGCGCCGACCTCACCCGCGAGGACCCGGTGAGCGTCGCGCTGCGCGGGCCGCACCGGATGCTGGAACCGCTGCCCTGACCTCCGGCCGGGCTTCCGCCGTCAGCGCCGCTGGCAGGCGGGACACCAGAACAGGTTGCGCGCCTCCAGGTCGGCGGTGCGGATCTCGCCCCCGCAGATGTGGCAGTGCTGCCCGGACCGGCGGTAGACGTACACCTCGCCGCCGTGGTCGTCCACGCGCGGCGGCCGTCCCATGGCCTCGGGCGTGTGCTCGAGGCGTACGGTGTCGATCCGGCCCGAGGCGGCGCCTTCGCGCATGAGCGCGACGAGGTCCGCCCAGATGGCGTCCCACTCGGCGCGGCTCAGCTCGCGGCCGGGGCGGTAGGGGTCGATCCCGTGGCGGAAGAGCACCTCGGCCCGGTAGACGTTGCCGACCCCGGCGATGATCTTCTGGTCCATGAGCAGCGCCGCGATCGGCCCGCGTGACCGGGTGATCCGCGACCAGGCGCGTTCGGGGTCGTCGTGCGGCCGCAGCGGGTCGGGGCCGAGGCGGTCGTGCACCGCCCGTTTCTCTCCGGCGGTGATGAGCTCGCAGGCCGTCGGCCCGCGCAGGTCGGCGTAATCCCGCTCGTTTTCCAGGCGGAGCCGTACGGCGCCGACGGGTGCGGGCGCGGGGGCCGGGCCGAAGGCGACCTTTCCGTACAGGCCGAGGTGGACGCGCACCCAGCCGTGGCCGTCGAACCCCTCGAAGCCGAGGAAGAGATGCTTGCCGTGGGCGTCGGTCACGGCCATGCGCTGTCCGTCGAGCAGGGCCGCGCTGTCGGAGAACTTGCCCTGCGGGCTGCTCGCCGCGACCACGCCGCCCGTGAACCGCCGGCCGTACTCGGCGGCGAGCAGGTGGATGATGTGACCTTCGGGCATCGGCGGGCAGCGCTCCGGGGAGTCGGGGGAGAGGGGATCCCCACCATATCGGGGGTTCCGGCCCGCCCCGGGCGGGCCGCGGGTCAGTCGGTCTCGAACGCGAGCCGGTCGGTGAGCCAGCGGTGGAACTTGATCGCGTACCTGACCCAGTGGGCGACCACGGTGGTGAGGTGTTCGCGGGTGACGCCGGCGCCGATGTAGAGCTGGGAGTCGCCCACGATGCGCAGCACGCCGCTGTCCTGGGTGAAGGTGTAGACCTTCGGCCACATGGTGTCGGCGTTCCACTCGTTCAGCGCGCTGATCAGCATCGGTTTGTCGTCGACGGCGTAGTGCCGGTCATAGAAGGTGCGGATCGTGAACAAGTCGCCCTCGGAGCCGAACAGGAAGTAGACCGTGAGCTCCGGCGTGGCGATGGCGATGTCGCCCTCGGCGTCGAGGGTGTGGTCGAGGTCCAACTCGTCCAGGATCTGGGTGATCAACTCCTGATCGGGCCGGACGACCGCTGGGGAAGGGGTCACGGCCCCATCCTGCCTCATCGAGTGCGCGAGACGCCCCCGTATGCCGGGGGTCCGCGATTCGCCCGGGGCCGCCGCCCGGAGACGGCGGCCGTCCCGCCCGTCTCGGCCGCCGCGTCGTCAGCCGAGGCGGGTGCCGGCGCGGAGCCGTACGTGCTCGGGGACCTCGTGGGCGGCCGCCGGGTCGGTGACGGGGGGCTGCCAAGTAGCGGCGAGCGGCAGCACGCCCGCCCACACGTCGTGCGGGTCGTCGGCGTCGTCCGGCGGCCCCTGGCGGACCTTGACCGAGGCCTCCTCCAGCGAGACGGCCAGGATCACGGTGGCGGCCAGTTCCTTGCGGTTCGGGCGGCGCGCGTAGTCCCACTGGCCCGGGGCGGTGTGCTCGGTGAGGATCCGGAGCGCCTCCAGCTTCTCCTCGCCCTCCAGCGCCCGCGGCACTCCGTAGATCATCGCGCTGCGGTAGTTGACGCCGTGCTCGAACACCGACCGGGACAGCACCAGGCCGTCGACGTGGGTGATGGTCACGCACATGGGCGCCGGTCCGCCGGCCGCGAGGCTGCGGCTGGCGACCGACCCGTGGATGTACAGATTGTCGGAGTCGAAGCCGTAGGCGGTGGGCACGACCATGGGCGCGCCGTCCACGATCACTCCGAGATGGCAGACGAACCCGGCCTTCAGCACGTCGAACAGCTCTGTCCTGTTCGTACGGCCCTGCTCGCGCAGCCTGCGGTGCCGGGTTCGCTCCGTTGACGACAAGTCGGGCATGTCACGCATGAAGTGACATCAAATCAGTAGCCGGGCGTCCCGGGAAGGTCAGGCGGCCGAGGTCGGGTCGGGCTTCGGGAAACGGATGACGTTGCGGCCCGCGTATGCCCGCATGTCCACGATCTTGTTGTCGTTCTTGGGCTTGCGGCGCAGTACGGACCTGATGTCCCGCACCTTGCCGAACGTGTCGAGCGACTCGTCGAGCGACGTGACCACCTTCAGCATCTTCCCGATCCCCCCGACCGTGACGATTCCGTTATTTACCAAGATGTCTACCGATCTACCCGTAAAACTGGTGTAAAGCGGTGATATCTAGCGGGACCTTTGTGACTAATGTGCCATGACCTGTTCGCGAGCCCTCGGCCGGGGTGGCCTGGAGCCGCCGCCGCTCGGGCCCCCGTACGCGCGGCGGCTTTCCGTCCGGACTGGTGCTTTATCGAATCGAGACGAAACGCGAGCGGGGTCGCGGACGTCAGATGAGCGTGGTGTCGGCAACGTTGATAGCGGAGGACCCCAGGCGGCTGGGCGATTACTGGCTCGCCGGACGGCTCGGCGCGGGCGGCCAGGGGGTGGTCTACGAGGCGTACGACCCCGCCGGACGCCGCGTCGCCATCAAGGTGCTGCACGGGGAGGCGGCGCAGGACCCGGAGCTGCTCCGCCGGTTCGCCCGCGAGGCGGACGCGGCCCGCCGGGTCGCGTCGTTCTGCACCGCCCAGGTGATCGACGCGGTCTTCGACGGGCCCCGGCCGTACATCGTGAGCGAGTACGTCGAGGGAGCCAGCCTGCGCCAGGCGGTCGCCGGAGGCCGCCTGTTCGCCGGTGACGACCTGCACCGCCTGGCCACCGCCGTGGCGACGGCGATCGCGGCCATCCACGACGCCGGGGTGGTCCACCGCGACCTCAAGCCCGACAACGTGCTGCTCGGCCCGGACGGCCCCCGCGTCATCGACTTCGGCGTCGCCCGCGCCCGCGACATGTCCCTCACCGCGACCGGACTGGTGGCCGGGACCCCCGTGTACATGGCCCCCGAGGTGTTCGTCGGCGAGCGGGCCGGGGCGCCCGCCGACCTGTTCGCCTGGGGCGGCATCGTGCTGTACGCCGCCACCGGCGCGGACCCGTTCAGCGCGGAGAGCCTGGGCGGCGTCATGCACCGCGTGCTCTCCGAGGACCCCGATCTCGGCCCGCTCCCGAGCTCGCTGCGCTCCCTTGTCGCGGCCACGCTGGCGAAGGACCCGGTCGCCCGCCCGGACGCGCGCGAGCTGCTGCACGGCCTGATCTCCGGCCCGCGCGGCGTCGCCGCGGAGGAGCTGCTGGTCCTCGGCAGCGCCGAGGCCGGGCTGCTGCCCGGACCGGAGGTCGCCGACCCGGGGCTCGGCCCGCTCGCGGAGGAGAGGTACGGCGCGCTCGTCCAGGCGGAGCGCGAGCTGGTGCCCGAGGTGCTCCTCCGGCTCACGACCGTGACCGACGACGGCGAGGTCGCCAGCAGACGGGCCGCGCGCGCCGAGCTGCTCGACGGCCGTACGGGGGAGGAGGCCGCGGCGGTCGCGCGGATCATCGAGTCCTTCGGGCAGCTGCTGGTCGAGCGCGACGGCGAGATCGAGCTCGCCCGCCCCGCGCTGATCCAGGCGTGGCCGCGCCTGCGCGCCTGGGTCCAGGCTGAGCGCGAGGGCCTCGCCGTGCTCCGCGAGATCACGGTCGCGGCGCGGCGGTGGAACCGCGGCGCGGACGGCGACCTCCTCCAGGGGGACCGGCTGGACACGGTGCTGCGCTGGGCGGCGACCGGCCGCCGTCATGTCGCGCTGAGCCGTCTCGAACGCGACTTCCTCGACGCGGGGTCCGCGCTGGCCCGCCGCCGGGCCCGCCGCCGCCGGGTCGTCACCGCCGCCCTCGCCGTGCTGCTGGTGCTCGCCGTCGGCTTCGGCGCCGCAACGGTCTGGCAGAGCGCCGCGGTGAACGAGCAGCGGTATCTGGCCGAGTCGCGCGGTCTCGCCTCCATGGCGGACCGGCTCGGCGACACCGACCCGGTCATAGGGATGCTGCTGAGCGTCGCCGCCTGGCGGCTCGGCCACACCGACGAGGCGCGCGGCAGCCTGATCACGGCGCTCGGCCGGCGGGAGACGGGCGTGCTGCGGCTCAACGGCGCCGTCCACGCGCTCAGCGGGGACGGACGGACCGTCGCGTCCCTGGACGGTGACGGCGTGACGCTCCGGGACGCGCGGTCGGGACGGCGGATCGGCGGGTGGTCCGGCCTCGGCGTTGACGGCAGGCACGTGCACTCGATCGCATTGAGCGGGGACGGCCGGCTCCTCGCCGTCGCCGCCGGGCGGCGGGTGCGTGTCTGGGACGCGCGCACCGGGCGGGCCACGGGGCGCGAACTTTCCCTCGGCGCCGGCACGTACGAAGCGCACTATCCGATCGAGATCGCGTTCGGGGCGAGCCCGCGCGTGCTGATCATCGGCTTCAGCGGCGCGGTCCGGCTCTGGGACCTCGACACCGGGACGGCGGGCCCCAAACGGTCCGGCTACCTCGCGGACGTGGACCCGGCCGGCCGGATCGCGGCGATCGACGGCATCGGCGAGCGCCCCCGGCTGTTCGACCTGCCCCGCGCCACCCCGCGCCGTACGCTCTCGGGCATCTGCGGCGGCCCGATCCCGGCCCGGGCGGACGACGGGGTCGGACCGCAGGCGCTCGCGTTCAGCCCGGACGGCCGCAGGCTCGCCTGCGCCGCGAACGAGGGCGTCACACTGACCGATCTCACGGCGGGGAGCACCGGACCGCCGTTCGGCCCACCGGTGGCGGGGCGGCCGGCGGCGACCTTCAGCGCGGACGGCAGGTTCCTCGCGGTCCGCGCCGAGGGATCCATCACGGTGTGGCGGGTGGCGGACCAGAAGTCGCTGCTCGTCCAGCCCACGCTGGGGGAGGCCGCGCAGATACGTTTCGACCGCGACGGAGGGGCGCTGCGGTACATCGTGGACGACACCCTCCACACGGTCGGCATCGCGGACCTGACCGGCCCGCTCAGGGCGGGACCGGCCGACGAGTCCGCCGTGCTCACGCCGGACGGGCGATACGCCGTCCACGGCACGGGCGCCGGCGCCCTCACGTTCCGGGACGCGGGGACCGGCCGGCCCGCGGGCGCGTCCGTCCCGATCACCGCGTCGTTGCAGGCGGTCGCCTTCAGCCGCGACACGCGCGTCATGGCGGTCGCCGACGACACGGGCCGCCGGGCCTGGGCGGTGGACCGGATGAGCGGCCGGAAGCTCGCGACGACCGAGGTCCGGGACGACCGTACGCAGACGATCGTCGGGGTCGCGGTCAGCCAGGACGGGACGAAAGCGGCGACGATCACGGGGACGTCGTCCACGGAACTGGAGGTCGGTGTCGGCGACCTGCGGACGGGCGTCTGGCGCACCGTTGTCAAGATCGCCGACGCGGCCGGCGGCACCGCCGTCTTCAGCCCCGACGGGCGGGACCTCGCCGTCCTCGGATCGGGCGCCGGCTACCTGGTCGACGTCGCCGACGGGAAGGTCCGGACCTTCGGAGCCACCGATCAGACGCTCATGGCGGTCGCCTTCCACCCCCGTGCGCCCATCATCGTGACGGGCGACTTCGCGGGGCGGGTGATCGCGTGGAACTCGCGGACGGGCGAGCGCCGGGGCGCGGTGCTGCCGCAACGGCGGCCGGTGTCCGCCATGGCGTTCAGTCCGGACGGCTCGCTCCTGGCCGTCGCGGCGGGGCAGGGCGTCCGGCTGTGGGACGTCGAGGCCGGGACGGCGGTCGGGGAGCCGGTCGGCACCTTCGGGGCCGACGTGGTGTCGGTGGCCTTCCGGAGCGGCGCCCCGGCGCCCGGAGCGGAAGGCTCCGGCGGCCTCGCGGTGGTCGGCCTGGACGGGAGCGGTGCGGTCGCGTCCCGGCCGGTGACGCCGGACGCCGTCGCCGCCGCGGTGTGCGCGCGGGCGGGCCGGACGCTGACCGAAGCCGAGTGGCGGGAATACCTTCCCGGCCTGCCGTACGAGGACGTCTGCCCGGGAGGCGTACGGTCGCCCTGACGGGCGGGGCCTCCGCCGAGGTCAGACCTCGGCGGAGGCCTCCCAGAGGGAGCAGGGGTGGACGGCGTGGTGGTGGTAGATCATGCCGACGGGCTCGCGAGTGGCGAGAGTCTCCACCGGCTGGCCACCAGGTCCGCAGACGCAGTCGGGGCTACCCTCATGGCCGATGACGTCGTCGAGTGGCATCACATGAACGAACCTGGTCATGGGGGCATCCCTTTCGCATCAATTAGCCCCCGATGTTACCCCAAATTCGGACAAAAGTGATTAAGGGCGACTTTCTGGTCAACCGCAGTTGTCGAACTTGAGCCGGCCGCCGTACGCGGACTTCTTGTTGTCCGGGGAGCTCACGTTGCCCCAGTAGCTCACGCACCTGCCGCGGCCGCTCTGGTAGACCGGGCCGGCGTACTTCGCGAAGTTGTCGCCCTCGGAGACCTCGGGTTTGCCCTTCACTGTGAGCCGGACGAAGGTGAAGCTCGGCTTGCCGATGTACTTCGTCTTGATCGTGACGGCGCAGTTCTTGCCGTTCCTCCTGTTGTAGAGGACATAGGTGACGCCGAGCTGCTCGCCCGACTTCGTCTTGATTGCGCGCGATCCGTCCCTGATGGGCGTGTACCCGGCACCGCAGAGGCTCTGCGGCGACGCCGCCTCGGCGGCGGCGGGCAGGAGCGCGACGGCCGTGATCGCGCCGAGCGTCAGGGCCCCCGCCTTGACGAACTTGATCATCCGGTTCCAATCCTCGAAGGGGAGGCCGCCCCGAGGGGTGGCCGATCTTGAGCACCGACGAGTATTTCGACCCGGACGGGCGTCTGTAAAGGATCTATACGGAAGATCCGAAAATGGTGGCTTATGTCCTTCCGTCAGGGGTTTTCAGGGACCTTGGGGGAGATTGACCAATATGTGTGGTGATCGACGCGGTCGTGAGGGTAGACGAATGCAAGCACCAGATTCGGGGGGAAACATGGCGGCTTGTGAAGTCTGCGGAAACGACTACGACCTGAGCTTCGAGGTGCACGCGCAGGGGGCGGTGCACACCTTCGACAGCTTCGAATGCGCGATCACCAGGATGGCCCCGGTGTGTGAGCACTGCGGCTGCCGCGTCGTGGGCCACGGCGTCGATGTCAACGGCCGCATCTGCTGCTGCGCCCACTGCGCGCGCGAACTGGGCGCCACCCAGATCGTGGACAAGGTCGGCGCGGCGATCTGATCGCCCGCGGCGGGCGCGATCACCGGCAGCGGGCGGTCGGCCCGTCAGGGGTCAGGATGCTCCGGGGCGCCGCCCGGCGACCAGGCTGTCGCCGGGTTCGGGACCGGAGCCCGGCTCAGGACCAGAGCTCGACTCGGGACTGGATCCCGGCTCGCTCCGGCTCTCGGCGGCCTCGTCCCGTGCGCGCTTCGTGCGGCGTGCCCGCGCCTTGGCCGGGGCGCCCGGTCCGGCCTTCCGCGCGGTCTCCGGCGCCGCGTCGGGCACCGTGTCCGCCACGGTGTCCGCCGCCGCGGTCGCCGCGGTGGCCGGGCCCGCTCCTCGCGGCGCGGCGTCCCCCGGGGGCGCGACGGTCTCGCCGGGCGCGGTCGCCGGAGGGATCGCCCTGGGCCCCTCCGCAGGGTCGCGCAGCGCGGCGATGACGGCGTCCGCCTCCTTGTCCGCGGCGAACTCGTCCGCCGCCTCGGCCTCACGGCGCTTGATGACGACCATGTGATCGAGTGAGACGCGCCCGGCCCCGCCGACCGAGAGCAGCACGGACGCCGCGCCCAGCGCGACGATGATCTTGACGTCTCCGCCGGTCAGCGGCATGCCGCTGTGCCCGGTGGTGATGACGAAGACGGCGACCGCCTCGGCGAACAGCAGCAGGCCGACGAACGGCACGGCGAGGCCCGCCACCAGCAGCGCGCCGCCGCCCAGTTCGATGAGCATGGTCGCCGCGGCCCATACCGACGGCAGGGGAGCGCCCAGCTCGGCGAACTGCGCGCCGGTCGCGTTGAGGCCCGCTTCCAGCTTCTCCCAGCCGTTCGCGAAGAAGATGCCGCCGACGCCCAACCGGGCCGCCAGCGAGGCCACGTCGTGGAGAGTTCGCTTCACGCTTCCCCATTCTGGGGAGACGGGCAACGATTGCCCAGACATCTGCCCATAAGGATCGACCTCAGACCCGTGGCGCCGCCCGTCACGATGACGGCCGGGGTGAGCTCTCCGACCTCTCCGGCGTCGCCGCTTCCTCCGGCTCGTCGGCGCAGTGACCGGCCGCGGCCTCCCTGGAGATGAACACGGCCGCGGCCAGGGCGGTGAGCCCGAGCAGGATCACGCTGACCACGACCGTGCGGTGCAGGGCGGTGATGAACGCGAGGCGGGCCGCGCCGAGCAGGGCCGCGCCCGGGGCGCCGCCGACCTGGACGGCGACGTGCGCCGCGGCCGCCAGCGACTCCCTGGCCTCGCCCATCAGGTCGCCGGGTACGCCGGGGACCACGCCGAGCGCCGGGGCGTAGACCATCGTGGTGATCGTGCCGAGGACGGCGATGCCGAGACCGGCGCCCAGCTCGTAGGCCGTCTCCTCGATCGACGCCGCGCCGCCCGCCCGCGACTCGGGGACGGCCGCCATGATCGTGTCGGAGGCGGCGAGCAGCGCGACCTCGACGCCGAACCCGATCCCGATGAAGCAGACGGCGAGCATCCCCGGACTCTGCTCGACCCCCCAGGTGAGCACGGGCGCCAGCGAGATCGTGGTGAGCGCGAGGCCGCCGCTCATCGTGGCTCGCAGCCCGATCCGCTGGAGCACGTGCGCCGCCGCCAGCCCGCCCGCGACGGCCGCGACCATCAGCGGCAGCATCCGGACGCCCGCCGACAGCGGGGAGAGCCCGAGGACGAGCTGGAGATACTGCGCGAGCAGCAGTTCCAGCCCCACCAGTGCGAAGATCGCCAGCAGCACGCAGGCGACGCCGGTGGCGAAGCCGCGCCGGGCGAAGAGCGCGATGTCGAGCAGCGGGTACTCCAGCCGCCGCTGCCGCCGTACGAACCAGGTGAGCAGGGCGATCCCGAGCAGGGCGACGGCCAGCGCGGGGCCGCGGCCGATCATGTGCCCGTACCCGGCCTCCTTGAGCCCGAACGCGACGGCGAGGATGCCGAGCGTGGACAGGACGGCGCTCAGCACGTCCCACGGGTGGCCGGACCTGTTTCGCGACGGAGGCAGCAGCCGTACGGCGAGGGGGAGCGCCACGATCAGCAGCGGCACGTTGATGAGGAAGACCGCGCCCCACCAGAAGTGCTCGACGAGGACGCCGCCCACTAGTGGGCCGACGGCGGCGCCCGCGGCGGCGACCGCGCTCCAGACGCCGAGGGCGATCGCGCGTTCCTTGCGGTCGGTGAAGACCTCGCGGATGATCGACAGCGTCGCCGGCATGATCATCGCGCCTCCGACGCCGAGGAAGGCGCGCGACATGATCAGCGCCAGCGGCGTCTCGGCGAACGCGGCGGAGAGCGAGGCCAGCCCGAAGACGACGTAGCCGGCCAGCACCAGGCGGCGTCTGCCGTACCGGTCGCCGAGCGTGCCGAAGGTGACGAGCAGCGGCGCGACCACGAGCGAGTAGATGTCGATGATCCACAGCAGCTCGACGGCGGACGGTTCGAGCGCCGCGGTCAGCGCGGGCACCGCGATGTGGAGCACGGTCGCGTCCACCGCGATGAGCAGCAGGCTGAAGCAGAGTAACGCGAGAACGGCCCACCGGCTCGCGTGACGCGCGGCGGCGGAAACGGCGCGGGACCGCGCCCCGACCCCCACGACGATCATGGGCGGAATCCGCCGGCCTGGTGGAACATGCGTCGCAGCTTAGGCCATTCCCGGTAGATCCCTCAGCAGCTTCAGGCATTGCGCTTTCTAGCGAGATATAGGTATATATCCGGCATCTAGGCAACCCCTGCTCGGCAACCGATCATGCGGGAGTGGGGAGCGACATCGAGGACCCGGACCACGCCCGCTACCAGGACCGCGACCGTGCCGGGAACCTCGCCCGAGATCACGTCCCGCGCCGCTCCCCGGGGACGGACCCCCGATCATGGTGCCTCCTCGCGGCGGAGCGGTTGGAGCGCGACCGCCCGGAGGCGGCGCTGGAGGCCGCGCGGCAGGCGATCGAACGCGACCCCGGCGGCGAGTGGGGGCACCGGCTGGCCGGCCTCGCCCTCGAACGCCTCGGCCGCGACGCCGAGGCCGTCGCCGCGGCCAGGGAGGCCGTACGGCTCGCGCCCGGCTCCTGGGCGGCGCGGCTCAGGCTGGGCGGCGCGCTGCGCCGGACGCCGGACGGCTGGCGCGAGGCGTGGGCGGAGGCGCGCAAGGCGGTGGCCTTCGCGCCCGAGGAACCCGATCCGCACGTCCTCGTGGGCGACCTGGCCCTGCTCCGGGGCGACCACGAGCGCGCCGTCGCGTCCTACCAGGCGGCGTTGCGGCTCTCGCGCGACCACCCGGTCGCGCGGGTCAACCTGGGGCTCGCCCTGCTGCGCTGGGAGCGCCCGCGCACCCACCACGACCCCGCCTGGGCCGCCGACCCCCGCGAGACCACGCGGGCCCGGCGCGCCCTCGACGTCTGGTCCCGGCAGGTCCGCGTCCTGCTCGCCGTCGCGACGGTCGTCGTCACGGCCGCCGCGCTCGGCCTCGGCCTGCACCGGGAGGCGCAGATCGGCGGCGCGCTCGTGCTCGGCGGCGTCGTGGCCGTGACGGTCAGGCAGGCCGGGCGCGTGCCCGTCTGGTCGCGCGTCCCCGCGATGCTCCGGCGCGACCTCTGGTTCACCATGAACGCCGCGATGGCCCTCGCGGTCGTCGGCGCGTACGTCGCCGGGCTCGCCACCCTCCCCACCGGCACGGACGGCATACGGGACGGCGTGTGGGCCGGCGCGTGCGGCATCGTGCTGCTCAACGGCGTCGCCGCCGGGGCGCTTCGGCTGTTCGCCGAGGCGTGGCGGGGCCGTCCGGTCAGGGCGCTCGCGCACTTCGCCGCCGCCGGCCCGGTGCCCGCGGCCCGGCGGAACGCCGACGTGGCCCTCTGGATCCTCGCCGGGCGGGCCTGGTGGGCGCTCGCGCTGCTGCTGTCGCTGTGCGTGGTCGCCGCCCAGCCGCGCCTCGCGGTCGCCGCCGTCGCGGTGCCGGGCACCGTCGCCCTCGCCGTCCGCCGTGGCGGGGTGACCTCCCTCCTGCGCGCGACGTCGCGCCGCGACCGGCCGCTCGCGCTGACGCTGGCCCTGCTCGCGGTCGCCGCCCTCCTCCTCGCCCTCGCGGGAGCGGCGCCGGGCCGCGCCCTCGCCGGGGTGCCCGCCGTACCGGCGCTCGGAACGGCGGGGTCGGCCGCCTGCGCCGCGCTCGCGGGCGCGGCCGGCGCCTTCGCCGTCCGGGCCGCCCGCGCCTGGTGGAGCGGCGCTCCCGGCCCCTGGCGCTCCGCGCTGATCCCGTGCGAGTCACGCGGGAGGCGGCTCCCCGGTGACGCCTCGCCCCCGCCGGGCGTCAGCGACGCCGTACGGCACGCCGCCACCTATTCGAGGAGCGTCGTGCTCGCCTACACCCAGCGGGGCTGCCCGCGGGCACTCGCGGTCAGCGCGGTGACCTCGGTGAGCGCGTCGGGCGAGCTGAGGCTGATCGCGGGGGACGAGGCGTGGGAGGCGGTGGAGCGCGATCCACGGGTCGTCCTCTTCGTGGGCGACCCGCGGTTCTGGGCCGAGGTGCGCGGGGTCGCCGTCCCCTCCGGCGATGTTCTGCGCATCACGCCCAAACGGGTCGTCGTGCGGGAGTACCCCGGCCGCCACCAGGCCCGAGCACGTTAGATCCACCCATCGCGCGTTCGCGTGCGGTATAACCGGGGGGCGAACCGGGGAGGCGTTGATGCGGGACTCCGACAGGGCCCAGCCGGCGGGCAGCGCCGGGGCGCGGGATCTGTTCGAACAAGCGCGGCTGCGCTATTTCCACCTTCCTCCCTTCGTGCGGCGCGTGCTCTTCACCGGGACCCTGATCGCCTCGATCGGCGTCGCCGCGGCCCTGGGGTGGCCGCTGCTCACCACGTTCTTCACCACGGTCGTGGTGCTGGCCTTCGTCGCGCTCGCGCTCAGCTATCCGCGCGCGGCGGCGACCGCGCTCGTCCTCGCCGCCTGGGGGACGCTGCTCCCGCTGTTCCTCGGCGCCTTCGGCGGTGCCCAGGCGGTTGAGCCGTACCTGCTGCTGTTCCTGGCGGCCCCGGTCGCGGGCGCGGCGCATCTCATCCGGTGGGTGCCTCCGTGGCTGACCACGCTGGCCGCCCTGGCCCCGGCGGCCGTCGTGGCCTTCGCGATCGCCCCGGTCTCCATCAGCGTCGCCCTCTGGGCCGCGTACGGCGCGGCCTGCGTGGTGCTCGTCTACCGCTTCACGCTGGCGCGGCGGGTGCGCGCGGCCATCGCCGTCCCGCCTCAGGGCGGCGACGCCCCGGTCAGGCAGCGGCTGCGGGTGGGCGGGCACCAGCACCCCACCGGCGAGACGGGTCCGCCGCCGCCGATCACGGTCGAGCAGGCGCTGGGCGAGCTGGAGTCGATGATCGGCCTTGAGCCGGTCAAAGAGCAGGTGCGGGCCATCGCCGCGTCCATCGAGGCGGCCCGGCTGCGCAAGGAGGCGGGGTTCACCAACGAGCCCCCGATGCGGCACTTCGTCTTCGTCGGGCCGCCCGGCACGGGCAAGACGAGCGTCGCGCGCACCCTCGCGAAGATCTTCTACGCGTTCGGCCTGCTGGAGACGCCCTTCGTGGTCGAAGCCCAGCGGGCCGACCTGGTCGGCGAGTACCTCGGCGCCACCGCGATCAAGACCAACGAGCTGATCGACCGGGCGCTCGGCGGCGTGCTGTTCATCGACGAGGCGTACGGGCTGATCAACTCCGGCGACGGCCAGCCCGACCGGTTCGGCGCCGAGGCGGTGCAGACGCTGCTCAAGCGGGCCGAGGACGACCGCGACCGGCTGATCATCGTGCTGGCCGGCTACGAGAAGGAGATGGGTGCCTTCCTCTCCTCCAACCCGGGCCTCTCCAGCCGGTTCGCCACCCGGGTGCGCTTCCCCGGCTACACCCCGGATGAGCTGCTGTCGATCACCGAGGCGCTGCAGGCCAGGCGGGGCGACCGGCTGCCCTCCGACGCCCGCCCCGTCCTGCGCGGCCTGTTCGAGGACGTCCACCGGCGCGGGCTGGTCGACGAGCTGGGCAACGCCCGCTTCGCCCGCACCCTCGCCGAGGCCGCCGCGCAGGCCAGAGACGTGCGCGTGGTGAGCGCCGGGGGAGCGCCCCGCGGCGAGGACCTGGTCACGACCACCGCCGACGACGTCACCAGGGCGTTCAACGAGATCACCGCCAGGTTCCGCGGATACCAGGCCACGCCCACCCTGGAGGAGGCGCTGGCCGACCTGGACTCCATGGCGGGCCTCGAACCCGTCAAGCGGCAGGTCCACGCGATCGCCGCCCAGCTCAAGGTGGCGCGCATGCGCCAGGAGCAGGGCCTGCCGGTCCAGTCCCAGATGCGGCACTTCGTCTTCGTCGGGCCGCCCGGCACCGGCAAGACCACCGTCGCCCGCGTCCTGGGCCGGATCTTCTCCGCTCTCGGGCTGCTCGCCCGGCCCGACGTCGTCGAGGCGTCCCGCGCCGACCTCGTGGGCCAGCACCTCGGCGCCACCGCGATCAAGACCAACGAGCTGATCGACCGGGCGCTCGGCGGCGTGCTGTTCATCGACGAGGCGTACGGCCTGGTCAACAACGGGTACGCGGGCGGGGACGCCTTCGGCGCCGAGGCGGTGCAGACGCTGCTCAAGCGGGCCGAGGACGACCGCGACCGCCTGGTCGTCGTCCTCGCCGGATACCAGAGGGAGATGGACGCCTTCCTGGCCACCAACCCCGGCCTCGCCTCGCGGTTCAACCAGTTCGTCGCGTTCCCCTCGTACGCGCCGGGCGAGCTGGCCGAGATCGCCGAGCTGCAGGCGGCTCGCGCGGGGGACAGGTTCGACGCCTCCGCCCGCCGCGACCTCGCCGACGTCTTCGACTGGGTCTGCCGCGAGGGGCTGATCGACGGGCTCGGCAACGGCCGGTTCGCCCGTTCCCTCTACGAGAGGGCCGCCATGCGGCGCGACGTGCGGCTGGCCGCGCAGGGCTCGGCCAACACCGCCGAGCTGACCACGATCATCAGCGACGACGTGCGCAGCGCCGTCGACGAGCTCTCCTGACCCGCGCCGCGACGGCCTGAACGTCACGGCGGGTTCCCGGTTGTTCCCGCCCACGGCGCGGAGGCTCGCCTCACTGATTACGGTCTGTTACATAAAGCATGCAAACTGCGACCGCATCGGGGAGGAGCGCCGTGCAGGCACGAAAGCTGGCCGCGTTGATCACGCTGCTTGTTGTGGGGACCGCGACAGCCTGCTCGGGCGGGTCCTCCGGCGACGACCAGGGGAGCCACACCACCGGCTCCCTCAAGGCGTACGACATCAACCCGGTCGCCCGGGACAAGGTGAAGGACGGCGGCACCCTCAAGTGGGGCCTGTCCGACTTCCCGGCCCAGTGGAACATCAACCAGACGGACGGCGACAGCGGCGAGGCGTGGGCCGTCATCGGCGCCCTCATGCCCATCACGTTCCGCTCCGACGAGAAGGGGCGCCTCTCGCTCGACCGCGACTACGTCCTCCAGGCGAAGGTCACCGAGAAGACCCCGCACGAGGTCGTCAGGTACACGCTCAACCCCAAGGCCAAATGGTCCGACGGCAAGCCGATCACCTGGCAGGACTACGCCGCCCAGTGGAAGGCCATGAACGGCCACGACAAGGCGTACGGCGTCTACACCGGGTCGGGATACGACTCGGTCAAGAGCGTCACGAAGGGTGCGAACGACCACGAGGTCGTGGTCACCTTCGCCGAGCCGTTCGGCGAATGGCGGGCACTGTTCTCCCCGCTCTACCCGCGCTCGGCCAACGAATCCGTGACCGCGTTCAACTCCGGCTGGGTCAACCGCATCCCCGTGACCGCCGGGCCGTTCAAGGTCGAAGGGCTCGACCCCGCGGGCAGGACCATCACCCTGGCGCGCGACACCTCCTGGTGGGGCGATCGCGCCAAGCTCGACCGCATCGTGTTCCGCGCCCTGCAGGGCAACGCCCTCGTCAACGCCTACAGCGGCCGCGACCTGGACATCTTCGACGCCGGCCTGTCACCCACCGCGTACGACTGGGGCAAGAGCGAACCGACCGTCTCGGTGCGGCAGGCGGGCAGCACCGACTTCCGGCAGGTCACGCTCAACGCCGAAAGCCCGGCGCTGTCCGACATGCGGGTCCGCCAGGCCATCGCCGTCGGGATCGACCGCAAGGCCGTCATCTCGGCCGATCTGAAGGGGATGAACTGGCCGACGGTGCCGCTGAACAGCCACTTCTACGTCCACGGACAGGGTGCCTACCAGGACGAGGCGGGCTGGCTCGGCACATACGACCCGGCCCGCGCCGGGCGGCTGCTCGACCAGGCGGGCTGGACGCTGACCGCCGGCACCCGTAAGAAGAACGGCCAGGAACTCGCGCTGCGCTTCCTCATCCCCTCCGACGCGCCGGTGGCCCGCACGGAGGCCGACGTCATAAGCGCGTCCCTGGAGAAAATCGGGGTGAAGGTCGCCGTCGTCGCCGTGCCGGGCGACGACTACTTCGACAAATACCTCGTCCCCGGGCAGTTCGACCTGACCTCCTTCGCCTACGCGGCCTCGCCGTTCCCCGTGTCGGCCAACTACGGCGTGTACCTCAACGCGACCAACCCGTCCTCCGGCGGCAAGCGCGAGGAGAAGCAGCAGGCCGCCAAGCAGTGGGACGCGAACCTCGGCCGCGCCGGCAGCCCCAAGATCGACTCCGCGCTGTTCGCGGCCGGATCCCAGCTCGACCAGGCGAAGGCCGCCGCCAAGCTCAACGCCGCCGACCGGCTCATCTGGGAGCAGGCCACGGTCCTGCCGCTGTTCCAGCGCCCCCAGACCGTGATCGCCAGGTCCACCCTGGCCAACATCGGCGCCACCGGCTTCTACGACCTGAGGTATGCCAACATCGGCTTCACGGGCTGACCTGCCGCGCCCTGTGTCTATTTGCGCTCGCTTCGCTCGCGCGGGCTCGGGGCGCCCTCAGTCGATGTCTTCCCTCGTCGCTCGGGGTCGCTCGTTCCTCAGTCCAGACACCGCCGCGCCCCTCTGCGCTTATTGGCCTCGCTTCGCTCGGCGGGCTCGGGGCGCCTTGAGTCGATGTCTTCCCTCGTCGCTCGGGGTCGCTCGTTCCTCGCTCCCCACTCGCTCCTCAGTCCAGACACCGCCGCGCCCCGAGCGTGATGGTTGGGCATCGCAATGATTGATGGGACTCGTGGTCGGGTGAGGTCAGGGGGAGGTCTCGTCGGGGATGTCGGCGATGTCGGCGAGGGCGGCGGCCAGCTCATCGGGGTGGTCGCCCATCCGCTCGGCGATCTCGATGAGCAGGTGCAGCACCTCGTGCCGCTCGTGGCCGAGATCCAGCAGTCGCTGGGCAGCCTCCCACATTTGCGGGGGGTCGCCCTCCCAGAGCCGGGCCGCGATCTCCTCATGCCAGGCGAGGTGTTCGTCGAAGTCGGGCCGGTCGCGCTCGTCGGCGTGATCGATCTCCAGCAGGATCCGGCGGTCGCCCTCGTCCGCCGGATTCAGCGTGTCCAGGATGATCGAGCCGTGGACACCCTGCAGCAGCGGGAAGGCGAAGGCGCGGCGGGCCAGCGCCGACAGGTCGCCGTCCGGCAGCAGCCGCTCGACCAGCGCCGGGTCCAGCCCGAAGGTGGCCGGGTCCCGGTACGCCTCGGTGAACCGGGCGGTCGCCTCCCACACCGCGTCCAGCGTCGCCCGGATGCCCTGCTCCGGCAGGCCGGTGCGCGGCGCGGCGAACCGGACCCACGCGGCCAGCGCGTGCGGCATGGCCTCCTGCTCGGCCGGCCGCAGCATCACCTTCCGCGGCAGCCAGTCCAGCAGGAACGTCTCGCACTTGACCGGGCTCACCCGCAGCGGCCGTCCGAGGTCCTGGTCGCACCCGTAGTCGATGATGTGGTCGGCGCACCGGGACGCCGCCGACGGGTCGGAGAGGTTCTCCGCCGCGTCGGAGGCGAGGAACTCGGCCGCGAGCATCGCCCGCCGGTCCCTGCTGTACGGCGCCTCGCTGTGCGGCGGCGCGGGACGCTTGCGACCGGGCGGAAGCGCCTTGATCCGCGAGCGGGCGAACGCGTGGTAGGCGCTGTAGCCGTCGCTGACGAGCCGCGGAGCGTTCCGGCGGTCGCGGCTGAGCGAGTCCCGTGTCGCCTTCATGGCGAACTCCATCAGTGCCCGCGCCTGCTGCGGCTCGATCTCCTCGAACCGGAGCATGGGGTTGACCGCCGCCTCCAGCCTGGCCTGTTCCAGCAGCTTGTCCACCTGCGAGGAGACCCAGGCGTCGCGGGCCATGCCGCGCATGTTGTAGTCGACGACCACGACCAGGGCGTGCGTGTCCTCGCCGTTGTAGGCGAAGGTGCACACCACCGTGTCCTGGTCGCCGTAGATGTCCCTGGACACGTAGCACCCGGCCGGCTTCACCGTGCCCACCCGGTCGGCCCACCGGGGGCGGGCGACGTCGGACTCCATCAGGGCGAGGGCGGCGCCCTCGGCCTTGGCGGCCTGGCGGGCGGTGCCGAGGTAGGCGACGGAGATCAGCAGGGTGAGGGCGGCGGGCGTGCCGGCCTTGGCGGCGTAGTCGACCAGGCCCTCGCCGAGGACCTGCTCGACGTCGCCGCCGCGCAGCCGCCGGCCCCACCAGGCGCCCAGCATGTCCGACACCATGAGCTCCGCGTCCAGCGGGCTCCGTACGGCGAGCAGTTCGCGCGCCGCGAGAAGCATCTCGGCGAAGACGTCGTCCGGGGTCTGCGTCTCCCGGGGATCGCGCCGCCTGCGCCCCCTCATCGGGCCGCCCCGCCGCGTGCGGGCGCGCGCGAGCCCGGCCTGCGGTGACTGTCGGGGAGCTCGCTCACGGAACCCACCTTCTCGCATTCCCGGCCCGATCGGCATCCGGAACACGGCCCGGTGACTTCCCTGTTATACGGGCGGCCCTATTCCGCCCGGGAAGGCGGCGCCGAGTTCACCAGGGCGAGCAGGTGCTCGCGCGCGATCCACTCGACCGTCGCCGGTGTGGCGGGCAGCCCGAGATGCTCGGTGCAGGCCCACACGTCCGCGACACAGCGGCTCACCCTTTCCGCGGGTACGGTGCAGAACTCCGCGGCCAGCCGGGCGCTGACCGGTTCGAGCAGGGGCGTCGGCGCGCGGCCGTCGACCCGTGTGGCGAGTGCTGGCATCGTCACATTCCTTGCTGAGTGACCACCCGGCGGTCTCCGCGCCGGAAATGACAGGGACCGGCCGCTTTCATTCCATAACTTTCCGCAGACGTGTCAACCCCTCACGAAGCTCCGTGCAAAGCTGTCCCCATGCGTATCCAGCTCGCCCAGCGCCAGGACGCCGACGAACTGCTGAGTCGGAGCTCCCTGGCGCTGCTCGTCGGCATGCTGCTTGATCAGCAGATCCCCATGGAGTGGGCGTTCGCCGGTCCGCGCACCATCGCCGATCGGCTTGGGCATGATCTGGACGCGCGGGAGATCGCCTCCTATGATCCTTCGGAGTTCGCGGCACTGCTGGCAGCCAGGCCGGCCGTCCATCGGTATCCGGGCTCCATGGCGGGCCGGATCCAGGCTCTGGCCGCCTATCTGGTCGAGCATTACGATGGCTCGGCCGACCGGGTGTGGGAGGATGTCGACGACGGTGCCGAGTTGCTACGCCGCCTGCTGGCGCTGCCCGGGTTCGGCAAGCAGAAGGCACAGATCTTCCTCGCGCTGCTCGGTAAGCAGCTCGGGGTTCGCCCGCCAGGCTGGCGCGAGGCCGCCGGGTCGTACGGCGCCGAGGGTGTGCACCTGTCCGTCGCCGACGTGGTCGACTCCGCGAGCCTCGGTATGGTGCGGGCGGCCAAGCAGGAAGCGAAGAGGTCCGCCAAGAAGTAAGCCCGATCCTGCTGCGCGAGATGGCGCCTTTTGACAGGATGCGTTGACCGCATGCCGGGCGGGGCTTCCGTCCGCGTATGCCCATCGCCGATGATGTAGGGCAGATCCTGCGCTACAGGGAGTGTCTTATGGATCTTGCGGTAGCGACTTGCGGCCCGACGGGTGCGTCCTGGAGCGGAGGAGGGGAGCATCACGGGGTTGTGCACGGCCGCGGGCATGACCAGGCCGTTTGGCGCGGAACCGGCGTCACACGGTAGGCAGAGATCAGGACACGACCGTAAATCACAGTTATGGAGATGTGCCTCGTGGGAGACCCTGGCACGCGACGGAGGTGCCGACCGTGAGCGCCGAAACCTCCGTGCCCCGTCCCCGGGAGTCGGGTTTGGACATCTCAGACTCCGGCCTCTTCCGTGGCCTCATGTCCGAGGCCCCCTTCGCTTTCGCATTCTTTGACGCGTCCGGGCGATTTGTCCGTGTCAACTCGACCTTTACAGAGCTGACCGGCCACCCTGTCGAGCGGCATCTTGAGATGACGCCCGCCGAGCTGCTGTCGGCCGATCTCGCGACCATGATCGATTCGGCTCTGCGCAGGATCGGGGGCGAGGGCCTCCCCGTCACCGACCAGCGCATCCGGACCCGCGCCGAGAACGGCGACACCCGGCACTGGGCGGTGTCGTTCTTCCCCATGCGCGAGGACGACCTGCTCCTCGGCACCGCGCTCTTCGGCGTCGACCTGACCGAGCGCCAGCAGACCGAGGAGGAACTGCGGCGCAGCGAGGAGCGTTACCGCTCGCTGGTCGAGTCCCAGCAGCAGCTCGTGTGGATCACCTCTCCCAGTGGTGTCGCGGTCGAGGACGCCCCGCAGTGGCGTGCGGTCACCGGCCAGGGCCTGGAGGAGTATCTGGCCCACGGCTGGCTGGACGCCGTCCATCCCGACGACCGCACCGGCGCCGAGGAGGCGTGGCGGGAGGCGCTGCGCGGCCGGACCATGTTCGAGTGGAGCTTCCGGGTGCGCACCCGGGCCAGCGGCTACCGGCACTTCGAGGTGCGCGCCGTCCCGATCATCCGGCACGGCCGCGTGATCGAGTGGGTGGGCGCGAACTCCGACGTCACGCCGCAGCGCGAGGCCGAGGAGATGCGCGGCAGGCTCACCGACCAGCTCGGCGCCGCCGCGTTGCGCACCGCCCGGCTCCAGGGCGCCACGGCCCAGCTGGCCGAGGCGCTCACCGTCGAGCAGGTGGTCCAGGTCATCATCGACGTCGGCCGTACGGCCCTCGCCGCCGACCATTCGGGCGTGGCACTGCTGGACCAGGACCGCGCCAGCCTGAAGGTGATCAACAGCGGGGGCGTCCCCGACGCGCCCGGGATCTCGGGCGACGAGATCGCGTTGTCCACCACCAGCATGATGACCATGGCGGTGAACAGCCGGCGTCCGGTGTTCGCCGAGTCGCAGCAGAGCCTGCGTAACCAGCTCGTCGAGGCGGGCGCCGACGACGAGCGGGTCACCGAGTTCCTCGACGGCACCGGCGAGCGGGCCTGGGTCGGCCTGCCGCTGCTCGCGGCCGGCCGGGCGCTCGGCGCGCTGCGGTTCTCGTTCAACCGCCCGCAGAAGATCTCGCAGGAGGACGGCGTCTTCCTGGAGGCCCTGGCCGGGCAGTGCGCGCTCGCCGTGGAGCGGGCGACGCTCTTCGAGCGCGAGCACAAGACCGCCGAGACGCTGCAGCGGAGTCTCCTTCCCGACAACCTGCCCGTGGTGGGCGGGCTGGTCCTGGCCCAGCGCTTCCGATCCGGTTCCCGGCACGTGCAGGTCGGCGGCGACTGGTACGACGCGTTCGTCCTGCAGGACGGCCGGGTCGCGGCCGTGCTCGGCGACGTCATGGGCAAGGGCGTCAAGGCCGCCGCGGGCATGGGCCGGATCCGCAACGCCATGCGGGCGCTGGCGCTGACCAACCCGCCGCCGGCCGCGGTGCTCACCGGCCTGGACCGGGTCTTCGAGGCTACCGAAGAAGAAGAGCAGGTCACGACGCTCGCCTACATGGTGGTCGAGCCGGGCACCGGTGAGGGCACGCTGGCGTTGGCCGGTCACCCGCCACCGCTGCTGGTGTCGCCGCAGGGCGTGGGGGTGCTGCACGAGACCGAGCCCGGCACGCCGCTGGGCTGGGCGACCAGCCGCAAGCAGTTCAGGTTCTGTGTCCCGCCGGGTTACACCGCGGTGCTGTACTCCGACGGTTTGGTCGAGAACCGGAAGCGCGGGCTGGACGCCGGACTGCGGGATCTGTCGAACGTCGTGGCCGAGGCACCGCCCGAAGTTGTGGCAAGTCCCCACATGTTGCTGGATTTCCTGGTAGATCGGATGCTGTCCGGGTATGAGCAGGATGATGACGTGACCGTGCTCGCGGTCCACGTACCTCCAGCCACGAAGAGTGACTGAATGAAACAGTCATAACGGTTGCTTTCGGGTATCGGTCCCCCTCATCCGTACGCACTACTGTCTCGGTCGGCCTAGGGTGGGAAGGCAACCGGCCGGAGGTGGCCGTATGGACCGCCGTGGCGTGTCACAATGGCATGTCGCGGTCCGCGCGGCCTCACCATCGGAAAAGAAGCAACCATCTGGGTCCATTCTCGCCATGCGTTCGTTCGAGAGGTGTTCGTGTCGCCTGCAAGTTCGACTCGCTCGAAGCCGTCGGAGCTGAACGAGCCAGTGATTCAGCAGCTCCTCGAGCGTGGGCGCTCGCAGGGTTTCCTCGAGTCCGAGGATGTCCGCAGGGCCTTCGAGGAAGCGGACATCCCGCTGTCGCACGCCGCTGGATTCCTGCGCAGCCTCAGCAAGGAGGGTGTGACCGTCGTGGTCACCGCGGCCGATGCCGCCGCGGCGCCCAAGCGGTCTCGTGGCCAAGCAAAGCGCCGCACCTCCTCCCCGGTCAAGAAGACCACCAAGTCCGCCGCAGCCAAGGAGGCGCAGCCGGAGACCGTCACCGCTGTGGTGGCCGGCTCGGCTGATCCCGCGCCCGCGCCGAAGCGGCCCGCCGCGAAGAAGGCCGCTCCGGCCAAGAAGACCGCGGCGCCCGCGACCAAGCCCAAGCCCGCGGCTCCCGCCGCCGGGCCCGACTCCAAGCCCGTCAAAGCGGAGCCGAAGCCCAAGTCGTCCGACGCAGCCGACGACGATGAGGACATCGAGCTCGAGGGCGACGTCGAGATCGAGGACTTCGAGATCGACGTGGACGACGTCGAGATCGAAGCCGACTCCGACACGGACACCGAAGCCGAAACCGAGGGTGACGGCGAGGAGAAGGCGGCGGCCCCCGTCCAGTCCGAGGACGAGGTCCTCATCCTCACCGACGATGACGACGACGCTCCGGTGGCCCAGGTCGCGGCCGCCGGCGCCACCGCCGACCCGGTCAAGGACTATCTCAAGCAGATCGGCAAGGTCCCCCTGCTCAACGCCGAGCAGGAGGTGGAGCTCGCCAAGCGCATCGAGGCGGGCCTGTTCGCCGAGGAGCAGCTCGCCAGCGACGGTGAGCAGCTTCCGGTCGACGTCCGCGCCGAGCTGGAGTGGATCGCCGAGGACGGCCGCCGGGCGAAGAACCACCTGCTGGAGGCCAACCTCCGCCTCGTGGTCTCGCTGGCCAAGCGCTACACCGGGCGCGGCATGCTCTTCCTGGACCTGATCCAGGAGGGCAACCTCGGCCTCATCCGCGCGGTCGAGAAGTTCGACTACACCAAGGGCTACAAGTTCTCCACGTACGCCACCTGGTGGATCCGGCAGGCGATCACGCGCGCCATGGCGGACCAGGCGCGGACCATCCGCATCCCGGTCCACATGGTCGAAGTGATCAACAAGCTGGCTCGGGTCCAGCGGCAGATGCTGCAGGACCTCGGCCGCGAGCCCACGCCCGAGGAGCTGGCCCGCGAGCTCGACATGACCCCTGAGAAGGTCATCGAGGTGCAGAAGTACGGGCGCGAGCCGATCTCCCTGCACACCCCCCTGGGTGAGGAGGGTGACAGCGAGTTCGGTGACCTCATCGAGGACTCCGAGGCCATCGTGCCGGCCGACGCCGTCAGCTTCACGCTGCTCCAGGAGCAGCTCCACTCCGTTCTGGACACGCTGTCCGAGCGGGAGGCGGGTGTCGTGTCGATGCGCTTCGGTCTCACGGACGGCCAGCCGAAGACCCTGGACGAGATCGGCAAGGTCTACGGCGTGACCCGCGAGCGGATCCGCCAGATCGAGTCGAAGACCATGTCCAAGCTGCGTCACCCGTCGCGGTCTCAGGTGCTCCGCGACTACCTGGACTAGGACGCCTCCCGCAGCGCGGGCACCGGCGGAACTGGACCCCGGTCGCGTTCCAGCGCGGCCACGTGAGCGGCCCCGCTCTCCTCATCGGAGGGCGGGGCCGTTCCGCGTTTCCGTCGCACTCCCGATGGCACGAGGTCTCCGGCTCGACACGCCGGGCACGCGGACGGCTGAATATGATCACGAATCGATCACGATATCCAGGGTCCATGGCTTGCCCGGACGGGGAGCCGGGTGCAGTTCCGCGCGGTGGCCGAGCCCGGTGAGGACCTCGGCCAGCTCTCTCGGATCGCCCGGCTCGCCGGGGTCCTCGACCAGCGAGCGGGCCACCACGCCCCTGGTGGCCTTGGCCATGTGGCTCACCACCGTGCGTCTGCCGGCGCTCTCTTTCAGCACCCGTACGGCCACCGCGCGCTCGCCGGCCGGCCAGGCCTGCGCGTACGGCGCGGAGCGCATGTCCACGATCAGGCCGGGCAGCGGGCCGAGGGCCGCGGTGAGGAAGGGGCGCCAGAACGCGGCCAGGCCGCCCATCGGCGGGAGCGCGCGGGCCATCGAGAGCCGGTACGGCGGGACGCGGTCGGTCAGCCGGAGCGCGCCCCACAGTCCGGAGAAGACGACGACGCGCAGGTCCGCCCGCCTCCGCGCGTCCGGGGCCAGCGTGGCGAGGCCGAGGTTGTCGTAGAGAACACCGGTGTACAGCTCGGCGGCGGTGAGGGTGGGGGCGTCGTGCAGGTCGCGGTTCCTGCCGATCTCGTCGAGCTGCCTCTCGGACAGTCCGAGCACGGCCCGGGCGTCGGGGGTGTGACAGAGCGTGACGAGGGCGTCGAGCACCTTCTCCCGGGGGGAGGTCAGCTCGGGGAAGCCGAGGGTGTCGAGGTCGAGCACGGGTCCGTCACCCCGGGACGCCTTTCCTTCGGAGGGCGGCAGCAGGATCAGCACGTCCTCAGCCTAGCGACGGCGCCGGCCAGTCCCACGGGTGCCTGTGGATAACGAGCGGCCACCGGGGACGCCTGGGTGGCGGGCGGATCGGCCCGGCGGCTGCTGGGGGCCGATGGGAGCGCTGCGTCACGGTGGGGGAGGGGGCCGGCCCGGTGCGGACGGGGCGGGTCGGGGCCTGGGATAAGGTCGCGCCCATGTCCGAATTCGACCTTCTCGTGGACCAGGCGTGGCCGGCCCCGCATCGGGTGGCCGCCGTCGACTGGGTCTACCGGCACGCGGGTGGGGTGACCAAGCGGGCCAACTCGGTCCTGGCGCTGGGCGATCGTACCGATCTGGGGAAGGCGATCGACGAGGCGGAGGCGTTCTACGCGGATCTCGGCCGGCCGTGCGTGTTCTCCATCGGCGCCGGAGCCACACCCGGCCTTGACGCGGAGCTGGATTCCCGTGGCTACCGGCTGGTCGATCCCACCCTGGTGATGGCCCGGCCGTCGGTATCGGTGGAAGGGGCGGCGGGCCCGGCGTTCGCGTCCGAGCCGTCTCCCGAGTGGCTGGACACCTGGTGGCGGGTGGACGGGGGCCGGCATCCGGAGGGCCAGGACATCTCCGCCAAGGCGTGGGCGGCGCGGATCCTGACCGGCGTGCCCGCGGTGTACGCGTCGCTGGGCGCGGCGGCGGTGGGCCGGGGCGTGCTTCAGGGGGAGTGGCTCGGGGTCTACTGCATGGCCGTGGTGCCCGAGGCCAGGCGGCGCGGGCTGGGCGCGTCGGTGCTGCGCGGCCTGCTCGGCTGGGGTGCGGAGGCGGGCGCGAGCCGGGCCTATCTGGTTGTCACGGAGGCGAACCAAGGGGCTCGCGCACTGTATGAGCGGGCAGGCTTCACGGTGGCCGCCCGTTACCACTACCGCGTCCGCTGATGGGGAAGATCGGGGACGGGGAAGCGGGGAAGAAACGGCGGTGACGCGCGGGGAGCGGTCCGCGAGGACCGCTCCCGGCATCGCCGTCTATCGGGTCAGCGCTCGCTCGTGGCGGACGCGGGGGATTCACTCAGTCGGGCCGACTCGTCCTGGATCTCGGCACCCTTGTCACGCAGCACGCTGGCGTGCTGACGTCCGTGGTGAGCGCAGAAGAGCAACTCCCCTCCCACGGGCAGGGTCGCGCGGATGTAGGCCTGGGCGCCGCAACGGTCGCAGCGGTCCAGGGCGGTCAGCGGCTTGGCGGGGGCGAGAGCTCCAGTCACGTATCGCCTTTCGGGTCACCCCACCTGCTGTGGGGACGTTGGCGTCAGTCACTTGGGACAACATCTAACCGGATGCGGACGTTCCCAATCGCCCCGCCACTACGCCGAGAGCGGAATGATCTGGAAAGTGGTCCGGATCACATCGGAAGTTCAGGGGATCGTCCCGAGCCTGGCAAGCTTAGTACCCGTAAAAACCAGATGGACGGTAGGCTGCGTACGCCTGTTCGATTGCTAAATGGGAGTTGGTGTGACGGCGGTTAGCGCGGAGACGGGTTATACGGCTCGTCATCTCTCGGTGCTGGAAGGTCTCGAGGCCGTCCGTAAGCGTCCGGGGATGTATATCGGGTCCACCGACACCCGCGGCCTGATGCACTGTCTCTGGGAGATCGTGGACAACGGCGTCGACGAGGCGCTGGCCGGGTTCTGCAGCCGCATCGAGGTGGAGCTGCACGCCGACGGTTCGATCGAGGTCCGCGACAACGGTCGCGGCATCCCCGTCGACATCGAGCCCAAGAGCGGTCTCGCCGGGGTCGAGCTCGTCTACACCAAGCTCCACGCGGGCGGTAAGTTCGGCGGCGGCAGCTACGGCGCGTCCGGCGGTCTGCACGGCGTGGGCGCGTCGGTCGTCAACGCGCTCTCCTCGCGGCTCGACGTGGAGGTCGACCGCGGCGGCCGCACCCACATGATCAGCTTCAAGCGCGGCAACCCCGGCGTGTTCTCCGGAGCCGGTCCCGACGCCGCCTTCGAACCCCGTTCGGGGCTGCGCAAGACCCGCCGGCGCTCGCAGGAGGGCGAGAGCGTCACCGGCACCCGCGTCCGCTGGTGGTCCGACAAGCAGATCTTCCTGCCCGACGCCGAGCTGTCCATCGACGAGATCCACGTACGGCTCCGCCAGACGGCCTTCCTGGTCCCCGGGCTCACCCTGGTGCTCCGGGACGGCCGGGGCGAGGAGCCGGTCGAGGAGACGTACCACTTCGACGGCGGCATCGGCGAGTTCGTCGACTTCCTGTCCCGGGACGAGGCCGTGTGCGACGTGCTGCGGCTGCAGGGCGTGGGGCACTTCCGGGAAACCGTCCCCGTGCTCGACGAGCTCGGCCACATGACCCCCACCGACGTCGAGCGCGAGCTGTCCGTGGACGTCGCGCTCCGCTGGGGCAAGGGCTACGAGACGACGGTCCGCTCCTTCGTCAACGTGATCGCCACGCCCAAGGGCGGCACCCACGTCGCCGGGTTCGAGCGGGCCCTGGTCCGCACGATCAACGAGCAGCTCCGCGAGACGCGGCTGCTCAAGAACGGCGACGACCCGGTCAGCAAGGAGGACATCCTCGAGGGCCTGACGGCCGTGGTCACCGTACGGGTGCCCGAGCCGCAGTTCGAGGGGCAGACGAAGGAGATCCTCGGCACCTCCGCCGCCACCCGGATCGTGTCCCACGTCGTCTCGCGCGACCTGAAGGAGCTGCTCGCCACGCCCAAGCGGGCGCAGAAGCAGCAGCTCCGCGCCGTGCTGGAGAAGATCGTCGCGGCCGCCAAGGCGCGCATCGCCGCCCGCGAGCACCGGGACAACCAGCGCCGCAAGTCCGCGCTGGAGAACTCGGCGCTCCCGGCGAAGCTGGTCGACTGCCGCAGCGACGACGTCGACCGCAGTGAGCTGTTCATCGTCGAGGGAGACTCCGCGCTCGGCACGGCCAAGCTGGCCCGCGACTCGGAGTTCCAGGCGCTGCTGCCGATTCGAGGAAAGATCCTCAACGTGCAGAAGGCGTCCGTCTCCGACATGTTGAAGAACGCCGAGTGTGCGGCGATCATCCAGGTGGTCGGCGCGGGGTCGGGCCGCTCGTTCGACATCGACGCCGCGCGGTACGGCAAGGTCATCCTGATGGCGGACGCCGACGTCGACGGCGCGCACATCCGCTGCCTGCTCCTGACGCTGTTCCACCGGTACATGAAGCCCATGGTCGAGGCCGGGCGGGTGTTCGCCGCCGTGCCGCCGCTGCACCGGATCGAGGTCACCAACCCGGGCCGGGGGCGGGACAAGTACATCTACACCTACTCCGACGCCGAGCTGCACAAGACCCTGCGCGACCTGGAGCGGCGGGGCAAGCGGTGGAAGGATCCGGTCCAGCGTTACAAGGGCCTCGGTGAGATGGACGCCGACCAGCTCGCCGAGACCACCATGGATCCGCGCCACCGGGTGCTGCGCCGGGTGCGGATCGAGGACGTCGAGGCGGGTGAGCGGATCTTCGACCTGCTCATGGGCAGCGACGTCGCCCCGCGCCGCGAGTTCATCGTCGGCAGCGCGGCCGAGGTCGACCGCAACCACATCGACGCCTAGCAAGGCGTCTCAGAATGGCCCCCGGATCGCGACCGGGGGCGGGCACCACCCAACCGCGACCGGGCCGTCCGGAAGAGACACGCTGGAACCCTGTCGTGTGCGGGCATTGCCAAGGCTACGTTGAACGGAATAATAGCCCTATGCCCAGGGGAACGTCGGAAGTCAGCGAGCCGATGTACTTCGTGCTCGCCGCGTTGCGCGGCGGTCCGCTGCACGGTCACGCGATCAGCAAGTCGATCCAGGAGCTGTCCGGGGGCCGGGTCCGGCCTTCGGTCGGCACCCTCTACGGGATCCTGGAGCGGCTCAACGAGCGAGGCGTGATCGCCGTGGACCGCGAGGAGACGGTCAACGGCCGCAACCGGCGCTATTTCCGGATCACCGACACGGGGCAGGCGCTGGTCGAGGCCGAGGCCAGGCGTATGTACGAGGTCGCCTCCCTCATTCTGAGGCCGACCAGCACATGACGGCCCTGGAGCGGCACTATCGCATGCTGCTCATCGCCTACCCGAGGACGTACCGTGCCGCGCACGGCGACGAGATCATCGACGTGCTGCTGGCGTCGGCGGGGCCCACGCGGTCGGTTCCGGCGGTCAGGGAGGCGCTGGGGCTGATCATCGGCGGCATCCGTTCGCGCATCGCCCATCTGGCGACGGGCAGCGCCTGGGCGGACGGGGTGCACCTCGCCGTCACGGCCGTGTCCGCGGCGAACCTGGCCGCTCTGCTGCCATACGCGGGTGTGCTGCCGTGGTGGACGCTGCTGTCGGCGCTCGCGATGCTGGCCGTCCTGCGCGGCCGGCCGAGGGCGGCGTTCGCGCTGACCGCCCTCACCGGGGTCAAGGCGGTGGCAGTCGCCGGCGGTTGGGCGCTGTTCGACCTGACCCTGGTTCCGGTCGCGCCGACGTTCCTGACCGGGGACTTCCTGTTCGAGCGCGGCGGCCCGTTCACGGTGGCCCTCGGGTACGCGGTCGTGCTGCTCGGCCTGCTGGCGCTCGTCTGGCGGGGCGGGCCGCCGCGGGCCAGGTCCTGGTGGTGGTGGCCGGTCGTGCCGGCGCTCGCGTGGGCGGGGCCGGCGTGGATGCCAACCGGCACGCCGTACGCGCTCAGCCTGAGCAGAGTGGCCGTCGAGGTGGCCGTGTTCGCGTTGGCCGTGATGGCGGCCTACCTGGCCCGAGATCTGCGATGGGCGCTCGCCTCGGGCATCTACCTGCTGGTCGCGTCGGGCGAGCTGGGCTCGCATGCCGAATTTCTGACCAGGCAGCACGTGGCCTACTGGGGCGTTCTGGTGCTGCTGACGCTGGGGGCGGTCATCGTGCCGTACCGGCCGCGTCGTCATTGTCTGGATTGACCACACTTCGTTTAACAGAGTATGGTCGCCGCCATGCCTGAAAGATCAACCATGGCCTCGGCCCTGCTGTGTCTTGGTGCGCTGGTCGTTCTCGGCGGCTGCGGGGGCGCGGCCGAGAGCTCCCAGCCGACGCCGAACGCGGCGGCCAAGAACAAGAAGCACCGGCTCGAAGCGGTGAAGGCGGACTGCATGAAGCAGAAGGGCTTCAAGTACGTCGCCTACGTGCCGCCCGAGAGGCCGGAGAGCGACGAGGAGCTCAAGCGCACTTCCGGCGACTACCAGGCGATGCGGAAATATAGCGCCAAATATGGGTTCGGGGTGTTCGCGGAGTTCGCCTACCCCGAGGAGACGAAACGTCGGGCGGACGACGGCAAGGAGGCGGAGAAGGACCCCAACTTCGCGATCCAGGGCAAGCTCTCCGAAGCACAGGCCGGTGCCTATCGGAAGGCGTCCGACGCGTGCGTGAAGGTGGCGGCCAAGCAGGTCCTCGGCAAGGACGTGAAGTCGGACATGGACTTCTACGACGCGATCAACAAGGCGCTGGAGCGCGCCAGGACCGCCACGCTCGACAGCGACCCCAAGCTGGTCGAACTGGCCGCGGGCATGGCCGCCTGCCTGAAGGACAAGGGCTACCCGATCAGCACGACCACACCGTCCGCCATGTCCGGGCGTGGCTTCAAGGTGTTCCTCGACCAGTCGGACAGCCTGGGCAGGAAGCAGCGGGACGACGTGCCGGACGTGGCGCCCCCGGTCAAGGACGGCGAGGCCAGGATGATCTACCCGCCGCAGCTGAGCGTCGCGGAGGCCAGGCCGTACCTGGACAAGGAGATCAAGGCCGCCCTGGACGACCTCGAGTGCGGCAAGGACTTCTACCCGGCGTACTCGCCGAAGGAGAAGGCCGTCGCCCAGCAGGTCAACGACGAATTCGGCATGTGACCCCCCATGAAGTCGCCGCGAAAGCCGCTCATCGGCGCCGTCGCGGCCGTTGTGATCATCGCTGCGATCGGCTGGGTGCTCAGCACCCGTCTACGCTCCCCGGCTGACGAGGCGGCCCGCCGTGCCGCGCCCAAAGCCTCACTGATCACGGCGGCCGTCGAGCGCCGCAAACTCGTCAGCACCGTCGTCGTCAGCGGCACCCTCCAGTACGGCTCGCCGCTTCCCATCTCCCTCGCCGGAGTCGTCGGCGGCGCCTCCGACCTGCAACGCGTCACCCGTGCCCCACGCCGGGGCAAGGTCGTCGAAGGCGCGGCGCTGATGGAAGTCAACGGCCGCCCCGTCTTCGCGGTGCGCGGCACCATGCCGATGCACCGCACGATCGCCCCGGGCACCAGGGGCGACGACGTCAAGCAGCTGCAGAAAGCGCTGCGCAGGCTCGGGTTCGGCGGGCCCGTCTCGGGAGCGTTCGACCAGGCGACCATCGCCGCGGTCACCCGGATGTACCGGAAACGCGGGTACGAGGCCCAGCAGCCCACGCTGACCGATCGGCAGTCGTACGACACGTTGCGCAGGGGCGTACAGGCCGCCGAGGAAACCCTGGCGACCGAGAAGCAGGCGCTCGACCAGGGACGGGATGTGCTGCCGCTGAAGGTCAGGCTCACCAACGCCAAGGCCGATCTGAAGTCGGCCGAAAACGCGCTGGAGGAGGCGAAGGAGCAGGAGACGACCTCCGAGGACGAGACGCGACTGGCGGCGGCGGACGCCGCGGTACGCGCGGCCGAGGAGCGGCTGCTGGCGGCCGAGCAGGAGCTGGCCGCCGCCCTGAACCAGGCGACCGCCGAGCCCGGGGCCAGCCCCACGCCGCGGCCGGCGACCGACACCCGGCTGCTGGAGATGAAGGTCACGAACGCCAGGGCGGATCTGGAGGATGCGCGCCTGGAGCGTGGCCGGGTCCTGGAGGAGTCGGGACGGGGCCGCGACAAGAGGCTGGACGAACTGCGCAAGGGCGTACGGACCGCGCGGGAGGCGGTGCTCACGGCGGAGCAGGCGTTGCGCCAGGCCCGCCGGCTCTCCCCGGCCAAACTCAAGATCGCCAATGCAGGGAAGGATCTGGCCGCGGCCAGATCGATGCTCGCCGAGTTCACGCGGACCTACGGCCCGTCCATCCCGCCGGGCGAGATCGTTTTCCTGCCGAAGCTGCCCGCCCGCGTGCAGAAGGTCGCGGTCAGGGCCGGACAGATGGTCGAGAACGATGTCGCCACGGTGACCAGCTCGACGTTCATGGTCAGCGGCTCGGTCGACACCGCGGAGTCCGACCTGCTGCGTGAGGGGATGCGCGCCACGATCGAGCTCGACACGGGCAAGAAGTATCCCGCGACGGTCACCGCGGTCGGCGAGAAGGCCAAGGTCCCCGGCGAGGAGGAGGGAGCGCAGGGCACGCGACCGGTCCTGCTCACTCCGACCTCGATGAAGGGGCTCAAGGGACTGTCCGGCGCCCCCGTCACGGTCAGGGTGACGGTCGGCGCGACCGAGGAGCCGGTGCTGGTGGTTCCGGTGGCCGCGGTCGTCACCGCGGCCGACGGGAAGGTCCGCGTCCAGGTGGAGTACGCCACCGACAAGACCAGGGAGGTCGAGGTCCGTACGGGGCTGACCGCCGACGGCGCCGTGGAGGTCACCGGCGCGCTCAACGAAGGAGACCGGGTGGTGGTCGGCGGTGCCTGAGCCGGTCATCGAGCTGGACCGGGTCCGTAAGGACTTCCCCTCGCGACCGCCGGTCCGCGCGCTCGCCGACGTGTCGCTGCGCGTGGACCCGGGCGACTACGTGGCCGTCATCGGCCCGTCGGGCTCGGGAAAGTCCACTCTGCTCAACGTGCTCGGCCTGCTGGACCGGCCCACCTCGGGCAGCTACCGGCTCGACGGGACCGAGACCACCGAGCTCGCGGACGGGGCCAGGACCCGGCTGCGCGGCCGCCGGATCGGCTTCGTCTTCCAGTCCTTCCACCTGCTCGCCCACCGCACTGTGGTGGAGAACGTCATGCTCGCCGAGATCTACGGCGATCACGCGCGCAAGGGCAGGCGGGAGCGGGCCCTGGCGGCGCTGGAGCGGGTCGGCCTCGGCCACCGGGTGGGCTTCCTGCCCGACCGGCTGTCCGGGGGAGAACGCCAGCGCGCGGCCATCGCCAGGGCCCTCATGGGGGAGCCGTCGCTGCTGCTGTGCGACGAGCCGACCGGCAACCTCGACAGCCGCAACACCGAGGCGGTGCTCGACCTGTTCGACGAGCTACGCGAGCACGGCCTCACGATCCTGGTCATCACGCACGAGCAGGAGGTCAGCGGTCGGGCCGCGCGCCGGGTGCGGATCACCGACGGCGTGCTGGTGGAGGAGGCGTAGATGGACGTACGCGATCTGGTCGGCGAGGCGTTCGCCGGGATGCTCGCCAGGCCGGTCCGCTCCGCGCTCACCACACTGGGCACCGTGCTGGGCATCACCACGCTGGTGATCACACTGGGTGTGGCCGCCACCGCAGGCAACCAGATCGTCGGCCGGTTCGACGAGCTGGTGGCCACCGCCATCACCGTGGAGGTGCCGGAGTCCAAGCACACGCCGCTGGTGGCGTGGGACGCGATCGACCGGCTGACCCGGCTGCGCGGCGTGGTCTCCGCCGCCGCCGTGGCCGAGAACAAGGACAGCGTGAACCTGTCCGTCCGCTCCAACGACCTCGTGGACCCCACCAGGGTCACCGCGCAGACGCTGACCGTGCTGGCCGCCACGCCCGGCCTGCCCGAGGCGGCCCGCGGCCGGATGACGCGGGGCCGGTTCTTCGACACGGGCCACATCGAGCGCGCGGACCGGGTGGCGGTGCTCGGCGAGCAGGCGGCCAAGATGCTCGGCGTCACCCGGTTGGACCGGGCGCCCGCGATCTTCATCGGGAGGAACGCGTACACGGTGATCGGCATAATGGGCGACCTGCGCCGTGAACGCGACCTGAGCGCCGCGGTGATCGTGCCGCCCAGCGTGGGCAGGCAGTTCGGGCTGCGTGACGTGACCAGGGTGCTCGTCAACACCAGCCTGGGCGCGGCCGACCTCGTCGCCGGGCAGGCGCCCACCGCGCTCAGCCCCGGCAACGGCGACGCGCTGCAGGTGATCGCCCCGCCCAGCCCGACCAGGGCCCGCGACCAGGCGCAGGACGACGTCGACGCGCTCTTCCTGATCCTCGGCCTGGTCTCGCTCGTGGTCGGCGCGGTCGGCATCGCGAACGTCACCCTGGTCACCGTGATGGAGCGGGTGGCCGAGATCGGCCTGCGCCGCTCGCTCGGCGCGGCCCGTCGGCACATCGCCGCCCAGTTTCTGCTGGAGTCCACGCTGACCGGGCTGGCCGGCGGCGTGATCGGCGCCAGCGTGGGCGTGGTCGGCATCGTGGCCATCTCGGCCGCGAAGGAGTGGACCCCGCTCCTCGACGTGTGGCTGGCCGTCGCGGCGCCGGTCGCCGGAGCCGTGGTGGGCCTGCTCGCGGGCCTCTACCCGGCGTTGCGCGCGGCCAGGATGGAACCGGTCGACGCCCTGCGATGAGCGGACGTCGCCCGCCCGACCGCGGTTACTTGGACTCGAGTTCGAGCGTGGCGATCCGGGAGCGCGCCTCCAGCATGGCCTCCCGGTAGCGCTCGTCCCAGTGCGGGTCGTCGTCGGGGATGGCCCGTACGGTCTGCCTGGCCAGTTCCACCGGCCCGTCCCGGCCCTGGGTCATCTGCCTGATGACTACGAGGGTCCAGCCGTTCTCCATCGCCGTGTGGGCCTCCCAACGCGGCGCCTGGCCCGCCGCGCCGCCGGGCTTGGCCCGCACGGCGCCGCGGATCAGGATCACGAGCAGGAAGACCAGGACGGCGACGAGGATCAGGACCGCCGGCAACGCCAGGACCCGCATCGGGACGTGCCTCCCCTCCGCCCGCTCATCGTCGGCGAGCGCTCGGCATGGAGATGATCAGCGGGTGGGCAGGGCCACGCCTCCGGAGTTTCCGGGGGCGTACACGGTGATGCCCTGCGGCAGGGCCTTCAGCTTCTCGATCTCGGCGCAGGTCGGGCACTTGTTGTAGCCGTCCTGGCGCGCCTTGTTGGCGTCGGCCTCGGCCCGGGCCTGGGCGACCTTGGCCTGCGCCTCGGTCACCTTGGCGAAGGCGGCCTGCGCCTGGTCGACCGCGTCCTGGACCTGCTTCGGGAGCGTGACCCGGGAGAGGTTGAAGTGGATGTTGGTGAGGTACTCGGCGCCCAGCGTGCTCTTGAGGTCCTCGGAGAGGCTGGTGTTCACCGCGTTCTGGATCTTGGCGATGTTGGCGTTGTTGCCGAGCTGCTGCAGGCCGGCCTGCTGGCCGCTCGTGTTCTGCACGAGCGAGCACGACGAGACCAGCTCCGCGCAGCGGAAGCTGTTGACCTGGGAGCGCAGGTCGTTGTCGATCACGGGCCGGATGATCTGGTCGAGGAAGGCGGACCAGCCCTCGTCGCTGTCCCAGGGGAAGTACATCCCGCCGCCCGTGGCGCGGAACTTGCGGGTGCCGAACTTGTCGTCGAACGACTTGAGCGTCTCGTGGTCGAGGTTCAGGTTGAAGTAGAGCGTGCCCTCGATGCCCATGTTGACGCCGTCGCTGCTGGGCACGGTCACGACGTCGACGCCGGAGCGCTCGCCGCCGCCGCTGGAGGTGATCGTGTAGTAGCGCTGCTGGGCGGGATAGCGGTGGACCTGGGACCACCATCCGATCCAGGTCACGCTCGACCCCGGCTCGATGATCTGGCGTACCCGGTTGTCGTCGAGGAGGCCGCCGTTGCGGATGACCGCCACCTCGCCGCCTCCCGTGCGCTCGAAGCCGCCGAACGCGCCGATCACGGTTGGTACGGCGGCGACGATGGCCACGATGACTGCCAGGATCGCCCACTTACGGACGCGCATGGGGGGACTCCTCACGAAACGACTGATCGCTCCGCGACGAACGTAGCAGAGCGAGGACGGTTCCGGCCCCTTCCGTACGCACATGGACGGATCGCCGCACATCCGGACCGGACGGCCGGACCCCGCGACCGGCGGCGTCGCGGGGGCGGCTCAGACCGGCAGGGGGATGTGCAGCGGCGGGAGATCGGGAGCGACCGGGTCGGCGAAGGCGTCGGTCAGCATCACCGAGACCGTGTACAGGTGCCAGAAGGCGTCCATCCGCGAGTCCGGCAGCCGGGCCACGCCGCCCTCGTCGACGACGCGCGCCAGCCCGCCGGCCGTCAACGCGCCACCCGGGCCGACGATGCCCGCGTACATCCGGTCGGTCAGTTCCGGTGAAGGCGTCGTCCGCCAGTTCCAGGGCTTGCTCGCCGGGTCGAACGTCCTCGGCGCGGCGGCTTTCGGCGCGGCGGTCTCGGCAGGGCGGGCGCGCCTCGGCAGCCGCAGCCGGAGCCGGTCCATCAGCGTGCGGTCGGAGGACTCGGCGGTGAACCGCCATGGCGTGCCCTCCACCGGGATGTCACGCAACTGGGGCGCGAAAGCGCCGATCACGTCGTGGATGACCGCCTCGGAACGCCGCCACAGCGGATCGATGCTCAGGGCGGTCCGGACGACCAGGTTGTCGAGGAACGGCGGGATGGGGTTCTGGGCGCGCAGCAACGACGCGCGGGACGCCGCGTGCCAGCGGCCCACGCGATACGTCAGGTACAGATGGTCGAGCGCTCCCGCCCCGTCCTCGCGGCAGCGCTCCTGCCACGGGGCCGCCAGGGCGCGGGCATGCTCCCCGGCCTCCTCGGTCAGCAGGTCGGCGTTCTTGCCGAACAGGCTGTTCACCCGGCGCCTGATCGCCTTCGGGTCCGGGTCGGCCTGGTTCTGCAGGAAGCCTCCCCGCAGGATCTCCCCGCCGTGGCCCGACATCCGGGGCGTGGGGTCGTACGGCCCGCCGCCCGGGACGTTCTCGTACGCCGAGAGCATGCCCTCGCAGGCGAACAGCACGTTGTGGCCGCGGACGCGAGGATGGGGGACGACCAGCTCCGTCCCGCTCTTGGACCGTTTCGGCCGGACGACGCGGTGCTCGACGCGGAGCGCCTCCGCGACGCGCGCGGCGAGCACCACGTCGGGGTTGTCGTCGTGCCCCGAGGTCGCCGTCACGAACGGGATGCCCGCCTTGTACAGCAGCGCGGCGAGGAGGCGGCTGTCGCGGCCCCCGGTCAGCGACAGCCGTACCGGCTCCGGGGTGTTCCGCAGCGGTCGTACGGCGGCGAGCAGCGCGTCGGCGAGCTCGTCGATCTGGGCGCGCATCCCGCGCCTGGACGTCGGCACCTCGCGTGGGCCGGGAAGCGGGGACACGGTGATGGTGCGGCGGCCGCCGGTGACGCTGATCTCGGAGGCGGGTCGCAACGCGGCGACCCCGAGAAACGGTGTTTCGTCGGAGAGGAAGTACCCGGCCCGCAGCATGGACTCCATCGCGGGCAGGTCCCAGACGATCTCGGGTCGGCTCGATCCCGTCTCGGCCGCTCTGGCGGCGAGGTGGACGAGCAGCGCGCGGCTGCCGGCGACGTGGACGTCCGGGGTCTCGGCGTAGAAGACGGGGCAGGCCCGGGTGAGCCCGGTGGCCGCGCTCACCTCCCCTTCACCGGCCCGGAAGACCGAGAACACGCCGCCGGTGCGGGCGGCGGCCTCGCCGAGCCGGGGAGCGACCAGCAGCCGGTCCACCTCGCCCGGATCGGCCAGGTGTCCGGTGAGGCCCGCCACCCGGCCACCGCTGGAGCACACGATCGGCAGCCCGTGCCCCTCCGGCTCGTTGGACCAGGACAGCAGCGTGGTGTCACCGGCGGCCGACCGCCATTCGCGTGCGGTCACCGCCTCGGCCGGGACCGGGAAGGCGCGGGTGATGGCCTCGCGCGCCGCGTCGAGTACCGCGGGAGGCAGCGGGGCGCCCGCGCACTTGGCCGCGACCACTAGATGAACGCGCAACACGACCTCCCCGCCAGGTCGATCCGCCCCGTGACCCGCTTGGCGCGGCCGCCGACCGTCGTTCCTGGCGTCGTTCCGCGTGCCGTTCCCCGCGTCGTTCCGGCGGGAGGACGGGCTGCGTTCGGTGGCGCGGTCATGCGGTGGGTGTCCCTTCGATCGGTTACCCACTACTTCGCCGATGCCCCGATTCGTATTCACGGGTGGGACGCGGACGGCGGGAAGAGCGATCGGTTCCACGCCGGAGTACAGGGTGTGATCGAACTGAAGGGACTCGGCCGGCGGCATGAGAAGTCCGGGCCGCCGGTTACGGGATGCCCGCCTCGTCGTACGGGGTGACGACGACGCGCCACGGCGCTCCCGGAGGGGGAGGGCCGTGGCGCGGCGGGTCCGTCCTGAACGCAGGCGTGGCAGCGAGCCTGTCGAGGACGCGGGCGCGGGCGGTGCCGTTCAGGACACGGGTGTGACGGGCCTGGTCAGGAGGCGGGCGTGTGGCCGTCCTCCCCGTGCTGATCGGCCGGGGCCGAGCCGTCGCCCGGGGACGGCGTCAGGTCCGTGCTGCCCAGCGCGCCGCCGATCGCGGCGACCGTGTGCGTGAGCCGGACGCCGGATCCGTCACGGCGGCCCAGTTCCTCGGGCAGCGGGACCGGCTTGCCCACCGAGGACACCGCCTTCACCGGAGCCGGACCGGCCCAGGCGAGCAGCAGCACGTCCTCGCCCTTGAGGAAGCGCTGCGCCCGTACGCCGCCGGTCGCCCGGCCCTTGGGCGGGAACTCGGCGTAGTCGGAGACCTTGCCGCCCCCGACCTGGGTGCCGGGCAGGGCGGTCGAGGAGCCCGCGATCGTGACGACGCGGGCCTCCTGGGTGGGATCGACCACGCCGAACCAGATCACGCGGGCGCCCTCGTCCAGTCGGACGCCCGCCATGCCGCCCGCCGGACGGCCCTGCGGGCGCACCGAGGAGGCGGGGTAACGCAGCATCTGGGCGGTGGAGGTGATGAAGACCAGATCATGATCGGGGGAGGTCAGCTCGACCGCGCCGACGACCGTGTCGCCGTCGCGGAGGCCGATGACCTCGAACTCGTCGCGGTTGGCGGGGTATTCGGGGACGACCCGCTTGACCACGCCCTGGGCGGTGCCGAGCGCGAGACCGGGGCCGTCGGGGTCGAGCGAGCCCAGCCCGACGACGGTCTCGCCCGGGCTCAGCGTCACGAACTCGGAGACCGGATGCCCGCCCGCCAGCGACGGCGGGTTGGCCGAGGGCGGCAGCGTCGGCAGGTCCACCACGGGGACCCGGATCAGCCGTCCCAGCGAGGTGACCACACCCACCTCGGTCCTGACCGTGCAGCGCACCACGGAGACCAGCACGTCGTGCGCGGCGCGCTCGCCCTCCGGGGCGAGCGGCACGGCGTCGGTCGTACGGGCCAGCAGCCCGGTCGAGGACATCAGGACCAGGCACGGGTCGTCGGCCACCTCCAACGGCACCGCCGCGGTGAGCGCGGCTCCCGATGACTCCAGCAGCACGGTGCGGCGCGGCGTGCCGTACGTCTTGGCGATCTCGGCGAGCTCCTTGGAGACGACCTGGCGGAGCCGGTCCTCCGAGGAGAGGATCTCGGTGAGCGCGGCGATCTCCGCGGACAGCGTCTCCTTCTCGCGGTCGAGCTCCAGCTTGTCGAACCGGGTGAGGCGGCGCAGCGGGGTGTCCAGGATGTAGTTCGCCTGGACCTCGCTCAGCTCAAAGGTCTCCATCAGCCCGGCGCGCGCCTGGGCGGTGTCGTCGGAGGAGCGGACGATGCGGATGACCTCGTCGATGTTGAGCAGCGCGATGAGGAGGCCGTCCACCAGGTGGAGCCGCTCCTCGCGCTTGCGGCGGCGGTGAGCCGAGCGGCGGCGCACGACGTCGAGGCGGTGGTCGACGTAGACCTGGAGCAGCTCGCGCAGGCCGAGGGTGCGAGGCTGACCGTCCACCAGTGCCACGTTGTTGATGCCGAAGGTCTCCTCCATCGGCGTCAGCCGGTAGAGCTCCTCCAGCACGGCCTCCGGGTGGAAGCCGTTCTTGACCTCGATGACCATCCGCAGGCCCTTGTGGCGGTCGGTGAGGTCCTTCAGGTCGGCGATGCCATTGAGCTTCTTGGCGGTCACCAGCTCCTTGATCTTGGTGATGACGCGTTCGGGGCCGACGTTGAACGGCAGCTCCGTGATCACGATGCCCTTGCGGCGCGGCGTGACCTGCTCGATCGTGGCCTTGGCCCGCATCTTGAAGGTGCCGCGGCCCTTCTCGTACGCGTCCCTGACGCCGGAGAGGCCGGTGATCGTGCCGCCGGTCGGCAGGTCGGGCCCGGGGACGAAGCGCATCAGCTCTTCGAGTGTGGCGTCCGGCCGCTTGATCAGGTGCCGGGCCGCCGCGATGACCTCGCCCAGGTTGTGCGGCGCCATGTTGGTCGCCATGCCGACCGCGATGCCGGAGGCGCCGTTGACCAGCAGGTTGGGGAACGCCGCGGGCAGGACGGTCGGCTCGGTCTCCTGGCCGTCGTAGTTGGGCTTGAAGTCGACGGTGTCCTCGTCGATCGACTGCACCATGAGCAGTGCCGAGGCGGCGAGCCGGGCCTCGGTGTACCGCATGGCGGCGGGCAGGTCGTCGAGGGAGCCGAAGTTGCCGTGCCCGTCCACCAGGGGCAGCCGCATCGAGAACGGCTGCGCCAAGCGCACCAGCGCGTCGTAGATGGCGGTGTCGCCGTGCGGGTGGAGCTTGCCCATCACGTCGCCGACGACGCGCGAGGACTTGACGTGGCCGCGATCGGGACGCAACCCCATCTCGCTCATCGAGTAGAGGATGCGGCGCTGCACCGGCTTCAACCCGTCGCGGGCGTCCGGGAGCGCGCGCTGGTAGATCACCGAATACGCGTATTCCAGGTAGCTGGCGCGCATCTCCTCGGACACGTCGATGTCGACGATCCGCTCTTCGAAGTCCTCGTCCGGCGGGGGTGTGGTCGTGCGTCGGGCCATATCGAACATTGTGCCGATGACAGGGAGTGGTCGCGACTCAGCGGCGATTCCCGCCCCGCCTAATCCGGTTTAAGTGACTTTTGACGCATTTGGCAGAGATACGTGTTGTTCCTGCCGGTACGACGGGGCAAGGAGGTGAACCTGGTGTTTTGCTCCACTCGCGCGGTGGGGGCCGGTCGGGTGCCCCTGTCACCGTCAGTGGTCACCGCCGTGGCGGACGGTCCCCCGCCGACGTTTCGCGGCGGCGGACCGTCTCAGTGAGCGCCGGGCTCAGCCGGGCTCAGTGAACGCCGGGCCGCCGCCGGGAAAAACGCCGCGTCGCTTCTCGGGCGACCGGGCCTGAGTCGTCTCAGCGGGTGCCGGGCAGCGGGCGCATCGCGCCCGGCCAGGGGCCGGGTGTGCTGCCCTCGTCCTCGTCGCCCGGCACGTTCAGCCGGCTGTCGTAGATCCGGAAGCCGCGGGCCTGGTAGTTCGCCAGCGCCGCCGGGCCGTCGAGGGAGCAGGTGTGGAGCCAGACGCGCCGGGTGGGAGGGAGTCCGGGCCAGCGGTCGGCCATGTCCCAGGCCCGTGCCGTACCGGTCGTGAGGAGGTGACCGCCCAGTCCCTGCCCGATCGCGTACGGCAGCAGCCCGAAGCTGGAGATCTCCACCACGCCGTCGTCCTGGGAGACCAGCTCCACGTAGCCGGCCGGCGTTCCGTCGCGCCAGGCGACCCAGGTCTCGCTGCCCGGCCGGTCCAGCAGGGACATCCACTGCTGCCAGGTCCACGGCAGGCGCTCGGTCCACTGCCAGTCGCCGCCGACGGCGGTGTACAGGAAGCGGTTGAATTCGGGGGAGGGGATCGCCGCGCGCACGATGTCCACGGGCGGTCGCGGCTCCCGCGCCGGCCGCAGATCTCCGGGGTCGGTCTGCTCCAGGTACCAGGTGGTCACGTCCATAGCGGGATTCATCCAACCATGTCCGCCGAACCGAGTCGGCGGGGGCATACCCGGCCGCTCTATCGTCGCGTTGTCCACAAGTGCCGAAGACGGGGCGCGAACAGTCGGAGGGAACTGGTAGCAAAGACCCGTGACAGCAGAAGTGGCAGGGGAAGAGCGGGCGTTGCGCGACGAGGCCGAGGCGCGCCTGCGGGCGCTGGCCGGAGAGGGCGCGCGGCTGCGCGACGACCAGTGGGCGGCGATCAAGGCGCTGGTGATGGACCGGAGGCGCGCCCTGGTCGTGCAGCGCACCGGCTGGGGCAAGTCAGCGGTCTACTTCGTGGCGACCGCACTGCTCCGCGAGCTGGGCGAGGGGCCGACGGTGATCGTCTCCCCGTTGCTGGCCCTCATGCGCAACCAGATCGCGGCCGCCGAGCGCGCCGGCATCCACGCCGCCACGATCAACTCGGCCAACCCCGAGGAGTGGGAGAAGATCTACGCCCAGGTCGCCGAGGGCGTGATCGACGTGCTTCTCGTCAGCCCCGAGCGGCTGAACAACCCCGACTTCCGCGACCAGGTGCTGCCCGAGCTGGCCGAGAGCGCCGGGCTGGTGGTGATCGACGAGGCCCACTGCATCTCCGACTGGGGGCACGATTTCCGGCCCGACTACCGTCGCCTGCGCACGATGCTGACCGAGCTGCCGCCCGGCATCCCCGTCCTCGCCACCACCGCGACCGCCAACGCGCGGGTGACCAGGGACGTCGCCGAGCAGCTCGCGGCGAGTCCCGAGTGGGACGATCCCGCCGCCCCGCTCGTCCTGCGCGGCTCCCTTGAGCGTGAGAGCCTGCACCTGTCCGTCGTGCGGCTGCGCGGGGCGGGGGAGCGTCTGGCGTGGCTGGCCAGGACGCTGAACGAGCTTCCGGGGTCGGGCATCGTCTACACGCTGACCGTGGCCGCCGCCCAGGAGATCGCCGCCTATCTGCGCGAGCAGGGGCACCCGGTGGCCGCGTACTCGGGGCAGACCGAGCCGGCCGAGCGCCTGGCCGCCGAGGAGGACCTGCTCGCCAACCGCATCAAGGCGCTGGTCGCCACCTCCGCCCTGGGCATGGGCTTCGACAAGCCGGACCTCGGTTTCGTCGTCCACGTCGGTGCCCCGTCCTCGCCCGTGGCGTACTACCAGCAGGTCGGCCGCGCGGGCCGCGGCGTGGAGCGGGCGGAGGTGATCCTGCTCCCGGGCGCGGAAGACCGGGAGATCTGGTCCTATTTCGCCTCGCTCGCGTTCCCGCCCGAGCAGGTGGTCCGCGCGACGCTCGCGGCGCTTTCGGAAGAGGGCATGCTCTCGACGGCCGCCCTCGAGACGCGGGTCGATCTCAGCCGGAGCCGGCTGGAGATGATGCTCAAGGTCCTCGACGTGGACGGCGCGGTCCGCCGGGTGAAGGGCGGCTGGGAGGCGACCGGGGAGCCCTGGACGTACGACGCCGAGCGTTATCGCCGGGTCGCCGCCGAGCGTGCGGCCGAGCAGGAGGCCATGCTCGGGTACATCGCGACCACCGAGTGCCGGGAGCAGTTCCTGCGCGGGCACCTCGACGACGAGGCGAGCCCGTGCGGCCGGTGCGACAACTGCACCGGCGCCCACCGCTCGGCGGAGGTCGCGGTCGAGGATGTCCAGGTCGCGCACGACCGCCTGGCCCGCCCCGGGGTGGACCTGGAGGCGCGCCGCCAGTGGCCGACCGGCCTCGCCGACCTGAAGGGCAGGATCAAGCCCGAGCTGGCGGCCGAGACGGGCCGCACGCTCGGCCGGCTCACCGACATCGGCTGGGGCACTCGGCTGCGTGAGCTGTTCGCCGGGCCGGACGGACCGATTCCCGACGACGTGTTCGGCGCGGTGGTGGGCGTGCTCAAGTCCTGGCACTGGCCGACGCGGCCGGTGGCGGTGGTCAGCGTCCCGTCCGTGTCCCACCCGCAGCTCGTGCGGAGCCTGGCCGAGCGGATCGCCGCCATCGGCCGCCTGGACTACCTGGGAGAGCTGGGCTATCGCGGCGGGCCGCCGGGACGGCAGTTCAACAGCGCCCAGCGCGTCGCCGCGGTCCGCGGCACCCTCGCGATGCCGCGCGATCTCGCGGAGCGGATCGCCGCCGCGGGCGGCCCCGTCCTGCTCGTGGACGACCGGGTGGACACCGGGTGGACCATGACGCTCGCCACGGCCCAGATCCGGCACGCGGGCGCCCCCGCCGTCCTTCCGCTCGCCCTCGCCGTGACGTCCTGACGCCGCGCGGGGGCCGGGCGGCACCGGGCCGTGAACGTGGAGCCGCGCGCGGGGAGGCTGGAGGGCGGTGAGGCTAGAGGCGGGGGCGGGCGCCGAGGTAGGAGATGCACTTGGCGGCCAGGGCGTTGCCCGCCGCCAGGGCCTCGGCGGGCGGCTTGCCGGCCAGCCACGGGGGCATGAAGCCGGCGGCGAACGCGTCGCCGGCGCCGGTGCCGTCCACGATCCGGTCGACCGACTCGGCGGGCGCCCGCACCGGCTCGGACCGGTTGTTGGTGTACCAGAGGGCGCCGTCCTTGTTGAGCTTTATCACGACCTGGGGGAACCAGGCGGTGAGCACCTTCGCCGCGGCCGCGGGCTCGTCCCGGCCGGTCAGCACCTTGGCCTGGTCGATGTTGGCGAGCAGCAGCTTGGCGCCGTGGGTCCACTCCAGGAACGGCTCGGCGCCGGTGCGCTCCACCGGCGCGGACGAGGCGCAGTCCACGGAGATGGACATCCCGGCCCGGCGGGCCAGGTCGAGCGCGGCCAGCCCGGCGTCGCGCGAGCCCTCGTTGATGAGCGTGTAGCCGGACACGTGCAGGTGGGCGCCGCCGCTGAACAGGTCGCGTGGCAGGTCCTCGGGGGCGAGGGCGGCGTTGGCCCCGGGGTCGGACAGCATGGTCCGCTCGCCCTTGTGCGTGACGAGCACCACGCAGGTGCCGGTCGGGCGCTCGGGGTCCATCACGAGCCGGGCGTCCACGCCGTAGCCCATCAGCTCCATGTCCCGGTTGCGGCCGGTGATGTCGGCGCCGCGGCGGCCGATGAAGGCCACCTCGTGGCCCTCGACCGCGAGCCAGGACGCGATGTTCGCGCCGGATCCGCCGCCGTGCATCGTCACGACCGCCGGAGTATCGCTCGCCCTCGCGAGGGGGAAGCGGGCGCGCGCGAGTGCGTCGGTCATGAGATCGCCCACCACAACGACCCGCGTCATGATGTCACCACCTTGCCAGCTGCTCGTTGAGGTGAGTCCGCCGGAGGGGGTCGGCGTCCTCGCCGGGCTTTAGGGCTATGCCGAGAAACTTAACAGCTTCTGGCCACGTCGTGGGGGGCGGGTCGCCACTCGCAGGGAGTCGATGCACAAGCGTTGCCCTGCAGAGAGGTGGAGCGCCGGGGCTACTCTCGAATCTGTGGAATCCCGCTACCCCGCCCATTGGGAGGCGGACGTCGTGCTCTCGGACGGCGGAACGGCGCATCTGCGCCCGATCCGGCCGGACGACGCGGATTTGATGCGCGCGTTCTATTCGCGTCTCTCCGCGGAGTCGATCTACTTCCGCTACTTCGGTCCCCGGCCGACACTGAGCGACCGCGAGATCGCCTGGTTCACCAACGTCGACTACGACAACCGGGTCGCGCTCATCGCCACGATCGGCACCGAAATGGTCGCGGTCGTGCGCTACGACCGGGTGCAGCCGGCCGACCACGCCGAGGTGGCGTTCCTCGTGGAGGACGCGCACCAGGGCAGGGGCATGGCGTCCGTGCTGCTCGAACACCTGCGTGCCGCCGCCAGGGAGCGGGGCATCCGCACGTTCATCGCCGACGTGCTGCCCGCCAACCACCGCATGATGGCGATGTTCCGCCAGGCCGGATACACCGCGCAGAGCCACTTCGAGGACGGCGTCGTACGCATGACGCTGGACCTGGCCACCACCGACAGCGCCGTGCAGGTGACGGCGGCGCGCGAGCACCGGGCCGAGGCGCGCTCCATCGAGCGGCTGCTGAAGCCGGAGTCCGTCGCGGTGATCGGCGCCAGCCGCGAGCCGGGCGGCATCGGCCAGACCGTGCTGCGCAACCTGCTCGCCGCCGACTTCACCGGCCCCGTCTACCCCGTGCACCGCGAGGTGAGGGCGGTCGCCGGGGTACGCGCGTACCGGAGCGTGTCGGCGATCGACGGCGAGGTGGACCTCGCGGTTCTCGCGATCCCCGCCGAGGGCGTGCTCGACGTGGTGAAGGAGTGCGCGGAGAAAGGGGTGAAGGGCCTGGTCGTGGTCTCCTCCGGGTTCGGGGAGACCGGGCCGGAGGGGCGTGCCCGCCAGGACGAGCTGGTCCGCATCGCCCGCGCGTACGGCTTGCGCGTGGTGGGCCCCAACTGTCTCGGCATCGCGAACACCGACCCCGCGATCCGCCTCAACGCCACCCTCGCCGCGACGCTGCCGGGACAGGGAAGGGTCGGGTTCTTCAGCCAGTCGGGTGCGCTCGGCACGGCCCTGCTGCAGCGGGTGGCCCAGCGCGGCATGGGCATCTCGACGTTCGTCTCGGCGGGCAACCGCGCCGACGTGTCGGGCAACGACCTCCTGCAGTACTGGGAGGAGGACCCGGCGACCGACGTGATCCTGCTCTACCTGGAATCCCTGGGCAACCCGCGCAAGTTCTTCCGGCTGGCCCGGCGGATCTCCCGCACCAGGCCGGTCGTCGTCGTCAAGAGCCAGGGGGTGCCGACCGGGCACGCGGCCAGGGTGCTCCGCCTGCCCGACACCGCGCTGAGCGCGCTGTTCCAGCAGGCCGGGGTGATCCGGGTGGACGACCTGGCCCAGCTCTTCGACGTCGCGCAGCTGCTGGCCCACCAGCCGCTGCCCGCCGGCCCCCGGGTGGGTGTGGTGAGCAACTCCGACGCGCTCGCGCTGCTCGCCGTCGAGGCCTGCCGCGCCCGGGGTCTGGAACCGGTCCCGCCGGTCAACCTCGGGGCGCGCGCCGGGGGCGCCGAGTTCGCCGCCGCCCTCTCCGGCGTGCTCCCCGACGTGGACGCGGCGGTCGTGATCTACATGCCGCCGATCCCGGGCGGCCACGCCGAGGTCGCCGCCGAGCTGGTCCGGGTCGCCGGGGAGTCCGGCAAGCCGGTGCTGGCCACCTTCCAGGGCGAGCTGGGCATGCCCGTCGAGCTGCGCGTCCCCGGGGAGGGCCCGTCCAGGGGCTCCATCCCGTCCTATCCCGCGCCGGAGGAGGCCGTACGCGCGCTCGCGCACGCCGTCGGCTACGCCCGCTGGCGCGAGCAGCCGGTCGGCACGCCGCCGATGGTCGAGGGCGTGGACACCGCGCGGGCCAGGCGGCTGATCGCCGACGCGCTGGTCCCCGGCACCGAGCAGGTCGAGATCGACGCGACAGAGTTGCTCGCCTGCTACGGCGTCGAGGTGTGGCCCGCCGAGCCGGTCGCCTCGGCCGACGAGGCGGTGGCCGCGGCCACCCGGCTCGGCTGGCCCGTGGCGTTGCGGCCGGTGGCACGGCCCGTGACGGCGGCCGCCGACCCCCATGCGCCCCGCCGGTCCGGCACCGTACGGCTCGGCCTGGGCGAGCCGGGCAGCCTCCGCCAGGCGTACGCCGACCTCGCCGCGACGCTCAGCCCGGGTGCGACGATCGCGGTGCAGCACATGGCGCCGCAGCCGTCGGCCGCCACGGTCGTCGGCGTGCTGCAGGACCGGGACGCCGGGGCGGTGGTGTCCTTCGGGCTGGGTGACGTGGCGGCCCGGCTGCTCGGCGACCGCGCCTACCGGCTGGCCCCGCTCACCACGGAGGACGCCGCCGCGCTCGTGCGCTCGGTGCGGGCCGCGCCGCTGCTCCTCGGCGAGTACGGCTACCCGCCGGTAGCAGTGGACGCGCTGGAGCATCTACTGGTCAGGGTGGGACTCCTCGCCGACGCGCTGCCCGAGGTCCGCCGGATGGACCTGGACGAGGTGCTGGTGGGGGAGACGGCGGTCGTCGTGCTGGGGGCCAGGGCCGTGCTGCGGCCCGAGGTCGGCCCCCGGCTCGACGTCGGACCGCGCCGTCTGCGGTAAGGAGCCGGTTTCGCGTGAGTGTGAAACCGGTGTCCCTTACAGGGCAGGATGGACCCCATGAGGGAAACCCGAGTCTCCGCCGCCGGAATGCGTGAGGCGATCGAGCGCAGCGGCTACTACCCCGACCTGGTCGCCGACGCGGTCGACTCCGCCCTTGGCAAGGAACAGGTCACGGCATACGTCGTGCATCACGAGGCCACCTTCGACCCGGCGATGGAGGTGCGCAGGCACGTCACCGTCCTGGTGCTCACGGCGAGCCGGCTGCTCGTCTGCCACACCGACGAACACCCGCCCGCCGAGGGGATGCCCGCCTCGCACGCCTCCACCACCACTGAGGCCGTACGGCTCAACCGCATCCAGTCGGTCGCCGTCACACGCGTGGTGCCCGACCCGGCCTCGTACGTTCCCGGCGTTCCTCCCACCGAGGCCACGCTGACGATCGGCTGGGGGGCGATCTCGCACGTGGATCTGGAGCCGGCGACCTGTGGCGACGAGAACTGCGAGGCCGACCACGGCTACACGGGGGCCATCACCGCCGACGACCTGTCACTGCGGGTGAGCGACGCGGCCGACGGCCCGGAGGCGGTCGCGCACGTGCTCGAGTTCGCCAAGGCCCTCTCCGAGGCCACCGCCCACGCCGCCGCCTGACCCGTCCCTGGAGGTGACGTGACCGAGTCCCGCTCCGGGCGCTCCGCCGTGCCGTACGTCCCGGAGTACGGCGGGGCCTCGTTGTCCGACCTGCCGGGGTCCGTACTGGCCTCCCTGGGGGCCGGCGCGCAGAACACGCTGCGGCTCGACCCCGCCGAGCGGGTGTGCCTGTTCCTCGTGGACGGCCTGGGCGCCGACCTGTTGCGCGCCCATCCGGACGCCGCGCCGTTCCTGTCCGGGCAGCGGGGGCGGACGCTCACCGCCGGGTTCCCGTCCTCGACGCCGACGAGCCTCGCCACGCTCGGCACGGGCTCGACGCCCGGCGAGCACGGGATGGTCGGCATCCTCATGGCGGTCCCGGGGGAGGGGCGGCTGTTCAACTGCCTGCGCTGGACCGCGCCCGGCCACGCCGTCGACCCCGAGTGGTGGCAGCCGGCCGAGACGGTCTACCAGCGGCTCGCCGCGGCGGGTGTGGACCCCGTCTACGTCGCGCCCGGGGCGTTCCGGGGAACCGGACTCTCCCGCGCGGTCTACCGGGGCGTACGGCACGTCGCGGCGGAGAGCGTGGACGACCGCGTCGAGGGCGCGAGGGAGGCGCTGCGCGGCCGGTCGTTCGTCACCGTCTACTACGGCGGCGTGGACGCGGCCGGCCACGAGACCGGCTGGGGCAGCACCCAGTGGCTGGAGGAGCTGGCCGTCGTCGACCGGATGGCGCAGCGGATCGCCGAGTCGCTGCCGCGCGGCTCGGCCATGTACGTCACCGCCGACCACGGCATGGTCAACGCGGTCGAGAAGGTGGACGTGGACCTGCGGCCCGAACTGCGCGAAGGGGTCGCGCTCCTCGGCGGCGAGGCGCGGGTCCGCCACCTCTACACGGTGGAAGGGGCGGCCCCGGCGGTCCTGGAGACGTGGGCCGAGGCGCTGCGCGGCCGGGCCTGGGTGGTCTCCAGGGAGGAGGCCGTGGACTCCGGGTGGTTCGGCCCGGCCGTACGCCGCGAGTGGCTGGGCCGGATCGGCGACGTCGTGGCGGTGCCGTACGACGACTCCGCGATCGTCGCCTCCCAGGCCGAGCCGCTCGAAGCCGCCATGATCGGTTATCACGGCTCCCTTACGGCGGCCGAACAGAACGTTCCGTTGTTGGAGGTAAGTGCCAGATGAGCATCCTTGTCACGCCCGAAGAGCTCGCCGGCCTCGGCGAAGTCACGATCCTGGACGTCCGCTGGCGGCTCGGCGGTGGACCGTCCGACCACAAGTCCTATGTGGAGGGCCACATCCCGGGCGCGGTCTTCTGCGCTCTCGACGTCGACCTCGCCGCCGCGCCCGGCGCGGGGGGACGCCACCCGCTGCCCGAGGCGGCGGACTTCCAGGCCGCGATGCGCCACCTCGGCGTGGACGGCTCCCGCCCGGTCGTCGTCTACGACGAGGCCGACTCGTCGGCGGCGGCGCGGGCGTGGTGGACGTTGCGCTACTTCGGCCATCCCGACGTGCGCGTTCTGGACGGCGGCATCCGGGCCTGGCGGCACGCCGGGCTCCCGGTCGAGGAGGGCGAGGGGGACGCCACCGGGCGCGGCGGCGATTTCACCGCCGTCCCCGGAGGGATGCCGACGCTGGACGCGGACCAGGCGGCCGACCTCGCCGCCAACGGCGTCCTGCTCGACGCCCGCGCCGCCGAGCGCTACCGCGGTGAGGTCGAGCCGATCGACCCGGTGGCCGGGCACGTCCCCGGCGCGGTCAGCGCGCCCACGGCGGAGAACGTCGAGCCCGGCGGCCGGTTCCACAACCGCGAGTTCCTGCGCGAACGGTTCAACACGCTCGGCGCGGTGGACGGGGTGCCCGTCGGGGCCTACTGCGGATCGGGCGTGACCGCCGCGCACGAGGTGCTCGCGCTGGAACTGGCCGGCATCCACGCCGCGCTCTACGTCGGCTCCTGGTCCCACTGGGTGACCGACTCCTCCCGCCCGGTGGCCACCGGCTGATCGGAGGAGGGCGGCCCGCCTTCCGCAGCGAAGCGGCGGCCGGCGTCAGCGGGCCGCCAGCCGGAGATCTCCCGCGCCGAAGCACACGAAACCCGGCACATCGGTCGCATCAGCCGCCCGGGCGAGCGCCTCGGCCGGCGTGCGCCCCTCCCTGAGGAGCGGGTGGAACACCCCCATCAGCGCCGGCGCCTCCTCGTCGCGTACCGGCACCACGCCGGCGATCACGCACCGGACGCCCCGGTCGAGGAACGCGCCGGCCAGCCCGAGGACGGCTCCGTCCGCCGGGGCGTGCGCCATGCCCGCCTCGCACGCCGAGAGGATCACCAGCCTCGGCATCCGGTCCAGCCGGGCCAGGTCGTAGGCCATCAGCGGCCCGTCGTCGAGCGTGATCCGGGACAGCAGTGGGCCGCGCGGCGAGAAGGTCCCGTGCGCGGCGACGTGCAGCACGTCGGCGCGGCCGAGGGCGGCGAGCACCGCCGCCCTCGTCGGGTCCACCCGGACCGCGCCCGGATGCGCCCGGACGACGGCGTCCGCCTCGACCGCCGCGTGCTCCAGCCCCGGCCCGGCCACCGCCACGACCGCGGGTTCCCGTACCGGAGGCGCCTCCGGCCCGGCGAGCCAGGAGGACGCGCTCGCGGCCACGGACACGGCGCGGCCCCGCAGGGACGGGAGCAGCGGCCAGGGCAGGGTGTGCAGGGCGCCGGTCGGCACGATCGTCACCGGCCCGGCGGGCACGCCGAGCGGTCCGAGCAGGGCGTCGTCGAGCGCCGCGAGATCGCGGTCGAGGCCGCTCTCGGCCGCCACGTCGCGCAGGTTGCGCCGGCGCAGCGCGTAGCGGACCCGGACCGTGGCCTCGGCCGCCGCCGGGTAGGAGCCGAGCCGCCGCAGGACGCTCCGGCCGGACGTCACCAGCACGCCCGTGAGGTCGGCGTCACTGCGCACCAACTCGATCAGCGCCCCCTCGGAGGCGGGTCCCGCCTCGGCCGGGAGACACGGCTCCGGAGTCACCCGTACGAGCGCCCGCCGGCGTTCGGAGCAGGCGAGCACGGTCCACGGGTCGCCGCCTTCCAGCGCGAGCCCTACGCAGAAGCGGCCGAGATCCTCGGCGGACCGGGCGGCGTACGCGCGCGCCTCGACGGGAGCGGCGGCCTCGCCGTTCGCGGAGGCGGCCGGGTGCGGCGCGAGCGCCGCCGCCACGCCCGCGCGGGCCGCGTTCAGCGCCCCGGCAAGGTCCCCGTCGAGGCGCCGCAGCACGGCCAGCGCGTGCTGCCGGACCACGGCCGGGGCGGCGGAGCGGGCCAGGAGCGTCAGCCGGTCGCGCGCCGTGGGCAGGTCACCCATCGCCATGGCCGCCTCCGCGGCGGTCAGGCGGAGCGCGGCCGCGTCGGACGCCGCGCCGCCGCCGTCGAGGTCGCGCGCGCAGGCCAGCATCTCGGCGAGCAGCCCGGGGGTCGGCCCGTCCAGCGCGAGCCGGGCGCGCAGCGCCACCTCGGTCGCGAGCGGCGCCCGGGCGGTCCGCCCCTGCCGTACCAGTTCCGACCGCGCAGCCTCGGCCGAGGCGCGGGCGTCCGCGGCCGCCCCGGTGAGCAGCTCGACCTGGGACAGCAGCAGCCGGGCGTCCGCGAGCCCGGCCTGCGCCCCGGACCCGGCGAGATCCGGGACGGCCCGCTCCAGCAGCGTGCGGGCCTCCCCGAGCAGCCGCGCCTCGACCAGCGCGTGCGCGAAGTCGGCGCGCATCGCGGCCAGCCGCTCGGGATAGCCGAACAGCGTGGCCTCCGCGGCCCGATAACTCTCGAACGCTCCCGAGATGTCGCCACGCCGCGCGGCCACGAACGGCAGGTTGCCCTCGGCGAGCATGGCGAGGTGGCCGAGCCCCGCCTCCCTGGCGATCCGCGCGCACGCCGACAGGTCCGCCTCGGCCCGCGCGTACTCCTCCAGATAGGTACGGGCGACGCCCCGGTTCAGCAGCCCGCCCGCGTGGAACCGGGGGTCGCCGCCCAGCCCGCCGAGCGCCTTGTCGCAGTGCCGTACGGCGTCGCGGAAGCGGCCGAGCAGGATGAGCGCGCCGGAGCGCTGGACACCGAGCCGGGCCAGATCGACGCCGGTGAGGTCACGCTCGGCGAGGTCGGCCAGCCGCAGCCCGCGCTCGGGGTCGCCGAGCTCGGCCACGATGGTCACCAGCGACAGTCGCGCCTGCGCCACCCGGTTCGGGAAGTCCGCGCCGACGGTCACGGCCCGTTCGAGCCGTTCGACGGCGAGGTCGATGTCGCCCAGCTCGCGGGCCGCGAGGGCCGCCGCCCGCAGGGCCACCGGGACCGCCTCGGCGCACCGCCGGGCGCCAGGCGGTTCCGCCTCCGCTTCGGCCAGGACGGCGCGGGCCGCCACCTCGGCGAGCTCGGGATCGGTGGCCGACAGCCAGACCGCGCGCTCGGCCCGGGCCAGCGGGGCCGCCTCATCGCCACCCGGACCGACGTCGGCCGGAGCGCCGGGGTTCACGGCGGTCAATCGCGGACGTGGAGCCAGCGCGTGGCCACCGGAGCACGACCGGGCCGGTGGCAGACCACGCTGACCCAGCCGGGAGGCAGGCCGGTCACCGCGAAGTGCCCCGTCTCGGACGGGACGCGGCTGCTGCCGGCGCCCGGGGTGCGGACCTCGATCCTCGTTCCCGGGCCGGGAGCGGGGGACACCTGGCCGGCCACGTCGAGGCGGCCGTCGGCGACGGTCACCTCGACGTCGAGGGTGAGGCCGTCCGCGTCGAACCGGTGCATCGCGGGCCGTCCCTCTGAGCGGGCGCCCACGCCCGGCCCGACCTCGGCAGGGCTCGCCACCACGGCGCCGGGCAGCCGCAGCGCGAAGGCGGCGCGCGCGGAGGCGGACACACGGCCCGGCACCGGATCGGCCCCGGCGGCGATCCGCAGCGCCGCCAGCAGATACGTGGGCAGGTGGTCGTCGTCGGTCACCGTTCCTCCTCGATCAGCGCCCTCAGCCGGGACATGCACCGGGAGCGGGTCGGCCCGATGCTCCCCATCGGGAGGCCGAGCCGCATGGAGATCTGGGCGTACTTCGCGTCGGGGTTCAGCGCGTACAGGCGGAGCAGTGAACGGCACGGCTCGGCCAGCCCGTCCAGCCGCAGCCAGAGCCGCCGGCCGAACTCGGCGTCCACCACGGACGCGGCGGGATCGGGGACGAGCACTTCCGGGAGCGCGTCCGCCGCCGGGCGCTCTCCCCGGGACCGCCGGGCCAGCCGGACCGCCTCGTGCCGGGTCGTCGTGATCAGCCAGGCGCCGATCCGCTCGGGATCGCGGATGCCGTCCAGGCTCTCGACCATCCGCAGCCACGCGCCCTGGACGGCGTCGGCCGCGTCGGCCGGGCCGAGCCCGCACGCGCGGGCCACCGCCCACATCCGGCCGTCGAAGCGGGTGACGAGCTCCTCCCAGGCCGCCTGGTCCAGGCCCGGGAGCGTCTTCTCAGAGGGCATGTCCGTCACCCCACGCGTCGGAAAGGATGCGAAGCGCGATCACCCTATCGGCCCCGGCCGCGCCCGGCGGGGCCTTTCACCCGACCGGTCCGACCGCCCGCTCCTCGTCGTGGTCCCGCCGCCGCGGCACCGCCACGCCGAGGCCGGGCATGCGCCGGCCGTCCAGGAGCGCGTGCCGTACGGCGCGGGCGGGTGGCATCTCCCGGCAGAGCCGCGCCACCGCTCCCGTGACGACCGCGGCCGCGAACGACGTGCCGCTCCACGTCGCGTAGCCGTGGAAGGCCCCGTGCTCCAGGAAGCTGCTCGTCATCCCCACACCCTCGGCGCAGGCGCCGACCCACGGCCCGTGCGCCGAGAAGGAGGCCCGTGCCGCGCCGTCGAGCGCGCCGGCCGCGACCACGTCCGGCAGCGCCGCGGGCCAGAACGGGCGGGAGGAAGCGGTGTTCCCCGCGCACGCGACCACCGCCGGGAAGGGGCGCAACGCCTCGGCAACCCCGAGCGGCGGCTCGTCGTCCACGGTGTAACCGCCCAGGGAGAGGTTGAGGACGTCGATCCGCTCACCGCCCAGTCGCGCCAGCGCGCGCAGCAGCGTCGCCTGGTCGCTCACCCCGTGGCTGTCGAGGACCCGTACGGCACGCAACCGGACGCCCGGGGCCTCCCGCAGGATCAGCCCGGCCACGAACGTGCCGTGCCCGGCCTGCTCGTCGAGCACCCCGTCGTGGTCGGCGTCGGCGATCTCCGCGACATCGTCGGAGTACCACTCGGCGAGCCACGGGTGCGGGGCCAGCCCGGTGTCCAGTACACCGACCGTGACGTCCCACGGCTCCTCCCGCGCGTACGACACGGGCCGCGCCGGGACCGGCCGGCCGCCGGGGCCGCCGAACAGCAGCGGCTGACCGAGGAGGACGTGGTTGGGCGAGGCGTGGTGTCCCCGGTCGCGCAGTCCGGCCGCGAGGTCGAGGACGTCGGGGTCGGGCGAGAGCCGCAAGTGGTGGACCGGCCCGGCCGGGACGGCGGCGACCGTCCATCGGGAGATCGCGCTCAGTGACGAGGTGATCAGCTCTCCGGGGCGGATGAGGGCGGGGCGTCCGGGCTTGGGCTCGACGACCCGGACCGCGGGGAGATCGCCTGCGGGTGGGCACATGGGGGTGGCCCTTCGCGTCGGGAATCTTACTGAGCGAAGTCTTTCATATACAGATCGCTGTCAAGTCTTAATCCGTATGACCCCCCTCTGGTGCCTGGCTGCGACGGACGGTAGTCTCTCCTTCAGTCACTTGTGATCATCCCAGTGTGAGGCCGTTGGGGAAGGCGCACCTCATGCGATTTGGGAGGTCCGGTGGCAGCTGCTCGTGGCGTGCTGTACGTCCACTCGGCTCAGCCTGCGTTGTGCCCGCATATCGAGTGGGCTGTCGCAGGCGTTCTTGGCGTACCCGTCGATCTGACGTGGACCGCTCAGCCAGCCGCGCCCGGGGCGGTACGTGCCCAGGCCGAGTGGGAGGGGCGTCCGGGGACGGCGGCGGCGATCTCGTCATCGCTCATGGCCTGGCAGCGCATCCGATTCGAGATCACCGAGGATGCCTCGCCCGGCGTGGACGGCTCCCGATACGCGTACACACCGACGCTCGGCGCCTTCACGGCCGTCGTCGGCGCGAACGGCGACATCCTGATCACCGAGGACCGGTTGCGCACCGCCATGCTCATGGCCGCGCTGGGCCGGGTCGTCCTGGAGGACGAGCTGGACCGCCTGCTCGGCAAGCAGTGGGACGAGGAACTGGAGTCTTTTCGGTACGCCGGTGAGGGCGCACCCGTCCGCTGGCTGCACGCGGCCGTCTGACGGCGCCGCGCCTGCCCCGCTCGGTGTGCCGCACACCCGGCGGGCGCGGCGGAGCGCGGGCCGAGCGCCACCGGCCCGTGCCGCACGAGGGGTCCCCCGACATGAGAACAGGCGCCGGTCCAGTTGCTGGACCGGCGCCTGTGTCGTCGCCGTCGACCCGGCCGCCGTGCCGCGGCGGCCAGGGCGGGGTCAGAGCGGGATGTTGCCGTGCGCGCCGCGCGCCGGGGTGGCCTGGGCCAGGACCTTGGCGATCGAGCCCCGGGTCTTCGCCGGCTCGATCACTTCGTCGACGACGCCGAGCTCGATGGCGCGGGCGACACCGCCCGACATCTTCTCGTGCTCCTCGGCCAGCTTCGCCTCCAGCGCCGGGCGCTCCTCCTCCGGCACGGCGGCGAGCTCGCGCCGCTTGAGGATCCGGACCGCGGCCACCGCGCCGGTCACGCCCACGTCCATGGTCGGCCACGCGAAGACGCGGGTCGCGCCGAGCGCGCGCGAGTTCATCGCGATGTACGCGCCGCCGTACGACTTGCGGGTGACCAGTGTCACCCGGGGCACCGACGCCTCAGCGAAGGCGTGCAGCAGCTTGGCGCCGCGGCGTACGACGCCGTCGTGCTCCTGACCCACACCCGGGAGGTAGCCGGGCGTGTCGACCAGGACCACCAGCGGGACCCCGAAGGCATCACACATCCGGACGAACCGGGCGGCCTTCTCGGCCGAGGTGGAGTCGAGGCAGCCACCGAGCCGCATCGGGTTGTTGGCGACGACGCCGACCGTGCGCCCGCCGAGACGGCCCAGCATGGTCACCATGTTGGGCGCCCACTTGGGGTGCAGCTCGACACCGGGCTCGTCGAGGAGGCCGTTCACGAGCGGGTGCACGTCGTAGGCGCGGCGCGGGTTGTCCGGCAGCAGGTCGCCGAAGTCGGCCTCGTCGACGTCGCGCACCCGGCCCTGGTGGCCGAGCAGCGACGCGATCTGGCGGGCCCTGAGCAGCGCCTCGGCCTCGGTCTTGGTCACCACGTGGGCGACGCCGCTGCGCTTGCTGTGCGGGTCGGGGCCGCCCAGCGAGGCCATGTCGATCTCTTCGCCGGTGACGCTGCGTACGACGTCCGGCCCGGTCACGAAGATCCGGCCGTTGTCGGAGAGGATCACGATGTCGGTGAGGGCCGGGCCGTAGGCCGCGCCGCCCGCCGCCGCCCCGACGACGACCGAGATCTGCGGGACGATGCCCGACGCCTTGGTCATGGCGGCGAACACCCGGCCCACCGCGTGCAGCGACTCGACGCCCTCGGCCAGGCGGGCGCCGCCGGAGTGCCAGACGCCGATCACCGGGACGCGCTCGCGGACCGCCACGTCGTACGCGTGGACGATGTGCTCGCAGCCGTCGCCGCCCATCGCGCCGCCCTGGACCCGGGCGTCGCTGCAGAACGCGACGACGGGGACGCCCTCGACACGGCCGGTGACGGCCAGGACGCCGCTCTTGTCCTCGGGGCTGATCAGCCGGATCGAGCCCTCGTCCAGGAGGTGGCTGAGCCGTACCCGGGGATCGCGGGGATCGGCGGCCTCCTCGCCCGAAGCCGCGGTCACCACCCTGTTGTCAAGCACAGTCATCTAGGGCTCCTAGTCACACCGTGGTGAAGGCCACGGCGACGTTGTGTCCGCCGAACCCGAACGAGTTGTTGATGGCGGCGATCTGGCCACCGTCGAGCTTCCGGGGCTCGCCGCGCACGAGGTCCACCTCGATGCCGTCGGCGGGGTTGTCGAGGTTGGCGATGGCCGGCACGATCCGCTCGTGCAGAGCCAGGATGGTGAAGATCGACTCGACGCCGCCCGCGCCGCCGAGGAGGTGGCCGGTCATCGACTTGGTGGCGGTGACAGCCGCGTGGCCGCCGATGGCGTCCTTGATCGCACGGGCCTCGATCTCGTCACCGAGCGGCGTGGACGTGGCGTGCGCGTTCACGTGGTGGACGTCGGACGCGGCGATGCCCGCGTCCTTGAGCGCGCTCAGCATGGCCTGGCGGCCGCCCTTGCCCTCGGGGTCGATGCCGGTGATGTGGTAGGCGTCGCTGGTGTAGCCGACGCCGGCCGCCTCAGCGTAGATCCGCGCGCCGCGCGCCCGGGCGTGCTCCTCGGACTCCAGCACCACGATGCCGGCGCCCTCACCGAGCACGAAGCCGTCGCGGCCCTTGTCGAACGGGCGGGAGGCCCGCTCGGGCTCGTCGTTGCGGGTGGACATGGCGCGCGCCGCGGCGAACGACGCCACGTTCAGGCCGTGGATCGCGGCCTCGGTGCCGCCCGCGACCACGATGTCGGCGCGGCCGGAGCGGATCATGTCGATGCCGTAGCCGATGGACTCGGCGCCGGTGGCGCAGGCGCTGACCGTGGAGTGCGCCCCCGCCTTGGCGCCCAGCTCGATGCTGATCCAACCGGCGGAGCCGTTCGGCATCAGCATGGGGACTGTGAACGGCGAGAGCCGGTTCCAGCCCTTCTCCCGGTACAGGTCGTACGCGGAGAGGATCGTGCCGATGCCGCCGATGCCGCTACCGACCACCACGCCGAGACGCTCGCCGTCGACCTCGGGCGCGCCCGCGTCCTGCCAGGCCTGCCTGGCGGCGATCAGGGCGAACTGCTCCGCGCGGTCCAGCCGCCGGGCCTCCGGCCTGGGCAGCACCTCGCTCGGGTCGACCGCGGCCACGCCGGCGAACTTCACCGGAACCGTGTCGACCCAGTCCTCGGTGATGGGGCGGATTCCCGACTTTCCGTCGAGGAGCGCCGACCAGGTCGAGGCGACGTCCCCACCGAGGGGCGTCGTCGCGCCGAGCCCGGTGACAACGACACGCACCCGGTTCGTACTCACTTGTGTGCACTCCTCTTGTTGGTCGTGGACGTGAATGTGCCGCGGCACGGCACATTCACGAGGCCATCTGGCGGGGGTGGGACCGCCGGGCTCGCGCTCGGCGGTCTCCGCTCAGGCCTGGATGAAGTTGATGACGTCCTTGACGGTCTTCAGGTGCTTGAGCTGGTCGTCCGGGATCTCGACGCCGAACTCGTCCTGCGCGGCGACGGCGATCTCGACCATGGAGAGCGAGTCGATGTCGAGGTCGTCCACGAAGCTCTTCTCCGGGGTGACCTCGGTCGCCGGGATGCCGGTGATCTCGTTGACGATCTTGCCAAGGCCGGCGAGGATCTCCTGCTCGGTGACTGCCATGTCGCGATTTCTCCTTGAATTTCGGATTTTTCAGGGTTTGTACGGCAGGCCGCACAAAGCGTTAGGGGATTTCGATGACCTGTCCGGCGTAGGTGAGGCCGGCGCCGAAGCCGAGCAACAGGGCCAGGCCGCCCGGCTGCACCTCGCCGCGCTCGACCATGCGGGAGAGCGCGAGCGGGATCGAGGCCGCCGAGGTGTTGCCGGCGAGCACGATGTCCCTCGCGATCACGGCGTTGTCGGCGCCCAGCTTGCGGGCGATCGCCTCGATGATCCGCAGGTTGGCCTGATGCGGGACGAAGGCGCTGAGCTCGGCGGGGTCCACGCCCGCACGCTCGCACGCCAGCTTCGCCACCGGGTGAAGCGTGGTCGTGGCCCAGCGGAACACGGTCTGTCCTTCCTGGTGCAGGAAGGACTGGCGGTTCGCGACGGAGATCACTTCCGACTTGTCACCGGAGCTGCCCCAGACGACCGGGCCGATCCTCGGGGTGTCGGACGGGCCCACCACGGCGGCGCCCGCGCCGTCCGCGAAGATCACCGCGGTGGCGCGGTCGTCCCAGTCGACCCACTGGCTGAGCTTCTCGGTGCCGACGACCAGCACGTGCTTCGCCGAACCGGCGCGTACGGCGTCCGCGGCGGCGGAGAGGGCGTAGCAGAACCCGGCGCACGCGGCGTTCACGTCGAACGCGCCCGGCGCGTCGATGCCGAGCCGGTGGGCGACCCGGGCCGAGGCGTTCGGGATCTGCGCCTCCAGCGTGCAGGTGGCCACGATCACCAGGTCGATGTCGGCGTGGGACAGGCCGCTCGCGGCGAGGGCCTTGCCGCCCGCCTGGACCGCGAGGTCGATCTCCGACTCGCCCGGTCCGGCGACGCGCCGCTCCTTGATGCCGACCCTGGTCTGGATCCACTCGTCGTTGGTGTCGATCCGCTTGGCCAGGTCGTCGTTGGTCACGATGTCGGCGGGCTGGTAACCGCCGAACGCCAGAATCTTGGCCCCCGGAGCCCCCTGGGACAGTCTCACTGCTCGTTCAACCCCTCTCGGACGGCTTCGAGGTCCTCCGGCGTCTTGAGGGCGAAGGTGCGTACGCCCTTCAGCCCGCGCTTGGCCAGGCCGGTCAGCGTACCGCCCGGCAGGAGCTCGATCATTGTGGTGACCCCGAGCTCCGCCATGGTGCCCATGCAGGCGTCCCAGCGGACCGGGTTGCTGACCTGGTCGATCAGGCGGCGCAGGTATTCCGCGCCGGTGGCGACCGTCGCGCCGTCCGCGTTGGACAGCAGTGTGACGCGGGGATCGGCCGGGGCGAGGTCCGCGGCGGCCGCGCGCAGGTCGGCGGCGGCAGGGGCCATGTGCTCCGTGTGGAACGCGCCCGCCACGGAGAGCGGGATCAGCCGCGCCCGCTGGGGCGGCTCCTCCTTGAACGCGGCCAGCTGCTCCAGCGTGCCGCCCGCGACGATCTGTCCCGCGCCGTTGATGTTGGCCGGGGTGAGGCCGTGCTTCTCGATGGCGGCGAGCACGTCCTCCTCGACGCCGCCGAGCACCGCGGTCATGCCGGTCTCGGTGACGGCGGCGGCCTTGGCCATCGCCTCACCGCGCACCCGGACGAGGCCGAGCGCCTGCTCAGGGGTCAGCACCCCGGCGATGGCGGCGGCGGCGAGCTCACCCACGCTGTGCCCGGCGACCAGGTCCGGTGCGACCCCGAGCGCCTCGTACGACGCGAGCGCGGCCGCCACGAGCAGCGGCTGCGCGACGGCGGTGTCGCGGATCTCGTCCGCGTCCGCCGTGGTGCCGTAGGCGATCAGGTCGAGGCCCACGATCTCGGACCAGGCGGAGAGCCGGTCGCGGAAACCGGGGATCTCAAGCCACGGGCTCAGGAATCCTGGGGTCTGGGCGCCTTGGCCCGGAGAGACGATGACGAGCACATCACAACCCTGCCCTGTAGGGGTTGACCACAGAGATGGAGATCCGGACGAAGTTTGCGGTGATCGGGTTGTAGGGAACCTACAGTCCTTGTTTCCGCGTGATTAAGGTACGGCTGGTTAGGTGAGGCTGAGCCGGCCGAGAATCAGCCCGACTTGCAGCGTGAAGGCCGAGCGGCCCTCGGTGGGCTGGTATCCGGTGAGCTCAGTGATCTTCCGCAGGCGGTACCGCACCGTGTTCGGGTGGACGAACAGCAGCCGCGCGGTCGCCTCGAGGGAGGTTCCCTGCTCCAGGTACGTCGCGAGGGTGTCCAGGAGCGGCGTCCCCACCAGCGGCGTGTAGACGTTCTCCACGAGCTGGACCCGGGCCGCCGGGTCGCCGTCGATGGCACGTTCCGCGAGCAGATCTTCGGCCATCACGGGGCGCGGCGCGTCCGGCCAGCCCGCGGCGGCGCGGAGCCCGGCGATGGCCGCGCGGGCCGAGCCGGCCGCCGCGTGCAGGTCGGCCACCTCCGGCCCGATCACGATCGGTCCCGGACCGAAACGGGGCGCCACGCTGCGCGCGGCGTCCTTGACGCTGTCCGCGCCGCCGACGATGACGATCAGCCGGTCGCCCTGCACGCCCGCGAGCAGGTCGTAGCCGACCCGGCGCCCCCGGTCGCGCAGGCCGTCGATGATGCTCTGCGGGTCGTCGCCCGGGGCGTAGCCGGCGAAGACGACCACGGGGGAGGACGTCCAGCCGAGCGCCGCGGCCCACGAGTGCAGCCCGTCGTCCACCTTGCCGCGGACCAGCGCGTCCACGATGAGCGCCTCCAGCCGGGCGTCCCAGGAGCCGCGCGCCTCCGCCTCCCGGGCGTACACCTGGGCGGCGGCGAAGGCGACGTCCCGGGTGTAGCGCAGCATGGCCTGGCGCAGCAGGTCTTCGCCGCCGGGGGCGGCCAGCTGCTCGACCTGCGCCTCCACGACCTCGACGACGATGCGCACCAAGTCGACCGTCTGCTGGAGCGAGACGCTGCGCTTGAGCTCACGGGGCGCGGTGCCGAAGAACTCTATGTTGGGCGTCGGACGCCCCTCGCCCGCGTGGCCGAACCACTCGACGAACGCGGCGATCCCGGCCTGGGCCACCAGGCCGACCCACGACCGGTCCTCGGCCGACAGCGCGCGGTACCAGAGGAGCTGCTCCTCCATCCGCGCCATCGCCGCCGTGCCCAGGCTGCCCATCGCCCGGTCGAGCCGTCGCGCGGTGTCTCTGCGTACCTTCTCATCCGGCCGGCCGCTCTCGGCGGCGCCCCTGCCGGCAGGGACGCCGTTCTTGCTCGCTGGCTCGCTCCGCTCCGTCACGGTTCTAGCGTGCCAGGTCACGGGCGATGCTGGAGCCAGGGAGCCGCCGCCCGGCCGAGCGGCCGGCACGGGATGGAATGCTGGGGAGCATGTACCGGGAGAGGGCCTCACGGGTGCCCGGGGCGGTGGTGTGGCGACGGCCGGGGGCGAGCCCCGGGGCGACCCTGCGGATCCTCCCCGACGGCTGCATGGACCTGCTGTGGGTGGGAGGCGAGCTGCTGGTGGCCGGGCCGGACCCGGTCGCCCACCTCGGCACCGGCACGGGGGACGCGGCCGGTTACACGGGCATCCGGTTCGCGCCCGGCACCGCCCCCGCCGTCCTCGGCGTGCCCGCGGACGAGCTGCGCGGGCTGCGGGTGTCGCTGGCCTCCCTGTGGCCGGAGGCCGAGGTCGGACGGCTCGCCGAGCGCGTCCACGCGGCGCCCCGTCCGGGCGTCGCGCTGGAGGAGCTGGCCGTCCGGCGGCTCGCGTCCGCCCCGCCCCCGGACCCGGCCGTTCCCGGCGTCGTCGCCATGCTCCGCCGGGGCGCGGCGGTCGCCGAGGTGGCGGACGCGGCGGGCCTGAGCGAGCGGCAGCTCCACCGGCGCAGCCTCCCCGCCTTCGGGTACGGCCCGAAGACCCTCATGCGGATCCTGCGGATGGACCGCGCCCTCACCCTGGCCAGGACCGGCGTGCCGTATGCCGCAGTCGCGGCCCGCACCGGGTACGCCGACCAGGCGCACCTCTCGCGCGAGGTGAAAGCGCTGGCCGGCGTCCCGCTCGGCGTCCTGATCGCCTGACGGCGGCCCCGCTCAGGAGGGGAGCGGGGCGAAGAGGTCCACGCCGTTGCCGTCGGGGTCGCGGACCAGGGCGTAGCGCTGGCCCCAGAAGGCGTCCCAGGGCTTCCTGTGGCCCTCGTACCCGGCCGCGACGAGGTCGTCGTAGACGCGGTCCACCTCCTCGGGGCCGGCGCAGGCGAACGCGAGCGAGACGCGGGAGCCGCCCGACGGCGCCGTCCAGCCGGGGTCGAAGGAGCGGATCGTGTCGACGGTGTCCCAGGCGAGCCGCAGCCCGCCGGGGAGCGTCGTCTCGACGTGCGGGGCCGAGTCCGCCTCGGCCGGGATGTCGAGGCCGAGCCGCCGGTAGAAGGCCAGCGACGCGCCCATGTCCGCGACGACGAGACCGATGAGGTTGAAGGTCGGTGCCATGTCTCCGACCCTAGGGGCGGAAACGGGCGGCGGTCTTGAAGGAATCGGACACGCGGGCGGGTCGGGCGGTTGCTCGGACGCGCGTGTCGGCGGCGGGACGGCGGTCAGACGACGGCGACGGCGGTGATCAGGCCGATCACGACGTGGGTGGCCGACAGCATGATCGTGGCCGGCTGGAGCGTCGTCTCGCCGAGCAGCGTCCGCACCGGAATGCCGACGACGCGGTCGAAGGCGATCATGGCGATCGTCTGGACGGCGATGCCGACCAGGCCGAAGACCAGGGTGGCGATCAGCCCCTCGCGCAGCGCGCCGCCCGACGACCAGATCGACGCGGCGACGATCAGCCCGACCGCCACCAGGCCGGCGGCGGCCAGGGCGGCGGCGTTGGGGTTGCGCTCCTCGCGGATGAGCCGGCTGAGCCGTCCGGGCGTGGCGAGGTCGATCGCGTAGAAGCCGGCGACGAGCAGCAGCACGCCGAGCACGGCGTACGCGCCGATCGCCAGCGCTCCGTTGCCGAGCACCTCGGTGAAGGGGGTGGACTGGGTGGTCACCATGGCTCCTTGATGGGCGGCCCTGGGCGGGCGGTTCGGGGGATCGGGTCGCTACGCGACCGCTCGGCGGCGCCGCGTCGGCGCGTCCGGGAGGCCACGCGGCGCTGTGGGGCGGTCAGGACGGCGCGATGCGGTGCGGCACGAACGAGGAGGTGTCGTCGGTGATCAGGCCGGAGGTCTCCCGGATGCCGAGGCCGACGGACTCGTCCTCGACCATCCAGGCGCCCAGCACCGGGCGGCGGCCGTCGAAGTCCGGCAGCGGCAGGAACTCCTGGTGGACGAACCCCTCAGTGCCGTAGTCGCCGGGCGTGTCGAGGGTGAGGCCGGGCGACACGACCCGCATCGAGGCGCCCTCGCGTCCGAGCAGCGGCTTCCGGATGTAGGACGACATGCCGCGCGGTCCGTCCAGGTAGGCAGGGAGCAGGTTGGGATGGCCCGGATACAGCTCCCAGAGGATCGCCAGCAGCGCCTTGTTGGACAGCAGCATCTTCCACAGGGGCTCGATCCAGGTCATGGTCGGCTGCAGGGCGAGGGCGTGCGCCCCGAAGGGCTCGGCCACCATCCACTCCCAGGGATAGAGCTTGAACATCGACCGGATCACGCGGTACTCGGTGTCGACGAAACGCCGGTTCGGCGGGTCCCAGCCGATGTCCTCCATCGCGATGGCGACAGTCTTCAGCCCGGCCTGGTCGGCGGTCTCCTGCAGGTAGCCGAGCGTCATCGCCTCCTCGCCGGTCTCGTCCGCGCCGGTCCACGCGAAGTGCGTCGGGCCGGTCGGGAAGCCCGGGGCGAGCGCGCGCCACCGGTCGACGAGCCGCTCGTGGATCGAGTTCCACTGGTCGTCGTCCGGATGGACGTCCTTCAGCCAGAACCACTGGATCACCGAGCTCTCGACCAGGCTCGTCGGGGTGTCGGCGTTGTACTCCAGCAGCTTGGCCGGTCCCGAGCCGTCGTAGCGCAGGTCGAACCGGCCGTACAGGTGCGGGTCCCGGCGCCGCCACGACTCCGCGACCGCGGCCCGGCAGTGGGCGGGTACGGCGAAGTCGGCCATGCGGTCGTGCGTGACGACGTGCTCCACCGCGGCCAGGCACATCCGGTGCAGCTCCTCGACCTGCTCCTCCAGGGCGAGGACCTCGTCCATGGTGAGGACGTAGTGAACGCTCTCGTCCCAGTACGGCCGGTCGAGGTTCTCCGGGTGGGACGAGCGGTGGAAGGCGAGGCCCTGGGACTCGATCAGCTCGGCCCAGCCGTCGCGCGGGGTCGATGGTTGACGTCTCATCGGCGCGCGGTCAGCTCCCGCCGCCGCCGGAGTGGAACCCGAAGCCGCCGCGCTGGATCACCCGGCCGGACCTCGTGCTGATCTGCGCGTCCGCGGGCTTCAGCGTCGTGCCCTGCCACACGCGGCCGCCCATCCGGTTGCCGCCGTAGTACCAGCCGTACGCGCCGCGCGAGCCGTAGTAGCGGTAGGTGCCGCCCTCGTCGCAGTGTCTGTCGTCCACGACAGTGTAGGAGCCGTCGGGGTTGCGGCTGTTGAGGTCCACGCAGTCGGCGCCGACCTCCTCGTAGCGCTTCTGTGCCGCGCAGAACCCGACGACGAGCGTGGACAGCACGCCGAGGGCGCCGAGCTTGACGGCGGTCGACGACATGCCGCGCCACTTCGGCGGGGTGTCGCCGGCTCCCATCGCCATCGGATGACGCGGCGGGCCGGGGCTCTCCCCTGGGGCGGTCATCGGGCTCCTGTCGGTCGGGGTCGGCACAGCGTACCGTTCGGGGAGATCAACGGGGGTACACCCCTCTGGGGTTCCTTTTCCTCGTTTTCCGTAACGATCCGATATTTCCGGGTATCAGACCCTACTGCGGCCCCGGTCGAGGCGCTGAAGCGGACCGCCTTCCTGCTGGAACGCGTGGGCGAGCCGAGCTGTCGCGTCCGACCGGCCGGACCGGCAGTGGTACGGGTGCGCGCGGGCCGTGCCACTGAAGATCCGCCGGGATTGTCGGTCGGCTCGTCTACCCTCGCGCTGTGAATCGCACCGACCGGCTCTACGCGCTCGTGGAGGACCTGCGGGCGATCGCGCCCCGATGCAGGTCCGCCCGTGAACTGGCGCGCCGATTCGAGGTGAGCCCGCGCACGATCGAGCGGGACCTCAGCGCGCTGCAGCAGGCCGGGGTGCCGATCTACGCCGAGCCCGGCCGCCGGGGCGGCTACGCGCTGGAGAAGAGCATGTCCCTGCCGCCGCTCAACTTCACCCCGGCCGAGGCGGTGGCCGTGGCGATCGCGCTGAGCCGCGCCGAAGGTCAGCCCTTCGCCGCGCAGGCGCGCAGCGCGTTGGGCAAGCTGATGGCCGCGATGCCGGGCGCCGAGGGAGAGCGTGCGCGGGAGCTGGCGAGGCAGGTCCAGATCCTCCGGCCGGAGCGGTGTGAGCCGCACGCGGACGGGGCCGTCGCGGCGCCGCTCGCCGCGCCCGAGGGCGACCCGGCCCCGGCCTCTGAGGGCCACCCCACGGAGGCCGCTCGGGACGGCGTCCCGCCGGTTCACCGGGCAGACAGCGCGCCGGTCACCCGGGACATCACCGAGCAGGATGCCGCGTCCTCGGCCGGGGCGGCCGGCCCGCTCGTCGAGGTGATCGAGACGGCCCTGCTCAGCCGGGTGGTCGTGCGGATCCGATACGCGGACCGGTCGGGGACGGTCACGTCCCGAGAGGTCGAGCCCGGCGCTTTCGTCGGCGTACGGAACGGGGTGTGGTACCTCGCGGGATGGTGCCGGCTGCGGAACGAGGCGCGGGTCTTCCGCCTCGACCGGATCGCGTCCGCGGTCCTGACGGACGAGCCGGCCCCGCGGCGGCCGATTGATGACTTCACGTCGCATGCGCCCGAGTCGGTCATCCTGCGCCCGGCGCTCGACTGACCGTCCGCGAACCCGGCCGGAATTCCGGAAAACACCGACAGGGGGTTGTCGCTCAGGCGGGTGAGAGTGGGTCCGTCCGGTCCGATCCGACCGGACCCCGATTCCCACTGATCTCTCAAGGAGACCCTGATGAGCGCTCCCGCTTTTGACACGATCGCCTGGTTCGAGGTGGCCGGTGACGACGCCGACGCCCTGCAGCGGTTCTACGGCGAGCTGTTCGGCTGGCGGTTCGCGGTCGACCAGGAGCAGGCGGCGGACGGCACGGACTACCGGATCGTCAGCTACGCCGGCGACGACCGGCCCCGCGGCGGCGTGCGGGGCGTCGACGACGGCGCCTCCGGTTACGCCGTCTTCACCGTCGCCGTCCGGGATGTGGAGCAGGCGTGCGCCACGATCGAGGACCTCGGCGGCAAGGTGGAGTACAAGGTGGTCGGAAGCGACGCCTCGCCCGACTGCGCCTACGCGCGCGACAGCGCGGGCAACCTCTTCGGCCTCTTCACCCCCAAGGCCAAATGACCGTGGTCCTCGGCTCAGCCGGGAGGACCGGTACGCCGCGGTCGGCCCCGGGAGGGGTGACCGCGGCGGCCCGCTGAAGTCGCGGCGGGCCCGCGCGGCTCCCGGGGAGTGAGAGGGCACGCCGGCGGAAAGGCACGCCGGCGGATCCCCCGGCCGTCCCCGCTCAGGCATCGGGCGGCTGCCGCTGACCGAGGCGGCGGCGCAGCTCGGCGACCTCGCGCTCCAGCTCCGCGACGTCGCGCTCCGCGCCCCGCTCGTACGCCGGGGGAGCGGGGCGGACGTACCGCGTGGCCCCGTCCGGCGCCTGGGTCGGCTGCTCGCGCTGGTCGTAGCGCGGGTGGCCGTTGTGCCGGTCGTCGTGGCCGGAGTAGCCCGGTCCGTCGTACTGCGGCTGTGGCGGGTACTGGCCCTGGGCCGGCCCTCCCCGCGCGTACGCGTCGGGCGACGGGGCGCTGGAGGACTCGCCCTGGGGCAGCGCGTACCGCGGCGGCGCCGCCTGCCGCCAGTCCTGGCGCTCGTCCGGTCCGCCGATCGCCGTCGCGTGGACGCCGCCGTACGCCTGGCCGTACGAGGGAGGGGCGGCGGCGGCGCGCCTGCGGCGGCGCAGCAGCACCATGAGCAGCGCGAGACCGCCGCCGACGGCGATCAGGACGCCGAGGCCGATGACGATCCAGAGCCAGACGGGCTGGGGTGTCTCGTCCCGGCCGGCCGAGATCGCCTGCTGCGAGTCGGTGATGTATTTGGCGACGTACGGGTGGTTCGGGTGGAGGGCCTGGACCTCACGGAACAGGGGCAGCGCGTCCTTGTAGTGCTTGGCGAAGAAGGCGTCGAGGGCCTCGTTGTACTTCGTCGTGGTCAGCGAGGCCGACGGCTTGACGTTCTTCTCGTTGAGCTTCTCCTTGATGATGGAGACCGGCAGCACGAAGCTCTCGTTCTCCGACGCCTCGCCGCCCTCGCTGACGGTTCCGGCGATCAGCATGCCGACGACCTTGCCGTCGCGGCTGAAGACGGGGCCGCCGGAGTTCCCGTGGTAGGACGGCGCCTGGGTCTGGATGTACGGGACGCCCTCGGTCGTGGTGCGCCGGGCGTTGTACGGCCCCTCGGTCATCGCGGGGTCGAGCTTGGACTCGATGCTGAAGAACGGGGTGTTGGTGACCAGGCCGGGGAAGCCGCTGATGTACAGCGTGTCGCCGGTCTGCACGTCGGAGTCGTCGCCCAGCGGGACCGTCGGCAGGTTCTGCTGGTTGTTGACCTTCAGCAGGGCGAAGTCCTTGCCGGGGTAGCTCTCGCCCACGGAGACGAGCTCGGCCGGAACCTCCTTGGCGGTCTTGTCCACGCCGCCGCCGGGGAGCGACTGCAGCACGGACAGGCTCTTCTGCAACTTCTGCAGCTTCATGTGCGCCGAGTTGAAGTTGATGTAGACCATCTGCGCGGCCTCGATCAACGCCTCGTCGGCGACGACGTTCTCCAGACCCTTGATCACCTCCTGCGCGTCCTCCTCGTTGAACTTCTGCAGCGCCTGCTGGGCGAAGGTCTGCGACAGTTCGTCGTCGCTCATGTCGACGCAGTGCGCGCCGGTGACCATGTAGCCGTCCGGGGTGACCCACCAGCCGGTGCACATGCCGCCGACCCGCGCCTTGACCGTACGGTTCGGCTTGGCCGGGATCAGGTACTTGTCCACGTCGGCGGCCATCCGCTTGAACATGTACTTGTACATGCTGGGCTCGTCCGAGGGGATCTTGCCCGCCGCCACCAGGACCTGGATCTGCGAGGCGAGTTCCTGCAGCGCGCCCTGCCGGACCTCCGCCGTGGGCACGACCACCTCGGCGCTGAAGGTGAGGCTGGTGAGCTGGACGGCCGGGTGGGTGCGGGCGGCCAGCAGCGTGCCCACGGAGAGGTTCTCACCGCCGTCGGCCCAGGCCGGGGGCGCCGCCGCGACCCCCACAGCGGCTGTCACGGTGAGCAGGGCGATCGACGCCGTCGCGGCCAATCTCCTGATCAAAGTCGTCAAATATCCATTCACGCGGGCAATCGTCGGTTAACCGGCTTGTCCGGCGCTTGTGACTGACTTGGCGCGACGACAAGTGAGCCGGGGCCACGCGGGTGAGCGGCCGAAACGAGCGCTCGACCCCGAAACGCCCAGCTCCGGAACGTTCGGCTGCGGAACGCGGGCTCTGAAATGCTCCCCGGCGAGCGGGACACGTGGAGGGTGTCAGACCGAGATCCGACGCTACGGCGTCCCCGGAAAGGAGAGGGCCGTTGGGACCTCCCGACACGAGAAGGCACCGCTTCGAGGAGATCTACGGGAAATATCACGACGCGGTGCTCGCCTATGTCGTCCGCCGTACGGACAACGGCCATGACGCGGCCGACGTGCTCGCCGAGACGTTCCTCGTCGCCTGGAGGCGGCTCGACGAGGTGCCCGCCGGCGAACGGGCCCGGCCCTGGCTGTTCGGCGTCGCCCGGCGCACGCTCGCGAACCTGCATCGCGGCGCGCGGCGGCGCACCGCGCTGAGCGAGAGGCTGCGCGCCGAGCTCGCCCACGCGCACCCCCACGCGGCCCCTGCGACCGAGCCGTCCGCCGTCGCCGCGGCCTTCCGGCGCCTGCCCGAGCAGGACAGGGAACTGCTCGCGCTCGCCGGATGGGAGGGCCTGGACTTCGGGGAGATCGCCGTCGTCCTCGGCTGCTCCCGCAACGCCGTACGGATCCGGATGTTTCGGGCGCGGCGCCGCTTCGCCCGAGAGCTGAACACCCACGAAGACCTGATCGAGGAGCGAGTGGCACCCGCGTCAGAAGGAGGCGTCGCATGAACGTCGAACGACTCAACCCGATCAGCGAGGAGGAGGCCGCCACGATGGTGAGCCGCCAGACCAGGGACGACCTCGCCGAGCGCATCATGACGACCTCGCCCGACGAGGCCCCGGCGCCCGTACGGCACGGCCGGTGGGGGCGGCGGCTGCTCGTCGGCGTCCCCCTGGCCGCCGCGGTCGCCGCCGCGGGGGTGGTCGTGCTGTCGGCCGCCGGCCCCGACCAGAAGGTCGGCTCGGTGTCCGTCGGCCCGCACCGGGCCGACGCCGCCGTGCTGTCCTTCCGCAAGGAGGACGGCTACCTCGTCGTCACGGTCAAGGACCCGGTCGCCGACCCGGCGCGCTACCGGAAGGAGTTCGCGGCCCACGGGCTGGACATCAAGCTCGACCTCAGGCCCGTCTCGCCGAGGAACGCCGGCACCGTCATCTTCCTGGAGGATCAGGAGGGCAGCAGGATCGAGGTGATCCAGGCCAAGGGGGAGTGCGGGGTCGAGATCTGCAGCGTCGGCGTCAAGGTCCCCGTGGACTACAAGGGATACGCCCACATCGTGTTCGGCCGCGCCGCCCGCCCCGGCGAGATGTACGACACCTCCGAGGGCGACCGACCCGGCGAGGGCGTCGGTCTGCCGGAGGTTCCCGGCCGCACGGTGGCCGAGGCGTGGGACGTCCTGACACAACGGAAGATCACCGGTGTTGAGTACCGCTACGAGTTCCGCGGCTCCGACCGGCCCTATCCGAACGGGCTCAGCCGCGACCAGGTGAAGCCGGAGTGGTACGTCCACGACGCGGTGGCCGGATCGGAGGGGCAGGTCATCCTGTTCGTCGGCCCCGAGAAGGAATGAAAGCGTCGGGCCCCGGACACGGAGTCCGGGGCCCGAAGGCCCGGGCCCGCCGAGGCGGGCCCGGAAAGGTCGGAAGCTACACGCCCATCGACTGGGTGTCGTTGGTCTCCGCCGGAGCGCCGACCTCGGTCACGCCGTCCTTCAGGTGGTAGCGGGCGACCGCCTCGCGCAGCACCTCGGGCTTGACCTCGCCGCGCCGCGCGAGCTGGGTCAGCACCGCCAGCGTGATCGAGGCGGCGTCCACGTGGAAGTGGCGGCGCAGCGCCGAACGGGTGTCCGACAGGCCGAAGCCGTCGGTGCCGAGCGAGCTCCAGTCACCGGGCACCCACTGGGCGATCTGGTCCTGGACGGCCCGCATGAAGTCGCTGACGCCCACGAACGGCCCCGGCGCCCCGGACAGCTTCCGCGTGACGTACGGCACGCGCTGCTCGGCGTCGGGGTTGAGCAGGTTGTGCTCTTCGACGGCGAGGGCCTCGCGGCGCAGCTCCGACCACGAGGTGGCCGACCAGACGGCGGCGTCCACGCCCCAGTCCTCGGCGAGGAGACGCTGCGCCTCCAGCGCCCACGGGCCGGCGACGCCGGAGGCCAGGATGTTGGCCTTCGGCCCCCCGGTCGAGGAGGCGGGGGCGAACAGATACAGGCCCTTGAGAATGCCCTCGGTGTCCACGTCCGCCGGCTGTGCGGGCTGCGGGTACGGCTCGTTGTAGACGGTCAGGTAGTAGAAGACGTTCTCCGGCGACTCGCCGTACATCCTGCGCAGGCCGTCCTTGACGATGTGCGCGATCTCGAACGCCCAGGCCGGGTCGTAGGCGACGACGGCCGGGTTCGTCGAGGCGATGAGCGGCGTGTGGCCGTCCTCGTGCTGGAGGCCCTCGCCGTTCAGCGTGGTGCGGCCGGCGGTGGCGCCGAGCAGGAAGCCGCGGCCCATCTGGTCGGCGAGCTGCCACATCTGGTCGGCGGTGCGCTGGAACCCGAACATCGAGTAGAAGATGTAGATCGGGATCATGTGCTCGCCGTGCGTGGCGTAGGAGGTGCCGGCGGCGAGCACCGAGCCCATCGAGCCGGCCTCGCTGATGCCCTCGTGCAGGATCTGGCCCTCGGTGGCCTCCTTGTAGGAGAGCAGCAGCTCCCGGTCGACCGCCTCGTACGTCTGCCCGTGCGGCGAGTAGATCTTGGCGGTCGGGAACATCGCGTCGACGCCGAAGGTGCGCGCCTCGTCGGGGATGACCGGCACGAATCGGTGACCGATCTCCTTGTCCCGCATGAGGTCCTTCAGCAGCCGGACGAACGCCATGGTGGTGGCGACGTTCTGCTTGCCTGAGCCCTTGGCGAGCTGCTTGTAGACGTCGTCGCCGGGCAGTTTGAGGGCCTTGGCCCGGGTGAGTCGTTTGGGCAGGAAACCGCCGAGCGCGGCCCGGCGCTCCTTCATGTAGGCGATCTCCTCGTTGTCCTCACCGGGGTGGAAGTACGGCGGGAGGTCGCCTTCGAGGTCCTTGTCCGGGATCGGCAGGTAGAGCCGGTCGCGGAACTCCTTGAGCTCGGCCTTCGACATCTTCTTCATCTGGTGCGTCGCGTTGCGCGCCTCGAAGTCCTTGCCGAGGGTCCAGCCCTTGATGGTCTGGGCGAGGATGACGGTCGGCTGGCCGACGTGCTCGCTGGCCGCCTTGAACGCCGCGTAGACCTTGCGGTAGTCGTGGCCGCCTCGCGACAGCTTGCGGATGTCGTCGTCGGTCAGGTGCTCGACCATCTTGCGCAGCCGAGGGTCGCTGCCGAAGAAGTGATCACGGATGTACCCGCCGGACTCGACCGAGTAGGTCTGGAACTGGCCGTCGGGCGTGGTGTTCATCTGGTTGACCAGGACGCCGTCCACGTCGGCCGCGAGCAGCGGGTCCCAGTCGCGGCCCCAGACGACCTTGATGACGTTCCAGCCGGCGCCCCGGAAGTAGGACTCCAGCTCCTGGATGATCTTGCCGTTGCCGCGTACCGGACCGTCGAGCCGCTGCAGGTTGCAGTTGATGACGAAGGTGAGGTTGTCCAGTTCCTCGCGCGCGGCCAGGCCGATCGCGCCCAGCGACTCGGGCTCGTCCATCTCGCCGTCGCCCAGGAAGCACCACACGTGGCTGCGGCTGGTGTCCTTGATCTGGCGGTTCAGCAGGTAGCGGTTGAACCGCGCCTGGTAGATCGCCGCGATCGGCCCCAGACCCATGGAGACTGTGGGGAACTCCCAGAAGTCGGGCATGAGCCGCGGGTGCGGGTAGGACGGCAGACCCTTGATCCCGTGGGACAGCTCCTGCCGGAACGCGTCGAGCTCCGGAGCGGAGAGGCGGCCCTCAAGGAAGGCGCGGGCATAGATGCCGGGCGCCGCGTGACCTTGGATGAACACCTGGTCGCCGGACTCGCCGTGGTCCTTGCCGCGGAAGAAGTGGTTGAAGCCCACCTCGTACAGCGAGGCCGCGGACGCGTACGTCGCGATGTGGCCGCCGACGTTGGTGCGGGCGTTGGCCCGGGTGACCATCACGGCCGCGTTCCAGCGGATGTAGGCCCGGATGCGGCGTTCGACGTATTCGTCGCCGGGGAACCAGGGCTCTCGCTCCGGTGGAATGGTGTTGATGTAGTCGGTGCTGCGCAGGCCGGGCACGCCGACCTGGTGCTCTCGGGCCCGCTCCAGGAGTCGGAGCATCAGATAGCGGGCACGGGTGCGGCCCTCCGTCTTGATGACGTTGTCGAGCGATTCGAGCCATTCCCTGGTCTCGCTCGGGTCGACATCAGGCAACTGGCTGGGTAGGCCGTCACTGATGATCGAGAAGCGCTGGCGTCCGGAAGCCACTGGGTCTCGCCTTCCGAGGATGGACTATGTCTTGTCTAGGCACTTCCATCCTGGCCGCTTGCCCCGGAAAGTGCATCTCTACTGCCGGGTAACCAGGATGTCCCTGCTGGCAGGCAGGGGTACATGGCCTAGACCACCGATGGTGGGACGATTCTTACAGACCGCCCAGTGTGTCCCGGTCCTCGGGGCGGATCAAGGGCTGCCGCCCTCCCGATTTCCCCGTGTGGATCGGCGGATCCGCGCCGTTCGATCAGGTGGCTCCCGCGCGCGGGTCGCCGCCCGATTTTTCCTGGTCTTGCGTGGTTCGCCGCGGTCGTTCGGTGTCCGTGGCGTAACCCGCCCGCCATCCGCGCCGTCCGTCGTGATGGGACAGAGTAACGTTTCGGTATGCGTTGTTCCTCCCTCTTGCGGAGGATGGGTTACTCCCCTTCCCTGCGGGCGAAAGCCGTATCAGGCTCTGGAGTGAGAGGGAGGAAACGAGATGCATGCAACCGTGGGTGACCGGCTCCTGGTGCATGGGACCGTCGTGGGAGAGCACGACAAGCGCGGCGAGATCATCGAGGTGCGCGGGCCCGGTGGTGAGCCGCCATACGTCGTCAGATTCGACGACGGACACACCGGCCTGGTGTTCCCCGGCCCGGACGCTGTCGTCGTCCCAGCTCAGCGGGGATCGTAATATCGCGCTGTGAGATCCAGAGAGATCGCGGTGCGGACCGGCGCGCGCGACCGGGTGTACGACATCACCCGTGAATGTGAGGAGTTCGCGCGCGAGTGCGGGGGAGACGGGTTGTTGCATGTCTTCGTGCCGCACGCGACGGCGGGGATCGCCCTCATCGAGCTCGGGTCGGGCAGCGATGAGGACCTTCTCGCCGCGCTCGGCGACCTGCTTCCCGCGGATGACCGGTGGAGGCATGCGCACGGCTCCCGGGGGCATGGAAGATCCCATGTCATGCCCGCGATCATTCCGCCGTATGCGACCATCCCGGTGCTGGACGGGAGGCTCGCGTTGGGCACCTGGCAGTCGGTGTCCCTTGTTGATCTCAACGTGGACAACCCCGACCGGCGTGTTCGTTTATCGTTTTTGTCGGATTTTAGATAACGGTGCGGGTCATCGGTCGTGGCGACCGTTGACGACGGTGGGTCACAGCGTGTGGACTGTGCCGAAGCATGGCTCCCAGAGGAGCCGGACAACCGCATTCAAGGCGGGGTCACCCAAGCAGGAGGGATAAACGTGAGCGCGACCGCGGGTCAGGCGCAGGGCGAGCGCGGCCTGGCCGAACGACTCGGCCTCAAATCCGGTCAGGTGGTGCAGGAGATCGGCTGGGACGAGGACTGCGACGAAGCACTTCGCGAGTCCATCGAAGAGCTGACCGGCAACGAGTTGGTGGACGAGGAGTACGAGGACGTCGTCGATGTGGTGCTGCTGTGGTGGCGCGACGACGACGGTGACCTGTTCGACGCTCTCAGCGACGCCATGACGGCACTCGCCGACGGAGGCCAGATCTGGTTGCTGACGCCGAAGGCGGGCCGGGAGGGCCACGTCGAGCCCAGCGACATCGGTGAGGACGCGACGACCGCCGGCCTCTCCCAGACGAGCAGCATCAGCGCCGCCCGGGACTGGTCCGGAACGCGGCTGGTCACGCCCAAGGCCCGCCGCTGAACTGACGCCGACGCCCTGCCGTACGGCCCGGCGATGCCGTGCGGCAGGATGATGCGCGACCAAGCCAGGGGAGGCACGCATGTCGGTGGAAGTCGGGGAACAGGCTCCGGATTTCGAACTCCAGGACCAGCACGGTGCCCCCGTCCGCCTCGCGAACCTGCGAGGGCGCAACGTGGTGCTCGTCTTCTATCCTCTGGCGTTCACCGGTGTGTGCCACGGTGAGCTGAACGCGATCCGTGACGACCTTCTCCCCGCGGTCGCCGACGACGCCGAGGTGCTGACCGTCTCGGTCGACTCCGTCTTCGCCCACCGCGCCTGGGCCGACCGGGAGGGCTACGCCTTCCCCATGCTCTCGGACTTCTGGCCGCACGGTGAGGTGGCCCGGGCGTACGGTGTGTTCGACGAGGAGAAGGGGGTCGCGAACCGCGGCACCTTCATCATCGACCGTGAGGGCGTCATCCGCTGGAAGGTCGTGAACCCGATCGGGTCGGCGCGTGACGTCACCGAGTACCAGAAGGTGCTCACACATCTGTGACCCTGCCTTACGGGAGGCGAAGATGCCCTGCTTCCGTTGCGGGGCCCGGCAGACCGACCCGGTCCGCGGCGTGAGTCCCTGGAAACGCGGGGTGCGCCACGAGGCGCAGGTCCTGATCTGCCCGGACTGCCAGCGTGCGCACGATCTCGATCTCGACGCGTGCGTCTCGTGTGGTTCCACCGTGTTGATCTGCCGGCTCGGCGAGGTCGAGTGCCGCTCCTGCGGCGCCGTGCGGGTCGCGCGCTCCTGCGAGTCCCTGGTCGTCACGCCCGAATCGCCCGATTTGTCGGCCGAGGTCGAGGCGGCGCTCAACCGGGTTCTCGGCCGATCCTGATCGTCCTCGGGCGTGGATTTGGCGAAAACGTCCTTTGATGACGACGATGTCCGGGTGAGTTACGTGGTTGCCCTCGATGTGGGCGGTACGTCGATGAAGGGCGGGCTCGTCACGCGCTCCGGCGAGGTGACCCCTTTCGCCGGGCACCCGACGGAACGCGAACGTGGGCCGGCCGCCGTGGTCGCCGCCATCCGCGCCTACGTGGGCGAGCTGGCCGGGCACGGGCGCGCCCGCTACGGCGCGGAGCCGTCCGGCGTCGGCCTCGCCGTACCGGGGATCGTGACCTCGTCCACCGCCGTCTACTCCGCCAACATCGGATGGCGGGACGTGCCCGCCGGGGAGTTCGTGCCGGGCGACCTCCCCGCGTGTCTCGGGCACGACGTACGCACCGGAGGGCTGGCCGAGAGCGTCTTCGGTGCCGGCCGCGACACCGCCGACTTCCTCTTCCTCCCCATCGGCACGGGCATCGCGGGCGCCGTCGTCGTACGCGGCGAGCCGTACGGCGGGGTGCACGGATGGGGCGGCGAGATCGGCCACACCACCGTCTGGCCGTCAGGCGAGCTGTGCGCGTGCGGCCAGATCGGCTGCCTGGAGACGTACGCGTCCGCGTCGGCCGTGTCCCGGCGCTACGAGCGGCGCTCCGGCCGCGCGGCCACCGCGAAGCAGGTCGTGACGCTGGCGGCGTCGGGCGACCCCGTCGCGCGCGAGGTGTTCGGCGAGGCGATCGAGGCGCTGGCGATCTCGCTCGCCTCGTACACGCTGCTGCTGGACCCGTCGCTGATCGTCATCGGCGGTGGCCTCGGGGAGGCGGGGGCCGTCCTGTTCGATCCGCTGCGTGAACGGCTCGCCGCGCGGCTCGCCTTCTGCGATCCCCCCGAACTCCGCCCGGCGGCCCTCGGCGTACACGCGGGGATGCTGGGCGCCGCGCTGCTCGGCTGGCAGGCCGCCGGCGAGCCCGGCGTGGGCGCCGACTGGACGCCGGAGACGTTGCTCGGAGCACATTAGCCCTACCGTGGCGCGACGGCCCGGCGACGGCGCAGGCGCTCCGGCGTCGCCGGGCCGTACGCGAAGGGGAACGGACCGATCTCCCGATGTGCTGAAAGGCGCCCTGGTGTCGTAAGGTGTAGTCCAGTCTGGGGCGGTTAGCTCAGCGGTAGAGCACTCGCCTTACAAGCGAGGGGTCACTGGTTCGAACCCAGTACCGCCCACCAGTGAAAACGCCCCGTCTCCGATCAAGGAAACGGGGCGTGAGTGACTAAGCCATGAAGATGTCATCCATGGCCTCAGCGCCCTGCATGAGCACAGGGCGGATCTGCTTGCGGTAGACGGTCTCCGTGACGACCGTGTTGCGGTGGCCGACGAGAGGATCGGCCGATCTCGGCCAGATGAATCGACGGCTCAGGATGCCGTGCACGGGCCAGCAGGTAGTGACCGCTGATCCGCTTGGCCGCCATCTGCGGCGCGCATCCGCATCACCCTCTCAGAGATCGGGTTCGTGATGTACCCGGGATCGAGGCACAGTTCGGGGACGAACACATCGCCATGAGGGTCTTCCGGCTCGACTCCGAGATGCTCGTGACGCCGCACCTGGCCAAGCTGGTCGGGCATGACTCGCCGATGCCGCACCTGCGCCACTACCAGGACGACGGGCTCTTCGACCGGTTCGATTACCACGCCTCCGAGTTGTGGAGCAACGGCCGCGACGGATGGGCCGAGGAGCCGAAGGGCCGCGCGGAGAGTGCGAGTTCTGGGTGACCGACGGAGCGGCGACAACCACGGACGAGGCCGGACACCCGTGGACGCTCCGGCCGACTGTATGGGCGCTGGAAAACCAGCCACCGGTCACGTTTCCGCGTCCGTCGAATGTCCCGTTCGTTGTAGGGGCTCAGAGGGGTCCGGAAGGATTCGCTGGCACACGTATGGCGGAGTTGAAGGTGGCAAGGACGTGGCCGTGCACTCGTACCCCAACGTGAACGGTTGAAGACCCGGCAGAAGTGGAGTGTGATGAACCGCGTGATGCTCAGCAGGGGGACCATCGTCAAGACGTTGGCCGGGTTGGTCATGGGCGTGAGCGCCGGGCTGGCCGCGAGTGCCCTCTACCAGGCTCGCGGGGCACGGCGTGATCGCCACCGCTTTCCTCCGCCTGGACGAATGGTTGACATCGGCGGACGTCGGATTCACCTGTGGACCGCGGGCACCGGCTCGCCCACCGTGGTGATAGTGCCCGGGTTGGGTGAGCCAGGGTTGAACTGGTCCGCGCTCCTGCCAGAGCTGGCGGCGGAGTCGTCCGTTGTGCTGTATGACCGCGCTGGGCTCGGGTGGAGCGACCCGTCCCCGTGGGCTGGTTCCGCGTTGAGTGCGGCTCGCGATCTGCGGCGAGCCCTGGACGGCGCTGGGATCGCCCCGCCGTACGTTTTGGTCGGTCATTCGGCCGGGGGATACATCGTCAGGCTGTTCGCAGCCGAGCAGCCTGACGCCGTGGCGGCGGTCGTCCTCGTCGATTCCAGCCACCCCGAGCAGGTCCAGCGGCTACCTCGGTCAAGAGTCAGCATGGCCCTGAGCATCCTGCGCTCGCGCCTGACGCCGCTCGCGCTTCGGCGCCTGGCCTTCGACACCGGGTGGAGCGAGCAGGCTCGCCGCGAAGCCGACGCCCGGCGCCTACCGTCAGAGTTCGTCTCCACCAGGATCGCGTTCGACCTCAGTGATCGGCAACGCCGCACGGCACTTCGCGAGATGGCGGCTGCGGTCACCATCAGCCCCGTACAGGTCCGCCGCCGAGCAGCCAGCCTGTGGGCGATACCCCTCACGGTGGTGTCCTCCAGCCGCGACGATCCCCTGTGCACGGACGCGACGGCCATAGCCGAACGGCGGCGTTTCTACTCCGTCTGGCATCCGCTGCAGGTCGATCTGTTGCGGCTGTCCTCGAACGCCGTGCACGTCGTCGCCGAGCGTGCGGGGCACCAGGTCCACAGACACCGGCCGGACCTCGTCGTTGGACTCATCGTCGATCACATCCGTCGCGTCCAGGCCAAGGCCCGGATGACCTCATGACTGGTGCGTCGCTCTGGGCGTGCGGCCAGAGCGAAAGCGATGACCGTGGCGCCGCCACCAGGCGCGCAGCCAGAGCAGTTGAACCGTGGCCAGAAGAGCCAGGACCGCCGTCGCGTCGAGGCTGTGCGAGGAGGTCAAAGCCCGAGCCGAACGGAGTACCAAGGTTGCTGCCACCGGAAGGGTGATCGTCACGAAAACGGTCAGGCAGGCGATCGTGCCGCCGCCGAGCACCACCCCGTAGACGATCAGCCAGCGGCGCTCACGACGGCTCACCTCCGCGATGGGGTCAGGGGCGCACCGTCCTATCAGCCACGCGAGCGGGCGCCGAGCGTAGGCGGTGGTGTCGAGACCGCGAGGCATAAGAACCGATCCTGCCTGAGCCGCCGCCTCAGGTCGATCCGCAGGTAAAGCCCCCTGCGGCGACTTGTGAAGCAGTACAGGCTGAACGGCTACCGCAGCATCCTGGGCTTCGTCACCCTCCTCCTCCAGCAAACGGGTTAATCCACTTTTGGGACGCCGTCCGCGACGACTACCGATCCGGTGAGCGAAATGTCTCGTACTTTGGGCTGATTGCGGGTGGTGGGGACTCTCGTACCATGACTTCGTGCACGGCCTTATTCGCTCCGTGTGGTGTGAGCCCCGTTCCCCCAACGCACCGCGTCGGGTGTGGCGAGACTGGGTGCTCGTGGGGGTGTTGCTGCCGGTCGCGCTGCTCGAAGGAGTGGTGCGGCCGGACATGCCCGCACGGGTCATTTCGGTGAGCCTCGCGGTCGGGCTGGTGCCCACCTTGTTGTGGCGCCGCACCCAGCCGCTGTTGATGGTCGTGACCGCGTTCGGCGTGTCGGGTGTGGCCCAGGTGCTGACGGGTGGTGACTCGCCCGAGTCCAACACCATGATTTATCTGCTTCTCCTGCCCTATGCGCTGTTCCGGTGGGGGTCCGGGCGAGAGGCGATCATCGGGTTGACGATCATTCTCGCCAAAGCCACGTTCTCCATGGTTGTGGACTATCCCGGTCCCGCCGACACCGCCGCCGCCTTCGCCGTCGTATTCTCGGTGGTCGCCGTGGGAGCGGCGTTCCGGTACCGGACGAGGGCGCGGACGCGGGAGCTTGACCAGGTCAAACTACTCGAACGTGAGCAACTGGCCCGAGATCTGCATGACACCGTCGCCCATCACGTCTCGGCGATGGCGATCCGGGCGCAGGCGGGGTTGGCGACGGCCGCGTTGCGGCCGGACGCCGCCACCGAGGCGTTGCAGGTGATCGAGGCCGAGGCGGCCCAGGCGCTTGCCGAGATGCGTGCCATGGTTCACGTCCTCCGCCGGAACGTGCCCGCGGACCTGGCGCCTGGGCGGAGCATCGCCGATCTCTCCCAGCTCGAAAGCCCGGGACAATCCGGCCCGTCCGTCCAGGTGGAGATCGAGGGCGACACCGCCGGCCTCTCCCCTTCCGTCGAGGCCGCGATCTACCGCCTCGCCCAGGAGTCGGTCACCAACGCGCGGCGCCACGCGCGGCACGCCACGCGCGTCCTGGTTCGGGTCAGCGCCGACGCCAGGTCGGTCCGTCTGTACGTGAGCGATGACGGCGATCCCGTTCGCCCCGCGGGGACACCCGGTTACGGGATCACCGGCATGATCGAACGGGCTGATCTCCTCGGGGGCACCTGTGCGGCGGGCCCCAATCCCGACCGGGGATGGAGCGTCACCGCCGTGCTGCCGCGTACCGGGGTGGCCAGGTGAGCATCCGGGTGCTGGTCGCCGATGACCAGGAGATCGTCCGTACCGGACTGGTGATGATCCTCAACGCTCAACCGGGGATCGAGGTGGTCGGCGACGCCGCCGACGGGCGGCGAGCGGTCGAACTCGCCCGACGGCTTCGACCGGATGTGTGCCTTTTCGACATCCGGATGCCCGTGCTCAACGGCATCGAGGCCACCCGGATGCTCGCCGGGCCCACCGTCGACGACCCACTCGCCGTCGTGGTCATCACCACCTTCGACCTCGACGAGTACGTCTACGCGGCGTTGCGCGCGGGAGCCCGGGGGTTCCTGCTGAAGAACGCCGGCGCCGAGCTGCTCTCCCAGGCCGTTCACGCCGCGGCGGCCGGTGACGCCCTCATCGCTCCGAGCGTCACCGGCCGCCTGCTCACCGCCTTCGCCCACGCCGGGCCTGCCGCGCCGCCGGTCCGTCCCATCGAGGCGCTCACCGAGCGTGAGGAGCAGATTCTCGTCACGGTGGCCCGGGGGCGTACCAACAGTGAGATCGCTGACGAACTTCACATCTCACTCAGCACCGTCAAGACCCATATCGCCAGCCTGATGGCCAAGCTTGGCGCCCGGAACCGGGTGGAAATCGCCATGTGGGCGTATGAGACCCGTCGGGTCAGGAACTAGGGTCTGCGGATGATCCACTCGGCCACGGCGAGGTTGATGATCCATCCGGCGGCCACGAGCAGGGCCCTGGGGATCTCGCCGAGGGGGCCGACGAGGAGCATCCAGGGGAGCTGGGTGAACGCCTGGGTGCCTGCGGCCATGCCGATCGCGTAGGCGCGGATCATCCAGGCGTGGTGGCGGCGGAAATCTCTCCGCCGGATCGCGGCGAAGCCGAGCACGAGGGAGGCCGCCATCGCCGTGCCGAACACGAGCCGGAACACCGTGAGGAGATCGCCGTCGCCTTCCGGGCGGGGATAGAACACGGTCATCCACAGGCCGGAGAGTGCGGCGACAAGTCCGCATACAACGAGAGTCCGTCCTGCCATGCGGTGCCAGCCCGGCCTCCGACGACGGAACCTCTTCGCGAACTGGAAGGCGCCCACAATGCCGTAGAGCGACGCTCCGATGATGTGTAACACCACGGGTAGCGGTGTCGCGAAGAATCGCGCGTTGGCGGGGGTGATCGCCGCGCCACCTGCCAATTCCCCCACACGCAGCGCACCGGCGACCACCGGAATCACGCTGAGCATGATCAGGCCGGTGGGCCCCATCCATCCGGGGACTTTGGCGCCCCGTCCGCCCGGCTGTACCTTCTGGAGCTTGGTGCCCCTCACACTGCTTTCGGTCATGAGGGGATCGTGGCTTCTTCGCCCATGTCTGCTCATCACACGAACGGTCCGATTCAGGTCAGCCGATCATCCAGCGATCAGGCGTACTTTCGGCTGATCCGGCGGCCTGGCCGCGTTTCTTAGCCTTTTGGCTGCCTCCGCACTCGCATTGACTCGCATAAGGAGATGGCGATGAAGGCGTTCGTCTCACGCTCGTACGGGCCACCCGATGTCCTGACGCTTATCGAAATCCCCGTCCCCGTTCCTCGCGACGACGAGGTCCTGGTCCGGGTACGTGCCAGCTCCGTCAATCCGTACGACTGGCATAACATGCGCGGCGAACCGTACCTGGCCCGCCTGATGCCCGGCGGCCTCGCGCTCCGAACCCCCCAGGTCACCATCCTGGGCGCAGACATCTCCGGCCAGGTCGAATCCGTCGGCAGAAACGTCACGGAATTCCGCCCCGGCGACGAGGTCTTCGCCGTCATCAGCGGTGGCGGCTTCGCCGAATATGTCTGCGTCCGCGAATCCGACCTGGCCCCGAAGCCGGAGAGCCTCTCGTACGAGGAGGCCGCCGCGGTTCCCATGGCCGCCAACACCGCTCTCCTCGCCCTGCGCGACGAGGGTCATATCCTGCCGGGCCAGCGTGTTCTCATCAACGGCGCGTCCGGTGGGGTCGGCACGTTCGCCGTACAACTGGCCCGCGCCCTCGGCACCGAGGTCACCGGCGTCTGCAGCGCTCGGAACGTGGACCTGGTCCATTCCCTCGGCGCGACCAAGGTCATCGACTACACCACCCAGGATTTCACTCGCGAGACCCAGCGCTACGACCTGTTCCTGGACATCGCCGGAAGCCGACCGGTCTCCGTCTCCCGACGCACCCTGCGCCCCGAGGGGGCCTACGTGGTGGTCGGCGGCCCGCCCGGTCGCTGGATACAACCCATGGGCCATGTGCTCTCCGCCCTGTCGGTATCCCGCTTCGTCGGCCAGCGGATATCGGTGGCAGACGCCCTCAAGTGCCCCAGCCCCAAACAGAACCTGCAGACGTTGAGCGCATTCCTGAACGACAAACGAGTGATCCCGATCATCGACCGCCACTACCCCTTCGAAGAAGTCCCCAGGGCAATCGGCTACCTGGAGGAGGGCCATGCCCCCGGCAAGGTCGTCATCTCCTTCTGAGCGGCGCCCCTCACCGGAGGCGTCCCACACGTGACGCACCATGGCCTACAGCAGGTACGGAGCCGACGAGGGCCCGGTCAAGGCGATACAAGGTGTCAGGTGCCGCTCCCCTTCCGATACCGGTTCTGCTTGCTACCGGTGATCGAGTCGGCCGAGATCCGGGCCTCTGAGGGCTTGATCACCGTGCCGTCAGCATGCCATTAGGCCAGGCCGAGTAGCGGGCGAAGGTAAGAGCTGTATGAGGTTGGCCCGCAGGTCAGACGCCCACAGTGCGATCAGCGGTTTCCATCGAACTGGAGCAACCCCGCCCAGGCCAAACCACGTTTGGGAGTCATGCGATCGGCTGGGCCGCATCGAGTGCCTGTACGTACACTGACGGCATGAGTGCGCAACCGCAGGAGTCCACTCCTGAAGGGCACCTGCCGGAGAAGAACCTGCGCGCCATCCGCAGAGCGTTGGTCGTTCCGCAGGACCGAGACGGGTTCGACGCTGGTCTTGACGTCGTCCTGGCGCAGGTCCGCGCCAGTTTGGACCTCGGTCGGCTGAGCGAGTTCATCCACTCCTGGTGGCTGATCGCGTGCGACTCCGTCAAAGATCCGCAGGGCCGCAGAGACCTCTACGAGCGGGCCGCCCGTGTCCAGGAACTGGCCGACGTTGGCGAGCCGATCCCTCGGGGCGACAAGACGTGGCGCGAACTGCTCGCTGAGCGCGGGGTCGAGCGGTAGGTGTACTCGATCGTTGAGCCCGATCCTGTCGCTCAAGAACAGATCGCTGCCCTCCCCGACGATGCCTTGCGATATCTAGCCGGAGCGCTGGATCTGATTGAGCTGGAGCCTTGGGCCGGCGGACCACAGTCGCCAAGCAAGCTCGACGGGAACATGCGGGTCATGCCGTTCGGAGAGTGTGGGCTCGTGACCTATCTCGTATTGGATCCTCAGCGCGAGGTGTATGTCGTCCGCGTGCAGTGGATCTAACCTTCCGTCTGCTCGCAGGCGTGGCTGTACTGGGTGACTATCTGGGAGACAAGCGCCATGGACGAGCCTGGACGGTGGTGGACCGTCGTGGACTGCATGGCCAGGTCAGGGCGGGTGCCGGTGCTGGTTCCGCCCCTTCCTGGGTTGACCTACGAGCGAGGGGTCACTGGTTCGAACCCAGTACCGCCCACCAGCGAGAAGAGCCCTGTCTTCCACCTGTCGAAACGGGGCTCGTGCCATTAGCCGTGCCATTGGCCGATGCGGGCGATCTCGCTCAGAGATCACTCGCCTTGGTCGGCAGGACTTCTGTGACCTTTCCGTTCATAGCGTTCGCGATCTTGCGGTCAGCCTCCGCCGTGCGTAGATCATCGCGGTGCGGACGGAGTCGTGCCCCATCCGCTCCATGAGATCCCGAAGCGTCGCGCCCGGACCGGCGGCGATCCTGTTGCCGGTGCGCCGGAGATCATGGAAGTGCGGGCCGGCGAAACCGATCTTCTTCGTGTTCTTCGCCCAGCCGGCGGCTTTCAGAGTGGCCTCCGGCCATCACGCGAATTTGATCGCCGGACGCCAGGGACTAGCGGACGCGGTCGTAGACCATGGCGATCTCGCCCAGCTCGCCGGTCTCCTGGTGTGTGAGCGTCCACTTCGAAGCCGGCAGGCCGTCGTCGAACAGTCGCTGCCCACCTCCGGCGATCTCTGGGGTGATCATGAGATACAGCCGGTCGAGCAGGTCCGCCGAGAGGAGCGCCTTGATGATGCTGGCGCTGCTGTTGACGAGAATGTCGCCCTCACCGGTGGTCTTGAGGTCGGTGACGACGTCCGCAGCGGGGCCGTTCACGAGGCGGGTGCGTTCCCACGGCGCCTCGGTCAAGGTGGTCGAGAGGACCACCTTTTCCGTGTCGACCAGCCACTTCGCGTATCCGCGATCACGTGGATCGGCGTTCTCGTCTTCGGCGACCGTCGGCCAGAACCCCAGGAACCCCTCGGCATTGAGCCGGCCGAGCAGCGCCGTCGTCGCGCCCTCCCAGATCCGGGTGAGGTGATCTCGCGCGACCTCGGTGGTCGCGTACGGGACGATCGCGCCCAGATCGCCGGGCCCGCCGGGGCCGTTGTAGCGCCCGTCGAGGGTGAGGCTGATGTTCGCGGTCACCCTGCGTCCGGTCGGGTTGGTCATGGCTATGCTTCCTTTTCCTTGGTTCGCGCTGCCTTGGTAGTGCGCTGAGATGTGCCGATGGCGTCGGCGAGGTTGTCGAGCACCTGGCCCCAGCCGGTTACGATCCCGGCGATGTAGGGAACGGCCTCGATGGTCGTTTCGGTGATACGCAGGCCAAGCCGCAGCTGGGTGCCGTCCGGGACCACGGCGAGGGCCAGGTCGTAGCGGCCGGTGAACGAGACCGCCCCCGCCGCGTTCAGCACCGAAAGGTCGAACACGAGGTGCTCAGGTTCCTTCGCGGCGTGGACCCGCCCCTCGGAGCGGTATCGCCCCTCGGCATCGCGATACTCCAGGACAGCGCGACCACCCGGCTTCGGCTCAAGGGCGCAGTCGGTGACCGTCATCGACTGCGGGGCCCACCAGGACGCAAGAAGGTCCGGGGCGACCCAATACCGCCAGACGACGTCCGGGGGCACGGCCAGCACGCGCTCGAACGAGAAGGTGCGCCCGTCGGCCCACCGTTCCCGGTCCGCGACCGCGGACTCCGCTTCGATGGCGGCGCGGTAACGCGCGATGACGTCTCGCTCGTTCTCATGCGCCTCGATGGTCTCGACCAGTTCCCGCAGGCGGCGCTCGAGGGCCTTCAGCGGCGCCGCCTCGACCGCGTAGACGCGACGTTGCCCGAGCGGGAAGACCGTGACGAGACCGGCACGGGCGAGGGTCTGGAGGTGCTTGGTGGTCTGCGGCTGCCGTAAGCCGGTCAGCTCAGCCAGTTCGCCGACAGACCGGGGCCGCTCGGCAAGAACTTCGACGATGCGCCACCGCGCGCCGTCTCCAAGTGCTGATGCGAACTGATCCACGAGCCGAAGTATTCGGTACGAAGAATATTCTTGTCAAGGAATGCTTCGCGGGGTTGGATCTGCTGTGGATGGCTACGCCACACCGCGACAGCGTGCACTTCGCCGCAGGGATCGCTCTGCACTGCAGCAGCCTGCTCGTCCCCGACATCGCCGCCGCTGTCTACCGGCCACGTGCTCGACACCGGCGACGGACGCCTCGCCCAACTGTGCGTGTGCATCCAACTCCGCCCCCACCTCGGCATCGGCGCCCTCGACCCTGCACCACACGGACGCGCCGTAGCGGGCCGAGGTTCCTTCCTTGCCTCGGGTGGGGATCTCCGCCAAGTGATCGCCGAAAGTCGAGGATGGATGGACGGCTGTTGGCTCGACCGCTCCGATCAGCGGATGCCGGGAATGCCGGGAATGCCCACCTTGGCCGCGAACTCGGCGGTGAAGACCACCATGACATCGTCGGTGCCCAGGTGAAAGGCCTCGCCTGGTGGATAGGCCAGTAGGCCGAGGCGGCGGGGCGGCGCTCTGCGGCTCCGCATCAATGGGAAGAGGCGGTCGATTCAGTTCGGGCGTTCCACACGGCTCGCTTGAAGTCGGGACATTCCGTCAGCGGCTCGTGGTCACAGGTCGCGGCGTGGTCGAGAGCGTCGCGCAACCGGATCAACTGGGCGATGCGCTGGTTCAACTCCCCGGCTTTGACCGCCATCTTTTCGCGTACCTCCTGGTCGCCGGGGCCGGCTCCCAGAAATGAGCCGATTTCGGCGATTCCGAAGCCGGCACTGCGAGCGCACATGATCAGCCCGAGGCGTTCCAGTACCTCGGGTCGGTAGGCGCGGCGCAGACCGTTGCGGCCGGTGCTGGAGATGAGGCCCTTGCGCTCGTAGAACCGCAGCGCCGAAGGGGCCAGCCCGGTGCGCTCGGCTATCTCGCCGATATCCAGCAGTGTCTCGTCCACCCCGGTGGCTTCCTTGTCTCCTTGACTTGAATCGCGGTTCAAGTTGCAGTCTAGGGCGCATGAAGATCCATCACCTGAACGTCGGGTCACTGAGGGAGATCGAGGCGACCTACAGCGCCCTCACTCCGATGCCGATCGTGTGCCACGCTCTGCTGCTCGAAACCGATGACGCCGGCCTCGTGCTGGTGGAGACCGGCCTCGGACTGGACGATGTCCGACGGCCCGAGGAGTCGCTGGCCGCCGACTGGGTCGCGCTGACCGAACCGCTTCTGGACCCAGATGAGACCGCCGTCCGTCAGATCATCCGTCTAGGGCATGACCCCGCGGATGTTCGCGACATCGTGGTCACGCATCTGGATGTGGACCACTCCGGCGGGCTGCCCGACTTCCCGCAGGCGAGGGTTCATGTGGTGGAAGCCGAATACAGGTCCGCGCTGGCCGAGGCCCCGAGCCGCCGCTACCGCCCCGCCCACTGGGCGCACGATCCGCACTGGATCACCTACGGCAGCGACGGCGGTCAGGACTGGTTCGGGTTCCCCGGGGCGCGTCCGCTGGAGGGGCTGCCGCCGGAGATCCTCTTGGTGCCGCTCGGCGGTCACAGCGCCGGTCATGCCGGAGTGGCCGTACGGCATGATGACCAATGGCTGCTGCACGCGGGCGACGCCTACTTCTACCACCGGGAACTGGACGGTGACACCCCGCACGGGCATCCGCTCATGGACATCGTGCAGCATGAATCGCAGGTCGACCGAGCGGGCCGCCTCGACACCCAAGCCCGGCTGCGCGCGCTCGTGCGCGAACACGGGGATGAGGTGACCGTCGTGTCCGCACATGATCCCTGGGAGTTCGACCGCGTCCGACCATGAGCTTCGGGCGCATCCGGATGGTGGCCGCGCGATGAGACCGCGATCGAGGTGTGGACGCGCCTGTCATACGCCGCGCTCTGCGGCCCCGATACGAGGGAACGGGGCGGTGGAGAAGACGACCTCCACCGGGACCTCGAAGTACGCGGCGATTCTCAGGGCCAGGTGCAGGCTGGGGCTGTACTCCCCGCGCTCCAGGTAGCCCACCGTCTGGTAGTGGACCCCGAGGGCTTCGGCGAGTTGCCTGCGGGAGATCCCGCGTTCCGCGCGCAGCATGGCGATGCGGTTGTAGATCACCTCGCTCATGGCGTTCGTCTTTCTCGTGCGGTTCAGCGGGTTCCGGTATGTGCGGCGGCGTCACGACAGGCGTTGCATGGCCTTCTCGCGACGGGCCGCCACTTTCGACCCGGACTCGCGACGCGCCATCCGGCGCAGCACCATCGGCGCCACCACCAGTCCGGCGACGGCCCAGGCCCCGAGGACTCCGACGGTCTCCAGGTGACGCCAGGAGCCGCCGATCTCCACGGCCGCCATTGTGTCGGGGAGCAGTGCCGAGCGCATCCCGAGCCCCAGCCAGTAGATCGGGAAAGCCTGTCCGATCCACTGCAACCACTCCGGGAACTGGGTTATCGGATAGAAGATGCCTGAGGTGGCGGTGAGGCCCATGATGGGCAGCATGAGCAGCCCTGAGCTGCGGGGGTTGGAGAACAGGGATCCTGTGATCGCGCCGATCGGCATGGTCGCCACCAGGCCCAACAGCAGCACCCACGCCAGGGTCACCCACGAGCCGAGACTGCCTGTCGCCAGGCCGTCGAAGATGAACAGGCCGGGGATCAGTACGATGGCCTGCGCGATCAGGGTCATCCCGGACACCCGGACGATCTTGCCGATGAGGTAGCCCAGCATCCCGTTGGGGATCGCCTTGACACGCAGCAGGGTGCCATCATCGCGGTCGATGGCGAGCAACTGTGTCACAGTCATCAGCCCGCCGGAGGCGACGCCCATGCCGAGTACGCTCGGCAAGGTCATGGACCCCAGGGAGAAGTTCGTGCCCGCGACCGTCGAGCCCCGCATGAACAGCATGGCGACCAGCAGGATCGCTGAGAAGAACAGGTTGGACCCGATGTCCTGAGGGCTGGTGAGGCTCTGCTTGAGCTCGAGCAGACCGCGCTTCAGCCCTGCTCGTACGGCGATCGATGTCGCGTTCATCGGGCCACCACCTCGTCGCTCCCGGAGCGCTCCTGGACTCCGAAAGGATGCGCGGCCACATTCCGGCCGGCTTCGTGCTCACGCACCAGGGCCATGTAGGTGTCCTCCAGGCTGGCCCGGCGCACCTCCAGGTCGGAGATGGCATCGCCATGCTGCTTGAACAGCTCGTGAACGAACCGCGTGGCCTCGACCGTCGTATGCACGAAACGCCCGCCGTCGTGGCTCCACCGTACCTCCGCCTCCGTCGGCATCTGCCGTGACAGTTCGTCGGCCGAACCGTCGGCGATGATCGACCCTCCGGCCAGGATCAGGATGCGGTCGGCCAGTTTCTCGGCCTCGTCCAGATCGTGCGTGGTGAGCAGGATCGTGGTGTCGCCGCTGTCGGAGAGACGATGCACAAGGTCGTGGAACTCCCGCCGCGCCTCCGGGTCGAACCCGACGGTGGGCTCGTCGAGGAAAAGCAGCTCCGGGCGGCCCACGATGCCGATCGCCACATCGAGCCGGCGCCGCTGACCGCCGGACAGCTGCCCGACCTTCTTTTTCACGTGCTCGGTCAGCCCGACCGCGCTGACAAGCTCGTCGACGTCCCATGGACGGCGGATCCGCTCCGTGGAGTAGGGCACGTAGTAGGAGGCGAGGTGCGCGAGCAGCTCGCCCACCCTCCATCTGGCGTGATCGCGCCAGGACTGCAGCACCACGCCGAGCCGCGCCCGCCATCGCTCGTCACCGTGGGCCGGGTCCACACCGAGCACCTCGACGTGTCCGGCTGACCGCATCCGGAAACCTTCCAGGATCTCGATCGTCGTCGTCTTGCCCGCCCCGTTCGGCCCGAGCAGGGCGAGCACCTCACCGCGGCGCGCCCCGAAGGTGACCCCACTGAGCACGTCAGCTGTGCCGTATCGCATCCGCAGGTCGCGGACATCGAGCACGGTGTTCTCGTCGGGCGGCCTGGCGTTCAGTACCGATGCGGCTGATTCGCTCACGACTGTCACAGCCCACCTTCCTGTCTAAGTCTTCATAAGAAATGTAGCAGGAGTGCTACGAATGGCAATACTTGTACTGACTGTGGAGGTCGCCTGGCGCGACGGCCCCTCAGGTGGATAGCCGCGTCGGCGTGTTCGCCGAGCGTGCGGGGGTCGATCGCGCTCGGCGACTACCGGCCGGGCGGGAACGACATCGATTTCGTCGCGGTGGCCGGCGGGCGGCCAGGCGTGGAGGTCCTCCGCAGGGTGCGCGGCGAGTTGGAGGCGCGCCACGCGAAGCCGTTCTTTAGCGGGCTGTACGTCACGTGGGACGACCTGCAGCACGGCAAAAGGCCATGGTGCTGGAGAGGAGGTGACGTCAAGCAAGCCGTCGCGGCCGGCGTGGGCCCGTCGGTGCGGCCATGGCGGGACGACCGGTGGTGCGCCTTGAGCGCGGAGAATGGGGCCGGCCCGGCACGGCGGCTGAGCGGTTCGCCGATGTCCCGCCAAGCCTCGTCAACCTTGTCCGACGGTAACGGATCCAGGCCCTTGCATACTTTCGTCTATACGGAGAGTAATTATTCGATGACATACTGTGCAGGTCCTTGGAGGTTCTCCCCGGAGGAAGACATCCCATGATCAAGCCGGTACTGAAGGCCCTGCCCGCGGCGCTCGCGGCGGTTGCCCTGTTCGCCACCCCCGCCGTTCTCTCCGCCCCCGCGCACGCCGCCACCGCGTCGACCGGCCGGCTGCCCGCCGGGGACGACGTCTACCGCGACTGGTTCACCAGCCACTCCAACTGCGTCTCCGCCGGTCAGGGCGGGATCGACCGAGGCCACTGGGGGCACTACACCTGCTCGGAAGGCGACTGGTTCTGGCACCTGTGGACCGACCGCTGACTCCTTGCGTGCGGCCATGTCGTGTGAGGCGCTGACCGGCCCCCGGCCGGTCGCCGCCGCGGCGTGACCCGTCGGCGGGGGCCCGGGCCGTACGGCCCCGCCGACGATCGCACCTCGTCGAGCGCTGCACGGCCATGGCAGGATGAGCGGCTTCAGCCGAGCGCCCAGAGAGGCATCTGCCGTGTCCGACTTTGACAGCCAGGTTTCCTACTGGGATGCCGTCGCGGCCACGAAGACGTTCACTCATCCGCTCCATCTGCCTTGGCTCGACGGGGTCAGCGCAAACGCTGCGATCCTCGACTACGGATGCGGATACGGCCGCACCATGGAGGAGCTCGAACAGCGCGGCTTTCACAATCTCACGGGCGCGGACACCTCGCCAGAAATGATCAAACGGGCCCGCGGTCTGCACCCTGCCATGCGCTTCGCGATCTTGGATGCACCACCCGTTTCGCCCTACCCGGACGCGAGCTTTGACGCGGTCCTGCTTTTCGCCGTGCTGACCTGCGTCCCCAGCGGTGAAGCCCAGCACCGGTTGATCTCCGAGCTGAACCGCATCCTCAAGCCCGGCGGGATCCTCTACGTCAGCGATCTTCTGCTGCAGGACGACGAACGCAACCGCAGCCGGTACGACCGGTATGTGCAGGAGTACGGCTGCTATGGCGTGTTCGAAACAGGCGACGGCGCCGTCTGCCGCCATCACTCTCGCGAGTGGCTCTCCGACCTGCTCGCCGAATTCGAACCCATCGATGCCCGAACCATCACGGTGTCCACCATGAATGGGCACGAGTCAACCGGGATCCAGATCCTCACGCGTAAGCCGATGGCGGCGTAAACACGGCTCAGATCCGCAGGTGTTGACAATTACTCGTCCTCCTGAACGGAGAGCGGTCGGCGACCCGGTTTGACGGCAATAGCCTCCAAGCGTGGACATACCGTTTGATCTCGATCGCGCGCTGGGGTCCCTGTACGCGGCCTTCTCTCCGTATCCGCTTCCGGAGAAAGTGGAAGTCTGTTACCACTGCGTGTCACCTGAAGATGTCCGGGCGGCGCGCTCCGCGCCCATTCGGATGCTTAGCGCGTCACGTCGGATCCATCGGGTGGATGCGGCGGGTCGGCGGCCGGGTGCGGTGACGGGGGGCGGAAACTGTCGGCCGGCTTCGCTAGGTTTCCGCCATGGCGGAATTCGTATTGGTTGCCGGGGCGTGGCTGGGAGCGTGGGCCTGGGACGAGGTGGTGCCGGAGCTGCGTGCGGCGGGCCACGGCGCTCACCCGTTGACGCTCTCCGGCCTCGCCGAGAAGCGGGGCGTGCCGGCCGGCCAGCAGACCCACGTCCAGGACATCGTCGATCTGGTCGAACGGCTCGACCTGCGTGAGGTCGTCGTGGCCGGGCACAGCTACTCGGGCATCCCGGTGGGGCAGGCCGCGGAGCGGATCGGGGACCGGCTGACCCGCGTGGTTTTCGTGGACTCGAACGTTCCGAGGCCCGGGGCGGCGTTCGTCACCCACCCGTACGGCCGGGTGGTGGTGGAGTCGATCGCCGAAAATCAGGGGTTCTGGCCGCCGCTGGCCGCGGCGGACTACGACGGCCAGGGGCTCACCGGCGAACAGATCGCCCGGATCGTGGCCAGGTCGACGCCGCACCCGGGGGCGTCGTTGACCGAGGCGGCCGTGCTGGAACGGCCGCTTGGTGAGCTGCCGGCGACCTACATCAAGTGCCTGCTCGACGGCGACAAGCCGACCGAGGACGTGGTCGAGTTGCTGACCAGTGAGAACTGGCGGCTCGTCGAGATGGACACCGGCCACTGGCCGATGTTCTCCCAGCCGCGCGAGCTCGCGCGGATCCTGCTCGACGCCGCCGCCACGTGAGTACGCGCTCGTAACGACCTGCCGACAGCGGCCGGACGGACTCTCACTCCGCTGGGAACTCTCGCCGGTGCGCTGCGGCTCGGTCAGAGTGCGCTGTCCGGATCGTGACTCCTCATCACGCCGAAGTAGGCTTCGGGCCCCCCTTCCATGTGCTCGGGCAGTTCGTCCAGTGACGGCACCGAACTCCAGGCATGCGTTCTCGACCACATCAGAACCCAGCGAGTTGGACTCCCGCATAGCCGACCTCACCCGGGCCCGTTCGGCTCTGGGCGACCTCCTTGACGCCTCCACCCGAGCACTCGCCCACGTCTGAACCGGCTGTGTCGTCTCGCTGGTAGATGTCCGCCCGGGGCGGTGGTGGAAGATCAGCGGTTGTGAGTCGCGTTCGATCGTTGAGTGGGGCGCCGATCGAGCGGAGTCCTCTCGATGATCTCTTCGCGGGGCAGTCGGTAGAGCGTCTGCAGGGCGCGGAGGAAGCCGTGACGGTCTGCCTCGGGCAGGCGCGCGAGCAGGCGCTCCTCGTTGGCCTGGATCTCGGCCCGCACCGATCCGCGCACCTCGCGGCCTTCATCGGTGATCGTGAGGATCCGCGCGCGGCGGTCCCGAGGGTCCGGTTCGCGGGTGATCAGCCCGGTTGCCTGCAGTCTGTCGAGGGTGCTGATGATGCGGGTCTTGTCGGCGCCGATCGCTTCGGCGAGAGCGGCCTGGGTGCGTACCGAACCGTCATCCAGGGCGCCCAGTACGGCGTAGCCCCACATGGAGACGCCATGCGCCGCCAGCACCGGTAGTTCCGCCGCGATGAGCGACTGCAGAAGAGGATACAGCATCTCAGCGATGTCGCGGCGGCCCGTCACGGGTCCAAGATACCCACTTGACGAGATCATAAGCATATGCAGATCATATGCGAATGCACATGAATGAGTTGATGGAAAAAGCCGATCTTGTCGCCCTCGACGCGCAGGCCGTCCGTGCCAGCGTCGAGGTGGCGGCGCAAGTGCGGCCCGCAGACCTGTCCCGTCCGACGCCCTGCCTCGGATGGACCGTGTACGGCCTGCTCGCGCACATGGCCGCACAGCACTACGGCTTCGCCGCGGCGTCCGGGGGAGACGGCGATCTCGCCCGGTGGAAGCTGCGTTCTCTCGGCGACTACCCCGTGGCGAGCTATCGGATCGCAGCCGAGCACGTCATGGCGGCCTTCGCCGTCGACGGCGTGCTGGAGCGCATGTTCCCGCTGCCCGAGGTGAGAAGCGGGAGCGTCTTCCCCGGGACACAGGCGATCAGCTTTCACTTCATCGACTACGTGGTGCATTCCTGGGATCTCGCCAAGGCGCTGGGGACCGAGGTCGTGTTCCCGCCGGACCTGCTGGACGTGGCTCTCGCCGTGGCGGAAGCCGTACCCGGCGGCACGGCGCGCGAACAGCCCGGGGCGGCCTTCGCGCCGCCGCTCACGTGCTCGGGCGGGTCACGTCTGGATGAGATCGTCGCAATCCTGGGCCGCTCACCGAGCTGGCCCGAATCTCCGAGAAGGAGCACGATATGAGCAGCAGCGTCAGATTGATCCGCAATCACCAGCTCACGCAGCAGGTGGACTACGCCTATGCCGCGGTCGCCGACGCGCCGGTGCGTTCCATCTGGGTGGCCGGCGCATGCCCCCTTGATCTCAACGGCGAGACCGTCGCGGTCGGCGACTACGCCGGCCAGGCGCACCAGGTGATGCGCAACCTCGTAACCGCGCTGGAAGGGGCGGGCGCGTCACTGACCGATGTCGCCAAGACCACCGTCTACGTGGCCTCCTCCCGGCAGAGCGACCTGGTCACGGCGTGGGAGGTGTACCGGGAGTACATGGGCGAGCATGACGTGCCCAGCACGTTGCTCGGCGTGACCGTGCTCGGCTACAAAGACCAGCTCGTCGAAGTGGAAGCCGTCGCCGTACTCCCAGGTGCGCGCGACTGACTCCGAGGAGACAGAACCCCCGCCGAAGTCACCCGGAGCGGCTTCGCGCGCCCGGACCCTCACGTGTCGAGCTGCTCGCCTGGCGGGGACGCGGTCCGAGCGGTGAGCCGGGCGGCGCGGGTGGTCAGGTAGTCGCGCTCGGGGATGCTGGTCGTCCGGCCCGCCGCCGTACGGTAGTCCTCGATGGCCGCCCGGCGGTCGCCGGCCATCTCCAGCAGGTGGGCCCGGGCAGCGTGGAAGCGATGGTTCCCGGCGAGGCGGCCGTCGAGCGCCTTGAGCAGGTCCAGACCGGTGGCGGGGCCGTGGACCATGGCGGCGGCGACCGCGCGGTTGAGCGACACCACCGGGTTGTCGGACATCCGCTCCAGCAGGCCGTACAGCGCCAGGATCTGCGGCCAGTCGGTCTCCTCGGCCGTCGCCGCCTCGCTGTGCAGCGCGGCGATCGCCGCCTGCAACTGGTACGGCCCGACCGAACCTCTGGCCAGGGTGCGGGTGATGAGCGCGACGCCTTCGGCGATGGCGCGGCCGTCCCAGAGACTCCGGTCCTGGTCGGCGAGCGGGACGGGCATCCCCGACCCGTCGGTGCGGGCGGGGCGGCGGGCGTCGGTGAGCAGCATCAGCGCGAGCAGCCCGGCCACCTCGCAGTCGTGGGGGAGCAGCCGATGGGTCAGCCGGGCCAGCCGGATGGCCTCCCGGGAGAGCTCCACGCGGTGCACGTCGGGGCCCGCGCTGCTGGCGTACCCCTCGTTGAAGATGAGGTACAGCACATGCAGCACCGAACCGAGCCGGGTCGCCCGCTCTCCGGGCGGAGGCATCCGGAACGGCACGCCGGACGCCTTGATGCGCTGCTTGGCCCGGCTGATCCGCTGGGCCATGGTGGCCTCGGGCACCATGAACGCCCGGGCGATCTCGGCCGTGGTGAGGCCGCTCACGGAGCGCAGGGTGAGGGCGATCGCCGACGCCGGGGTCAGCGCGGGGTGGCAGCACAGGAACAGCATGATCAGCGTGTCGTCCCGCTCCGTTTCGAGCGCCTCCTCGGCGGAGGGCGCGGTGAGCCGTTCCGGGGGATCCTGGGCGGCCACCAGTTCCTCGCGGCGACGCCGCGCCTGCTCGTTGCGCACCTGGTCGACCATCCGGCGGTAGGCGACCTGGACGAGCCAGCCCCGCGGGTTGTCCGGAACGCCCTGCGCGGGCCACTGGGCGACGGCGTCCAGCATCGACTCCTGCACCGCGTCCTCGGTGGCGTCGAAGTCTCCGAAGCGGCGGGTGAGGAGGCCGACGACCTGCGGAGCGAGTTCGCGGAGCAGGTCGTCGACGGCGGGCGTGCTCACCGGCTCACCCCGGCTGTCCGGCCACCGGCGCCGGGTACGACCGTCGTCCCCATCGGGAGGACGACCGAGGCCGTGGACAACGCACCGGTGGACGGCGTATCCACGGACGTCGCCCCTGTGGACGTCGTGGTCGCCGGCGCCGCCTGGGAGGCCGGCGCTCCTGCCAGTGTCAGGAACGGCATCGCGGCCCCCGCCGCCGCTCGCCCGGCTCTCGCTCGCGCTGAGAACATTTCCACCTCCTTACGCCGCCGGATTCCCCGGCGGATGCCGGATTTTCGACGTGCCGGAAATCCACGGGCGGCGATTGCGGTTATCCGCCGCGCGTCCGTGTTTTCCGGACCATTGACATCGTCTGACGTGATCGCGAATTTGCTAACCTCGAAGATTCAAGGGTGTCGTCGTCATCCGTGCGGAGGACCCAGAGGAAATGCGGACGATCCTCCTTCAGGCTGAAGCCCCCGGGCCCGAATCGTCCACTCTGGAGGTCCCTCCCGGTCGTGAGGTCAGCTTCGGTCGCGGTGACCGATCCGCTCACGTCGACTTCCCGCTGCACCATCCCGGGGTCTCGCGGCGGGCAGGGGCGATCAGGGCGGTAGATGACTACTGGCTGCTGACCAACCTCAGCCGCACCGCCACCCTCGTGGTGGAGAACCCCGAAGGCGGCGGCGAGTTCCTCAAGGTGGCTCCCGGGCGGGCCGCGGCGCCCGTGCCGTTCGAGTTCGCCCGCGTGGTGCTGCCGGTCGCGGACCGGTCGTGCTCGTTCCTGGTGTTCGCCTCACAGCACAGCTACATCGACTTCGACGCGCCGAAGAGCACCGCGGGGGAGCCGACGCTGTCGGCGTTCGCCGTGGACGAGACGGCGAAGTACTTCCTGGTGCTGGTCGCGCTGTGCGAGCCGCGGCTGCGGGACTGCTCGTCTCCGGTCATCCCCACGGTGCCCGAGGTGCTGGACCGCCTGCGGCGCGCTCCCGGCGGCGTGGAGCTGACCCGGCCCGCCGTCAACTTCCACATCGACTATCTGGCCAGGACCAAACTGCGCGTCAAGGAGGCGTCGGGCGTGCGGAAGGCCGACTGGCAGCGGGCCGCCCTGGTGTCCGTCGCGCTCCGGTTCGACCTCGTCACCGAGGACCACCTGGCGCTGCTCGACGGCTGAGCGCGCGCACGGTTCACGGCTGATAGTCGGCGCGGAAGCGGCGCACCCGGTCCACATACGGCTGGAAGCGGGCCGGTACGCCGTTCCCCTGGCGGATCACGTCGTCGGAGGAGCGGAAGGCCGCCGCCCCCAGCAGACCCTGGTCCCCGGGCACCCCGGCCAGCAGCGGCAGCCGTACGCACAGGTAGCGGCCGACGGCGGGGATGGAGTCCTCGGGGGGCAGCGGAGGCGTCGGGATCTCATCCCGTCTGTCCACCGGAAGGTAGAAGCGCATCACGGACGGTGTCCACCGGGCGAGGCCGTACTCGTCCTTGGCCGGATCGGACAGGTCGGGGTTGAAGCCGCTCTCCGCCTTCAGGATCGCGGCGACGAGCGCCGGGGTCAGGCCGGGCTCGCCGCACGAGGTGCCGGCCTGCACGATCAGCCCGCGATATTCGCGCGGGATGTCGGAGTCGGTGCGCAGCCAGCGCGCGTAGGGGTCGGGCCGGTGGTCCACGGCCGTCGAGCCCGAGCCGCACGCGAGCGTGAGGAGAGCGGCGGCGGCCATCCCCGAGACGGCGCGTGTCCGGGTCCGCCCCGGCGCGCGTACGGTGCCGGCGAGCACGCGGGCCCGCTGCAGTTGGCGCGCCGCCTCGGGCCGGGACCTCGGGCGGGGCGACAGACAGTCGCCGATCCAGCTCCGCCAGGCGTCCGGCAACGAGGAGGGAAGCGCCAGGGGCCGCTCGCCGGCCGCGTACTCGGCGGCGGCGACGTAACGCGCGCGGGCCGTGGGGGCGCTGAAGGGCAGATGGCCGGTGAGCAGCTGGCAGGCCGTCACGCCGAGCGCCCAGATGTCGGCCGAGGTCCGTACGGCGTAGCCGCGCTCGGTCAGCGGCTCACTCCAGCGCTCCGGGGGCACGTGGTCGATCGACCCCGCGGGAGGAAGGTAGCCGTGAGTCCCGTCGATCTCCGTGGCCAGACCGAAGTCGGCGAGCCGGATGGAGCCGTCCGCCATCATGAGCACGTTGCTCGGTTTGAGGTCGCCGTGCATCCAGCCTTCGGCGTGCAGGTGTGCCAGTCCCTCGCAGATCTCCGTGATCAGTCTCGGCGCGCCGGGAACGGGAGTCCCCGGCGCCCCCGCGCGGAGCAGGTCGGCCAGCGATCCTTCGGCGAGCTCCATGACCAGGACGCAGGCGCCGTCGAGTTCCGGATCGCCCGCGTCCTCCACGACGAGCGTTTCGCTGACCTGGACGATGCGCGGATGCCGGAGCGTGTGGTGGAGGCGGATCTCCCGCTGGGTCATGTCCCGCAGGTGCCGCAGCTGGCGGCGGGTGACGGTGCCGGTGGGGAGGAACTTCAGCGCCGCGGGCGCCGCGTCGCCGCTCACCGGCCGTGCCTCGTAGACGCTGGCCCAGCTGCCGGAGGCGATGGGCCGGGTCACCCGCCAGTCGCCGACCCGGTACCCCGTCGGCACACTGACCGCCCAGCCCTCGGTGTCCATGTGGCGTCCCCATCTTCTCGACGTCACCCTGTCAGCACAGAGTCAGTGCGCACCGTCATGCTAACCGTTGAGGATCTTCGAATTCGAGGGCGATTCGGGAACGCTGCGGAATTCCGGGGAAATGCGAGGCGCCGCATCCCGCTCCTCGCGGCACGGCGTCACCGGCACTTGTCACCTAATGGCCGCCATAAGCCACTTACAGTATTTAGTCCTTTTTATGCATTTTTGGAGCTATTCATGTCGCTGAACCGCTCCGCACCTGCCGAAATCCGGCCTCCCCACGCCGACCGGTGCCCCCGGGGCGCATCAGGCCCGGGAGCCGCCGCGCGAGCCGTAGGCCGGGCCGAACACGACCAGCAGTGCCAGATCCTCGGTGATGTCCACGAAGCGGTGTTCCTCGCCCGCCGGAACGAAGATCACCGCTCCGGGGCCGACCTCCGTCTCACCGCTCGCCGCCACGATCCGGGCCCGGCCTCTGGTCACCACGTAGATCTCGTCCTCGGTGTGCGGACTTTGGTCGTCGACCCCGCCGGCCGGGATGCAGTAGGTGCCAACGGACAGGTCCGGCACCTTGAGCTGCTCAACCCAATCGTTGGCGGCCCCCGCGGCGGGCTGCGCCCACGCACCCGCACCCGTGATGATCTCCATGGCGGCCAGCGTACCTGTCAGGTCGATCTCTCCGGCGGTTGGAGAGTGGAGGTGCTGCGAACCGGGCTCAGGACTCCGCGGCCGGGACAGCCGACCGATAGGCGCGCCAGATCGTGACGTCGTACCCGATGGCGAGAGCGGCGCCGAGCAGCAGCGGCGCGCCGGCGACGCCGATCGGCCCGGAGAGCATCGCGGTCGCGGCGACGGGGCTCACGGAGACCGCGACGCTGCGGGCGATGCTGGTCATGCTCGCGGCCGCCGTACGCTCGCTCGGCCGTACGGCCACCGCCATGAACGCCTGGCGAGCGGGCACATCGATCTTCGAGAGGCTCTGCCGCATCAGGAGCAGGGCGACCGCGGCGCCGAGGCCGGGGGCGAACGCGACGCAGGCGAGGATCAGGTTGGACGTGAAATGCGGCAGCAGCATCGCGGTGAGCAGCCCGCGGCGCGCGGCCAGCAGGGGCGCGGTGAGCTGCGCGAGCGCGGGCAGCAGGTTCGCGGCGAAGAAGATCAGGCCCAGCTGGGAGGTGGTCGCGCCGAAGCGGTGTGCGAACCACCAGGCGAGGACGGCCTGCACGACGAGACCGCCCGCGAAGGCGTCCACGGCGAACAGACCCACCAGGCGGTGCACCCGGCGCGGCAGCCGCGACATCGGGACCGGGGCGAGGTCCTCCACGTCTCCGTTCGTCGCCGCGCCCCCGCTCGCGGCGACGGCGCCCGCTTCGGCGGCGGGGGAGAGCCCGAGGAACAGCAGCACGGTCGCGGCCGCCAGCACCGCGTACAGCGCGAACGCGGCGTCCCCGGCGGAGACGACGTGCTGCAGTCCCAGCGCGGCCGCGGCCAGTCCGCCGAGCGCCCCCGCCGCGAGCGCGGTCACGTTGTAGACAGTGAAGATCCTGGTGAGCCGGGCGGGTTCGCACGTCTGGGCGAGGATCGACTGCTCGACTCCGGAGAAGGGGGTGTTGTCGTTGGTCGACGGCGAGATGGTGCCGACGAACGCGGCCGCGACCAGGGCCGGGTACGACTCGCTGACCGCGAAGACGGCCCCGGCGAACGCCATCAGGCATCCGCACACGATCAGCGCGCGCCGCCGGCCCCAGCGGTCGGCGAACAGCCCGAGCGCCAGGCTGGACGCCACGGACCCCGCCGACGCGGCGGCGAGCAGCATCCCCGTCTGCCAGGGAGCGTCGCCGTCCTGGGTGAGCATCCCGGCCAGCAGGACGCTCGTGCATCCGTACCCGAAGGTTCGCAGCGCCCTCGCGGCGACGATCAGCCGGGCGTCCCGCGCCATGCGGCGCGACGGCATCCGTTTCGACCACGCAGTCACGGGCCCACGCTGAGGGGCCGCCCACGCCTCCGCCACCCCGACACGCCTGCGCCGCCCTCTGGAACCCCAACTCCGGGAGGTCGGCGGAGCGTCCACGGCAGGGAACCCGGCCGGCCGAGATTTCTTCCGCGAATTCTCCCGAGTATGTCGAGAACGAGGTCGCGTGCTTCGACCTGGGGTGAACTGTCGACAAGCTCAGGGAGCGAGACCATGAAATACATGCTGCTGATGCAGTTCAGCGGGCAGAGCGACGTCCCGCCGATCCACAGCTGGCCGGCGGAGGACGTCACGGCGCACATCCAGTTCATGCGCGAGACGGACCGCAAGCTCGTCGAGGACGGCCTGTTCGCCGACGCCCAGGGACTCACGGGCCCCGACCAGGCCCGGATCGTACGGTCCGGCGACGGCGGCCCCGTGATCACCGATGGCCCGTTCCCCGAGATGAAGGAGTTCCTCATCGGGTGGTGGATCATCGACTGCGAGAGCCTGGAGCGGGCGACCGAGGTCGCGGCCTACATCTCGGCCGCGCCCGGCCCCGGCGGCAAGCCGCTCAACATGCCGATCGAGGTGCGCCAGGTGATGGAGGCGCCGCCCGAGGAACTGTGACGCGTGGACGATCCGCGCGGGTCCGGCTCACGAGCCGCCGGACATGCCACGCGGCCGCCGCCCACGGGATCCGCGCCCGCGCCGGCCTGACGATCGTCACCGGCCGGACGGGCGCGGGAACGGGGGTCAGAAGTTCTGTCGTACGCCGAGCTCGTCGAGGCGGTTGAGCATGTCGGCGGGGTCGGAATACACCCGGAACGCGCCCGCGCGCTCCAGCTCGTCCCTGCCGTACCCGCCGGACAGCAGGCCGACCCCGAGCGCCCCGGCGCGACGCGCGGCGAGCAGGTCCCAGACGCTGTCCCCGACCACCATCGCCGAGCGGGGGTCGATGTCGAGCACGGCGGCGCCGGCGAGGAAGAGGTCGGGGTCGGGCTTGGCCCGGCGCACCATGTCACGCGTGACCATGGGGGTGTCCTCCGGCAGCCGGAGCATGTCGAACGCCCGCCGGGCGGTCTTGGCGTACCCGCTGGTCGCGATCGCCCACGGCACCCCGCGCTCGGTGAGCTCGGACAGCAGCTCGATCGCCCCCGGCAGCGGCTTCACCGAGTCCAGCTGCTCGGTGTAGGCGGCGGCGTGCGCGTGCTGGAGGTCGTCGATCTGCTCCTGCGTCAGCGACAGGCCCGTCTCGCGCAGCAGCGCGGTGACGAAGAGGCCGCCGCTCATGCCGATGCGCCGGTGGATGCGCCAGACCGACAGGTCGATGCCTATCCCGGCCAGCGCCGAACGCCAGGCGATCACGTGCTGGTACACGCTGTCGATCAGGGTGCCGTCGAGGTCGAAGAGGAACGCCGGGTTGGTCGGCTCGGGATAGCGAAGGTCAGTGCTCACCTGGACATTCTCGCGGGACGCCGTCCGCCGGCCTCCACCGGCGTCCGGGTACGGCGGGACCGCGGGCTCGGATCAGTTCACACTCCGGCCCGGGAGGGGGTGCGCATCGCCTGCTGCCGCGTCTCCTGCCATTCGGCCGTCTCGCGCCGCTCCATGTCGCGCATCTCCTCCACGCGGAGTGCGACCCCCATGGCGAAGAACGTCGGCGCCCACTCGCCGACGAAGAGGCCCCAGTGGTCCGCCCGGCCCTGGCCCGCGGCCGCGTCGTCCCTCGACAGGAACCAGGACGTGGCGGCGAGGCCGATCGAGGCGAGCCCAGCCGTGTACATCATGCTGGAGCGCAGCCCCATCTTGTGGAGAGTGCGGATCATGTTCCCCCCTGGACGGTGACATCCCTCTTCTGATTACCCTCCGTAATGTTTGACAAACGGTACGCATGCCTACAAATCGGCCTAGAAGCGGGCGTCGACCTCCGCGCGTGACGGCGGCGCCGCGCCCTCCCGTGTGCAGGTGAGCGCGGCGGCGAGGACCGCGTAGCGCAGCGCGTCCGGGAGCGCCATGCCCCGGTCGGCGGTCGCATGCAGGAAGGCGCCGGTGAAGGCGTCCCCGGCGCCGACCGTGTCCACCACCCGTACGGGCACGCCGTCCGCCTCCGCGGGGGAGCCGTCGCGGGGCAGCGCGACCGCTCCGGCCGCTCCCCGGGTCACCAGGACGAGGTCGAGGTCGTGCTCGGCCAGCCACGCCCGCGCCGTGTCGAGCGGGGCGCGTTCCGGGTGCAGCCAGCGCAGATCCTCCTCGCTGGCCTTGACCACGTGCGCCGTCCGCAGCCACGCCCCCACCTTCTCCAGGTACGGCTCCCGCCCCGGCAGCGCGGCCGGTCGCACGTTGACGTCGTAGACCACCGTGACCTCGTCCCGGTGGCTCGCGGCCCACGAGCGCAGCACGTCGGCGCCCGGCTGTACGACGGAGGCGACCGAGCCGACGTGCAGGGCCCGGGTGCCGGGCGGCAGCGTCGCGGGCAGCTCGCCGGGGGTCCACTGCCAGTCGGCGGTGTGCTCCAGGTAGAACCGGAAGTCCGCGGAACCGTGTTCGTCGACGTCCACGACCGCCAGCGTCGCCGGCTCGTCCGCCTCGACGGCGAGGGAGAGGTCCACGCCGCTCTCGGTCAGGTGGTCGCGCAGCCGCCGTCCGAACCCGTCCCGCGACAGCCGGCACAGCAGCCGGGCGGGGGTGCCGAGCCGCGCGACGGCGACCGCCGTGTTGGCCGGGCCGCCGCCCGGGACGGCGCGCCAGGTGTTCTCCGCGCCGGTCGGGACGAGGTCGACGAGGGCCTCGCCGCACACGATGATCACAGTTCCTCCCGCTGGGTGCCGTTCTCGCCTTGAAGTCTGGCAGCGGCGGGCTGTCAACCGCCAATTTCCTAAATACCTACCTGGACGCCATGGAATTCCGATGTCATGATGGCTGACATGAGATCACGGCGAGTTCTGACCGAGCGTCGTCACATCGATCTGCTCCGCGTCTGCGCCGCCGCCTGTTGACCCCCGGTCCCACAAGATCCGGCACGTCACCAGGTCCGAAGGAGAAGCGCAATGACCCAGGCGGAGATCATCGACCTCGCCGCCCGCGAGCCGGTCCGTGACCGGGCCGGGGCGGACGAGGGCACCGTACTCAGCGTGGTCCCCCTCCCCGGGGCGGAGGCCGCGCTCATCATCGTCGGGCACGTCGTCCCCCTGTCCCAGGCGTCCCAGGTCCGGGACGCGCGCCAGGCGCCGCCCACGTTCCCCGTAGACGCCGCCGACGCCGACGGGGTCGTCGTGGACCGCACGGCCCGCACCGTGCGGGTCGACGGCGACGACATCGAGCTCACCTACCGCGAGTTCGAGCTGCTCGACTTCCTGTGCTCCGCGCCCGGACGCGTCTACACGCGCCGCCAGATCATGGCCGCCGTGTGGGACAAGTACGGGGATGAGAGCGCCCGCACCGTCGACGTCCACATCCTGCGGCTGCGCAGGAAGCTGGGCCGGCACGCTGGGAAGATCGTGACCGTGCGGAACGTCGGTTACCGGTTCGTCCGCAGTGCCCCCGCGGTTGTGGCCGGGGGTGGGACGGACTCTCCCGCATAGCGGAATATCAGTCTCTTCCGCCCGGCTTGACCTCGTCGGAACCCCCGGGCACGACCGCTCCGACGGTAATCCGGTGGCGGAGACATACCTGGCCGTACCTATGCTTACGGCGGGATGAAAACTTCGCTCGCCGATCTGCAGGGAAGCCTGCCTGACCTGATGCTGCGCGATCAGCGCAGGCTCCGCCGGCGCATCGACGGCATGCGCAAGATACGGGACGGCAAGGCGCGCCAGGCCGTGGCCGCCGAGATCGCCGCCGACATCGAGGCGGCCGAACTCCGCGTCGCGGCCAGGCGCGAGGCCGTGCCGCCGATCAGCTATCCGCCGCAGCTTCCGGTCAGCCAGCGCAGGGACGACCTGCTGGCGGCCATCAGAGACAACCAGGTCGTGATCGTCGCGGGCGAGACCGGCTCCGGCAAGACCACGCAGATCCCGAAGATCTGCCTGGAGCTGGGCCGCGGCGTTCACGGGCTGATCGGCCACACCCAGCCGCGCCGGATCGCGGCGCGTACGGTGGCCGAGCGCATCGCCGAGGAGCTGTCGATCTCGCTCGGCGACGCCGTCGGCTACAAGGTGCGCTTCACCGACCACTCCAGCGACGGCACGCTGGTCAAGCTGATGACCGACGGCATCCTGCTGGCCGAGATGCAGACCGACCCGATGCTGCTGCGCTACGACACGCTCATCATCGACGAGGCGCACGAACGCAGCCTCAACATCGACTTCATCCTCGGCTATCTCAGGCAGCTCCTGCCCAAGCGGCCCGACCTCAAGGTCATCATCACCTCCGCCACGATCGACCCCGAGCGGTTCGCGCGGCACTTCGCCTCCCCTCAGGGCGACGCGCCGATCGTCGAGGTCTCCGGCCGTACCTATCCGGTCGAGGTGCGCTACCGCCCGATCGAGGAGGACGACGACCAGGCGCAGGCGATCGCCACCGCGGTGGACGAGCTGTGTGCCGAGGGGCCGGGCGACATCCTCGTCTTCCTCAGCGGCGAGCGTGAGATCCGCGACACCGCCGACGCGCTGAAGGGACGCAACGAGGAGGTCCTCCCGCTGTACGCCCGGCTGTCGGCGGCCGAGCAGCACCGCGTGTTCCAGTCGCACCGCGGCCGCCGGATCGTCCTGGCCACCAACGTCGCCGAGACCTCCCTCACCGTCCCCGGCATCAAGTACGTCATCGACCCGGGCGCCGCCCGCATCTCCCGGTACAGCCACCGGCTCAAGGTGCAGCGGCTGCCCATCGAGCCGATCTCGCAGGCGAGCGCCAACCAGCGCAAGGGACGCTGCGGCCGCACCTCCGACGGCATCTGCATCCGGCTGTACTCGGAGGAGGACTTCCTCACCCGGTCCGAGTTCACCGACCCGGAGATCCTCCGTACCAACCTGGCGTCGGTCATCCTCCAGATGACGTCGCTGGGCCTCGGCGACATCGCGGCCTTCCCGTTCGTCGAGCCGCCGGACAGCCGCCAGATCAAGGACGGCGTCAACCTGCTGCACGAGCTCGGCGCGCTGGACGCCAAGGGGCTGACCCCGGTCGGCCGGAAGATCGCGCAGCTTCCGGTGGACCCGCGGCTGGCCCGCATGGTGCTGGAGGCCGACAAGAACGGCTGCGTCCGCGAAGTCATGATCATCACGGCGGCGCTGTCCATCCAGGACCCGCGTGAGCGCCCGGTGGACAAGCAGCAGGCGGCCGACGAGAAGCACCGCAGGTTCGCCGACAAGGAATCCGACTTCGTCACCTACCTCAACCTGTGGAACTACCTCAAGGAGCGGCAGCGCGAGCTGTCCTCCAGCGCGTTCCGCCGGCTGTGCCGCAGCGAGTTCCTCAACTACCTGCGCGTACGCGAGTGGCAGGACATCGACAGCCAGCTCCGCCAGGTGGCCAAGAACCTCGGCGTCGTCGTCAACAGCGTGGACGCCGACCCGCAGCGGGTGCACGTCTCGCTGCTGTCCGGGCTGCTGTCGCACATCGGCGTCAAGGACGTCATGGAGTCGAAGGGCGCGCGCAAGCCGGACGGGCCGCGCCGCCCCATCACCGAGTACATCGGCGCCCGCAACGCCCGCTTCGCGATCTTCCCGGGGTCGGCGCTGGCCAAGGCGCAACCGCAGTGGGTCATGTCCGCCGAGCTGGTGGAGACCTCGCGGCTCTGGGCCCGGGTCAACGCCAAGATCGAGCCGGGCTGGGTCGAGCCGCTCGCCCAGCACCTCCTCAAGCGCACCTACAGCGAGCCGCACTGGGAGAAGGACCAGGCCGCCGTCGTCGCCTTGGAGAAGGTGACCCTGTACGGCGTGCCGATCGTGACCGAGCGCAAGGTCAACTACGGCCGGATCGACCCCGAGCTGAGCCGCGAGCTGTTCATCAGGCACGCGCTGGTGGAGGGCGACTGGCGCACCCACCACAAGTTCTTCCAGGAGAATCGCAAGCTGCTCCAGGAGGTCGAGCAGCTTGAGGAGAAGGCCCGCCGCCGGGACATCCTGGTCGACGACGAGACGCTGTTCGACTTCTACGACCAGCGGATCCCCGCCGACGTCGTCTCCGGACGCCACTTCGACAGCTGGTGGAAGAAGACGGCTCCGGCCAAGCCCGACCTGCTGACGTTCTCGCCCGAGATGCTCGTCAACGAGAGCGCCGGGGTGAGCGCCCGGGACTACCCGGACGCCTGGCGGCAGCGCGGCCAGCGGATGCGCCTCACCTACCAGTTCGAGCCGGGCACCGACGCCGACGGCGTCACCGTGCACGTCCCGCTCGCCGTGCTCAACCAGGTTGAGGCCACCGGGTTCGACTGGCAGATCCCGGGCCTGCGCGAGGACCTCGTCACCGCGCTGATCCGGTCGCTGCCCAAGCAGCTGCGGCGCAACTTCGTGCCCGCGCCCAACTACGCGAAGGCCGTCCTCGAACGGGTGTCGGCCGCCCAACAGGAAGGCGCTCCGGCCGAGCCGCTGCTCGACGTGCTGGAGCGGGAGCTGCACCGGCTGACCGGCGTGACGATCCCGCGCGACGCCTGGGCGCCGGACCAGGTGCCCGACCACCTGCGCATCACGTACCGGGTGGTCGACGACAGCAAGCGCGTGATCGCCGAGGACAAGGACCTCGACGGGCTCAAGCGGCGGCTCGCCCCCCGGCTGCGCGCCACACTGTCGAAGGCGGCCGACGACCTGGAACGCACCGGCCTGCGCGAGTGGACCATCGGCACGCTGCCCCGCCTGTTCGAGCAGGGCCGCATGAAGGCCTATCCCGCGCTCGTGGACGAGAAGGACAGCGTCGCGGTGCGGATGTTCGACACGCCCGCCGAGCAGGAACCCGCGATGTGGGCGGGCACCCGGCGGCTGCTGCTGCTCGGCTCGGTCAGCCCGGCCAAGGCCATCCTGCGCGGGCTGACCATGACGCAGAAGCTGGCGCTCAGCCGCAGCCCGCACGGAGGGGCCGCCGAGCTGTTCGACGACTGCACCGCCTGCGCCGCCGACCGGCTCATCGCCGAGGCCGGCGGCCCCGCCTGGGACGCCGCCGGATTCGGGCGGCTGCACGACCACGTGCGCGCCGGGCTGTACGACACCACCGAGGACGTCGTCGGCAAGGTGGAGCGGGTCCTGGCGACGTGGCACACCGTGCAGAACGCCGTCACCGGCCCGGCCGACGCGGTCGCCGACATCAAGGAGCACCTCGGCGGCCTGATCTATCCCGGCTTCGTCACCGCGACCGGGTACGCCCGGCTGCCCGACCTGCACCGCTACCTGCGGGCGGTCGAGCGCCGACTGCAGAAGCTGCCGGACGACCCGCACCGCGACCGCGAGTGGATGCACCGGGTCCACGACGTCGAGGACGAGTACCGCGACCTGCTCGACCGGCTCAAGCCGGCGGAGCGCGACAGTCCGGCCGTACGCGAGATCCGCTGGATGATCGAGGAGCTGCGGGTCAGCTTCTTCGCCCAGCAGCTCGGGACCCCGACCCCGGTCTCGGAGAAGCGCATCCGCAAGGCGATGGAGCGGCTGTGACGGGAAAGCGTGAGAGAAATGTGGAGGAGCGGCCGTGAACATCCGGTCACTGGTGTTCGACGTCGGTGAGACCCTGATCGACGAGACGCGCATCTGGTCCCGGTGGGCCGACCGGCTGGGGGTGCCGCGCCTGACGTTCATGGGCGTCCTCGGCGGGATGGCCGCGCTCGACCGCTCGCACGCCGACGCGTTCCAGGTGATCCGCCCCGGCCTCGACCTCGACGCCGAGATCGCGGCGTGGCGCGCGGAGGACCCGGACGGCCTGCGCGAGAACTTCGACGGCGACGACCTTTACCCGGACGTGCGCGACAGCCTCGCCGCGCTCAGGGCCGCCGGATACGAGCTGATCATCGCGGGCAATCAGCCGAGCCAGGCGTACGACGCGCTGCTCGCCATGGACCTGCCGGTGGACGCGATCCACACCTCGGCCGCCTGGGAGGTCGAGAAGCCCGCGCCGGAGTTCTTCGCCAAGGTCGCGGCCGTGGCGGGCCGGAGCCCGGAGGAGATCCTCTACGTCGGCGACCGGATCGACAACGACGTCCGGCCGGCGAAGGGGGCGGGCATGCGCGCCGCGCTGCTGCGCCGCGGTCCCTGGGGCTACCTCCACGCGGAGCGTCCGGAGGCGTCCCAGGCCGACCTGGTCGTCGACAGCCTCGCCGACCTGGCCGCCCGCCTCACCACCTGATCTCCGCCGTCCCCGCCGCCGTCCCCGCCCGCGGACATTCCGTACGGCCTGGCCGGATCCGTACGCGCGGACGGCCGGCACCGGTAAGTTTCGCTACGACATCGGCACGCGGCGCCGTCCCGGGTGTCCCGGCGAAGTACGGGCGCGCCCGGATCCGGTCGTCGCCCCGGAGGTGACGGAGTGAATGAGACGAGAGCAGCAGGCGACGGGCCAGTGATCGTACCCGTGGATCCGTACGGGCCGCGCCTGGCGGCGGTTCCGGCCGAACGCAGGCGGGGACCGGCCACGGCTGTGGTCACCGCCTGGGGCGGCATTACGACTGCGTGGGGGACGTGATGGGCCGGTCGGCGCCGTTCCTGCGGCGGTTGCGGGTGACCGATTACAGGAGCATCGCTTCCTGCGACGTCGCCTTCACCCCGCTGCTCGTCCTTCTGGGGCCCAACGGAGCGGGGAAGAGCAACGTCGTGGACGCGTTGCTCTTCCTGGCGGACGCGCTTCGATCCACTCCTGCCGACGCGGCGACCAGCCGAGGCGGCCTGGACGAGATTCTCCGCCGGTCGGCTGAGCCGACCGACCGCTTCAGCGTCCACCTGGACATCGCCGTCGAGCTGAACGGCGAGCCCACGCCGGTCGAGTACGGCTTCACCCTGGGCCGGGACTCCACGGGGCAGCGACCGGTGGTGGTCCACGAGGAGCGCTGCGTCATTCGCGGTCGCGAGGGACAGGAGATCACCACCGGGTTCACGCTGCGGGACGGGCTGATCGTCGACGGTGGGAAAATCGAGCGCGACCGGCTTTACCTGCCGCTGGCGGCCACCCAGGGCGAGTACGCCGAGGTCTATCGCAGCCTGCGGGCGATGCTCTTCTACCACCTGAACGTGGATCGGATGCGGCAGATCGAGCACGTCGGATTCGGAAAGCGGCTCGGTTACTCCGGAGAACGGCTTGGGGCCGTTCTCGGGGAGCTCGCCCAGGAGCATCCGGTGTTCAAGGCGCGCATCGACGACTATCTGAATGCGATCGTCCCCGAGGCGGTCGGCGTGGACCAGCGCGTCATCGACAGCTATTCGACCGTCGAGTTGCGCACGCGGGAAGGGGAGCGACCCTTCGGGCCGGAGGCCATCTCCGTAGGAACGCTGCACGCGGCCGGGGTGCTGACCGCGCTGTTCCAGCCCGCCGTATTGGAGGGGCAGGCCACCCTCGTCACGATCGAGGAGCCGGAGACCGCGCTCCACCCGGCCGCTGCCGGAGCGCTCTTCGACGCGTTGACCGAGGCGAGCGAGCACGTCCAGGTGCTGATCACCACGCAGAGCGCCGACCTGCTCGACCGCGACGATTTCGACCCCGCCTCCGTTCGCGTGGTGGCGATGAGCGGCGGCGTCACCAAGATCGGCGAGATCGACGAGGTAAGCCGCCGTCTCGTCGAGGACGGACGGACCACCCTCGGCGAACTGATGCGCGGCGGCCAGCTCCAGCCGGAGGAAAGCGCGTGAGCGAGCCGATCACCGTAGCCTGCGTCGTCGAGGGAGAAGGAGAAGTCGTCGCGCTTCCCATGCTGCTTCGCAGGATCGCCGCGGAATCCTCGATCTGGAACCTGCGGATCCCCCACCACGCCGTATCCCGCGCAACAGGCTCGTCGCGCCGGGCGGGGTCGAGAGCGCCGTCGTCCAGGCGTCGTACCAGGTCACAGGCGCGGGCGGCGTCCTGCTCCTGATCGACTCAGACGACGACTGCCCCGCCACGCTGGGACCCGCACTTCTCGATCGGGCTCGCCATGCGCGCGCGGACAAGGAGATTTCGGTGGTGCTGGCTCACCGGGAGTTCGAGGCGTGGTTCCTGGCCGCTGCCTCATCACTTTCCGGGCGCCGTGGTCTCGCCGACCCGCTGCGGCCGCCCCAGGACCCGGAAGCGATTCGCGGCGCGAAGGAATGGCTCAGCGCCCGAAAGACCGATGGCACACGTTACAAACCCACGGTCGACCAGGCGCCGCTGGCCGATGCCTTCGACCTGGGCCAGGCGCGTAAGAACGCACCGTCTTTCGACAAGTTCTGCCGTGATGTCGAGCGGCTTCTGCGAGCCGACTGATCCGTACGCGCCCGCCGCCGTCCCGCCCGCGGACATTCCGTACGGCCCACGCCTCCGGCCGGCACGGGAGGGGGATGGCGGCCGGAGGCGGGTGAGTACGGAGGGGGTGGGTGCTGGGGTCAGGCGAGGTCGAACTCGTCGGCCTTGACCCCGGCGACGAAGGCGTCCCATTCAGCGGGGGTGAAGAACAGCTTGGGCCCCTCGGGGTCCTTCGAGTCGCGTACGGCGATCAGCCGGTCGTGGTCCATTTTGTGCGCGGCCCCCGTGACGCGACCCAGCCTGTGGTTGGTGTCGCCGACCGCCGCGGCGCCGACGGGATGCGAGGGGCCGGCGGCGACGCCGGTCAGCTCCGCGATCTCGACGCAGTTTCCGCCGTTGTCGCCGGAGAAGCTCGACTTGCGCCAGCGCGTCTTGCTCAGGTCCATCGTTCCTCCACCGTTCTCTCAATGAGCTCAAGGGACATGTTCAGCGGCAACGCCTCTGTGCGTATCGCCTCGAACCGCTCGATCGCTGTGCCGACGTCCTCGCGGTCGCTGGTGGCGATGCCCCGGACGGCGGTCTCCGCATACAGTACGTCGGCTCCGCCGTCGAGGGTCGCGATTACGAAACCTCCCAGCAGGCCGGAGTGCATCCCCTGGGGCACCACCTGAACGCTCAGCCGCGGGCCGGTCACCCCGACCAGATGGCGGAGCTGTTCGCGCATCACCTTCGGACCGCCGATCGGCCGATAGAGCACCGCCTCGTCGATCACACATCTCAGGACCGGCGGCGGGGGGTCCTCGCGGGTGAGGATGAGCTGCCGGTGCAGGCGGGCCGCCACCGCCGTCTCGTCGCCGCGTAACACCACCCGCGCGTACGCCTCGGTCTGGAGCAGGCCGGGGATCAGCAGGGGCTCGTAGGTCCGCAACGCGGTGGCGACCTGCTCCTTGTCGCGCCACTTGCCGAACCAGGAGGGGAAGACCTGGCCCTTGCGCCAGTCGAGCAGGCGGCTCAATGCGCCGCGGGTGGCGAGGGCCTGGTCGCAGGCCGTGGCGAACTCGGGGCTGGCCGGAAGCTGGCCGGTCTCGACGCCGCTGATCAGGGATTCGCTGAAGTGGATCTTTTCGGCGAGCTGGGCCTGGGTGAGGCTCGCCGCCTGCCGGTAATGGCGCAGCTCCCTGCCCCATATCGCCTGTGGTGAGTAGGCGTCGACCACGATGCCTCCTTTGTCGGAGTTCAATCGCGTGAACCCGATCCGCAAGAAGCGGCCTTGGTAACGAATCCTTTACAGACAGTAGCGCTGTCTCGGCACGCTGGTTCTGGGAATTCGAGACCCCAGGAGAGCACCGATGAAACAGGCGTTCGGCGGCCGTACGACATCAACCGCTCGCATCGCGTCCACCGGACGCGCGGGGTCCGCCGCCTACGGCGCGGCCGCCACCCGCGCCACCATCTACGAACGCGCGGGGTACGCCACGGAGCGGCTCGCCCCCGTCCTGGGTGAGAAGTGGATCCCGCGAGACGGGAGGTGCCTGGCGTCCGCCCGCCGGTTCGTCCACGATGTGGCCGTCGACTGGAAGGCGACGTCCGACATCCCGGAGCTCGCCGAACTCCTCGTCTCGGAGCTCGTCACCAACGCCCTCACCCACGGAGCCGTCGGCGTCCCCGCCACGAGCACCGTGCGCATCTCGGTGAGCCGTGAGCGTGAGTTGCTCGTCGTCGACGTCCACGACCCCTGTCCCGCGCTGCCGCGCCGGTGCCGGGCCCGCGACCTCGACGTCGGCGGCCGGGGCCTCGCCATCGTCGAGACCTTCTCCCACGACTGGGGCTGGACCCTCACCTCGTACGGCAAGTCCGTCTGGTTCCAGCTCCTCGCCTGGCCCTAGCTCCAGACGTCGACGCCGTCGCGGGGCGGCGATGCGACCTGCGCCGGCAGCGGAGGGGTGCGCGCACGATCGTGACGAGACTGTCAATTCCTGTGATCAGTTGAGGTGGCTCGGGTCGTGTGGAGCGCCCCGCGCGGACCGTGGCGCCCCGTGAGGGCGCCGCGGTAGGAGGCGGGGGAGGAGACTGGCAGTTCGCGCTGCACTGGTTGGGACTACAGGCTTCCGAGCCGGCTATCGCCCCGAGGCGCCGCGTAGCAAGGTCATACATCCGGCCCCAGGTTGCACGGAAAGACGTACGCGGCCAAATTTGATAAGTACAATTAGCTCTTCGAGAGGCATATCAAGTTGCGGTTCGCCCGTGCACGCAGGAGGTTCGGTGGCAGGCAGGGGCCGCCCAAGCAGGGCCACCGTCTATAAGCGGCTGGATCGAGCCCTAAATGAGCTGAATCAGCGTCTTGGCGGTCTACCCAGTCCCACTGAAGCCCAGGACATCTGGGCGGACATCTGGCACCAGGAAGCCCACCACTCGACCGCCCTGGAGGGCAACACTCTCGTCTTGCGTGAGGTTCAGGCCTTGCTGGACCAGGGCCGCGCGGTGGGTGCGAAGTCGCTGCGGGAGTACAACGAGGTCCAGGGATACGGTGACGCCGCGAAGTGGGTGTACGGACAGGCTCTGGAGCCGGACTCATGGCATGACGGGAGACTCCTTACGCTGCACGAACTTCGTAACGTGCATCGGATGGCAATGACTCCCGTGTGGGACGTAGCGCCACATCAAGACGCCACAGATCGGGAAGGGCCGGGGAACTTTCGGGAACACGACATTCGCCCCTTTCCTGAGGGGATGGCGCCGCCTTCATGGCCGCTGGTGCCAGGAATGATCCAGGACTGGGTGGACGGCGTATGCGACGTCGGCAAGAGGATCGAGAACCAGGAAGATCTTGGCCACCCTCTCCCTGAGGAGCTCGCCAGAATCCATAACGCATTCGAGCGGATCCACCCGTTCATAGACGGCAACGGGCGAACTGGACGCCTGGCTCTTAACCTCATCCTGGTGCGGCTCGGATACCCCCCCATCATTGTGTTCAAGAAGCAGCGCGAGATGTACCTGACTGCCATGCGTCGCGCCGATGCCGGGGACTATGGCGCTCTGGGCGAGCTGATCGCTCGCGCGATGGAAGACAACCTCAACCGCTTCATCGTGCCGAACGTTGCCGGTCCCGTCCGCATGGTTCCCTTGGCGGCGCTGGCTGATGACGAGTTCACCGTTCAGGCACTCCGACAGGCCGCCCAACGAGGCCGTCTGTCCGCCGTCCAAGGTGCGGATGGCGTCTGGCGATCGTCCAAGAAGTCCGTCGAGGCATACCGCGCTTCCAAGCACAAACGCTCCCCGAGAAAGAACGGATCGTGACCACTCCCAGCGGGGAGGGCTAGCCGGCGATTCGTCGAGGACGGTCCGCGGAGCGCCTCGCGCGGACCGTGGCGCCCCGTGAGGGCGCCATGGTAGGAGGCAGGAGAGAAAGCCGGCCCGAGGGGATTTCGGCCGCGCTGTCAGACGAGTTGCGAGAGGCGCACCGTGTACGCGAGCCTGCGCCGGCCGGCGTCGCTGAGGTGGATGTGGTCGCCGTGGTCGTACGGGGCGGCGAGCTGGGCGGGGAATCCGGGGTCGCGTACCGCCTTGTCGAAGTCGATCACGGCGTCGAACGCCTTGTTGGTCCTGATCCAGACGTTGACCTGCTGGCGGATCTCCTCGCGCTCCTCCGTCCAGGTCGAGTAGCCGTAGAACGGTGTCAGCGTGCCGCCGAGGATGCGCAGCTTCTTCGCGTGCGCGAGCTTGATCATCTTCTTGTAAGCGTCGATCAGCGGCTTCGCCGAGGTGTACTCGCCCCGTGAGATGTCGTTGATGCCTTCGAGAACCACGATCGTGCGGACGCCCGGCTGGGACAGCACGTCCCGCTTGAACCGGCTCAGCGCGCTCGGGCCGACGCCGGGCTGCAGCACCCGGTTCCCCGCGATGCCGACGTTGAGCACGCCCATCCGCTTGGCGGCCGGGACCCGTCCGAACCGCTGGTAGAGGTAGTCGGTCCACCGCCGGTTCGCGTCGCTGCCCTGGCCGGTGCCGTCGGTGATGGAGTCGCCGAGCGCGACGACGGAGCCCGCGTCGCCGCCCGTGGTCACCGCGACGCGGTCCAGGAAGTACCACTGGGTGCTGGTGCCGGTGAACGACTCCGCGGTCTCGTCGGCGGCGTGGTCGCCCGGCGTGGAGAGGTAGGTGGTCGCGTACGCGCGGTCGTGACCGGTGACCTCCTCCACGGCGGTCGGGATGTAGGCGCTGACCACCACGTCCTGGCGGCCCGAGACCTTCTCCTCCAGAGGATCGCTCCAGACCGCCTGGCCGGGCTGCACCGTGATCCACTTGCGGCGCTCGAATGTGAGCGGCCGGTTGGACTTGGTGACGAGCTCCGCGCCGTACGCCTGGAGGCCGAGGTGCACGTTCTTGAACGTGACCGGCTTCCTGCCGAAGACGTTGGACAGGCGGACGCGCAGGCCGGACCCTCCGATGCTGATGCGTGCCACCATGCGGACGGTCTGGCCGCCGATCGTGACGGCGAGCCGGTCGGTGGGGGTCAGCCGGTCGCTCGCGGTGGACCACGTCCCCACCAGTTGCCGGGACTCGGCCCCGGCCGGTGATTGTTGCCGGGACTCGGCCCCGGCCGGTGACGCGGGAAGCACTCCCACAGTCACCGCAGTCATGACCGCCGCCGCCATGGCCAACCGGTGAACCGGCCGTCGCATCGTCGTCCTCCTGATTTGATCGCACCGTGCGACGGCTTACATTACGGGCATTTGTCACAGTAGACGCATCAGTCAGCGGTGAATTCGCTGGGAAAATCGGTCCATCGCGCCCCAGCTATCGGGTCGTCGCTCATGATCGCCAGGTGGGCGCGGGTGCGCCGGTCTCCCTCCTTGCCGGGACGCCGCGCCGTCCGCTCTGACAAGTTCCGTTATGTCCGGACTTGTCCAGGTACGTGCTCGTGGCATTCCCGCGCGTACGGAGGACGGCGCCGGGCCACCGAGCATTAACTCACACCTCATGGTGCCGACGCGTGCGCCGGATAGGGTCGAGGCGATGAACGACAACGAACGCTGGATTGCTCTCGACGGTGCTGTCAACGTAAGAGACCTCGGCGGCCTGCCCACCGCCGACGGAGGGACCACGCGGTTCGGGCGGGTCCTCAGGGGCGACAACCTCCAGGGGCTGACCGATGGGGACCTGGCCCGCCTGGTCGGAGATCTCAAGCTCAGGAGCGTGGTCGACCTGCGCTCCCACGCGGAGGTACGGCTGGAGGGGCCCGGCCCGCTGACCCGGGTCCCCGAGGTGGGGCACCACCACCTCAGCCTCTTCGCCGAGGCGGGCCGGTTCACCGACGTGGAGGCCGACGTGATCGACGGGGACCGGGTCCTGCCCTGGGGCCGGTCGCCGAAGGCCGACGAGGAGCTGCGGGTCACCGGCTACTACTACGGATATCTGCGCGCCCGGCCCGACTCGGTCGTGGCGGCCCTGCGGGTGCTCGCCGGCGACGACGGCATGGCGCTGGTCCACTGCGCCGCGGGCAAGGACCGCACCGGCGTGGTGAGCGCGCTCGCCCTCTCCGTGGCCGGGGTGACCCGCGAGGCGATCATCGCCGACTACGTCGCCACAGGAGAGCGGCTGGACGGCGTCCTCGCCCGCCTGCGCGCCAGCGACACCTACCGCGCGGACCTCGACGGCAAGCCCGCCGACCACCACCTGCCGCGCCCGGAGTACATGGCGCAGTTCCTGCACACCCTCGACCTGCGGTTCGACGGCCCCCTGGGCTGGCTGGAGCGCAACGGCTGGACCGAGCAGGACACCGACGTCCTCCGCTCCCGGCTTCGCGACTGACCGCGCTCGGCGGAGTCTCGCGGCCGTGCGCCCCGGCACGGCCGCCGATCGTCCCGGACGCTGAGTGGGTTCCGGCGCGACGCCGCCGCCAAGGGGCGTCGGCGGCGACCTGAGCGACCCGGGAGTTTCTTCGGACACGACTTAAGAGGTGACGGCCGGCAGCGTGACCGTGGACCCGCTCTCCGCGGAGCGGCGCGCCGCCTCCAGGACGGCGAGGGATGCGACGGCGTCGCACGGGTCCACCGGCGGGGGAGCGCCGTCCCGCAGGCACGCCACGACCCCCGCGTAGAACTCCTGGTACGCGCCGGGCTCGGTCGGGACGGCCCGGCTGTCGCCCTCGACGCCGAGCTCTCCCCACCGGTCCGGCGGCTCGACGCCCCAGGCCGCGCCGTCGGCCCGTGCCGTCCCGTCGGGCCGCTCGCCCGCCCGCAGGAACGCCTCCTGGGGGTCCAGGCCCGATTTCACGTACGCGCCGCGCGAGCCCAGCACCCGGAAGCGCGGGCCAAGCCGGCCCGCCACCGCGCTCATCCAGAGATGGGAGCGCGCGCCGCTCACATGGGTCAGCGCGACGAACGCGTCGTCGTCGGAGCGGACCCCGGGACGGCGCGCGTCGGCCTCGGCGTAGACGGCGGAGACCGGGCCGAGGAGCTGGAGCGCCTGATCGACGAGGTGGCTACCGAGGTCGTACAGCACGCCCCCGATCTCGTCCGCGTCGCCCATCTCGCGCCAGCCGCCCTTCGGCACCGGCCGCCAGCGCTCGAACCGGGACTCCAGGCGGTGGATCGCGCCGAGTTCGGGCAGCAGGCGGCGGATCGTCAGGAAGTCGCCGTCCCAGCGCCGGTTCTGGAACACGGTCAGCATCAGGCCGCGTTCGGCGGCCAGCCGGACGAGGTCGCGCGCCTGGGCGGCGGACCCGGCGAGCGGCTTGTCCACCACGACGGGAAGGCCCGCCTCCAGCGCCGCCCGCGTCAGCGGCACGTGCGTGCGGTTGGGAGAGGCGATCACCACCACGTCGCAGCGGCCGGGAAGGTCGTCGGCCGAGGCGAGAACGTCCGCCCCCGGATGCGTCCGCCGTACCCGGGCGGCCCGCTCCGGGTCGCCGGTGACCACCGCGGCCAGCCGGAGGCCGGGCGTGGCGGCGATCAGCGGGGCGTGGAAGAACTCTCCGGCCGTGCCGTACCCGGCGAGGCCGACACGGATCTCAGACTCCTGGGGCATGGCCCAACGATATTGGCCCGCCGCGCGCGACCCGTCCGGCCGCCCGGCCGGGCGGCTCAGCTCTCGGTGTCGTCGCGCTCGGCCAGGAACGCCTCGAACTGGGCGGCCAGCTCGTCGCCGGTCGGCATCGGGAGGTTCTCGGCGAGGAGGTTCTCCCGTTCGGCGCCCGCCTGGAACGCGTCGAACTGCTGCTCCAGACCGCGGATGGCGCCGGCCAGCTCGTCGGAGCCCTCGATCTGCTCCTCGATCTCGGCGTTGGTCTTCTCGGCGGCGGCGCGGAGCGCATCGGTGGGGAAGACCAGGCCGGTGCCCCGGGTGACCGCTTCGAGTGCCACGACCGCCGCCTGGTGGTACTCCGCCTGGGCGAGGTAGTGCGGCACGTGTACGGCGTAGCCGAGCGCGTCGTGGCCCTTGGAGCCGAGACGCAGCTCGATCAGGGCGGCCGCGCTGCCCGGCACCTGGACCTTGCCGAACGGGCTGGGCGTCGTCCCGGAGACCAGCTCGGGACGGCTGGCGTGCGCGGTGAGGCCGAGCGGGCGGGTGTGCGGGACGCCCATCGGGATGCCGTGCACGGTCACCAGCTTGCCGACGCGGAGCTGGGTCACCAGCATGCCGACGGCCTCGGTGAACAGCTCCCACTCACGGTCGGGCTCGGGGCCGGACATGATCAGGAACTGGGTGCCGGTGACATCGGTGGCGAGATAGACGGCCAGTTCGGGGATGTCGTAGTCGACCCAGTGGTCGCCGTCGAAGACCATCGGAGGACGGCGCGAGCGATAGTCGAGCAGCCGGTCGACGTCGAACGTGGCGATCAGGCGGTGCTCCAGTTCGGCGAGCAGGTGTCCGACGGCCAGCCGGCCCGCCGCGCCCGCGTCCACGAAGCCCTCGAAGTGGTAGAGCAGCACCGGATCGGTCAGCTCGGGGGCGTCGCCGTCGAGCCTGTAGAGATCCGTCGGGTCGAGCACCTGATTCCCAGCCTTTCCTCATGAACGTTTCTCTGGTGAACCATCGAAACATCCCATGGATTCCGAGTCGGTGTGGTGGACACTACCCGGTGGCCAACGGACCCCATGAAGTCGGACCCGAAACTGGAGGAGCTCGCGACCAAGCCGGTCGGGCTCGCGCGGGCGGGAGAGAGCTCCGATACCGCCGCAGGTCCTGAAATTTCGGTATTTGCTGCGACTCTAGCCATTTGTTGGTTCGATAGTCATGCTGTTGGACGTGCCGAATCCTTCCCCACTTACCGAAAACAGCCCGCCGCTGCGCATCCCCGAGCTGACCTGTCCGTTCCCCAGCGAGGTCAATCCGTACGTCGAGGAAGTGGACAGGGACACGCTGGCCTGGCTGGCCGCGTCCGGAATGATCGATGGCGCCGACAACCTCGCCCGCTACGGCGCGGCCAGGTACGGGTGGCTGGGCGCCAGAACGTACCCGTACGCGGCGCGGGAGCTGTGCCAGATCGTCACGGACTGGTGCGTGTGGCTCTTCGCCTTCGACGACGCCTTCTGCGAGTCGGACCGGTCGGCGGCCGAGATCGCCAGGGCGCTCCCGCTGTTCGTCTCCGTCATCGACGATCTCGACGACGGAGACCCCGTCGGCAACGTCTTCGCCCGGTCGCTGCTCGAAATCAAGACCAGGATCGCCGCCGCCGGGAACGGCGACCAGCTCGACCGCTGGCGGTCCATGACCAAGGACTACCTCTTCGCCCAGGTCTGGGAGGCGGCCAACCGGGAGCACGACGTCGTCCCCTCCTTCGACGACTACATCGTCATGCGCCGCAGGACCGGCGCCATGCTCACGGTCTTCGCGCTGATCGACGTGGCCGCCGGCGCCTACCTGACCCCCGACGAGTGGCGTCACCCGGACGTGCGGGCCATCACCGAGCACGCGAACGACGTCGTCGTCTGGGACAACGACCTCATCTCGTACGCCAAGGAGCGCTCCGGCCCGAACATCAACAACAACCTCGTCAGCGTGCTGTGCCGGCACAAGGGGTGCTCCACCCAGGAGGCGATGGGCCTGATCGGCGTGATGCGGAACGAGGCGGTTGCCGGGATGGTCGCGCTCAGGCCCCGCCTCGACGCCCTCGGCTCGCCCGGCGTCGCCGCGTACGTCAAGGGCCTCGAACGCTGGATCAGCGGCAGCGTGGACTACTCGCTGACCAGCTCCCGCTACGTGACGGCGCTGTCCGGTTGAGGACCCGCCCGGCTCGGGCGGATCCGGAACGGCTCGCGCGGAGACCGTGTCGGTCCCGGCGGCGCGTGCCCGGCACCCATCGTGCCGGCCGTGTCGCCGGGCCGCCGCGCCCCCTGTGACCGCGGGGCGGCGCGCCCGCGCCGTCAGTCAGCGAGAGACGGCTCGTCGAACTCGTCCAGCGCGTACTCGATCAGCTCGGTCAGCGAGAGCCGCGTGCCCCGGTCGTACGCGTCCTGGTAGGCGGCGTCGCCGAGGAGCTTCCTGCACTCCTTGACGCACTGCTCGTGCTCGTTCGTGAAGAACGGCGCCCCGAACTGCGGCAGCCCGAAGGTGCGCCAGTTGGTCTGTGCCGCGCCCAGCAGATGGGCGGTGTACTCGGGCCGCCCCATCTCCAGATAGAGCCCGGCCATCACGTCCACGCACAGCACGATGCCGAGGACGTCATGGAAGTGGCGCTTGATCCGCACCGACGCCTTGCCGCTCTCCAGCGCCTCGCCGTGGCGGCCGGTGGCCCGCTGGACCTGCGCCGTCGCGTACCACGCGTAGGATCGCAGCCACTGCTCGCCGCGCTCGGTGCACACGTTGACGCAGTCGACGAGCAGGCCCTCGGCCTCCGCGTAGTCGCCCTGCGCGAACAGGACCATGGACAGCTCGACGATCGCGGGCAGCAGACCCGGGTTGAGCTCGCGCCCGCCCCGGTGGAACTCGATGGCCACGCCGAGCAGAGCCGTGGCCTTCTTGGCGTCGCCCTGGAGCATGGCGGTCGTGCCCTGCATCTTGGTCGCCAGGATGACGGCCCCGGAGTCGCCGGCCCGCACCGCCTCGTTGCTGCACTCCTCGGCCGCCGCGAGCGCGCCCGGCAGGTCGCCCTGCGCGCTCCGGATGTACGCGAGCACCCACAGGGCCTTGCATCGTTCCTTGCTCGGCACCCGGGACCCCGCGAGCGCCCGCTCCAGATAGACCGCGCCCTCGCGGGCGAACCCGCACGCCACCCAGAGGAACCACAGCGACGACACCAGCTCCAGCCCGACCTTGGCCTCGATCGGGTCGGAGAGGCAGTAGTCGAGCGCGACCCGGATGTTGTCGTGCTCCTGCCGCATGCGCACGTACCAGTGCACCTGCCGGGGACCCGACCAGGAGTGCTCGCCGCGCTGGGCGAGCTCCAGGTAGTGGTCGCGGTGGCGGCGGCGCAGCGTCTCGGTCTCGCCCAGCTTCTCCAGCCACTCGGCGCCGTACTGCCGGAGCGTGTCGATCAGCCGGTACCGGTGGCCGACCGGGGTGGTGAAGCTGAACAGGATCGACTTGTCGACCAGGCCGGAGATCACGTTGAGGACGGTCGCGGCGTCCAGCCCGTCTCCGGCGCAGACGTAACGCGCCGCGTCCAGGTCGAAGTCGCCCGCGAACACCGACAGCCGGGCCCACAGCAGTCGCTCGGCCGGCTCGCACAGCTCGTGGCTCCAGCCGATCGCGGCGCGCAGCGTCTGGTGCCGGGGCAGCGCCGTACGGCTCGCGCCGGCCAGCAGGCTGAACCGGTCGGCGAGAAGCGCGAGGATCTGCTCGACCGACAGCGCGCGCAGCCGTACGGCGGCCAGCTCGATGGCGAGCGGGATGCCGTCGAGCCGCCGGCACAGCTCGGACACGGCCTGCACGTTGCTCTCGTCCACCACGAAGTCGGGCACGACCGCGCTGCCCCGCACGGCGAAGAGCTGCACCGCCTCGTTCGTGTACGGGCTCTCCGAGGGGTCGTCGCCCGGCACGGCGAGCGGCGGGACCGCGACCGTGAACTCGCCGGGGGCGTTGAGCGACCGGCGGCTGGTCGCGACGATCCGCAGGTTGGGCGCCCTGGAGAGGAGGTCCTGCGTCAGCTCGGCGCACGCGTCCACCAGGTGCTCGCACGTGTCCAGGATGAGCAGGATCTCGCGGTCACCCAGCCACTCGGCGAGGGTTTCGGAGCCCGCCCGGTGCGACTGGTCGGCGATGCCCAGCGACGCGGTGATCGTGTGCTGGACCATGCCGGAGTCCTGCAGTCGCGCGAGATCGGCGTACCAGACGCCGTCCTTGAACTCCTGGCGCACCAGATGGGCGATGCGCAGGGCCGTGCGGGACTTGCCCACACCTCCGATCCCGGTCACGGTGACCAGTCGGGAGTCGTGCAGTCGCTGTCTGATGGTGGCGAGAAGCCTGGTCCGGCCCACGAAGCTGGTCAGCTCCGCGGGCAGGTTGCCCTCTCGACGCCATCCTGATGGCGTTGCCATGCCGCCTCACGGGGGTCGCGTCCGGCCTGCTACCTGTTTCCGCATCGTACCTTTGCTGAGGGTTGAATGTTTGGGTCGGAGATCTTCGAATCCCGTCTTGGCGGGAAATCGCCGCTTAGCGTGCTTTGTATGGAATTCCGGTGATTTGCCGCCTCGGGGCGCAGTGGCGACGTGCGGGCGAGACCCGCGTCCGGCGGCCATGCCGGTTACCATCGTCGTGTGACTGAGCGGCATCCGGATGACATGCGGCCGGTGGACCTCTTCGACGAGGGTCTGTCGGTGTTGCCTGACCAGACCAGCGACGACACCGACCTCGGCTGGGGCGAGTGGCGCAGCGACGCCGATTCCGACGACGCGCGACTGATCGAGGAACGCCCTCCGCACTGGGACTAGGGGCCCTCGCGCGCGGGTCAGGACACCACGTCCTTGGCCCGGAACCGCCGGAAGGCGAACGCGACAATGATCACCGAGTACGTCACCGCCACGGCCACCCCCTTGATCATCCCGCTGTAGTCGGGGTCGGGGGCGAGGGCGTCGGTCCAGGCGTTGTTCCAGAACGTGGGCAGGAACTCGCGGATGGAGCCCAGGGCCTCCACCGCCTGCAGGATGCTGCTCACGATCACCAGCCCGACCGCGCCGCCGACCGCGCCGAGGGGCGAGTCCGTGCCGACCGACAGCAGGAACGCGACGGCCGCCACGACGAGCTGGCTCACCAGCGCGTAGGCCACCACGACGGCGAACCTCGGCAGCACGTCCCCGGCCGGGATCGTCTCGCCGGTGCCCGGCACCTGGATGTCGTTCCAGCCGAAGGCGACCGTGCCCGCGAGCAGCGCCATCAGCGGCAGCACGGTCACCGCGGCGGCGGAGTACGCCATCGCGACGACGAGCTTCTGCCGCAGCAGCCGGTCACGCGGCACCGGGGCGGCGAGCAGGTAGCGCAGCGACGACCAGTTCGCCTCGCTCGCCACCGTGTCCCCGCAGAACAGCGCCACCGCGACGACCAGCAGGAAGTTCGCGGAGACCGACAGGGCGAAGGCGGCGAAGTTCAGCCCTCCCTGGGTGGCCAGGTCGGACAGCCGCATGCCGCCGCCCTGCCCGCCTCCGGGTCCCGGGCCGAACTGGAACGCCACCACCAGGATCCACGGGAGCGCGAGCAGCAGCCCGAACATCGCCATCGTCCTGCGGCGGCGGAACTGGCGGACGAACTCCACCCGCAGCGACAGCGTCCGGCCCGGCGCGTACCCCGGAGCCGCCCCCGACGGCCGCGTCGAGGACGCCGGAGACCCGCCCGGAGAGGTCATGACACCGCCGGCCGAGGCCGCGGGCGTGTCCTCCCGGGCGGACGCCCCGGAGCGGGCGGCCGGTGCGGCCCTGTCACCGTTCAGGCTCATCCGAGCCCTCCCTTCAGGCTCAACGTGCCTCTCCGATCAGGTCCAGGAAGACGTCCTCCAGCCGGGGGCCGGGGCCGTCCGAGGGGGAGCCGGTGGCGAGCAGCTCGGCGACCGGTCCCTGGAAGACGAGCCGGCCGCGCCGCATGACCACCACGTGCGTACACGCCTGCTCGACCTCGGCGAGCAGGTGGCTGGAGACGATGACCGTGCGGCCTCCCTCGGCGTACGCCTTGAGCACGGCGCGCATCTCGGCGATCTGCGGCGGGTCCAGCCCGTTGGTGGGCTCGTCGAGCACGAGCAGGTCGGGCAGGCCGAGCATCGCCTGGGCGATCGCCAGCCGCTGGCGCATCCCCTGCGAGTAGGTGCGCACCGCCCGTTCCAGCGCAGCCCCGAGCCCGGCGATCTCCAGCGCCTCGTCCATGTGGGCGTCCGCGGCGGGGCGTCCCGTGGCCTGCCAGTAGAGCTCCAGGTTGGCCCGCCCGGTGAGGTGGGGGAGGAAGCCGGGCCCCTCCACGAACGATCCGAGCCGCGACAGGACCGGCGCGCCCGGGACGACCCGGCGGCCGAAGATGTGGATCTCGCCCTCGTCCGGGTGGATCAGCCCCATCATCATCCGCATCGTGGTGGTCTTGCCCGCGCCGTTCGGCCCGAGAAGACCCAGGACCTGGCCCTTCTCCACCTGGAAGGAGAGGTCGTCCACCGCCTTCTCGCCGTTGCGGTAGCGCTTGGTCAGCCCGGTGATCCGCAGCGGAGCGCCGTCGCCGTCCTCGCGCGCGTCGGCGGGAGCCGTACGGCGGCGGCCGGCGAGGAGAAGCGCCGCCGCGACCACGATCGCGGCCAGCGGGCCGGCCCACGTCCACCAGGCCGGTCCCGTCGCGGGCGTGACGAGCGACGCGTCGCCGGGGAGCGAGACGGTCCCGCCGGCCAGGCCCACCCGGTACGCGGCGGGCGCGGACGGCGTGGCGTACCCCATGTCGGTGGTCGTCAGCACGACCCGCAGCCGGTGGCCCGCGTCGAAGCGCCGGTCGATCGCGGGGAGCGTGACGGTCGCGTCCGCGCCGGACTCCGACGCCGTGACGCGCAATGGCGCCACCAGGCTCGACGGCAGCACGGCGAGCCGTCCGCCGCTCGCGTCGTAGAGCTTGGCGAACAGGGTGACCTCGCCCGTGCCGTACACCTTGATCCGGAGGGTGGGGGCGCCGGTGACGTGGACCGGCGTGGCGAGCGGCGCGGACTCGAACACCGCGGCCTGCCCGGGGATGTCCACGGAGACGCCGGGGTTGGCGCTCCCGCCGCCGAGCAGGCTCATCCCCGGCACGATCGAGACGGACGCCGGGGAGCCGCCGGGCGGGTTCGCGATCTCCTGCACCGGGCCGACGACCGGCACCTCGGTCCGCGAGGCGCCGCCCAGCCCGGGGTACGAGGGCGCGCTCGCGTGGACCACGAGGGAGCGGCGGGTGCCGGGGTCGCGGCCGCCGTCGCGCGACACCGTGAAGCCCGTGGCGTCGGTGCCGGTGCCGGTGCCGGTGCCGGTGCCGGTGGAGGTGGAGGTGGAGGTGGAGGTGGAGGTGGAGGTGGAGGTGGTCCGGCCGGCCTGCACGCCGGGGACGGGCGACTCCTTGAGCCAGCGGTCGAGCCAGGCCGTGGTGCGCTCCTCGACCCATTCGGTGTCGGTGTCGGAACCGCCGCCGTCGTGTCCGCCGCTGATCCAGGCCACCTCCACGGGCGCGCCGGTCGCGGCGATCGCCCGGGCGTTGGCGTCCGCGTGTCCCAGCGGGAACAGCGAGTCGCGCTGCCCCTGGATCAGCAGGGTCGGGATCTTGATCCGGCCGGGCACCGACACCGGGCTCGACGCGCGCAGCAGCTTCACCGCCTCGGGCGTGGCCCAGCCGGTCTCCGCGACGGTCAGGTACATGTCGCAGATCTCGGCCAGGAAGCGGCCACATTGGGCCTGCCGGGAGGTCCCCTGCGCCGCGGTCGCGCCGGAGCCGCCGCCGGCCAGGGCGGCCAGACCGCCCGGCGCGCCGCCGGACAGCGCGCTGCCACTCGAGCTGAAGAAGAGGCCGGCCCACATCTTCTTGAACACGCCGTGCTCGGGGCCGCGCCCGGTGGACTCGGGGAAGAGCGCGTCGGCCAGGTCGTACCAGGTGATCTGCGGCACGATGGCGTCGATCCTGGTGTCGTAGGCGGCGGCCATCAGGGCGATCGCCCCGCCGTACGAGCCGCCCGCGATGCCCACCCGGGGGTCGCCGTCGGCGTCGAGCCGTACCTCGGGGCGGTGGGCGAGCCAGTCGACCAGCGCCCGCACGTCCTTCACCTCGTAGTCCGGCGAGTTCAGCGCGATCTCGCCGGTGGAGCGCCCGAAGCCGCGGGCCGACCAGGTCAGTACGGCATAGCCGCGCCCGGCCAGCCGGGACGCCTCGTCCCGCAGGTCGTCCTTGCTGCCGCCGAAGCCGTGGGCGAGGAGCACTGCCGGGGCCCGGCCGCCGGTGGCGGGCGGGAAGAAGGCGGCGTCCAGTGTCACGTGCTGGTCGTCGGCGGGGCCGTCCACGACGGAGATGGCCACGTCCTGCCCGCGTACCAGGGGCTCGGACGGCCACAGATACCAGGTGAGGCCGCCCACGGCCACCAGCGCGAGCGCCACCAGTGCGGCAAGGGCGCGCCGCCCACCCCGAAACGTCATGCCCGGAGCCTACTCAGACCTCCTGAGAACCGGCTGAGACAGCACGATCCAGTCGTCGGTCGTGACGGGGGCTCCACGCCGCCGAATCAGGGGCCGCCGAATCAGGGGCCGTCGGCCGCATATCCTGGAGGTATCCGGGTTGTCCCCGATTGCGCAGCGGGTGAGCGGACGGCATCATTTCGCGCGTGATTGGAACGCTCAGGCAAACACCTCATCGGATCCTCGACTGGGCCCTCCCGTACTGGACCAGAGGGGAGGCCGGCCGGGAGACTCCGGCGGAACTGTTCCGGGTCCTCTACCTCGGCTGGCTGACGGCGTTCGTCCTGAAGGTGCTGGGGGCGTCCTGGGACGTCTCCTGGCACTTCCGCTGGCTGCGCGACGACCTGGCCCCGCCGCACCTGCTCAACACGGTCGGCACGGTCATCGCCGTCGGGCTGACCATCGTCCACTGGTACACCGGTTACGGCGTCGACCGCCTGGCCTCCAAGCTGATCGTGTGGGGCACGGGCGTCTTCCTCATCGCGATCCCGCTCGACCTGATCAACCACCGCGTCAACGGCCTCGACATCACCGCGTGGAGCCCTTCGCACGCGCTGCTGTTCATCGGCAGCGGCCTGATGATCGCCGGAGTGACCCGGGGGTGGTGGCTCGGCGCGCCGCGCGGCGACGCGCGGGCCGAACGGCGGCGCACCCTCGTCCTCGGCGCGCTGTTCGCCTTCTTCCTGGAGAACGTGCACTTCGCCGCCCAGCAGCAGGAGTACGGCGTGCTGGAGATCGCCTCCTGGGACCGCGGCGACCCGTACGCGGAGCCGAGCCTGCTGGCGTTCGCCGCCAACCAGCTCGGCCGCGCGGTGGACCGGGAGATGCTCGTCAAGTTCTCGCTGCCGGTGCCCGACCTGCTCTACCCGCTGTGGGCCGGCGTGGCGGTCATGCTGATCCTGGTCATCGCCCGCCTCATGGTCGGGCGGGCGTGGACGGCCACGGCCGTCGCGGGCGCGTACGTCGCCTACCGCGCGCTGGTCTGGCCGCTCTTCGTCGGGATGGGCTTCCCGGCCTCGGCCGTCCCGTTCTTCTTCGTGCTCGCCGCGGTCGGCGTGGACCTCGCCTTCATGGGCTGCCTCCCGCTGGGTGACACGATGGCCGCCCGCCTGGTCCGGCCCGTGCTCGGCGCCGCCCTGGCCACGGCGGGCGTCTACGGCGGCCTCGCGGTGCAGGGCCACTATCTCGCGGCGCCGCCGTACCCGGTGGACTCGTGGCCGCTCGCGGGCGGTCTTCTCCTCGCCGTCTGGCTCGCCGCCGAGTTCGCCACGCGGAAGTACCGCCTGCGCGACGGCGATCGAGATCAGGCGACGGGCGCGCGGGTCAGCGCCACCGCCACGCCGTAGGCGAGGCCCATGACGGCGAGTTCGAACGCCACCCAGGCGGCGAACGCCGTCGGGGCCCGCCGGCTGATCGCGGGCAGCAGCCGCCAGCGGATGTTGCCCCCGAGCAGCGCCACCGCCCCCACGAACAGGATCTTCGCGACGACGAGCCGGCCGTAGCCGGTGGTCACCAGCGAGAGCGGGAACTCCTGGCCCGGCGTCAGCAGCAGCTCGACGACCCCGTTGAAGAGGCCGGTGAGGCCGACCACGAGCAGCGCCACCGTCGCCAGCCGGGAGAAACGCGGCAGCGTCGCCGCGAGCAGGTCGCGGTCGCCCGCGAGCAGCACGGCCAGCGCGAGCAGGCCGCCGACCCACGCGGCGGAGCCGATGACGTGCAGCTCCATCGAGACCATGCTCAGGTCGTGCCAGTACCAGTTGGAGGCGTGGCCGGTCACCGGCAGCGGCAGCAGGCCGAACGCCGCCACCAGCACACGGAACTCGGCCGGGACCTTCTCGCCGAACCTGACCGCCAGCATGCCGACGGCGGCGCTGACCATCGCGCTGGACGCGCTCACGATCAGGCCCTGGCCGGAGCCGATCCGCTCGACGTACTCGGCCACGTCGGGCGCCTGACCGGGGTTCAGCTCGGCCGCGCTCAGCACGGTGGACACGAGCGCGGACGCGGCCCACACCAGTGCCGACAGCACCGCCCAGTGCCGCGCCCGCGAGGCGATCGGCTCGGTGCGCTCCGGATCGCCGAAGCCGAGCAGCTTGGGCAGCAGACTGAGCCCGACGGTCGCGGTCGCGGCCACGTCCAGGATCAGCCGCATGACGGGCAGGCCGAAGTCGACCAGGGGGCTGGGCATCACGATGCCCTGCGCGACCGTGGGGAGGGTCAGCCAGGTCGAGACCAGCGCCGCGAGCAGCCCCGCGAGGGTGAGCGCGGTGACGGCCAGCCTGGGGCGGGCCACCGGCCTGGTGCCCACCGTTTCCACGGTGCTCTCGAGGGTCTCCGTGCTTCCCGGGGTCTCGGTGCTCTGCGGGCTCTCGGCGGCTCCGGTCGCGGTCACGCCGCGCCTCGCAGCCTGCGGTCGTGCCGGACGAGCACGTACGCAGACAGGGCGAGCAGCGCGGCGGCGGCGACGAGCAGACCCCACACCCAGCCCCCGGACGAGCTTTGCGCGGCGAGGTCGGCGGCCGAGGCGGCCGAGCCCGGCTCCCCTCCGGTGGCCGGGGGCAGCGGGTCGCCACCCGCCGCCGGAGTCGGGGCCGCGGAGGGGGACGGCGCGGGATCGGCCGAGGGGGAGGACTGCCCGGCGGCCGGTCCGGCCGCGGTCAAGGTGAAGGTGATCGTCCCGGTGACCGGGTGGCCGTCGTTCGACACGACGCGATAGCCGATCACGTACGCGCCGGCCGGGCCGAGCGGCGCCAGGCCGACCGAGGCGTCGTTCCCCTTCGTCGTGATCTCACCCCGCGTGTAGTCGGCCCCGTCGGGACCGGTGACCGCGATGCGCGCGAAGTCCCGGCGTACGGGCTGGTCGAAGTTCAGCGTGATCCGCTCTGGCGCGGTGGAGACCTTGGCGCCGTCCTTGGGATCGCTGCCGACCAGCACGTTGTGCGCCTGGGCCGGCGCCGCGACGCCCAGCAGGGCAGCGCAGGCGAACAGCAGGACCGTGAGTAGCCGCCTCACCGATGATGACCTTCCATTGGATGCTTCCTGACCCAGACATGGTCCCACCTGTCCGGCACCGGTACGCCTCCCGCCGGGCCCGCCGGAGCCCGCATCGCCTGCGGCGCCGCCCTCGGAGAAAGAGCAAAAGTTCCGATGCGATCACCCGAGCTCGGCGGCCTCCTGACTTGGCGCGGGTGCCCGCCCGCTCCGCGCCGCCGCGAGCGTGGCGAAGAGCCGCTCCCAGCGGAGGCGGATGTCGTCCATCTCGTAGCGGGCCGCCGTGGCTCGGGCGGCGGAGCCGAGCCGGTGCCGGAGCGGCTCGTCGGCGACGAGACGGCCGATCGCCGCGACCAGCCCGGAGACGTCGCGGGGCGGGACGAGCAGGCCGTCCGTCCTGTGGGTGACGATCTCGCCCGGGCCGTGGGGACAGTCGAAGGCGACGACCGGCAGCCCGTGGGCCATCGCCTCGACGAGGACCATGCCGAACCCTTCGAACCGGGAGCTGAGCACGAAGACAGCGCCCTTGGCGAACTCCTCCTCGAGCGTCGTGGTGCCGCCCATCAGGAAGACGTGGTTGTCCAGGTGCAGCCGGTGGATCAGGTGCTGGAGCCTCGCCCGCTCCCTGCCGTCGCCGTAGATGCGCAGTTGCCAGTCGGGATGCGCGTCGGCGACCACGGCGAACGCCTTGATGAGCAGGTCGAACCCTTTCTGCCGGGTCAGCCGGCCCGCGGCGACCACGATCCGGCCGGCCAGGTCGGCGGGGCGCCGATCTCCAGGAGTCAGCGCGTTCGGGATGACTACCGGTTCGGTGCCGGTCCCGTCCAGGGCCGCCGCGTACCGGGCGGCGTCCGCCTGGGTGAGCGCGACGACGGCGTCCAGTCCGGGGTACCACCGGGTGATCTCGGCGGCGAGTTCGGGCTTGTGCGAGTCGAAGTGCATGTGCTCCTGCGCCACTCGAACGACATCGTCCGGGGCGAAGCGCGCGGCCATCAGGTTGAGTGCCGGCCGCGTGGTCACCAATACGTCGCCGTGGAGCGAACGCAGGTAACGGGCGATCCGCACGTCGCTGTACCGGTTGAAGGTGGCGTACCGCGTCTCGGTCGGCGGGATGAGGCGGCTCGGCCGGCGGGCCAGCACGGTGCGGAGTGGGTGCCGCCACCGCGACCCGCCCCGGTCGGCCAGCACGCGCAGCCGGACGCGCGGGTCGACACGGAACGCGGGCGTGCGGCGGGTGCGGAAGACGCTGATCAGCTCGACGTCGTGCCGAGCGGCCATCGCGTTCGCCTGGTTGATCACGGTCCGGATGGTGCCGCCGACCCCGTAGGCGTTCATGATGAGGTAGCGGATCTTCATGCGACGGCTCTCTCGCGGCCCACCCGCAGTTCCGCCCGCCCGTGCCCGGCGTCAGGAGAAGGAACGGCAGGAGCGTGGTCTCCGCCGGGATCCTGCGCGCGCTCACCGCCGACGAGCGGCGCGTGCCGCTCGCGCACGAGCGGGCCCACCTCGGCGACCGGCATCGAGGGCGACGCCCCGCGGGGACCGGCTCTGTCAGCGCTCACCGGCACAGTGTGCATGAGCGTGATCCGCCCACGCTCGGTGTTCGCCAATTAAAGAAGGTTCCCCGGGCCGCGCCTGCAGTACGGCACGCTCGGGGCGCTTACGTGGCCCGCCCTCGGCGGTGGGTCAGGCGAGCGCCCAGCCGTACATCCAGGTGATGAAGACGAGACCGGTCATCACGGGGACGATGTCGGCCGAGGCGGCGCGCAGCCGGAAGGCGGCCGTGATCGACAACACCGTGGCGGCCGCCGCGAGCAGGCCGTACCAGGCGATCGCCGGAGGAAGGCCGATGGCGAACACGATGTCGTTCGGCACGCCGGTGACGCTCAGCGCGGTCAGACCGGCGAAGGCGAGCCCGGCCAGCCCGGCCAGCACGCGCACCGCGCCGCCTCGGCGGCGCACCAGCGCGACGAGCCCGGCCACGACCTGCGCCGCCGCCACGAGCACGAAGACCGCGAACGGGGCGATCAGCGCCGGCGACTGCGAGATCCGGTACGGCGCGGCCGTCAGGTGCAGGTCACCCGGCCGGACCGGGGCGGAGGCGCCCGCGCCCGGGTCGCACACCGCTCCCGCGGAACCGGAACCGGTCGCGGAGCCGGAGGCGGCCGCCGCGGGGGCGTCGAGGAACGCGGAGATCGTCCGGCGTCCGCACTCGCTCGCCAGGAACACCCCGTGCCCGACGCCCGCGAACTCGGCGAACCGGGCGGACGGGATGTCGCCCGCGGCCGCCCGCGCGCTCTCCGGCGGCGTGGTCGGGTCGTACTGCCCGCCGAGGACCAGGGTCGGCGCCTCGACGGCCCCGGCCTCGTCCGAGCTGCGGGGCAGATGCCAGCCGGCGCACACGGCGGCGTCCGCGACGCCGGTGAACAGCCGCGGCCCGGCAGCGGCGGCGAACGTGTTGAACGGGACCTCGTCCTGGCACTGGACCGCGTAGTACAGGCCCCAGTCGTGCGAGGTCAGCGCGTCGCCCGCCGCGTCGACGACCGGCCGGAGCAGTTCCTTCCTGCCGTCCGCGAGCGCGTCCACGAGCGCGGGCACCAGCGGGAGGAATTCCGTCTCCCGCATGGCCTCCCCGAGGATCGTCGCGATGTCGTCGCCGGTCAGCCGCACGCCGATCCGCTTGCGGGTCAGCGGGTCCGTGGTCTGGAACGCGGCCGGGGCGGCGTTGTACCGGGCCAGCATCTCGTCGAACCGGCCCGCCGCGCCCAGCTTGGCCAGCGTCGCCCGCAGGTCGGACGCGGCCGTGTCGTACCAGTTGACCTGGGCGGGGAGGAACGAGTCGAGCACCAGGGCGCGGGTGCCGCGCGGGTCCTTGGCGGCGGCCTCCGCCATCGAGCGGGTGGAGTAGCTGACGCCCATCAGGTTCCACTGCTCGTAGCCGAGCGCCGCGCGCAGGTCCGTCACGTCGGCGGCGATCTCCTCGGTGCGGTAGCCGCGCAGGTCGATCCCCTCGGCCTGGTAACGGCTCTGGCAGGTCAGCGCGCCCTGCAGGACGGGAGCGGTCTCCTCCGTCGTCGCCTTGGGCGTCTTCAACGTCTCGACCAGGCCGCCCATCACCTCCGGGCAGGCCAGCGAGGGCTCCGAGTAGCGGCTGCCCCGCTGCTCGATGACGACCACGTCCCGATCCGGGAACATCTGCGTCAGGAAGCCGGCGAGCCGCAGTGACGGCGACCCGGGGCCGCCGCTGGAGTACGCCACGGGGTCGGGCCGGCGCTGCGGTGAGGTCGATCGGTGGACGGCGTAGCCCACCCGGATCGTCCTGCTGCCCGGCACGTCACGCCGCTCGGGCACGAGCAGGTATCCGCAGGTCGTGCCCGCGGGAACCGCGACCGGGCACGGCCGCTCCTCGGTCCCCACGGCCCGCTCGGCGGCGTACGCCGTGCGGGGGCCGCCGATGAGAACCGTAACGATCGCCGCCATGAGCGCCGTGACGGCCGCTCCACGCCAACCCCGCAACCGTCCGCTCCGTCTCGTCCACCTGGACATTTCGCGAGAAACCCTAGCGCGCCGGGCGACTCGTACGGACCTTGAAGAGGTCATCGGGTGTGAGCCGCCCGGCGGAAGAGCCGGTCACGCGACGCGCGGAGGCGCGGTGCTCTCCCTGACGACCAGATCGGTGGCCAGCTCAACCCGGCGCGGCTCGGGCACCTCGCCCCTGCCGATGGCGAGGACCATCCGGGCGGCGAGCGCGGCCATCTCCTGGAGCGGCTGGCGGACGGTGGTCAGCGGTGGCCAGGCGGAACGGGCGAGGGGGAGGTCGTCGAAGCCGACCACGGACAGGTCCTCCGGCACCCGCAGGCCGCGCTGCCTGGCCGCCTCGAAGACACCGAACGCCTGCATGTCGCAGCCCGCGAAGATCGCGGTAGGCGGGTCGGGGAGCGACAGCAGCGCGTGCCCCTGGTCCCGGCCGGAGCCGACGAGGAAGTCGCCGTTCCTGATCAGCTCGGGGTCGACGGCGAGGCCCGCGGTCTCGAGCCCGGCCCGGTATCCGTCGATGCGGGCCCGGCTGCAGAGCATGTCGGGCGGGCCCCCGATCATGCCGATCCTGGTGTGGCCGAGTTCGAGCAGGTGCCGGGTGGCGGCCAGCCCGCCGTGCCAGTTGGTGGCGCCCACCGACGTCATGCCGGGGGCGGGCTCGCCGTCCGGGTCCACCACCACGAACGGGATGGCGCGGGCGTTGAGCTGCCCCTGCTGGCGCGTGGACAGATGCGACCCGACGATGATCGCGCCGTCGGTGCGGCGGGCCGCGATGCGGTCGATCCAGTCGCGGCCGGGGCCGGTCTTGGTGTGCAGCACGGAGACGACCACGCTCGCCTCCGTCTCGCGCGCCGCGGTCTCGGCGCCGCGGATCAGCTCCATCGCCCACGGGCTCTCGACCTCGGCGAAGACCAGGTCGACGAGGCCGACCGGCCCGTCACCGTGGCCGGTCCTGCGCTGGTAGCCGTGTTTGTGGAGGAGGCGCTCGACCCGCTGCCTGGTCTCGGACGCCACCTCGGGCCGGCCGTTGATCACCTTCGAGACAGTGGGGACGGAGACTCCGGCCTCCTTGGCTATCAGGGCGATCGTCACCCGTCTCTTCGCTGGCATGGACGACAGATTAGCCGAAAACTTTCGGATGCGCTTCCCCCGGTATTCCCCGCTATGGGATCGCTCCCACGGAGACTATTGACGCGTAACGCGCGATCTACCTATTCTCCGGGTCACGAAATATTCGGGGGTGCACCTGAAACTTTCACTCGGGCTCCGCGCGGGTCCGGAGATGAGGAAGGGAAGCACTGACATGTCGTTGACGCGACGAGGTGTGGTCTTGTTCGCGACGGCCGCGCTCGTCCTGGCGGGCTGCTCCAGCCAGGGCGGCGACGGAGCGGCGGACAAGACCGCGTCCGAGAAGGTCACCGTCGAGTGGTGGAACATCGCCACCACCGAGCCGTGGAAGTCCCTCCTCGCCGAGCAGGCCAAGGCGTACGAGGCGGCCCACCCCAACGTGACGATCAAGAACGTCCCCATCGAGAACGAGGCGTTCAAGGCCAAGATCGCCACCGCGACCCAGTCGGGGAAGGCACCCGACATCTACGCGACCTGGGGCGGCGGCGTCCTCCAGCAACAGATCGACGCGGGGCTGGTGAAGGACCTCTCCGCCGACACCGCGTCCTGGATCGGCAACTTCACCCCGGCCTCCCTGCAGGCGTACCAGTTCGACGGCAAGACGTACGCGATCCCGGACGACATCGGCATGGTCGGCTTCTGGTACAACAAGGCGCTGTTCGCCAAGGCGGGCATCACCGAGCCGCCGGGCACGTGGAGCCAGTTCCTCGACGACGTCAAGAAACTCAAGACCGCGGGCGTCACGCCGATCGCCCTGGCCGGCAAGGAGAAATGGCCGGGCCACTACTACTGGGCCTACCTCGCCATGCGCATCGCCGGCCTGGACGCGCTCAAGCAGGCGGGCGCCGACCACGACTTCACCAAGCCGGAGTTCGTGTCGGCGGGCGAGCACCTCAAGCAGCTCGTCGACCTCCAGCCGTTCCAGAAGGGCTTCCTCGGCGCGGGCTACTCGACCCCCGACGGCCAGGCGGCCACCGTGAGCAACGGCAAGGCCGCGATGGAGCTGATGGGCCAGTGGGCTCCGGCCGTCGAGAACGACGCGGGCAAGGGGCTCGGTGAGAACCTCGGCTTCTTCCCCTTCCCCGCCGTCGAGGGCGGCAAGGGTTCGGCGACCGACGCCTTCGGCGGTGGCGGCGGCTACGCGGTCGGCGCGAACGCCCCGGCCGAGGCGCTCGACTTCCTGAAGTTCCTCCACGACCCGGCCCAGCACCGCAAGGTGGTGGAATCCGGCGCGATCCTGCCCGTGCTCAAGGACGAGGAGGACGCGGTCAAGGACCCGAACCTCGCCGTCGTCGCGAAGACGCTCGCCTCCGCGACCGGGTTCCAGCTCTACCTCGATCAGGCCTACCCGCCCGCCGTGGGCCAGGAGGTCAACGACAGCGTGGCGGCGCTCATCGCGGGCTCCAAGAGCCCCGAGGAGGTCGCGCAGGCCATCACCGAGACGGCCAAGTCCGAATAAGCCCACCCAGGAGTGCGGGCCGGGCGACGACCTCGCCCGGCCCGCGCGCCCGGCACGGACCCACGAGACGACGGACGGAGCGAAGCGACGTGACACCCCCGGCCCTGACGGGCGAGCGATCGGAGAGCCCCGCGGCCCATCCCCGTACGGCGCGCGCGCAGGCGCCTCCGGAGGCCCGCCGCCGGCGGTTCCGCGGCCTGGTGACGATCACCCTGTTCCTGCTCCCGGCGCTGGTGCTCTTCACCCTCCTGGTGCTGGTGCCGATCGCCGTCGCCGGATACACCAGCCTGTTCAAGTGGAACGGCCTCGGCGGCCTGCCCACCCAGTTCATCGGGCTGGACAACTTCACCCGGATGTTCGGCGACGAGATCTTCCTCGGCGACCTGTGGCGGGGCCTGATCCTGATCGTCCTGTCGGTCACGATCCAGCTCCCGCTGGCGCTCGGCATCGCGATGCTGCTCAACCAGAAGATGCGCGGGCGCGCGGTCTACCGGATGCTGTTCTTCGCGCCGTACATGCTGTCCGAGGTGATCACCGGCGTCCTGTTCACCATGATCCTGTCGCCGGACGAGGGGCTGGCGAACCAGGTCCTGGGCGCCGTCGGGCTGGAGTCGCTGGAGTCGGAGTGGCTCGGTAACCCGTCCACCGTCCTCGTGTCCGTCTTCATCGTCATGACCTGGAAGTACTTCGGCTTCCACATGATCCTCTACCTCGCCGGCCGGCAGGGCATCCCGAAGGAACTGGGCGAGGCGGCCTCCATCGACGGGGCGAGCGCGTGGGAGCAGTTCCGCTACATCACCCTGCCGCTGCTCGGGCCGACGATCCGCATCAGCGTCTTCCTGTCGGTCATCGGCGCGATCCAGCTCTTCGACCTGGTGTGGGTCCTGACCAGCGGAGGTCCGATCCACTCCTCCGAGACCATGGCCGTCACGATGTTCCAGTTCGGCTTCAAGCGGTCCCAGGTCGGCTACGGCACCGCGATCAGCGTCGTCATGTTCCTGATCAGCCTGATCTTCGCGCTGGGCTACCAGCGGTACGTCCTGCGCCGCGACACCGAAGGAGCGATCACCACCATGCGGGACCAGCGATGAACACCCACCGCACCCGGGCCCGGCGATCGGGCGTCCTCCTCCGTTCCGTCTCGCTCCAGACCCTCGTCGTGGTGCTCGGCGCGCTCGTCGTCGTGCCGCTGCTCTTCGCACTCGTCGGCGGGTTCAAGGACACCGCGCAGCTCTCCACGAACCCGTTCGGCCTGCCGTCCCCGTGGGCTCCGGAGAACTACACGGACGTACTCGCGTCGGGCGTGTTCTGGCGGCAGATCCTCAACAGCGTCTTCATCGCGCTGGCCACGACGCTCGTCGTCGTGGGCCTGTCGGCCATGGCGGCCTTCGTCTTCGCCCGCTTCGCGTTCCGCGGCAGGGAGGCGCTGTACACGCTGTTCACGGTCGGGCTGATGTTCCCGTTCACGGTGGCGATCCTGCCGCTGTTCGTGCTGGTGCGGACCATGGGGCTGCTGGACAACCCGCTCGGGGTGATCCTGCCGCAGGCCGCCTTCGGGCTGCCGATGACGATCATCATCCTGCGCTCCTTTTTCCGGACGATCCCGAGGGAGGTCGAGGAGGCGGCGACCATCGACGGATGCACCGCCTTCGGCTTCTTCTGGCGGATCCTGCTGCCGATGGCGCGGCCCGCGCTGGCCACGGTGTCCGTGCTCGCGATCGTCGCGAGCTGGAACAACTTCTTCCTCCCGTTGGTGATCTTCACCGACCCCAACTGGTGGACCGTCCCGCTCGGGGTCCAGCAGTTCTCCGGCCAGTACGTCTCGGACACCGCCAAGGTCCTCGCGTACATCGTGCTCGCGATGGTGCCGGCACTGGCCTTCTACGGCGTCGCCGAACGCCAGCTCATCGGCGGGCTCACCGCTGGTGCCAGCAAGGGATGACCCTTCGCGTTCGGCCGAACACTATGACCGCCGGGCCGCGTCCCGGTGCTTTTGAGAAGGAGTTGTGATGACCCTGCGTGTGTCCGGATCCCGCCTCGTCACCGCCGACGGCGCCCCCGTGCGGCTGCGCGGAGTGGGCCTCGGGGGCTGGATGAACATGGAGAACTTCATCACCGGCTACCCGGCGAACGAGTCTTCGATGCGGGCCGCGGTGCGCGAGGTGCTGGGGGAGGAGCGCTACGAACTGTTCTTCGACCGGCTGCTCACCGCGTTCTTCGACGCCGCCGACGCGGACCTGCTGGCGGATCTCGGGGTCAACTGCGTGCGCATCCCGGTCAACTACCGGCATTTCGAATCCGATGACCGCCCGATGGAGATCGTCGAACACGGCTTCCGCCATCTGGACCGCGTCATCGGCCTGCTCGGCGACCGGGGCATCTACTCCGTGATCGACATGCATGCCCTCCCCGGCGCCCAGAACCAGCACTGGCACTCCGACAACCCCACCCATGTCGCCTCCTTCTGGCACCACCGGCATTTCCAGGACCGCGCGGTCCACATGTGGGAGGCGATCGCGGACCGGTACAAGGACCACCCGTGGGTCGCGGGCTACAACCCCGTCAACGAGCCCGGGGACGTCGAGGGGCGCGTGGTCGGGCCGTTCTACGACCGCCTGGTCAAGGCGGTGCGCGCGGTGGACCCGGCGCACGTGCTCTTCCTCGACGGGAACCGTTACTCCACCGACTTCTCGATATTTCGTGAGGTGTACGAGAACACGGTGTTCGTCTGCCACGACTACGCGCTGGCCGGGTTCGCGCACGGCGGGCCGTACCCCGGCTACACGCGTGGCGAGTGGTGCGACCGCGCCGAGCTGGAACGCGCCTTCGAGCGGCGGACCGCCTTCCAGCGGGAGACCGGCACGCCGGTGTGGGTCGGCGAGTTCGGCCCGGTCTACACGGGCGCCCCCGAGATCGACGCCCAGCGGTGCCAGATCCTGCGCGACCAGCTCGAGATCTACGACGCGCAGGAGGCCGGGTGGTCGCTGTGGACGTACAAGGACGTCGGCCTCCAGGGCCTCGTCTACGCCTCCGGGCCGTACATGGACAGGTTCGGGCCGTTCATCGCCAAGAAGAAGCGGCTCGGCGCCGACCGGTGGGGCTCGACCATGGAGGAGGCCGCGACCGACCTCGCGCCGCTGCACGGCCTGATGGAGCGGGAGTTCCCGAACTGGGACCCCTATCCCTGGGGCGCCCGCTACCAGATCGACGATCTCCTGCGGCACATCCTCATCGCCCAGGCCCTGCTGCCGGAGTACGCGGAGCTCTTCCGCGGTCTGTCCGACGACGAGCTCGTGGCCCTCGCCGACTCCTTCGCGCTCACCCAGTGCGTACGGCGGGAGCCCCTGATCGAGCTCCTGGCCGGGAACCTGGCGCGGTAGGCGCCCCTCTTCGGACCGTGGCTCGCCCGCTCCGCCCGGCGGCGAGCCGCGGGACTCCCGGCATGCCGCCGCGACTCTCGCCCGGAACGCCGAACTCAGGGAGTGTCGCGGTGAATCTCGCAAAATGGTATGTCCGGAATTCACGGATATTGCGGCGAATTTCGCGCGTTGGCATGTTCCAATAGGGAGTGGCCGGGTCTCGTCTTCCGCAGCGTGCGAGGCCCGGCCGCCTGACCGCTCCCGCTCCGCGCTCGACCCGGCCGCCTGACCGCTCCCGCTCCGCGCTCGACCCGGGCGGCGGCCGATCCGGCCCGCGCCCCCGCTCGGAGGGGCGTCCCAGCGGAACTCCGCCGGGTTCGGCCTGGACCGTGTCGCGGGCTCCGGCTACCGCCCGCTCTGCCACCGCGCCCGCCGTACGGCGAGGCCGGCGGCCCGCGTGGCCAGCGCGGGCGACAGCCGTACCAGCCGCCAGACGAGCCGGGCCGAGGCGGGCGCCACGATGAGCGCGCGGTTCCGGGCCACGCCGCGCAGGATGTCGCGGACCAGCGCGTCCACCGGGTAGAGCCGCCCCTGCGCCCGCACCGCGGCCCGCCGGGCCTGCTCGCCGACCTCCGTCGGCGGCAGGCCCGGATTGGCGCGGTCGAGCAGCGGGGTGTCCACGAAACCGGGGCAGACGACGCTCACCCGGACGCCCCGGGCGGCGGCCTCCGCGCGCAGCGCCAGCGACAGGCCGACGACGGCGTGCTTGCTCGCCGTGTAGGGGGCCATCAGCGGCGCCGGGGTGAGCCCGGCGAGGGAGGCGGTGTTCACGATGTGGCCGAAGCCCTGCCGCACCATGATCGGGTAGGCCGCGTGGACCCCGTGCACCACCCCGCGCAGGTTGACGTCGATCGCGGCGTTCCAGTGGTCGAGCGTCATCTCGTCCGCGTACCCGCCGATCGCGATCCCGGCGTTGTTGAACACGTAGTCGAGCCGGCCGTGCTCGTCCCGGACGGCGGCGAAAAGGTCCCGCACCGCGCCCGCGTCGGTCACGTCGAGGACGGCGTGGGCGCAGCCGAGCTCGGCGGCCGTCTCCTCGGCGTTCCGGACGTCGGCGACCGTCACATACGCGCCCCGCGCGACCAGCTCGCGGGCCAGCGCCCGGCCGATCCCCGAGGCTCCACCTGTGACGACGACGGTTCTGCTCATCCGCGCCCCTCTCCCGGTGCTTCCGCCGGCCTCCTTTGAGTTGTACGAGCCATCCGTCAGCGGTGCAAACAGGACACTTCGGCAATCGTGCGCGTTTGCCCTACTCACAAGATTCTTTCGCGATAAAGTTCCTATGGGGCACGCGTGTGTGACCTTCTTGAACGTCCTGACCTCACCTACTGTGGAACCCGGAAACGGCGAAGCATGGGGAGCTTGCGTGCGTGAGACCTGTGAAGTCGCGATCGTCGGCGGCGGAGTCATCGGATGCGCGATCGCGCACAGGATCAGGTCACAGGGCCGGAGCGTCGTCCTCGTCGAGGCGGCGTCCCAGCTCGGCCTCGGGGCCTCGGACGCCGCGATGGGCGGCATCCTCACCCAGACCGAGAGCTCGTGCCTCGGCCGGCTGAGCCCCGTCATCAAGCACAGCCGCGACCTCTACCCGGCGTGGCTGGCCGAGCTGGCCGAGATCTCCGGCGTCGAGGTCCCGGTGCTGGACGGCGGCGACATCCAGGTGGCCCTCGACGACGAGGAGATGACCCGCCTGGAGACGGAGATCCTGCCCCTGTGGGAGGCGTCGCCGTTCGCGGTCGAGCAGCTCACCGCCGCCGAGGCCCGGAAGCTCGAACCCCTCCTCAGCGAGGCGGTGGTCGGCGGCTTCCTGCTGCCGGACGAGCTGGCCCTCGACCCGCGCGAGCTGATGGGCGCGCTGCGCCGCACGATGGAGCGCGCCGGCGTCGCCGTACGGCTCGAGGCCCGCGCCCTGCGGGTGGCGTCCGGCCCCGGCGGCGCGCGCGTCGAGCTGCGGGGCGGCGAGACGATCCACGCCGAGACCGTCATCGTGGCCGCCGGGCACCTCAGCGGCCTGCTGCTGCCCGCTCTCGACGCCGTGATGCTGCCGATCAAGGGCGAGGCGTACAACGTGCGCCGCCCCGGCTTCACGACCTACCCGCTGCGCCACCACGTCTTCGCCGAGATCACCTCCGACGGCCGTACCGGCTATCCGTACCTGGTGCCCCGGCACGACGGGCGGCTCGCCGTCGGCGTCACCTACGAGGAGGGTGTGGGCGACCCCACCCCGACCGCCGCCGGCCGCGACGAGATCGCCCGCTGGACGGCCACGCTCATGCCGGCCGTGGCGGACTGGCCGGTCGAGCGCCACTGGGCGGGGCTGCGCCCGGCGAGCGCCGACCACATTCCGATCATCGGGTACGTCGACGACCACCGCAGGCTGGTGGCGGCGACCGGCCACGCCGGCCTCGGCATCACCCTCGCCCCGGCCACCGCCGAGCTGGTCACGGCCGTGCTGGACGGCCGAGCCGACGAGGAGATCGCGCGGAGTCTGGAGATCTGCCGCCCGGACCGCGCGTTCACCCCGCTCAGGACGGCTCCGAAGCCTGCTCCCACAGCTCCTTGAACCGCTCGATCCGCTGCCGCACCCGGGGCGGCTCCAGCACCAGCAGGGTGTGCACGAACGTGTGCGTGGTGATCTGTCCCACCTGCGGCGCGGACGGCGTGATCTCGTAGCTCACGTCGTCGTCGAAGATGATGAAGTCGAGCAGCCCCAGCGGACTGGACAGGTCGTCCGGGGTGAGGATGCGCACCTCGATCCCGATCTCGGTGTGCATCTTGCAGATCCGGCGGAACATCTCCGACTCCACCCGCTCGGCGCGGTCCACGAAGAAGATCCGACGAATCCGTACCCCGGCCCGGAGCCGGTCGCGCTGGGCCTCCAGGTAGCGCTGGCCCGCGTCCGTCGTCCAGAACCCGCCGTCGAACTCGCTCGGCCCCTGGTCCACCACGTTGAGGCTGAGGGCGTCGAGGGTGTGCTGGGTGTTCCGGGTCAGGCCGAGCAGCCAGTCGCGGTCCTCGCCCTCATAGATGACGTTGCCCTCGCTCAGCTCCCGCAGCAGCGTCGAGATCCGCGCGATCTCCGACTGGGCGAACGCCTGCACCAGCGCTGGCATCTCCTTGTCCACCCGGGTGGCGTTGCTCACCAACTGCGTGATCACGTCGGTCTGCACCGCCGACGCCTCCACCCGGTTGAACAGCTCGGTCGCCTTGGTGATCCGCGACAGACCGGTGATCATCTCGAGGCGGGTCGCCTCAAGCTGCTTGTCGACCTCGATGAGGTACTGCGTCAGGAAGACGACGGCGCTGATGAACACGGTCAGCACCAGCGCCCAGGCGGAGTGCTCGCGGTTGAAGGCCGGCCCGTTGTCGTTGGTGAGGAAGTATGTGGGCACCCCGACCGCCGCGGTGATGAGAACCTTCCGGAGGGTGCGGGGGATGATCTCGGCAGAGAGCCTCGTCCTACCTGGCATGGGCACCTACCACCCGCCCGCCTCCCTCAGCAGAGCCAACGTGTTGATCGCGACCTGGTCGCGTACGCGCGCGACCAGTGACTGCCACTGGCGGGTGAAACCGGGACGCCGCTCCAGCGCCTCCCAGAGCGGGGCGAAGTCGTCGTCCAGCCGGGCCGCCGGCATCCACAGGTGCAGCAGATGGTCCACCGCCGGGGCCAGCTTGGCGGTGACCTCCGCCCGCGTCGCCGTGCCCACCCTGGCCCGCTCGACGATCACCAGCAGGGTGGTCAGCAGCCAGTCGTGCAGCGCCAGGTCCTCGCAGAAGTCCACCACATCGGGGGTGAACCCGTCCGGCAGGACCAGGCGCAGCGTCCGCACCCGGTCGCGGCCCAGCGTGAACCGGATGCCGGGGCCCTCCCGGCCCGGTTCCTCGGCCACCGCGACCCAGCGCAGCCGCGTCCGCGCGCTGCGGAAGGGCGCCTTCCTGTCCAGCAGCGGGGACGCCTGCACGACGTCCATGAACCGCTCGCCCACGCTGCCGAGGTCCAGGCAGTCGTTCCACCCGCCGCTGTCGGCGAAGCCGTCCGCCAGATCGGGAACGCGCACCTTGCCGAACACCTCGATCACGCCGGGCCGCGCCAGGTAGTGCGACCACGACAGGCGGTGGTCGGACTCGGCGCGCGCCACCTGGATGTGCGAGGACCCCTGGAGCACCCGCCCGCCGGTCACCGACGCCCGCGACAGCACCGTCCCGACCCCCCGGACCCTCGCCCGCGACGCGGACGCCAGCCGGCAGTCCACCCCGGTGAGCTGGTCGGGCGACACCGCGTACACGATGGGGCGGCGCGAGGTCCGCACCCGCTCGCCGGAGAGCAGCCCGAGGACGCCCTGGCACAGCGACTCGGGGATCTCCCCCGAGTTCTGCAGGAGCCCGGTCCGGACTTCCCCCATCACCAGCATGTGCGCTCCGATCACGGATCCGGTGGTCAGGCCCCCAGGAAGATGTAGGAGATGCGATCGACGAGCTCGTCCGGCAGGGGGATGCCCTCGCCGCCGCTGCGGTCGGCCACCTGCCGCAGGACCGCCGCGTCCACGAAGACCTGGCTGAGGATCGTCCGCACCGCCAGCTCCACCGGCAGGAAGCGCGTCGACAGCACCGACAGCGTCGTGTACGCGCTGAACGGGGCCGCGGCCGGGTTGAGCTGGACGACCGCCGGGAGCTCGTCCCAGTTCGCCGGAAACGACGGCCCGCGCGGCACCGGGCGTACCGGCAGCTCACCGTCGTTGCGGATCAGGCCCAGCCGCAGGAGCTGCCACACCGCGGCCAGGAACGGACAGGACCAGGTGCGGCCCCGGCTGTCGCTGTCCCACAGCTCGACGTCGACGAAGATCGAGTGCCGCCGCTTGGCGTTCTGCGCCGGCGGCTCCCACCCCCGGGCCGACCCCATGGCCTGTACGGCGCCGCCGTACGGGGACCTGGCGCCGTTGCAGAGCCAGCCGGTCTCGGTGACCGGCGGGCGCGAGCCGTCGGTGCCGGGAGGCGGGTCGGTGACCAGCCGATCCTCCACCAGCCGGGCCAGCTTCACGCCGTCCGCCTCGGCGCAGGCGGACTCGCGGGCGAGGTAGTCGATGGTCAGGTCGCACTCGGCCGCCGCCTCCAGCACCATCGGCACCAGCTCGGACGGTGTGCTGAACCTGCTGAAGTAGTCGTCGATCAGGAAGCAGGTGCTCACCCTGGCCCGGCCGCCGGGCACCCGGGCCCGCCAGCTCGCCCGCATGGTCTCGGCCCACGGGGCGACCTGCCGGAACTGCTCCCTCAGCCGCTCCGGCCCGGCCTGGAAGTCCTCCATGTAGAGGTGGCCCAGCTCGATGGACACATGCGACAGCGGGGCGGAGGCGACCCTGCGCTCCGCCTCTACCTCGCCGAACGCGGCGTACGCCGGCGTCACAGGGCCTCCCACGCGCTGTCGTCGACGATCTTCTTGGCCAGGTCGTCGAAGGCCGCGACCGTCTCGGCGTTCGCGATCTGGCTGGACAGCACGTCCTCGTCGGAGATGAGCTGCTCGCGCCACTGAAGCACCGGGTCGAGCGGGATCTTGCCGAGCATCGACGTCCGGCCCACGCCGTACCTGCGGGCCAGCTCGCGCAGCTCGCGGTCGCACTCGTTCAGCCACGCCTTCTGCGTCTCGCGCAGCCCCTCGAGCTCGGCGGCGTCCGGTTCGAGCACGGCGGTGCGGACGAAGCGGATGTGGTCGGCGAGGGTCTCCCCGTCGTGACCGTGATCCACACCCGCCGCGAGCAGGCCCTGTCTGCCCTGGACGAGGCCGTGGGCCGCGATGATGTGCTGGCGGGTCCACCGGTGGAAGACGAGCCAGCGGAAGGGCACCCCGGGCAGCCGCGCGGTGGCGGCGAGCGCCATCTGGGCGGCGAACGAGCGGCCGGCGCTGAGGTCGACCAGGCACAGGTCGAACTCCTCCTCCAGGCGGGTGAAGAGCCGGACGCAGCGCAGCAGCATCTCCTCGCTCACCGTGGAGAACTCGCCGCCGCCCTCGTCGCCGGGGAAGAGCACCATCTGACCGGCTCCGGGCGGCTTGGCGCGCAGCCCCTCGCGGTCGGTCTCGGCCCAGATGTCGATGCGGTGCGGGTCGGCGATCCGGCCCTCGAAGTAACGGTGCATCCCGCCCTGGGTGGTGCCGCGCGCCACCGAGCTGACGCTGAAGATCGCGCCGGCGGTGGGCGAGCCGAAGTCGAAGTCGAGGTAGCACACGTCGCTGCCCTGGAGCGCGCGACGGTAGACGATGTTGCTGCTCGTGACCGAGCGGCCGGTGCCGCCCTTGTCGGAGATGGCGAACACGAGCATCGTTACATCGCCTCCGAGGCGTTCTCGCGCGCGGTCGCCTGGCGTTCGAGTTCGAGCAGGGCGTCGCTGATCAGCGCGATCGCGCTCCCCGGACGCTCGCCCATGATGGCGCGGGCGCGCTGCAGCGCGGCCTGGACGCCGCTGACGCTGGAGCGCAGGTGCTGCCCGGGGAGGGCGGGGCGCAGCACCTGCTCCCTGCTGAGGAGGTGCTCGGCCTCGCTCAGCATCTCGCCGGCGATCTCGAAGAGCTGGGAGCTGCGCAGCGGAGGCTCGCCCGAGGCCTGGGCCAGCGACACGAGGAACTCCACGACCCGCTCCGTGAAGTACCACGAGGGCTGTTCGTACCGGAGGCCGATGTCGGGGAAGGCGTTCGCCGGCTGGTCCCACAGGCCCTTGTGGACGCCGCCGGCGAACTGGCGGGCCTGGATGTGCTGCCAGATCTGGTCGGCGAGGTTGTGCAGCCGCTCTCTGGTACGCGAGCTCTGCGCCACGTTGGAGACCCAGATCGTCCGTTTGAGCAGCGTGATGGCGAAGTCGGAGACGACCCAGATCATCTGGGGCCCGAGCTCGTCGCTGCCGTGGAGGTTCACCCGGACGCCCGGCGTGTGCAGTGCCACCGGCGGGTCGCCCGGGACCGCCCTGCGGATGATGCGCGCCCGCATCGCCAGCTCCTCCAGGATGCCGGCGACCCGGTTGAGGTCCACGTCGCCCGCCCTGCTGCGGGCGAGGTACTGCACGACCATGGCGGTGACGCCGAGGCTGTAGTAGTCGGACTCCTTGCCGTCGGTGGTCCGCCACGGGATGTCCTCCAGCGGCCAGCGGCCCCTGCCGTATGTGGCGACGGTGCGCCAGTAGGCCTGGGTGAGGTCCCAGCGGCGCTGGAGCGCGGTGGCGAGCTTCTGCTGGTCGTCGTTGAGCAGGCCGAGGACTCGGGTGCGTTCGGACCACAGGTCGACCAGGCCGACCAGGGCGTTCACGGTGAAGTAGAGATAGGGCGTGTCGGCCGCGACGCCCTTGGGCTGCTGGCCGACCTCCAGGTTCGTCTCGACGGTCGGCGCGTCCTTGACGACGCTCCAGGACCAGCCGCACTCGAAGAGCAGATTGGGGTTGTCGAGGTCGACGACGCCGGACCCGATGGTGAGGTCGCGCAGTCCGGCGCGGACCTCCTGGAGCTGCTTCTGGAAGTCGTCCAGGACGCGCCGTCTGGGCGCGCCCGTCTGGTTGGCCGTGCGCAGCAGCGCCTCTCCCTGCGGCGACGAGGGCTCGAAGGCGTTGACGGAGAAGCTGCGCAGCATCCCCACCATGGCGGCGGAGAGCCGGTCGCCGGCCAGGGCCTCCAGCTCGCGGATCTCCCGGCGGATGCCCTCGCGCCGCACGCTCTGGCGGAACACCCTGAGGAAGCCGAGCATGCTCAGCATGAGCGTGATCGACATAGAGTAGGAGTCGACGACGTCGATCGCGCGCTGGTCGGCGGTGATCTCGTCGTCGGGCGCGCCGGGCTGGAAGTAGCTGCCGCCGGAGAAGTCCGGCCGGCCGTCCTCGTACGTGTAGGTGCGCAGGTATTGCGTGAAGAGGCGCAGGAGCAGCCGGGGGATCTCGACGCTGTCGCCGAGCACGTCCAGCGCGTTCAGCACGTCGTCGGCGGTCTCGTCGGGAGTGTCGAGACGGAAGCCGGGGAGCTCCGCCGCGGGGTACATCAGGCACAGGAGCTGCTCGGCGTCCGCGATCGAGTTGGCGCCGTCGCGCCCGCCCCAGACCCACTGCCTGTCCCGGTAGGAAGTGCGTGCGGCGGCCTCCCAGAGCTCCATGAGCTGCTGGCGCGGCTGAAGTTTCATGGGTCCCCCTCGCCACGAAGATCCGGCCGGGGGACATCGTCCGGCACGGATGGCTGCCATTCTTACCGCTGAATTCCATTTCAACAATAAGTCAAGAGTGATTCCATCGCGGCCGGAAGAGACTGCGTCCCTGGCCGGACCTACACTTGGGGAGGTCAGCACCGTTGTGGTATTTCGGGTTTCCCGACGCGCCGAATCCGTTCCGGCGGGTCTACGCGAGAAGGGCGGCCGTGTCGAAAATCCGAAATGCCCGCCATTTACGCCGAAAGACCTGATCATGTCTCAAATGCGGACGAGCGAGCACGTATCCGCCGTGGATGTCGCAGGTAGTGAGATGGCGCTCGCGGGGGCCGCGGTCGGCGCGGCGAAGATCGTGGTGAGCGGTGCGGGCATCGACGAGCGGCTCCTCGCTCCCCTGCACGGCCTGGGCTGCCAGGTGGTGTCCATCGGGCGGGGTGAGACGCCGACGGCGCAGGCGTTGCGGGACGAGCTGACGGACGCGGTGGCCTACCTGCACGGGGGCGAGGAGGTCGTCTCGGAGGAGGTGCTGGAGCTCGCGGGCGGGCTCAGGGTCATCGCGTTCCTGGGCATCGGCTACGAGACCTTCATCGACGTGGCGGCGGCCCGCCGGCGCGGCATCGTGGTGACCAACACGCCGGATCGGACACCGGACGCCGTGGCGGAGTTCACCGTCGGGCAGATCATCAACGCGAGCCGGCGCATCCCCCGGCATCTCGGCACCGTCTATCCGCACTGGTCAGGGGCCGAGGAGCTGCCCGACGAGCTGGCCAGTAAGAAGATCGGCATCGTGGGCCTGGGGCAGATCGGCGCCCGCATCGCCGGCATCCTGCGGCTCGGGTTCCGCTGCCGGGTCTCCTACTACAACCGCACCCGCAAAGAAGGCCTGGAGATGACCCTCGGGGTGCGGTTCCGGCAGCTCGCCGAGCTGGCCGAGTGGAGCGACGTCCTCGTCGTCATGGTCGGCGGCAACGCCGAGACCGCCGGGCTGATCGACCGTCGCGTCCTCGCGCGGGTCCGTCCCGGCTCGATCCTGGTCAACACCGCGCGGGCCTCGATCGTCGATCCCGAGGCGCTGCGCGACGCGCTCGCCGGAGGGCGGCTCGCGATGGCGGTCTTCGACGGCTACTACCAGGACTCGAGCGTCGCCAAGGACCTGCTGAACGATTTCGGCGACCGCATGTACGTCACCGGGCACATCGCGTCGCACACGAAACAGTCGATGGAGCGGATGGTCCGCCAGGCGGTGGATTCCGTCGTCAACCTGTTGAGCGGCCGGCCCGACCCCAACGTCGTGATCCGCTGAGATATTTAGTCCACCTAATACCTTTATATCCGGATGGGCCGGAAATGCGGTCCTCTGTCACGGTGAGGTAACTCGAAGATACGATGCGCACGTACCAGCCCTGGCGTCGAAATCCGAGTGGGGTGGAGATGGAAGCCACGGGGGCGGAGGTGCTCGTCGCCGCGTTGCGGACGCACGGTGTGGACACGGTCTTCGGCATCCCCGGCACGCACAACCTGGCCGTGTACGAGGAACTGGCCCGCGGTGGCGTCTCCTGCGTGACCCCCCGCCACGAGCAGGGCGCCGGATACGCCGCCGACGGGTACGCCCGGGTCACCGGACGGCCCGGCGTCGCGCTCACCACCACCGGCCCCGGCGTCGTCAACGCGGCGGCGGCGCTCGCCCAGGCATACTCGGACTCCACACCTGTGCTGCTGCTCTCGCCGGGGGTGCCGAGCGACCACCCCCGCCTGGGGCGCGGCTACCTGCACGAGAGCAAGGACCAGTCCGGCGCCCTGGACGCGCTCTGCGCGTGGAGCCACCGCGTCACGTCCATCCGTGAGATCCCGGCCGCGGTGGGCCGCGCGTTCGCCTCGTTCGCCGAGGGCCGCCCCCGTCCCGTCCACGTCGAGGTACCGGCCGACCTGCTCGAACGCCGGGGGAGCGCCGACCTGGCCGGGCCGTACCGGCTGATGCCGCGGGTGCCCGATCCGGCCGCGCTCGACCGGGCCGCCCGGCTGCTGCGCGGGGCGCGCCGGCCCGCGATCGTCCTCGGCGGCGGCGCGCAGCGGCCCGGCGACGACGAGCCGGTCACCGGGCGGCTCGCCATGCGGCTGGCCGAGCGCACCGGGGCGCGCGTGGTCACCACGGCGAACGGCAAGGGCTCCGTCCCGGAGAGTCACCACCTGTGCCTCGGCGCGACCCTGCGGCTGCCCGGCGTGCGGCGCTGGCTGGCCTCCTGCGACGTCGTGCTCGCCGTCGGCACCGAGCTCGGCCCGGCGGATTTGTGGGAGGACCGCTTCGTCCTGCCCGGCACGCTGATCCGCGTGGACGTGGACCCCGCCCAGATGTACGGCGACCACGTGGCGGACGTGCCGGTGCTGGCCGACGCCGCTCTCGCCCTTGAGGGGCTGGCCGGCCGGGTGCCGGAGACGGGGGACGCGCCCGCGCCGGACGACCGGGTGGAGCGCGAGCGCGACGCCGAGCTGCGCGAGGTGGCCCGGCGGTGGGCCCCGCAGCTCGCCGCGCTGCGCGAGGCGATGCCGGCCGACACGGTCGTGGTCGGCGACAACTCGATGATGAGCTACCACGGCGCGATCGTCGGGATGCCGGTGGACCCGCCCGGCCGGTTCCTCTTCCCCGCCGGGTACGGCACGCTCGGGTTCGCGCTGCCCGCGGCCATCGGGGCCAAGGTCGGCCGGCCGGACCGGCCGGTCGTGGTGCTGGCGGGCGACGGCGCGCTGCAGTTCAGCGTGCAGGAGCTCGCCACCGCCGTCGAGCTGCGGCTCAGCCTGCCGATCGTGGTCGCGGTGAACGGCGGTTTCGGCGAGATCAGGGACGAGATGCGGCGGCGCGGGATGCCGCCGGTCGGGGTCGATCTGCACGCCCCGGACCTGATGACCCTGGCCGCGGCCTACGGCGCATGCGGACGGGTGGCCGACCGTCCGGAGGAGCTGGGCGACGCGGTCGCCGAGGCGCTCAAGACGCCGCTGCCCACGGTCATCTCCTTCCGGGAACCCGGCTGACTCAGCCGGGCAGGGGGATCCGCAGCACGAACCGGGCGCCCTTGGGGGAGTCCTCCAGCGTCAGCGAGCCGCCGTGGCTCTCGGCGATCTGCCGGGCGATGGGCAGGCCGAGCCCGGTGCCCCCGGCATCCCTGTTACGCGCGGCATCGAGCCGGGCGAAGCGCTGGAACACCACCTCTCGCTGCTCGGGCGGGATGCCGCCGCCGTCGTCGACGACCTCCATCACGGCCGTGTTCCCCTGGCGTTCGACCACGAGCGTCACCTCGTGCTCGGCATGGCGCTCGGCGTTGTCGAGGAGGTTGGTCAGCAGGCGGGCCAGGCGGAGCCGGTCGCCTCGGATCACCACGCCGGGGGTGAGCCGCCGGTTCACCGTGACCTTGCGCGTCCTGCGGTCGAGCTCGCCCATGGCCAGCTCGGACAGGTCGACCGGGTCGTTCCTCCCGGGGGCGCCGGCGTCCAGCCTGGCGATCTGCAGCAGGTCGGTGACCAGGTTCTGGAGCCGGTCCAGGCTCTCCAGCAGCGCCTTGCCCGTCTCCTGCCAGTCGGTCTCGTCCGGGTGGAGCATGGCCTCCTCGACCTCGGCGCGCATGGCCGTCAGGGGGCTGCGCAGGTCGTGGGAGGCGTCGGAGGCGAAGCGGCGCTGCCGGTCCACCGCGGACTCGGCCCGGTCCAGCGTCTGGTTCGCGGTCACGGCGAGCCGCCTGAGCTCGTCGTGGAAGTGGGGCACCGGCACCCGCTGGCTGAGATCGCTCGAGGTGATCTTCGCCAGTTTGTCGGTCATCGCGTCCACGGGGGCGAGCGTCGTGCCGACCGTGCGGTACGCGCCGAGCGCCGTCAGCAGAACCAGCAGGAGCGAGCCTCCGGCGAGCGAGCCGAGCAGCGGACCGCTGACGTACCACGGCACCTCGGGGTTGGCGGCGTAGAGCCACCAGACGCCGTTGGCCAGGTCGATCGGGAAGGCCAGCACCATCCTGCACTCGCCGGGGAACGACGGCATGTCGCACACATGCCTGATGGCGTAGGTGTCGATGTCGGGGGTGCCGAAGTCGCCGAGTGGGGGCCCGCCTTTCACGTCCGCGGTCGCGGCCACCAGCGTCCCGACCGGGTTGTAGAGCTGGATGGCGACCTCGCCGGGGTCGGGGATGCTGGTCGGAGGGCCCTTGCGCCGGAGTTCCTGCACGACCCGTACGGCGTCGGCGACGAGCTGCTGCTGGCGGTAGTCCGTGGCGCTGCCGCGGACGGCCGTCAGGATGAACACCGACGCGATGGTGCAGAGCAGCGCCATGACGACGCTCGACACCACCGTGAGGCGTGTCCGTATCGACCATCCGTGCCAAACGCTCACCCGACCCCCCTGTGACCAGATGATCACAGTAGGTCAGGTTCTGGGGTTGGGAGGGAGATTTGACGCCAAAACTGGGCAAACGTCCCTCTCGGGAGGGTCCACCCGGGGTGCGGAACGGGCTCAGACCGGGATATCGGCCCTCATGGTTTCCCCGCCTCTTCCCCTTCGACACATACCACGTAGCGGCCGCCGGAGAACCCCGTCACCCGGGCGCCACCGGCCATGAGACCGCCCAGGACCTCGCGTACGGCGAGCCGCCACGCCCCGGCCGCCGCGGGATCGGCGCGGCGGAGCGACTCGACGTCCTCGGGGACGGCGACGAGGACCGCCGGGCCCTCGACCGCCCGGGCGACCGGCCGTCCGCCCTCGTGCGAGATCCCCTCGACCGCGCCCCGCGGAACCGCCGGCAGGTACGGCTCCCGCCCGCACGCCCGTACGACGTGGGGCGCGTCCAGCCGCCACACCGCGAGCACACGGTCGGACTCGTCGCCCGCGTTGACGACGTCGGCCATCGGCCCGTAGAACTCGGGCAGGTACTCCTCGGGGAGGGCGCCCAGCTTGGTCAGGTTGAAATGGGCGTTGCGTCGTACGAGCGGGTCGAAGGTCCAGGTGATGCGGGTCAGGCCGCGCCGCAGCGCCCAGGCCCGCTGGTGCAGCTTGAGCGCGAAGCCCGCGCCGCGCCGGACCGCGCCGGTGACGTGTGAGTGCAGCACCTCGCCCGCGGGCGCGGCGAAGAACCCGGCGGAGGCGCCCACCAGCCGGTCGCCGTCGAACGCGCCCGCCACGTAGTTGCCCGCGTGGGACAGCGCCCGCATGACCTCCACCGTGATGGGCGGGGTGGCGGGGTCCGGGTGCCAGATCTCGTCGAACAGCCCGAGCACCCGCTCGAAGTCCGCGATCTCGTCCAGGTCGCGGACCCGGACGCCGCAGCGCGCCGCCGCTTCCCCGGCGGCGGCCCACGCGGCGCGTTCGCCGCCCAGGCCGCGTTCCTCGCTCACGGCGCGTTCGCCGCCCAGGCCGCGTTCCTCGCTCACGGCGCGTTCCCCGCCCAGGCCGCGTTCCTCGCTCACGGCGCCTTCCTCGCTCACGGCGCCTTCCCGGCTCACGCGGCGGTCTCCGCGAGCATCGAGCCGACCAGGGCCGCGACGAGCCGCGCGCGTACCGGCATCTCCGCGACGATCACGTGCTCGTCCGCGGCGTGCGCGCCGCCGCCGACCGCGCCCAGGCCGTCCAGAGTGGGGCAGCCGACGCCGGCGGTGAAGTTGCCGTCGGAGGCGCCCCCGACGGCGGCGCCGCGCAGCGGCCCCATTCCGAGATCGTCCGCGAGCCGTACGGCACGGGCGAACAGCGCGGCCGACGACGCGGGGTCGAGGGGCGGGCGGTTGGGGCCGCCGTGCAGCTCCAACCGGGTGTCCGGGAGCCGCGGCGTGAGCGCGCGCATGAGCTCGTCCACCCGCCGCTGCGCCGCGAGGTCCGGCACCCGGACGTCGATCGCCACCCGGCCGGTCGCCGGGACGGTGTTCGTGCTCGTCCCGGACGAGAGCAGCGTGGGTGTGACCGACACCATGCCCGCCTCGGACGAGGACTCCACCCGGTGCGCGATCTCGGTGATCGCCAGGATCTGGTGCGCCAGCTCGACCCCGGCGTTGGCGCCGCGCTCGGGTTCGAGGCCGGCGTGGGCGGCCCTGCCGTACACGAGCAGCTCGTAGCGGGAGACGCCCTTGCGCGCCGTCTTGAGCGCGCCGCCGCCGGCGCTCGCCTCCAGGACGAACGCCGCCGCGCAGCCCGCCGCGACCGACTCGATGAGCGGCCGGGACGTCGGGGACCCCAGCTCCTCGTCGCCCACGACCAGCACGCACACCCCATCGAGGGACGGCAGGGAGGCCAGGGCGTGGAAGAGCTGCACGAGTCCCGCCTTCATGTCGAAGACCCCCGGCCCGCGCGCCACCCCGTCGACCACCGACCACGGATGCGCGCGCAGCGAGCCGATCGGCCACACGGTGTCGTGGTGGCCGAGGAGCAGCACCCGGGGCGTGCCGAACGTCCACTTCAGGTGGGTGACGCCGTCGATCACGATCGTCTCGGGCTCCGCGCCCAGGAGGCGCGTCCCCTGCGCCGCCACGGCCTTGGCGCTGTGCTCCACCGCCGCGTGGTCGGAGGAGTACGACTCGCACAGGACGAGCTCCTCCAGGTCGGCCAGCATGGCCTCCGGGTTCACCGGCCGCGTCCCAGCTCCGATCGGAACAGGCGCATCACGTTGTCGCCGAGAACCTTGACGATCTCGTCCTCGGAGAAGCCGCGCTTGAGCAGTCCCTCGGTGACCAGGGGCATGCCGCGCGGCCCGTCCAGGCCGGGGATGGCGGCGTCCGTGTCGAGCCCGCTGCTGCTCCCCTCGCAGCAGGGCGGGGTGAGGTCCCGGTACACCTCGCGGATGAAGTCAGGGCCGAGCCCCACGTGGTCGATGCCCGCGACGCCCGCGATGTGCTCGATGTGGTCCACCAGGTGATCGATCGTGACCGAACGCGCGTCCTCCGCGAGGAAGGCGGCGAGGAAGTTGACGCAGATCACGCCACCGGTCGCGGCGACCCCGCGAAGCTGCTCGTCGGTGAGGTTGCGGTGGTGGTCGCGCAGCGCGCGGGCCGAGGAGTGCGTGGCCATGACCGGCCGGGTCGCGATCTCCAGGACGTGCGCCACCCCGGACGCCCCGAGATGCGACACGTCGAAGATCATGCCGAGCCGCTCCATCTCCTGGACGGCCTCGACGCCCGCCTCGGTGAGCCGCGACCCGGTGGCGTCCTCGCCGCTGCCGTCGGCCAGGGGAGTACGCCCCCAGTGGGCGATCGACGCGACCCGCACGCCGAGCCGGTGCACGGTCGGGATGAGCTCGACGCTGTCGTCGATGCCGGGCATGCTCTCCATGGCCAGGACCAGGGCGATCCGGCCGAGCGCGAGCGCCTCGTCGATCTGGTCGCCGTCGTAGCAGAGCCGTACGGAGTCGGGGTTGCCCTCGGCCAGCACGTGCGCGCACTCGATCATGCGCAGCGTCTGGCGGAGCGACCCCTCGGGACGGAACTCGCTGTCGATGAACACCGGGAGGACCTGCACGTCCACGCCGCCCTCGACGAGTTGCGGCAGCCACTGCTGCCGGAAGAAGGAGGCCCACTGGTGCGGCGGCCGGGCCGAGACGGCCATGAGCAGGTCGTTGTGGGTGTCGGCGACGACAGCGTCCCTGTGCAGATCCCGAGCCGGCATCCTGGAGTCCCTTCTAGATGGTGTCTCTCGGACGTTACACTCACCGCTTCCGTTCCGCCGTCCCGAGATCGGCCGGAGACCGCCGTGATCTCGGGGAGACGCCGCCGGCGGTAGTCTGCGCCTGTGCTTGCGGATGTCGTTGCCGAGATGGAGACGCTGTACGACCCCGCCTGGGCGGAGTCCTGGGACGCGGTCGGGCTGGTGTGCGGTGATCCCACCCAGCCGGTGAGGAAGATCCTCTTCGCTGTCGATCCCGTCGCGGTCGTCGTGGACGAGGCGCTCGAATACGGTGCGGACTTGATCATAACGCACCACCCTCTCTACCTTCGGGGCACGACCAGCGTCGCGGCCACCACGTTCAAGGGCCGCGCGATCCACCGGCTGATCAGGAACGACGTCGCCCTCTACACCGCGCACACCAACGCCGACGTCGCCGATCCCGGGGTCTCCGACGCGCTGGCCCGCGCCGTCGGCCTGTCCGGGGAACTGCGCCCGCTGCAACCCTCCGCCGACGACCCGCGCCGCGGCCTCGGCCGGATCGGGACGCTGACGGCCCCGGTCCCGCTGCGCGAGTTCGCCGGGCGCGCCGCCTCCGGCCTGCCCCGTACGGCGGGGCCGCTGCGGGTGGCGGGCGACCCCGAGCGCCCGGTGGCCACCGTCGCGGTCAGTGGGGGCGCGGGCGACTCCCTGCTTGGGGCGGCCCGCGCCTCGGGAGCCGACGTGTTCCTCACCGCCGACCTGCGCCATCACCCGGCGAGCGAGTTCGTGGAGTCCGAGGGAGGACCGGCCCTGATCGACGCCTCCCACTGGGCGACCGAGTGGCCGTGGCTGGCCGACGCCGCCGAGCGTCTGACGTCCGCCCTGGCGGCGAGGGGCATTAATGTTGAGGCGCGCGTCTCCCGCATCGTCACCGACGCGTGGACGTCGACGACACCGTAATCGCCCCCGCGAGCACCTTGAGGATCTGCGATGAAGGCCGCACCCGAAGCACAGAAGCGTCTGCTCGACCTGGCGGAGCTCGACGCGGGTCTTGACCGGTTCCGGCACCGCCGCCGCACCCTGCCCGAGCTCGCCGAGATCGAGGAGCTCTCCAAGAGCCTCGCCCGTGCCGCCACCCAGGCCATCGCCGCCGAGACCGAGGCCGGCGACCTCGCCAGGGAGCAGGCCAAGGCCGAGGCCGACGTCGAGGCGGTCCGGGTTCGGATCGACCGCGACCAGAAGCGCCTCGACTCCGGTCAGGTGACCTCGCCCAAGGACCTGGCGAGCCTCCAGTCGGAGATCGCCTCGCTGGACCGCCGCCAGGGCGACCTCGAAGAGGTCGTGTTGGAGATCATGGAGCGCCGCGAGGCCGCCGACGCCCAGGTCGCCGACCTCAAGGTGCGGCGCGACGAGGCCGCCGCCACGCTGGCCGCCGCCGAAGAGCGGCGCGACGCCGCCTTCGCCGAGATCGACAAGGAGGCGGCCGAGCTGCAGGACCGCCGTCCCGCGATCGCCTCCGGCATCCCCGACGACCTGCTGGCGCTGTACGGCAAGCTGCGCGAGCAGTTCGGGGTCGGCGCGGCCATGCTGCACGGCGGGCGCTGCCTCGGCTGCCGGACCACCCTGTCCATCGCCGAACTCAACCGCATCCGGGCGGCGGCCCACGACGAGGTGCTCCGCTGTGAGGAGTGCCGCCGGATCCTGGTCCGTACCGCGGAGTCCGGCCTGTGAGGTTCGTCGTCGAGGCCGACGGCGGATCCCGGGGCAACCCGGGCCCGGCGGGATACGGCGCCGTGGTGAAGGACGCCGACGGCCAGGTGCTCGCCGAGACCGCCGAGGCGATCGGCACCGCGACCAACAACGTCGCCGAGTACCGCGGCCTGATCGCGGGGCTCTCGTCCGCGCTGGCCCTCGGCGGCGAGGGCGCCTCCATCGAGGTGCGGATGGATTCCAAGCTCGTCATCGAGCAGATGGCCGGCCGCTGGAAGATCAAGAATGAGGGCCTGCGGCCGCTCGCGCTCGAAGCGGGCGGCATCGCCCGGCGGCTCCGCGTCACCTGGACGTGGATCCCGCGCGAACGGAACAAGCACGCCGACCGCCTCGCCAACGAGGCCATGGACGCCGCCGCCAAAGGCCTGAAGTGGGAGTCCACCGGCGTCGCGGCGCCCCTGGCCGAGCTCGTCCGTCCCGCCGCCGAGCCCGAGCCTTCCGCCCGGGTCGCCTACGAGGCCGCCGCGCCTGAGCCGGCCTTCGAGGTGGAGAGCGCGCCCGAGCCCGCCGCCTCCCTCGCGGCGCCCACCGCCCCGGCTCCCGGGCCGTCCGTCGCCTCCGCGGCCGTACGGCGGGAGCGTGGCGAGGGCACCGGTTGGATGGCCCGCCCCACCCGGGTCGCCACATCGTTCCTGCTGCTCCGGCACGGCGAGACGCCGCTGTCGGTGGAGAAGCGCTTCTCCGGGGTGGGGGACCCCTCGCTCACTTCCCGCGGTCTCGCCCAGGCCGAGGCCGCCGCGCTCCGCCTCGCGCGCGAGCCGTACGCGATCGACGTGATCGTCAGCTCCCCGCTCACGCGGGCCCGGCAGACGGCCGAGGCGGTCGCGGCGCGTACCGGCGTGCCGGTCCGGGTCGAGCGGGATCTCAGAGAGGCCGATTTCGGCGCCTGGGAAGGGCACACGTTCACCGAGATCCAGCGGGACTGGCCGGCCGAGCTGACCGCGTGGCTCGGCGACCCCTCGGTCGCCCCACCCGGAGGCGAGAGCTTCACGGAGGCGGGACGACGGGTCGAGCACGTCAGGGAGCGGATCGTCGCCGAGCACGAGGGCAAGACCGTGCTCGTCGTCTCGCACGTCACACCCATCAAGCTGCTGCTCCGCTTCGCGCTCATGGCCCCTCCGGAATCCCTCTACCGGATGCACCTCGACGTGGCGTGCCTGTCGGCCATCGACTACTACGCCGACGGCCCCGCCGTCGTACGAGCGCTCAACGACACCGCCCACCTGGGCTGAGCCGTACGCGCTGCCGGGCATCCCGCGCGTTTGCCGTCGAGTTGGACAGTGCTTGGGAGGCCGTTAGGCTTGGACGCACGGCGGACGAGCCGGCCGGGCGGCCGCGTCGGGGTCCCGCGTTCGCGCAGGGTCCCGCCGAGGAAGGTCCGGGCTCCACAGGGCGAGGTGGTCGGTAATACCGACCCGGGGTGACCCGCGGGACAGTGCCACAGAGAGCAGACCGCCCCCTTCGCGGGGGTAAGGGTGAAAGGGTGGTGTAAGAGACCACCAGCGCCCACGGTGACGTGGGCGGCTCGGTAAACCCCACCTGGAGCAAGGTCAAGAAGGGACGCTCCGCGAGGAGCGTCCCGCGCGCGACGTTTGAGGGCTGCCCGCCCGAGCCGCGCGGGTAGACCGCTTGAGGCCGCCGGCAACGGCGGTCCTAGATGGATGGCCGCCGGTCGGCGAAAGCCGGCCACAGAACCCGGCCTACAGGCCGACTCGTCCGCCGCTACGTCTCTGACCTGCGTCTATGATCAGGTCAGGTCCCGCTGTTCCGCCTGCGCCGCGGCGATCATGATTTCGACTGCACCTCTGCCCAGATCTACAGTTAGATGGACTCCGTCGCAGCGCCAGTCTCGGTATCAGTCGCTGCCCGCCATTCTCCGGTCTTTTCATCCTGGACGAGCCACGGCTGGTGGAGAGTGCCTTCGGTCCAACGATGCAGCCACTCGGTGAAACTCAGAGGCTGGGGAAACAGTGACACATGGAAGTTGTCACTCGGGGCGGGGTTAGGGTCGATCGCCCACATCCCGGCACTCGGGTCGCCGCAGTTGACGTAAGAGGCAATTCCACACCCCCAGTGGCACACCGGCAGCAGGGCCTTGGCCTTTGGCTTCCATGGTTCGGGCCAGTTCTGCTGTTGCATTCGATAGTCGCTGAGGATGCTTCGCAGGGGTTCGAGACCATGGGCAGGGCCGAAGCCTCCGTCACCCAGTTCGAGATAGCAGCGGCGCAACAGGGGTGGCAGTGGGTGTCCGAGGAGCACTTCGCACTCGTTCACCGCTTCAACCGAGGCCGGCAGCAAAGGGGGTAGCGGCACGAACCGGCCAGCGGCTTGGGCGGCACGGTATTCAGGGGTGCCGCGCCAGTACAACCGCTGTAGCCGACCGTCGGGGGCGTACTTGAATGCTCCACCCCCCTCGGTGTCGACACCTGGCAGCCCGGCTCTCTCATCAAGGTAGTCACCTGTCTCCACCCGTGCGCGCACCGCTTCGAACACCAAATCGTCGTTGATCATGCGGCAATGATGCCCGAGAGAACTGACACTTCTAGGTTTGCCTGCCAGCGGCGCCTCCGGCACCCAGCCGCGTGATCATTCCCCGTCGATCAGGCTGGCCATGGCGCTTCGGGCGGTCCTCATCCACATGGATGATCGACATCAAACCGGCCCTGAAGATCGCGGAATGCACCCTAGCCGTGGCGACAGGCCAGAGGCGGCCGCCGCGGGTCGATCTCGACGATGCCGAATAGGCGCACTGATCATGGTTAGCCAAATGGTGTACTGTTAGCCATATGGTGAACGATCCGTTCCGGGCCGTGGCCCACCCGATCCGGCGCAGGATGATCGAACGTCTGGGCAACGGCCCCGCGACGGTCGGCGAAGTGACCTCAGACCTGGGCGTCTCCAAACCGACGATCACCAAGCACCTGAAGATCCTCGAAGAAGCCGGCATCATCGTCCGCCACGTCGTCGGCCGCACCCACCGGCTGGCGTTGAACCCGGCGGCCCTCATCGACACCGTCAGCTGGGTCGACCGCCAGCGCGCCCTCTGGGAGCGCATGTTCGACACCGTCGAGGAACACCTTGCCAACAAGGAGCAGACCAACGTGACCGACACAGCCATGCCGACCGCCGTCCGCATCGAACGCACCTATCGGGCACCCGCAGACGTCGTGTTCGACGCCTGGACCAACCCCGAAGTAATCAGGAAGTGGTGGCACGCCGGCCCCGACTGGGACACAGCCGAGGCCCAGGTCGACCTCCGAGTCGGCGGACACCTGCGCGTCGTGATGCGCGACACCGAGGGCGTCGAGTACACCGGAACCGCTACGTACACGGTCGTGGAACGCCCCTCGCGTCTGGGCTGGATCTGGCACGGCGAAGAGGGCGAGGCAGGCACCGGATCGCGGTGCGACCTGGAAATCAGCGAGCGGGACGGCGTCACCCGCGTGGTCCTCACCCACAGCGGTCTGCCCGATCAACACGCGGCAGCGGAGCTCCGCGAGGGCTGGGGCCTGTGCCTGGACAACCTCGACACGGTCCTCGCCCGATGACGCGCCTCGACGGCCCGATGGCCTTGCCTCAGGGCGATGTCCGCCTGCTGGAAACCGACGTGGCCCAACGGCTGCTCCACTCCACCGAGCTGGCCCGCGTCGCCTACGTGGCCAAGGACGGAACGCCACGGGTGTTCCCCATGCTGTTCCACTGGAACGGAAGCGAGGTCGTGCTCTCCACGTTCGGAGGCTCCAAGGTCAACGCGCTACGGGTCCGACCCGACATCGCCATCACGATCGACGCGGCCACCACTCCACCCTCAGTCCTCCTCATCCGAGGCAAAGCCGAAGTCACCGACGTCGAGGGCATCGTCGAAGAATACGCAGCCGCCCAGCGCCGCTATGGCGGCGAGGAACAAGCAGCGGCGAACATCGCCGCGGTTGACCGGCCCGGCGTCAGAATGGTGCGCATCGCCGTCCGGCCGACATGGGTCGGCGTCCTGGACTTCGTCACCCGCTTCCCGGGTGGCACGACCCCCGAGGAGTTCGCTCAGCGAGGTCAATGAGCAGGCCAACCGGCCATCGCCGATATCCCTGGCGAAGGACAAGAGCTGTATGACGGAGACTGTCACGCACGGTTCTGTGGGAGCCCGGGGGTGAGGTCCCCCCGGGCGACCCCCGGCTACCAGTCGGGACGGCTGCTGGCTCGATCACTCCGATCAGCGGGTGACGGGAACGCCCACTATCGGATCGCGGAGGACGCAGACGTGATTTTGGAGGCCTGTGCCGGTGAGGATACTTTCTGTGCTGGCGGGGGTCGTGTTTCTGCTGGCCGGAATAAACGGCTGCATGAGCGAAGGCGTCGATAACGAAGCCAAGCTTTGTCTTGACCGCGCCAATCGAGAGAACGCGCTGTTCCGCCACGCCATCAGCGCCGTGCTCCCCGCGGATCAGGTCCTCTCCATCGACGAGTTCAACGGTTGCGATTCAGCGAACAACGGAGCCTGGTTGAAAGTCCGGTTGGCTCCCAAGCTGGGCGAGCAGGACGTTTGGAAGAGATTTCAAAAGGCGGGATGGTCGGCCGGCGGCGCAGTCGACTCTGATCTACGCAAGCAGGTAGGCCGACGGATCATAGGAGTGCTGATCGCCGCGGGGCGAGAGCCGGGTATGACAGTCGAGGTCACGGCGGACGATTCCTGTTGGGATGACAATGGCTACAGATGTGACTGAGAGATAGTTGTACAGCAGTGGAGTGGCAACACCGCCTTCTCGTGACCACACGCACCGGTCCCCACCTGCCTCTTGAGCAGGACGCCGGGACGTCTGTGTCGTGACCGGCTTCCGTTCGCAAGCAGAAAGTCAGGGGTTGGGGCATCATCCCCGGTGAAACGAGCGAACCGTCTACGGCTAGCCCGGGAGGAACATCGGCCCATCGCCCCACAGCGCATCCCACAGCAGTGCCAGCGCCAAGAAAACGCCTGCTCCGATTGCGGCACCCAGCAGGAGAGTCACCACGACCAGCTTCACCAGCGCGCGCGGAGAGCGCCGGGCTGGTCGCCGGGGAAGCGTCATAGCAATGATCCTTCGTCACCAGTCCCGACTGGTCAAGGTCGTTCTAGGAGAGGCCCGGAGGCACATTAGGGGTACGCGGCCGCGGAAAGGATTGACAAACGACGGCATCGCCAGCGCCGCAGCGATCAGGGTTTCGGTCGTACCTCTGCCGAGGTCTTCATCGTCCGGGAACAGGTGGATGTATGTGTCCATCGTCTCGGCGACCCTGTGGGTCTCCGGCAGTTCGAGTGACGGGTGGCCTGGAAGTCGCGCGGTCTTGTCGGAGCTCAATCGGGGTCAGGCGGCCACTACCTCTGGCTGCTCGTCTGCGTGGGCTATTCGGGTCAGTTCACGCCACAGCAGGACGACGAAGGCCGCTGATCCCACGAAGGCGAACCAGAAGGGCGCCGTTACGCCATGATGCTCGGCGAGCGTGCCGCCGATGGCTGAGCCCGCGACGAGGCCACCGTAAGTCGCAATCATGTTGACGCTCCCCACGCGCCCCTGAAGCTCGGAGGGGACGGCTCGTTGCCTGACCGTGATGGATGTGGTGCCCCAGATGAACGCGTGGGCGCCGAAGACGAAAAAGATCGCGGAAGCCAGCCACGGGGACGTCGTCATGGCCAGGGCGAGGTGGGTGAGCGTTTCGATCACGAGCCCGATGCGCATGATGTTGCCCAGGCTCACCCGCTGGGTGATCCACCCGTACAGGGCGGTCCCGAGGAGGCCACCGACGGCCGAGACGGTGGTGAGCAGGCCGAACCCGACGGGGCCCATGCCAAGCCGCTTGCTGGCGTAAAGGACGAGGACCGCCCAGGCCGCTCCGAAGGTGATGTTGAAGATCAGGATGGTCAGGACGAGGGTTCGCACGGCCGCGTGGCGCAGTGTCCAGCGGAAGCCTTCTGCTATGTCCTGCCAGAGGTTGCCTGCGCTGCCGGTGGCGCGACCGTGTGCGGGCAGCGCGATGCGTGACACAAAGATCACGCCCAGGGCGACAAGGACGGCCTGAGCCAGGAATGGCCAAGTCGTGCCTGCCGCGAAAAGGGCTGCCCCGATTGACGGGCCGACCAACTGATTGAGAGTGATGAAGCCGGCCTGCAATCGGGAATTGGCGAGCGCGAGGTCGTCGCGGGCGACAAGCATCGGCAGGACCGTCGCCGCGGTGTTGTCGGCGAAGACCTCGGCGGTGGCGAGCAGGCTTAGGGCCAGCAGCGCCCCGGTAATGGAGAGAGTGTCAGTGAGCAGCGTGATGACCAGGACGCCCACTATCACGGTGCGGGCCAGGTTCGCGACGACCATGATCATGCGGCGATCGAGACGGTCGGAGAGGGCACCGGCATAGAGGCCGAACACGAGCGGTGGCGTCCAGCGCAGCAGAGCGGCGAGCGAGATCAGGAAGGGGTTGTCGGTCAGTGATGCCACCAGCAAGGGACCGGCAGCGATCGCGATGCCGTCGCCGAGGTTGGTTGCCCACGACGACGCCAGCAGCCGACGGTAACCGGCGCCGAGTCGCGTAGGGGCGATGGTCTCAACAAGTCGGCTCACAAGGAGGGCAGGTTACATGTGTCGATCATGCGTGTCACGCGGATATCGACCGGTCCGCCCGGTCCGCCGCTGATGCCGAAGACCGGGAAGTACCGGCTGCGTTTCGACCGAGTGAGGTAGTCGCTGAGCCTCAGAGAAGGCCGCCGTCCGCGAGGATGGCCTGCCCGGTGATCCACCGGGCGGCGTCGGAGGCGAGGAAAGCGACCACGTCGGCGATGTCGTCCGGCTCGCCGAGACGGCCCAGCGCGGTCCGGGCCGCGAACTCCTCTTCGCTCCCGGCCAGCATGTCGGTGCGGGTGGCACCGGGCAGCACGCTGTTGACGGTGATCTGCCGCGGGGCCAGTTCACGCGCCGCGGAGCGGACCAGTTGTTCCCCGGCCGCCTTGCTCGCCGCGTAGATCCCTCCTCCGGGGCCGGGCCGCACGGTCGCGCCGCTGGAGATGACGATGATCCGCCCGCCGTCGGTCAACCTGTTCGCCGCTTCGCGCAACGCCAGGAAGGTCGCGCGGGTGTTGGTGGCGAACACGGTGTCGAAGTCCTCGTCGGTGGCCTGCCCGATCGGCGCGGCGCGCCAGATGCCGGCGTTGCTGACCAGGACATCCAGCCGGCCGAAGTGCTCCTCGGCGGCGTCGAACAGGCTCCGCAGCTGGTCCGTATCGGCGACGTCGGCCTGCACCGCGACGGCCTGCCCGCCGCCCGTGGTGATCCGGGAGACGACCGTGCCGGCGGCCTCCCGGTTGGTGCGGTAGTTGATCAGCACGCGATCGCCGCCGGCGGCCAGCCGTATGGCGATCGCCGCTCCGATGCCGCGGGAGCTCCCCGTGACCAGCGCTGCCCTCTGCCGTGCCATCGCCCCTCCTTCGCTGGGAAGGGTCCTTCATTTGGAAGGGTAACGTCCGCCGTGAAGACCGCGGGTGCCGGGTGCCGTGCGGCCCGCTGTACGCACCGGGTTCGGCGCGCCGGGTCAGCGGGACGGCGACGGGAGCGGTTTCGCCTGCTCGAAGAATGTCAGGACCGCCTCCGAGAACGCGTGCGGCTCGGCGGCGTGGACGAGGTGCCCGGCCGGGATGGTCATCGTTCGGCTGTCCGGGATGCGCCGGGCCAGCTCGGCGACCCGTTCCTGCGGTATGTGGCTCGCGGGGCCGCCCGCGATGACGAGGACCGGCGCGGTGATCCGGCCGAGCCGGTCCATCCAGGCGGGGTCGGGGTCGTCGATCTGTTTCCTGACGGCCAGCACCATCTCCCAGTCGTACGGCAGGTCGCCGTCCGGCCGAGTGGGGACGACGCGCTCGCGGGGGAGCGGCGCCGGGACGTCCTCCAGGACCAGTCGGCTCACCCGTTCCGGATGATCCCCGGCCAGCAGGTAGGCGACGAGACCTCCCAGGGAGTGCCCGATCAGATCCACCCGGTCGAGCGCGAGCGCGTCCAGGAAGCCGAGCACGTCGGCGCGCATCAACTCCAGCGAGTAGTCGCCGGGCCGGCCGCTTTCTCCGTGGCCGCGCAGGTCGAGCGCGTACACCCGCCACCTGCCGGCGAAAGCGGGGATGACGACGTCCCAATCGGCGGCGCACTCACCCAGCGCGTGCACGAGCACGAGCGGCGGGGCGTCGCGCGGACCACACGCCCGGTAGGCCAGCCGGATTCCCCCAATGGTGGCGAAGTGATCGGTAATGTCCATACGTGGACGATAGCCGCCTCGTTATTCAAGAAGGGGAGACGTTCACCACCGGCCGAAGCGGACCCGTCTCGTCTGACGGGTGGCGTTTCCGGCCCGCTCCAGTTTCCGCCCCGCGCATGTTGCGAACGATCGGATTCCCGGAGCCGGGATCCGTTCGGTCAAGTGCTGCTCTGAGACAGCGTACGGACGGTGCGGGCGAGGTGATGGGACAGCTCGGCGTCAATCCGGTCCGACTCGGCCTCGTCGATCCCGGTGGAGCCCTCCTGCGCGTCGCCTTCTTCCAGGAGAGCGGCTCGCAGCGCGAGGGGCGGCGCCAGATCCCGCCAGGTTCGCCGTGCCGAGGAGGCCTCCCGCCGGGCGATCACCGCCTCGCGATCGATGTCCCCGGACTGCGGTACGGCACGGCGGATCTCGTCGATCGACGCCCCGCGCCGGGCCGCCGACAGCATGGGGGTGAGGCGGCCGTCGGCCATAGTGAGGGCGTCCAGGTAGCGGCGGACGGCGGGGGTCGACACGGCGCGTGCGGCCACCTGGTCGGCGTAGTAACGGGCAACCTGCGACTGCCCCGCCAGGAGCCGCGTCAGCGCGAACTCGGCGAGGAACAGCGGCCAGCCCAGCACCGCTCCGGTGATCTTGCCGATGAGCTGGGAGCCTATCCGTTCCCCGGGGAACCAGACGTTATCTATGACGGCGTCGCCGGTCGGTCGGTACCGTTCGACGCGCGCGCTCAGCAGGGCATGCCGCCACTCGCCGGCGGTGAGGAGCGCGGACCGCGCCAGCAGGCCGCGCGCGGGATCGCCGCCGACGTCCTCGGAGAACGCGACGGCCAGCATGCCCGCCCGCTCACGCGGTGTCAGGGTGAGCAGCAGCGGCAGGCCGATGACCAGCGTGGGGCGGGCCACGTCGGGCCGGGGCGGTCCGACGGCCGACGGTACGCCCGGAGAACGGACGCCGATCGTGAGATGGGGTTCGGCGGCCGGCGGTTATCGGGTGATCCCGTGCAGCGAGCACACGTGACGCCAGATCGCGTGGTCCAGCTCCCCGGCGCGGTCCTGGAAGGCGGACGTGGTGACCCGGATCGGGTCGCTGAGGTCGAGGAAGCTGTTGTGGTCGGCGTCGGGGTCCCAGGCGCGGGTCGGGATCTCGATGTGGTCGCTGCGATGCCGCTGGTCCTGGCTGGTGATCTTCAGTACCTCCGCGCCATCCTGATGCGTCCTCAGGACGACGCACGGCCGCACCTTGGAGCCGGGCCCGTCCTCGAACGGCACGTCCGCCCACCAGATCTCGCCGGGGTGCTGCGCCGCGCCCGCGTCCGCTCCGTGCGGCCGCCCGCGCGTGGGCTCGCCTCGCCGGGTGGACGGCGTGCCGGTCCGGGACCCGGGCGCGGGAACGGCACCCCCGCGGCCCGGCGGCCGTCCCCCGCCGCCCGGCCGGCCGCCACGCGGTCCGGACGGGGACCTGCGGGGGCCGGTGGGGCGGCTCTGCTGACTCCGGCTCTGCTGCTTCCGCCCCTTCCGCCGCGTGGTAGTCGCGAAGCCCCCGCCCAGGAGGACGACGAACACGATGAGAAAGGCGGCGAGTTGTGGCAGATCCGACATGGCCGCCAGCCTAGAGGTGCCTGGAGCCATGGGGGAATCCACTCCGTGATCGGGGTCCGATCAGGAGCGGGCGTCCCAGACCGCGAGAATGCGGGCCTCCTTCTCCGGGTCGATGCCGTGCTTCCCGAACCTGCGCTGGTCCTCCGGAATGTCCTTCAGCCACTCCCAGGTGTCCCGCACCGTCTCACTGACGGGACGGCAGGTGAGCCCGGCGGCGAGCGCCTTGGCCGAGGACGGCAGCCAGACCCCCACCGTGTCCGGGCCCTCCCACGCCCACAACGGCAGCTCGACCCACATCTGGACGTCGTGCTCCCGCAGGACGGCGTCGTCGACCCAGACCAGCTCGGCATCGGAGCCGGTGACCTTGACGCAGTCGCGCAGCCAGTCGCCGTACGTCGTGTTGCCAGGTACACCGGAGGTGAGGAAGCGGCCGGTCGTGCCCTTGGCCGCCTGGTCCACCGCGAAGGCGGCGATGTCGCGGGCGTCGATGAGCTGCATGGCCCGGTCCGGGTCGCCCGGCGCGAGCACCCGCCCTCCCTTGGCGATCCGGGTGAGCCACCACGGCAGCCGCCCGACGTTCTCGTACGGCCCGAGAATGAGGCCCGGATCGATGATCAGCGTCTCGCCGTCGAAGTGCTCCTCGACCGCGCGTTCGCAGCCGGCCTTGAGCACGCCGTAGTCGCCGAAGTCACTGTCCGCGTCCGCCGGGCACTCGTAGCGTGGCGCGTCCTCGTCCAGCCCGGGCACGGTCGGGAAGCCGGGGAACGCGGAGATGCTGGAGATGAACGTGTAGTGGCCGGCATGGCCCGACAGCCTGCGCACCGAGTCGAGGACGACGCGCGGGGTGTAGCCGCAGACGTCGATGACGGCGTCCCACTGGCGTCCCTCGACGAGGCGGTCCAGGTCGGCGGGCACCTCGCGGTCCCCGTGCACGGCCTCGACCTCGGGTGCGTCCGGCGCGCTCCTGCCGCGGTTGAACGTCGTGACCTCGTGTCCCTGGCGGAGCGCCTCCGCGACGATCGCCCGGCCGAGGAACACCGAACCACCGATGACCAAGATTTTCATGCCGCCATCTTTCGCCGCGCCCACCACGGCTGTCTCCCCGGTTTCACGGTGGGCGGACAAGTGCGCTCGGGGTGAACGGGGTCGCGGGCGACGGCGGGATCAGCCCGTACGGAGCGTCGGCACGGGCGTGAAGCCCTCCTCGTGCAGCACGTGGACGCTGGCCGCGCCGATGTCGAAGTACAGCCCGGACAGCTCCAGCGTCCCCGACCGGACCAGGGCGTCCAGGCGCGGGTGGGAACGTACGTTCTCCAGTTGCTGGATCACGTTCAGGCGGCAGAGCCGGTCCAGCGGGCCCGCGTCGTCCTCCGTGCTCTCCGTCGCCACGAACCGGGCCAGCGTGTGCCGTCCGTGGCGCAGCCATCCACGCAGGGCGGGGAAGCCGGTGTCGAACTCGGCCGGTGCCGGCGGGATCTCACCGAGCAGAGCCACCATCGCGCCGCAGCCGGAGTGCCCGCAGACGGTGATCTTCCGTACCCCGAGGACCCCCACGGCGTACTCGATCGAGGCCATGACGGAGTCGTCGTGCGGCGCGGCCCGGTGGCGGGGGACGAGGTTCCCGATGTTGCGCAACGTGAACAGGTCGCCGGGGCCGCTCGCGGTGATGATGTTCGGCACGATCCGCGAGTCGGCGCACGTGATGAACAGGTGGGAGGGCGCCTGCCCGCGCGCCAGCCGGGTCAGCAAAGGCCGCACCAGCGGGGCGGTGCGCCGCTGGAACTCCTGGGCCCCCTTCAGCAGATCCGGTACGGCTTCGCCCCCGTTCGCCGGGGAGACGACGGCCGGGGCGGGCTCGGACATCGGGAGGATCTCCCCGGGACGCGGCCCGGGACTCCGGTACGCCCACGGCAGCCACCACCGGTCGTGCCGGAACGGGCTCTTGGCGGGGAACATCCGGGTGCCGCGCACGGCGGCGGAGTACCACTCGTCGTGCAGCTCGTCGATGTCGATCGTGCCGCCGGCGCGCTCGTGTTCCAGCCGCCAGTGGTGCAGCGCCTCGAAGGCGGCGTTGTCCATGAAGTCGACGTGCAGGTCGAGTTCGACGGCCGCCCCCGCCGGGATGGCCCGCAGCGCTTCGGTCAGCCTCGGCACGCCGAGGAAGGTGAGCGAACCGGTCACCACGAGGCGCCATCGGTCGCCGTCGGGCCGCACCTGGACCGAGAGCCAGGTGAGCCGGCGGAGCGAGAGCAGCGCGGCCAGGCCGAGCCCCACCAGGACGCCCTCGGCGAGCCCGACCAGCACCACGCCGCCCATGGTGACGAAGTAGACCGGCATCTCGCCGTGGCCGCGCAGGTTGCGCACGTGGCCGACGTTCACCATCTGGATGCCGATGAAGAGCAGCAGCGCGGCGAGCGCCTCCATCGGGATCAGCGTGATCGCCCATCCGAAGGCCAGGGTGAAGATCAGCACCCACATGCCGTGCAGCACCGTCGACCAGCGGCTGCGCGCGCCCGCCCGCGCGTTGGCGGTCGTCCGTACGACCACGCCGGAGACGGGCAGGCCGCCGAGCGCGCCCGAGATGAGGTTCGCCGCGCCCTGCGCGGTCAGTTCCCGGTCGAGGTCGGCGCGTGGCCCGCTGTGCATGCGGTCGGAGGCGACACAGGTGAGCAGCGACTCGACCGCGGCGAGCAGCGCGACCAGCAGCACCGACGACATGATGGCGTGCCAGTCCCCCGACGGGAAGACGGGACCCTCCAGGGAGGAGAACCCGCCGGTCAGGTCCACCCGGGTGACGTCCCAGCCGAGCGCGGCCGCCGGGGCCGCTCCGATCAGCAGGGCCGCGAGCGGGGCGGGCACCGCGCGCAGGCGCGGCAGCCGGTTCCACACCAGCAGGACGGCGATCGTGATGACGCCGACCAGGACGGCGTGGCCGTGGTTGTTCACGATCTGCGAGGGCAGCTCCAGGAGGTTCTCGACCGCCGACTTCTGCGGCTGCCCGCCGAGGACGATGTGGAGCTGCGAGAGCGCGATCGCGACGCCCACCCCGGCGAGCATCCCGTGGACGACCGCGGGGGACACCGCCAGGGCCGCCCGTGCCACCTTGACGAGGCCGAGCAGGAGCTGCAGCAACCCCGCCAGCAACGTGATCATGCACGTGGCGCGCCACCCGTACGTCTGCACGAGGTCGGCGACGACCAGCGAGAGCCCGGCGGCCGGGCCGCTGACCTGGACCACGGATCCGCCCATCGCGCCCGCGACGATGCCCCCGACGACCGCGGCCACCAGACCGGCGGCGATCGGGGCGCCTGACGCGACGGATATCCCGAGGGAGAGGGGCACCGCGACGAGGAAGACCACCAGGGAGGCGGGTACGTCGTGCCGGAGCACGGACCGCCAGCCACTTTCCGTGTTCGTATAGCCGCTCTCCGTCATGACGCGACCCTAAAACAGGGATCACGCGCAGGTCAGGCAAGCGGGAGGAAAGTCAGCGGTAATAGTCGGGATAGTCGGTCTCGGGGCTGCGGTGGCTGCCGCGGCGCCCGGTCGGCTCGGGGGTCGTGCCGTACAGCTCGTCGTAGCCGGGCCAGCTCCCGGACGCGGGCTTCTGCTCCGGCCACGCGGGCGGCTCCGGTGTGGCCGCGTGCCCCGGCTGCTGGCCCTGGCCGTAGTAGTCGCCCTGCTCGTACGGCGTGGCCGGGGTCGCGGGGGGCGAGCCGGCGGAGGCGGTGGGGCCGTTCATGGTGTCGGAGTCGTCGATCGTCGCCCAGCCCGCGCTCACCTCGTACGAGCTCGGGGACGGGGTGGAGGGGTAGGACGCGCGGTCGGCGGAGTAGGAGTCGTAACCGCCGTACTGGGTGGGCTGGTAGCCGTGCGGCGGTTCCGGGTCGTCCAGCACGTCGCGCACTCCCGGCCAGGCGGGCGTGGCGGGCGGAGCCGCCGGCTGTCCCCAGGAGGGCTCCTCGGCGGGCGGGGACGAGGGCACCGCGTAGGAGGGGCCGGTGTCGGAGGTGAAGCGCCCCGTCGAGCTGTACGGGTCCGCCGGAGGCACGTCGTAGGACGCCGGCCGCTCGAACATCCCGGTCTGGGGGACGGCGGTGTCGAAGGGGCCGGTCGCGGGGCTGGTGGGGGCGGGGCCGGTGTCGCGGATCGCCTCGAACATCCCGGTCTCGGGGATCACGTTGTCGAACGGGCCGGTCGCCGGGGCGGCGGGGCTGGTGGGGGCGGGGCCAGTGTCGCGGATCGCCTCGAACATCCCGGTTTCCGGGATCACGTTGTCGAACGGGCCGGTGGCGGGCGGCGTGTTGCGTACGGCCTCAAAGGAGCCGCTGCCGCGTACGGCCTCGAAGGAGCCGCTGCCGCGTGGGCTGTTCAGCGGGTCGGCCGGCGGGGCGGAGAAGGGGCCGTTCGGCGTTCCGCCGGACGGCGAGCCGGTGGGCGGCGGGGCGCCGCGGTCGAGCAGCGGGTCGGGGCGCCCGGCCGGGGCCGGGGTGCCGAGCGCGCCCAGCGCGTCGGTGCCCGCGGTGGAGAAAGTCATCGTCTTCTGGTCGGCGAGCGCGGAGGCGGGGGTGGCGCGCAGAGGCTCGACCAGGTCGGCCAGTCCGGAGTGCCGCGGGGCCTGCGGGGACTGCGGGGGCACGGCCCGGGGGTCGGCCGAGGCGGCGACGGGGCGGGACGGGTCCGGCTGCGCGCCCCCGGCGCCGTCGAAGCCGCCCTCGTCGGAGCGGACCCGGGTCCAGTAGTCGTCGTCGTAGTCGTCCTGCTCGCCCCACTCGTCCACGCCGCGCCGGCCGCGGGCGGCCGCGGGCTGTTTGCCGCGCTGCGCCCCCGGGCGCGAGGCCTGCCGGCCGCCGGGGCGGGGCGCCGGGCGGGCGGCACGCTGCTGCTTGGCGCTCTGCGGCTCCTCGAACGCGTCGAAACCCTTGGGGAAGCTCTCGAAGAAGGTCTCCTCGGCGGGACGCCGCGGCTTGGGACCCTTGTTCTCGGCCATCGCCTTCAACCGCTCGGGCGGGAGCGCGCTCTCCCTGCGGCTCATCGACCGCATGCCCATGGCCACGACCACCAGCACCAAGAGCACGACGGCGACGAGGCCGGAAATGACCGCGATCATAGCACCACCCTCAAGGCCATGGCCTGCCAGCGGCGCCGGTGAGGTCGCGCGGCCATCGACGCGACCTGCCCCCTTTGTTCACCTGCGCTCAGCAATTGGATCCGATTCTGCTCGACCACGATGACCGTTGTCACACCCTTGGCGAAGATTGGCGAGGTGCTGCTACCTGCGGTGTTCGGCATGTCACTCGATGTTCGAGGCAGTGAGACGGCCGCGGGCGATGGTGTGGCCGGCGATGTGCTCCAGGGTCTCCGCGAGGGGGGCGCCCTGCTGGAGATCGAGCTTCGCGTCCAAGGCGTACACAGTGAAACGGTAGTTCCCGTTGGGGGCGCACGGAGGCACGTATCCGACTTTCCCGGTCGTCGTCTTGCCCTCTCTCGAGCCTCGGGGGACGCCGTTCTCAGCCAGCTCGGTGGTGTTGGGGTCGATGTTGAAGACCACCCAGTGCACCTCCGCTTCGCTCCGAGGGCCGTTGTCGTCGACCACCAGGGCCACCGACTTGGCGCCCGACGTACCCGACCAGCGGAGAGGCGGGTTGCCCATCCCTCCGTCGCAGGAGTAGCCGTGCGGCAGGGGGGCGCCGTCGCGGAAACGCGGACTGGACACGCTGATCACGTCGAGGTTCCTGGGCGAACCACCGCCCAGGATCCCGCAGCCTGATGCGGTGAGCGCGACCGCCGCGATGGCGACGGCACGCCGCGCGCGTCCTGACATGTTCGGCGACCCCATGCCCGATGATGCTACGCGGATCTGGACGGTGCGCTGACCGGATCGCGCCGATCCGTTCCCTCGGCCGGCTCCACGGGTGCTTCCCGAGCCCGCGGCCCCGTCGTCCCGGCAGGGGCGGGAAGGGGGGCCTCGGCCGTGGTCACCGCCGGTACGGCGGCCGCGCCTGTCGTCCCAGTGCCGTACGGGGAGCGGGCCCGCGATCTGATCGCCCACCGGCTCCCGAAGAGACGGATAATCGAGGCATGGTGGGGACGGAACGGGACACAGGCCTAAGATTCTCCGTCCTCGGCCCTCTTGAGGTCCGGCAGGACGGCCGGCTGATCGAGATCGGCGGGCAGCGACTGCGGGCCCTGCTGACGGCGCTGCTGCTCGACGCCGGCCGGGCCGTCCCGGTCGACGCGCTCGTCGCGAGGGTGTGGGAGAACAGCCCCCCGAGCGGTGTCGGCAACGCGCTCCAAGCCCTGGTCTCCCGGCTCCGCGCCGCGATCGACCGCGAGCTGGTGGCCGCCCACCCGTCCGGATATCGGCTGGCCGTCTCGCCCGAGCTGGTCGACGTCCACGTGTTCACCCGGCTGTGCGGGGAGGGCGGCCGGGCGCTGGCCGCCGGTGACGCCCCCAGCGCCGCACGCACCCTGCGGGACGCGCTCGCGCTCTGGCGCGGCCCCGCGCTTCCCGACCTGCCCGACGGAGCGCCGGAGGCCGCGCGGCTCGACGACCTGCGGATCGCCGCGACCGAGGACCGGATCGACGCCGACCTCGCCCTCGGACGGCACGGCGAGGTGCTGCCGGAGCTGCGCGCCTTCATCACCGCGCACCCGCTGCGCGAACGGCTGCGCGGCCAGTTCATGCGGGCCCTCTACGCCTCCGGACGCCAGGTCGAGGCGCTCGCCGCCTACGAGGACGCCCGGGCCGTTTTCGCCGACCTGCTCGGAGCCGATCCCTCGCCCCGGCTCGCCGAACTGCACCTCGCCGTACTCCGCCGCGAGCCCCTCCCGCACAACGGATCCGCCCCGGCCGTCGCGGGGGAGGAGCGGCCGGTCGCTCTCGAAGCGCGCGTCACCGCCGTCCCAGAGTCGCCGGCCGCTGTCCCAGAGTCCCCGGCCGCGCCGGAGTCGCCGAACGCTCTGGAACCGGCCGTCATCCCGGAGTCGCCCGTCATCCCGCCGGTCGCCGACGCGCGTCCCCGCTCCGCGCCGGCCGCGGCCAAGGGCAACCTGCGGGCCAGGCTGACGAGCTTCGTCGGACGCGAGACGGACGTCGAGCGTGTGGGCGGCCTCCTGGACGCGCACCGGCTGGTGACCCTCTTCGGTCCCGGAGGGGCGGGCAAGACACGCCTCGCCGTCGAGACCGCCGAGCAGCTCTCCTCCGAAGTGCCGGACGGCGCCTGGCTGGTCGAGCTGGCGTCGCTGCGCGACCCCGACGAGATCGCGCAGACGATGCTCACCTCGCTCGGCCTGAGGGACGCGAGTCTGATGACCAGGCGGCCGGGCGCCGGGCCGCACGGCGAGGCCGACCCCACCGAGCGGCTGGCCGTCCTCCTCGCGGGCCGCCGGGCGCTGATCGTCCTGGACAACTGCGAGCACCTGATCGAGCCCGCCGCGGTGCTGGTGGACCGGCTGCTGGCCGCCTGCCCGGACATCCGCGTCCTCGCCACCAGCCGGGAGCCGCTCGGCATCACCGGCGAGATGCTGTGGCTGGTGCGCCCGCTCGACCTCGACCCCGCGGTACGGCTGTTCACCGACCGCGCCACGGCCGCCAGGCCGGGATACGCGGTGGACGGGGAGCGCCCGGCGGTCGAGCGCATCTGCCGGGAGCTGGACGGGATGCCCCTCGCGATCGAGCTGGCCGCGGCCCGGCTGCGCGCCCTCTCCGCCGGGCAGATCGCCGATCGCCTCGACGACCGGTTCCGCCTCCTCACCAGCGGGAGCCGTACGGCGCTGCCGAGGCACCAGACGCTGCGTGGCGTGGTCGAGTGGAGCTGGGAGCCGCTGGACGAGGACGAGCGGCGGCTCGCCGCGCGGCTGTCGGTCTTCGCGGGCGGGGCGACCCTGGAGAGCGCCGAGCGCGTCTGCGCGGGGCCGGGCGGGTCGGGCTGGACCGTCGACCTGCTCGGGCGCCTGGTGGACAAGTCCCTCGTCGTCTACGACGACGGCGGCTATCACATGCTGGAGACGATCAGAGCGTACGCCGCCGAGCGGCTCGCCGAGTCGGGCGAGGAGCGGCGGGTGCGGCTGGCGCACGCGGAGTTCTTCACCGAGCTGGCCGAGACGGCCGACTCGCGGCTGCGCGGGCCGGACCAGGTCGGGTGGCTGGCCCGGCTGACGGCCGAACAGGACAACCTGTCGGCCGCGCTGCGCTGGGCGGTCGACGAGGGCGAGGCCGACCTGGCGATCCGGCTGGTCGGCGCGCTCGGCTGGTACTGGTGGCTGGCCGGTCGCCGGGCGGAGGGCGAGGCGCGGACCGCCGAAGTGCTCCGGATCGTCCCCGAGGACGTCGAGCCGGCCAAGCGGGCGCTGCTGCTCGCGGTCTACGGCGTGACCGCGCTGGGCGGCTCCGCCGACTGGGAGCGCGCGCGGGAGGCTCTCGAAGGCGTCGGCTCGCTGGTCGAACTGCTCGCGCCCAGCCCCCTGCACCCGATCGTCGCGCTGGCGCGGCCGGTGCTGAGCCTCTTCCTCCGCCACATTGACACCGTGGACGCCCACCTCGCCGAGCTGTTGGCCGCGCCGGACCCGTGGCTGGTCGCCGTCGCGCACCTGTTCCGGGGGCATCTGCACTTCAACAGCGGCCGGGTCCCCCAGGGGGAGGCCGACGTGGCGGCCGCGCTTGCGGGATTCCGTCTGACGGGTGACCGCTGGGGCGTCGCCAACTCGTTGTCTGCGCTGGCCGAGGTCAAGGCCATCCGCGGGGACAACGCCGGAGCGATCCCGATCATGCGCGAGGCCATCGCGCTCGTCGACGAGATCGGCGCCTCCAACGACACCCCGTACATGCGGAGCCAGCTGGCGACGGCCCTCAACGCGACCGGAGATCGCGCGGGGGCGCACCTGGTGCTCGACGAGGCGGAGCGCATCTGCGCCGCGGGGGACGACGTGGTCAGCCTGGCGGGCCTGGGGCTCGTCAGAGGGGAGTTCGCCCGGGAGGACGGCGAACTCGACCTCGCCCGGAGGCACTACGCCGAGACGGTGCGGCAGATCGACGGGCCGGCGGTCCAGCCGCCGCAGTTCCGCGCGCTGGTGCACGCGTCCCTCGGCCTGCTCGCGGAGCAGGAGGGCGACGCGGCCCGCTCGCGCCGGATGCACGCCGCGGCCATGGAGGCGGCCATCACCGCAGAAGACGGTCCGGTCATCGGACGTGTGCTGATCGGCAGGGCGGGGCTGGCGCTCCTCGACGGCGACCCGGAGCTGGCCGCCCGCCTGCTCGGGTCCGCCGCGGCGATGCGTGGCGTGGACGAGGTGGTCGCCTTCGACCACGGCCGCATCACCGCCGCCGCGCAGGCCGCGCTCGGGCCCGAGGAGTTCTCGCGGGCCTACGAGCGCGGCCGGGCGACGCCGCTGGACGACATGGTCGCCGCTGTCTCCGCCGGCTGAGAGCCCGCGCGGCCGGGTCACGTACGGTTGCGGAACGCGCGGATCGACAGCGGGGCGAACACCACCGCGAGCCCGGCCGCCCACAGCAGGGACACGATCGCGCTGGAGGCGATCGGGCCGCCGCTGAGGAGCCCGCGCACCGCGTCGGCCAGGTGGCTGACCGGGTTGATCTCCGCCCACTTCTGCAGCCAGCTCGGCATGGTGGCGGTCGGCACGAACGCGTTGCTGGTGAAGGTGATCGGCATAATCAGGGAGAAGGCCAGGATCTGCACCTTCTCCTGGTTCTCCGCGGTCAGCCCGATGAGCACCGCCGGCCAGGACATGGCCAGCGCGAACGCGAGCAGCAGCGCCAGCGCGCCGAGGACGCCGAACACGCCGGTGTGGACGCGGAACCCGAGCACCATGCCGACGCCGAGGAACAGCGCGAACGCCCACGCCTGCTTCAGCGTGTCGGCGACGATGCGTCCGGTGAGCGGCGCCGACCGGGCGATCGGCAGGCTCCGCAGCCGGTCGAACACGCCCTTGGTGATGTCGGTGTTGAGCCCGATCGCCGTCGTCAGGCTGGCGAACAGCATGTTCTGCGCGACCAGGCCCGGCAGGGAGAACTGCAGGTAGTCGCCCGTGGAGCCGGCGATCGCCCCGCCGAACACGTATGTGAACAGCAGCAGGAACATGATCGGCTGGACGCTCAGGTCCAGGAGCTCCATCGGGTTGTGCTTGATCTGCACGAGGCTGCGCCACGCCAGGGTGGCCGTGTGGCGCATGGTCGCCGCGACCCCGGGCCGCGCCGAGACGGTGACCCCGGGAGCCGCCGGGCTGATGGCCGTCATAGCGCGACCTCCTTCTTCCTCGCGGTGCCGTTCCGCGTGTCGTCGTGGGCGCCGGCCCCGCTGCCGGGGCCGTCGCCGGGCCGGTCGCCGGCGTTTTCGGTTCCTTCGGCGCGGTGGCCGGTCAGGGCGAGGAAGACCTCGTCGAGGCTGGACTTGCGCAGCGACAGCTCGGCCGCGACCACGCCCAGATCGTCCAGGCGGCGCACGATGGAGGGCACAAGCGCGGGATCCCGGACGCTGCCGGAGACCAGACCGCCCGCGACCTCGGGCGCGGCGCCAAGCACGTCGCCCACCACGCTCGCGACCACGTCCAGGTGGGACGGCCGCAGCGGCCGCACCTCGAGCACCTGGGCGCCGGTGGTGGCCTTGAGCTCGTCGGAGGTGCCGCTCGCGATGACCTTGCCGTGGTCGAACACCACGATGTCGTCGGCGAGCTGGTCGGCCTCCTCCAGGTATTGCGTGGTGAGCAGCACCGTCACCCCGTCGTCCCGCAGGCCGCGCACGACCGCCCACAGGTCCGCCCGGCTGCGCGGGTCGAGGCCGGTGGTCGGCTCGTCCAGGAACAGCAACTGGGGGCGCCCGACGAGGCTCGCGGCGAGGTCCAGCCTGCGCCGCATCCCCCCGGAGTAGGTCTTGGCGGCACGGCCGCCCGCATCGGTCAGGTCGAACCGGGCGAGCAGCTCGGCGGCGCGCCGACGGGCCTCGGCCCGCGGCATGTCGAGTAGCCGGCCGATCATCACGAGGTTCTCCACGCCGGTCAGCGTCTCGTCGACGGCGGCGTACTGCCCGGTCAGGCCGATCAGCGACCGCACCTGGTGGGCCTGTCTGACGACGTCGTAACCGGCGACCCGGGCGCGGCCCCCGTCGGGCCGCAGCAGGGTGGCGAGGACGCGCACAGCGGTGGTCTTTCCCGCGCCGTTGGGCCCGAGGACTCCGAGCAGCCGGCCGCGCGGCACCTCGAGATCCACCCCGTCCAGGGCACGCGTCTCGCCATAGCGCTTGGCCAGTCCCTCGGCCTGAATCGCGTATGTCATGATCTCTCTTCTCGTCGGTGTCGGCTCCACTCTGAAGGACGCCACTGACATTTCGCTGATCCCTTCGGCCGGGCACTGACATATCGCTGACGCCGTGCTGAGAAGCGGGCTGAGGCGGGTCGTGACCTCGGCTGATGACCGCTTGGCAGCTCGTTATCCACCCATTCGGTGAAGAATCACAGCGATTTACCACATATCGGGTACTTAGAGGAGGAAGCGCGGCGGAGCCGCCGGTCGAGATCCTTTTTCCATCTGTTTCCCACGCGAGGCGGGAGGGTCATGGAAAGCAACGACTGGGGTGCTTTGCGGATCACTCTTCTCGGCGGATTCCGGCTGCTCGCCGGAGGCGATCAGGTGGTCGTCTCCGGCGGCGCCGAGCGGCTCCTCTCGTTCATCGCCCTCTGCGGCCAGTCCGTGCCCCGCGCGCTGATGGCGGGCAGGCTGTGGCCGGACGCCTCGGAGCGGAGGGCGCACGCGAGCCTGCGGTCGGCCCTCGCCCGCCTCGACGGCGTCGGCCGCCGCATCCTCGACATCGGCGCGACCGACGTACGGCTGAGCCCCGCCGCCCGCGTGGACGTCGACGAGGCGCGGGCCCTGGCCCGGCGCATCCTCGACCGGACCACCCCGACCGCCGAGCGGGATCTGAGCGCCGACGCCGTCGAGACGCTCTCGGCCGACCTGCTGCCCGGCTGGTACGACGACTGGGTGATTTTCGAGGCGGAGGAGTGGCATCGGCTGCGCGTCCACGCCCTGGAGGCGCTCGTGGACGACTTCATCGCCACCGGGAGGTTCGCCGACGCGGTCTCCGCCGCGTGCCTCGCCGTACGGGCCGAGCCGTTGCGGGAGAGCGCCCACGCCGCGCTGATCCGCGCGCACCTGGCCGAGGGGAACCAGGCCGAGGCGTTGCGTGACTACGAGCGCTGCGCCGGCCTTCTGCAGGCCGAGCTGCGGATCCCGCCCTCACCGCGGCTGCGCGAGCTGGTCGCCGGCCTGCGTCCGTGACGCCGCGAGTCGCCGGATCGGGCCGTGCGGCAGGTGGCGCCGGAGGGGGAGCGGTCACGCTCGCGTCACGCGGGTGTCGCGGCGCCGTGGCGCGGCCCCGGTCACGATGCGAGGTGACCCGTAGTCGCGCCCACCCTCCGGCCGGACGGTCGCCGGGTGGCTCCATGGAGAAAGGAGACGGCCATGCGACGCACCGGACGTGTGATGCTGCTTGGCTCGGCCCTCCTCACAACCCTCGCACTCAGTCCGACCGGGGTATCCCACGCCGCGGCCACCCCCACCGAGGCGACCCTGAGCATGTCGCAGCACTCGGCGTTCAGCCGGGACGACTACAAGAAGGGCTTCCGCGACGGGTACAAGGACGGCCGCGCCGACTGCAAGGCCGGCATGGAGAAGAAGGCCATGCAGGGCCTCGCCGGAGAGGACGACTACGAGCGCGGCTACTCCGACGGCTACGACAAGGGCTTCCACAGCTGCAAGCGGATGAAGAAGGAGAAGAAGGAGAAGATGCACCGCATGCACGAGGAGCGGATGCACCGCATGCACAAGGAGAAGACGCAGCGGATGCACGAGCAGCGCATGCAGCGGATGCACGAGCAGCGCATGCGCACGGAGAAGGCGCACCGGATGTACCAGTCGCAGCGGTGATCCGGCCGCTGTCCGGCCCGCCATCGGGGTCCCGTCAGTCGGTGGTCCGCATGCGCTCCGGAGGCCGCCTCGCCACCGGCCGGTGAACCGGGCGAACGGCGATGAACAGGGGGCGTGGTCGCGCACCATGCCCCCGATCGCCGGGCGACGACGGGAGGTCAGTGGAGCGTGGAGGAGGGCGTTCACGCAGTGGAACGGTCGACCGGGGGGAGGCCCGGGCAGCCGGAGTCACATGGGGTGACATGCCGGTAGAGCGGCCGGAAGCCGGTCGTCCGCGAGACGCGGGGGGAGACGGGCGCGGGCGCCTCGTCAGGAGCGGATCATTCCTGCTTGCGGGCGCCGAACATGATCTCGTCCCACGTCGGGACGGAGGCACGCCGCCCGCGCGACTTGCGGGGCCGGGCCGGAGCGGGCTTGGGAGTGGGCGGGGCCGGCGGCTCGGGCTTCGGCTCCTTCGCCGCGCCCTGCTTGCCCGGGCTCGTGCCTGAAGCGGCGGCGGGCGCGGCAGGTGGTGCGGCTCGCTCCTCACTGAGCCTCGCGGCGGGCACGGCGACGGCCTCCTTGGCCGTGCCGGGCTCGCCCTCCGCCGGCGCGGGCGCGGCGGCAGGTGCGTCAGCAGGGGTCTCGACCCGCTCGGTCGCGGCGGCGTCACCGGGGCTCTCGGCCCGCTCAGCGGGCGGGACCGTGGGCGTGGGCGGCTGGGCTGCGGGCGCCGTCGCTTCGCTCTCCGGAGCGCTCCCGGCGTCCGTCGCGGCGGCCGGCTCGGACACGGTCGGCGCATCCGAAGGCGCCCTGTCGCTCACGGGCGCGGTCGCCTCGACCGACGCGTCTGCCACGTCCTCTGAAGCCGCGGCCTCCACGGCCGTGCCTTCCGAAGCCGTATCTTCCGAAGTCGTGCCCTCCGGAGCCGGGGAGTCCGACGCCGTCGTGACCTCGATCGCCTCCGCGGCGGCGGCCACGGACGGGGTGGCCTCGTCCTGCCGGCCGGGTGGTGCGGGAGCCGACGGGACGTCGTCGGCCGCCGGCGCGCCGGCGTTCCGCACCGATGTGCCCGGCGCGCCCGCGGCGCCTACCGGGCTGTCGGCCGCGACGGCCGTGTCGGTGCCCGCCTCGGCCTCCGCGTACGCCTCAATGCCACCGGAGGGCGCGTGCGGTGCGCTCTCCGGCACCAGGGAAAGCCGTTCCTCGGCGCGTGGCGTCTCCTCGGCCACGGGCTCGCGCACCGGGTCGCCGGGACGCGTCGGGTACGCGGCCTCCCCGACGTCGGGCAGGTGCGGGGTAGGGGCGCTCGGCGGTGGCGCGCCGCCGTGGACGGGCGCGGGCTCGGTCACCCGGACCGGGGGCCGCGTCTCGGTCTCCGGCAGGGCCGCCTCCTGGGCGGGTTCGCGCAGGTGGAACGCCGTCTCCCGGCTCGGCTCGGGACGGAAGACGGGACGGCCCGGGGCCGTCGGGGCCTCGGGCCGGTACGCCGTCTCGGCGGCCGGACGGGCCGCGGGCTCGTCGCGGACCGGATCGTCCCGGCGGGCGGGCTCGGGCCGGACGGGCGGGAAGTCGGGCTCCGCGCGGCCGGCGCGGACGGAGAGCGGGCCCTCGGGCAGCGGAGGGACGGGCGCGAGCTTGGACGCCAGGCGAGGCAGGAACGGCCGCACCGTCGTGTCCTCGACGGGGACGGGCTCGACGTACTCGGCGGCGGACAGGCGCATCGCCTCGTCGTCGTTGGGCGTGATGTGGCGGCGGCGCGGGTCGAACAGCCACTCCGCGTGCCGGGTGTGACCGTTCCAGACGAAGCCGAGCTTCACCCGCCAGAGGTTGTCGTCACGCTTGCACGAGTCCCAGTCGATCTCGTCGGCGGGCACGCCGCGCCGGGTCAGCCGCTCCGCGACCAACTCGCCGAGGGTGGGGCCGGGTGTGGTCTCGCCGGGAAGGCGCACGGCGACCCGCTGCGCCTGCTGGGCCATGTATTCGCGCTCCTGAAGCACGGGCCCCTCGAACCAGCGGACACGTTCGACCGGGATGCCGGCGGTCGCCGCGATCTCCTCCGCCGACTCTCCGGCGCGGATGCGAGCCTGGATCTCCTTGGGACGCAACGGACTCTCCACTTCGATCTCGTACTGGCCGAGACGGGAGAAGTTGCCGCGGACGGCAGCACGGAGCCGGTCGTCGACGGGAAGCGTGAACCGCGTACCGCGTCCGGCCGTGGCCAGAACGAGGTACGTGCCGTCCTCACTTACCGCGACGAGACGGAGCTCCTGCATGCGAGTCCCTTCGTCGTCGTGCTCAATCTTCCCCCGGACCCTTGAGTTTCTCGCGTGAGCCGGTTGCCTTCCAGCACCGTACCCGGCATGTCCGAACATCGCCTTCCCCAGGGGCGTGGCAGGCGACATGACGCCGGTCACATTTGTCGCATTCACCTTTCTACAGCGTGGCGGGGTTCAGCAAGCGGTTCTTGCCCCTCCGGGATTCCGGCGAGTCGCGCCGGGGCCCGCGCGAGCACGGAGCGGGGCCGCCGACGGAGTCTCAGACGTCATCGAGACGCCATGGTGTCAGCCCAGGACGACGTCCAGGTAGTCGTTCGTGAACACCCGCTGGGGGTCGAGCTCGTCGCGCAGCGCCACGAAGTCGGCGAACTTCGGATAGACCGTGGCGAGGTAGGCGGCGTCCCTGGTGTGAAGCTTGCCCCAGTGGGGACGGCCGCCGAACCTGGTCAGGACCTCCTCGACACCCTCGAAATATTCGGGGTTCGGCGTCGGACGGTAGACGTGGCAGGCGATATACGCGCTGTGCCTGCCGTACGCGGTGGACAGCCAGGCGTCCGACGGTGGGGTCACCCTGACCTCGACGGGGAAGGTGATCTTCCAGTCCATCCGCTCGATGAGGTCGCGGGTCTCACGCAGGGCCTGGGTCAGGTTCTCCCGCGGGATCGCGTACTCCATCTCCAGGAAGCGCACCTCCCGCACCGAGTTGAAGATCTTGTACGACGTGTCGACGGACTCGGACGCGCTGAGCAGGCTCGCGGAGACCCCGTTGATGCGCGGGATCGCGCCGGGCATCTTCGCGCCGACCGCGCAGGCCGCGCCGAAGATCGTGTTCTCCAGGAAGACGTTGTCCAGCCAGTGCTTGAACGGGCCGGTGGGCCGGGCCGGGCCGGGGGAGCGGTTGTTGCGCTTGGCCAGGCAGGTGTCGGTGTGCGGCAGCCAGAAGAAGTCGAGGTGCTCGTTCTCGGCGGTCAGTTCGTCCAGCGTCTCCAGGATGCCGCTGAACGGCAGCGGCTCGCGGCGGCTGCGCAGCAGGAACGACGGCTCCACCCGGAACGTGACGGCGGTGAGGATGCCGAGCGCGCCGAGGCCCACGCGGGCCGCGTCGAACAGCGGGCCCTCGCTGACGGTGGTGATCGTTCCGTCGGCGAGCACGATCTCCAGTTCGATGACCTGGTCGGCGAGGCCGCCGATGTCCCGTCCGGTCCCGTGGGTGCCGGTCTGGATCGCGCCCGCGATGGTCTGCGCGGTGATATCGCCCATGTTGCCGAGCGCGAGGCCGCGTTTGTGCAGCTCGTCGTTGACGACGTGCAGGGGGGTGCCCGCGGCGACCTTGGCCCAGTCGTCACCGGTCGCGAGCACGCCGGTGAGCGCGTGGGGCCGCAGCATGATGCCGTCGACCAGGGCGATGCCGGTGAAGGAGTGCCCGGTGCCCGTCATACGGACCCTGCGGCCGCTCCGCGCGGCGTCCTGTACGGCTTCGGCCACCTCGGCGGCGGACGCGGGCGTCCTGATCTCGGCGGGGGTGACGGACTGGTTGCCGGCCCAGTTGCGGAACTCGTTCATGACCATCCAAGCCCACGTTTTCGGGAGAAAACATGAACGATACTCATGAAGCCGGCGCCGAATCCAGAGCCCGGGGCCGGGAACCTGCCGGTGCCCCCGTCAGGCGGCGTCGTTCCCGGCGACCTCGGGTGTGCGCAGCCAGGCCGACCCGGCGAGGCCAACCGCGACGGCCAGCAGCGCGCAGATGAGCGGGAAGCCGTACGCGTTGGACGCGCCGTAGCTGTCGGTGAGCCGCCCGCCGGCCCACGCGCCGATCGCCACGCCGAACCCGAGCGACGTGGACAGCCACGACATGCCCTCGGTGAGCTGTGCCGCCGGGACCATCCGCTCGACCAGGGAGAACCCGGTGATCAGTGTGGGTGAGATCGCCAGCCCGGCGAAGAACAGGGCGACCGCCATCGTCGGGACGTTGCCCATCAGGATGAGCGGGGTCAGCCCCACGACGAACACCCCGAGCCCGCGCACCAGCCGCCGGCGCAGGTCGATCTTCCAGTGGCGCGAGCCGTACCAGAGGCCGGAGACCATGCTGCCGCTCGCGACCGAGGCGAGCAGCAGGCCCGCCGCGCCCTTTGCGCCGTGCTCCTCGGCGAACGCGACGGTGACGATGTCGATCGAGCCGAAGACCGAGCCGACGGCGAGGAACACCATCACGAGCAGCGCGACCCCCGGGATCGCGATCGGCGAGCCCGTGTGCGCGCGATGCCGTACGGCCGGCGGCTCGGTGCCGCGGAGCGCGGCGAACGCGAGGGTGCCGCCGACGGCGAGCAGGATGGCGACGACGAGCCCGACGTAGACGTTGACGCCGGTGGCCAGCGCGGTGACGAAAGCCGGGCCGGCCACGAAGATCGCCTCGTCGGCCACGCTCTCGAACGAGAACGCGGTGTGCAGCTTCGCGGGGTCGTCGAGCACGTGCGACCACCGGGCCCGGACCATCGACCCGAGCGAGGTGGCGGCCGCGCCGACGACGAAGGCGGTCGCGTAGAGGGTCCAGATGGGCGCCTTGGCGTGCGCGCACAGAATGAGCGCGACGAGCGCGGCGCCGTGCAGGAAGACGAGCGGGACGAGCACCTTGGCCTGGCCGTACCGGTCCACGAGCCGGCCCGACAGCGGCGCGGCGAGCGCGAAGGCCACCGACTCTACCGCCGAGACCGCGCCCGCCGTGGCGTAGGAGCCGGTCAGCTCCGACACCAGCAGGATGATGCCGATGCCCAGCATGGACATCGGGATGCGGCCGACGAATCCCGCGATGACGAAGCCCTTGACTCCAGGCGTGCCGAAGAGCCCGCGGTACGGCCCCACCATGTCGATTTCCCCTCGCACTCCGTGCGTCCGGGCACCTCGATGCGACTGGTGCGGCCGCGGGCTCCCCCGCTCGCGACACGCGGACGTGCACTTATCCTGCCAGACCATGTCGTACCGGCTGGCCGGTTGGCAAGTGATTTTTCGATCTACGTCCCGAAGCGACTAGCCTGAGCCGGGTGCGCCGTGTTCCCTGGTTCGCCGCACTACGTGTGCTTCTGGTGGGGCTGACGGCCCTGGTGGCGGTCGGCGCCGCCGTGCTGTACGCCAAGGGCGAGGAGGGCGGCCGCGAAGACGGCGCCAGGCACAGCCTCGCGGACACCACGAGATCGACCCCGTCGACCCCCGGCCCCGGCCCCGGCCCCGCGCTTCCCACCGGCTCCCCGGTGCTGGCGGAAGCGGAGATCCGGGCCGCCCCGCCCCAGCTCATGGCGATCACCACGTCGTCCGTGCCGGACGAGACCGTGCGCAGGGTCGCCGGGCTCAAGGGCGTGCGCAAGGCCGCCGCCGTGGACGGGGGGACCGTCCACATCGCGGGCAACCCGCTGCAGCTGCTCGCCGTCGATCCGGCGACCTTCCGTTCCTGGACGCCGCAACCGGTGGCGGAGCACCCCGAGGTGTGGAGCGCGCTGAGCCGGGGCGAGCTGGTGGCCGACGCGGAGACGGTCCGGCGGCTCGGCATGAACCTCGGCGCGCAGTATCAGGTCGACGGCGGCCCCCGGCTGCGCCTCGCCGCCTCCGCCGCGCTCGGGCTGCCCGCCGTGGACGGGCTGATCAGCACGGACCTGGGGCGGAGCTTCGGGTTCTCCCCGGGCGTGGTCGTCCTGATCCACGGAGCGTCACCGGACGCCCGCCGGGTGAAGCGCGTGCTCGGAGCGAAGGCGCACATCCTCGCCGTACAGCCCGGAAAGCGGGAGAAGACGACGAGCGAGAAGAAGGCCGGGAAGACCGCGAAGACCGGCGGGAAGACCGGAGGTGGGACGAGCACGGGCGGCGGAGGCACCGGGCAGGGTCTCGTGGGACGGCCGGCGAGCTATCTGGAGCTCTACCGGCGCTCAGCCGGGGTGTGCCCCGGGCTGTCCTGGTCCGTGCTCGCCGCGATCGGGCAGGTGGAGAGCGGGCACGGGCGCAACAACGGCCCCTCCTCGGCGGGCGCGCTCGGTCCGATGCAGTTCATGCCCGCCACCTGGAAGACGTACGGCGTGGACGGTGACGGCGACGGCAAGGCCGACATCTGGAGCGCCTACGACGCCGTCCCGTCGGCGGCCAAGTACCTCTGCGCCAACGGGGCCGCCAAGGGCGGGGAGAAGCTCAGGAAGGCCGTCTGGTTCTACAACCACTCCTGGGACTACGTGAACAGGGTCCTCGGCCTCGCGGAGGCGTACGCGCGGGCCTACAGCTGACCGGGGCCGGTCAGCGGGGGCGCCGTGCGGGGGCCGGGCAGCAGGTCGCCGGGCACGGGGCCGGCTCGGGCTCGGCCATCAGCTCGGAGATCATCCGGACGAATCGGGGGTGCGTCCCCGCGGTGGCCGCCCGGGCGAGCGGCAGGCCGAGCCGCTCCGCGAGGGCCGTGGCCTCGACGTCGAGGTCGTAGACGACCTCCATGTGATCGGAGACGAAGCCGATCGGCACCAGGACGACCGCCTCCGTGCCCGCCGCGTGCAGCTCCTCCAGGTGGTCGCAGACGTCGGGCTCCAGCCACGGGACCTGCGGCGGGCCGCTGCGGCTCTGCCACACGAGGTCCCAGGGCCGGTCCGCGGCGACCTCGGCCGCCACGAGCGAGGCCGTACGGCGCAGGCCCGCCTCGTAGGCGCCCCCGGCCGGTCCGGCGGTCTCTGCCATCGAGATCGGGATGCTGTGCGCGGTGAACACCAGCCGCGCCCGGTCCCGCAGCCCCTCGGGGAGCCGTTCCAGGGCCGCGCGCGTGTGGTCCGTCATCGCGGCGACGAAGCCCGGGTGGTCGAAGAAGTGGCGCAGCTTCACGATCTCCGGCGCCCCCGGCACCGCCGCCGTGGCCCGCTCGATGTCCTCGATGTACTGCCGGCAGCTCGAATACGAGCGGTGCGCGGACGTGACGAAGGCGGCCGCCCGGCGCACGCCGTCGGCGGCCATCTGGCGAACGGTGTCCTCCAGGAAGGGGTGCCAGTGGCGGTTGCCCCAGTAGACCGGGAGGTCCACGTCCAGCGCCGCGATCAGGTCCCGGCACTGCTGGTTGATCGGGCTGACCCCGCCGAAGCGCTGGTAGTGCGCCTCCACCTCCAGCAGCCGCTCGCGCGGCACCCCGCGCCCGCGTACGACGTGCTCCAGGAAGGGCATCACGTCCTCGGGCTTCTCCGGTCCGCCGAAGGACACGACGAGCAGCGCGTCGTAGCGCGGGGCCAGCCCGCCCTCAGGTGTCAGATCGCCCATCGCTCCCCGCCCGATCAGCTTCGCCGTACCGGCCGTTCGCCGGCCCGGGTCTCACAGATTATGCGGCCATGTCTCCGGCCGGTCTCGCGGACCGCCCCCGCCGCCGGTGGGCGGTCAATCGCCTTGGTCACCACAGATGATCGGGGTAGGTTCGATCGGTGAGTCATTTCCGGGATATGAGTGAATACGTCGCCCTGCCGCGCGTGCTGTCGCTGCGGCTCTCCCCGGACGGGACCCGGCTGGTGTCCGTGGTTCAGTCCCTCAATCCGGACAAGAAGTCGTACGGCACCGCCCTTTGGGAGATCCCCCTGGACCCCGAGGGCCGCCCCCACCGGCTGACTCGGTCCGCCAAGGGCGAGGCCGGCGCCGATTTCACCCCCGACGGCGAGGTGCTCTTCGTCTCGCGGCGCCCCGACGAGACGGTCAAGGACGAAGGGGAGGAAGTCCCGGCGCTGTGGCTGCTGCCCGAGTGCGGAGAGCCGCGGCGGATCGCCGAGCGTCCGGGTGGCGTCACCGGCGTCCACGCGGCCGGCGGCACGATCGTGTACAGCGCCGACGTCCTTCCGGGTGACGCCGCCACCGAGGGCGAGCGCCGCAAGGCCCGCAAGGAGGCCGGGGCCAGCGCGATCCTGCACGAGAGCTACCCCGTCCGCTACTGGGACCACGACCTCGGCCCCGGCCAGACCCGGCTCTTCGCGGCGCGCGCGGGAGCCGCGCCGGACCGGCTGGACGCGCGCGACCTGACGCCCGAGCCGGGCAAGGCGCTCGAACTGTCGTCGTTCGCGGTGACGCCCGACGGCCGCACCGTCGTCACCACCTGGAACGTCCCGCTCGCCGGCGGCATGCGGCGCTCCGAGATCGTCGCCATCGACCTGGACGCCGACGCCGGAGCGGAGGGGGTGGGCCGCAGGGTGCTCGCCGCCTCCGACACCCACGACTTCGGCGGGCCGGTCGCCGTCTCGCCCGACGGCCGGTACGTCGCCTGCACTCGGGAGCGGCACTCGACCGAGGAGCTGTCGACCGCGTTCGAGCTGTGGGTCATCGACCTGGAGACCGGCGAGGGACGGGCGCTCGGCGGCGAGCTGTTCCCGCAGGACATCGTCTGGGCGCCCTCCTCGGACGCGATCTTCTTCGTCGCCGACCACCAGGGCCGCCGGCCGATCTTCCGGGTGTCCCTGGACGGGGACGGCACGGCCGTCCGCGTCACCCCGGACAACGGCGCCTACATTGAGCTCTGCCCGGCGGCCGACGGATCGGTCTACGCGCTGCGGAGCGCCGTGGACTCCCCGGCCGTGCCGGTGCGGGTCGCCCCCGACGGCGACGTGACCCGGCTGCCGTCCCCGGCCCCCGAGCTGGAGCTGCCCGGCACGCTGACCGAGGTCAGCGCCGTCGCCGAGGACGGCACCGAGATCCGCGGCTGGCTGGTCCTGCCCACGGGCGCGAGCGCGGAGAACCCCGCTCCGTTCCTGCTGTGGATCCACGGCGGCCCCGTTTCGAGCTGGAACGACTGGTCCTGGCGCTGGAACCCGTGGATCATGGCCGAGCAGGGGTACGCGGTGCTGCTGCCCGACCCGTGCCTGTCCACCGGGTACGGCCAGGCGATGATCGACCGCGGCTGGGCGAACTGGGGCCCGGTCACCCACGCCGACCTGATGGCGATCACCGACGAGTGCCTCAAGCTGCCCGAGATCGACGAGCAGCGGATCGCGGCGATGGGCGGGTCGTTCGGCGGCTACATGGCCAACTGGGTCGCCGGGCACACCGACCGGTTCCAGGCGATCGTCACCCATGCCTCCCTGTGGAACCTGGACCAGTTCGCGGGCACGACCGACGCCTCGATGTACTGGGAACGCGAGTTCGGCCGGCAGGGCCACGAGCGGTACGCGCGGCTCTCCCCGCACAACTCGCTCGGCGAGATCAGGACGCCGATGCTCGTGATCCACGGCGACAAGGACTACCGGGTCCCCATCGGGGAGGGTCTGCGGCTCTGGTGGGACCTGCAGCGCTCCGGCGTCGAGTCCAAGTTCCTCTACTTCCCGGACGAGAACCACTGGGTGCTCAAGCCGGGGAACGCCGTGGTCTGGTACCAGACCGTGCTGGCCTTCCTCGCCCAGCACGTCCTCGGAGAGGAGTGGGCGCGCCCCGCCTCGCTGGAGTGACCGGGCCACCGCCCCCGCGTCGTACGCCCCGCCGGTCCACGCGGACCGGCGGGGCGGTTCTTGTCCGGCTACCCCGCTGAGACCGGGCGCCGATTCCCGGTACGCCATCCGGTCTCCGTGCGCGCCTGCCTCCCGGCCGCGCCTGCCCCGCAGGCCGATCTGGGAGGATGCCTCAAGTGGCCCTTAGTCACGAAATTTCAGGACTTGACGTGATCGGACCGAGGAGGGGGCGGGTCAGGATGGCCGAGGAACGGGGCGCACCCGACCAGGCGGAGTTGCTGGCACTTGCGGTGATCATCGCCGAGGAGGCGGGCCGGATGCTCGTCGCCAAACGGCCGGCCCGGCCGGAGGTGGTCGAGACCAAGACCAGCCCCACCGACGTCGTCACCGCGCTCGACCGCGCCGCCGAGGAACTGATCCGGGCCCGCATCGCCGCGGCCAGGCCGTACGACGCGGTGCTGGGCGAGGAGGGCGGCGACACTCCCGGCACGGGCGGCGCCCGCTGGGTCGTCGATCCCATCGACGGCACGGTGAACTTCCTGTACGGCCTGCCCGACTGGGCGGTCAGCATCGCCGTCGAGGTGGACGGCGAGATCGTCGCGGGGGCGGTGAGCGTCCCGCAGCGCGGCGAGCTCTACTCCGCGGCCAAGGGCGGCGGCGCCTGGCTGGGCGGCGAGCGGCTGCGGTGCAACACCGGGGTCGAGCTGGGGCGGGCACTGGTCGCGACCGGGTTCGGGTACGCCGCCGCCCGCCGCGCGGTGCAGGCCGAGGTGCTGGCGCACGTGCTGCCGCGCGTCCGCGACATCCGCAGAGGCGGGTCCTGCGCCGTCGATCTCTGCTCGGTCGCCGCCGGCCGGGTGGACGCCTACTACGAGCGCGGCACCCACTACTGGGACCACGCCGCCGCCGGGCTGATCGCCACCGAGGCGGGCGCCCGCATCGGTGGCCTGCGCGGCAAGCCGCACGGCACGGACATGCTGGTGTGCGCCGCCCCCGGCCTGTTCGAGGAGCTGGACGGCCTGCTCGCGCCGCTCGACCCCGAACGCGACACCCCCGCCGGTCGGGAGTGACGGCAGGACGGCGATGAGAACACGATGAAAGACGACGCGGGGACCCGCCTTTCGGCGGGTCCCCGCGTCGTCGAGGGGGGTTATCGCTCGATGGCGATGCCGTGATCGACGGCCAGACGGCGCAGGTCCTCGATCTCGGCGGTGAGGGTGTCGGCGAGGAAGTCGTCCCCGTTCGCCGTGGCTTCCTGGAGACCCTTGTAGGCCTGGTTGAGCCGGGTTTCGATCGTGGTCGTGAACTCGCCCATACTCACCTTCTTTCTCAGGGGGCGAAAAGGTGCCGGTCGGCCCCGGTGCCGGATCCTGGGGAGAGCATGGCCCTTCCCCGGCACACGGCAGAGGGGTGTAGACCAGCCTTACCCACGCCGGGGGAGCTCTCAAACCACCCAATACTTGTGCTCTACGTCACGTAGAGCTGAGGGACCGCTTACCGTCGACTTACGTCCAACCAGGTCACAATGAGGGCCTGAGACCTTTCGAGGAGGACTTGCATGCGCGTGCTTGTGGTGGAGGACGAACGCGTCATGGCGGACGCGATCGCCACCGGGCTCCGTCGTGAGGCGATGGCCGTGGACGTCGCCTACGACGGCGCGGCCGCCCTGGAGAAGACCGGTTACATCGACTATGACGTGATCGTGCTCGACCGTGACCTGCCCAAGGTCCACGGCGACGAGGTCGCGCGCCGCCTGGTCGCCCAGCGGTCGGCCTCCAGGATCATCATGCTGACCGCCTCTGGCGAGGTCGACGACAAGATCGAGGGCCTGGAGCTGGGCGCCGACGACTACCTGGCCAAGCCGTTCGCGTTCATGGAGCTGGTGGCGCGGGTGCGCGCGCTCGGCCGCCGCTCGGCCCCGGCGCTGCCGCCGGTGCTCGAACGCGCGGGCATACGATTGGACCCGGGCAAGCGCCTGGTGACCAGGGATGGCAATGAGGTCTCCCTCACCAAGAAGGAGTTCGCCGTCCTGGAGGAGCTGATGCGCGCCGAGGGCGCGGTCGTCAGCCAGGAGGATCTCCTCGACAAGGCGTGGGACGAGCACATCGACCCGTTCACCAACGTGGTCCGCGTGACCATGATGACGCTGCGCAAGAAGCTCGGTGAGCCCCAGATCATCGAGACCGTGCCGGGAGTTGGATACCGACTGTGACCGAGCCGTACGAGCCTGCGAAGGACGACGCGGACGCCGCCCGGGGGTCCTCCTCGGGCTCGGACGGCACCGCCGCCACGCCCGCCCCGACCCAGGGAAGCCAGGGCGGACGGGAACCCCAAGGGGCTTCACAACCGCGTATGCGCCTGGGCCGGATGACGTCGGCGATGGGGACCGGGCCCTACCGCACCCAGGTCCCGCCGCCGCCGAGCGGTCCGCCGGTTTGGGACGGCCCGCCGCCGGTGGAGGCCAACCCGGTGGAGTCCGGACTGCTCGACCAGGTCCGCGCGCTGCCCGGCCGCATGAGCATCCGCTGGCGGTTGACCCTCACGTACGGCGGCCTGGTCTTCTTCGCGGGCGCGCTGCTCCTCCTGGTCATGTACGTGCTGGTGGGGCAGGCCATCGCCGCCGGATGGCCGACCAAGATCATTGTTTCTAACGGCCTGCCGCTGGAGTCCTACGACGCGATAAAAGACTGGTACGTGCAGCAACAGGCGGAGATGATCGCTGCCGCGCGGGGCGAGCTGCTGAGACGGTCGTTGCTTGCGCTGCTGGGCGTGGGGATCCTCGCCCTCGTCCTCGGCTACTTCGTCGCGGACCGGGCGCTGCGACCGGTGAAGAAGATGACCGCCACGGCAAGGAAGCTCTCCGGCACCTCTCTCGCCCACGAGCGGATCGACCTCCGGGGGCCCGACGACGAGCTGAAGGAGCTGGCGAACACCTTCGACGAGATGCTCACCCGGCTCAACACGGCCTTCGACGCGCAGCGGCGGTTCGTCGACAACGCCTCCCATGAGCTGCGCACGCCGCTCGCGATCAACCGGACGGTCCTGGAGGTCGCACTGTCCGACCCGCACGCGTCCGAGGATCTCCAGGTGCTCGGCCGTACGCTGCTCGGCACCAACGCACGTAACGAACGTCTCATCGAGGGGCTCCTGCTGCTCGCCCGCAGCGAGCGCGAGCTGTCCGTGCGCAAGCCGGTGGACGTCCAGGAGGTCGCCACGACCGCCGTCGAGCAGCTCGCCTCGTTCGCCGCCGAGCACGATGTCGCCGTCGAGCACGATCTCCATCCCGCCCCCGTCACAGGGGATCCGGTCCTGCTCGAACGGTGCGTCTCCAATCTCGTCGAGAACGGGATCAAGCACAATTCCGGCGCCTCCGGAAAAGTCTGGGTACGGACGGGAATGGTGGACGGGGCCGCCGTTGTTCAGGTCGCCAACACGGGACAGCACGTCCCCGCGTATGAGGTGGATGCCATCTTCGAACCGTTCCGCAGACTGAACGCCGACCGGGTGGACTCCGCCAAGGGCGCGGGGCTCGGACTGTCCATCGTGCGGGCGATCGTGCGCGCGCACGGCGGCACGGTCACCGCCGTCCCCAGGGACGGAGGCGGCCTCGTGGTGACGGTGCGTCTCCAGGGAGCCGGTGCTCTGGCCGGGACGACACTGTCGGCGCGCTGATAGAGCGGCCGCCCCGCACATGTGGTTGGATGTGCCGTCGAACGCGATGGGTCATACCCGCAATACTCTAGTTTTCGCCATATTTGGCTAACTGGAGCCTTGCGCGGCATCCCCTCGCGTGTCGGAAGGTTCGGTGATCCGCGAACCGGGGTACCGATTGCAAAATCTCCCGGGAGAAACGGGCACAAGAACGGCCTTCCAAGCGTTAAAGACGCGCGACCCGCGCGACAGATAGATGAGGGGGATGGAGTACGCACATGGCTACCGACTACGACAGCCCGCGCAAGACCGACGATGACCTGAACGAGGACAGCCTCCAGGAGCTTCAGGCGCGGCGGAGCGACAAGTCGTCGGGCAGCATAGACATCGACGAGACGGACCTCGCCGAGTCGCTTGAGCTGCCGGGAGCGGACCTGTCGAACGAGGAGCTGTCGCTCCGAGTGATCCCGCGCCAGGCCGACGAGTTCACCTGCTCGCGTTGCTTCCTGGTGCACCACCGCAGCCAGCTGGCCTCAGAGAAGAACGGCCAGCAGATCTGCCGCGAGTGCGCCGCCTAGGAGACGCGGGGAGGAGTCCGTTGACTTCGAAAGCGGATCGATCGCAGGACGAGGTCGCCGAGCTGGTCGGCCGGCTCGTGACCCCTGAGGAAACGAACGAGGCCGAGCGGCGCCGGCTGCTCGGCCGCCTCAGTCGAGCGCTCGTCCGGTCCGCGAAGAAGACGAAGGACTCGGTTCCGGGGCGTGGCCGCTGGCTCGCCGATGTCTTCATGAACATCGCGCCGCGTCTCCCGATCAGGGACGCCGCGACGCTTCGGGAGCACCATTACGGGCTCACCGGCGAGCAGCTGGCCGATGATCTGGTCCGTACGGCGGCGAAGGGCACGATGGCAGTGGGCGCGGTGGGCGGAGCCCTGGCCGCGGCCCAGTTCGTCGCTCCTCCGCTGCTGCTTTCCGCTCCCGCCCAGCTGGTCGCGGAGACGCTCGTCGTCGCGGCGATCGAGGTCAAGCTCATCGCCGAGCTGCACGAGATCTACGGCGTGCCGGTCCCCGGCACGACCACCCAGCGCGCCACCGTGTTCGCGGTGGCTTGGGCCAGGGAACGCGGGGTGAACCCGCTCGCCCCCGGCTCGGCCTCCATCGCGGTCGGGGCCGCGGCGAAGACCGCGTTGCGCAACCGCCTGATGAGGACGCTCGGGCGGCATTTCACCACATTCGGCCCCTTCTTCACGGGAGCCGTCGCGGGCGGCGCGCTCAACCGCATCGCGACCAAGAAGCTCGCCCAGGCCGTACGGGCGGACCTGCGCGGGCACGCCCTTCCTCCCGCCTGACCCCGGTCCGCGGCGCCTGCGCCGGACCGCGCGGTACGTGACCGGACGGTACGGAAATGTAACCGACTGGTCTAAACCTCTTTTCCGACGCCCGTGACCTGGCGAGATCATTCTCACACGTACCCAAATGAATTGTGCACTTCGTGGCGGGTATGGGCGGTATGAGTGGCCTTTCGTATGGTTGTCCTGCGAGGGCTCGGCGTAGTGGGGACGATCTCCGGAGGGCTCAATGGATGGCACCAGCTCGTTTCTGATTGTCGCGAACCGGCTGCCGGTCGACCGGGTCGGCGAGTCCGAGTGGCGGCGCAGTCCGGGCGGCCTGGTGACGGCGATCGCGCCGGTGATGCAGCGGCGCGACGGGGCGTGGCTCGGGTGGACCGGCGCCGGTGGCGAGGAGCTGAAGCCGTTCGACAACGACGGGATGCACCTGATCCCCGTGCCGCTCTCCGCCCTGGAGGTGGAGCTCTACTACGAGGGCTTCTCCAACGCGACCCTCTGGCCCCTCTACCACGACGTCGTCGCGACGCCGGTCTACTCACGGGTGCTGTGGGACGCCTACCGCGCGGTCAACGACCGGTTCGCCCGCGCCGCCGCCGACGCCGCGGCGCCCGGCGCGGTCGTCTGGGTGCAGGACTACCAGCTCCAGCTCGTCCCCGCCATGCTGCGCCGGCTCCGTCCCGACCTGCGCATCGGCTTCTTCCTGCACATCCCCTTCCCGCCGGCCGAGCTGTTCTGGCAGCTCCCGTGGCGCAGGGAGATCCTCGAGGGCCTGCTCGGCGCCGACCTGGTCGGGTTCCAGCGGCCCGGCGGCGCCTCCAACTTCGTCCGGCTCTGCCGCCGCCTCCTCGGCCTGCCGAACCACCGGAACGAGCTGCAGGTCGAGGGCCGCACCGTCCGGGCCGAGGCGTTCCCCATCTCGGTCGACTTCGGCGACCTGGACCAGCTCGTCCGTGAGCCGCACATCCTCGCCCGGGCCAAGGAGATCCGGGCCGAGCTCGGCGACCCCGAGCACGTGCTGCTCGGCGTCGACCGGCTCGACTACACCAAGGGCATCGGCCAGCGGCTCAAGGCGTTCGGCGAGCTGCTCGGCGACGGCGCGATCCAGCCGGGGGAGGCGGCGTTCGTGCAGGTCGCCACTCCCACCCGCGAGCGGGTCGCCGAGTACATCCGGCTGCGCAACGACATCGAGTTGCGGGTCGGCCGGATCAACGGCGAGTACGGCATGCTCGGCCGCCAGCCCATCAACTACCTGCACCAGTCGTATGACAAGAACGAGCTGGCCGCGCTCTACCGCGCCGCCGACGTCATGGTCGTCACCCCGCTGCGCGACGGCATGAACCTGGTGGCCAAGGAGTACGTCTCCTGCCGCTACGACCTGCGCGGGGCCCTCGTGCTCAGCGAGTTCGCCGGGGCCGCTGACGAGCTGCGCCAGGCCTACCTGGTCAACCCGTACGACATCGATGGGATGAAGCGGGCGATGTTGGCCGCGATGCGCGCGACGCCGCACGAGCTGGCCCGGAGGATGCGCTCGCTGCGGCGCCGGGTGGCCACCCACGACGTCGACAAGTGGGCGGGGGACTTCCTCACCGCGCTGGAGAACGGCTGAGGGTCAGAGCTTGGTCTCGGTCTCGGACTTCCACGAGTGCCACTTCTTGGCCGCGGCGCGCATCGCGACGATGCGGGCCACCTCCATGCCCAACCCCATCACCACGGCGTAGGCGATGGCCTCACCCAGGCTGATGTCCAATGAGTCCGCGCTGGCCGGAGGCTTCTTCCCGGTCGTCTTCTGCCAGGCGAACGTGAGCACCTTGCGCGAGGCGAAGCCCACGCCGAGGCCCACCAGGCCGCCAACGATCTTCCATGTCATATCGGGCTTTTCCGCCGCGCCTGATTCGTGGCCGGCGTGCGTGATTTCCGCCATGATTCCTCCTCGGTAACGACCCTAGTCTCTCGGTACGGCGCGCCCGCCGACGCCATACCATTAGTCGGCATGACCGAACAGCCACTGCGCACCGCCGCCATGCCCGAGAAGCCCACTCTGGATGGACTCGAGGCGGTATGGGTAGCGCGCTGGGAGTCGGACGCCACCTACCGCTTCGACCGGTCCCGCACCCGCGACGAGATCTACTCGATCGACACGCCGCCGCCCACGGTCTCCGGCTCGCTCCACGTCGGGCATGTCTTCTCCTACACCCACACCGACACGGTCGCCCGCTACCAGCGGATGAGTGGGCGCGAGGTCTTCTACCCCATGGGCTGGGACGACAACGGCCTCCCCACCGAGCGTCGCGTGCAGAACCACTTCGGCGTCCGCTGCGACCCCTCGCTGCCGTACGACCCGGACTTCCAGCCGCCGGCGAGCGGGGGCAAGGGCGCCAAGGGGCAGGTCCCGGTGTCCAGGAAGAACTTCATCGAGTTGTGCGAGCGGCTCACCGCCGAGGACGAGAAGGCGTTCGAGGAGCTGTGGCGCCGTCTCGGCCTGTCCGTGGACTGGTCCCTGACGTACGCCACGATCGGTGAGCGGGCGCGGGTCGCCTCCCAGCGGGCGTTCCTGCGCAACCTCGCCCGCGGCGAGGCCTACCTGTCCGAGGCGCCCACGCTGTGGGACGTGACGTTCCGCACCGCCGTGGCCCAGGCCGAGCTGGAAGACCGGGAATGGCCCGGCGCCTTCCACCGCATCGGGTTCGAGCTGTCGCCCGAGCAGCGCGAGCAGGGCTTCGGCGACCGGGTGTGGATCGAGACGACCCGCCCCGAGCTGATCCCCGCCTGCGTCGCCCTGGTCGCGCACCCCGACGACGAGCGCTACCGCCCGCTGTTCGGCAGCACCGTGCGCACGCCGATCTTCGGCGTCGAGGTGCCGGTCCTCGGCCATCATCTCGCCGAGCCGGACAAGGGCTCGGGCATCGCCATGATCTGCACGTTCGGCGACGTCACCGACGTCACCTGGTGGCGCGAGCTCGACCTGCCCACCCGTCCCATCATCGGCTGGGACGGCCGCCTGCTGGCCGACCCGCCGGACGGCGTGCCCGCCGAGCCGTACAAGGAGCTGGCCGGCAAGACCGTGCACAGCGCCCGCGAGCGGATCGTGGAGATGCTGACCGAGTCGGGCCACCTGGACGGCGACCCGCGCAAGATCGAGCGCCCGGTGAAGTTCTACGAGAAGGGCGACCGGCCGCTGGAGATCGTCACCACCCGCCAGTGGTACATCCGCAACGGCGGACGTGACGTCGAGCTGCGCCTCGCCCTGCTCGACCGCGGCACGGAGCTGCGCTGGCACCCGCCGCACATGCGGGTCAGATACGACAACTGGGTCGAGGGGCTGGCCGGCGACTGGCTCATCTCCCGGCAGCGCTTCTTCGGCGTGCCGATCCCCGTCTGGTACCCGCTGGACCGCGACGGGCAGCCCGTCTACGACGCGCCGATCCCGGCCGGCGAGGCGTCCCTGCCCGTGGACCCGTCCATCGACGTGCCCCCGGGCTTCACCGAGGACATGCGCGGCAAGCCGCTCGGCTTCGTCGGAGACCCCGACGTGATGGACACCTGGGCGACCTCGTCGCTGTCGCCGCAGATCGCGGCCGGCTGGGAGCGCGACGACGATCTGTTCCGCCGGGTCTACCCCATGGACCTGCGCCCGCAGGCCCACGAGATCATCCGGACCTGGCTGTTCTCCACGGTCGTCAGGGCGCACCTGGAGCACGGCGGCCTCCCCTGGAAGCACGCGGCGATCTCCGGCTGGATCCTCGACCCCGACCGCAAGAAGATGTCCAAGTCCAAGGGCAACGTGGTCACGCCCCTCGCCCTGCTGGAGCAGTACGGCTCGGACGCGGTGCGCTACTGGGCGGCGAACGGCCGGCCCGGCACGGACACCGCGTTCGACACCGGGCAGATCAAGATCGGCCGCCGGCTGGCCATCAAGATCTTGAACGCCTCCCGTTTCGTGCTCGGCTTCGGCGAGGTCCCGTCGGGCGAGGAGCGGGTCACCGAGGCGCTCGACCTGTCCATGCTGGCCGCGTTGCGCGCGGTCGTGGCGGAGGCCACCGAGGCGTTCGAGGAGTACGACTACACCCGGGCGCTCGAACGCACGGAGCGCTTCTTCTGGGAGCTGTGCGACGACTACCTGGAGCTGGTCAAGGCCCGCGCCTACGACGGGAACGCCTCGGCCGTCACGGCGCTGCGGCTCGCGCTCGGCGTGCTGCTGCGGCTCTTCGCGCCGTTCCTGCCGTTCGTGACGGAGGAGGTCTGGTCGTGGTGGCGGGGCGGTTCCGTGCACCGCGCCGCCTGGCCGACGCCGTCCGAGATCGACGCCGTGGTCGCGGACGGGGGCGACCCGGCCGTGCTCGGCGCCGTGGCCGAGGTGCTGCGCCGGGTGCGCAAGGCCAAGTCCGAGGCCAAGCTGTCCATGCGGGCGGAGGTCTCCCGGCTCGTCGTGTCCGGCCCGCACGCCCGGCTCGTCCGGCCCGCGCAGGATGACCTGTGCGCGGCGGGCAACGTCGAGGAGTTCGTCCTCGACGCGGCCGGAGACGAGCAGGTGGTGTCCGTCACACTCGCGGGGTGACATGGCGCGATGTTCGTCGTCGGATGAATATTCGGCTGCGCGCATCGGGGGGTGACGTGTCAGTCTGGACGTTGTGATCCCGGAAAAGCAACGTCGCACCCTTCACGTGCCCCCCACACTGCTCACGCTGGCTGTGTGGGGGGCCTGCCTGATCGTGCTCGGCGTCGTGATCTACTTCTTCTGGCAGATCATCGGCCGCGTCGGCATCATCGCGTTGCCAGTCGCGGTGGCCTTCCTGCTGACGGCGCTGCTCTACCCGGTCACCGGACGGCTGCGCCACGTGATGCGGCCGATATACGCCACCTGGCTCACGATGCTGCTCTTCTTCGCGGTCATCGTCGGCATCGGGTTCCTCATCGGCGTCCGGGCCAACGAGGAGGCGCCGCGGCTCATCGACCAGATCGCCAAGACCTCGCACGAGGTGCAGAACTGGCTGATCCACGGGCCCTTCCAGCTGAAGGAGTCCCAGATCACCGGCGTCGTCGACGAGCTGACGAAGCAGCTCACCGAGCGGCGCGGCCAGATCACCGGCACGGTCATCACCGGGGCCACCGCCGTGATCGAGGTGCTCGCCGGCATCGTGCTGATGCTCTTCGTGACGTTCTTCTTCCTCAAGGACGGCGACCGCATCTGGAACTGGTTCCTGCGCGCGTTCGGCGGCGCGGCGCCCCGGGTGGACCGCGCCGGCCGCTCCGCCTGGCGGACGCTCTCCCACTACGTCCAGGGCACCGTCGCGATCTCCGCGATCCACGGCCTCGTCATCGGCGCCACCCTGGCCGTGCTGGGCGTGCCGCTGTGGGCGCCGATCGCGGTGCTGGTCTTCATATCGAGCTTCATCCCGATCGTCGGCATCCTCTTCGCGGGCCTCGTCGGCACGCTCGTGACGTTCGGCTCGCAGGGCTGGCTGGCCGCCGTGATCTTCATCGGCATTCTCATCGTCGAGCAGCAGCTGGAGAACCACGTCCTGCAGCCGCTCATCGTCGGCCGCGCGGTGGAGTTCCACCCCCTGGCGATCATCCTGGTGCTGGGCGTCGGCGGCGTGATTTCCGGGATCGCCGGGGCGGCCGTGGCGGTCCCGGTGTCCGCGGTCATCTACCGCGTGCTGCAGGAACTGCTGCGCCGCGAGCCGCCCGCGCCCGCGCCCGCGGCGGCGGCGCCCCCGGAGTCGCCGCCGCTGCACCCGGAGGGAAACGAGCCCGGGGAACGCTCCACACAGGCGCCGCAGCAGCCTCCGAAATCACCGCCGCACCACCCGGAGGAAGACGACTCCGGGGAACGCTCCACGCCGGAGCCGCCCGCCACCGGAGAGGCGGTATCTCCCCAGCGCAACGGGTAGTGTTCTGGCTCATGAATGTTGAGGTGCTGATCCACCGTCTCGACACGGGGCTCCCGCTTCCCGGCTACGCGCACCCCGGCGACGCCGGGGCCGACCTGTACGCCGTCACGGATGTCGAGTTGCTGCCGGGGGAGCGGGCCGTGGTCGGCACCGGGGTGGCCATCGCCCTCCCGGACGGGTACGCCGCTTTCGTGCACCCCCGCTCGGGGCTCGCGTCCAAGTACGGCGTCACCCTGGTGAACGCGCCGGGCACGGTCGACGCGGGGTATCGCGGCGAGATCAAGGTCACCCTCCTCAACACCGACACCAAGGAAGCCGCCCGGCTCAAGCGCGGCGACCGCGTCGCCCAGCTGGTCATCCAGCGGGTGGAGAGGGCATCCTTCCACGAGGTGGAACGGCTGCCCGGTTCCGTACGCGGGGCGAACGGGTTCGGCTCCACCGGTCGTTGATCAAAGGCGAGCACAGGTCCTAAGGAGTGTGAACGACGTGTTCGGACGCCGCCGGCGCACGGAGGAGGAGACGGCACGGGCCGTCCCCGAGAGGGAGTTCGCCGCTCCCGCGCGCGAATCAGGTCCATGGGACGCCGACGAGGGCCATCCCGAGAGCGAGCGGGTCGACCTGGGTGGTCTGCTCCTGCCCGTCGGCCCCGGGTTCGAGGTCCAGCTCACCGTCTCGGGCGACAGCATCGTCGGCGCCGTCGTCCTCGTCGAGGAGAGCGCCCTGCAGGTGCAGGCGTTCGCCGCGCCGAAGCGCAGCGGCATCTGGGACGAGGTCCGGGCGGAGCTGGCCCGCGAGGTGGCCGCCCTGGGCGGCAGCACCGAGGAGCGCGAGGGGCCCTTCGGCACGGAGCTGGCCGCGCGGGTCCCGGCGGAGGGTCAGGAGCCGCAGCCGGTGCGCTACATCGGCGTGGACGGGCCGCGCTGGCTGCTGCGGGCGGCGTTGAGCGGCCGGGCCGCGCTCGACCCGGACGCGGCGGCGACCCTCGAAGGGGTCGTCCGCGACGTCGTCGTCGTCCGCGGCGACGAGCCGATGGCGCCGCGCGAGCCCATCGAGCTGCGACTGCCCTCGGAGGCCAGGCACGCCATGGAGCAGGAGCCCTCGCCCGACGAGTTGCGGCCGTTCGAGCGGGGTCCGGAGATCTCCGAGATCCGGTGAAACCCGGACCGCGCTTCGCCGCCTCCCATCGCCTACGCTTGGGACTGCATGGACACGGAGCGAGCTCGGTGAGCGCGCGGAGTTCCGGGCGGGCGCCCCACGAGGTGGGAGCGTCCCCGGCGGCGAAGCGGCCCGCGGGGCCCGCGAGGAGACGGTGAACGATCGATGAGCACGGCGGAGCCGGTGAAGAAGGGCCGACTGCGCGGGTTCTTCCAGCGGCTGACCAGCACCCAGGCCGAGTTGGAGGCCGAAGAACTCCGCGAGGACCTCGGGCGGCACGGCGCGACACCCATCGCCTCCTGCGCGGAGCGGCAGCGCTCCTGCGTCGCAGGTACGCTACGGACCGTCACGCTTCGGCCTCGGGGCGGGGCACCCGCCCTGGAGGCGGAGCTGTACGACGGATCCGACGTGATCGATCTGGTCTGGCTCGGCCGCCGCAAGATCGTCGGCATCGAGCCGGGCCGCGTGGTCCGCGCCGAAGGCCTGATCAGCGTTCAGGACGGCCGTAAGGTCATGTTCAACCCACGGTACGAGCTGCGCCCCGCCGGAGGGCAGTGATCAGCTGGGAGCGCGCGTGAGCGCGCTCGCCCGGCGGGCCGACGCGAGTGACGCGCCGCGCGGCCGGATGTGCCGGTCGCGACGCGAGGAGGATTCATGAGTGCAGCGGACGTCACGGCGACGCACGACGCCCACGACACTGTCGAGGCCGCCCTTCGGGCACAGCTCGGCAGGGCGCTCGGCGGCGCGAGAGGGATCGTCGAGGCGGCGGTGCCCACGATCGCCTTCACCGTGATGTGGGTGACCACCAACCAGCTCAAGCCCTCGCTGATCGTCAGCGTCGCCGCCGCGGTGGTCCTGCTGCTGGTGCGGCTCCTGCAGCGCAGCACGCCGCAGTTCGTGATCAACAGCCTCGTCGGCATCGCCGTCGGCGCGTTCTTCGCCACCCGCAGCGGCGACGCGAAGGACTACTTCCTGCCCGGCATCCTCTACAACGCCGCGTACGCCGGGGCCATGCTGGTGTCGATCGTGACCCGATGGCCGGTGGTGGGCTTCCTCATCGGCTCGGTGACGGGGGACCCGACGGCGTGGCACAAGGACCCCGGCATGGTGCGGCTCTGCTCCAAGCTCACCTGGCTGCTGATGCTGCCCTGCCTGATCCGCGTGCTGGTGCAGCTCCCGCTGTACATGTTCGACCAGGTGGTCACGCTCGGCGTCACCAAGATCGCACTGGGCTGGCCACTCCAGGTCGCCGGGCTGGCCGCCATGGTCTGGGTGCTCGCCCGGGGCCGTACGCCGCTCCAGAGTACGGCCGGCTGAGACCCGCCGGTTGAGAGCGGGGCCTGGGGCGGCCCGTCACGAGCGCGCCCCAGGGGCCGCGGCGGCGCCGGGGCTCAGCGCCCCGACAGCAGCTCGGCCAGCTCGTGCTCGACGTCCTGGTTGGCCACGAAGAGCAACTCGTCGCCCGCCTCCAGCGGGTCGTCCGCGGAGGGGACCAGGACGCGGCCCTCGCGCAGGATCGCGACCAGCGCCGCGTCCACCGGCCACGGCACCGAGCCGGTCCGCTGGCCCACCACGGGCGCGTCCTCGGCCAGGGTGAGCTCGACCAGGTTCGCCTGGCCCTGACGGAAGGTCATCAGCCGGACGAGGTCGCCCACGCTGACCGCCTCCTCGACCAGCGCCGACAGCAGGCGCGGCGTCGAGACCGCCACGTCGACGCCCCAGGACTCGTTGAACAACCACTCGTTCTTGGGGTGGTTGATCCGGGCGACGACCCGCGGCACGCCGTATTCGGTCTTGGCCAGCAGGGAGACGACCAGGTTGACCTTGTCGTCGCCGGAGGCCGCGATCACGACCTGGCAGCCGTTCAGCCCCGCCTCGTCGAGCGAGGAGATCTCGCAGGCGTCGGCGAGAAGCCACTCCGCCCGCGGCACGCTGTCGATCTTGATGGCCCGTGGGTCGACGTCCATGAGAAGGACCTCATGGCCGTTCTCCAGGAGTTCGGCGGCGATGGAGCGCCCGACGGCGCCCGCGCCCGCGATGGTGACGCGCATCAGTGCTCACTCTCGGACGGTGCGACGGTCAGCACCTTGTTGATCCGGTCCATGTCGTTCTCCGCGGCGATGACGTGCAGGATGTCGCCGTCCTGGATGACGGTGTCGTCCTTGGGCACCAGGGACTCCCCCATGCGGTTGATGAAGGCGACCCGGCCGCCCGTGGCCTCCTCGACCCTGCGGGTTCGGGTCCCGATCCAGCCGGTGTTGAACGCCATCTCGGCCAGGATCACCGTCCCGGTGGGGTCGCGCCAGAGGGGCTCGGCGCCCTCCGGGAGGACCCGGCGCAGGATCTGGTCGGCGGTCCAGCGGACCGTCGCCACGGTCGGGATGCCGAGGCGCTGATAGACCTCGGCCCGCCGGGGGTCGTAGATACGGGCGACCACGTTGTCCACGCCGAAGGTCTCGCGGGCCACTCGCGCGGAGATGATGTTGGAGTTGTCGCCACTGCTCACCGCGACGAAGGCGGACGCCGTCGCCAGCCCCGCCTCCTCCAGGACGTCGCGGTCGAATCCGACCCCGGTGACCCTGCGGCCGCGGAAGCCCGCGCGCAGCCTACGGAAGGCCTGCGGGTCACGGTCGATGATCGCGACTGAGTGGCCGCTGTCCTCCAGGATGTGGGCGAGAGTCGATCCGACCCGACCGCATCCCATGATCACGATATGCATGCTCTCCCGCCGTTGGGTAGAGGCGGTCTCCTTCGAGCACAGTATGTCTCCCACAGCGGGCGCCGGGTGCGCGGGGAGCCGAGGTGAAGGACTAGCATCGACAGTCGTGTCAAAGGTGACGGACCTCGTCAAGCGGCTCCTGGTGGGGCGTGCGCTTCGCAGCACGCAACTCCATGACCAGTTGCTTCCCAAACGCGTCGCACTTCCGGTTTTCGCCAGTGACGCACTGTCCTCCGTCGCGTACGCGCCGCAGGAGATCCTCGTCATCCTCTCGCTGGGCGGGGCGGCGTTCTACAGCTTCAGCCCGTGGGTGGCCGCGGGCGTCGTGCTGGTCATGCTGACCGTGGTGGCCTCGTACCGGCAGAACGTCCACGCCTATCCGAGCGGCGGCGGCGACTATGAGGTGGCGACCACCAACCTCGGGCCGAGCGCCGGGCTCACGGTGGCCAGCGCCCTCCTCGTGGACTACGTCCTGACGGTCGCGGTCTCCGTGGCCAACGGCGCCGACTATGTGGGCGCCACCGTGCCCTTCGTCGCCGAGAACCGGCCGCTGGTGGCGATCGCGATCGTGGTTCTGCTGACTGTCATGAACCTGCGCGGCATTCGCGAGTCGGGCATGGCGTTCGCCGTCCCGACGTACGCGTTCATGATCGCAGTGATCGGCATGGTGTTCTGGGGGCTGTTCCGGCTGCTCGTGCTCGGAGACGAGCTGCGCGCCCCCACCGCCGACTACAAGATCGTGGCGGAACAGGCCGACATCGCCGGGTTCGCGATGGCGTTCCTGGTGCTGCGCGCGTTCTCGTCCGGCTGCGCCGCGCTGACCGGCGTCGAGGCGATCAGCAACGGCGTGCCCGCGTTCCGCAAGCCCAAGAGCAAGAACGCGGCGACGACGCTGCTCATGATGGGCGTCATCGCGGTCGTCATGTTCAGCGGCATCATCTACCTCGGCCTCAAGTCCGGGGTGAAGCTGACCGAGCCGGCGAACGTCGCCAGGGACATTCTGATCAACGGCCGTCCGGCCGGGACGGGCTACTACCAGCAGCCGATCATCGCGCAGGTCGCGTCCGCCGTGTTCGGCGACGGCTCGATCCTGTTCGTCGCGATCGCTGCGGTGACCGCGCTCATCCTGTTCCTGGCCGCGAACACCGCGTTCAACGGCTTCCCCGTGCTCGCCTCGATCCTCGCCCAGGACCGGTACCTGCCGCGCCAGCTCCACACCCGCGGCGACCGGCTGGCCTTCAGCAACGGCATCGTCCTGCTCGCCGCCGGCGCCTGCCTGCTCATCTGGGCGTTCCAGGCCGACGTCAGCAAGCTGCTCAACCTGTACATCCTCGGCGTCTTCGTGTCGTTCACGCTCAGCCAGATCGGCATGGTCCGACACTGGACCCGGCATCTGAAGACCGAGACCGATCCCAGGACGCGCTTCCGGATGCACCGCTCCCGAGTCATCAACGGGTTCGGCGGCGTCATGACCAGCGTTGTGCTGGCCGTCGTCCTGCTCACGAAGTTCACCCATGGCGCGTGGATCGTCTGCATCGCCATGCCGGTGCTGTTCCTGATGATGAAGGGCATCCGCCACCACTACGACCGGGTGGCCGAGGAGCTGGCCGCGCCCGAGGGCGAGATCGACGAGACGCTGCTGCCCGCGCGCAACCACTCCATCGTGCTCGTGTCCAAGATCCACAAGCCGACGCTGCGCGCCCTCGCGTACGCCCGGGCCACCCGGCCGTCCACACTGGAGGCGGTCACGGTCGGCGTGGACGCCGCCGAGGCGGCCAAGCTCCAGGAGGAGTGGGACCAGCGCGGCATCCCGGTGCCGTTGAAGATCCTCGACTCGCCCTACCGGGAGATCACCGGGCCGGTGCTCGACTACGTCAAGTCGCTGCGCCGCAAATCGCCCCGTGACGTCGTGACCGTGTACATCCCGGAGTACGTCGTGGGCCGCTGGTGGGAGCACCTGCTGCACAATCAGAGCGCGCTGCGGCTGAAGGGGCGGCTGCTCTTCAAGCCCGGAGTGATGGTCACCAGCGTGCCGTGGCAGCTCGCCTCCTCCGACCGGCTCAAGGGGCGTCCCGAGGCGTTCGCGCCCGGCGCGGTACGACGTTCGCACGGCGATGTGAAGAAGGGCGATAACAAGGCATGAGCCGAGATGTGATCGGCGGGGGGAGCACGATGGCGATCGAACTGACGGTGGGTCAGGTCGCGAACGGCGGCTGGTGCGTGGCCCGCCATGAGGGCCGGGTCGTGTTCGTACGGCACGCGTTGCCCGGCGAGCGCGTGATCGCGGAGGTCACCGAGGAAACGGCGCGGTTCCTGCGCGCGGACGCGGTCGAGATCCTGGAGGCGTCGCCGGATCGGGTGACCCCGCCCTGCCCGTTCAGCGGTCCGGGGCGTTGTGGCGGCTGCGACTGGCAGCACGCGTCGCCCGAGGCCCAGCGCCGGCTCAAGGCGGCCGTCGTCGAGGAGCAGCTCGCCCGGCTCGCGGGCGTCGAGCGCCGGGTCACGGTCGAGGAGGTGCCCGGATCGGCGGGCGGGCTCGGCTGGCGGACGCGCGTCCAGTTCGCCGTCGACCGGGACGGCTCCATCGGCCTGCGCCGCCACCGCTCCCACGACGTCGAACGCGTGGACCGCTGCGCGATCGCCCATCCGGCGGTCGAGGAGGTCGGCGTGGAGGCGCTCACCTGGCGCGGGGCGGCGGGCGTCGAGGTGGTGGCCGCCTCCGGCGGCGACCACGCCGTCATCGTCACCCCGAAGCCCGGCAGGAGGGTGTCCCTGCCCGACGTCGACGCCGCGGTCCTGATCGACGAGGGCAAGCGGGGGACGCGCGCGCTGCACGGCCGGGCCTCGATGACCGAGCGCGTCGGCGACCGGGACTTCCGGGTCACCGCGAGCGGATTCTGGCAGGTGCACCCCGGTGCGGCCGCGACCCTCCTCGACGCCGTGCTCGACTTCGCCCGTCCGAAGGCGGGGGAGTGGGCGCTCGACCTGTACTGCGGCGTCGGCCTGTTCGCGGCAGGGCTTGCCGAGGCGGTGGGGCCGGAGGGCGCGGTGCTGGGCGTCGAGTCGGACCCGCAGGCCGTGCAGGACGCCCGGTGGAACCTGCGGGACCTGCCGCAGGCCGTCACCGAGCGGGGCAAGGTCGAGGAGGCGCTCGACCGGCTGGAGATCGAGCGGGCCGACCTCGTCGTCGTGGACCCGCCGCGCGCGGGGCTCGGACGGTCCGTGGTGGACCGGGTGGCCACGCTGGACGCCCCCCGGATCGTCTACGTCTCCTGCGACCCGGCCACCATGTCCCGGGACATCGCGTGGTTCGCCCCGTACGGTTACCGCCTGGCGGACCTGAGGGCGTTCGACCAGTACCCGATGACCCACCACGTGGAGTGCGTCGCGCTCCTGGTCAAAGAGTAAACAGGCGGACCGGGTACTCCGTCGAGGGTGGGTTCAGCTCAAGACGGCGTCGCTGCCGGCCCCGGGCGCGCACCGCGCGCATCGGGGTCGGCAGCGTGCTGTCGTACTGGTCAGCTCGGGTTGAGCTCGTCCTTCCAGAGCTCACGCTCGTCCCGGCGCGGGTCGGAGACGATGGAGTCGCCCGGCTTGTTGTCGCGATAGAAGGTCATCACCGGGCGTTCGGTGGTGTTGTAGGGGGTCCATCCGGCGAGATCACCGGTCTTGACGAACTCGACCCAGCGTCCGTGCAGAGCATCCGCGAGATCTTGGGGCGGGTTCGGGCCGGTGAATTCCTCGCTGTCGGGGTTGTCGAGCGTGTCCCAGGCGAAGGGCAGCGGCAGGCTGTGGCAGGCGCCGAGCTTGACCCGCAGGGTGTTGGGCGCGGTGGGTGAGCGCCAGCCGAACTCGAACACATGGGTGGTCGCCGCATCGGCGCGGGCCTCAGCGACGCGGTAGGTGGGGATGCGGAACATGCGGTCGGTCAGTGCCGCGCAGGCGATGCCGGAGGGCGCGTTGCGGGCGTACGGCTCGATGTTGGTCTCGGCGTAGCGGTCGTAGAACCCGGCCGGGACACCGTAGACCTCGGTCCTGGTCCGGAACTGCTTCGCGCCGGGCCAGGCCACCATGAACGTGGGGACGACGAAGAGCCGGAACTCCTCGACGGTGGTGCCGATCAGCATCGGCACATCAGCGCCCCGTCCCTCGGCGATGGCGTCGATCGGCAGTCGCGGCACCACATCGCCGTCGATCACCGGCATGAGCGACATCCCGCACGAGGCGATGGTGCTCGCCCCGTACTGCTGCGGATCGGCAGTGGTGGTGACGTCGTCGGCCACCTTGTCCTGCGCCGAGACCAGGTCGGCGATGTCCACCGAGGCGAGGGCCCGGGCGGTCGGTTCGACACCCAGCCGCGCGGCGATGGCGGCGGTGACCAGGGCGGCGTCCTCGCGGGTCTGGCCGATGTGCGCGCTGCCGCTTTCGACGATGGCCTGGTGGAACAGGCCCTGGTCGAGGGAGAGCAGGGTCAGCACGCTCATCGCGCCCGCGGACTCTCCGGCCACGGTGACGTTGTTCGGGTCCCCGCCGAAGTTGGCGATGTTGTCCCGCACCCATTCCAAGGCGAAGATCTGGTCGAGCAGGCCACGGTTGGCCGGGACGGGCGCGTCGTCGATGTAGGCGAAGCCGTCCACGCCGAGGCGGTAGTTGATGGTGACGCAGACCACGCCGTCGCGGGCGAAGGTGGCGCCGTCGTAGGCGGCCACCGCGGAGGAGCCGGTGGTGAACGCGCCACCGTGGATCCACACCAGCACCGGTGCGTCACCGTGGACGTCTGGACTCCACACGTTCAGGTTGAGGTAGCCGTCCCCCGGGACGACCGGGTTGTGGAACAGCTCGCCGAGCTTCCCCCTGAGGACCGGCTGCGGCGGGGTCGGGCCGAACTCGTGCGCGTCCCGCACCGTCCTCCATGGCTTGGGTGACACGGGCCGGCCGAACCTGTTCGGCCCGACGGGGGCGGCTGCGTAGGGGATGCCGCGGAAGGAAGAGATCCGGTTCTCGATCAGCCCCGACACCGGACCATAGGCGGTCTGGACGTCAACCGTGGTATGCGACATGGCACTCCTGGCGGCCGGGAAGGGGCGGCGAACGCTCGCGCGGGCGGCCATCCCCCTTCGAGCACCGGCCCGGCCACCAGTCGCGCCAGGCACCACATGACTACCCAGGGTGATGGCTATTCACCCGAAAGTGACGAGATCCATCTATATCCTGAAAAGTCCCGCCGCCAGGCGGGCGACACCGGTCCGGGAAACCCTCGACTTCGCCGCCGCGGGATGCCGTACGCGGAGTGCTGCCGATCAGGGGTTGACGCCGGACGGTTATAGATCCCTCGCAAACAGTGATCAAATTAGAGAAATCGGCACATCTCTCCGTTCGGGGTGGGGAATCTCCTCCTCCGCAGACATACGACACGGCCCGGTCGGCCGGGCGGTCACGATCACGGGGGGAAGCATGAAGCAAGAAGGCAAGATCACGGCGGAGATGCAGCGATGCATCGACAAGTGCATGGAGGTGCACAGCTGCTGTGAGCAGACCATGACCCACTGTCTCCAGCGGGGCGGCAAGCACGCCGACATGGCGATGATGGGCGCCCTGATGGACTGCTCCGACATGACCCGCATCTGCGGCGACATGATGATGCGCCAGTCGCCGATGGCCATGGAGATGGCGTCGCTGTGCGCCCGGGCCGCGGACAAGTGCGCCGAGATGGCGATGTCCATGAGCGACGGCGACCCGATGATGCAGAAGTGCGCGAACACGTGCCACGAGTTCGTCCAGATTGCCCGCAAGATGTCCCCGGCTCGCGCCTGATCTCGGCACCGCCCGCGTCGCCCCGTTCCGCCGCCGCGGAGCGGGGCGTCGTCGCGTCGGGCGTCCCGACCGCTCCGCCCCGGAGGGGCGGCCTCGGCAAGCGGGATGACGGGCTATTTCTCCGCGTACGACCAGGAGTGCCAGGAGGTGACCTGGATCAGGATGACGGGACCGGCGGGCGGCCGCTCCTGGTACTGGGCGTACTTGGCGACGAGGGGGGCCAGGGCGGGCGGCCGCTCCGCGTCATCCTCGACGACCGTGGCGAACCCGTCCGCCCGGACCCACCACAGCTCGATCCAGTCGTCGGAGTAGTGGTCGGCCAGCACGCACACGTTCGGGTTCTCCTCGATGTTCCGGAGACGGCGCAGGCGTGTCGTGCTCTTCGGCTTGTGGTCGACGGCCGTGACGATCGTGTCCCCGGTGAGCGCGAACGTGACGGGCACCATGTGGGGGACGCCGACGCCGCTCACCGTGGCCAGCCGGGCCACCCGCGCCTCCTCCAGCAACCGTCGTGCGTCCATCTCCCCATTGAAACAGCGGCCGGGCGATCAGGATCCGGCGGCGCCCAGGATCCGGCTCACCTCGTCGCTCGGCCGGGCGCCCCGGACCGAGACCCAGGCGAGGCCGTTGCGCGCGCGGAAGCCGGCCAGCCGCCGCGCCCGCCCGCCGCCGAGGTCCGCGGGGGAGGTCAGCACCGGGGCGAGTGCGATCCGCTGCCACGCCGCCCGCCCGGTCAGGCCCAGCACATCCTCGAACTGGGCCTGTACGGCACGGGCCGCCACCGCCAGCCGGTGCAGGTTGCCGGACGCGCCCGTACGGAGGGGCACGAGCAGGTTGACGGCGCGGATCTCCACCCCCGCGGCGCGTACGGCGCGCAGCATGGCGGCGTCGGCGGCGGACAGGCCCGACTCCGCGGCGGGGAGCGTGAAGGTGACGGCGAGCGGTCGCCCGGTGGTCGCGGCCTCCTGCTGCAGCAGACCGAGCGCCGCCGCCCGCCGGGCGGTCGTCGCCGCGTCGGCCGAATCACGCACCTCGAAGTCGATGACGGCGGGGTCGAAGGCCCCGATCACCCGGCGGTAGGCGGCGAGCAGCCGGTCCGGCTCGGGGCAGGTCTGCGCGAGCTCCTGCCCCGAGGGGCCGCCGAACGCGATCCCGGCGTCCCCGCCCTGCGCGCGGAGCGGCCCGAGGCGGTTCGCGACGGGGTTCCGGCCCTGCTCGGTGACGCCGCCCCAGCGCGGCGTGCAGCCGTCCGGCCCGGAGGTGAGATGGCCGAGGCTGTACCAGCCGGCGCCGGTCCGGCGGGCCGCCTCCGCCAGGTCGAAGCCGGGTTCGCGCACCGCGTCCACGAAGACGACGTAGCCGGCGGGGCCGCCGGTCCGCGCCCCCACCCGGATCGGCGTAACCGGCCGGGACGGGTGCCAGGTGGCCGCGCCGGCGCTCACCGCGGGCACGGGGGCGGTCGCGGCGGGGCTGGGCGCCGCGGCGGCGACGCCGGGGACGGGAGTGGCGGCGGAGACCGGGACGGAGGCCGGCATGTCGGGGAGTGCCTTGGCGGGCAGCAGCCACATGACGTATCCGGTGCCGGCGGCCAGGGCAACGGCGGCCAGAGCGACCAGGGGGCGCGGAGGCGTCCCCGGCTCGCGCTCACCTCGGGCGGAATCCACGCGTTCACCACCTGGAGTCATATTGCGACTACGTTACGCGCACGATGTGTGGACCATATCAACCACGCCGGAGTGGCCGGGGAGATAATGGCCGGATGAAGCTGAGGATCTTCACCGAGCCGCAAGAGGGCGTGACGTACGACGATCTGCTCGCCGTGGCGCAGGCCACGGAGCGGCTGGGGTTCGACGCGTTCTTCCGCTCCGACCACTACCTGCGCATCCGCCCCGGCGACCCCGGCCCCGGCTCGACGGACGCCTGGGTGACCCTCGCCGGTCTGGCCAGGGAGACCTCGCGCATCCGGCTGGGCACGCTCGTCACGCCGGTGACCTTCCGGCTGCCCGGCCCCCTCGCCATCAGCGTCGCCCAGGTCGACCAGATGAGCGGCGGCCGGGTCGAGCTGGGCCTCGGCACCGGCTGGTTCGAGGCCGAGCACACCGCGTACGGCATCCCGTTCCCGCCGATGGGCGAGCGCTTCGACCGGTTCGAAGAGCAGCTTGAGATCATCACCGGGCTCTGGGGGGCGACCAAGCCGTACTCCTTCGAGGGTGCGCACTATCGTGTGGAGGAGTCCCCGGCGCTGCCCAAGCCCGCGCAGCGGCCCCGGCCGCCCATCATCATCGGCGGCGGCGGAGCCCGCCGCACTCCTCGGCTGGCCGCCCGGTTCGCGAACGAGTTCAACCTGCCGTTCCGGACGCCGGACGAGACCCGGCAGGCGTTCGGGCGGGTGCGTGCGGCGTGCGAGGCGGTCGGGCGCGAGTCCATGGTCTACTCCGCCGCGCAGACGGTGTGCGTCGGCCGCGACGAGGCCGAGATCGCCCGGCGGGCCGCGGCGATGGACCTGGACGTGGCGTCGCTGCGCGCGGGCGGCCTCGCCGGGACGCCCGCTGAGGTCGTGGAGAAGATCGGCCGGTTCGCGGAGCTCGGCGCGGAGCGGATGTATCTCCAGATCCTGGACCCCACCGACCTCGACCACCTGGAACTGATCGCCGCCGAGGTCATGCCGCACGTGTGACGTCCGCGCCCGGACCGGCGCCCGCGTCCGGGCAGCCGGTCCGGGGGATCGGGCGCGGGCGTCGTGGAGATGCGGCAAACCGGTGGAAAGCGCGGGAGATGGTGCGGAATGCTTGATCCGTGCTTCTCACGATCTCGACCGTTTCCTCCGTGACGTCCCGCCCGGCGACCGATCTCGGCTTCCTCCTGCACAAGCATCCCGATCGGGTGCAGGAGTTCGCCCAGTCGTTCGGCACGGCCCGGGTCTTCTACCCGGAGGCGACGGAGCGGCGCTGCACGGCGGCGCTGCTGCTGGACGTCGACGCGATCCGGCTCGCCCGCTCTCGCGGGAAGACCGCGCCCGACTTCAGCCTGGGCCAGTACGTCAACGACCGTCCGTACGCCGCCTCGTCACTGCTCGCGGTGGCGCTCGCGGACGTCTTCCGTACGGCTCGGGCGGGGCGCTGCGCCGCCAGGCCAGAACTGGCGGCGGCGCCGCTGCCGCTGGAGATCCGCCTGCCCGCGCTGCCGTGCCGCGGCGGCGCGGCGCTCGCCCACCGGCTGTTCGAACCGCTCGGGTGGGAGGTCGCGGCGGAGGCCGTGCCGCTCGACGAGGGGTTCCCCGAATGGGGCGACTCCCGGTACGTACGGCTCGCGCTGCGCGGCGAGGTACGGCTGGCCGACGCGCTCAACCAGCTTTACGTGCTGCTCCCGGTGCTGGACGACGCCAAGCACTACTGGCTCGCGGGCGACGAGGTGGACAAGCTCATCCGGGCGGGTGGGGGCTGGCTGGCCGGGCACCCGGAGAAGGGCCTGATCACCCGCAGGTACCTCGGCCGCCGCAGGGGGCTGGAGCGCACCGCCTTCGCCCGGCTGGCCGAGCTCGGCGACGACGTCGAGGAGGCCCTTGAGCCGCCCGTGGACGAGGAGGTCGTCCCGGAGCGGGAGGACAGCGCCACCGGGACGGATGACTTCACCGGGGCGGATGTGAGCGACCCGGAGGCCCCGGCCGTCGCCGGGGGCCCGGACGGGCGCACGACCGAGCACGCGGGCGAGGCGCCGCACGACTCGGCGGCTTCGGACACTCCGGACGGGGACGCCACCGGCCCGGACGCCGCCCGCGTACCGCTGAACGTCCTGCGTAGGGACGCCGTCGTCGCCGCCGTCGAGGAGCTCGGCGCGCGTACGGTGATCGACCTCGGATGCGGGTCGGGCCAGCTGCTGGCGGCGCTGCTCGCGCGACCGGCCTTCACCAGGATCGCCGGCGCCGACGTGTCCACGCAGGCGCTCGCCATCGCCGCGCGCAAGCTCAAACTGGACCGGATGCCGGACGCGAAACGGGCCCGCCTGGAGCTGTTCCAGGGCGCGCTCACCTACGCCGACCCCCGGTTCGCGGGATACGACGCGGCGGTCCTCATGGAGGTGATCGAGCACGTCGACCCGCCCCGGCTGCCCGCGCTGGAACGGGTCGTCTTCGGCTCGGCGAAGCCCGCGCACGTCGTGGTGACCACGCCCAACCGCGAGTACAACGTGCGCTACGACTTCCTCGGCGAGGGCCGGGCGATGCGCCACCCGGACCACCGGTTCGAGTGGACGAGGGCCGAGTTCGCCGCGTGGGCCCGCGCGGTGGCCGACCGGTACGGCTACCGGGTCGCGTTCCGGGCGGTGGGAGACGACGACCCGGATGTCGGGCCGCCCACACAGATGGCGGTGTTCAGCGTGGCGGGGGAGAGGAGCGAGGGCGATGGTTGAGATCAAGGTCCCGGAGATGGGCCTGGTGGTGCTCGTCGGCGTGTCCGGCAGCGGGAAGTCGACCTTCGCGGCCCGGCACTTCGCGCCCACCCAGGTGATCTCGTCGGACTACTGCCGGGGCCTGGTCTCGGACGACGAGAACGACCAGTCCGCCACCCCGGAAGCGTTCGACCTGCTGCACCACATCGTCGGGGTCCGCCTGCGGCGCGGCCTCCTCACGGTCGTGGACGCCACGAACGTCCAGTACGAGGCGCGCAAGAAGCTGATCGAGCTGGCGAAGAGCCATGACGTGCTCGCCGACGCCATCGTGCTCGACGTCCCCGAGGGCGTGGCCGTCGCCCGCAACGCCGTACGGCCGGACCGGGACTTCGGGCCGCGGGTGGTCGTCCGGCAGAACAAGGACCTGCGGCGCTCGCTCGCCCGGATGTCGAAGGACGGCTTCCGCCGGGTCCACGTCCTGCGCGGGGACGAGATCGACCAGGCGGTCATCGCGTACGAGCGGGCGTGGACCGACAAGACCGAGCTGACCGGCCCGTTCGACATCATCGGCGACGTGCACGGCTGCCGGTCGGAGCTGGAGGCGCTGCTGCGCGCCCTCGGCTGGCAGGTCGGCGCCGCGGGCGCGGTCCACCCCGAGGGGCGTACGGCGGTGTTCGTCGGCGACCTGGTCGACCGCGGGCCGGACACCCCGGGCGTGCTGCGCCTCGTCATGGGCATGGTGGCGGCCGGCACGGCATTGTGCGTCTCCGGGAACCACGAGCAGAAGCTCGTCCGGGCGCTGGGCGGGCGCAAGGTCACGGTCGCGCACGGCCTGAAGGAGTCCCTGGAGCAGCTCGCCGCCGAGCCGGAGGAGTTCCAGCGTGCGGCCAGGGCGTTCATGGACGGCCTCATCAGCCACTACCGGCTCGACGGAGGGCGGCTCGTCGTCGCGCATGCCGGGCTCAAGGAGGCCTACCACGGGCGGGCCAGCGGCCGGGTCCGGTCGTTCGCGCTGTACGGCGACACGACCGGCGAGACCGACGAGTACGGCCTGCCGGTCCGCTACCCGTGGGCGGAGGAGTACCGGGGCCGGGCGATGGTCGTCTACGGCCACACGCCGGTGCCGGAGCCGGAGTGGGTCAACAACACGATCTGCCTGGACACCGGCGCCGTGTTCGGCGGGCGGCTGACCGCGCTGCGCTACCCGGAGCGCGAGCTGGTCTCCGTGCCGGCGGAGCGGGTCTGGTACGAGTCGGTGCGGCCGCTCGGCGTGCCGAAGGCCGGCCGGGAGCCGGGCGCCCTGCGGATCGGCGACGTGTCCGGCACCCGCTATGTGGACACGCGCTTCAGAGGGCGGATCAAGGTCCGCGAGGAGAACGCCGCCGCCGCTCTGGAGATCATGAGCCGGTTCGCGGTCGACCCCCGCTGGCTGGTCTACCTGCCGCCCACCATGGCGCCGCCGGAGACGTCCACGCGCGATGGCTTCCTGGAGCACCCGGCGGAGGCGTTCGAGGAGTTCGCCGCGGCCGGGGTCACGCGGGTCGTGTGCGAGGAGAAGCACATGGGCTCGCGGGCGATCGCCGTACTGGCCCGGACCCCCGAGGTGGCGGCCAAGCGGTTCGGGATCACGGACGGGAGCGCGGGCGCCGTCTACACGCGCACCGGGCGGCCGTTCTTCGGCGACGGCCGGATGGGCGAGCTGGTCGACCGGCTGCGCGAGGAGGCGCGTCCGCTCTGGGACGAGCTGGTCTCGGACTGGGTCGTGCTCGACTGCGAGCTGCTGCCCTGGTCGGCGAAGGCGGAGGAGTTGATCCGCCGCCAGTACGCCTCGGTCGGGGCGGCGGCGCGGGCCGCGCTGCCCGACGCGGTCGCGGTCCTGTCCGCGGCGGCCGGGCGCGGCCTCGACGTCGGCGACCTGCTGGAGGGCACCCAGCGTCGCCTCGACAACGCCGCGCGCTTCCGCGACGCGTACGCGCGGTACTGCTGGCCGGTGTCCGGGCTCGACGGGGTGCGGCTCGCGCCGTTCCAGGTCCTCGCCTGCGAGGGACGGGCGACGGCGGCCACGGAGCCGCACTCGTGGCACCTGGAGGCGCTGTCGCTGCTGACCGGCGAGCCGGACGGGTCCCCGGAGGCGACCGCCGGCCGGCTGTTCGCGCCGACCCGGCACGTCTTCGTGTCCCTGGACTCGGAGCGGGAGCGGGCGGACGCGGTCGAGTGGTGGTCGGCGCTGACCGAGGCCGGCGGCGAGGGCATGGTCGTCAAGCCGGTGGACGTCGTCACCGGCCGCGTGCAGCCGGGCCTCAAGGTGCGCGGGCGCGAGTACCTGCGGATCATCTACGGCCCGGACTACACCGAGTCGCTCGACGTGCTGCGGCGCCGGTTCCTCGGCAAGAAGCGCTCGCTGGCGCTGCGGGAGCACGCGCTCGGCCTGGAGGCGCTCACCCGGCTCGCGGAGGGCGAGCCGCTGTGGCGGGTCCACGAGCCGGTCTTCTCCGTGCTGGCCATGGAATCCGAGCCCGTGGATCCACGCCTGTGATGTCCTCGGGTACGCGGCCGGGGCCGGGGGAAGCCGCGACGGGGGTCGGGGACCTGGTGCCCCGGCACCTCGTCCTGTCCGTGGTCGTCGGTTCGCGCGCGTACGGCCTGGCCACCGCGGACAGCGACGTGGACCGGCGGGGCGTCTTCGTGCCGCCCACGCCGATGTTCTGGCACCTGGACAAGCCGCCCACCCACGTGGAGGGGCCGCGCCCCGAGGAGTTCTCCTGGGAGGTCGAGCGGTTCTGCGTGCTCGCGCTCGGGGCCAATCCCACGGTCCTGGAGTGCCTCTGGTCGCCGCTCGTCGAGCACGCCACCGAAACCGGGGCACGGCTGCGCGCGATCAGGAAGGCGTTCCTCTCGATCCGGGCCGAGGAGACCTTCCTCCGGTACGCCGACGCCCAGTTCCGCCGGATCAGCCCGGAACGGCCGAAATGGAAGCAGGTCATGCACATGATCAGGCTGCTGATCAGCGGCCGCCACCTGGTCCGCGAGGGCGAGCCGCTGCTGGACATGTCCGGGCAGCGGGACCGGTTGCTCGCCGTCCGCCGCGGCGAGGTGCCCTGGCCCGAGGTGGTGCGGTGGCGCGCCGACCTGGTCGCGGACCTCTCCGGGGGCGGCGGCCCCGCCGCACTGCCCGCCGAGCCGGAGCGGGCCGCGGTCGAGGCGTTCCTGATCGACGTGCGCAGGAGCGCGCTGTGACCGCCGTCCCACCCGCCTGGCTCGCCGACGCGGGCCGTCGCGGTGCGGTCTGACATGGCCGGGTCCTCCCGGCCCGCGTAAGGAGACACACCATGTCGGCTCCCGCCGCCGGCCCGGAACTCGGTGCCTTCCTGCGGGCCCACCGGGCCCTGCTCAAACCGGAGGACGTCGGGCTGCCCCCCACCGCCCGCCGCCGGACCCCCGGCCTGCGCCGGGAGGAGGTCGCCTCCCTCTCCGGCGTGAGCATGGCCTGGTACACCTGGCTGGAGCAGGGCCGGGTCATCGCCTCACGGCAGGTGCTGGAGTCCGTCGGGCGGGTGCTGCGGCTCGACGATGCCGAAATGCGCCACGCGTTGCGGCTGGCCGGGTACTACGAGCCGGAGACGAGCGCGTCCCGCGAGCCCGTGCACGTGGCGCTGCAGCCGATGCTGGACTCCTGGCCCACCAGCCCTGCCGTCCTGCTCGACCGGAACTTCGACCTGGTCGCCTGGAACACCGCGTGGACGGCCGTGTGGGGAGAACCCTCCGCGGTGGCGGCCGACCGGCGCAACCTGCTGTGGTTCGTGGTCGCCGACGAGCGGATGCGCGGGGTCCTGCGGGACGCCGACTGGGAGCCGTTCGCGATGAGCGTCTTCCGGCATTTCCGCGCCCAGGCCGGCGCGCGCTCCTCCGACGAGCGTGTCGGCGAGCTGTACCGCCGGCTGGCCACGGACGTGCCCGAGCTGAGTCACTGGTGGAGCTGCCGCTCGGTGGGAGAGCTCACCACCCGCGTCGTGACCGCCGCCCCGGCCGGCAGTGAGCCGATCCGCTTGTCCCTGTCGTCCCTGCGCCCGGTGGACGATCCGGCGTCGCTCATCCTGCTGTTCACCCCGGCCGGCCCGGCCGACGCGGCCGGCGTCTCGGCCCTGGTGAACCGGCCCCTGCGCTCCGTCGGCCGGGAACGCAAAGCGGGCTGAAGGCGCGACCGCGGGGGGGGAACGGATCACCACGCCCTCAGGCCTGTTCCGGTGCTCCCATCGGATCGACGAGCAGTTCACGGTCGGCGTTACGCCGCAGCCGGGTGCCGACCATCAGGCCGCCGAGGGAGGCGACCAGCGCCAGGACGACGCCCACCACCGCGGTGGCCATGGACAGATCGGAGAACAGGCCGATCGCCCACGCGCCCACGCCGGTACCGGCGTACATGGTGGAGGTGAGCCAGGCGCTCGAGGTCGCCCGCAGTTCGGGGGCGGTCGTACCCGCCAGCGTCTGCTGGTCGATGACGAAGCCGCCGCTGGCCACGAACCACAGAGTGACGCCCACCAGGGCCAGGACGAGACCTGGGCCCCAGACCGTCACGGCGATGCCCACGGCCAGCAGAAGGCTCCACACGGCGAGCATCGGCAGGTGCGTACGGCCCCGGGCCCGCGCCCGGTCGCCCAGGCGCCCGCCGGCTGTCGAGCCCACGATGCTGCCGACGCCGACGAGCACGCTGACCAGGCCGAGCGTGCTGACGGACAGGTCGAAGCGCTCCGTGAGAACCGCGCCCATGAAGGTGTAGGCGCCCAAGTTGGCGGCGTTGAACGCGGTGTTGACGAGCAGCGAGGCGCGCAGCGCGGGGTGCCTCCAGGCCGCGAACACCGCTCCGGCACCCATGCCGCGCGCGGCCCGGGCCCCGCCGGCCGGGATCTGCGTGAGCAGCGCCGGGACGACCAGCAGGGTGCCGATGGCCATCGCCCAGAAGGCGGCGCGCCAGCCGGAGGCGCCGGCCAGGAAGCCGCCCAGCGGCACGCCGAGCACCTGCCCGCACGAGAAGAACGCCATGCCCAGGCCCAGAGCGCGCCCGCGTACCGCGTCCTCGGTGGTCTCCGAGATGTGCGCCCAGATCGCGGGACCCGCGGAGGCGGCCGCGATGCCGGCCAGGGCGCGCGAGAGCACCAGGAGCGGCAGGCCGTCGGACAGTGCGGCCGCCGCGTTCGACAGCAGGAACAGCAGCGAACCCGCGAGCAGGGTGCGGCGGCGTCCGACACGGTCGCTCACCAGGCCGAGGAAGGGTGCGCACACCGCGTACACCAGGACGTACGCCGTCACGCTGTACGCCGCCGACTGTTCGCTGATGCCGAGGTCTCCGGCGATCGTCGGCAGCAGCGGAGAAACCAGAAAGGTCTCGGTACCGAACAGGAACAACAGCAGGAACACCGAGGCGTACGGAGCCCAGCGAAAACGCGCTGGGGCGGCGGAATCGGAGGGATGACTGTCCATGGGACGAACTGCCTTTCGCATGGGAGCGGGCGGGGGAATCCGGCTGCCGGCTCGTCCACCTTCGCGATCCCCATGCGGGTCAGCCAGCCAGGCGTTGGTCCTGTTAGTGGAAGTAATGGGGTGAACGCCTGGCTGGTTCGGATCCGTCGTCGTACACGACCCCGAGCAAGCGCAAGGGGGCACCACCTCTCAGACAGGTGGTGCCCCCTTCAGGGCCGTGGCGCGTCCCGGAGGTCTCAGCGCAGGTTGTGGACCCGCTTGTACTCCAGCGTGTAGGCCAGCTTGCCGGGCTTGGCGTCGGAGTACGGCTTGCTCAGCTTGTCGAACTCGCCCTTGTCGGCGGCCTTGCCGCCGTTCCACTGGTCCAGCGCGCCGAGCTCGGTGGCGGTGAAGCCGTTGTCGACGGTGGTGTTCTTGGGCAACGCGGCGATCTTCTCCGTCAGCGCCTTGACGGTGGCCAGGTAGCTGCCGTGGTCGTTCTGGTTCCACTTGGCCAGGTCGATCGGCTTGGCGTCGCGGACCCAGCTGCCCCAGTAGAACTCCTGGAACGGCAGCCCGTTCTGCGCGTAGCCGATGTCGCGGCCGAAGTAGAGCAGGCTGCGGTACTTGTCGTCGGTGAAGTTGGCCAGCCCCACGCCGGTCGGCAACTTGTTCACGGTGACCGGCTTGCCGTTGGGGTCACGCAGCCACACCCACTTGTGCGCCCGCATCTGGTTCCAGAAGTCCTGACGGGTGAGGGTGCTCAGGTTGGCCTGTACCCGCAGCCGCACGTGCAGGCCGGCACCGCCGTCGGGGGTCTCGATGAAGGAGGTGAGCGTGTGGTGCCCGTCGGTGAGGAACGGCTCGCCACCGGGGCCGATGACGACGGTCTTCATGGCGGCGATGCTGTCCGCCGTCTCCGCGCCGACCGCGAGCTGACACGTGAACGAGGACGGGTCGTTCAGGCGCGCGCCGGGCGACACCGACGCCGCCGCTACCCGGCCATCGGCCTCGCACCAGTCGTCGAACTTCTTGTTGATCGCGTCCTTGCCGAGGGTGTAGCGGCCGAGCTTGTAGTACACCTCGTCATAACCCAGCGACGGCTGGGTCGGGTGCACGTCACCGATGCGGACATCGAGCAGGTCATCGGCCTTGGCACACAGGTACTGCGCGAACGGCGTGCTGCGATTGTCATGGTTGCAGAACGACGGCCGGGTCCCCGGCGCACCGGGTGCGGCGAGTGCGACCGGCGCCACGGCGGCACCGGCCCCGACGGAGACGGCGAGGGCCGCCCCAAGCACGGAGGCCCGGCGGTACGAAGATCTGAAGCGCATGTCACGTGCTCCTCGTCGGCAATGCATATGTCGACGGAGAGGGTGCCGGTAGCGGACCAACACGCGAGATCGTGATCCTGACATCCAGGAAAACCGGGGACGAACATCGTTGATCCTGGGGGATTTGTGGAGTTCTTCCGGATTGGCGAGCCTCCTGTACCGTGCCCGTGTGATCAATTCGGTCGATTTGGTGATTTTTGACTGTGACGGGGTGTTGGTGGACAGTGAGCCCATCGCCGTCCGTACGCATTCCGCGGTGCTGACGGAGCTGGGCTGGCCGATCGACGAGGCCGAGGTGACCTCGTTGTTCGTCGGGCGGTCGACGGCTTCCATCAACGAGCTGGTCGAGGAGCGACTCGGGCCTGAGCTCACGAAGGAGGCAGAGAGTCGTTTCCGGCGGCTGCACCACGAGGCGGTGGAGGCCGGGCTGACCCCCGTGGACGGGATCGTCGAGGCGCTGGACGCCATCACGTCGCCGACATGCGTGGCGTCCAGCGGCAGTCACGACAAGATGCGGCACACTCTCGGTCACACCGGCCTGTATCACCGGTTCGACGGGCGGATCTTCAGTGCGACCGAGGTCGCCAGGGGCAAGCCCGCGCCCGACCTGTTCCTGTTCGCCGCGGCACGGATGGGCGTGGCGCCGTCCCACTGTGTGGTCGTCGAGGACAGCCGCTACGGCGTCCAGGCCGCTCGGGCGGCAGGTATGCGCGCCTTCGGTTACGCCGGTGGGCTCACCCCCGCCGCCTGGCTCGACGGACCCGGCACCACCGTCTTCGACGACATGCGCAAGCTGCCCGCGCTCCTGGAGGAGCAGTGAGCGGGCGGCAGATCCCGGGAATCGCGGGGTATCACAACGAGGCGGACGCCCTCGCCGAACAGTACGAAAGCGTCCCGTTCTCCGACGTGCATGGGGACACGATCCAGCTGTTTCCCGCCCAGACCAGCCGCATTCTGGACATCGGGGCCGGGACCGGACGTGACGCGGCCGCGCTCGCCGCGCTGGGTCACCGGGTCGTGGCCGTCGAGCCGACCCCGGAAATGCGCGGGCACGGGCAGCGGCTCCACGCGGACCAGCCCATCGAATGGATCGATGACCACCTCCCGGACCTGGCGCGACTCGGTGGCTCCGACCGCGAGTTCGACCTCGTCCTGCTCACCGCCGTCTGGATGCACCTCGACCGCCCGGAACGGGAACGGGCGATGGCGAGGATCGCCGATCTTCTCGCCCCCGACGGCATCGTGATCATAATCCTGCGGCACGGGCCGATCCCGGCGGGACGGCACATGTTCGACGTCACCGCCGAGGAGACCGTCACGCTCGCCGAAAGCATCGGCCTGCGCACCGTTCACCGGGGCAGCCGCCCGGATCTCCATGGCCGGCGAGGAGTGCACATGAGCACCCTCGGCTTCCGGGCCGTGCCGTGACCGGCAGGGTTTGCCCGGGCAAAAACTGACGGGAGGGGCACTGGCTAGCATCGGAGGGTGCCTCCCGTTCCGCCGCCCACGCCCGCCGATCTCGAAGCGGCGCGGGACGCCGTGATCGACGACGTGCTCGGGCCCGATCTCGACGTGCTCTTCTGCGGGATCAACCCCAGCCTCTACTCGGCCGCGACGGGACACCACTTCGCCCGGCCGGGAAACCGGTTCTGGCCCGCGCTCCACCTGTCCGGCCTCGTGCCGCGCAGGCTGGCGCCGTACGAGCAGCACCTGCTCCCCGGTTACGGCCTCGGCATCACCAACCTGGCGCCCCGGGCGACCGCACGCGCCGAGGAGCTCACGGCCGAGGAGCTGCGCGAGGGCGCCGAGCGGCTCGCCCACCTGGTCGCGGAGATCCGCCCGAGGGTCCTGGCCGTCGCCGGGGTCTCCGCGTACCGGCTCGCGTTCGGGCGGCGCAGGGCCGCGATCGGCCCGCAGGACGAGGAGATCGCGGGCAGCGAGGTGTGGGTGCTGCCCAACCCGAGCGGGCTGAACGCGCGCTGGACCCTGGACGGCATCGCGGCCCAGATGCGCCTACTGCGCCGGCCTTCCTGACCGGCGCGCGCCGGGACTGAACCACTCATCGGTGGGAACGCGTGCCCGCCGCGGCCGGGACACGGCCCCTGTCACCTCTGCTCGGGGAGGTGGCAGGGGCTTTCGTCATGCCGGGCGTTCCGCCGGGGCCTGACCTTCAGCGCGCAGCGCGACCGGATCGGTGACGCCTCCGGGGCAGTAGGTGGCCGCGACGTCCCATCCGGCCCGCCGGGCGCCCGCCTCGTACGCGCTGCGCAGGAAGTCGAGCACGGTCCCGCGCGGATCGGCGGCGGCACGGGCGTCCGCGTAGCGCAGGATCGCCAGATGGCTGCCCCGCAGCGGCTTCCACCGGGCCTCGGGAGGGCGGAGCGGCTCCTTCTCCAACCCCGGCGGTTCCGGCGCCGTATAGGAGTAGAAAGCCGGTTCGGGCACGTCGGGGTCGCCGAACCAGAACCCCGCGCTGATCACCTCTCGTGAGTACGCCTCGCGGGTCACCACGTCGACCTGCGGCTCCTGGTCCACGCGGCGCTCGGAGAATCGGGTGACCGCGATGTCGAAGGTGTGCCAGAAATGGTGGACCGGGCTGATCTTCCCGGAGAAGCCCGCCGCATAGAGTTCGAGCACCTGGGCGACCTGGCTGAGCACCTGCCAGTAGCGGGTCACCATGGTCGTGTCGTACGCCCGGTGGACGGTGTCCTCGGCGAAGGGGATGTGGTCTTCAAGATCGAACGGCGTCGCCCGGATGGGCACGTCGATGCCGAGCCGGTTCAACTCGCCGAACAGCTCGTGGTAGAACGACGCGACCGAGTGGCCGGGCATGGAGAACGAGGCGGTGCGTCCGTCGATGACGTTCACCACGAGCCGGTGATCGACGAAGTCGAAGTCGATGGCGAAAACGGGCGTCCGGTCATCCAGTCCGCCCATCGGGCGCGTGGTGGTGCCCCGCCCGGTCAGGTGGAAGGGCACGTTCCACCAGTGGTTGCGGCGGACGCCCGCGGCCAGCCGTACCTTGCCCACGATCTGGGCGAACCTGTGGACCGTCGCCTTGCTGTCGGCCCAGGCCTCCAGCGGGATGTCCGGGAAGATCTCCATGGGGCGCACTCCTTCACGCGGTTAAACCACACTCGGGGCATCCCCCGGAGTGTGTCACGGCAAGGCCATCGCAGGGGACCGCGATGTCCTACCGCTGTGGGTTTCCGCCTCGTGCCGGTGACCGAGCGGGGTGAGGTGGTACGAAACGACCGACTTACCTCACACGTTCGCGCTGGTGACGGGCCGCATCTCGGGGCGCTTGGCGGTGCGGCCGTCGCCGGAGGAGCGGCCTTGGATGCGGCGGAGGATCCACGGCCCCAGGAAGGCGCCGGCCCAGGCGAGTTCGACCCCCGCGCGTCGCCATATCGGCATGGGCGGGAGCGGTGGGAGGGGATCGGCCCAATTCGGGTCGGCGCCGGGGACCTTCAGGGCGTCCGCGACGGCCGCGGCTATGCGCGCGTGACCGAGTGAGGTCGCGTGAATGCGGTCGTCGCTCCACAGGCGCGGATCTGTGGTGATCGGCTGGTGGAAGGTGTCGACCAGGGTGGCGCCGTGCCGTTCGGCCATGACGCGAATGCGGTCGTTGAAGTCGAGGACCTTGGGACGCAGGTGGCGGGCCAGCGGCGCGATTTTGGCGACGTCGGGAAAGGTGAAGGTGACCACGGTCGCGCCGGAGGCCGTCAACGCCTTCAACATGGCCTCCAGGTCGGCCGCCACGGCGGTGGCGTCGAAGCCGGGGCGGACCAGGTCGTTCATGCCCGCCATGACGGTGACCAGGTCGGGGTTCAGCGCGAGGGCGGCCTCGGCCTGTTCGGCTCTGATCTGGGCGGCGAGGCGCCCCCGGACGGCGAGGTTGGCGTACCGGAAGTCCGGGTGGTGGGTGGCGAGGGTCTCGGCCAGGCGGTCGGCCCAGCCCCGGTAACCGGTCCTTTCGGCGCCGTCGTTGAGACCCTCGGTCTGGCTGTCGCCGATTGCGACATAACGCTGGTACGGCATGGCTACTCCGCGGGGATGTTGGTGCGGTGATCGAGGATGGCCACGGCCCGGCGGATCCAGCGGACGTTCTCGCGTTCGAAGGCCAGGCCGCGGAGCAGGGTCAGGTACGGGCCGATGCGGTCGGCCTGCGTGAGGTGTTCCTCCTCGGTGCGGCCGTTCAGGAGGCGTGCGCGGAGGCGTTCGAAGCGGGCGATCTTGGCTTCGGCCCAGCTCATGCGTTCACGGAGGGCGTTCTTGACGGCTTCGATGTCACCCGCGTCGACCGCCTGGACCTGCACCATGAGCTCGTCGCGGATCGCGCCGGGGTGTGGCGGCGCGGCGGTGAACTCGTGCAGGGCGCGGCGGCCGGCCTCGGTCAGGGAGAACAACCGCTTGTTGGGACGGCGGTCCTGCTGAACGACCCGGCCCCGGATCAGCCCGTCGGCCGCCATCTTCTCCAGCTCCCGGTAGAGCTGCTGGGGGGTGGCCATCCAGAAATTGGCCACCGACGCATCGAAGCTCTTGGCCAGGTCGTACCCGGATGCCTCACCCTCCAGGAGTACGGCCAAGACGGCATTGCGCAACGACATGCCCTGAACGTAGCACCTGATGTACCCATATATGCGAATAGTCAACTAAGTGACTATTCGCGGGGGCTTGCCAGGCCGGACATGACCGGTGACGACTACGCCTCGAAGCCGAGCCCTACCTGACCGCTACGCCGCGGCGCTCCGGAGCTTCGGGAGCCCCGGGCCGTCCCGGGCGCCGGACCCTACTTTCGTCAGGGGTGGTTGTGGCGGATCGCCGGATCTTTCGGAGGCGGCCGATTTCTAGCGTGTCCTTCCGTGAAACGAAAGCTCATCACCTTCGCCCGGCGGACCGGCCTGGCCGCGTCCCTCGCTGTGTCCCTCGTGTCCCCCTTGACCTTGTCCCTCGCGGTGGCCCCCACCGCGGCCACCGCCGTATCTGGGCTGACCGCGCCCGTGGGCGGTGAGCCGTCCCCGGCCGCCATCGACGCCTACCTCGCCGAGGCCATGGAATCCACGGCTCTGCCCGGGATGTCCGTCGTCGTGACCCACAACGGGAAGATCGTGCACGCCGCCGGGTACGGTCACGACTCAGCGGGCCGGCCCGTCACCGAGAGCACCCCGATGCGCGTCGCCTCGCTCAGCAAGTCGTTCACCGCCATGGCCGTCATGACCCTGGTCGACGACGGCAGGCTCTCACTGGACAAGCCGGTCGCCGAGCAGCTGCCCGAGTTCCGCCTGGCCGACCCGCGAGCCCGCGGCATCACGCTGCGGCACCTGCTGAACCAGACCTCGGGCATCTCCGACGGCACCGTCGACATCCGCGCGGCGGAGTCCGCGACGACCCTCGCCGGCTACGTGGCCGCGCTGCGCGGCGGCACCCTGGCCGCCGACCCCGGCACCCGCTGGGCGTACTGCAACGTCAACTACGAGGTGGCCGCCCGGCTGGTCGAGGTCGCGGGCGGCATGAGCTTCGGCGCGTACATGAAGCAGCGCGTCTTCGGGCCGCTCGGCATGACCGGCAGCGCCGTCGGCGATCAGAAGGTCAGGCCGTCCAAGGGGTTCAACTCACTGTTCGGGGCCTGGGTGCCGCGGCCGGAGCTGCGCGACTTCCTCTACGGCGGCGGCGCGGGCGGCGTCATCACCGACGCGGCCGACATGGGCAAATGGCTGATCAGTCAGAACGGCGCCGGCGCACAGCTGGTGCGGCCGGAGAGCCTGACGACCATGCACACCTCCTCCGGCGTACGCGACTACGGCATGGGCTGGGGCCGGGAGACAGTGGACGGCGCCGACCTGCTCGTGCACTCGGGCAACCTGTTCACGTACACCGCCGTGGAGGCGATCGCTCCGGACACGGGGTACGGCTTCGCCGTCATGACCAACGGCGCCGGCCTCTACGACGACGTCTACGACGTGCTCACCGGGCTTGTGGCGATGAGCCGGGGCAGGACCCCGGAGGTGCCGGGCGGCGGCCGGCAGCAGGCCGAGCTGGTCCTGGGCCTGATCGCGCTGGCCGCGGCGGGGCTGGGCGTGCTCGGCGTGCTGCGGTCGCGCCGCTGGGCGAGCCGGCGCACGGGGAGTCCCGCGTGGCGGGTCGGGCTGCGCCTGGTCCCGGCGCTGCTGCCGGTGCTGCTGTTCGCGCTGTACCGGGACCTGATCTCGTTCCTGATGAACGGCCGGACCGTCACCTGGGAGCAGCTCACCTACTCCGCCGCGCCCATGACGATCACCTTCGCCGTCGCGGCCGCGGCGGGCGCGGCCACCGTCGTGACGCGGCTGCTCAGACTGCGCGAATCGCGATCGGTAGTCTCATCGCGGTGAGAAACCGTGTGATCCTGGCGGTGATCGCCGAGATCAGCGTCGTCAACGGGCTGCGCCTCGACGACGTCCCGCCGTGGCGGCAGCTTCTGTTCGCCGTGCTGGCCGTCGCCGCCTACCTCCATGGACGTCACCTGCCCGAACGGCGCGACGGGCTGCTGCTCGCCGTCGCCGCGACGCCCGGGGCGGTCTTCGTCGTGCCGGACTTCTGGGAGGGCGTCACGGCACTGATGGCCCTCGGCCTCTTCGTGGTGCTGCCGTGGCTCGCCGGACGCTTCCGGCGGCAGCAGGCCGAACTGGTGCTGGCGGGCCGGGAACGGGTGGCCCGGCTCGAACGCGAGCAGGAGCTGATCGCCGAACGCGCCCGGCTCCGGGAACGCGCCCGCATCGCCGCCGACATGCACGACTCGCTCGGTCACGAGCTGGCACTGATCGCGCTGCGCGCCGGAGCGCTGGAACTCGCCGCCGACATGACCGAGCCGAACCGGGAGGCGGTGGCGCGACTGCGGGCGTGCGCGGTCACCGCGACCGACCGGCTCCGCCGTACGGTCGGAGTGCTGCGGGAGACCGGCGCCGCCCCCGCGGACGTGACCGGAGGGGTGGGCGACGTGGCGAGCCGGACGCCGACTCAGCCGCCGGACGAGACCGTCGAGGCGCTGGTGGATCGCGCCCGCGACGCCGGGATGGCGGTCGAGTTCCGGCACGACGGAGAGCCGGCGGCGCTGCCTCCCCTGGTGGACAGGGCCGTCCACCGGGTGGTGCAGGAGTCGCTGACCAACGCCGCCCGGCACGCGCCCGGCGCGGACGTGCTCGTCCACGTCGAGCGGTCCGCCCGGGCGGTCGCGGTCACGGTGCGCAACTCCGCGGCTCGCCACGAGCCCGGGCCGCCCGGCGGCGGCAGCGGCCTGGCGGGTCTGCGCGAGCGGGTACGGCTGCTCGGCGGCACGCTGCGCGCCGGACCGCACGAGAGTGGGTTCGCCGTGACGGCACGGTTTCCAAGCGGCCAGGGAGAAAGCGAGGTGAGCCGGTGATCCGGGTGGTGCTGGCCGACGACGAGCCCATGATCCGGGTAGGGGTGCGGTCGATCCTGACCACGGACCCGGAGATCGAGGTGGTCGCCGAGGCCGCGGACGGGCGCGAGGCGGTCGAGCTGGTGCGCGCGCACCGGCCCGACATCGCGATGCTCGACATCCGCATGCCCCGGCTCGACGGCCTGTCCGCCGTCACTGAGCTGCGCGCCGCCGTACCCGACGTCGCGATCATCGTGCTGACCACGTTCGACGAGGACGAGTACGTCTCCCGAGCGCTCGCCGAGGGGGCCGCCGGTTTCCTGCTCAAGGCCGCCGACCCGCGCGAGCTGATCATCGGGGTGCGGGCGGTCGCCGACGGCGCGGCGTACCTGTCGCCGAGGATCGCGCAGAAGGTCATCGCGCGCCTGGGCGGCGGCCGGCTCTCCAGAGCGGACACCGCACGCAGGCACGTGGAGACGCTGACGCCGCGCGAGCGCGAGGTGCTCGCCCTCGTCGGCCGGGGCCTGTCCAACCAGGACATCGGCCGCGAGCTCTTCCTCTCGGAGGGCACCGTCAAGTCCCACGTCAGCGCGATCCTGCTCCGGCTCGGTCTGAACAACCGCGTCCAGGCCGCGATCGTCGCCTACGAGGCCGGCCTGGCACACGCCGACCCGGGCTGACCGCCGCGACGATCAAGCGACCTGATCGGTTCAGGATCGGCCGCTGTGCCGGTGATTCCGGGGGAAGCGGCGGTGGTGGGCGAAGCCGAGCACGGCCATCGCGATCCAGGCGAAGAAGAGCAGCTTGAGCGCGGCGAACAGCGGCCAGGTCACCCCGGACACCAGCGCCGCGGTGACGAGGCCCGCGACGATCAGGAAGGCGACCGGCGGCGGGCCGCCGCGGCGCCTGCCGTACGGTCCGCGTCGTGCCTCGGCCGCGTGGCGGCTCCACAAGGCGGGGCCGAGGCCCCACGGGCCGGGCCGGTGTCCCGGTCCACGGGCCGCCCACGGGGCGAGGCCGGGGCCGACCGCGGTCCACGGGCGGTGGCCGGTCCCGGCGTCCCGCGGGCCGTGTTCCGGCTGGTCGGCGGCCCAGGGAAGGTGACCCGCCCCGCCGGGGTGCCCCCGGTGGCCCGGAGCCCAGCGGGCTCCCTCCTGTCCGCCGCCCGGCTCCCGGCCGTACCCGCCGGGCAGGTCGGCGGTCACCCGGCGCAGGTCGCCCTCGGTCTTCGCGGCGAGCGTGGCGTCGAGGCGCTCGTCCAGCTCCTCGCGGGTGATGCGGCCCTGGGCGAACGCGTCGTGCAGCGCCGCGGTCACCTCGTCGCGCTCGCGGTCCCCGATGCGGAGCCCGTCACGCGGTGCCGGTTCCGGCCGGGACGTCGAAGGCCTTTCCGGCCGCGAAGAAGACGGCTGCTCGGAGGAAGACATGTCGATCACCTCACCTCGTCGTGCGGGAAACCCGCGGTGCGGTCGTGGGAGGAAGGGGACACCGCGCGTCACTCGTCCTCGGTGTCGCCGTCGGCCAGGATGTGGTAGAGCTTGCGGCGGGTCTCGGCGAGCACCTGCCGGGCCTTGCTGACCTGGCTCTCGCTGCCGCTGTGCGCGATCTGGAACAGCGCGGACGCGGCCTGGCGGGACATGTCGAACAGCTCGTGCACGTTCTCGCCGATGTCCGGCGTCATCTCCTCCCAGGGGGCGCGGACCTCGTCCGGGTGCTCGGCGATGTAGGTCTGTCCGGCCTCGGTCAGGCGGAAGGTCTTGCGCCCCTCGGCCTCGTCGGAGCGGACCAGTCCCTCGTCGGTGAGCTGCTGGAGCGCGGGGTAGACCGCGCCGGGGCTGGGCTTCCAGCCGCCCTGGCTGCGCTGGGCGATCTCCTGGATGATCTGGTATCCGTTGCGGGGCTCCTCCGCGAGCAGGGCGAGGATCGCGGCGCGGACGTCGCCGCGCTTGGCCTTGCGCCCCCGGCCGAAGCCGCGCCCGCCGAACGGGAAGCCCGGGCCGCCGAAGGGGCCGCCGGGACCGAAGCCGCCGCCGAAGGGGCCGCGCCCCCACGGTCCTCCGCGGTGCCGGCGCTCGTGCGCCCCTCCCTCGTCGTGCGGGCCGTGGTGGCCGGGGTTCCAGGTCGCGGCGCCGTGGCGCGCGGCCTCGCGGAGGGCTTCCCGCATCCCGTGGCCGATGTGGTGGAGGGCCCATGGCCCCCTCATGGCATACGCGTGGTTCACGTTCGTCTCCTGACGTTCCTTCGATTGTTCTTCGATGCTTCAACGATATATCGAGAACATTACTGGAGCAATCCCCTAAATGCGACAGGCCGGTCCCCGGTGGTGGGGGCTGGAGTGGATCGACCCGGCGGGGTGAGGTCGCTATGCTGACACCATCTAAATGATTTTGGTGGTGTTGATGATCGAGGATGGCGCGGTTGCCACCGGCACGGACGAAGCCGGGGCATCCGGCACGGGGAACGGCGGCGCGGACCGGGCGCGCTCCGAGGCGCCGGAGCCGGTCGCCGGACCGGGCGGACCGTCCCGGGCCCGCAGGAACGAGGTCGTGCTCGTCGCGTTCACCGCGATGACCAACCTGGCGGACGGGGTCCTGAAGATCGTGTTGCCGCTGCTCGCCGTGGGGCTGGGCGGCTCGCCGGGCCAGGTCGCGCTGGTCGGTCTCACGCTCACGCTTCCGTGGCTGGTCGTGTCGCTGCCGGTGGGCGTGCTCGCCGACCGCGCGGACCGGCGCGCACTCGTCATCGGGGCCGACCTCGTCCGGCTGGCGGCCGCGGCGGGCCTGCTCGCCGCCGTCGCGGCGCAGGCGTCCTCCCTGCCCGTCCTGTACGCGTGCGGGCTGGTCGTCGGGCTCGCCGAGGTCGTCGCCAACACCGCCGGCGGCGCCCTCGTGCCCGCCGCCGTCCCGCCGGAGCGGCGGGCGCGGACGAACGCCTGGATCGCCGGGGCCGAGACGCTGGCCAACGAGTTCTGCGGTCCCGCGGTGGGCGGGCTCCTCGTGGGGCTGGGCACGGCGGTCGCGCTGGGCTCCGTCGTGGCCGCGTTCGCCGTGGGCGCCGTGCTCATCGTCATGCTGGCCGGCCGGTTCCGACCCGCTCCCGCCGCGTGTACCGGCGAAGGCGCCGGGACGGGCGGCGTGGTCGCGGAGATCCGGGAGGGGCTCGGCTTCGTGTGGCGGCACCGCCTGCTGCGCACCCTCACGTTGACGATCGCCGTGCTCGCCGCCTCATGGAGCGCGTGGCTGGCGCTGCTGCCGTCCTACGCCGCCTCGGTGCTGGAGACGGACGCCGCCGGGTACGGATTCCTGATCAGCGCGATCGGGCTGGGCGGGCTGGCGGGGGCGGGGCTGGTCACCGCGATCAACCGCCTGCTGGGTGTCAGGTGGGCGCTCTTCGCCGACCTCGTCGGGACGTTCCTCATGATGGGCGTGCCCGCGATCTTCCCGGCGGCCTGGGCGGTGGCGGCCGCGGCCTTCGCCGGGGGCATGGGCGGCACGCTCTGGACGGTCAACTCCCGCACGATCGCGCAGGCGCTCGTTCCCGACCGGCTCCTCGGAAGGTACGGCGCGGCCTCCCGGCTGCTCGGCTGGGGGACACTTCCGGTCGGCGCGGGCCTCGGCGGACTGCTCGCCGAGATCTTCGGGATCCGGACGGCGTTCGCGCTGTTCGCCGTGATGGTGGTGATGCTCCCGATTCCGTTCTTGCGGACCGTAACCACGGCGGAACTGGCCAGGTCAGCGGGGTCGTGACCTAGATCACAAGAAATCAGTGCAAAACGCGGGAACAGGTCCCGAGACCAAAGCGTTGCCACCCATAGACGGGGTTGTTCTGCTCTGAGAGGGCTGGGGGGTGCTCTTGGAGCGGAACGATCCCGTCTTTATTTTTGCCCCGTTCTGACCGGTCACGCCCGATCTCCAGGCCGCGCCGTTCCGGGGTCAGGGGGAGCGAAGAACACGACGCGTGATCCGTCCTGCCGCTCCGTCCATGGAACGCGCCACGCATGAGCCACGCACGGTAAAGATCGATTTTGTCGACCCTTTCCCGTAGCATTACCAGGCGTGATCTGGACATGATGGGACACTCGCACTCACTGAGCGGGGCGGTCGTTTGGCTCGGGGTCGCGCCCGGCCTGGCCGCGCTCCCGGCCGTCGTCGCGCCGGAACTCGCCTCCGTGACCACCAACATGCTCAGCCCGACGGAGCTGATCGCCGGAGCGCTGGTCTGCGCGGGCGCCGCCATGTTGCCGGACCTCGACCATCCCAGCGCCACGATCGCGCAGACCTTCGGGCCGGTCACCTACTGGCTGAGCAAGGGGGTCAACGTCATCAGCGGCGGGCACCGGCACGCCACGCACTCGTTGTTGTTCGCCATCCTGATGGGCCTTGGAACGTACTTCCTGGCCGACAACTATCCGATCGGGCGCGACGTCATCGTCGTTCTCATGATCGGTCTGTCGCTGCGCGCCATCGGCATCGGGGTGCCGGGGAAGACGCTCACGTCCGCGGTGGTCAACATCTTCCTCACCGCCGGGGTCTTCGCCACCTTCCTTCTGCTGGGCGTGGGCTACGCCTGGCTCGGGCTGGCCATCGCCGTCGGCTGCCTGACCCACATCGTCGGCGACTGCCTGACCGAGCACGGTTGCCCCGTGTTGTGGCCGATCAAGGGCCGGTGGGTCCTGCCGTACAAGATCGGGTTCAAGACGGGCAAGGCGTTCGAGCAGAAGGTGCTCGCGCCCGCGCTCTCGCTGGCCGTCGTCGCCCTGCTCTGTCTGCGGCTCATGCCCGCCTGACCGTCCCGTCGAGGAAGCGCCGGCGGGGCGGGTGGGGCGAGCGTCCGCCCGTACGAGCGACGGGATTTCCCCGAAAAACCGGATAATCCGCCGACACAGTCGGCGCGCGGCGGGAGATCATGGCGGCATGGGCAACGCCTCCAGGACCACGGTCACGCTCGTGCTCGCCGTCGCGGCGCTCGCCGCCTGTGGGACCGGAGGCGCTCCTCCGGCCGGGCGGTCCGCGCCGTCGCTCGCGGCCGACGGCGGCGCCCTGTCACCGTCGCCGGGAGTTGGGAGGAGCATGAACGGAGCGTCCCCGGGGCGGGAGGCCCTGTCCCGCGAGCAGGCCGCCACGCTGGCGAGCCTGCGCAAGGTGGACGACCACCCCTTGTGGACGATGACCTTCCAGGGCGGATACGACCGCCTGGCGACGGTCACGCCCACACTGACACCGGACACGTTCGGCTGCTCGCTGTTCGCCGCGCACGGTGACCCGGCGGCGCCGGTGTTCGGCCGGAACTTCGACTTCGACCACCAGCCCGCGCTGCTGCTGTTCACCTCGCCGCCGGACGGCTACGCCTCGGTCTCCATGGTGGACGTGTCCTACCTCGGGCTGAGGTCGGACGCCGACTTCACCACCGACGCCGGGCGGCGGGCCCTGCTCCGCGCTCCGCTGCTGCCGTTCGACGGGATGAACGCGAAGGGCCTGGCCGTGGGCATGGCCACCGTGCCCGAGGCGAAGCCGACCTTCGACGGCAAGCGGCGCACCGTCGGCAGCCTGCGCGTCCAGCGCCTCGTGCTCGACCAGGCGGCGACCGTGGACGAGGCGATCGCCGTCTTCAGCCGGTACAACGTCGATTTCAGCGACAGCCCGCCGCTGCACTACATGTTCGCCGACGCGCAGGGGCGGTCGGCGGTCGTCGAGTTCTCCGGCGGCGAGATGGTGGTGCGGCGCGGCGAGGGCCCGTGGCAGGCCATGACGAACTTCACCCTGGCGACGTCCACGGAGGAGAGCCGCCGGGCCGATCAGCGCTACCGGACGCTGAGCGAGGCCCTGGAGAGCAGCGGAGGCAAGGCGTCGGACGACCGGGCCATGGATCTGCTCGCCGACGTCCGGCAGGGCCACACGCAGTGGTCGATCGTGTACGGCCAGAAGAGCGGAGAGGTGCGGCTGGCCACCGGCCAGAGGTACGGCACCGTGCACCGGTTCCACCTTCCCGCCGGCTGACGCGCCCGCGAGCACCGGGACGCCGCGGACGGTCCGGTTCGGGAGGCGATCGGGGATTTAATTTGATATCAAGATATCTACCGAGATATCTTGATATCGAGAGACTCCCAAGCCGGTTAGGTGAACCTAACTGTCGGATGCGATCCGAGGGTGCGGGAGGATGCGAAAGCGAACTTTGACAGCCCGGAACCTGGGGAGGCGAAACGTCGTGTCCGAAAACAGCTTCGGCAGCCGCGACACGTTGCGCGTCGGTGACGCGTCCTACGAGATCTACCGGCTGGATGCCGTCGAGGGGTCGGCGCGCCTCCCGTACAGCCTGAAGACTCTGCTGGAGAACCTGCTCCGCACCGAGGACGGCGCGAACATCACCGCCGACCACATCCGCGCCCTGGCGAACTGGGACCCGAACGCCACGCCGAGCGTCGAGATCCAGTTCACCCCGGCCCGCGTGATCATGCAGGACTTCACCGGCGTGCCCTGCGTCGTCGACCTCGCCACCATGCGCGAGGCCGTACGCGACCTCGGCGGCGACCCGGCGCGGATCAACCCGCTGGCCCCCGCCGAGATGGTCATCGACCACTCCGTCATCGTCGACTACTTCGGCGGCCCGGACTCCTTCGCCCGCAACGTCCAGCGGGAGTACGAGCGCAACCACGAGCGCTACCAGTTCCTGCGCTGGGGCCAGACCGCGTTCGACGAGTTCAAGGTGGTCCCGCCGGGCACCGGCATCGTCCACCAGGTGAACATCGAGCACCTCGCCCGCGTCGTCATGATCAGGGACGGCAAGGCCTACCCCGACACCTGCGTCGGCACCGACTCGCACACCACGATGGAGAACGGCATCGGCGTCCTGGGCTGGGGCGTCGGCGGCATCGAGGCCGAGGCCGCCATGCTCGGCCAGCCGATCTCGATGCTGATCCCGCGTGTCGTCGGCTTCAAGCTGACCGGCAAGCTCCCGGCCGGCGCCACCGCCACCGACCTCGTCCTCACGATCACCGAGATGCTGCGCAAGCACGGCGTCGTCGGCAAGTTCGTCGAGTTCTACGGCGAGGGCGTCTCCAGCGTGCCGCTCGCCAACCGCGCCACCATCGGCAACATGAGCCCCGAGTTCGGCTCCACCTGCGCGATCTTCCCGATCGACGGCCAGACGATCAACTACCTCACGCTCACCGGCCGCTCGGCCGAGCAGGTCGCCCTCGTCGAGGCGTACGCCAAGGAGCAGGGCCTCTGGCTGGACCCGTCCGCTCCGGAGCCGGTCTTCTCCGAGTACATCGAGCTGGACCTGTCCACGGTCGTCCCGTCGATCGCCGGTCCGAAGCGTCCGCAGGACCGCATCGCGCTGGCCTCGGCCAAGGAGGCCTGGCGGGCCGCCGTCCGCGACTACGTCCCGGGCGACAGCATCCAGGGACCGGCCGACGAGGCGTCCGCCGAGTCGTTCCCGGCGTCGGACTCCCCGGCGATCTCGCACGGCGGCGCGGGCGACGCCCCGCACGCCGCCCGGCTCAACGGCGGCCGTCCGAACCGGCCGACCCCGGTCACGCTGGCCGACGGCACCTCGTTCGAGGTCGACCACGGCGCCGTCGTGATCGCCGCGATCACCTCCTGCACGAACACCTCGAACCCGTACGTCATGCTCGGCGCGGCCCTGCTCGCCAAGAACGCGGTGGACAAGGGCCTGTCCCGCAAGCCGTGGGTGAAGACGTCGCTCGCGCCCGGCTCCCAGGTCGTCACCGGCTACTTCGAGCGTTCCGGCCTCCAGCCGTACCTCGACAAGCTCGGCTTCAACCTCGTCGGCTACGGCTGCACCACCTGCATCGGCAACTCCGGCCCGCTGCCGGAGGAGATCTCGGCCGCCGTGCAGAGCTCCGACCTCGCGGTGACCGCGGTGCTGTCCGGCAACCGCAACTTCGAGGGCCGGATCAACCCGGACGTCAAGATGAACTACCTGGCGTCCCCGCCGCTCGTGGTCGCCTACGCGCTGGCCGGCACGATGGACATCGACCTCAACAACGAGCCGCTCGGCGTCGGCGCCGACGGGCAGCCGGTGTTCCTCAAGGACATCTGGCCCTCGCCGGAGGAGGTCTCCGCCGTCGTGGCCGAGTCGATCGGCCAGGAGATGTTCCTGCAGGACTACGCCGACGTGTTCAAGGGCGACGAGAACTGGCAGTCCCTGCCGATCCCGACCGGCAACACCTTCGAGTGGGACCCGGCGTCGACGTATGTGCGCAAGGCGCCGTACTTCGACGGCATGCCCGCCTCGCCCGAGCCGGTGACGGACGTCCACGGCGCCCGCGTGCTCGCCCTGCTCGGCGACTCGGTGACCACGGACCACATCTCGCCGGCCGGCTCGATCAAGGCCGACTCGCCCGCCGGGCAGTACCTGCGGGAGAACGGCGTCGCGGTCAAGGACTTCAACTCGTACGGCTCCCGCCGGGGCAACCACGAGGTCATGATCCGCGGCACCTTCGCCAACATCCGGCTGAAGAACCTGCTGCTGAAGGGCGTGGAGGGCGGCTACACCCGCGACTTCACCAAGGGCGGCGAGCAGTCGTTCATCTACGACGCCTCGCAGAACTACCAGGCCGCGGGCATCCCGCTGGTGATCCTGGCCGGCAAGGAGTACGGCTCCGGCTCGTCCCGTGACTGGGCCGCCAAGGGCACCGCGCTGCTCGGCGTCCGCGCCGTCATCGCCGAGTCGTACGAGCGCATCCACCGCTCCAACCTCATCGGCATGGGCGTGCTGCCGCTGCAGTTCCCGGAGGGGCAGAGCGCGGCCTCCCTGGGCCTGACCGGCGAGGAGACCTTCGACGTCGTCGGGGTCGAGGAGCTGAACACAGGCGACACGCCCGCCACCGTGACCGTGCGCGCCGGGGACGTCGAGTTCCAGGCGGTCGTGCGGATCGACACCCCGGGCGAGGCGGACTACTACCGCCACGGCGGGATCATGCAGTACGTCCTGCGTTCGCTGCTCGCCAAGAGCTGAGCGGCCGGACGCGGAACCCGGCCGCCTTCCCGGCGGCCGGGGCGTGTCCCCAGGCCATCTCCGCCGGGCACGCACCGGGGTCGTGAACCTCGAACAGGCCGCGGAGCCGTCCGGGCAGGGACACCCTCCTTCCCCGGACGGCTCCGGTGTTTTCTAGAGCATCTCGCGAACCCACTCGGCGATCTCCGACACCACGTCAAGGGAGACGCCGCCGATCCTTGACCCGAATCGTGCGGGAGAGATCGCTCGCACCTGCTCAACCATCGCCCAACTGGACTTCGGCAGACCGGTTCCTTCCGGCTCTATCTCGACGTGCGTCTCCCAGCCCCGGAACCGCGTGGTGAGGGGCACGGCGAGCACCGGATCCCAGACGGTTCTGATAGTGCGATCGTTGCTGATCACGAGCGCGGGCCGGACGTATCCCTGTTCCCGGCCCGCAGGCTCACCGAGGTCGGCCCACCAGATGTCACCCTGCCTGATCTGCACGGCCACCCTCCGGGGGTGTGATCACGCCCTCCCACTCGGGGGCTATGCGCCCGGTCGGAGAAGGGCCACCGAGCCATAGGTCTTGCTCGGCGAGATACTCGGCCCAGCCTTCGGGGTCTTCCCGTCGGGTTCGTTCCATCTGCTCCGCGACCTTCTGCCAGCGGAGGTTCTTCTCCCGTTCTCTGATGGCGTCGTCAATCACTGCCGTCATGGACGTTCCTTCCTGTTCGGCGAGTTTCGCGATCTTGTCGCGTGTGACGAAGCTGACCCGGATCGTCGTCGTCTTGGGTTCGGTGCTCATACCGCTGAGGCTACGGCGATATCTACATAGCGGGCTACCACTCCGTCTCAAGACGATTTTAGTGACCGTCCGATTACTCTCGCAAGAGGATTCGATTACTGTCAGTGATTGTCCGGGTGTGTCACCTATGGCGGTGGAGGCACGGCGGGCAAAGCCGGGTTTCGGGCGGTGGTTAGCCTCGGCTGGCATGGATCACGATGTTCATTTCCTGCTCGTCGCGGGCCTGGCGGTCTGCGTCGGGGCGATCGTCCAGGGCGGCGTGGGTTTCGGTCTGGGGCTGGTCGCCGCGCCGCTGCTGACGCTGCTCGACCCGTCGGTCATGCCCGGGGCCGTCCAGGTGGTCAACGTCACGCTGCCGCTGTTCACGCTGGCCGCCGAGTGGCGCAGGGTGGACTGGCGCGGGCTCGGGTTCGGCGTGCTCGGCCGCCTGCCCGGCACGCTCGTGGGAGCGCTGGTGGTCGTCCACGTCAGCACCGGAACCCTGGGCGTGCTCGTCGGGGTGATGGTCGTGGTCGCGATCGGGCTCAGCGCGCGGTCGGTCAGCGTGCCGCGCAACGCGGCGACCCTGGTCGGCGCGGGCTTCTGCTCGGGGGTCACCGGCACCGCCACCGGCATCGGCGGCCCGCCGATGGCCCTGGTCTACCAGAGCGCCAAGGGGCCGCAGATCCGGGCGACCCTCGCCATGTTCTTCTTCCTGAGCGCCGCGCAATCCCTGGTCGTCCTGCGCGTGGTCGGCAAGCTGCCCGACCGGGCCGTCGTCGCCGGGCTCTCGCTGATCCCGTTCCTGATCGTGGGGTTCCTCGTCTCGCGACCGCTGCGGCGCTACCTCGACGGCGGGCGGACCCGCGCCGCCGTCCTCGCCGTGGCGGCCGTGTCGGCCGGAGCCCTCATCGTGCAGAGCCTGGCCGGCCAGGCCGGTTGACGACACATTTCTTGATTGTTACTGCGGACAACAAACGTTACATTCCTGTGTCTTTCAACAGCATCGGCCCTGGATTACGTTGTGCCAGACAACATTCACCGGTGTGGTGACCGCCGTGACCCGGCGGTGCCGTACCGGCTCGGCGCAGAGCTCGGCCACGTCCAGACCCCCAGTGTCAGAGAAAGGACCCAGGCAGTATGCGCAAGGGGATCCTCAGCATCGCCGCCGCGAGTGCGGCGCTTTCCCTCGGTCTCACCGCCTGCGGGGGCGAGAGCGGTGAAACCACCACGGCGCAGGCCGGCGACGCGCCCTCCGCGTCGGCGGCCGCGAGCGGCAAGATCGGCGTCATCCTCCCCGACAGCAAGTCCTCGGCCCGATGGGAGACCGCCGACCGCAAGTACCTCGAAGAGGCGTTCAAGGCCGCGGGTGTCGCCTACGACATCCAGAACGCGCAGGGGGACAAGAACTCGTTCCAGACCATCGCCGAGCAGATGATCACCGGGGGTGTGACCGTCCTGGCGATCGTCAACCTGGACAGCGGCACCGGCAAGGCCGTCCTCGACAAGGCGAAGTCGCAGGGTGTGGCCACCATCGACTACGACCGCCTCACGCTGGGAGGCAACGCCGACTACTACGTGAGCTTCGACAACACCGCCGTCGGCAAGCTCCAGGGCGAGGGCCTGGCCAAGTGCCTCACCGACAAGAAGGCCGACAAGCCGATCGTCGCCGAGCTGAACGGCTCGCCCACCGACAACAACGCCACCCTGTTCAAAGAGGGCTACGACAGCGTGCTCAAGCCCAAGTACGACGCCGGCGAGTACGTCAAGGGCCCCGACCAGTCGGTGCCCGAGTGGGACAACACCCAGGCCGGAACCATCTTCGAGCAGATGCTGACCAGCACGCCCAAGATCGCCGGCGTCCTCGCGGCCAACGACGGCCTCGGCAACGCCGCCATCTCCGTGCTGAAGAAGAACAAGCTCAACGGCAAGGTGCCGGTCACCGGCCAGGACGCCACCGTCCAGGGCCTGCAGAACATCCTCGTCGGCGACCAGTGCATGACGGTCTACAAGGCCGTCAAGCAGGAGGCGGACGCCACCGCGGGGCTCGCGATCGCCCTCGCCCAGGGCCAGAAGCCGCCCGCGAACGGCAGCGTCAAGGACACCGAGACCGGCAAGGACGTCGCCGCGGTCCTGCTCTCCCCGAAGGCCATCTACTTCGACAGCGTCAAGGACGTCGTGGCCGACGGATACGTCAGCAAGGACGAGCTGTGCACCGGCGACTTCGCCGACAAGTGCGCCGAAGCCGGAATCAGCTAACCCCCGTCCCGGCCGCGTACGGCTCGCGCTCCGTCGGCCGGGCGCGGGACACGCCGTGTGGCGCGTCCCGCGCCCGGCCCGCGAGCGGTGCCGGCCCCCGAACAACGGAGTAGTCCATCGTGTCCCAGGCACCTGTCCTGGACCTGCGCGGGATCCACAAGAGCTTCGGTCCCGTGCAGGTCCTTCACGACGTCGCCTTCTCGGTGTATCCCGGCGAGGTGACCGCGCTCGTCGGCGACAACGGGGCGGGCAAGTCCACGCTGGTGAAGTGCATCGGCGGCATCTATCCGATCGACTCCGGCGAGTACTTCTTCGAGGGCGAGAAGGTCCAGGTCGGCGGGCCCAGGGACGCGGCCGCCCTGGGGGTGGAGATCGTCTACCAGGACCTCGCGCTGTGCGACAACCTCGACATCGTGCAGAACATGTTCCTCGGACGGGAACGCAGGAGCGGCCTGATCCTGGACGAGGCCACGATGGAGGAGTTGGCGGCCAGGACCCTGGACGGCCTCGCGGTCCGTACGGTGACGTCGCTCCGCCAGCGGGTCTCCAGCCTCTCGGGAGGTCAGCGGCAGACCGTCGCGATCGCCAAGGCCGTCCTGTGGAACAGCAAGGTCGTCATCCTCGACGAGCCGACCGCCGCCCTCGGCGTCGCCCAGACGGCGCAGGTCCTCGACCTGGTGCGCCGTCTCGCCGACCGTGGGCTCGCCGTGGTGCTCATCTCGCACAACATGAACGACGTGTTCGCCGTGTCCGACCGGGTCGCGGCGCTCTACCTCGGCCGGATGGCCGCCCAGGTGAAGACCTCCGAGGTCACGCACTCCCAGGTCGTGGAGCTCATCACGGCCGGACGCAGCGGCGAGCTCGGCCTGCAGAACGGCAACGGAGCTACGTCATGACGACCACCATGGTTCCGGAGAAGGGCGCCGCCGGCGCTCCGGCCATCGCCCCGCACGTCCGCGGCTACGTGGAGCGTGTCCGGGGCGGGGACCTCGGCGCGCTGCCGGCGGTGACCGGGCTGGTCGTGCTCTGCGCGGTCTTCTCCGTCCTGCGCCCGGCGTTCTTGTCGCCCATCAACTTCGCCAACCTGTTCACCCAGGGCGCGGCGGTCGCGATCATCGCGATGGGCCTGATCTTCGTGCTGCTGCTCGGCGAGATCGACCTGTCGGCGGGCTTCGCCAGCGGCGTCTGCGCGGCGGTCCTCGGGGTGCTGCTCACCAACGAGGGCTGGCCCTGGTACGCGGCCGTGCTCGCCGCGATGGCGACCGGCGCCGCCATCGGCCTGGTGCTCGGCACGCTGGTCGCCAAGCTCGGCATCCCCTCCTTCGTGGTCACGCTGGCCGCGTTCCTGGCCTTCCAGGGCGTCGTCCTGCTGCTGCTCAAGGAGGGCACCAACATCTCGATCCGGGACCAGACGATCCTGGCGATCGCCAACAAGAACATGCCGCCCGTGCTCGGGTGGGTGTGCGTGGCGGCCGGCGTGCTGGCCTACGCGGCGCTTCAGATCATGCAGGCCCGCAGGCGGACGGCGCGGGGACTGTCCGCCGTCCCGACGTCGCTGATCGCCTTCCGGGTGGGCACGCTCGCGGTGATCTCGGGCGTCGCCGTCTTCCTGCTCAACCTGGAGCGCAGCCGCAACGCGGCCATCGTCTCGCTCAAGGGCGTGCCCATCGTGGTGCCGGTGATCGTCGTCCTGCTCGTCGTGCTGACGTTCGTGCTGCAGCGCACCGCGTACGGCCGGCACATCTATGCGGTGGGCGGCAACGCGGAGGCGGCGCGCCGCGCCGGTATCAACGTGGACCGCATCCGCATCTCGGCGTTCGTCATCTGCTCGTTCATGGCGTCGGCCGGCGGCGTCATCGCGGCCTCCCGGGCCAACTCGGTCGACCCGAACACGGGCGGCAGCAACGTGCTGCTGTTCGCCGTGGGTGCCGCGGTGATCGGCGGCACCAGCCTCTTCGGCGGCAAGGGCCGGGCGCTGGACGCCCTCCTGGGCGGCGCCGTGGTGGCGGTGATCGAGAACGGCATGGGCCTGATGGGCTACACCTCGGGCGTCAAATACGCGGTCACCGGCTGTGTGCTGCTGCTCGCCGCGGGTGTGGACGCCCTGTCCCGTAAGAGGGCGGCGGCCACCGGCAGGAGATGACCCCGCTAAGGTGGTCCCCGAACCATGAATCCCCGACGAAGCCCGGACGGATGATGCGCGCAGGTCCCTCACAGGAGGAGATCCGCAGGCACAACCTGGGCACCCTGCTCCGCCACGTGCACCTGAGCGGGCCGACGTCCCGGGCCGAGTTGGCGGGCCGCATGGGGTTGAACCGCAGCACCATCATGGCGCTCACCGCCGACCTGACGACGGCGGGGCTGGTGCGCGAGGAGCTGCCGCGGGAGACCGGGCGGGCCGGGCGGCCCTCACTGGTCGTGCGGCCCGAGTCCGCCCGGGTCTACGTGCTCGCCTTCGACGTGGGCGTCGACCGGCTGGTCGCCGCCCGGGTCGGCCTCGGCGGGGTGATCCTCGACCGCCGCGAGACGGTGCGGCCGCGCGAAGGCTTCGAGATGCCGGAGGTCGCCGCCGCGCTGGCGGGTTTCGCGCGGCAGATGCACCGCAAGACCCGCCCGGACACGGTCTGCGTCGGCGCCGCGGCGGCGGTCTGCGGCTCGGTCGGCCGGACGGACGGCGTCGTCAGGTTCGGTCCCAACATCGGGTTCAAGGACGCGCCGTTCGGCGAGGAGCTGTCGAAGAGGCTGGCTCTGGGTCTGCCGGTCACCGTCGGCAACGACGGCAACGTGGGCGCGATCGCCGAGCAGTCGCGCGGTGTCGGTCTCGGCTGCCGGGACCTGATCTATCTGCACGGCGACGTGGGCATCGGCGGCGGCATCATGGTGAACGGCCAGCTCCTCGGGGGCCTGGCCGGCTACGGCGGCGAGGTCGGCCACATGGTCGTCAACCCGGGCGGACGCCCCTGCGCCTGCGGCTCCCGCGGCTGCCTGGAGGCCGAGGTCGGGGAAGGCGCGCTCATGGAGCTGGCCGGCCACAGCACCGAGGTCACCGGCCGGGCGGCGGTGCGCGCGGTCGTCGACGCGGCCGGCCGGGGCGACGTGCGGGCGCAGGACGCGCTGCACCGGGTCGGCGACTGGCTCGGTCTCGGCGTGGCCAACCTGGTCAACATCTTCAACCCGGAGATGGTCATCTTCGGGGGCGTGCTGAGGGAGCTCTATCTCGGCGCGGCCGCCCAGGTCAGGAGCCGGATCAACACCTCGACGCTGGTCGCGTCGCGGGAGGACCTGCGGCTGCGCATCTCGGCGTTCAGCGACGACGCGACGGTAGTGGGGGCCGCCGAGCTGGCTTTCGCCCAGGTGCTCGCCGACCCCCTTGAGGTCCTTTCACGCCTCGCTTGAGGCCGCGGGGTCAGGCCACCCGTGCGTTCGGCGCCACCCAGGTGTTGCAGGCGCCGGGGGAGGCGGAGTTGAAGCCGCGCTCCAGCCACCAGGCCTGGTTGCGGCCCTTGCCGTGCGCCTTGTCCGTGGCGTTCTTGGCAGCCCAGTCCACCACGTAGTCGTACTCGCGCTGGTCCACGGGCAGGTAGTCCTCCGCGGCGCGGAGGAAGACGCCGGCGAAGCACTCCGCCTGCTGCTCCAGGCGGCTGCTCATCAGGTTCCGGGCGGTGGCGTTCCGCGTCCGGTTGTAGTTGCTCCAGTAGGCGCCGATGATCCCGCTGCGCTGCTGCACGTGGTGGCCGTACTCGTGCGCCATGGTCTTGGCCAGGACGAGCGCGAACGGGTCCTTGATCTGCGACTTGAGCAGGCGGACGTAGATCGTCCGGGAGTCAGGGCAGTAGTGCGCGGGGGACCAGCTCGTGAGCGTGCCGCACGGCGACTTCGTGCCGCTGGTCATGATCACGAGGCGGGGCCGGCTGAACCCCATGCCGACGGCCTTGAACTGCCGGGACCACAGGATGTCGTTGCACTTCGCGACGTACTGCAGGTAGCGCTTGATCGAGGCGGCGCTGCCCTTGCGCGGTTCCGTGGGGGAGCAGGCCACCTGCTTCGCCATGCCGGAGCGGTAGAGCTTGTTTCTGGTCTGGGCCGTGGGCGCCGAACTCGCGCTCTTGGCCGTATCGGTCGTGGCCGAGGCAGGCGCCGCCGTGCCGGTGACGATGAGACCGGCGAGCAGTCCTGGGACCACTGCGATGAGGGGGATTCGCATGGTCACGTGAGCTTATTGCACCAGACTGCCACTTCATGACCATCATCACGATTTGTTCGACGTTTTGTGACACGACCGGTACGGCCGGCCAGGGCGGTCGGCCGTACGTCGCCCCAGATCAGGCGACCTTCGACGCGGGCGCGGAGAAGGTGTTGCACACGGCCGGCGCGTTGCCGTTCCAGCCGCGCTTGAGCCAGTAGCGGATGTTCTTGGCCTTGCCGTGCAGCACGTCGCCGAGCGTGCGCTCCAGCAGGTCGTCCCAGTCGAACTGGTCGCGGCCCAGCGAGTGCCACACGCTGCCGATGAAGGCGCCGGAGAAGCACGCTGCCTGCAGCTCGATGCGCCGGCTCCAGGCGTAGCTCGTGGCCTTGCTCGCTTTGCGCGTCGCCCGGTCCGCGGCGGCGAGGATGCCGGCCCGGTCCTGGACGTAGTGTCCGTACTCGTGCGCGATCACCGCGAACAGCTCGAACTCGGACGGGTCCTTGAGCTGGTGCTTGTCGATGAGGATCCACATCGTCTTGTCCACCTGGCAGTACATGCCGGCCGCGTAGCCCGCCGGGTACCGGCCGCAGCCCGTACGCGCGGCCCCGGTGATGAATCGCACCTTGGGCTTGTTGAACGGCAGCTTCGCCTGCCCGAACTCCTCGCCCCAGGAGAGGTTGAGGCAGTCCATCAGGTGGTCGAGATAGATCTTGTACGAGTCGATGTCGTCGGGCTGGCGGTTCAGCTCCTTGCACTCGGTGAAGTCGAACTCGCCCGTCGCATAGATCGGGTTCTTGGTCAGCGCGGTCTTGCCGGTGGGTACAGGTCGTGCAGAACCGGAGGCGACGGCCGTGCCGGAAAGGAGAAGGCTTACGATCAGCCCCATGAGCAGCGCGATAAAGGATTTCCGCATGGAGTCAGGAGCGTAGGGGAAAGGTCAAGTTCCGGTAAAGCGGAAATATGTCGATTCTGCTTGAAATACTGTGACGCTTCAGTGCCACCCAGGGAAGCGTCACGATGTTCTCGAACTAGACTCAGCCTGTTCGACGGCGAGCGGGAAGGATGTTTCGTGGGGATTCTGGACACGGTGAAGGGTCCACAGGACGTCAAGCGCATAGACGCCGGCGACCTGCCGCGGCTCGCCGAGGAGATCCGCGAACTGCTGGTCTCGTCCTGTGCCAAGACGGGCGGCCACCTCGGCCCCAACCTCGGCGTCGTCGAGCTCACCATCGCCCTGCATCGGGTCTTCGAGTCGCCGCGCGACCCCATCCTCTTCGACACCGGACATCAGGCGTACGTGCACAAGATGCTCACCGGCCGGGCCGGCGACTTCGGCACGCTGCGCCAGGAGGGCGGCCTGTCGGGATATCCGAGCCAGGCCGAGTCCGAGCACGACCTGATCGAGAACTCGCACGCCTCCACCGCCCTGTCCTACGCCGACGGCCTCGCCAAGGCGTTCACGGTGCGCCGCGAGACCGGCCGCACGGCCGTCGCGGTCATCGGCGACGGCGCGCTGACCGGCGGCATGGCGTGGGAGGCGCTCAACAACATCGCGGGCCGCAAGGACCTCCCGCTGATCATCGTGGTCAACGACAACGGCCGGTCGTACTCCCCGACCATCGGCGGTCTCTCCAACCACCTGGCGTCGCTGCGGATGACGCAGAAGTACGAGGACGCGCTGGGGTTCGTCAAGGAGAACCTGGCCAAGGTCCCGGTGGTGGGCGCGCCCTTCTACGACGCCCTGCACGGCATGAAGAAGGGCATCAAGGACATCCTCGCGCCGCAGGTGATGTTCGAAGACCTCGGCCTCAAGTACGTCGGCCCGATCGACGGCCACGACCTGGAGGCGCTGGAGGCCGCCCTGCGCAGGGCCAAGGGCTTCGGCGGGCCGGTCATCGTCCACGTCCTCACCCGCAAGGGCCAGGGCTACTCGCCCGCGGAGAACCACGACGAGGACAACTTCCACAGTCCAGGCGCGTTCGACCCTGTCACGGGCGAGGAGCGTCCCAAGCCGCACAGCTGGACGAACGTGTTCAGCGAGGAGATCGTCCGGCTCGGCGCCGAGCGCCCGGACATCGTCGCGATCACCGCGGCGATGCTGTACCCGGTCGGGCTCGCCCCCTTCGCCGAGGCCTACCCCGACCGCATCTACGACGTCGGCATCGCCGAGCAGCACGCCCTCACCTCCGCCGCCGGGCTGGCGCTGGGCGGGCTGCGCCCCGTGGTCGCGCTCTACGCCACCTTCCTCAACCGGGCCTTCGACCAGCTCCTGATGGACGTCGCCCTGCACCGGCTGCCCGTCGTGGTCACGCTGGACCGGTCGGGCGTCACGGGCGACGACGGCGCCAGCCACAACGGCATGTGGGACCTGTCGATCCTCCAGGTCATCCCCGGCCTGTCGCTGGCCGCGCCCCGCGACGCCGTACGGCTGCGCGAGCTGCTCCGAGAGGCGGTCGCGATCGAGGGCGGCCCGTCCGTGGTCCGCTACCCCAAGGGCGCGGTCGCCGCCGACATCGCGCCCATCGGCAAGATCGGCGCGATGGACGTGCTGCGCTCCGGAGAGCCCGACGTGCTCCTGGTGGCGGTCGGCTCGATGGCCGAGACGTGCCTGGACGCGGCGGCTCTGCTGGACGCCCAGGGCATCTCCGCCACCGTGGTGGACCCGCGCTGGGTCAAGCCGCTCGATGAGGCGCTGGTCCCGCTCGCCGCCGAGCACAAGCTCGTGGTGGTCGTCGAGGACAACGGCCGGGTCGGCGGCGTGGGCGACGCGGTCGCCCGGATGCTGCGCGACGCCGACGTGGACGTGCCGGTGCGCACCTATGGCATCCCGCAGCGCTTCCTCGACCACGCGAAGCGGCCGAAGATCCTCGCCGAGATCGGCCTCACCGGGCAGGACCTCGCCCGGGAGATCACCGAGGCGGTGGCGCGGCGCTCGCCCGCACTCGAGGACGACCCGGCCGGCCAGGTCTGACACCCCCTCCCGGAAACGCGCGTGAACCGCGCGTTTCCGGGAACCTTGCAGGTCATCGCCAGTTGGGGGGCCTGCGTATGAGCCGGATGGCCATTTTTCGGACAAAGTCGGTCGAGCAATCGCTCCAAGACACCCAACTTGGGCACCGGCTCGTCCGCACCCTGAACGCCCTCGATCTCACCGTTTTCGGGGTCGGTGTCATCATCGGCACCGGCATCTTCGTGTTGACCGGCGTCGCGGCCAAGACCACCGCGGGCCCCGCCGTCGCGGTCTCCTTCGTCGTCGCGGCGATCGCCTGCGGTCTGGCCGCCCTCTGCTACGCCGAGTTCGCCGCCACCGTACCGGTCGCCGGCTCCGCCTACACCTTCGCGTACGCGACGATCGGCGAGTTCCCCGCCTGGATCATCGGCTGGGACCTGACGCTCGAACTCACCCTCGCCGCCGCCGTGGTCGCCTCCGGCTGGTCGGGCTACTTCACCTCGCTGCTGCGGAGCGTCGGCGTCAACCTGCCCCCCTCCATCGCGGGGGACACCGCCGTGGTGAACGTCCCCGCCGCGGCCATCGTGCTGTTGCTCACCGCCATCCTGATCGCGGGCATCAAAACGTCCGCCCGGTTCAACGCCGTCATGGTGACGATCAAGATCAGCGTCGTGCTGCTCGTCATCGTGGCCGGCCTGTTCTTTCTCAAGGCGGAGAACTACCAGCCGTTCATCCCCCCGTCCCAGGAGATCGCGACCAGGGGAGGGCTCGCCGCGCCGCTCATCCAGGTGCTGTTCGGGGTGCCGCCGGTCGCGTTCGGCGTCTTCGGCGTCTTCACCGCCGCCGCGCTGGTCTTCTTCGCCTACATCGGATTCGACGTGGTCGCCACCGCCGCCGAGGAGACCCGCGACCCGCAGCGCAACCTGCCGATCGGCATCCTCGCCTCCCTGGGGATCTGCACGTTCCTGTACGTCGCGGTCTCCCTGGTGGTCGTCGGCATGCAGCCGTACACGGAGCTGAGCGAGTCGGCGCCGCTCGCCGACGCGTTCCTCTCGGTCGGGCAGGCGTGGCTGGCCACGGTGATCAGCCTCGGGGGCATCGCCGGGCTCACCACCGTGGTGATGATCCTCATGCTCGGCCAGAGCCGGGTCCTGTTCGCCATGTGCCGCGACAGCCTGCTGCCGCACGGGCTCGCCCGCGTCCACCAGCGGTTCCACACGCCGTACGTGATCACGGTGATCATCGGGGTGGCCACCGCGACGCTCGCCGCGCTGATCCCGCTGGCCGCGATCGCCCAGCTGGTCAACATAGGGACGCTCTTCGCGTTCGTGGTCGTGTCCATCGGGGTGGTCATCCTGCGGCGGACGCGGCCCGACCTGCCCCGGGGGTTCCGCGCGCCGTGGGTCCCGGTGCTGCCGATCCTTTCCGTGCTGGCCTGCCTGTACCTGATGCTCAACCTGCCGGTGGAGACCTGGCTGCGGTTCGTCGTGTGGATGGCCGCCGGGATCATCGTCTACTTCGCGTACGGCGCCCGCCACAGCAGGGCGCGGCTAGCCGGCGACGCCCCGGATGAGCAGCAGCAGCCCGGTGACGGTCAGCAGCAGGGCGCTCCCTGCGAGCAGGACGCGATAGCCGCGCACCCCGAGGCGGTGCCGTCCCGCGCCGATCAGCGCCGCCAGCGCCGCCTTGGAACCGACCAGCAGCAGGTAGAAGCCGCCGGTGAACGCCAGCGAGGAGGCCGGGGAGCGGTCCCAGGCGGTGGCGAAGATCGGAGCGCCGACGGCGATCCAGAAGAGCCACGGGTGTGGGTTGAGCATGTTGACCGTGACGCCGCGCAGCAGCTCCCGGACGGAGGAGGGCGCGACGACGCCGGGCTCGGGCGGCAGGGCGGTACGGGCCTCACGGGCCGAGGAGACCCCCAGGTAGACGACGTAGAGGCCGCCCACGACGGACAGCGCGCGCAGGAACGCCCCGGGCAGCGCGCCGACGGCGGTGACCGAGAGCAGCACGGCGGGCAGGTCGGAGAGGAGGGGAACGCAGGCCAGCCCGAGCCCGGCCCGGAAGCCGCCCCGCAGGCTCGCCGTGATCACCAGGCCGAGCAGCGCCCCCGGCGTGACCCCGGCGCCCAGCCCGAGGCTCAGCCCCAATAACAACTCCCGCACCCGGAACCTCCCGCTTCGAAGGCTATCGAGCGGCCGTCCGCGCGCGGGAGTCCCCCGGAGCCGCCGATCCGCGGCTCCGGGGGACCAGGTGTACTTCTCGGCCGGTTTCCTAGGCCGGTACGGACGCCACGCCAGGGGCGAGGAATCGGGACCCGGTCACCGCCTCCGAGACGCCCGCACGGTCCAGGTACGGCGTGATGCCGCCGGTGTGGAACGGCCATCCGGCGCCGAGGATCATGCACAGGTCGATGTCCTGGGCCGCCGCGACGACGCCCTCGTCGAGCATCAGGCGGACCTCCTGGGCCAGCGCCTTCAGCGCGCGCAGCCGCACCTCCTCGCCGGTGGACGGTGACGAGCCGCCCTCGAAGAAGGCCCGCGCCTCCGGGTCGATCTGGAGGTCGGCGCCGTACACGCCGGGCTTGCCCGCGGCGACCAGCGCGGCCAGGTTGGCCGACACGCCGAACCGGTCCGGGAAGGCGGTGTGCATGGTCTCCGCGACGTGCAGCGCCACGGCCGGGCCGACGAGCTGGAGCAGCGTGAACGGCGTCATGGGCAGGCCGAGGCCGTCCAGCGCGTGGTCGGCGACCTCCAGTGGCGTGCCCTCGTCCACGGCCGCGATGACCTCGCCCATGAACCGGGTCAGCAGCCGGTTCACCACGAACGCGGGCGCGTCCTTGACGAGCACGGACGACTTCTTCAGCGTCTTGGCGACCGAGAAGGCCGTGGCCAGCGTGGCGTCGTCGGTGGCGTCGCCCCGGACGATCTCCAGGAGCGGCATCACCGCCACCGGGTTGAAGAAGTGGAAGCCCACCACCCGCTCCGGACGCCGAAGGCCGGAGGCCATCGCGGTGATCGAGAGCGAGGAGGTGTTGGTGGCCAGCACGCACTCGTCCGAGACGACCGCCTCGACCTCGGCCAGCACCTTGCGCTTCACGTCCAGGTCCTCGAAGACCGCCTCGATCACGAAGTCGGCGTCCGCGAACGCGTCCTTGGAGAGCGACCCGGTCACCAGGGCCTTGATCCGGCCGGCCTGGTCGGCGGAGACGCGGCCCTTGGCGCGCAGCTTGTCCACCTCGGCGTGGACGTAGCCCACGCCCTTGTCCAGGCGGGCCTGGTCGAGGTCGGTCAGCACGACCGGCACCTCCAGCCGCCGCGCGAACAGCAGCGCGAGCTGCGAGGCCATCAGCCCGGCGCCCACCACGCCGACCTTGGTGACCTTGCGGGCCAGCGCCTTGTCCGGCGCGCCGGCCGGCTTCTTCGCCCGGCGCTGCACCAGGTCGAACGCGTACAGCCCGGCGCGCAGCTCGTCGCTCATCAGCCGGTCGGCGAGCGCCTCGTCCTCGGCGGCGAAGCCCTCGTCCCTGGAGGCGGTCTTCGCCAGCGCGATCAGGTCGAGCGCGCGGTAGGGCGCGGGGGAGGCGCCCCGCAGCTTCATGTCCACCAGGAAGCGCGCGTCGGCGACCGCCTTGTCCCAGTCCCCCTCGTACGGCGCGCGGGTCACGGTCTCCTCACCGCGCAGCACCCGGGCCGCCCAGCGCAGCGACTCCTCCAGGAAGTCGGCCGGCTCGAACATCGCGTCGGCGACGCCCAGCTCGTACGCGTCCCGCCCCTTGATCATGCGGTTCTGCGAGAGCGGGTTCTCGATGATCAGCTTGATCGCCTTCTCCGGGCCGATCAGCCGGGGCAGGAGCTGCGTGCCGCCCCAGCCGGGCACCAGGCCGAGGAAGCACTCCGGCAGCGCGATGGCCGGCACCCCGGACGACACCGTCCGGTACGCGCAGTGCAGCGCGATCTCCAGCCCGCCGCCCATGGCCGCGCCGTTCACGAACGCGAACGTCGGCACGCCCAGCTCGCCGAGACGGCGGAAGACGTGGTGGCCGAGGGCGCCGATGGCGGCGGCCTCCTCGCGCGTCGCCACCGTGGCGGCGCCCTTGAGGTCGGCGCCGACGGCGAAGATGAACGGCTTCCCGGTGAGGCCGACCGCCGCCACGTCGCCGCGCGCCTCGATCGCGTCCAGGGCGTCGTTCAGCGAGAGCAACCCCTGGGGCCCGAACGTGTTGGGCTTGGTGTGGTCGTGCCCGTTGTCCAAGGTGATCAGGGCCATGGTGCCCGCGCCGTACGGCAGGTCCACGTCGCGGACCAGGGCCCGGGTGACGACCTCGCCGGTCTCCTTGCCCGCGAGCAGGCTCTTGTACGTCTCGATGTCGCTCATGCGAGGTTCTCCCAGATGACCGTGCCGCCCATGCCCATGCCCACGCACATGGTGGTGATGCCGTACCGGACGTCCGGCCGCTCGGCGAACTCACGGGCGAGCTGGATCATGAGTCGTACTCCGGAGGAGGCGAGGGGGTGGCCGAAGGCGATCGCGCCGCCGTACGGGTTCACCCGGGGGTCGTCGTCGGCGATGCCGAAGTGCTCGAGGAACGCGAGCACCTGCACGGCGAACGCCTCGTTGATCTCGAAGAGGCCGATGTCGTCGATGGACAGCCCGGCCAGGCGCAGCGCCCGCTCGGTCGAGGGGATCGGGCCGATGCCCATGACCTCGGGGTCCACGCCCGCGAACGCGTAGGAGACCAGCCGCATCCGCGCGGGCAGCCCCAGCTCTTCGGCGATCTCCTGGGCGGCGACCAGGCACCCGGTCGCGCCGTCGTTGATGCCGGAGGCGTTCCCGGCGGTGACCCGGCCGTGCGGCCGGAACGGCGTCTTCAGGCCGCCCAGCGCCTCCAAGGTCGTCCCGGGGCGCGGGGCCTCGTCGGCGGTGGCCAGGCCCCAGCCCTCGGCCGCCTTGCGCGCCGCCATCGGGACCAGGTCCGGCTGGATCTTGCCGTCGGCGTACGCCTTGGCCGCCTTCTCCTGGGACGCCACGGCGAACGCGTCGGCCCGCCCCTTGGTGATGGACGGGTAGCGGTCGTGGAGGTTCTCCGCCGTCATCCCCATGATCAGGGCGGAGCCGTCGACGAGCCGCTCGGACAGGAATCTGGGGTTGGGGTCGACGCCCTCGCCCATGGGGTGGCGGCCCATGTGCTCGACGCCGCCGGCGATGGCGACGTCGTACGCGCCGAAGGAGATGCCGCCCGCCACCGTGGTGACGGCGGTCATCGCGCCGGCGCACATCCGGTCGATGGCGTAGCCGGGCACCGACTTGGGCAGACCGGCCAGCACGGCGGCCGAGCGGCCGATGGTCAGGCCCTGGTCGCCGATCTGGGTGGTGGCCGCGATCGCGACCTCGTCCACCCGCTCGGGCGGGAGGCCGGGATTGCGGCGCATGAGCTCGCGGATGACGCGGACAACCATGTCGTCGGCACGCGTCTCGGCGTACAGGCCCTTGGGGCCCGACCTGCCGAAAGGCGTGCGCACGCCGTCGACGAAGACGACTTCACGGGACGCAGGCACGAGGTTGGCTCCTACTGATCGGTAGCTTCTCGGACCAATGCTACTTATCGGTAACTACCCGTGGGAGCGGGGTGCCCGGCTCGGCGTGCCGCGCACGGCCACGACACAGGCCGCCAGCGCCACCGCGGCCAGCGCGAGCACCGTCAGTGTGTCCGGGGTCCACAGGTGCGCGCGGGCGCCGATCAGGGCGAGGAGCGGCAGGAGCGCCGCCGCCCCCGGCAGCCGCCGCGGCAGCGGCCGGGACGCCCCGGGGACGTCGTCCCACGGGTCGGACGGCGGCCGCCGCCGCGCCGCCGCCATGATCACATCCCTGCCCCACCACAGCAGGAACGCCATGCCGCTCATGTAACAGGTCATCGCCAGCGTCTCGGCGACGTCCGCCAGCCGGTCGGCCGCGCCGTACAGGCCGGCGTCGGTGAACAGGCGGGGCACGGTGAGGCCGAGCAGCACCAGCACCGCCCAGCAGACCGCGACCGACAGCCGCGCGAGCAGGCGCCGGATGTGAGGGCGGCTCCTGGTGGCGAAGACCTCGCGCTCGCCGACCCGCGCCTCCTGCTCCCGCAGGCCCCACAGCACCTGGCTGGCGGTCATGGCGGGCAGTGTCGCGGCGAAGACCACGAGCGCCGCCACCGCGTACGGCGCGGCTGCCTGGCCGGTCTCGGTCCGCTCCGCCAGGAGCTGGACGGTCACGAGGAGGGTGGTGGAGATCCCGAGAACGAGGAGCGCGGCGCGCCGCGCTCCGGTCGCCCGCTCGCGCAGGTAGGCGAGCCGTACGGCTCCGGGGGACGCGGGCATCCCGTCGGGGGCGGGACGACGCCGCGGTGTGAGGGCGGACATCTCGTAATCATGCCGTTACCGCACGCGATCGGGGGCCAAAACGCGGATATCTCCCGGAGATCCGGCGCCGTCCGTGGCCGCCTTCGTACGGGCTCAGGTGATGTCGCGCCGCAGGGGGACGACGACGGCGATCACGGCGGCGACCACCGCGTACCCGAGGAGCACGGTGGCGCCCAGCGGGGCGGACAGCAGCGAGGCCGCGCCCCCGCCCGTCTGCTCGGCCAGCGCGTCGGCCAGGAAGGTGAACCCCGTGAGCGCCGCCGTCGCGCCGCCGGGCAGGTAGGGATAGAGCTCCTTGACGCCGGGGACGAGCAGCAGGGCCGTCTCGATCATGTAGAAATAGGCGCCCAGAATCGCGGCCGCGGCCACCTGGTTGGGGATCAGGGCGCCGACCGCCACGCCGACCAGGGTGTAGACGGCCATCGTCACCGCGATCCTGGAGAGCAGGGCCAGCACGGTGGCCGTCGGCAGGCCGAGCGCGACACCCTTGACCGCCGCCGCCCCGAAGAGGGCCGCCCCGGCCACGGTGACGGCGATCAGCCCGTAGGCGAGCCCGGCGATCGCGTACGCCGCGAGCTTGGCGGCCAGCATGGTCCATCGCCGGGGCGCGAACAGCGCCGTCGTGGTGATCGTCCGGTGGCGGTACTCCGAGGCCACGGCGGTCGTGCCGAGCAGGGCGGGGATGAACGCGCACAGGCCGAGCAGGCCGAGCACCGCGCGCACGCCCGGCGCCGTATCCAGCCCGGGAGCCGGCGGATCGAAGTTCTCCGGGCCGACGAGGGCGAGCAGGCCGACGAAGCCGCCGCTGCCGAGCGCGGCGAGCGACCCCCACATGGAAAGCCGGGTGGCCGCCAGGCGGCGTGATTCCGCTGAAACGAGGGCACGCGGCGAGATTGACGCTGTCATGAAATATCCCCCTAGTGGTGTCCGGTGAGGTGGAGGAAGGCCTGTTCGAGCGTGGGCCGCTCGGGAGTGATCTCGTGTAGCGGAATGGCGTGCGCGGCGGCGGCCGACGCGATGTCGGCGGTCGTCAGGCCGTGGATCCGCACCGTGTCCGGCCCGAGGTCTGTCACGTGGACCGCGCCGCCGTGGGCGGCCAGGAGGACATCGGTCAGCGACCCGGCCCGCGGTGAGCGGACCCGCACGGCGGCCTCGCCGTACAGGTCGGCGACCGCGCCGGCCGCGACCAGCCGCCCGCGGTCGATCACCACGACCTGCTCGGCCGACTGCTCCACCTCGCTGAGGACGTGGCTGGAGATCAGAACCGTGCGGCCCTCGGCGGCGAGCCGGCGCAGGAAGCCGCGCAGCCACGCGACGCCCTCGGGGTCCAGCCCGTTGCCGGGCTCGTCCAGCAGCAGCACGTGGGGATCGCCGAGCAGTGCCGTCGCCAGGTGCAGCCGCCGCCGCATCCCGGTGGACAGGGCCCGGGTCCTCCGCCCGGCGAACGGCGTCACCCCCGTCAGGTCCATGACCTCGTCCACCCGTGACCGGGCGAAGCCGCCCAGGCGGGCGTACACGCCGAGATGGTCGCGGGCGGTGTGGTCGGGGTGGAACCCCGACGTGTCCAGCACGGCTCCGACCGTCGCGGCCGGACGGGGCAGCTCCGTGTAGCGCAGGCCGCCGATGGTGGCGCGGCCGGAGGTGGGCGTGACCAGGCCGAGCAGCATCCGCATGGTGGTCGTCTTGCCCGCCCCGTTCGGGCCGAGGAAGGCGGTCACCGTGCCCGGGGAGACGGTGAAGCCGAGGTCGCTGACCGCCGCCACGGACCCGAAGACCTTGGTCAGGCCGTGCACCTCGATGTCCCAGGATCCCGTGTTCACGCGCTGGCCCCCATGACCTGCGCCTGGAGCCCGGGCGCGTCCGGAACGCTGAGGACCAGCTCGTCGACGTTCTCGATACTGCCGGTCAGGACGATGCGCACACCGGCAAGGCCGCGGCGGGCGCAGACCAGCCGCCGGACGCCGCCCCGGCCGGTCCATGTGCCGACCTTGAGGAACCCGCTGACGAGCAGGCCCGCGTGCGTCCCGGTGGCGACGGCCTGCGGGTTCGCCTCGAGACGCACCTCGCGGATCGCCTCCAGCGGCACTCTCATCTCGGCTCGCCGTACGAACGGCCGTGTCCATGGCGCGAAGGTCGCCACCAGCATTCCGTCGCGGATCTCTGTCTGGATCACGTCGCCCCCTTCTGTCGCACCAGGTGTATCTGTTCTATAAGTTGTATAGCAGCTATACTCCTGAATGTGAACTTGACGCTGGATCTCGACAGCGAGGTCCCGATCTACCAGCAGATCAGGGACCGGATCGTGGAGGCGGTCGCCCGCGGAGAGGCGGTGGAGGGCGACCCGCTGCCGTCCACGCGCCAGCTCGCCTCCGACTTCGGGATCAACTTCCACACGGTGAACAAGGCCTACGACCTGCTGCGGCAGGAGGGGGTCATCCGGGTCAACCGCAAGAGCGGCGCGGTGATCCGGCGCGACCCGAGCTCCGGGCCGCCCGAGCCCGGGTTCGCCGGCGACTGGGAGAACAGGATGCGCGTTCTGCTCGCGGAGGCCACCGTCCACGGACTCGACCGCGAGGACGTCGTACGGCGGTGCGCGGCGATGCTGTCGGGATTCCGGGCCGAGGAAAGGGCAACACCATGACACCGTTGATCGCCGCCGACCTGACCGCCGTCGCGCTGGTCACCGGCTTGATGCTGGCCCTGCCCGCGATGACCGCGCCGACGACGCCGTTCGGCGTGCGCGTGTCCCACGCCCGGGCCGCCGACCCGGCCGTGATCGCCCAGCGGCGCGTCTACGCCAGGCTGGCGGCGGCCGCCGGCGTGTGCGCCGCGGTCGTCTCCGTGCCGCTCCTGGCGACGGGAGGGAGCGCGACCGTCGTCGGTGCGACCGCGACCGCCCTGATCGTGGCGGACCTGCTGCTCTACTGGCGCTCCGCGCGCCGGCTGCGCGCGGCCAAGGTGGCCGGAGCGTGGCGGGACGAGCAGCGCCAGGGCGTCACCGTCGACACCAGCTTCCGTACCGATCCGGTGCGGCTGCCCTGGTCCTGGGCGCTCCCGGCGGCGGTGATCCTCCTCCTCACCGCGGGCCTCGGCTGGTGGCGGTACGGCGACCTGCCCGCCGCGTTGCCGCGCTTCACCGGCTACGGCGTCGACGCCACCGGGCGGGAACCCGTCACCGTCTGGACCGCGTTCGCCCCGGTGCTGTACCAGCTCGTGATCACGCTGCTGTTCGTCGCCCTGACGCTGCTTCTGCTGCGCGCCCGCCCCGACCTCGACGCCGCCCGCCCCGTCGGCTCGGCCCGCAGATACCGCGTGTACCTCCGCGGTGTCGCCCGCCTCTCGCTGCTCGGCGCGACCTGCCTGAACCTCGGTCTGCTCGTCTCGGCGCTCCAGCTCTGGGCGGTCGTCGAACCCTCGGCGTTCTGGACCGTGGTCGTGTACCTGCCTCCGGCCGCCCCGGTGGTCGCCTGGCTGGTGTGGGAGAGCCGCGTCGGTCACGCGGGGCATCGCCTGCCGGCTCTCCCCGGGGAGGAGGACGAGGATTCCGGCGTCACCCAGCGCGACGACGACCGGCACTGGTTCCTGGCCGGAACGGTCTACATGAACCGCCGCGACCCGGCGATCCTGCTCCACGCCCGGATCGGGGCGTCCTGGACGCTCAACCTCGGGCATCCCGTCACGTGGGTTCTGCTCGCCGCCCTGGCCGCGGCAGGACTGCTTGCCGCCTTCGGCGTCATCGACCTGCCCCAGCGGCAGAACATCTTCTGACGAGCGCCGGCGCCGGGCGCCGCCGGTGGTCCGGCGGGCGCCCCGCGCCGGCGGTGGTCAGCTGGTGCTCTTGGCGTCCAGCCGCTGGAGCGCCTTCGCCATCGGGACCGCCGTCAGGGCGATCTGCCACTGCCGGGCGCCCAGCTCGGCGAGCCGCGCCGCGATCGACTCCTCCGACAGGTCGGCGGGCGGCTCCCAGGTGAGCCGTCGTACCGCATCGGGTTGCAGGAGGTTCTCCGTCGGCATCCGGTGCTCGTCGGCGAGAGCGGCGATCACCGCTCGGGCGGCCGCCAGCCGCCGCGCCGCCGCCGGGTCGCGGTCGGCCCACCGGTTGGCCGGAGGCGGGCCGTCGCCCGGCCCCATCGGCTGGGGCAGATCGGGGTCCGGCAGCGTCCGGCCCCGGGTGACCGCGGTGAGCCAGGAGCGCAGATGACGGCGCGCGCTGCGGCCGGTGAACGGGGCGATCTCGGTCAGCGCCTTGGTGGTGCGCGGCAGGTCCAGCGCGGCCTGCACCATCGCGGAGTCCGGGAGCACCCGGCCGGGAGCGAGGTCGATCTCCCTGGCGATCTCGTCGCGCAGCGTCCACAGCTCGCGGACCACGGCCAGGCCGCGCAGCGACCGCACCCGATGGATGCCCGACGTGCGCCGCCAGGGGTCGCTGCGCGGAGAGGCGGCCGGAGCCGCGAGGATCGAGGAGAACTCCTCCATCGCCCACTCCAGCTTGCCGCTGGAGGTCAGCTCGGCGGACAGCGCGTCCCTGAGCTCGACCAGCACCTCGACGTCGAGCGCGGCGTAGCGCAGCCAGTCCATGGGGAGGGGCCGGTTCGACCAGTCGGCGGCCGAGTGGCCCTTCTCCAGCCGCAGCCCCAGCACGACCTCGACCATCGTGCCCAGTCCGACCCGCTCGTAGCCGAGCAGCCGGCCCGCGAGCTCGGTGTCGAACAGCCTGCGCGGCCGGAAGCCGAGCTCCGTCAGGCACGGAAGGTCCTGCGTGGCGGCGTGCAGGACGATCTCGTGGTCGGCGACGGCCTCGTGCAGGGCGGTCAGATCGGGGCAGGCGACCGGGTCGATCAGCGCGGTGCCTGATCCGTTGCGGCGTAGTTGTACGAGATAGGCGCGGCCGCTGTAGCGGTAGCCGGAGGCGCGCTCGGCGTCCACCGCGATCGGGCCGCTGCCGGAGGCGAAGGCGCGCACGACCGCCGCGAGCGCGGCATCATCCTCGATGACGGGCGGGATTCCCTCACGCGGCTCCAACAAGAGCTGAATTTCAGGTTCGGTCACGAGTTACGGGGCTTTCGGATCTTCACGACGCGCCGGGCGGAGCCGCAGCGCCGCGACATCGGGTGGAAGGGGTGGGATGCCGGCGGCGAGGCACATCAGATCGCACCAGGCGGCGGCGTGGGCGGACAGGTCCTCCTCGAGGGGGGACCAGGAGGCCCGCAGCTCCAGCTCGGTGGTGACAGGATCGTCGGCTTTGTTACCAAAACCCTCGGAGACCGCTCGTGTCACCGTGCCACCGGCCGCCGCGTAGGCCGCGCCGTGCGCGTCGAGCGACTCGGTGAGCCAGCTCCAGGCCACCGGCCCGAGCAGTGGATCGCTGGTGATCTCCGGCTCCATGTCGGCGCGGACGTACGCGACCAGGCGGAAGCGCCCTTCCCAGCCGCGCTGGCCGTCCGGGTCGAACAGCATGATCAGCCGGCCGACGGCCAGCTCGTCGTCATCCCGGTAGACCGAGGCCCCGACCGCCCCCGAATAGGGCGCGAGGCGCTGCGGCGCGGGGATGTCCTCCAGCTCGATCTCCGGCCTGACCTTGGCGGGCCGCAACGTCTCCAGCGCCCGCCGGAAGGCGGCCGGAGGCACGGGCGCGTCACCGAGGGTCATAGCCGAAGCGTAGGCCGGATTCGGGAGTGCGCGAAGCAGGGGGATGGCTGTGGGGGGCATACGTACCGATCAAACCGAGGCCGTCGCAAGCAACAGGGCGAATCCGCAGGTCGTGCACACCCGTTCGGGACAGTCGTCGTGAGCGTCGGGGCAGGGCGGCTGTTCGAACGCGCGCTCGGCGCCGCAAGCGGCACAGTGCTCAGTGCGGTGTTCGGAGGAACTCCACATCGACGTCATCGCTCCGGGGCCTCTCGTCGGATCCACGGTTGTGTCCCAAGTGATCGGGACTGATCTGACGTTGACATGTTCCGCCGACATTTCCCCGCAACGCGCTCGGCGTGTCTCGAAAGTGGCATTGGAATCGATGCTGGAACCCCGATTGCGAACACTTTGCCGAGCAAGGAGGCGAACCTCACGAAGCGGAGAACCTCACCTTACCGATGCTTGGCGCGGAGTGTACCCTCGGCGCCCGCGACACGCGCGTGAGGGACCGTCCGGCGGGACCGGCGTACGAACATGGGCGGCCGGGCGGGCCGGTCCGGGGGCGGGCGTCCCGGGGCGCGGAGCGGCGCGACTCCCGGCGGGGGTAGGGGAGTCGCGCGCCGGCACGCGCGCGACCGGTGCGTGGACCGGGCCTGTGACATGGGACGCTGGTGGCGTGACTGCCCACCTTGCCGATTCAGCCTTCCTCCGCGCCTGCCGCCGCGAACCCGTCCCGCACACGCCCGTCTGGTTCATGCGCCAGGCCGGCCGGTCACTCCCGGAGTACCGCCGGGTGCGCGAGGGCACCTCGATGCTCGCCGCCTGCGCGACGCCGGACCTCGTCGTCGAGATCACGATGCAGCCGGTCCGGCGGTACTCGACGGACGCCGCGATCTTCTTCAGCGACATCGTGGTCCCGCTCAAGGCCATCGGCATCGATCTCGACATCCAGCCCGGCGTCGGGCCCGTGGTGGGCAGCCCGATCCGGGACGCCTCCGGCGTCGCCGCGCTGCGGCCCCTCGAACCGAGTGACGTGCCGTACGTCACCGAGTCCATCCAGGCCCTGGTGAAGGAGCTCGACCGGGTCCCGCTCATCGGCTTCGCGGGCGGCCCGTTCACACTCGCGTCGTACCTCATCGAGGGCGGGCCCTCGAAGAACCACGACCGGACCAAGGCGATGATGTACGGCGCGCCGGAGCTGTGGCACGAGCTGATGGACCGGCTCACCGCGATCACGCTCGCGTTCCTGCGCGTCCAGGTGGCCGCCGGCGCCTCCGCGGTCCAGCTCTTCGACTCGTGGGTGGGCGCGGTCGCCCCGGCGGACTACCGCACCTACGTGCTGCCGCACACGAGCAGGATCTTCGCGGGGCTGGCGGACCTCGGTGTGCCGCGCATCCACTTCGGGGTGGGCACCGGCGAGCTGCTCGGCCTGATGGGGGAGGTCGGGGCCGACGTCGTGGGCGTCGACTGGCGGGTGCCGCTCGACGAGGCGGCGCTCCGGGTGGGCCCGGGCAAGGCGCTCCAGGGCAACCTCGACCCCGCCGTCCTGCTCGCCCCCTGGGACGTCGTGGAGCCCCGCGCCCGTGACGTGCTGGAGCGCGGACGGGTGGCCGAGGGGCACGTCTTCAACCTCGGCCACGGTGTCCTGCCCTCCACGGACCCCGACCAGCTCGCGCGGCTGGCCGACTTCGTCCACGAGGCGTCCGCCCGCTGATCCCATCAGGGGGAGTTACGGCGCGTCCGGCTCCGACTCCTGCCCGGGCGTCGGCTCCGGTCCCCGCGGTGCGCCGGATTCGCTCTCCTGACGGGCGCTTTCGGCCTGGGGCCGCGCGCCGGCTTCGGCCCGCTGCCACTCACCCGGCGGCGGCACCCGGAGCGGCCGCGCCTCCGCCGTACGGCGCGCCGCGCGGCGCCGGGTGATCGCGATGAGGGGCAGGCCGATGACGGCGCCCAGGACGAGCCAGGGCAGCAGTACCCCCAGCACGACGAGGCCGACCTCGACCGACCCCACCAGCGCGTTCCAGCCGGCGTGGAGGCCGGCGAGGAACCCGGACTCCTTCGGCTTGGGCTTGGGCTTCGGGGCGGCCGGACCGGCCAGGCTCAGGGTGACGGTCGCCATGCCGGTCTGGGCGGCGAGCGCCTTCTGCCGCGCCTGGAGCGACTCCAGCTCGGCCTCGCGGTTGGAGATCTCCCGCTCGATCTCCAGGATCTCGCCGATCTTGTTCGCCTTACGCAGCAGCGTCCGGAACTGGTCGAGCGTGGACTCGGCGGACTTCACCCGGCTGGCCACGTCGGCGACCTCCTCGGTGACGTCCTGCGCGCCCTGGTGCAGCGACTCGCGCTTGCCGAGGTCGCGGCCGAGCTGGGTCAGCACGTCGGGGTACCGGGCCGGAGGGATCTTGAACGTGACGACGGCCTCGTCCCGGCTGGAGAAGGAGTTGCTCCGTTCCTCGGAGACGTAGCCTCCGGCGACGGTCACGATCTGCTTGGCCTGGTCGGTGGCGGCGGGGACGTCCTTCACCCGGACGGTCAGCTGGGCCGTGTAGATCACCGCTCGGGCGTCGGGCACGACCGTCGTCTTCTCGGGGGAGCCCGCCGCTTCATCCGCCGAGCCGGCGTACGCCTCGCTGCTGGCCTGTGTGGCGGGACGGGCGGACCTGGGGGCGGAGGCGGCCTCGTCACGGGCCACCCCCGAGGAGGAGCCGCCCTCGGCGCCACACCCGGCGATCAGGAAGGCGGTCGCGATGATTACTGCCGTTCCGTACCGGAATCTGGTCATGTTCGGAAAGACGGGGCGGGGAGGGCGCGGGTTCGGCGACCGGAGTCACGGTCCCGTCACAGGTCTCGCACTGGACGGTCACGCTCGCCAGGCCGCGCCGCCACGAGGATCACGCCGCTTCCGGCGTACGTCATGCGGTCACGCCGGTTCGGGGACCGCCCCAACCGAGGGGTAGCTTTGACGTTTATGGAAGGAACCCCAGCTCCACGCCATGTCGTGGTCGTCGGCGGTGGCATCGCCGGCCTGGCCGCCGCCCTTTACTTGCGGCGCGGCGCCGCGCACGAGATCCGGATCACCGTCCTGGAAGGGGCGCCGGGGATCGGCGGCAAGCTGCACGTCTCAGAGGTCGCCGGGCTGGAGGTGGACGCCGGGGCCGAGGCGATGCTGGCCCGCCGTCCCGAGGGCAAGGAACTGGCCCGGCTGGCCGGCCTCGACGACATGCTGGTCCATCCGGGCACGACGCACGCGTCCATCCTGTCCAGGGGGGCGCTCCGCCCGCTGCCCGCGGGCCAGGTGATGGGAGTGCCGTCCGACCTGGGCGCGCTCGCCTCCTCGCGCGTCCTGTCCCCGGCGGGGCTGGCCCGCGCCGCGCTCGACCGGGTTCTCCCGCCGAGCCCGGCCACCACGGACGTCTCCGTCGCGGCCTACGTCCGGGCCCGCGTCGGCTCCGAGGTCGTCGACCGCCTCATCGAGCCGCTGCTCGGCGGCGTCTACGCCGGCCGTTCCGAGATGCTCTCCCTCCAGGCGACCATGCCGCAGATCGCGAAGATCGCGCGTACGGAACGGTCCCTGACGAGGGCCGTCGCGGACATCGTCGCGGCGGCGCCCAAGGACGCCGGGCCGGTCTTCACCACGCTCAAGAACGGCATGGGCAGCCTCCCCGAGGCGGTCGCGAAGGCGTCCGGCGCCGACGTCAGGACCGGCGTGACGGTGCGCGAGCTGATCCGCATCCCGGGCGGCTGGCGGCTCGTCACCGGCCCCAACGGGGACGAGGAGGTCGTCGAGGCCGACGCCGTCGTGCTCGCCGTGCCCGCCACCGCGGCCTCCCGGCTGCTGCGGCGCGAGGTGCCCGGCGCGGCGGCCGAGCTGGCCGGGATCGAGTACGCCAGCATGGCGATCGTCACCCTGGCCTACGCGAGGGACGCCTTCCCCGCGCCGCCGTCCGGCAGCGGCTACCTGGTCCCGCCGGTCGAGGGCCGGCCGGTCAAGGCCGCGACCTTCAGTACGATCAAGTGGCCGCACCTGGCCGAGGCCGACCCCGGCGTGATCATGATCCGCTGCTCCATCGGACGCCTGGGGGAGGAGCACGTCCTCCAGCGGGACGACGCCGACCTGGTGGCGACGGCGGTGGCCGAGATGGCCGAGGTCACGGGGGTGGCGGCGTTCCCGCTCGACACGCGGGTCACCCGCTGGGGCGGCTCCCTGCCGCAGTACAACGTGGGGCATCTCGACCGGGTCGCCCGCATCCGCGCGGCGACGGCCATCCAGCCCGGCCTCGCGCTCTGCGGCGCGGCCTACGACGGCGTGGGCATTCCGGCGGTCGCCGCCAACGCCCGTACGGCGGCGGCCGAGATCCTGGCCCACCTGGCCGCCACCGACGCCCGGTACGCGGCCGGGGCGGCCGAAGACCCCGAAGTGTGAGAAGGAAGAATGGAACATATGACGGACGGCACGACGCGTCCCAAGGCGCGTGATCTCAACCAGGTGATCCGGTACACCATGTGGTCGGTCTTCCGGCTGCGTGATCAGCTTCCCCAGAGCCGCGACGGCGTCGCCGACGAGGTCGACGAGTTGCTGGCGCAGGCGGGCGGCAAGGACGTTGTGACGCGGGGCTGCTACGACGTGTCCGGGTTCCGCGCCGACGCCGACTTCATGTTCTGGTGGCACGCGCCCACGGCGGAGGACCTGCAGGAGGTCTACTCGCGCTTCCGCCGCACCGCGCTGGGCCGCGCCAGTGAGCCGGTCTGGTCCGCGATGGCGCTGCACCGGCCGGCCGAGTTCAACAAGTCGCACATCCCGGCCTTCCTCGCGGATGAGGAGCCGAGGGGGTTCGTTTCGGTCTACCCGTTCGTCCGCTCCCTGGAGTGGTACCTGCTGGACGACGTCGAGCGCCGGACGATGCTCGCCGAGCACGGCAGGATGGCCCGCGACTTCCCGGACGTGCGGGCGAACACGGTGGCCTGCTTCGCGCTGAACGACTTCGAGTGGATGCTCGCTTTCGAGGCGGACGAGCTGCACCGCATCGTCGACCTCATGCGCCACCTGCGCGGGGCCGAGGCGCGGCGGCACACCCGGGTGGAGATCCCGTTCTTCACCGGGCGCAGGAAGCCCGTCAGCGAGCTGGTCGCGGAGCTGCCCTGACCGCTGTGCCGCGTTCCACCCGACGCCCGCCGGCCTCATCCGGCGGGCGTCACGCGTTTCCGGCCGCTCGGTGCGACCCCCGGAGATTCCGCGCGTACGGCGCCCGCCGCGGGGTAGGAATCGCGAAGATCGAGCGCGTCATGGGGAAAGATCTACCTCGCCGTACCAAATGCCGGGAACCACCGATATGATCTCGTTATCTTTGTCATACTCGGGCAAAGCCCCTAGGTCGTTGTGAGGCGAGGTGTTGAGCGTTCTGGCACGGTCCAAGGGTCGTCGGAGGAAGCGGCGGACCAAGGCGCGCGTGATCAAGGCGTCCGTCGGTCTGGCGGTCGTCGCCGCCGGCGTGGCCGTGTCGCGGCCGCTGCTCGCCGGGGCGGACGGGACGCCGGCGCCGGTCCGGGCGGCCGCCGTGGCCCCGGTGGCGAGCTCCGGCGCCGCCGCCTCCAGCGGTGATCTCACCGTGACCAGCGCGGGCGGCGCGGCGAGCTCCGGCCGGGTCGCGAGGTCCAAGGGCGAGGTGACCGCCTCCGGCCGCTCGAAGTACACGGACGACCAGGCGGTGGCCTATTTCACCAGCCGGTGGGACGACAAGACGACCAAGCGGGTGCGCGACATCCGCACGACCGGCCGGTACCTGCGGATCTACACCAACCTGTCGGAGAACGCGAGCAACTCCAAGTCCGCGATCACTCTGTGCAAGAGGGGCCTGGAGTACCTCAAGGAGATCGGCGAGTCCAACCCGGTCGTCTTCGTCCAGGCGAAGTACGGCCAGAACGGGAACCCCGTGCTGGCCAACATCCTCGGCCCGGACGACGACACCTGCCGCGTCACCCACCCCAAGCCCAGGTGACCGGCGCCGCCGGGGATCACCCGGCGGCCGGCTCCAGGGTCAGGCAGACCGAGTTGATGCAATAGCGGTCGTCGGTGGGCGTCGAGTACCCCTCGCCGTGGAAGACGTGCCCGAGATGCGAGTCGCACCGGGCGCAGCGGACCTCCACCCGGGACATGCCCAGCGAGTCGTCCCGGATCAGGGTGACCGCGTCCGACTCCGACGGCTCGTAGAACGACGGCCAGCCGCAGTGCGACTCGAACTTGGCCCCGGAGCGGAACAGCTCGGCTCCGCAGGCGCGGCAGGAGTAGACGCCAACGGTCTTGGTGTCGACGTACTCCCCGGTGAAGGGCCGCTCGGTGCCGGCCTGGCGGAGCACGCGGTACTCCTCGGGCGACAGCTCGGCGCGCCACTCGTCGTCGCTCTTGATGACCTTGTCCATGTTCGCCTGCCTGTGGATGATCGCGTCAGTCATGTGGTCATCGCGTAGAACCACGCGGAGCGCGGAGACCTTCCCGGCAGAGTTCTTTCCGGGCGAAGCATCCTTCGGAGGTCGTTTCGGCGTCTTCACTGGTGAGAGGGCCGATCCTCCCGCCAGGGAGGCCCGGCCGTCCCGCCGTCGAGGCGGCGAAGCGCCCTACCCGTGCTGGACGCCGCCCGTGCGGCAGGAGAGGTGCCGCCCTGCGGGGCGGCACGCCGGGTCCGTCCCGTCCGACCTCCCGGACCGGCGCCAGGTGTCGCGCGCCGGTCGCCGAGAGTAGAGGTCCGGGACGGGCCCGTCTCCACCCGGGTAAGGTCGCAGGCATGGCTTCGCCGTACATCGAGATCGAGGCGGGCGGTCGGACCGTCAAAGTGACCAACCCCGACAAGATCTACTTTCCGGGCATCGGGGCCACCAAGCGCGAGCTGGTGGAGTACTACGTCAGCGTGGGCGACGGCGTCATGCGCGCCCTGCGCGACCGCCCGACGCACCTCAAGCGGCACCCCGACGGCGTCGAGACCGAGGCGATCTACCAGAAGCGGATGCCGCGGCATCCCGACTGGATCGAGACCGTGCAGGTGCGCTTCCCCAGTGGGCGCACGGCGGACGTGTTCCGCCCGACCGAGATCGCCGCCGTCGCCTGGTGCGCCAACCTCGGGACGATCGACTTCCACCCCTGGGCGGTCCGGGCGGCGGACGTGGAGCACCCCGACGAGCTGCGCGTCGACGTCGACCCGCAGCCGGGCACCGGCTTCGACGAGGCGCGCAAGGTCGCCTTCGTCGTCCGCGAGATCCTCGCCGAACTCGGCGTGCGCGCCTTCCCCAAGACCTCGGGCAGCCGCGGCATCCACATCGCCGTGCGCATCCGTCCCGAGTGGACCTTCACCGAGGTACGGCACGCGGGCATCGCGCTGGCGCGGGAGGTGGAGCGGCGCGCTCCGGGCCTCGCCACCACCGCCTGGTGGAAGGAGGAGCGCGGCGAGCGGATCTTCATCGACTACAACCAGAACGCCAGGGACCGCACCGTGGTCGCCGCCTACTCGGTGCGCGCCCGTCCGGAGGCGCAGGTCTCCGCGCCGGTCACCTGGGACGAGCTGGCCGACTGCGATCCGCGCGACTTCGACGTCAAGACGATGCCTGAGCGCTTCGCCCGGCTTGGCGACGTCCACCGCGCCATCGACGACGAGGCGTTCGGCATCGGCGCGTTGCTGGAGTGGTACGCCGCCGACGAGCGCGGTGACCTGCCCTACCCGCCGAACTATCCGAAGATGCCCGGCGAGCCCAAGCGCGTCCAGCCGTCCAAGGCCCGAAGCGACGACTGACCCCGGGAGGGTCACAGGCGATCCGCGGTCGAGGCGGCCAGCAGCACCAGGACGAACGTGGCGACCCCGACGATGCCGTGCAGGGCGACCGCGACCACCGGGAAGCGGCGCTCGGAGCCCCGGGCGTGACGACCGCCGCCGATCCAGCGGGTGAACAGCGTGAACCCGAGCAGCGCGACGGCGGTCAGCACGGCGAAGGCCGCCCAGGCGTACGAGCTGTCGCGGGTGCGCAGGAAGGCGACCCACAGGCCGAGGCCCGCGACCGCGAGCGCCGGGTGAGCGATGATCAGCACGGCGGGGAACGCGGTGACCTTCGTCTCCTGCCGCCGCGGGCCGCCGCCCGCCAGCCACAGCACCAGCAGGCGGAGCCCTGCCAGCGAGGTGACGATCCAGACCGCGAGAGCGGCGTGTTCCACGCGTCTCCTCCGGAGCGGACGGGAGACAGGTGTCCCGGCCTGTCGCGCCGCTGTGGCTCGATCCAACACCGTCCGTTCAGAGGTGGGAACAGGGGACATCGAAACGTTATGTCGGGGAGATGTGCCACTGTAGAGAGCGTGCGCCGCATACATCCCGACATTGAAGACGACCCGGATCTTGTCGCCGCCTACGCCCAGCCCCCGGGCGAGTGGCTGCGGATCAACATGGTGGCCAGCGCGGACGGCGGCGCCTGGCTCAAGGGCCTGTCCGGTGGCCTGTCCAGCGAGGGCGACCGCCGGATCTTCGGCATTCTGCGCGGCCTCTCCGACGTGATCCTCGCCGGTGCCGCCACCGTGCGCACCGAGGGGTACGGCCCGGCCCGGCCGCGCGAGTCGTGGCGGGCACTGAGGGCGGGCCGCCCGCCCGCCCCTCCGGTCGCGGTGGTCACCCGGCGGCTCGACCTGGACCTCGGCAGCCCGCTGTTCACCGAGACCGAGCCGTACGCGCGGACGATTGTGATCACGACCGAGTCGGCGCCCGCCGACCGGCGCGCGGAGGCGGCCAAGAACGCCGACGTCATCGTCGCGGGGGAGTACCGCGTCGATCTGACGCTGGCGGTGCGCGAGCTGCGTGACCGCGGCCTGGCCACGATCCTGTGCGAGGGCGGGCCGCGGCTGAACGCCCAGCTCGCCGCCGCGGGCCTGGTGGACGAGCTGTGCCTCACCCTCAGTCCGCTGCTGATCGGCGGCGACGCGGCCCGCATCCTGAACGGCAGCGCCTCGCAGACCCGGCTGGGGCTCGCCCAGGTCCTCCAGGAGGAGGGGTTCCTCTTCTGCCGATACGTGAGAGAGGTGTCGGATGAACTTGCCGGTTGAGCCGCCCGTGGCCCCCATGCTGGCCAAGGCGGTGAAGCGGCTGCCGCCGCAGGACGGCTCGCTCTTCTACGAGCCGAAGTGGGACGGCTTCCGCTGCATCGTTTTCCGGGACGGCGACGAGGTCCATCTCGGCAGCAGGAACGAGCGCCCGTTCACCAGGTACTTCCCCGAGCTGGTCCAGGCGGTCCGCGAAGAGCTGCCCGAGCGGTGCGTCGTCGACGGGGAGATCGTGGTCATGAGCGGTCAGACGCTCGACTTCGACGCGCTCCAGCAGCGCATCCACCCGGCGGAGTCCCGGGTGCGGCTGCTCGCCGAGCGGACGCCCGCGTCGTTCGTCGCGTTCGACCTGCTCGCGCTCGGCGACGAGAACCTGATGGCCACGCCGTTCGCCGAGCGGCGGGCCCGGCTGGAGAAGGCGCTGGCCGACGCCGGCCGGTCGGTCCGGCTCACCCCGGTCACCCGGGACGAGGGCCGGGCCGCCGAGTGGTTCGACGCGTTCGAGGGCGCCGGGCTCGACGGCATCGTCGTCAAGCCCGGCACGCTGCCGTACGAGCCGGACCGGCGGGTGATGTTCAAGGTCAAGCACGAGCGGACCGCCGACTGCGTCGTGGCCGGATACCGCGAGCACAAGACCGGCGACGTGGTCGGCTCGCTCCTGCTGGGCCTGTACGACGCCGAGGGGCGGCTGCACCACGTGGGCGTGGTGGCGGCGTTCCCGATGAAGCGCCGCGCCGAGCTGGTGGGGGAGCTCGCGCCGTACCGGCTGGAGGAGCTGAGCGCGCACCCGTGGGGGGCGTGGGCGGCGCAGTCCGGCGAGACGGGCCCCGACGGCCAGCGGATGCCCGGCGCGGTCTCCCGGTGGAACGCCAAGAAGGACCTGTCGTTCATCCCGCTGCGGCCCGAGTTGGTGATCGAGGTCGCCTACGACCACATGGAGGGCGACCGGTTCCGGCACACCGCCCAGTTCCGCCGCTGGCGCCCCGACCGCGAGCCGTCCTCGTGCACGTACGAGCAGCTCGAACGGCCCGTCGCCTACGACCTGGGCGACATCCTGCCGCGCTGATCGGGCCGCTTCACCGGTGCCTCAGCCGGTGAGCGCGCGTACGGCGGCGGTCACGACGATGGCGGCGCCGACGACCACGAGGAACGGCGCCCGCAGCAGCAGCGCGACGGCCGCCGCGGCGAGCCCCGCGGCGCGCGCGTCCACGACCAGGTCCCGGCCGCTGCCGAAGGTCTGGATGGCGGTGAGCGCGGCCAGCATCGCGACCGGCACGAGGGCCGCGAGCCGGCGCACCAGGGGCCGCTCCAGCAGCCCGGCGGGCACCGACAGGCCGAGCAGCTTGACGGCGTAGCAGCCGAGCGCCGTGACGGCGACGGCGATCCAGACGGTCATGGGCGCGCCTCCTTGCGGCGGGTGACGATCAGAACGATCGGCGCGGCCAGCGCGGCGACCAGGACGGGGACACCGGCCGGCAGCAGCGGCAGGCAGGCCAGTGCCAGCACGACCGCGAGGACCGCGACCAGCGTCTCCTGCCGCCCCTTGAGCATGGACCCGAGCAGCGCCAGGAAGACGGCCGGGCCGGCGGCGTCCAGCCCCCAGGCCGACGGATCGCCGAGCGCCTCCGCTCCGAGCGCGCCGAGGAGCGTGGTCAGGTTCCACAGCGTGTACAGGGTGACCCCGGTGACGGTGAAGCCGAGCCGCGCGGAAGCCCGGTCCGGCTGCGCCATGGCGACGGCCGACGTCTCGTCGATGATCCAGTGCGCGGCGAGCGGGCGCACCGGGCCGGGCAGGCGCAGCAGGTGCGACAGCCGCAGGCCGTAGAAGGCGTTGCGCACCCCGAGGAACAGCGCTCCGGCCACCGCGGCGGCGGGGTTGCCGCCCGCCCCGAGCGCGCCCACGAGCGCGAACTGCGACGCGCCGGTGAACACGAAGAGGGAGAGGACACACGTCTGGGCCAGGCTCAGCCCGGCCCCGGCGGACGTCACGCCGAAGGCGAACCCGGACAGGCCGACGGCGACGCCCACACCCAGGGCGTCGCGCACGACCGCCGCCCGAGGGCGGCTACCTGTCTGTTCTCGCGGGATCTGTATGGATTCCGTGGTCACGGCCCGAGGTTACGCAGCCCCGCCAAAACGGTCTTGTACGTTCTTGCGCTCCCGCTGGTACGCCCCGGGTGGTACTCCGAGGACCCGACTGAAGTGCCGGTTCAGGTGAGGCTGGTCGGTGAAACCCACGGCGACGGCCGCGTCGGCGGGGCTGACCCCGGCGTCCAGCAGGTGGCGGGCCCGGCGGACCCGCGCGTCGGTGAGCCAGCTGTGCGGCGGCATGCCGTACGCGGCGCGGAACGCCCGCAGCAGTGCGAACGGGCCGGTGCCCACCTCGGCCGCGAGCCGCTCAAGGGAGGGAGGGTCGGACATCCGGGCCTCCAGGATGGCCCGGGCCGTCGCGGCCTTCCGTGCGCCGGCCCCGCGTGGCCGTGACGCGGGGAGCGCGGAACCGTGAAGGCGGAGCAGGCGGGCCACGGTGAGCCGCAGGAGCGTGTCGGCGGCGAGGTTGTTGCGCTCGTCCACGGCCCGCAGGACCTCGGTGACGAGGCGCACGGCGGGCGGGTCGTGGGCCACGGGGACGGCGAACCCGGCGGTCCCCTTGATCGAGGTCGTCTCGGCGGCGATCGCCGCGACCAGCGCGGCCTCGGGATAGACGGCGCTGTAGGTCCACCCCTCCGGCACGCCCGGGCGGCCGGTGTGCGGCGTGTCAGGGTTGATCAGCGCGAGGCCGCCGGGCCCGGCGCGTTCGATGCTGTCGCGCACGTGGAACTCCTCGACGCCCCTCGTGATCGCGGCGATGACGAAGTTCTCGTGGGTGTGCCGGATGAAGGTCTTGCTGATGTAGCGGGCCCGGAGCAGGTCCACCCCCGGGAGTCCGGGGTGCCGCCAGTGCCGCGCCTCCTCTTCCTCGTCCGGGTTCATGTACCGATTGTCCGGGAAGCGCCCGGGGAATCCGGCAGCAGGTCCGGAACCCGGCGGGAACGGGGAGACGATCGCCGCCCTGTTCCCGGCGGAGGGCGGCCCGATTTTCGTCGTCAACTGAGGGTTGACGATTAGGTATCGTCAACCTACCGTTGACGATATGGAGAATCCCGTTTCCGTGACGAAGTCCGTCCGCCTCGACGACCTGATCGAGGCGATCAAGAGGGCGCACTCGGACGCCCTCGACCAGCTCTCCGACGCGGTCATCGCCGCCGACCACCTCGGCGAGGTCGCCGACCACCTGATCGGCCACTTCGTGGACCAGGCGCGGCGTTCCGGCGCCTCGTGGACCGAGATCGGCCGGAGCATGGGGGTCACCAAGCAGGCCGCCCAGAAGCGGTTCGTGCCGAAGGCCTCCGCCGAACCCGCCGACCTCGACCCGAACCAGGGGTTCCAGCGGTTCACCCCGCGGGCGAGGAACGTCGTGGTGGCGGCGCACAACGAGGCCGGCGCGGCCGGCAGCGAGGAGGTCCGTCCCGCGCACCTGGCGCTGGGCCTGCTGAGCGAGCCGGAGGCCCTCGCCGCCAAGGCGATCGTCGCTCAGGGCGTGACGCTGGACGCCGTCCGGCAGGCCGTGACCGAGACGCTCCCGCCGCCCGCCGAGCGGGCGCCCGAGGTGATCCCGTACGACGCGCAGGCGCGCAAGGCGCTGGAGCTGACGTTCCGGGAGGCCCTGCTGATGGGCCACAACTACATCGGGACCGAGCACATCCTGCTGGCGCTGCTGGAGCTGGAGGACGGGACGGGCCCGCTCTCCGGGCTCGGCCTCGCCAAGCCGGCCGTCGAGGCGAACATCAAGGCCGCCCTCGCCGCCGTCGTGGCATCCCGGCAGGCGGTGGACCGAGCGGGCGAGGAGAGCCAGGAGGGCTGACCTCCGCGGATCGTCCCTTGGGACGCGCGGGCCGGGGCCGCCGAGCACGCGCCCGCCGCCGGACGCCTCTGTCAGGCGGGCTCGTCCCCGGCGCAGCACAGGATCTGGACGGATCGGGCGGCCACGGAGACGTCCACGCCCGCCGGCCAGACCTCGCCGGGGAGGGCGTCCCGCCTCGGAGCGTCGTCCTCCGTGTCGAGCACGGGACGCCACCGGTCGCCGAACTCCGTGCCCGGCAGGGTGAACGTGAGGCTCTCGTGGTGGGCGTTGATCAGCAGGAGGAACGAGTCGTCCGTGATCCGCTCGCCCCGGGGGCCGGGCTCGGAGATGGCGTCGCCGTTGACGAAGACCGCCAGCGACTTGGCATAGCTCGCGTGCCAGTCGGCCGAGGCCATCTCCTTGCCCGACGGCGTGAGCCAGACGATGTCGCGCAGGTCGTCGTCGGCCCTGCGGCCGTAGAAGAACCGGCGGCGGCGGAACACCGGATGGTCGCGCCGGAGCGCGGCGAGCCGCCGGACGAACTCCAGGAGACCGGCCTCGCCGCGGGCCAGCGACCAGTCGACCCAGGAGATCTCGTTGTCCTGGCAGTAGGCGTTGTTGTTGCCGTGCTGGGTGCGTCCGAACTCGTCGCCGGCGAGCAGCATCGGGACGCCCTGGGAGACGAAGAGCGTGGCCAGGAAGTTGCGCCGCTGCCGCCGCCGCAGCGCCGCGATGCCGGAATCCTCGACCGGCCCCTCGGCGCCGCAGTTCCACGAGCGGTTGTCGTCGGTGCCGTCCCGGTTGTCCTCGCCGTTGGCCTCGTTGTGCTTGCGGTTGTAGGAGACCAGGTCGGTGAGCGTGAACCCGTCATGGCAGGTGACGAAGTTGATGGACGCCACCGGGCGGCGGCCGCTCTGCGCGTAGAGGTCGCTCGACCCGGTGAGGCGGGAGGCGAACTCGGGCATCGTGCGCGAGCCGCCACGCCAGAAGTCGCGCACGGAGTCGCGGTACTTCCCGTTCCACTCGGTCCACAGCGGCGGGAAGTTGCCCACCTGGTATCCGCCCGGCCCGACGTCCCACGGCTCGGCGATCAGCTTGACCTGCGAGATCACCGGGTCCTGCTGGATCAGGTCGAAGAAGGCCGACAGCCGGTCCACGTCGTGCAGCTCGCGGGCGAGCGCGGCGGCGAGGTCGAACCGGAAGCCGTCCACGTGCATCTCCAGCACCCAGTACCGCAGCGAGTCCATGATGAGCTGCAGCGCGTGCGGCGAGCGGACGTTCAGCGAGTTTCCGCAGCCGGTGTAGTCGAGGTAGAAGCGCCGGTCGGAGTCGTGCAGCCGGTAGTAGGCGGCGTTGTCGATGCCGCGGAACCCGAGCGTGGGGCCCATGTGGTCGCCCTCGGCCGTGTGGTTGTAGACCACGTCGAGGATGACCTCGATGCCCGCCTCGTGCAGGGCGCGGACCATGGCCTTGAACTCCTGGACCTGCTCGCCCCGCTGCCCGGCGCTGGAGTACGCGTTGTGCGGAGCGAGGTAGGCGATCGTGTTGTAGCCCCAGTAGTTCGTCATGCCGCGCGCCACCATCGCGTGCTCGGGGACGAACTGGTGGACCGGCATCAGCTCCACCGCCGTCACGCCGATCGACAGCAGGTGCTCGATCACCGCCGGGTGGGCCAGCCCGGCGTAGGTGCCGCGCTGCTCCGGCGGCACGTCCGGGTGCCGCATCGTCAGGCCGCGCACGTGCGCCTCGTAGATGACCGTCTCGTGGTACGGCGTGCGCGGCGGCCGGTCGTTGCCCCAGTCGAAGAACGGGTTGATCACCACGTTCTTCGGCATGTACGGCGCCGAGTCGCCGGTGTTCCGCCGTCCCGGGTCGGTGAAGTGGTAGGAGAACAGCGCTTCGTTCCAGCGCACGCCGCCCTCGATGGCCTTGCTGTACGGGTCGAGAAGCAGCTTGGCGGGGTTGCACCGGTGGCCCAGCTCCGGCTCGTACGGCCCGTGGACGCGGTAGCCGTACCGCTGGCCGGGCATCACGCCGGGCAGGTAGCCGTGCCAGACGAAGCCATCCATCTCGGGCAGGTCGACGCGGGTCTCGGTGCCGTCGTCGTCGAACAGGCACAGCTCGACCCGCTCGGCGACCTCGGAGAACACCGAGAAACTGGTGCCCACGCCATCCCAGGTGCCACCGAGTGGATACGGCTCTCCAGGCCAGACTTCGCGCATGTGCCCCCATTCTCCTCTCGGCAGGGGGCTTCGTGTACCCCAAAAGATCTGCGAGATCCAGCCCAGTTTTGTCCGCCTTTATGCGGATTCATCACCTTATGTGAGGTTCGCTGTGCCGGATTCCTCCCGAGCCGGAGGCGGCAGGGAAGGCGGGGGGAACACACGCGCGGACCCCCGCCGGGCCGGGACGGCCGCGACGGGGGTCCGCAGCGGTTCAGCCGACGAGCTCGGCGTTCAGCGTGATGGTGGTGCCCGCGAGCGCCTTGCTCACCGGGCAGTTGGCCTTGGCGCCCTCGGCCGCCTGCTGGAAGTCCTCGGCCGAGATGCCGGGGACCTGGCCGCGGACCGAGATCACGATGCCGGTGATGCCCTCACCCGGCTGGAAGGTGACGTCCGCCCGGGTCTCCAGCGACTGCGGCGGCGTCCCGGCCTTGGCCAGGCCGTTCGACAGCGCCATCGAGAAGCAGGAGGAGTGGGCGGCCGCGATCAGCTCCTCGGGGCTCGTCTTGCCGTTCGCCTGCTCCGCCCTGGACGGCCAGGAGACGTCGAACGTGCCGACCCCGGAGGAGTCGAGCGAGACAGTGCCGGAGCCGTCAAGGAGCGCGCCCTTCCACTGGGTGGTCGCGGTACGGGTGGTCGCCATGGCGATATCCCTTCAGTCGTTCAGGTGCCCATCTTCAATGCCATCAGCGACCCTAACGCCGCCGGGTCCGCCGACGGAGGACCGGCCCGCGATCAGCGCTGCCCCGGGCCGGGCCCGCGTCAGCGGATGACGGTCTCGATCTCCAGGCCGAGCCGCGTCGCGCCCTCCAGGGCCAGGTCGCGCGCGTAGTCGTCGTCAGTCTCCGACAGCACCCGGTGGATCCCGCCGATCGCCCGCCGGTCGCCCCGTTGCGCCAGCCCGCGCGCGGCCTCGGCCACCGTCGAGATGTCGCGGTCGGCCAGCCGGGCGGCCAGGGCCTCCCGGATGCGCGGGGTGTCGGCGTCCAGGCCGGCCAGGCCCATGGTCGCCCAGTCGCGGACCTCGGCGTCGTCCTCCTCGGTGAGCCGTACCAGCCGGGCCAGGCCCTCCTCGTCGCCCGGCGGCAGCACGGCGGCGAGCGCCATGGCGTCCTTGCAGGACGGCCGGCGCCCCGGCCGGTCCAGGATCTCCAGCACCTCGGGCAGCGCCTCCGCGTCGGCGTGGTGCGCGATCGCGCTGAGGAGCGCGTCGACGACCTTGGGCTCGGTCTCGGTGGGGGCCATCCGCCGCAGGATCGCCAGGCTGCGCTCGCGGAAGGGCCGTACGTCCGCGTCGTAGCCGAACTGCGCGAGCACGTCCACCGCGAACTCGCGGTCCTGGGGGTCGCCGCTGTCGCACAGCTCCGCCGCGGCCTCGAACGTCTCCTCGTCATGGCGTTTCTGCAGTGCGTGCACCGCCGCCCACCAGGTCTCGCCGTCCTCGTCGAGGTCCAGGTACGGCGCGGCGCGGGCCACCAGCTCCTCGGCCGATGTGCGCAGGCCGAGCGCCTCCTCCAGCAGGATCGTGATCGCGGCGTGGCCGCGCTGGCGGGCGGTCCGGAAGCCGTCGCCCTTCGCGTCCCTGGCCTCGGCCATGATCAGCTCGGTGCCGTCGGCGGCGTGGTCCTTGGCCACCATGATCGCCCACCCGGGCTCGGCGTGCCGGGTGACCTCGTCGCGCAGCTCCGCCTCCAGGTCGATGGCCGACCAGCGGCGCGCGATGTCCAGCGCGGTGTCGCCCGCGCCGTCCGGCAGCGCCGGATCCGCCCCGTGCTCCAGGAGCGACCAGACGACGCCGTACGCGCCGAACCGGGCGGCCGCGGTGAGCGGCGTGTTGCCCGCGTCGTCCGCGGTGTCAGGGGCCGCGCCCGCGTCGAGCAGGATGTCCGCGGATCTGAGATGGCCCTGGGTGGCGGCCCACAGCAGGGCGGTCCACCCGCCGGCCTCCGCGGCGTCGGGGTCGGCGCCCCCGTCCACCAGGGCCTGGACGGCTTCCCAGTGGTTCCAGGAGGCGGCCGCGCAGAGGGGGAGCCCCTCGTCCTTCCCCCCGCTCGCCCGGTCCGGGTCGGCCCCGTATTCCAGCAGCAGCCGGACCATCTCGTGGTCGCCGTGGACGGCGGCGCGGTACAGCGGGGTGGTCCCGGGGGCGCGGTTCAGATCCGTGTCGGGATGGAGCATCCGCCGCACGCTGTCGACATCGCCCTCCGAGACCGCGTGCAGAAGCTCACGGTACGTCACTCTTCCATGGTCACACAGGTGGACAAATGCTTCCTTCCCAGGGAGGAGGGGCGGCCGCATTCCCCGGGATAGGGTTGCCCCGTGAGTGATCTGGGTGGAATGCGGGCATCCGACGCCGAGCGGGAGGCAGTGGTCGAGCGGCTGCGTGAGGCGTCGGTGGACGGGCGGCTGACCCTCGCCGAGCTTACGGAGCGCACGGAGGCGGCCTACCTGGCCCGGACCCACGCTGAGCTCGCCCAACTCACCGCGGACCTGCCCGGAGGCGCGCCCGCGCCCGCCTACCACCCGCCCGCGCCCGCGTCCGCCCCCGGCGGCGGCGGGAAGCTGCGCAAGTGGATCGTCGCGGTCATGGGCGACGCCAAGCGGCAGGGCACCTGGCGCATCGACCAGGAGATCGGCGCGGTCTGCGTCATGGGCGACGTCACGCTCGACCTGCGCGAGGCCGAGGTCCGCACCAACACGATCGACATCGTCGCGACGTGCGTGATGGGCGACCTGAAGATCATCGTGCCGGACGGCGTGGACGTGGAGCTCTCCGGTTTCACGTTCATGGGGGACAAGAAGGTCGAGGTGGTCGAGGCCCCGCCCAACCGGAACGCCCCCGTGGTCCGGGTCAAGGCGTACGTCGTGATGGGCGACGTGAAGATCATCGGAGACTCGCGGGCCAAGCCGATCAAGCGCGGCTGGTTCGCGTGGAGCGAATGGTGGCAGGAGCGCCGCGTCGAAGCGGGCTACGGCCCCCGCCACGAGCTCGGGCACGATATGCGCCGGCTGCACCAGGAGGGCCGTCAGATGCTCGGTGAGGCGCGGGACGCGTTCCGCGACATGCGCCGCGAGGCCCGGGAGACCCACAGGGAGATGCGCAGGGACGAGCGCGAGGCGCGGCGGGAGGCCCGGGACACCTGGCGCGCGGCCCGCGACGGCTACCCGCCGGAGTCTCCGGAGCGCTACCGCTAGTGGGGCGTCCGCGGGCCTGGGCCAGGGCGGTCACCGCGCCGTAGGGAACCTCCGGTCCTCGCGAAGCCCGCTCGCGCTGGGCCAACGCTTCGGTCCTCGCTCCCTTCCGCTCCGTTCCCTCGGCCAGCGCTGAGATCTTCGCGTTCGCGCCCGCGTGCAACACCTTGCCCCGGTTCGGGAGTAGTGATCGGTGACGGTCTCACCGAACGAATGAGGGCTCCATGCGGAATCGGGCGGATTTCGAACGCTACGTTGAGCAGCGGTCGGCTCGCCTGCTCCGTACGGCGTACCTGCTGTGCCGCGACTGGGCGACGGCCGAGGACCTGCTGCAGACCGCGCTCGCCCGGGCATGGCTGGCCTGGAGGAGGGTCGGCGACAACCCCGACCCGTACGTCTACCGCATCCTGACGAACACGCACGCCTCCTGGTGGCGGCGCAGATGGCGGGCCGAGGTCCCGGCCGCCGACCTGCCCGACACCGCGGTCGCCGACGAGGCCGACCTGGTCGGCGCGCGCGACGCCGTACGGCAGGCGGTTGACGGCCTCCCGCCCCGGCAGCGCGCCGTGATCGTGCTGCGGTACTTCGCCGACCTGCCGGACACGGAGATCGGCGAAATCCTCGGATGTTCGGTCGCGACCGTACGGAGCCAGGCGAGCAGGGCGCTGGCCAAGCTGCGCGTCGATCCCGCGGCACGCGCCGCGACCAACCTGGGGAGCCGATGATGGCCATCACCGAATCCGACCTTCGCGACATCCTGGCCGCCGGCAGCGGGGACGGCCCCGGCCGCGGCGTGGCCGTGGCCGACGTTGAACGGCGGGCGCGGCGCATCAGGCGGCGCCGCTTGGCCGCCGTGACCGGCGTCCTCACCGCCGGTCTGGCGGTCGCCGGTGTCCTGACGGTCCCGCGCACCGTCACCGCCGAGGTCCCCGACGACATCTGGACCGCGGTCATGGCCCAGCCCGAGCCCTCGACGTCGCCGCGCGCGTCCATGTACAGGTCGGTGGGGAAGCTCGCGGAGCGGAAGTACCAACGGGCCGGCGAGAAACAACGCTTCACCTACCGGAACGGGAAGGGCATCCCCGCCCTCCAGATCAGGTGCCCCGACGCCCCCTCGTACGCCATCGTCTGGATGAACGGGATCCGGGCGGATGACCAGCCCTGCGGCAGGTTCGAGGGGAAGCGGTTCGATGGCCAGGTCTTCGACCACTACTCCTCATGGGGGAAGAACGGGCTGAACACGGTCGAGGTGCTGGTGGTCCCGGCGAAAGATGTGCCCGGTGAGGTGTGGCCCAAATGGACCAGACTCCGCCCGGAGGAGAGCGACGCCGTCGTGGCGAAGGCCAGGCCGTACCAGGCCGACTGGAGCGTGACCGTGTGGGACATGGTTCCCCGCTTCTCCTAGAGCGCTGTCCGCAGACGCTCCTCCTCCCTCATGCGGATGAGCTCTTCCGCGGCGTTGACGTCGTCGTACGGCTCGGTGTCCACCTGCTCAAGGAACTCGCGCAGGTTCCCCGATCCCGGGGTGGCTCGGCCTTGGGCCACCCATTCGTCGAGGATCGTCGTCGGTCCAGGCACGGGAACCAGCCGCGCGACGGTGCGGCCGTCCTTGATCACCTCGATGGTCTCGCCCGCCAGGGCCTTGTCGAGGCAGTCCGCGGCGTGGTCGGCGAACTCGGTGACTCCGATGCGTTCCATAGCTTCCATCATGCGTTTCACGAGGTCACCGTAGAGCCGCGCACCCTGCTTTGTAGCCGAAACGACACGATGGGTAGTTGAAATATTGCTCTGGGTGGTTCTAGGCGGTCGCGGCGGGTTCCGGTCGGCGGACGGCCTGCTCGTAGCGTTCGAGCAGGAGCGTGACGAGCTCGGGGGCCGGGCCGAGGACATCGGCGACCCGGTCCGCGCCGGCCGCCAGCGTGTCGCGGCGGACCTTGTCCGCGAAGTGGCCGGGGGCCAGCAGATAGGGGGCGACGACCACCCGGGGCGCTCCGGCGCGCGACAGCCGTACGACCTCGTCCGCGGGGGCCGGGGCGGCGGCCGAGGCGTAGGCGGCGGTCACCGACCACCAGGAGCGGCGCCGCGCCCAGGAGCGCGCCACCCGGGCCACCACGGCATTGGCGCGGGGGTCGCTCGAACCGGCGGAGACCAGCACGACCGCCGTCTCGGGGTCGCCCGCCTCGACCCTGGCCTCCGCCAGGCGGCGCTCCAGGGCGGCGACCAGCAGCGGGTGGGGGCCGAGCGTCGGCCCGAGCCGGGCCCGCAGGAGAGGGCGGCGGGCGGACGCCTCCCGCAGCGCGGCCGGAATGTCCACCCGGCTGTGGTAGGCCGCCGTGAGCAGCAGCGGCAGCACGACGGCCTCGTCCAGCCCCGAAAGGGCTCGGGCGAGGGTCGGCGGCGCGTGGTCCAGGTAGGCCGTCCGCACGTCCAGGTCGGGCCGCGCGAGCCGTACGCCGTCGAGCAGGGCCTCGACCGCCGTGGCGGCGCGCGGGTCGCGGGACCCGTGCGCCACGGCGATCAGCGGCGGTGCGGTCGGATGGGCGTTCACGGGCGGCTCTTCCAGGTCTCCTCTGGCGCGGACGGGGCGGCGACGGGCGGTCAGAGGTGGATGCCGCACTCGATCTTGCCGAGCCCGGCCCACCGGCCGCTGCGCGGGTCCTCGCCGGGCGCGACCCGCCGGGTGCAGGGCGCGCACCCGATCGAGGGGTAGTCGTCGTAGTGCAGCGGGTTGATCAGCACCCCGTTGTCGGCGATGTAGTTGTCGACCTCCTCCTGGGTCCACCGCGTGATCGGGTTGATCTTGACCATCTGGCGCTTGGCGTCCCACTCGACGACCTTGGTGTTCGCCCGGGTCGGCGACTCGTCGCGCCGGATGCCCGAGACCCAGGCGAGGTACGGTTCGAGCGCCCGGTTGAGCGGCTCCACCTTGCGCAGGTAGCAGCACAGGTCGGGGTTGCGGCCGTGCAGCCGGGGCCCGAGGTCGCGGTCCTGCTCCGCGACCGTGCGGGACGGCGTCACGTTGATCACGTTGACGTTGTAGACCGCCTCGACCGCGTCACGGGTGCCGATCGTCTCGGCGAAGTGGTAGCCGGTGTCGATGAACAGCACGTCGACGCCGGGCTTGACCCGGCTCACCAGGTCGATCAGCAACGCGTCGCTCATCGAGGAGGTGAGACAGAGGCGGTCGCCGAACGTGGCCGCCGCCCACCGGATGATCTCGCGGGCGGGCGCGTCCTCAAGGAACCGCGCGGCGGACTCGACGATGCTCTGCAGGTCGAGCACGCCGCGCTGGCGTTCAAGACCTTCCTCTATCTCCACCAGGGTCATGACTACTCCTCAAACGTCGTACTTCGAGGGGACTAGCTGTGCCGTACGCCGATGCCGAGGAACTTCACCCGGAAGGCGCGGGCGCACGAGCGGCAGTACCAGCCGTAGCTCTCCTCTTCGGAGGCATACGGCTCAAGGTCTTCGTCGCCGCAGTAGGGGCAGTAGTAGGGAGCCGCGCGCTCGCTCATGACCCCTCCTCGCCTGGCGGCTCGGAGTCGCATTCGCGAATCGCACTGCCCTTATGGATTCGCTCGCTCATGATCGGCTCCGCCCCGGGGTGGCCGTCACTTGAGGTCCGCCTCGTCGGCCCGGTGGACCCACTCGGAGAACGTCTCGCCGTCGTTCTTCTGCTTCTCGAAGTTGCGCACCACGCGCTCCACGTAGTCGGGGAGCTCCTCCGCGGTGGCCTTCAGCCCGCGGACCTTGCGGCCGAAGTTGGGGTTCAGCCCGATCGAGCCGCCCAGGTGGACCTGGAAGCCCTCGACCTGCTCGCCCTCGTCGTTCACCACGAGCTGGCCCTTGAGCCCGATGTCGGCCACCTGGATGCGGGCGCAGGAGTTCGGGCAGCCGTTGACGTTGATCGTGAGCGGCTCGGCGAAGTCCGGCAGCCGGGCCTCCAGCTCGTCGATCAGCCGGGACGCGGTCGCCTTGGTCTCGACGATCGCGAGCTTGCAGTACTCGATGCCGGTGCAGGCCATCGTCTGGCGGCGGAACGTGGACGGGGTGACCCGCAGGTCGGCCGCCTCCAGCTCGGCGACGATCGACTCGACCCGGTCGGGCGCGACGTCGAGGATGACCATCTTCTGCTCGACCGTGGTGTGGACCCGGCGGGAGCCGTGCCGCTCGGCGATGTCGGCGATCCGGTGCAGCGTGTCGCCGTTCACCCGGCCCACCCTGGGCGCGAACCCGACGTAGAAGTTGCCGTCCTTCTGCGGGAAGACGCCGACGTGGTCGCGGCGGCCGCCGCGCGGCTCCTCGGGAGCGGGTCCGTCGGGCAGCCGGTAGCCGAGGTACTCGGTCTCCAGGATCTCGCGGAACCGCTCCGCGCCCCAGTCGTTGATCAGGAACTTGATCCGGGCGCGGTGGCGGAGCCGGCGGTAGCCGTAGTCGCGGAAGATCCCGCAGACTCCGGCCCACACCTCGTGCACCTGCTCGGGCCGGACGAACGCGCCGAGCCGCTTGGCGAACATCGGGTTGGTGGACAGCCCGCCGCCGACCCAGACGTCGAATCCGGCCTCGCCGTCGCGGACCACGCCGACGAACGCGATGTCGTTGATCTCGTGGACCGTGCACTGCGCGGTGCATCCGCTGATCGCGGTCTTGAACTTGCGCGGCAGGTTGGAGAACGCCGTGTCGCCGATGTACCGGGTGGCGATGTCGTCGATCTGGGCGGTGCCGTCGATCACCTCGCCGGCGTCGATCCCGGCGAGCGGGCAGCCCATGATCACGCGTGGCGTGTCGCCGCACGCCTCGGTCGTGGACAGGCCGACGGCCTCCAGGCGCTTCCAGATGTCCGGGACCGACTCGATCTCGACCCAGTGGAGCTGGATGTTCTGCCGGTCGGTGATGTCGGCCGTGCCCCTGGCGTACTCGTTGGAGATGTCGGCGATCGTCCGGAGCTGGTCCAGGTCGAGCCGACCGCCGTCGATGCGCACGCGGAGCATGAAGTAGCGGTCGTCGAGCTCCTCCGGGGGCAGGACCGCGGTCTTGCCCCCGTCGATCCCAGGCCTGCGCTGCGTGTAGAGGCCGTACCAGCGCATGCGGCCGCGCAGGTCGGCGGGGTCGATCGAGTCGAACCCGTGCTTGGAGTAGACGTCGATGATCCGCTGACGGACGTTGAGCCCGTCGTCGGCCTTCTTGTTCTCCTCGTTCTTGTTCAGCGGCTCACGGTAACCGAGAGCCCACTGGCCTTCGCCGCGCGGGCGCTTGTGGTGGCGGTTCGCCGGGCGGGCCGGGGTGCTCATGAGGGCGTCCTTTGATCCGAGGGATGCGAAACGGGCCGGGAGAAAAACCGGGCGAAGGTCACGCACGGCGCGACCCCGGACGCGTGCCTCAGGCGGCCGCCCGCCTCATCGTCGAGTGCGGGGGCGAAAACGAAAAAGGACGCCTGCTCACGCGCCCACTGTCAGAAAAGATGGGCGACGATCAACGGGCGTCGATACAGATGGCGCTGCGGACACGCAGAAGGTCGACGTGGCGTCGCACGACGAGCAACGGGTCCGCTGGCATGGAGCAAACGATACCCGGGGCGTCCGTGATGTCCAAGTTAGGTTTCACCATGTGGACGAAACGCGCATGACATCTGGACGACATGCGCCCATGTGAGCGGCCCGCGGGACGCCCGGCCGGGCGCGGGTCAGCCCTGGCTGATCCAGTTCTGGGCGGGCTCGTTCGCGCCGGGCAGGGCGGGCGGTTCGTGGTGCTGGCAGTCGCACCAGGAGTCGCCGCGGCAGTTCTCGTGCCGCCGGTCCTTGCAGGCGTCGCAGATCATGATTTCCCCCGTTTTCAGTAGAAGAAGATTCGGTTACGCTCGCCGTCCAGGAGGTGTCATGGCCGTTCCCACGTCCGATCTGATGTCCGAACTGATCATCGACCTGAGCGCCGAGACGGCGGAGCTGCGTGAGATGGTCCGCGTTCTCGACCTTCCCGGCTGGGAGCTTCCCACTCCCTCCGAGGGCTGGGTCGTCCGCGACCAGATCAGCCATCTGGCCTGGTTCGACGACGCGGCCACCTCGGCGCTGACCGACCCGGACGGGTTCCGCGCCGCCCGCGCGGAGCTGATGGCGCGCGTGGAGTCCGCCATGGACGACCAGGTCGCCGCCGCGCGCGGGCTCGCCCCGGCGGCGCTCCTCGAATGGTTCGACACCGCCAGGGCCCGGATGATCCGGGCGTTGCGCGCGGCCGATCCCGCCACCCGGCTCCCGTGGTACGGCCCCGACATGTCGCCCGCCTCGTTCGCGACCGCCCGGCTGATGGAGACCTGGGCGCACGGCCAGGACGTCGCGGACACGCTCGGGATCGACCGCGCCCCCACCACGCGGCTGCGCCACGTGGCCCTGCTGGGCGTGCGCGCCATGCCGTACGGCTTCGCGGTGCGCGGGCGGCAGGCGCCCGCGCGGCCGGTCCGGGTGGAGCTCGCCATGCCGGACGGCACCCTGTGGGTCGCCGGACCTGAGGGCGCCGCGGACGCGGTGCGCGGTCCGGTCCAGGACTTCTGCCTCGTCGTCACGCAGCGCTCCAACGTCGCCGACACCTCGCTGTCCGTGACCGGCGACATCGCCCGCGAGTGGATGTCCATCGCGCAGGCGTACGCCGGGCCGCCGGGACCGGGGCGGGAGCCCGGGACGCGGAAGACCGCCTAAGGCCGAAAAGTACCCAAAATCAGGGAGAAGTCCGGGAAGATCGCCAAACCGGCGGAAGGTGACGTGCGTCATGATTGAGATATGCGGACACTGCTGAACGTCATCTGGCTGGTCTTCGCCGGTGTGTGGCTCGCCCTGGGCTACGTGGTCGCCGGGATCATCTGCTGCATCTTGATCATCACCATCCCGTTCGGCATCGCGTCCTTCCGGATCGCGGCGTACGCGCTGTGGCCGTTCGGGCGCACCGTCGTGCGGGATCCCGATGCGGGCGTCATGTCCGCGATCGGGAACGTCATCTGGCTGGTCTTCGCCGGGATCTGGCTGGCGATCGGGCACGTCATCACGGCCATCCCGCTGTTCGTGTCGATCATCGGCATCCCGCTGGGCATCGCCAACCTCAAGATGATCCCGGTATCGCTCCTGCCGCTCGGCGCCCGTATCGTGGACGTCGACAGTCCGTACTATTCCGCCCGGTAACGGGTAGTCGCCGGTTCACTCATCGGTGTCATGACACCCCGCCAGTACGAATACGGTTAGATGCCATGACGTCCGCGGACGCGCACACACACCGGCCGAGACGCAACTCGCGCCGGGGCATGGCGCGCGCCCGGGCCCGCCTGGACTGGGTGCGCGGGTCCAACGCGTGGGCGCTCGCCAAGGCCACCACCATGGCGGGGGTCAACTACCGAGTCACGGGCCTCGCGGGAGAGGCGGCCTTCTTCGCACTCCTGTCCCTGCCGCCGTTCGTGCTCGGGCTGCTCGGCGTGATGGGCCACCTGAGCGGCCTCCTCGGCGCCGAGACCGTCCTGCGGATCAAGCAATGGGTGATCGACCAGTCCGAGCTGCTCTTCACCGCCAACACCGTGGACCGGGTCGTCCTGCCCCTGCTCAACGACGTGCTCGCCGGGGGACAGGTCTCGCTCATCTCGGTGGGCTTCCTACTTTCGCTGTGGTCGGGCTCGCGGGCCCTCTTCGTGTACGTGGACCTCATCTCCATCGCGTACGGCCTGGGCGAGACCCGGGGGATCATCCGCACCCGGGTCCTGTCCTTCGGGCTCTATCTGGCCGCCCTGCTCATCGGGCTGGTCGTCATGCCGGTGCTGGTCATCGGCCCGACGCTGCTCGCGGAGGCGCTGCCGGGCTACAGCACGCTCATCGCGATCCTCTACTGGCCCGTGGTGATCGTCGGCTCGGTGGTCATGCTGACCCTGCTCTACCACGTGAGCGTCCCGATGCGGACGCGCTGGTGGCGCGAGGTTCCGGGGGCGGTGCTCGCGCTCATCATCTGGATCGTCTGCGGCTCCGTCCTGCGCGAGGTGCTCGCCGCCTGGTTCACGCCGCTGTCGATCTACGGCTCGCTCGCGGCGCCGATCGCCGTCCTGCTCTGGCTGTACATCACGGCGCTCGCCGTGCTCATCGGCGCCACGCTCAACGCCGAGGTGGACCGCATGTGGCCCCTGGCGGGCACCACACGCCGCCAGGCGGACTGAGGCCGCCTCGTCCGGAGGCCGGCGGGCCACCCCAGGCCGGAACGTTCCGGCCTCGGGCGGCGTGAGCCGTATCCGGGGCTCAGATAGGGTGGGAAGGGTCGCGACTGGCGCTGACGTGCCCTCGGGCATGTGCTAGGTGGGGCACCACCGGGGAGCGAACGTGCGGAGGCCGTGCGCCTGGGTCACCGCGGCTGTCGATGTTGACAAGGAAAGGCGCCAATGGCTGAGAACTCGTTGAACGTCGTCGATCCCGAGATCGCCGAGCTGATCAGGGCCGAGGAGCGGCGGCAGGCCGACACGGTCAAGCTCATCGCCTCGGAGAACTACGTCTCCCGGGCCGTGCTTGAAGCCACCGGCACCGTCCTGACGAACAAGTACTCCGAGGGCTACCCCGGCAAGCGGTACTACGAGGGCCAGCAGGTCATCGACCAGATCGAGACGATCGCCATCGACCGGGCCAAGGCACTGTTCGGCGTGAACCACGCCAACGTGCAGCCCTACTCCGGCTCGCCGGCCAACCTCGCGATCTACCTGGCGTTCCTGAAGCCCGGCGACACCGTGCTCGGCATGGGCCTGCCGTTCGGCGGCCACCTCACGCACGGCTGGTCGGTCTCCGCGACCGGCAAGTGGTTCAACCCCGTCCGATACGGCGTGCGCAAGGACACCGGCCGCATCGACATGGACGAGGTGCGCGCCCTGGCGCTTGAGCACCGGCCCAAGCTGATCTTCTGCGGCGGCACCGCCATCCCGCGCACCATCGACTTCCCGGCGTTCGCCGAGATCGCCCGCGAGGTGGACGCGGTCCTCGCCGCCGACATCGCGCACATCGCCGGCCTCGTCGCGGGTGGCGCGCACCCGTCGCCGGTCGGGTACGCCGACGTGATCTCCACGACGACGCACAAGACGCTGCGCGGCCCGCGCGGCGCCATGCTGATGGCCACCTCCGACGAGCACGCCACCGCGCTGAACAAGGCGGTCTTCCCCGGCCTGCAGGGCGGCCCGCACAACCACACCACCGCCGCGATCGCGGTCGCGCTGCGTGAGGCGTCCCAGGCGGAGTTCAAGGCGTACGCGGCGCAGGTCGTGAAGAACGCCAAGGCGCTCGCCGAGGAGTTGGCCTCCCGCGGCTTCGACCTGGTCTCCGGCGGCACCGACAACCACCTGATCCTGATGGACCTGACCCCCAAGGGCGTCGGTGGCAAGCCCGCCGCCCAGGCGCTCGACCGGGCGGGCCTGGAGACCAACTACAACGCCGTCCCGTTCGACACGCGCAAGCCGTTCGACCCGTCGGGCATCCGCATCGGCACCCCCTCGGTCACCTCGCGCGGCATGGGCGAGGCGGAGATGCGCCAGGTCGGCGCCTGGATCGACGAGGTCGTCACCGCGGTCGCCAAGGGCGACGCGGAGGACGTCATCGCCCGGGTCCACAACGAGGTCAGCGAGCTGACCGCCAAGTTCCCGGCCCCCGGCCTGTCCTGACGCCGGCGCCGGACCATCGCGTACGCGTGACCACGCCCTCGAAAGGGGGCGTGGTTGCGGTGTTTTATGGCGAAAAATCGGTTGCGGGGACGCGCCGGGGATGCGCTAATGTTCTTCCGACGCCGCGCTTCGGACGCGGCCTGCACTCTAGGGAGGTGACGACTATGCGGGTCTTTCTGATGACCATGCCGTCCGTCAACCTCCGGGTGCCCCTCTAGACGATCACTGGGCACCCGTTTCCGAAGGGTGTCACCCAGTTGAATTCCGGTTCGTTCTCCGGTTCCATCGATCTTTCTCTTCTCGGCTGGAACGACGCGCTGCCGCTTCCCGCCGGCACCGTCCCCGCCCGGGTCGCCCGCGTCGACCGGGGCGCCGCCGAGGTCATCGCGGCCGAGGGCCAGTTCCAGGCCCGCTACAGCGCCCGGATCCGCCGCGCCGCCGCCGAGGACCCCGTCAGTCTGCCCTGCGTCGGCGACTGGGTCGCCCTCGCGGCGCTGCCCGAGGGCCGCTACGAGCTGGACGCGGTGCTCCCCAGGTCGTCGGCCTTCGTCCGCGGCGGCGTCAGCAGGGACTCGCGGGGCGGGCTCTCCGGCGACGGGCAGGGCCAGGTCCTCGCCGCCAACGTGGACGTCGTGTTCGTGGCCGAGCCGTCCATGCATTCGACCGACTTCGCGGACCTCGGGCGGATCGAGCGGCTGGTGGCCCTCGCCTGGGAGAGCGGGGGCGTGCCCGTGGTGCTCATCACCAAGGCCGACCTGTTCGAGCTCGGGCTCGACGAGCTGCTCGCCGACGTACGGGCCGCCGCCCCCGGCGTGGACGTGCACGCGTTGTGCGCACAGACGGGGGAGGGGGTCGACGTGGTGCGGGCCTACCTGCACGGCGCGAAGACCGCCGTCATTCTCGGCCCCTCGGGCGCCGGCAAGTCCACCCTGGTGAACGCGCTCGCCGGAGAGGACGTCATGGAGACCCAGCAGGTACGCGCGGCCGACGGCCGGGGACGGCACACCACCGTCCATCGCGAGCTGATCCCGCTGTCCGGCGGCGGGCTGATCATCGACACCCCGGGCATCCGCCGGGTCGGCCTGTACGCCATGAACGACGGCGTTGACCTGGTCTTCTCCGACATCGAGGAGCTCGCGGAGGGCTGCCGGTTCGGCGACTGCTCGCACGGCGGCGAGCCCGGCTGTGCCGTACAGGCGGCGGTGGAGGCGGGCGAGCTGCCCGAGCGGCGGCTGGAGAGCTGGTTCAAGCTCCAGCGCGAGGCGGCGTGGATGGCCCGGCGCAGCGACGCGCGGCTCCGCAGTGAGGAGACGCGCAAGTGGAAGATCCTCCACAAGGCGTGGCGCCAGCCGGGCCGGAATCGTCCGTAGCCGCGCCGGAATCGCGCGGAACGCCCGGTGGACAGACGAAACCGCCGGGCGTTCCGCCCGCCGTGTTGGGGTATCGGCGGGGAGAACGGCCCGGCGGCCTCGTGTGACGCGTGTCGGGGGAGACGTTCAGACGGTTCAGGCGACCGCGCTGATGCCGGCGCTCGCGGCGCGGCGCATCCGGCGGCGACGCTCGGAAGCGCGCTCGTCCTCGTTCAGCCCGCCCCAGGTGCCGTACTTCTCAGGACGGGAAAGGGCGTAGTCGAGGCACTCGGCACGCACAGGGCACTGAGCGCAGATGGCCTTGGCCTTGCGCTCGCGAATGTCGCGCTCCGGCTGACGCTCACCGTCGGGACCGAAGAACAGCACAAGGTCCTCTCCCCGGCACGCGGCATCATCCTGCCAACCCCAACTGGGGCGCGGGCGGGCGAGCTGCCGACGTACCTGAGACATGAGAAACCACCTTTGGTGAGAGGTATTTCGTGTTTGTGCCGCATCGGGCGCTTGTGGCGTCCCTGGGTCCAACGCCGGGATTTGCCGTGGTGTTCCCAGCTCTTCGCAGAGCCTCAGGCCGGTACTGGACTGAGCTCGCTCAGCTCCGCCAGCCTGTAGGTCGAGATCTCTTCGGTGCAGGTCGTGCCGCACGGTGCCGCGAACACCGCTGGCTCGACCACTACCCGAAAGCGCGACAGACCACCAGGCTTCGTGTGGTGCACGATGCACACGGTGGCGTTGCCTTCCGACCGGGAGGATTCCACGGCCACCCCGCTGACCGAGAGCTCGCCCGTATGTGCACGGACGAAATGCTCGGCGGCTTGCAGTGGCTCAGGGATACCCGCGCGCCCCCGGTAACGGTCAAGGACGACCTCGCCGTTCCGGTACGCGTTTGCCGCCGCGATCGCAGCAGCCTGAGACATGCTGCCGTAGTAAAGCCCGTGTGGCAAGCATACGAGGTTAGCGGCGTATCGATCGCCGCCCACATGGGTGGTTTCCCACACATTGCCCGGGAGGTTCTCGTCGAGGAACCGCGCGAGCGGGAGCCCGAGACGCGCACAACAAGCGTTGCGCTTGGCGTGGGTGCACACGAGGAACACCGGCTCGTTCACCAGTATGCAGGACTCCGGAACCACTCCGTGCACGAGTGAGCCCAGGTCAAGATCGTTGGACCGTTCGAACGTGCCCTCCGCGATCCACGGCCGGGGGCCCGCCGACGAGGCGACGAACACGTGCAGCGGGCCGCTCGCGGCGGCGCGCCGGCCGGGCCGGCGGATGAGCTGCGGCCGGATGCCGAGGGCGGTGGCCCGCTCGATCAGGGCCCGCGTGTCGTCGGGGAGCCGGCACTCGTCGAGGTACGCCGCCCAGGGGCCGGAATGCTCGATGAGCAGCCAAGATCGGGCGCCGACCGTCGCGCTGGCGAGAATCGGCGCCTCGCCCGTGTGCAGCGAGGCGGCGTGTCCGCACCCATTCGCCATGCCGGTTCGTTCTCCCACTCGTCCGTCCTCGTCGCGGTCCGCGCGCCGGGGGTTCCCGCGCACGGCCGATGGGATTAGGTAAGACTAACCTTATCGATTCGCTATCGAGCGGGCGCGTGCGGGGGTCACAACTTCCCCCTCCACGTCACGTCAACGGCCCCGTATGGAGATCCTCGTCACACTTGTCCCGCCGGTCGCGTTCCGTCACCCCGCGCACGCGTTCCGGTGCGGCCCGGCGGGATCGCTCCTTCGGGACCGAGCGCGAGGGCCGCCTCGGCGGCGGGGAGCGCCGCCGCGCGGTCCTCGGGGACCAGGCCGATCCTGGTCCGCCGGTCGAGCAGGTCGTCCACGTCGAGCGCGCCCTCGTGCCGCACCGCCCACACCAGCTCGGCGCGGGTGATCCCGGCGGCGACCGTCTCGCCCAGCGCCGGATCGCGCCGCGCCAGCTCCTGCACGGCCCCGGCCTCCCAGCCGTACCGCGCGACCAGGTCGGCGGGCGACACGCCGGGGTGCCGCGCCTCCGCGCCCGGAGCGGGCCGCGCGCCCACCAGCGGCAGCCGGGCGGTCCGGCTGCGCGGCGCCGTGGGACAGGCCGCGTCGACCGCGTCCTCGGCCATCCTCCGGTAGGTGGTGAGCTTGCCGCCGACCACGGTCACGACGCCGTCGCGCGAGGTGATCACGGCGTGCCGCCGGGACAGGTCGGACGTGCGCCCGCCGTCCGGGTCGTCCGGCGCGTCCCCCGCGGTGAGGAGGGGGCGCAGCCCGGCGAAGGCGCCGGCCACGTCGGCCCGCCGTACCGGCTCGCGCAGGACCGAGTTCAGGACGTCCAGAAGGAACGCCACGTCGCTTTCGGGGGCCTCCGGGACGTCGGGTACCGGACCGTCCACCGGCTCGTCCGTGAGGCCCACGTAGATCCGCCCGTCGGCCTGGGGGAGGACGAGCGCGAACCGGTTCCGCTCACCCGGGATCGGGACGTGCAGCCCGGCCCCGAGGCCGCCGAGGGCGCCGGGGCGCAGCACGAGGTGGGTCCCGCGCGACGGGCGCAGCTCCACCTCGGGGGACAGGCCGCCGGCCCACACCCCGGTCGCGTTGATCACCGCACGCGCCCTGACGCCGAACTCGGCGCCGGTCAGCTCGTCCCGCACCTGGGCGCCGTCGCCGGACAGCGCGAGCGCGCGGCACCGGGTGAGGACGCGGGCGCCGTGGGCGGCGGCCGTACGGGCGATCGCGACCACCAGCCGGGCGTCGTCCACGACCCGGCCGTCCCAGGACAGGAGCGCGCCGCGCAGGCCGTCCGCGCGCAGGGCGGGCGCCAGGCGGAGCGTCCGCTCCGCGGTCAGCCGCGACGGCCCGGGAAGCAGCGGGCGCGGGGTCCCGGCGGCGACGCGCAGCCCGTCGCCCAGGCGGTAGCCGGCCATCACGAACCGGGCCTGCGCCGACCGCACCGCGGGGGTGAGCGGCAGCAGGTACGGATGCGCCCGCACCAGGTGGGGCGCGGTGTGGCGGAGCAGCGCACCCCGCTCGACCGCGCTCTCCCGGGCCACCCCGACCTGTCCGCTGGCCAGGTAGCGCAGGCCGCCGTGGATCAGCTTGGAACTCCATCGTGAGGTGCCGAAGGCGAGGTCGTGGGCGTCGATCGCGGCGACCGACAGCCCGCGCGCGGCCGCGTCGAGCGCCGCTCCCGCGCCGGTGGCCCCGAGGCCCACGACGAGCACGTCCACCACGCAGTCCCGGATCTCCGCGAGCTCGCGGGCACGCCGCGTCGCGTTCAGGGAGGAGTCCAACGCAACTCCTAAATCCTCATCTATTACTCTTTAGTAACCTAGCCTCAGAGGTGACGTCGTGGAACCACCGCAGCCCCCCGCGCAGATGCTCTGGTCCGGATGGGGAGACCCCGCCAAGGCCGCCGAGCTGCCCTCGCCCGTACGACGGCTGCTCGCCGACCTGCTGGGCGTCCGAATGCCCGAGACCCCGGCCGCGGCCCTCGACGAGGTGCGGCCGCCCGCGTCCACGCTGTCCCCGGCCGCCCTGAAGGCGCTGTCGGCGGCCGTCGGCGAAGAGTACCTGCGCGTCGACGACGAGACGCGGATCCGGCACACGCGCGGAAAGTCCACCCCGGACCTGCTGCGGATGCGCGCGGGAGACGCCTCGGACGCGCCCGACGCGGTCGTACTGCCCGGCTCGCACGACGAGGTGGCCGAGGTGCTGCGGGTGTGCGCGGAGCACCGCGTCGCGGTCGTGCCGTTCGGCGGCGGGACGTCGGTCGTCGGCGGCCTGGTCGCCGCGCGCGACGGGTTCGCCGGCGTCGTAGCGCTCGACGTGGCGCGGCTCGACCGGCTGGTCTCCGTCGACGCCGAGTCCATGGTCGCGGAGTTCGAGCCCGGCGTGCGCGCCCCGGAGGCCGAGCGGCTGCTCGCGGAGCACGGCTTCACGCTCGGCCACTTCCCGCAGTCCTTCGAGTACGCGACCCTCGGCGGCTTCGCGGCGGCCCGCTCCAGCGGCCAGGCGTCGGCGGGGTACGGCCGCTTCGACGACATGGTGGTCGGCCTGACCGTGGCCACGCCCCAGGGCGCGCTCGACCTCGGCCGCGCGCCCAAGTCCGCCGCCGGGCCGGACCTGCGCCAGGTGATCCTCGGCTCCGAGGGGGCGTTCGGCGTGATCACCTCGCTCCGCCTCCGCGTACGGCCCGTGCCCGAGGTCCGGGCGTACGAGGGGTGGCGGTTCGCGTCGTTCCCGGCGGGGGCCGCCGCGCTGCGCCGGCTGGCGCAGGAGGGGGCCGCGCCGACCGTGCTGCGGCTGTCGGACGAGACCGAGACCATGGTCGGCCTGGCCCGCCCGGAGGAGCTCGGCACGCTCGCCTCCGAGCCCGGCTGCCTGGTGATCGCCGGGTATGAGGGCACGCCCGGCGACGTGGCCTACCGGCGGGAGCGGGCGGCGGCGACGCTGGCCGAGACGGGGGGCGTCCCCCTCGGCCCCGAGCCGGGGGAGAAGTGGGCGCACGGCCGCTACTCCGCGCCCTATCTGCGCGACTCGCTGCTCGCCGCCGGAGCCACCGTGGAGACGCTGGAGACCGCCTGCTTCTGGTCCGGCCTCCCGCGCCTCTACGAGGCCGTACGGGAGGCGCTGACGGCCTCCCTGGGGGCACCGCTGATCATGTGCCACGTGTCCCACGTGTACGCCACCGGGGCCTCGCTGTACTTCACCGTGGTGACCGCGCAGTCGGACGACCCGGTCGCCCAGTGGGAGTCGGCCAAGGGGACGGTCAACGACGCGATCGGCCAGGCGGGCGGCACCGTCTCGCACCACCACGGCGTCGGCCGCGACCACCTCGGGGCGTACGCGCTGGAGATCGGGGAGCTGGGCGTCGCCGTCCTGCGGGGTGTCAAGGAGCGCCTCGACCCGGACGGGATTCTCAACCCGGGAATCTTGATCTCGTAGCGGCGCCGGCCATGATCAGGCAAAGATTGGGTCATGGCCGATGTGGATGTCGACGCCGGTTCGCGCACGTCCCGGAGCGCGCGGCAGTCCTCGCGCGTCTCGGAGGCGGGGGCGGGCTGGAACTGCCAGCGGATCGGCGCGTTCCAGAGTCTGCGGCCGAACGAGACGACCTTCACCTGGCTGCGGCCGCGCACGCTCTGGAGGTCGCGTAACGAGATCCTCGCCCAGCTGTTCGGCGACCCCTCAGGCGAGGTGCGCCACCGCTGGGTCGAGGCGCAGCGCGAGCGCGGCGTGGACCCCGATTTCCGGATAGTTCAGGACGTGGGGGAGGACTTCGCGTTCCTGGTGCTCGGCGACACCGGAGAGGGCGACGCCTCCCAGTACGCCGTCGTTCCCGGCCTGCTCAAGGCGGGCGACGGCACCGCGTTCGCGGTCATCGCCAGCGACGTGATCTACCCGACCGGCTCCGGCAACGAGTACCGCGACAAGTTCTTCCGGCCGTACAAGGACTATCGGGCGCCGATCTACGCCGTGCCGGGGAACCACGACTGGTACGACGGGCTGGGCGGCTTCATGCGGGTCTTCTGCGACGCCCCGCCGCTGCCCGAGCCGCGGCAGAGCTCCGGGCTGCGGGGGCTGCTGTGGAAGAGGCCCGAGAAGATCGACGAGGCGGCGCTGGCCGAGGCCCGCGAGATGCGCTCGGCGCCGGAGCAGCGGGCGGCCATTCCCGCGCCGTACTGGGTGCTGGACCTCGGGCGGCTCCTCCTCGTGGGGATCGACACCGGCATCCGCGGCGACATCGACCGCGAGCAGGGGGAGTGGCTGCGCCGGGTCTCCGCCGACCCGCGGCCGAAGATCCTGATCACCGGCAAGCCCATCTACGTGCGCAACGAGTACCACCCCTGCGAGATCCAGGGCGGGGGGACCGTGGACGAGATCGTCCGCGACCCGGCGCACAACTACGTGGCGGCGATCGGCGGCGACGTCCACAACTACCAACGCTTCCCGGTGCGGGTCGGCGACCGCGTCATCCAGTACGTCGTCTCGGGCGGCGGCGGCGCGTTCATGCACGCCACCCACACCATCCCGCGCGTCGACGTCGGCGGCGTCCACGAGGACGACTTCAAGTGCTATCCGCTGCGCGGCGACTCGCTGTCGTTCTACAGCCTGCTGTACAGCAGGCGGCTGCGCATGCGCTGGCTGTACCTCACCCCGGACGAGGGACTCGCCCTGATGTCGCGGCAGGTCGGCAACATCCCGCCGCGCACGATCGCCGCCGCCTCGAACGGCACGCCGCCGGTGCGGATCACGGCGCGGATGAGGTGGGCGGCCCGGATCCTCGGCGGCTGGCCGATGCCGTTCCATCTGCCCGTGGGCCGGGTCTTCCACCGGTGGATCTCCGAGCTCTCCGACTGGGACACGCCCCCGTTCTTCAAGAACTTCCTGCACCTGTCGGTCAGCGGGGACGTGCTGCGGATCCGCTGCCTGGCCGCCACCGGATGCCTCGCCCAGGAGGTCGACCCTCCGCTGGAGGACGAGATCGAGATCAGCCTGGCCGCCACCCCGTCCTGAGCCCGCGTGGCGCGCTGTTCGCACACGTTCATCGGGATCGAGGGAGCGCAGCGGGCTTCGCGAGGAGCGCGGGTTCCTTCGGGCGAAGTGACCGGCCCGGCCAGATTCGTGGACATCCCACCAGGTGGGCAGGGGCGGCGCGGCGGAATGTCGGTGGCGCCTGGCAGGCTGGGCGGGTGCAGGTGCTGGTCGCGGTGGATCCGGAGGGCGGGGGGACGATCCGTCCCCTCGGCGGTCCGGCGGAACGGGTCGGCGACCTGGCGGAGGCGGTGCGCGAGCTGGAGGCGGTCGCTCGCCCCCGATGGGTCTGGGCGGACGCGCGGCGGATCTACCCCGGCCTGCTCGCCCGGGGCGTACGGCTGTCGCGGTGCCACGACATCGCGCTCACCGAGGCGCTGCTGCTCGGCGCCGACGGCCGGTACGGCGAGCCCCGGTCGGCCGAGGCGGCGTACGCGCGGCTGCGGGGGCTCCCGGTGCCGCCGGACCGGGACGAGACGGCGGAGCCGGGCCAGGCGACGCAGGGAAGCCTGTTCGAGCCCGAGGTGCCCGGGCGGGCGGCCCCGGAGGTCGCGGAGATCGACCTCGTCGGCGAGGTGTACGAGGACCAGCTCGCCCGGATCGCGCGCACCGGCCACCCGGGGCGGTTCCGGCTGCTGGTGGCGGCGGAGTCGGCGGGCGCGCTGATCGCGGCCGAGATGGGCCACGACGGCATGCCGTGGCGTGAGGACGTGCACGACGCGCTGCTGACCGAGCTGCTCGGCCCGCGTCCGGTCCACGGGATGCGCCCGTCCCGGCTTCAGGCGCTCGCGGACGAGATCTCCGCCGCCTTCGGCCATCCCGTCAACCCCGACTCCCCGCAGCAGATCGTCAAGGCGTTCAAGGGCGCGGGCATCCAGATCCCGTCGACCAGGTCGCGCGTCCTGGCGGGCGTCGACCATCCGGGCGTGGCCCCGCTGCTCGCGTACAAGGAGCTGGCCCGGCTGTACAGCTTCCACGGCTGGGTCTGGGCCGACCAGTGGGTGCGCGGCAACCGCTTCCGCGGCGAGTACGTGGTGGCCGGCGTCGTGTCCGGGCGGTGGGCGACGAGCGGCGGCGGCGCGCTGCAGATCCCCAAGGTCATGCGCCGGGTCGTGACGGCCGACCCCGGATGGTCGCTGGTGGTCGCCGACGCCGCCCAGCTCGAACCCCGGGTGCTCGCCGCGATGGCCGGCGACCGGGGGCTGGCCATGGCGGCGGGCGAGATCGACCTGTACGCCGCGCTGGCCCAGGCGTTCGGCGGCGAGCGCGACTCCGCCAAGATCGCCATGCTGTCCGCGATGTACGGCGGCACCAGCGGCGACGCGCCCAAGCTGCTCGCCGTGATGCGGCAGCGCTTTCCGAAGGCGTACGCGTTCGTGGAGGACGCGGCGCGCGCGGGCGAGGAGGGGCGGCTGGTCAGGTCGTGGCTCGGCCGCACCTGCCCGCAGCCGTCCGCCCGGTGGCGGGAGCTGGTCTCCGGGCCGGACGGCACGCGGGCCGCCCGCGACCGCGGCCGGTTCACCCGTAACTTCGTCGTCCAGGCCACCGCCGCCGAGTGGGCGGCGACGCTCATGGCGGTGCTGCGCGGGCGGCTGCCGGAGCCGGCCCGGCTGGTGTTCTTCCAGCACGACGAGGTCATGGTGCACTGCCCGCTCAACCTGGCCGACGAGGTCCGGGCGGCGGTGGCGGCGGCGGCCGAGGAGGCGACCCGGCTGCTGTTCGGCGCGACGCCGGTCCGCTTCCCGATGGAGGCGGTCGCGGTCGCCCGCTACGCCGACGCCAAGTAGTGCCGCCCTCGCCGTTCCGGCGACCGAGGTACGCATACCGCCCCGTCGCCGCGGGTCACGGCGGAATTCAAGGTTGTTCGCAAGGGTTCTCCAGGGTCGGCCGCGCATCGTCGTCTCCGAACCGGGACGCGGTCGTCGCCGGATCCACCCTCCCGGACCGGGGCGGCCACCGTTGCCAACGAAGGAGATCCCATGAAGCGCACGTTGCTACGCCTGACGGCCGCCTTGCTGTTCGCCGGGTCCGCCACGGCCGGTGGGGCGGTCGTCGCGTCGTCCGCGTCGGCCGATACCCCCGCCTGCTGTTGATGAACACACAGTGCGGAGAAGTGCCTTCGCACGGGAAGCGCAGGGCTCGCCGAAGGTCCTGTCAGCGCCCCGTCAAAGGCACTCTTCACGTTCAGGAACGCTGGTCGGTGACCGCGGGGATGCCCTCCGGTTCCGGGTGGCGGTTCAGGTGGCGGCCGGGCGCTCGGTGGCCGGGGTGAGGCGGCGGGCGGCGACGACGAGCCAGACGGCGAACAGGCCGATGAGCACGGCGACGGCGGCTCCCAGGACGCCGTAGCCGGCGAAGCCGACGACCGCTCCGGCCAGGATCGTCCCGGTGGCGCCGCAGACGTTCATCAGGAGGTCGGACAGGCCCTGGACGGCCGGGCGGTGCGCGATCTCCACCGCGTCGGTCAGCATCGCCGAGCCGGAGACGAGCCCGCACGACCAGCCGATGCCGAGCAGGATGAGCCCCGCGCCGACCTGGGTCACGCGGTGGCCCCCCGATCCGGCGAGGACGGCGGCGCAGATCAGGACGCCCATGCCGATGAGCATGACGTTCCGCCTGCCGATCCGGTCCGCGAGCCAGCCGACGAGCGGGGACAGCACGTACATGCCGGCGATGTGGACGCTGATCACGATGCCGATGACCGAGATGGAGGCGCCCTCGTGGTCGAGGTGGACCGGCGTCATGGACATGACCGACACCATGGCGGTGTGGCTGACCGCGATGCCGGCGAGCGCGCGACGGGCCTGCGGCGAGCGGCGGAGCACCTCCCAGGCGGTGCGGAGCGTCCGGCCACCCGCGTCCCGCGCGGCGGCGGGCCTCGCGGATTCGGTGGGCGTCGCGGATTCGGTGGGCTCGGCGAGGTCGGTGGGCTCGGCGGGCGGCGCGGCGATCCGCCGGGCGAGGATGAACGGGTCGGGCCGCAGCCCGATGGCGACGATCAGCGCGGTCACCGCGAAGGTGAGCGCGGAGAGGGCGAACGGCCCGGCGGCCCCGGTCAGTCCCAGAGGCTCGGCCACCGCCTGCGCGGGCTTGACCAGGTTGGGCCCGGCCACGGTGCCGATGGTGGAGGCCCAGACCACCAGGGAGAGGTGGCGGGCGGCGTGCCCGGGCGGGGCCAGGTCGGTCGCGGAGTAGCGGGCGGCCAGATTGCCCGCGCTGCCGCCGCCGACCAGGACGAGACCGGCGAGCAGGAGCTGCCACGACTCCAGCCCGATCGCCACGACCGCGACGATCGAGCCCAGCAGGGCGCAGACGTAGGCGAGGGTCAGCCCGGCCCGCCGTCCGCCCCGCCCGGCGGCCCGGGCGGTGGGCAACGCGAGCAGCGCCGCGCCGAGCACGGTGGCGGTCCCGGCGAACCCGGCGATCACCGTGGAGCCGGACAGCCGGCTCACGACCAGGGAGCTGAGGGCCAGGCCGACGGCGACGCCCGCCCCGCTGACGATCTGCGCCGCGGACAGCACGCCGAGCACGCGTCGCTGCACGCGGGACACATCTATGGGGATTTTGGTGGGGGTCGTCGTCATGCGTGAAGTTTGCCATGGTTCATTACCGGCAATCCCATCACGCTGGCGCGAAACTGCCCCAAACCGCCTTCCGTACGCCGGCGGCGGAATCGCTCCAGTCGTAGTCGGGGGACGTGACGGCGACCGAGTACGCCTGGCCTTCCACCTCGATGTACCGGATGAGCCGGTGCATCGTGACCTGGCCGGAGGCGGTGTAGGTGTACTCCCACTCGGCGGCCGGCCACCGGTACTCGGCCTCGCCCAGGCGCACCTGCGTGTAGTCGTCGTACTTCGCGCGCTGCTCGGCGGCCTTGAGCGCGCTGAGGCCGCCGTCGGCGATCTTGCGGACGACGACGCTCTGCGCGCTGTCCTTGGGACCGGAGAAGGTGGTCGCGCCGGACTCCGTCGACACCGTCCAGCCCTTGGGTACGGCGACGGACACACCGCCGCCGGTCAGGACGGTGTAGCCCTTCGGGGTCTCGAAGCCGGTCGCCGTGTCCACGCCCCCGCCTCCGCCGCTCGTCGTGCCGCCGTCGGCGCCGTCCGTGCTGTCCGCGCTGTCCGCCTTCAGGGGAGCGGCGGTCGGTTGCCCGGCGGAGCGGACGCCCTTGTCGGCCGACCCTCCGGGGAGGATCAGCAGGACCACTGTGACGATCACGGCGACGATCGCGAGCGCCGCCACGGCGATCAGGAGCGTGGACCTGCCCGTCCGCTCGCCGGACTGCCGCCGGCTTCCGGCGCGGCGGCGTCCGCTCGGCCGGCCGCCGTTCCTGGCCCGTCCGGCGGTCCCAGCGGTCGCGGCGGTCGGGTCACCGGCGGTGCGGGCGGGGGTGGAAGCCGCCTCGGCCGTATCCGGGCCCGCGTGCGCCCCGGCCGCCGCCTTCCCGGCCGTATCCGGGCCCGCGTGTGCCCAGGCCGTCGTCTTCTCGGCCGTTGCCTTCGCGCTCGCCGTCTTCTCGGTCTGCGCGGAACCGTCCGCGCTCCTGGACCCGCGCGACTTCCTGGCCATCCGGGACAGCCGCGAGCCCTTCGGGTCCGCGCCGGGATCCGGCTCGGGCCTGCTGTGTGCCCCCTCGGTGTGCCTCCTGACCCGTCCGGGACCGGTCGTGGCCGGGTCGTCCGGGTCGAGGCCCAACGGCCCCGGCAGGTCGGAGGGCCCGGGCGCCGGCCACGCCTCGGCCCGGCGCTCCGGCGCGTGCATCGATCCGGAGGGCATGGCGAACGCGTCGAACGGCGCGGACGCCACGGGCGGCGCGGAGCCGAACGGGACGGAGGCGCCGTCCCGGCCGTGCCGTACGGGAAGGGGGGCGACGGGTGCGGCGAGAGGGTCGCCGGGCGGTGCGGCGGGGCCGCCCGAGGCGCTCGCCGGTCCCGCCGTTTCTCCCGGAGCGGGCGCGGCGCCGTCCCACGGGTGCGACCCGCTGGTGAGCCCGGCGGAATAGGGGCCCGACGGGCTCACCAGCGGGTCGGCGGGCACCCGGATCGGGCCGGACGGGGTCTCGATGATGCGCGACGGCAGCGGCCCCGAGGGCGCGTCGAGCGGCGGCAGCAGTTGCGCAGGGGTGGAGTCCTGCGGGGTCGGCATCGCGTTCCGGTGCCCCGGCGCGGACCCGCCCGCTCCGTGGGTCCGCAGGACCCGCTCCAGCATGTCGGCGACCTGCGCGGCCCCGATGCGGTCGGCGGGGTTCTTGCGGAGCAGGCCCTGAATGACGGGCAGCAGCGCGCCGGCCCGCCGCGGCCGGGCCGGTTCCCGCGTGAGCACCGAGCCGAGCACGGCGACCGCGTCCGCCCCCTCGTACGGCGGGCGGCCCTCGACGGCGGCGTAGAGCGTCGCGCCGAACGACCACAGGTCGGCGGCGTGTGTGATCGGGCGGCCCTGGAGCCGCTCCGGCGGAATGTACGCGGGCGACCCCATCAGCAGCCCGGTCTGGGTGATCGAGACGTCGCCCTCGATGGCGGCGATGCCGAAGTCGGTCAGCACGACCCGGTCGGCCGTGAGCAGTACGTTCCCCGGTTTGACGTCGCGGTGCAGGATCCCGGCCCCGTGCGCGTGCCGCAGCGCGTCCAGCACGCGCACGCCGATCTCGGCGGCCTGCACGACGGGCAGCGGCCCGCTCTGCCGTACGGCCTGTTCCAGGGACCAGGCGCGGACCAGCTCCATGACGATCCAGGGCCGCCCGTCCTCCTCGACCACGTCGTGGACGGTGACGATGCCGGGATGGCTGAGCCTGGCCGCGGAGCGCGCCTCGCGGAGCATGCGCTGGTGGGCACCCTGCAGGCCCGCCTGGTCGAGGCCGAACGGCAGGAGGAGCTCCTTGACCGCGACGTCGCGGTCGAGCAGCACGTCATGGGCATGCCAGACCATGCCCATGCCGCCACGGCCGACCGGTGAGAGGAGGCGGTAGCGCCTGCCGACGAGCCGTCCCTGCCCTTCGGGCACCGGTCCGGCCGTACTTCCTCCGATGGGACCTTGACCCTCCGGCATGGAGGGGACCATACCGAGCAGATGATCAGTTGTCATGCCCTGGCCCCCAATTCTGGCCCAGTCCGCACAAATCCCCCCAAGACCCGATCCGCGCGAATTCACAAGATATGTGAGGTAGGCAACCGATATTAGGGTCAAAGTTGGGTCAAAGGGAATTCACACGTCGGTCAGGGCCGCCAGCGCCGCCGTGAACGCCTCCATCGGAGGACTGACCAGCCCCGCTCCGACCTGGCCCGTTCCCGCCACCCGGCCCGCGATCCCCGTGTTGACGACCGGCAGCGTGCCGGTGCGGGCGACGAGGGTGACGTCGACGCCCACCGGCGTGCCGCGGAATCCGAGCCCCGGGATCTGGTACGCCGGATGTTCCGCCAACGTGATCTCGTACATCGAGGTCGTCGCCGCGACGGCGTCCGCCACGTCCCCGCCGACGAAGCGCACGATCGCCGGAGCGGCGGCCATGGCGAAGCCGCCGAGCCCCGTCGTCTCCGTGATCGTCGAGTCCCCGATGTCCGGATTGGCGTCGCCGGGGCCGTACGCGCCGAGGTAGAGGCCGTCGGGAACCCCGGCGGGGCCGGTGAACCAGCGGTCCCCGAGCCCGGAAACCTGGATTCCGAAATCGGTCCCATTGCGGGCCATCGCCACCACGAGGCTGGAGCCGGGCACATCTCTGGCGGCGTCCGCGCTCACTTTCGCCGCCGCCATTCCCGCGTTCAGGAAGAAATGATCGTTTCCATTGATAAATCGCAACACCTCGGCGGCGTGCCCGGGAGCGGCCTCCACGACGGCGGGCGCGAGCTCCCGCACCATCAGCGATGTGGCAGCGCGGTTGCGGTTGTGGAGCTCGTCGCCCATCTGCAGGGCCTGCGCGATCAGTCCGCGCAGGTCGAGCGGCCCGTTCAGCGCGAGCGCCGCCTGGAGCGCGGGTCCGAGCACGTCGCCCATCCAGCGCAGCCGCTCGACGACCTCCGGTCCGTACGCGCCGTAGCGCAGCACCTTGCCCAGCCCCTCGTTGAGCGAGCAGTACGCGGTGCCGCCGTGCTCGGCGTCCGCGACCTCCAGCATCCACATCGACGGACTCACCACGCCGGCCATCGGGCCGACCGTCCGATGGTGGTGGCAGGAGTCCAGCGTGATGCCGGACCCGGCGGCGAGCCGCTCCTCGGCGTCCTCGGGTGAGGCGGCGAGCCCCTCGAAGAGCATCGCGCCGATCAGCGCCCCCCGCATCGGCCCCGAGGCGCGTTCCCACGAGATCGGCGGCCCCGCGTGCAGGAACGTGCCGGGCTCCAGACCCAGCGCCTCCCGGGCCGGCCGTACACCGGCGAGCCGGGGCCGGGCGGACACCATCCGGCCGACGGCGAGCGCGTTGGCCCGCTCCCTGCGCGGGTCGGCGAGCGCCGCGGCCAGCGCGGCGGCGGTGCCGGGGACGGGCGGCCGCCAGTCCACGTCGGTCCTGGCCACGGCCTGCTGGTCCAGCGCCTCGCCGAGCAGCGCGGTCCCGGCCGTGATCACATGAGGTTCGCGACTCAGCATGGACAGCGTCGTCGGGTTCATCGCCCTCCTATCGGGGTCGGTCCGGACCGCGGACACCGGCCGGGCCGCTCTGTCGCGGATCGTTCTGGGACGCCTGGAGCGTCAGGAATGGACACACGCCGCGGCCAGATCGCGGGCGTGCCGCGCCGCCGCCGCGTTGGACGTGAACACCGCGGCGCCCGCCTCGTTCAGCCGGGCCGCCTGGACACGCAGCCCCTGCGGGTCGCCGTCCGTGCCGACGAGCGCGACGACCACGGCGACGCCGCGTCCGCACGCCCGCGCCACCGCCGGCGCCAGCCGCGCGGACGGGTCGGGGTCGGCCCCGTGGCCCAGCACCACGTCGAGGAGGACCACGCCGGACTCGACGGCGTCCAGCGCCTCCAGGCGGAGCGTCGGGTCGATCATCGGGTGGGCCCGCCCGCGCGTGTACGCGTCGTCGCCGAAGTCGGTGAACTCGCCGTTCCCCGCGATGACGGCGGCCTCCGCGCACAGCGTGCCGCCCGAGTAGAGCCCGCGCAGCGGGCCGCGGCACTCCGAGCCCGGCGTGCCCGGGGCGCCGGGCGGCGCGGGCCAGCAGGGCCAGGCCGGCACCTCGCGGCCGAGCGCGCCGAGGACCTTCTCCACAGCGGTCGTGAGGTCGTCCTGCCCCGGCCCGAGCAGCGCGGTGACCAGCTTCGTGCCGAGCCCCAGATCCCGTACGGCGCCGGCCGCCTCGGGGGCGGGCGGCTTGGAGACGAGGAGGATCAGCTCGGTCGCCGGATCGGCGTCGAGCGCCCGCAACGCCTGGATCGCCGAACGCCCGCCCACCTCAGCCGACAGGTCGCGCCCGCCCACACCGAGCAGGTGGCTGACACCCACGCCGGCCAGGTCGAGCAGGCTCGTCACCTGCTGCGCCCCCGTGCCGCTGGCGGCCACGACGCCGACCGGGCCGGGGCCGAGCACGTTGGCGAAGCCGAGCCCCGCGCCGCCGATCACGGCGGTGCCGCAGTCGGGCCCCATCACCAGCACGCCCTGCTCCCGGGCGCGGTCCTTGAGCAGGATCTCCTGCTCGACGGGCACGTTGTCGCTGAAGATCATGACGGAGAGCCCGGCCTCGACGGCGTCCAGCGCCTCCAGGAAGGCGTACTCCCCGGGGACACTGACCAGGGCGACCGTCGCCCCGCCGGACCCCGCCGCGTCCCGGGCCGCCGCGCGCGCCGCCGACCGGACGGTGCGCGGCGGCCGGTCCTCGTGTCGCGCCGCACCGGCCGCCTCGCGGGCCGCGAGCCGCCGCTCCAGCTCAGCCGCGGCCTCCTGGACGGCGTCGTCCGTCGAGGCCCTGATCGCGACGAGCAGGTCGCCCGGCGTGGCCGCGGGCACCGCGAATCCGGCGTCCCGGGCCAAGCCGACGTTGAGTTCGGTGGCCATCGCGACGATCGCGACGCTCACCCCGGGCAGCGCGGCGAGCGCCTGGCTGACCCGCATCAGGCTCACGGAGTCGCGGTAGACCCCCGCGCGCACTTCGACCAGATCGTTCACGGACGCTTCCTCCTGTGTTTATTGCGCTCGCTCCGCTCGCGCGGGTCGGGTCGCCCTCAGGCGATGTCTTCCCTTGTCGCTCGGAGTCGCTCGTCCCTCGCTCCCCACTCGCTCCTCAGTCCAGACACCGCCGCGCCCCTCGCGGGCCCACTTGCTTCTCAGTCCAGACACCGCCGCGCCCAGAGCGTGATGGTTCGGCGCCGTGACGAGCGATGGCGCTCGCGTCGGGTCATCGGCCTGCGGGCCACGAGCGCAGCGAGAGGACCGCGGCCAGCCCGGCCCGGATGCCCCAGGCGAGGTCGGCGCCCGAGGTGTGGCCGAGGCTCAGCAGGCGGTGCGCCGCGGGGTCGAGCGGCTGGTACCCGGCGATCGCGCGCAGCACGCCGAGCACCTCCGACCCGGCCTGGCCGCGCGCCGCGCAGTGCAGCAGCGTGGCCGATATGGGCGTCGTCCGGGTGCGGGCGTCGTACGTCACGGCGGCGGCCAGCCAGTCGGCCAGCCAGATCGCGCGCGGCGCGCCCGCGGCGAGGCCGAGGTGGCGCAGCGCGACCAGCAGCCCGCACAGCATGTCGTCGCCGCTCGGCGTCAGCCCCGGCCCGAGTCCCAGCAGCCGCTCCGCCGCGACGATGCCGTCCACCAGGGAGCCGGCCAGGCAGCCGGAGGCCAGCAGGCCGGGCGCGCCGGTGACATCCAGGCCGGGCCGGCGCTGGGAGTGGTCGCAGATGTCGTCGAGGTGCGCCAGCGCGCGGGTCAGCCGGGACGGCTCCGCGCTCCCGAGCGGCGGCGCGGGGTCCCACCAGCGGCGCACCCGGATGCCGACGCCGCCCAGGCCGATGGAGCCCTCGCCGACCCAGCACTCGTCCCCCAGCGGAAGCCGGGCGAGCGGCGCCGCGACCACCACCGCGTTCGGCAGGCGCGCGGCCTCCCCGCTGACGAGGGCGATGACGTGCGGCTCGTACTCGCTCCTGACCTCCAGGTAGACGGCGAGCGGGAACGCCGCCAGCACACGGGCCGGACGACGGGGCGATTCGAGCGCCGGGCGGAGCGCGATGCTGGCGGCTCCGCCGATCTGGGTGCGTCCTCCCACGCCTGCCGAGGGGCGGGGTAAGGAACGTCGTGCTCTCGGACGTGTGTCGACGGTCAACGAACCTCCCCGATAGCGCGCCTGAGCCGACGCTAGAACGCCGCCCTCGGGCTCCGTACGGAGAAAGCTGCCAACAGTGGGCCAAATGCTTGGCTCTTCCTGACAGTCGGATTGTTCGGCACAATCGGCGTCAGCCGCACAGATCTCCCGATATCCCCCGGAAGCTCTACCTCGGAGCGCACGATGACGAGCGATCCCGCCGCGCCGGCGATGAGACTGGCCAGCACAGGAACCATCCTCCACGGTGTCTCCGTAGGGGAGGTACTCGGCGTGTCGACCCTCGCGGACGCGCGCCTTATCGCCGGAAGATCCGGCCTCGACCGCATCGTGCAGCGCCTCAACGTCATGGAGGTGCCCGACATCCTGGCCTGGGTGAAGCCGCACGAGCTGCTGCTCACCACGGGCTACCCGCTGCGCAACACCCCGCAGTCGCTGGACCGGCTGGTGGCCGATCTCGACGAACGCGGGCTCGCCGCGCTGGCGATCAAGCTGGGCCGGTACCTCGACGAGCTGCCGGGGGAGATGGTCGAGCAGGCCGACCGGCTGGGCTTCCCGCTGATCCTGCTCCCCAACGACGTGGGGTTCGACGACATCCTCAACCAGGTGCTCACCGACATCCTGAACCGGCAGGCGGGCCTGCTCGCCAGGGCCGAGGAGGCGCACCGGGCGCTGGTGCAGATCGTGCTCGCCGGAGGCGGGATGCGCGAGGTCGCGGCCGAGGTGGCCGGGCTCCTCGACGTGGCCGTCGCGGCGCTGGACGCCGGGGGCCGCGTCCTGGCCACGGCCGGCGACGCCGAGCGGGTGGCGACGCTGCGCGCGACCTGCCAGGCGGCGGAGGGCGCGGTTACGGCCGTGGGGACCGTGTCCGCGCCGGCCCAGGAGCGGCCCCGCGCCGCCGCCCTGGCCACGGCGCAGGAGCGCCACTACGCCGTCGTGCCCGTCGTGGCGGGCGGCCACCACCACGGCAGGATCGTGGCGTTCAGCGACTCCGGCACGCTGACGCCCAGCGACGTCGGCATCCTGGAGCGCGCCGCGACCGTGGCCGCCCTCGTCGTGACCAAGCAGGAGGCGGTGACCGCCGTCGAGAGCAAGTACCGCGCCGACTTCCTGCGGGACGTGCTCATCGGCAGGGGCGGCACCCGCGTCGCCGAGCGCGCCCGCGCGTTCGGCTGGGATCTGGAGCGCCGGGTCAGCGTGCTGGTCGCGGAGATCGATCCGGACACGGAGGAACGCTCCACCCAGGACCGCATGCTCGCCGCCTGGCAGTCCGCCGTGCGCAGGTACGACCCGCGCGGCGCGGTCGCCGGGTTCTCCCACGAGGTCGTCGCCGTCATCGGCGCGGACGTGGACACCGTCCGCCTGGCCAAGGACGCGCTCGCCGCCGTCTCCGACTGCACGTTCTCCACCGGCCTGAGCCGGGTCGCCGGGGGCGCGGACCTGCTCCCCGGCGCGTACGGCCAGGCGCTCAAAGCCGCGCGGGTGGGCCGCCAGCTCCACGGGGCGGGCGCGGTCGCGCACTTCGACGAGCTCGGCGTGTACCGCCTGCTGTCCCTGGTGAACGACACCGAGGAGCTGCACGCCTTCGTCCGCGAGACGCTCGGGTCGCTGGCCGGGGACGGCGACGTGGAGAACGCGGACCTGCGCCGGACCCTTCAGGTGCTGCTGGAGACCAACCTCAACGTCGCGGAGACCGCCCGGCGGCTGCACTTCCACTACAACACGCTGCGCTATCGGATCGGGAAGTTGGAGCGGATGCTCGGCAACTTCACCGAGGACGCGCACCTGCGGCTCAACCTGACGCTGGCGCTGCACGTCCTGCGTATGCGCGGCATCTGAGCGCGCCCCTCCCTCCCGGGGCTCCTAAGCTTGCGCCCGTGAAAGAGACATTCGAGCTGCGCGGCGACTACATCCCGCTCTGCGACCTGCTGAAGTACTGCTACGTCACGGAGACGGGCGGCGCGGCGAAGCACCTGATCGCCGAGGGGAACGTCCGGGTGGACGGCGCGGTCGAGCTGCGCAAGGCATGCAAGATCCGGGCCGGCCAGGTCGTCACCGGGGAGGGCTTCGAGATCCGCGTCGTCGCCCCGGGCGAGTGAACCGGCGCGCGCCGCTCAGCCGGCCGGCGTGACCGGGTACCGGATGATCGTCTTCATCTTCTCCGGCGCGGTGCGACCCGGCACCGACAGGTAGATCTCGTGGTGGTCGCCGTTGATCGTGTGGCCGCCCTCCTCCAGGAAGGTGTGCAGCCGTTCGAGGGTGGCGGCCTCGGTGCTGTACGGGCCGACGTGCAGGATCTGGCCGCACCACCCCTCGCGCAGGGTCTCCAGCCGCACTCGATCGATCGGCGACGACGGCTTCTTCTTCCGCGCGGTCGCGACCGCGTCGTCGAAGAACATCGCCACGCCGGCCTGCGGCGGCTGCATGATCATCATCGTCCACTGCCACAGGTCCCGGTGCGCGGCGAAGTCGGACCGGTGATCCTCTTCCGTCCACCACAGGCCCTGCAACGGCATCACCGGATATTCCATGACACCGGCGCCCTTCAGGGCGAAACGGATCGCGTACGCCACGCTGTACAGCGCCTCGACGGCGGAGGCGTAGCCGGGTGAGGACGGGTCCCCGGCGCCGTCGATCATGAGATAGGGCAGCTCGGGCGCCAGCACCAGCCCCGGCTCCGGCTTGGCCGTGTACAGCTCGCGATACTCCTTCTTGAAGTCGGTCTTCGGCGTGCTCATGGGATTCGTCCTCTCCTCCGGGCGGTGCGCCCCTCATGGACGCGGGTGTCGGCGCACATGCTGATGTCTCCCCCGGGGGGAGGGTCCAGCGGGCGGGCATCGGAGGATGTGATATTCCCGGTGCCGCGCGGGCGCGCAATGCGATTGCTGCCGATCGACTCTGGTTTGGCACAAGATGCCCGTGTGTAATGGCAATCGCGGGCCTAATGTGCCCGCAACAGCAGTGCCGCGCTGGGATGCCCACGGGGTGGCCACCGGACGTCGGCCCAGGTAACAGAGGGGCATGCATGGCTTTCGGCTGGAAATTGCACGGCGACGGGAAGACCCTGCCACCGGGTGAGGTCGTAAAACCGAACGAGAGACTGAGCTGGCCGCGCATGGTCGGCTTCGGCGCCCAGCACGTGATCGCGATGTTCGGCGCGACCTTCGTGTTCCCCCTGGTCATGGGGTTGGACGCGAACCTCGCCATCATGATGTCGGGTGTCGCCACGATCCTGTTCCTGCTCATGGTGCAGGGGAAGATCCCGAGCTATCTCGGCACCTCGGCGTCGTTCGTCGGCGCCGTGGCCGCCATCCGGGCCGCGCAGGGCGACAGCGCCACGGTCACCGGCGCGATCCTGGTCGCCGGTCTGGTGCTCGCGGTCGTGGGCGTCGTGATCCACTACCTGGGCGTGCAGATCATTCACAAGATCTTCCCGCCGGTCGTGACCGGCGCGGTGGTCATGCTGATCGGGTTCGGCCTGGCCTATGTCGTCGCCGACGTCTACTGGCCGCAGGACCACTGGATCGCCCTGATCACCATGGCCGCGACCGCGCTGTTCCTGGTGGTCTTCAAGGGGTTCCTCGGCCGGATCGGCATCCTGCTCGGTCTCGTCTTCGGGTTCGTCCTGTCCTGGGTACTGGACATGACCGCCGGCAAGATCACCGCGCCTACGGGCAGCGGCGAGATCACGTCGCACTTCCGGGTCGATTTCAGCGCCCTGGAGAAGGCGTCCTGGATCGGGCTCCCGGAGTTCCACGGGCCCGCCTTCAAGATGTCGGCGATCATCGTCGTGCTGCCCGCCGTCATCGCGCTCATCGCGGAGAACGTCGGCCACGTCAAGGCCGTGGGTGAGATGACCGGCGCGGACGTCGACCCCTACATGGGCCGGGCGGTCGCGGCCGACGGCATCGCCACGGTCGTCGCGACCTCCGTGGGCGGCTCGCCCACCACCACGTACGCGGAGAACATCGGCGTCATGGCGGCCACGAGGGTCTACTCGACCGCCGCCTACTACATCGCGGCGGTCATCGCGATCCTGTTCGGCCTGTGCCCGAAGTTCGGCGCGCTGGTCGCCGCCACGCCCGGCGGCGTGCTCGGCGGCATCACCGTCATCCTCTACGGCATGATCGGCCTGCTGGGCGCGAAGATCTGGATCGAGAACCGGGTGGACTTCTCCGACCCGGTGAACATGGTGCCGATCGGCGCCGGGATCATCCTCGCCATCGGACCGGTCACCCACCTGATCACCGGCGACTTCGCGCTGGCCGGCATCGCCCTGGGCACCATCGTGGTGCTCGGCGGCTACCACCTGCTCCGTGCGCTCGCGCACGGCCCGAGGAAGGAGGTCTCCGGTGGGGAGATCGGATTCGAGCGGGATGCGGCGAGCTGACCGGCGGGCCGCCCAGGCCACGCCGTACGGGAGCGCGACCGCCTCGTGAAGCCGCCTCCGTTCGCGTACCACGCCCCGGTCTCGGTGGACGAGGCGCTCGCCGCCCTGGCCGAGACCGGGCCGCACGGCAAGGTGCTGGCGGGCGGTCAGAGCCTCATCCCGCTGCTCAACATGCGGCTGGCCGCGCCGTCCCACCTCGTGGACATCAACCGGATCGGCGAACTGGACACGATCGCCGCCCGTCCCGGCGGCGTACGCGTGGGGGCGCTGGCCCGGCACGCGGCGGTCGAGCGCTCGGCCGAGGCGGCGGCGGTCCTGCCGCTCCTGCGCCAGGCGCTCGCGCTGGTCGCGCACCCGGTGATCAGGAACCGGGGGACCGTGGTCGGCAGCCTCGTCCACGCCGACCCATCCGCCGAGATGCCCGCCGTCCTCGCCCTCCTCGGCGGATCCGTCCGGCTCGCGCGGCTCGGCGGCGAGCGGGAGGTCGCGGCGGCCGACTTCTTCACCGGCCCGATGGAGTCGGCGATCGGGCCAGGGGAGCTCGCGGTGTCCGCGTTCTTCCCGGTGCCGCCGCCACGCTCAGGCACCGCGTTCCGTGAGGTCGCCCGGCGGCACGGCGATTACGCGGTGGCGGGCATGGCCGCGCTGGTCACGCTCGACGAGGATCTGCGGATCGCCGCCGCCCGGGTCGCCTGCGTGAGCGTCGGCCCGGCCCCGGTCGTGATCGACCTGTCCGACGCGTGCGGCCGGCGGCCGGCCGCGTCCGTCTCCTGGGACGCCGTCGCGGCGGCCGTACGGGACGGGATCGACCCCGACGGGGACATCCACGCGACGGCCGAGTACCGGAGGCACCTGACGGGCGTGCTGGCCGTACGCGCGCTCAAGGACGCGGCGCGGAACGCGGGAACGGAGGCCGTCGATGAGTGAGGAAACCACCCGGTATCTCGTCACCCTCGTGGTCAACGGCGTGGTCAGGGAGGCGGCGGTGCCCGCGCGGCGGCTGCTCTCCGACTTCCTCCGCCACGACCTGGGGCTGACCGGCACGCACGTGGGCTGCGAGCACGGCGTCTGCGGCGCGTGCACGGTCCTGCTCGACGGCGAGCCGGTACGGTCCTGCCTCACCTTCGCGGTGACGGTGGACGGCCACGAGGTCACCACCGTGGAGGGCCTGGCCGGGGACAACGAGCTCTCTCCCGTGCAGCGCGCCTTCACCGAGTGCCACGGCCTGCAGTGCGGCTTCTGCACCCCCGGCTTCCTCTGCGCGGTGACGGCCTTCCTGCGGGACAACCCGGCGCCCACCGAGGAGGAGGCGCTGGAGGCCGTCTCCGGCAACCTGTGCCGGTGCACCGGCTACCAGAACATCATCAAGGCCGTACACCGGGCCGCGGAGATCCAGGCGGAGACCCAAGGCCGGCCGGAGGATCGAGGGGGCAGGGCGTGACCACGAAGCTCTTCGGCGAGCCGGTCCAGCGGCGCGAGGACGCCCGGCTGGTCACCGGCCAGGGCCACTACCTGGACGATTTCGGGCCGGGCGCACTGGCCGCCGCCTTCGTCCGGTCGCCGCACGCGCACGCGCGCATCACGGACATCGACGTGTCGGCCGCGCTCGACGTGGAGGGCCTGGTCGCCGTCTACACCTGGGAGGACCTGCCCGGCGCGCTGGCCGAGCCGCTGCCGCTGCTGATCCCGCACCCCGCGCTCACCCACGGCCGTACGGCGTACCCGCTGGCCAGGGACATCGTGCGGCACGTCGGCGAGCCCGTGGTGATGGTGGTCGCCGAGGACCGCTACCTCGCCGAGGACGCCTGCGCGCTCATCGAGGTCGAGTACGAGTTCCTCAAGCCGGTCGTCGGCGTGGAGGAGGCGGTGCAGGGCGCCCACCTCGTCCACGAGGACGTGCCCGGCAACGTCGGCGCGCACCTGGTCCAGGAGGTGCCGTCACGGGAGGGCCGGTCGGCGGCCGACGCGATCGACGCCGCACCGCACCGGCTGGAGTTCCGGCTCGACATCGAGCGCAGCGCGAGCATGCCCCTCGAAGGCCGCGGCGTGTACGCCCGCTGGGACGCCGGCGACGGGTCGCTGCGGGTCTACTCCTCCACCCAGACGTCCACCAGCGTGCGGATGGCGGTCGCGGCCAAGCTCGGGCTGCCGCTGCCCAAGGTCGAGGTGATCGCCCCCGACGTCGGCGGCGGCTTCGGCGTGAAGATCGTGCACCCGTGGCCGGAGGAGATCCTCGTGCCCTGGGCGGCCCGGACGCTCGGCCGCGAGGTCAAGTGGACGGAGGACCGGCGCGAGCACTTCGTCTCCTCGGCGCACGAGCGGGCCCAGGTGCAGCACGTCAGAGTCGGCTTCGACGACGAGGGCCGCGTCCTCGGCCTGGACGTGACCATCCTGCACGACCACGGCGCGTACACGCCGTACGGGATCATCGTGCCGATCATCACCTCCACCCAGCTGCTCGGGCCGTACAAGATCGGGGCCTACCGGGTGGAGTTCTCCTCGATCTACACCAACACCGTGCAGGTCACGCCGTACCGGGGCGCGGGCCGCCCGCAGGCCGTCTTCTGCATGGAACGGACGCTGGACCGCGTCGCCGCGTATCTCGGGAAGGACCGGACCGAGGTCCGGGCGGCCAACTTCATCGGGCCGGACGAGTTCCCCTACGACCAGGGCCTGATCTTCCAGGACGGGCGGCCGCTCGTCTACGACAGCGGGAACTACCCCGAGTCGCTGCGGATGCTCAAGGAGATGGTCGGCTGGGACTCCTTCCCCGAGATGAAGGCGCGCGCCGCGGCCGAGGGCCGCCGCATCGGCATCGGCATCGGCTGCTACGTCGAGGGCACCGGCGTCGGGCCGTACGAGGGCGGCCACGTGCAGGTCACCTCCGACGGCCGGGTCCACGTCTCGACCGGCCTGACCTCGCAGGGGCAGGGCCACGAGACCGTGTTCGCGCAGATCGCGGCCACCGAACTGGGCGTGCCGATCGAGCGGGTGTCCGTCGTCACCGGCGACACCCGCCGCTTCGGGTACGCCGTCGGGACCTTCGCCTCCCGCGCCGCGGTGATGAGCGGCAACGCGATCGCGCTCGCCTGCCGGAAGGTGCGCGAGAAGGCGCTGCGCATCGCGGCGGACGCCCTGGAGGCCGACCCGCGTGACCTGGAGATCACCGACGGGATCGTCCACGTCGCCGGGACACCGTCCGCGTCGATCCCCCTCGCCACCGTGGCCGTGCTGTCCAACCCGCTCCGGTACGCGTTCGACGAGGAGGCCAAGCGCGCCACCCAGTTCTCCGGGACGTCCGCGATGGATCGGCCGCCGGTGGACGAGGGGGAGGAGCCGGGCCTGGAAGGGCGGGACTACTACTCGCCGATCAGGTCCACGTTCGCCTCCGGGATGCACGCCGCGATCGTGGAGACGGACCCGGAGACCGCCGAGATCACGATTTTGCGGTACGCCGTCGTCCACGACTGCGGCAAGCTGATCAACCCGATGATCGTGGAGGGGCAGATCCACGGCGGCGTCGCCCAGGGAGTGGGCGGGGCGCTCTACGAGAAGATGGTCTACGACGAGCACGGCCAGTTGCTGAACGCCTCGTTCATGGACTTCCTGATGCCCTACGCGACCGAGGTGCCGCGGATCGAGACCGCCCACCTGGAGACGCCCTCACCGCTGAACCCGCTGGGCATCAAGGGTGCGGGCGAGGCCGGCGTGATCCCCGTGTCCGCCGTGATCGCCTCGGCGATCGAGGACGCCGAGGGCATCCCCATCGACCGGATGCCCATCTCACCGTCCGACCTGTACACCCTGCGCCTACGGCTCGCGGGGTGAAGAAGGGGTGCCGGACCCGCACCGAACCTTCAGCGCACCAGCCCGAGCATGAGATGGAGCGCCTCGTCGATTTCGAGCAGCTCGGCCGGTGAGAGCCGCCCGGCGAAGGAGCCGAGCCGCTCCGGCGCGACCGCGGCGGTCTGCTCCACCATGACCCGGGTGGACTTGCCGAGCAGTTCGATCTCGGGGCGGAAGGACGTGGGGCGGGCGCTGGTCGACGTCGGAGCGACAAGCAGTGTCGAGAGCGCCGGGACGAAGTCGGACTGGAGCACCACGGCGAACCGGTCGCCGCTCTGTTCGTGCTTCATGGCGTCCCGAGCCACACGCAGGCGGTAAACATCACCACGCACGAAGCGACTCCATGTCGCGCATGATCGCTCGGGCTTCCTCGCGATCGTCCGGGTCGTCGGCGACGGCGAGGGCCTCGCGACGCGCAGTCTCTGCGCGTCGCAGGCGCCAGGCCATCACGATCGCTTCGCGGATGACTTCGTCGGGAGCTTGACCGTCGGCTGTGAGTTCGGCCAGCGCGGCTTCGGTGCGCTGATCGGCCTGGAAGGTGACCACCCTCATATCTTCAGCGTACGGCACGAGTTTCCGCAGTCCATTGCGACAATTAGTGAGCGGCCGATTTCGGACTGTGCTCGACGTTGCCGGAGCCGGCCGGTGTCCGCCGCCCGGCTCCGTGGTGGTCATGTCAGGACATACCGCTCAATGAGGGGAAACGTCCACTGTGAGGCGCTTGCGGAAGACCCAGTAGGTCCAGCCCTGGTAGGCGAGCACGCCGGGCAGCGCGAGCAGGCCGATCCACGTCAGCATGGTCAGCGTGTACGGCGCCGACGCCGCCTCGGCCACCGTGAGCCCCGGCAGGGGGGCGGGCCACAGAGCGCCGAACAGCGCGGCCGCGGTCAGTGTGATCGACAGCGCTGTGGCGGCGAAGGCCCAGCCCTCGCGCCGCCGCCACACCAGGGCCACCCCCGCCGTCAGCGTCGCCATCGCGAGCAGGGCGCCGGCCCACAGCCAGGGCGAGGTGGACCAGTTCGGGACATCCATGGCCGACCCGGGCACGGACGGCAGCGCGACGATGCCGACCGGGATGGCGGCGGCCGAGGCGAACAGGGCCGCCCGGCGGGCCCGGCCGCGCACCGCCCCCGACGTCTTCAACGTCACGAACACCGCGCCGTGCAGGATCGCGACCGACAGGGACAGCACGCCGCCGAGGACGGTCGCGAACGCCGTGCCGTACAGGAGGTTGCCGAAGACGGCGCCCCACAGGAAGGCGGTGAGGACGCTGCCGATGACGATCCCCGCGTCGCACAGCGCGCGCTCGCGTCCGGAGCGGACCTTGCCGCGCCACTCCAGGCCGACGCCGCGCACGATCAGCGCGGCCACGATGAGAACCATCGGCAGGTAGTAGGTGCTGAGCAGGCCCGAGTACCACGCCGGGAACGCGGCGAACATCGCCCCCACGGCCGTGATCAGCCAGACCTCGTTGCCGTCCCAGACGGGTCCGATCGTGCCGAGGACCTGGCGGCGCTCGGCGTCGCTCCGGGAGATCAGCGGGAGCAGCGCGCCGACGCCGAAGTCGAACCCTTCGAGCACGAAGTAACCGGTCCAGAAGAACGCGACGAGAATGAACCAGAACGTCGTCATCGTAGGTCTCCTCAGTACATGAGGGTCGGCGCGAGCGGCGCGGCGCCCGAGTCGGTGTCGGAGTCGGAGGCGACGGCGGGGTCGCGCGGCGCGGGTGGCATTTCGGGTCCGGCCTTCACGTGCCGGACCAGCAGGACCGCCTCGGCGACGGCGAGCACGCCGTACAGGACGGTGAAGAGGGCGAGCGAGATCGCGACCTCGGTGAGGCCGACCCCGGGCGAGACGCTCGCGGCGGTCAGCAGCTCGCCCTGGACGGTCCAGGGCTGACGGCCGATCTCGCTGAGCAGCCAGCCCGCGATGATCGCCGCCACCGGCAGCGGGAGCGCCAGCACGCAGGCGCGCGCGAACCAGGACGGCACCGGCGCCGTCCGCCCCCGGCTGGGGCCGCGGCGCTTCCTGGTCAGCCAGAGACCGAGGACCGAGAGCCCGACGGTCACCATGCCGAAGCCGAACATCACGCGGAACGACCAGAAGATCACGGGCAGGTTCGGGGTGTAGTCGGCCGGGCCGAACTGCTCCTCGTACCGTCGCTGGATGTCCTCGATGCCCTGGACCGTGGCGCCGGGGTCGTGCGCGGAGAGCAGGCTGAGCAGGCCCGGCACCTCGACCCCGGGCACGATGGTGAAGCTCGCGCCGGCGGTGTCGTGCGCCAGCCCCTCGGCCGCGGCGAGCTTCATCGGCTGCTGCTCGTGCAGGAGCTGACCGGACAGATCGCCGGTCCCGGCGACCACGACCCCGGCGAGCGCCGTCATGACGAGCGCGCCGCGCAGGCTGGTCCGCCACATGTCGGTACGGCGGCGCGGCGGTCCCGCGGCGTCGCCGTCGCCGACGGCGGCAGCGGCGGTTCGCCGGCCGATGGCGGCGTCGCCGCGCTCACGCAGGATGCGGTAGCCGCTGACCGCCAGGATGAAGCCGCCCGCCACGACGAAGGCGGCGGCGACGACGTGGGGGATCTGGACGAGCGCGGTGGGGTTGGTGAGCACGGCCCACAGGTCGGTCATCCTGGCCCGGCCGTTCACCACCTCGTAGCCGACCGGGTGCTTCATCCAGGCGTTGGCGGCCAGGATGAAGTAGGCCGAGATGTTGGACCCAATGGCCGCGGCCCAGATGGCGGCCAGGTGGAGCCGCTTGGGGAGCCGGTCCCAGCCGAAGATCCACAGGCCGAGGAAGGTCGACTCCATGAAGAAGGCGAGCAGCGCCTCCAGCGCGAGGGGCGCTCCGAACACGTCCCCGACGAAGGTCGAGTACTCGCTCCAGTTCATGCCGAACTGGAACTCCTGCACGATGCCGGTGACCACGCCCATGGCGAAGTTGATCAGGAACAACTTGCCGAAGAACTTCGTCAGCGTGAGGTAGTGGTCCTTGCCGGTGCGGTGCCAGGCCGTCTGCAGACCGGCGACGAAGACGCCGAGGCCGATCGTCAGAGGTACGAACAGAAAGTGGTACACGGTGGTCACCCCGAACTGCCACCGTGCCAGATCAAGCGCGTCCATGTTCCCCTCGCGGGTGCCGGAGCTCTACAAGTCGTAGTTCTACTTCCAGTAGTACTACAACCTGTAGAGCAATTGGTGGGACGACTGCACCGCGAGATCTTTGTCACATTCGAGGATCGATGCCCCCATGATCCTCGTTCGCGGCACACGTCCGGTTCCATGAGAATGCGGGCCGGGCGGTCCCTGAGTGAAGGGACCGCCGACCTGGCTCTCCGGGAACGTCTCCTGTGACGCCCGGTTCCGATAATGGACACTTCACCGGAAAACGGCGTCCGCCGCTGGGCTGATTGCCCGGTACGCCGCGCGGGGGACATCGGCGACCCGCGATGGCAGGCCGGTTTGGAAGGCCGCGGCGCCCGGGACCACGTCCCGGGCCCGTGCGGGCGCCCGGCCGAGGCCGGTCAGGAGACGGGCACGCCTCCGGCCTTCAGGTACGCGTGCAGATCGCCCAGCTCGAACCCGCGGCGCTTGATCTTCTTGACCAGGATCCGGAAGTCCCGGGACAGGTTGGGCCGGAAGTGCAGCAGCAGGATGTCGCCCGGCCGGAGCTGCTTGTCCGGCACCTGGTAGGCGATCTTTCCCTCGGGCTGCACGGTCGCGCTCCACATCATGATCGCCTTGAGGCCGCACTCCGTGGCCGCCTGGGAGGTCGCCGCGTTGTAGTTGCCGAACGGCGGCCGGAACAGGGTGGGCCGGCGGCCGGTCTCCTTGCGGATGAGGGTGGACATCCCGCAGATCTCCGCCTTCTGCCGGTCGTAGCCGAGCGTCCGGAGGTTGGGATGGGTGAACGTGTGGCTCTCGATCGGCGCGCCGGCGTCGCGCAGTGCCCGGAAGTAGTCCCACTGGCCGGCGCCCGTGTACCGTCCGCCGCCGGACGCGGCGTCGGGCGACCCCTTCGCCTCGACCGCGTCGCGCATCGCGAACACGGTGATCGGGATCCCCTCGTCGCGCACCTGCTTGAGGAAGCCGGGGTCCTGCTCCCAGCCGTCGTCGATGGTCAGGAAGACGACCTTCCGCTTGGTCGGGATCATGCTGATCACCGGCACGCCGTTCGCCGGCTTGGGGATCCGTCCGACCTCACCCGGGCGGGGGAGCGCGGCGCGGGGGGTCGGCGACGCGGTGGGCGCGGAACGCGCGCCGCCGGGCGAGGAGGAGCGCGACGTCGCCGGGGCCTTCGGCTCCGCCTGGGTGGTGCCGCCCTCCGCGCATCCCGCGGCCAGAATCAGTCCCATCAGCACGCCTGTCAGACGTCGGTTGCCCTTCATGACCAACAATCTTGGTCCAACCGGACATCCGGTGCGTCTCGTCGATACCTCTCATAAGGGGACGACCGGTACGCCAGACTCGTCCTGACCTGCGGCAAAGCGGCGCGATGTCCGAAGTGTGAAACGGGGCACCTAAGGCGCGGCGCGTGCGGCGCGGAGAGACCTGCCTAGGGTTGATCATGGGTGTGGGCACATGTTGCCCTTATCCACGCTGCCGGAGAGTCCCTAGTCTCCGGAGCCAGAAGGGTGCGGAAGAGGTGATGGTGTGAAGATCACGGGAAGCGCCGTGCTCGGTGTCGAGCGGGGCCGCGTCTGGACGGCGCTGCGGGACCCGGGCGTCCTGGTGTGCACGATCCCCGGATGTGAACGGCTGGAGGCCGTCGGCGACGACGTCTACAAGATGACCGTGAACGCCGGGGTGGCCTCCATCAAGGGGCTCTACCAGGGCGAGGTCGCGCTCTCCGACCCGCACGAGCCGGAGCGGTTCGTGCTGCGGGCCCGGGGGCAGGGCGCGCCCGGCACAGTCGACGCCACCGTGCGCATCAGCCTCAGCGAGGTCGAGGGAGGCACCCGGGTCGACTACGACGCCGAGGCCGTCGTCGGCGGCATGATCGGCGGGGTCGGCCAGCGGATGCTCGGCTCGGTCGCGAAGAAGACCGCGGGCGAGTTCTTCACCGCCGTCGAGGAGCACCTCCTGACCGGACGGGCCGCCGCCGCCCTCGCGGCGTCGGTGGCACCGGTCGTGGTGGGTGCGGCGACCGGCGCGGCCGCGGCCGGAGACCGGGCAGGGACGGAGGTCGGAGCGGACGTCGGCGCCACACCGGCTGTGCCGTACCAGCCGGAGGTGGGGCAGGTGTTCACCCGGGAGGCGGCGATCGCCGGCCGGGCGCAGCGCGCGGGCGTGCCGCCGTGGACGATGTTCGCCGCGTTCGGCATGGGCGCCGGGGTCGCGCTCGGCAGCGCGGTCATCGGATGGGTTCTCGGACGCCAGCGGCGGTGATCTCCGGCCTGAGACGGGCCTGAGACGGGGAATTGTCCCGTGTCGCGGCCGGTTAGAGCAGATCGTGAAGATTGAGATTTTCTCCGACGTCGCCTGTCCGTGGTGCTATATCGGCCACGCAAGGCTCGCCAAGGCCGTGGAGCTCTTCGACGGGGATGTCGAGGTGGTCCACCGGCCGTTCCAGCTCGCCCCGGACGCGGTCTCGCGGAAGGAGCCGCTGCTCGCCGAGCTGGCCCGCAAGTTCGGCGGACCCGCCCAGGTCGCGCAGATCACGCATCGGGTGGCGCAGGCGGCGGCGGAGGACGGGCTGGAGTTCGACTTCGAGCGGGCGGTCCAGGCCAACACCTTCGAGGCCCACCGGCTGATCTGGCTGGCGCAGCGCGCGGGGCGCGGCGCGGAGGCGGTCGACCGTCTCTTCCGCGCGTACTTCCAGGAGGGGCTCGACGTCGGCGACCCGGAGACGCTGGCGAAGCTCGCGGCCGAGCTCGGCGTCACCGACACCGGCGAGGGGGCCGAGGAGGTCCGCGCCGAGCTGGCCGACGCCCGCGACCTCGGCATCAGCGGCGTTCCGCTGTTCCTGTTCGAGGGCCAGTTCGCCGTGTCCGGCGCGCAGCCGGTCGAGACGCTGGTCGCCGCCCTCAACGAGGTCCGCGCCCGCACGGCGGTCGCCTCCGCCCAGAGCGGCGGCGACGCCTGCGACGACGGCTACTGCGCGGTCTGACCGCGGCTCTTGTGGTCCGGTCCCCGGAGGGGCCGTCTGACCGAACCGGGGGCGGTCTCGGCCCGGTCCGGCGGGGGCGGCAAGAGGGGCGCGCGGGAGCGGTGCCGCCCGGTCAGGCGTGGGTCGCGGGTTCCAGGGGACGGGACGCCGCGGCCTCGTCGCCGAGGTCGCCGTTGCGGTGGTGGCGGCGGCACAGCACCCGGTAGTGCACACCCACCTCGCCGTCGGGCTCGGGGGAGCCCACCGGGGCCGTCGAGCCGGTGTCCGCGATGACGACCTGCTCGCCGGTCCTGGCCATCACGCCGCCCACGATCCGGGCGTTCAACCGGCCGGGACGGCCGCACCAGCACAGGACCTCCACCTGCAGCCGGGCGACCTCGTCGGCCAGCTCGAACAGCCGCTGCGCGGCCGGGAACATCTGCGACCTGAAGTCGGACGCCAGTCCGAAGGCGTAGACGTCGATGCCGTGGTCGTCCACCAGGTCGGCGAGCTGCTCGATCTGCTCCATGCTGTAGAAGCACGCCTCGTCGCAGATCAGGTAGTCGATGCGGTCGTACGCGCAGACCAGCTCGACCAGATCGAGGCCGTCCACGACCTCGACGGCCTCGTTGTCGATGCCGATCCGGCTGGTGACCCGGGGCCCGCCCGAACGGTCGTGCTTGGTCAGCACGATGCCGCGCCTGCCTTGCCTGCGGTGGTTGTAGTTCAGCTGCAGGGCCAGGGTGGACTTCCCGCAGTCCATGGGGCCGTAGAAGAACTTGAGCACGGCGTCCCGGGCCCCCTGTGTGGGCGAAGAAGACAAGGCAGACAGATCAGTCACGGGGCGTCAGCTTACTGGTAACGCTCCCGACAGTTGCCGGTCCCGCCCAGGCCACCGCCGCGCCGTACGGAACCTGTCGGACCGGGGCTCCTGGCCCGTACGCGGTGATCTTAGAGAGCGGATTGATGCGGACGAGATATCGCGTGTGCGGCGGGGTGGTGCTGTTGGCGTGATCATGTACAACATGGGACATTCCTCTTCATCGGAATCACGGGAGGTGCGATGACCACGCCAGAGGAGCAGCCGGAGACGCCGAGCCCGCTGGAGGCGATGATGCTCGCCGACGACACGGCGGCGGCCGAGGCGGACGCCGACCGCTGGCGGTACGGGTTCTACGTCGTCCTCACCGGCCTCGTGGTCACCTTGGCGGGCTTCAGCGTCGCCGTGGTGAGCACGGGCCAGGCGAGCACCCTCTTTGCCGGGCTGGCCGGAGTCGTGGGCACGCTCACCGGCGCGTACTTCGGCGTGCAGAGCGGCCAGGCGGGAAAGGCGAAGGCCGAGGCCGAGCTGCGCCGGGTCAACGAGCGGGCCATGCGGATGGCGTCGTACGTCGGTCCGCAGCACATCGAGGAGATCATGGGGCGCGCTCCCGGCGGTGCGGCCGTGACCCGCTGGCCGCGCCCGCCCAAGCAGCGTTCCTGATCCGGTCCTGATTCGGTCCTGATTCGGTCCTGACTGCCGCCCGGTCGGCCCCGGGCGGCAGGCGGGTGACGAGGATTCGCCGATTATTCGGCGGATTATTCGGCAGAGTGCGCCGGTTCCCGCCGTCGGCGGGGGTCGGTAGACACTGGAACATGCCTAGCGTCCGCATCGGGGTCGACACCGGGGGCACGTTCACCGACGTGGTTCTGGTCGACGAGCACACCGGCACGATCGTCACGACCAAGACTCCCTCGACTCCTGCCAACCCCGCCGACGGTTTCATGGCAGGGGTCCACAAAGTGCTGGAGCTGCACGCCCCTTCCCGGGAGGGTGGGCTGGACGGCGTGTCCGGCATCGTCCACGGCACCACCGTCGCGACCAACCAGCTCCTTGAAGACCGCGCCGACGGCACCGCGCACCTCGGGTTCGTCACCACCGAGGGCTTCGAGTTCCTGCTGGAGATCGCGCGGCAGAGCGTGCCCGACGGGTACGGCAACTCCTATTTCTGGGTGAAACCGCCCAGGATCGTCCCGGTGCGCCGGGTCAAAACGGTGGGCGGCCGGCTCGACCACCTCGGCCGGGAGGTCCGGCCGTTCGACGAGGACGAGGCGGTCGCGGCGGCGCGCTGGTTCCGCGACCACGGCGTCACCGCGATCGGCGTCTGCTTCCTCCACTCGTACGCCGACCCGGTCCACGAGCTGCGGATGAGGGACGTGCTGGCCCGCGAGCACCCCGAGGCGGTCGTGTCCCTGTCGAGCGAGGTGCTGCGCGAGTACCGGGAGTACGAGCGGTCGGTGACCACGCTGGTCGACGCCGCGGTCAAGCCGATCATGCGCCGGTACATCCAGAACCTGTCCGACCGGATCGGCCGGCCGTTCTCGGTCATGAAGAGCAACGGCGGCGTGCTCTCGGCCGCCGAGGTCGTCCACCAGCCCATCACCACCGTCCTGTCCGGCCCCGCGGCGGGCGCACTCGGCGCCGCGCTGATCGCCGGTACGGCCGGCCGTCCCAGCGTGATCACCCTGGACGGCGGCGGCACCTCCACCGACGTCGCCGTGGTCGTCGAGGGCGAGCCGTCCCTGACCACCGAGGGGAGCATCGGCCGCTACCCCTGCAAGATCCCGATGATCGACATCGTCACCGTGGGCGCCGGCGGCGGGTCGATCGCGTGGATCTCCCCGGAGGGGACGCTGAAGGTCGGCCCGAAGTCGGCGGGGGCCGACCCGGGGCCGCTCTGCTACGGCCGCGGCGGCACCGAGGTGACCGTCACCGACGCCCACGTCTTCCTCGGCCGGGTGCCCCCGCACCTGCTCGGCGGCGAGATCCCCCTCGACGTGGCGGCGGCCAGAGCGGGCATCGAGGCCCTGGCCGGCAAGCTCGGGCTGACGCCGGAGCGCTGCGCCACCGGCATCCTGGAGATCAGCGCCTTCAACCAGTCCAACGCCATCAGGCAGATCACGGTCAAGCGCGGACTGGACGTGCGCGACTTCCCGATGGTTGCCTTCGGCGGGTCCGGCCCGCTGCTGGCCTGCCGTCTGATCGACATCCTCGGGCTGCCCGCCGCCGTCGTGCCGCCCAACCCGGGCAACGTCTCCGCGTTCGGGCTGCTCACCGTGGACGTCAAGAACGACTACGTCCGCACGCACGTCTCCCGCGCGCCCGCCCCGGAGGCGCTCGCCGGGATCTACGCCGAGCTGGAGGCCGAGGCGGCGGACGCGCTCGACCGCGAAGGGTTCGCCGACCACGTGCACGCCCGCAGCGCCGACCTCCGCTACTACGGCCAGGCGTACGAGGTCCGGGTGGCCGCGCCCGGCGGCGCGCTCGACGACGCCTGGTGCGCGGCCGTGGTCGAGCGGTTCCACGCCGAGCACGAGAAGCTCTACGGGTACGGCTACCGCGACGACCCGCGGCACGCCGTCGAATGGGTCAACCTGCGCGTCTCCGGCATCGGCCCGATCACGCGGCCCGCGCTCGCCCGTGTGCCGGCCCAGGTGGGCGAGGCGAGCCCGGTGGGGACCCGCGAGGTGTTCTACGAGACGTGGGGACGCACCGTGATCTACCGCCGCGCCGACCTCGGCGCGGGGGCCGTCGTCAGGGGCCCGGCCGTCGTCGAGGAGTACGGCTCCACCCTGCCCGTCCACCCCGGCTTCACCGCCACCGTGGACGACCACGGAAACCTGATCGTGGTGAGCGATCGATGAGCGAGTGGAGGAACGAGCCGATGACTTCCCGGAAGGCGGCCCGGAGGACGGCCCCGGCGGACCCGGTGCTCGTGGAGATCGTGGAGGGCACGCTCGCCTCGGTCGAGAAGGAGGTCGAGACCGCCATCGCGCGGACCGCCCGCTCGCCGATGATCCGCGACGCGCACGACTTCCGCGCGGGCATCCACGACGTACGGCTGCGCAAGCTGACCGGCCGGTCGTACTCGGCGCTGGTCCAGCCGATCGTGCGGGACTTCCCGCTGGAGACGATGAAGCCCGGCGACGTCTTCTTCCACAACGACGTCTACCTGTCCGAGGGCGGGATCGGACACCTCCCGGACCTGTGCGTGACCGTCCCGGTGTTCCACGAGGGCGAGGTGGTGGCCTTCGTGCAGGCGTTCGGCCACCACGACGACATCGGCGGGGCCGTCCCCGGCTCGATGCCGTCGCACGCGCGCAGCGCCTTCGAGGAGGGCCTGATGGTGCCGCCGATCAAGCTCTGGGACCAGGGTGTGCCCAACCGCGCCGCGCTGACGATCATGACGCGCAACTCGCGGATGCCGGACTCGCTCGCGGGCGACCTCGACGCCGAGTGCTCCGCCTGCCTCATGGGCGCCAGCAGGCTCGCCGAGCTGTTCGACCGGTACGGCCGGGCCGCCGTCGAGGCGTGCTTCGACGCGATCATCACGAAGACGACCGAGACGTTCCGCCGCGAGCTGCTGACGAAGATCCCGGAGGGCGTCCACGTCTGGGAGGACTACGCCGAGCACGACGGCGTGGACGAGCCCCGGCTGCACACCCAGCGCATCACGCTCACCGTCGACCACTCCGCCGAGGTCCCGCTGACGATCGACTTCACCGGGACGTCGCCCCAGGCCAAGGGGCCGATCAACCACGCGGGCGACTACGCGGACGGCGTCTTCCTCAAGAAGTGGCTCGCGCCGATCCTGCGCAACCTCGCCGACACCCCGGAGCGGATGGCGGAGCTCGACGTGAACGAGGGCGTCGTCCCGCTGATCAAGATGGTGTTCCCGGAGAAGGGCACCCTGCTCACCCCGATCTTCCCGGCGCCCACCAACGCGCGGACGTTCGTGATCCTGCGTCTGCTCGGCGTGCTCGCGGGCGTGCTGGCCAAGGCGACCGGCGGCCGGATGCCCGCCGACCAGGAGACGATCAGGTACACCGGCGTCTACGGCGACTCCGACGACGGGCCGTACCTGATGCGGGAAGTCCTCGGCGGCGGCTCCGGCGGCCGCTGGTACGCCGACGGCGAGGACACGATCCACGTCGTGCCCGACTCGCGCAACATCCCCGTGGAGTTCGCCGAGGCGCGCTGGCCGTTCCGGGTGGAGCGGCTCGGGCTGGCCGTCGACAGCGGCGGGCCGGGGGAGTACCGGGGCGGTCTGGGCTACGACAAGCACATCCGGATGCTGCGCGACGCGTCCTTCATGTCGATCGCCGACCGGTCCATCCTGTCCTGCTGGGGCGTCAACGGAGGCCGCGCCGGCCGGCCGTTCGTCGTCACCGTGGACGGCGTGCCGATGGAGGGCCTGGTCGACGACTTCCCGGTGCGCGCGGGTGAGATCGTCCGGGTGCGCACCACGGGCGGCGGCGGGTGGGGCTCGCCGTACAACCGCGCCCCCGAGGCGGTCGCCGCCGACGTGCGCGACGGCAAGGTGTCCGCAGAGGCGGCGCGGGAGGAGTACGGCGTCGTCCTGCACGGCCCCCGCGACGACCTTCGTGACGACCTTCGTGTCGACTACGCGGCGACGGCCGAGCTGCGCGCGACCCTCCGGGCCGCGGCGCCGGAGGACGCCCCCTTCTTCGACCGCGGCCCCGGGTACCCCACCCTGTCCGATGGTCTTCCGTACGCGGAGGTCGACACCGTCTGATCCGATGCCGGGGTGCCGGGCCCACGCGAGGGGGACCGGCACTCCCGGTGATCTACCGCTTCCCCCAGGGGTTCGTCAGTGACCTGAGGGTCCTGTTGTCAGCGCTCGGCGACGTGTAGAGCCCAAGGGTGACGAAATCGTCGAAGCCGGGCTCCATGGCGAGCATTCTCGTCCGCCAGACTCCGTTGCATTCCGTGGTGACCGCGGTTTTGAAGGGCTCGAACGCGCTGACTTCCGTCGCCAGCATCATGCGGGCGCAGTGGCCGTCGCCGGGTCCGGAGTCGCGGAGCTGCGCGGAGACGGTGACCCAGGTCCGCTTCTCGGTACGGTCCCTGCGCCAGGTCACCGTGATGTTCCGGAGCTGGGCTCTGGCCTTCCCGGTCTCGGGATACTGCAAGTAGGAGATTTTGGTTGTCTTGACATCGATTACGTGCTGAGCGGATGCCGAGGCGGCCGACGGGGCGGCGAGCGCCGCGAGGGTCAGGCCGGCGGCGAGCATGGCGCGGAAAGGTCGATTCATGGTGCCCCCATTGGTGGTGACTGTGCCCGGGGCGATGATCCGACATATCCGTATACGGCCGGTATATCGGCAGGTCGGCGAGGCGAGGCGCAGAGACCGGGCCGGCCAAGGTTCGTGGACACCTGACTAAACAGCGGCCGGCGCAGGCTCGGGAACGGGTGCGCTCTTCGCGGCGGCGAGGTTCCGCCAGAGCAGAACGGAGGCGGACACGCAGATCCCCACGGCGGTGTAGAAGACGGCGGGCAGCCCCGCGAGCTCACCGAGCAGGCCACCGCCCAGGGCGCCGAGCGGCGCCCCGCCCATCCCGATCAGGCGGCCCGCGGAGTTGACCCGGGCGAGCAGCCGCTCGGGCACCACCCGCTGGCGGAGCGAGATCCCGATGACGTTGGTCATGGTGTTGGTCGCGCCGATGATCGGGGCGGCGACGAAGAGCGCCCAGACGGTCGGCACCAGGACGGGCATCAGCAGCAGGAGGGCGTTCACCAGCGACGCGACCACGATCGTCGGGCCCTCGCCGAACATCGCGGCGACGCGGGTGGCGACCAGCGAGCCGAGGATCGCCCCCACCGCGAGGACGGAGGTGACCAGGCCGAAGAGGCCGGGCTCCACTCCGATGCGCGAGTGCGGGCCGACGGCCCACAGGACGAACACGGCGAAGAAGGCGGAATTCGCCAGGTTGACCATGCCTGACCAGATCGACAGCGAGCGGATGACCCGATGGCCGGCGAGGTAGCGCAGCCCTTCGCCGATGTCGGCGCGCAGCGGCTTGGTGGAAACGTTCTCCGTGCGGAACCGGCCGCGCATGCCCAGGAGCAGCAGCCCGGCCGCGCCGTACAGCAGTGCGGGGGCGCCGAAAACGGCCACCGGCAACACGCCGACGAGAACCCCCGCGACAGGTGCCCCCGCGAAGTTGTGGCCCACGGTCTGGGTGGCGAACAGGCGGCCGTTGGCGGTGGACAGCTTGTCGGCGGGCACGACCATGGGCAGCACCGACTGGGCCGCGGTGGCGGCGAACACCTCCGCCGTTCCGCAGATCAGCATGATGGCGATCAGGACGGGAACGGTCAGCAGGTCGAAGGCGGCGGCGGCCGCGGTGATTCCCAGCGCGGCGGCGCGCAGGACGTTGGCCACCACCATGATCCGGCGGCGGTCCAGGCGGTCGGCGATCGCGCCGGCATGCAGGGCGAGCAGCAACCAGGGCAAGGTCATCGCCATGCTCACCAGTGAAACCAGGCTGGGGGAGCGGGTCATGGTGATCGCCAGTAGTGGCGCGCCGGCGAGGAGGATGCCGTCGGCCAGGGTCGACGATGCCGAGGAGCCCCACAGATAGCGAAAGTTCATGGCGGTACCCAAGTGCTAGAGTGAATGTGTGCAAACAGAAGTATGCATAGATTCGTTTGCAAAGACAAGGCTGCACACATGACGGACAACAAGCTGGACGCCGGAGCGTTGAAGGCCTTCGTGCATCCGGTGCGACTGAGGCTGTACGAGCTGCTGGAGGAGCACGGCGCGGCGACCGCGACCCAGCTCGCCGCCCGCGTCGGTGAGAACACCGGCGTGACCAGCTACCACCTGCGCAAACTCGCGGCACACGGGCTCATCGTGGACGCCCCGGAACAGGGCAAGGGCAAGGAACGCTTCTGGCGGACGACGGGGTTCACCGCCGACATCGACGAGCTGCGCAGGAATCCCGAGACCGCCCAGGCGGCGGATGCGCTCGCGACCGCCACCGTCCACCAGCGGGGGGCCGAACTCGCCCGCTGGGTGGAGGAATCGCGTACGGTTCCGCGGCCGTGGGTCGTGGCGAGCCTGCACACCCATCGCGGCATGCGGCTCACCCTCGAACAGCTGGAGGAGCTGAACCGTCAGGTCACAGAACTGCTCGATGCCTTCCAGGAGCGCGTAGGCGACCAGGCGGACGATGAGGCGGTGCGTGTGGTCGTCAACGTCGACGCGTTCCCGGTGGGGATCGATCACCCTTCCTGAGCGGTAGAACACCTGCATGCCCCGGAGGCCGCTGAACGGCTGGGGCGACGTCGACGCGTCGCGGCCGGGCGCGCCCGAGGCCGGGGCGCGGTGATGTCGTACGAAAGTGGTGGGCATCTCGAAGGTGGTCGGCAAGACCTGACAGTTCACCCTCGGAGATGACCTGGCAGGCTTGCCGTGAGGAACCGTTCGCGACGCGGAGGACGATTTGCAGGGACCACTTGAAGGCATCGTCGTTCTGGACCTGTCCCGCGCGCTGGCCGGCCCGCACGCCGGTCAGATGCTCGGCGACCTGGGCGCCCATGTGATCAAGGTGGAGCATCCCTCCTCAGGGGACGAGTCGCGCGGCTGGGGGCCACCCTTCGTCGGCCCAGATCACGACATATCCACATATTTTCTGGCGGCCAACCGCAACAAGCAGTCCATCACGGTGGACATGAAGGCCCCCGAGGGCAAGGAGCTCATCGAGCGGCTCATCCGGCAGAGCGACGTGCTGATCGAGAACTTCCGCACCGGCGTCCTCGACCGGCTCGGCTTCTCCGTCGAACGGCTGCACGAGCTCAACCCCCGCCTGGTCGTCCTGTCCATCACCGGGTTCGGCCATGACGGCCCCGAAGGCGGCCGTCCCGGATACGACCAGATCGCCCAGGGCGAGGCCGGCCTGATGTCCCTCACCGGACCGTCCCCGGACGAGCCGTACCGCGTCGGAGCCTCGATCGCGGACCTGCTCGGCGGCATCCACGGTGCGTACGGCGTCGTCGCGGCGCTCTACGAACGCGAGCGGACGGGCCGCGGCAAGGTGGTGCGCACGTCGCTGCTCGCCTCGGTCGTCGGCGTCCACGCCTACCACGGCACCGCCTGGACGGTCGGCGGCCAGATCCCGAAGGCCGCCGGGAACCACCACGCGTCCATCTCCCCCTACGGCGCCTTCCGCTGCGCCGACGGCATGATCCAGGTCGCCGTCGCCAACGAGGGCCAGTGGCGCAAGTTCGCCGTGCTGCTCGGCATCGACCCCGACACGCCGAAGTACGCCACCAACGCCCAGCGGTTCGCCCACCGCGACGACCTGATCGCCGACCTGGAGAAGGCCCTCGCCGCGCACGACCGGGCGTACTGGCTCGCCTCCCTGGGCGAGCTGGGCATCCCGGCCGGCGCGATCCGCACGATCGATGAGGTGTACGCCTGGGACCAGGTCAGGTCGCAGGGACTCCTCGTCGAGGTGGACCACCCCGTGCTCGGTCCGATCGAGCTGCCCGGCCCGCCGCTGCGCTTCGAGGACCCCGGCTCCGGCCGGGAACTCGCCCGCCACCACGTCGCGCCGCCGATGCTCGGCCAGGACAACGACGCGGTGCTCGGCTGGCTGCGCGCGCGGGAGAGCGAGCCCGGCGCGTCGTCGCCCGAAAGCACGCCCGCGACCTCGAACGGCGCGGACCCCGCGACCTCGAACGGCGCGGACCCCGCGACCGAGAGCGAGCGATGACGAGGCCCGACGCCCGGACGCTGATCCGCCGGGTGCTCGATCCCGGATCGTGGAAGTCGTGGGACGAGCCGCCCGCCGACCCGGTCGAGCCCGGCTCCCCGTACGCCGAGGAACTGCGGGTGGCCCGCGAGCGGACCGGCTACGACGAATCCGTGATCACGGGGGAGGGCACCCTCGACGGCCGCCGCGTCGCCGTCGCGGTCTGCGAGTTCTCGTTCCTGGCCGGGTCGATCGGGGTGGCCGCGGCCGAACGGCTGACCCGGGCGGTCGAACGCGCCACCGCCGAACGGCTGCCCCTCCTCGCCGCGCCCGCCAGCGGCGGCACCCGGATGCAGGAGGGCGCCTTCGCCTTCGCTCAGATGGCCAAGATCACCGCGGCCGTCGCCGCCCATCGCGCCGCCGGCCTGCCGTACGTCGTCTATCTGCGCCATCCGACCACCGGCGGCGTCCTCGCGTCGTGGGGGTCGCTCGGCCACGTGACGGCGGCCGAGCCGGAGGCGCTGATCGGGTTCCTCGGCCCGCGCGTCTTCGAGTCCCTGCACGGCTACCCGTTCCCGTCGGGGGTGCAGCTGTCGGAGAACCTGTACGCCCACGGGCTGGTGGACGCGGTCGTCTCCGCGGAGGACGCGAGGGGGATCGCCATCCGGGCGCTGTCCGTCCTCTGCGCGCCCAGGACGGGCCTGGCCCTCCCGCCCGAGCCCGAGGATGGGGCCGAGGAGGCCGAGGCGTGGGAGGCGATCACCCGCTCCCGCCGCGACGACCGCCCCGGCGTGCGCAGCCTGCTCAAACTGGCCGCCTCCGACGTCACCCCGCTGAACGGCACCGGCGTCGGCGAGAACGACCCCGGCATGCTGCTGGCGCTCGCCCGCTTCGGCACGGTCCCCGCCGTCGTACTCGGGCAGGACCGGCGGCGGCTCAAGGCCGGAGGACCACTCGGGCCCGCCGGGCTGCGGGTCGCCCGCCGGGGCATGCGCCTCGCCTCCGAGCTGGGCCTTCCGCTGGTCACGGTGATCGACACGGCGGGCGCGGCGCTGTCCAAGGCAGCCGAGGAAGGCGGTCTCGCCGCCGAGATCGCCCACTGCCTGGCCGACCTCGTCATGCTGGACGCGCCGACGGTCTGCCTGCTGCTCGGCGAGGGCGCGGGCGGCGCGGCGCTGGCGCTCCTGCCCGCCGACCGGGTGCTCTGCGCCCAGCACGGCTGGCTGTCGCCGCTGCCGCCCGAGGGCGCCTCGGCGATCCTGTACCGGACGGTGGACTTCGCCCCCGAGATCGCCGCCGCCCAGGGCGTACGCGCGGCCGATCTGAAGCGGGACGGCGTCGTCGACCGGATCGTGGCCGAACGGCCGGACGCGGCCTACGAACCCGAAGCGTTCTGCCGCCGGGTGGCCGCGGCCCTCGAATACGAGATCGCGGGCCTGCTCGCCCGGCCCGCCGAGGACCGGTTGGCCGCGCGGCTGGCCCGCTACCGGGCGCTGGGCGCCTGACCGGGCCCGGCTACGCGTCGCCCGCCGCCCGATCGGCGTCGGGCCTGATGGGGACGGAGATCCGCTCCACCCGGACGGACTGGACCTCGTCGCGCGACACGACGACCTCGTAGGCGCCGTGGTCCACCAGCCAGTAGCCCAGCGCCTCGGCGCGCACGCCGCTGTGTCCCGCGTAGGCGATGTGCAGCCCCGGCACGTCGCCTGTGTCGTCCTCGTCCAGGACCACGCAGGGCTCGCCCCCGTACACGCCGACCGTGCGGAGCAGGGTGAGCCACTCCAGCTCGGCGCGGGGGACCTGGCGCCGCCAGTACCCCGCGGCCTGCGTGAAGCCCTCCTCCGGCGACTCGCTGAACAGGACCACATCGTCGTTGTCCGGACCGATGGCGGCGGCGTACGCCTGGCCGCGGTGGCCGGCGACGAAGCCCAGCCCGACCGGCTCGATGTCGCTCATGACCCGTCCCGCTCCGTAGTCGTGGTGGATGCCCTTGTGAATGCCGGGGAAAGCCGCCGCGTCCGCGTGATGCCGCGGCGCCCGTGACAGCGCCCGGTCGTAGGGCCGGTCACGCGGCGGGCCGCCAGGACAGGCCGTCATACCGGGCGAAGATCCGCTCCCCGCTCCCGGTCAGGTGGATGATCTCGGCCCCGGCGGGGATCGGCATCGGCATCGTGTGGAACTGCGGCACCGCGCTGTCCTGCGACGTGGTGTATCCGTTGCCGGCGAACGGCGGTGCATCGTTCCAGTCCCCGCCCCTGTGCGGGGCGTACGGGACGACGTAACTGTCCGTGTCGCGCGCCCGCCAGCGCATGATGTACAGCTCGGGCACCCCCGGCACCAGATCGGACCCCTCGAACTGCAGGTCCAGGGCGGCGACCAGCGCCGCCGGCGTGGTGAACCGGTCGCAGTCCCGCACGCGGTACACGTATCCGGAGATGATCGTCCGCTTTCCCGACAGGCACGGCACGAGCAGCCGCGGCGGGATCACCTTCTGCATCGGCGTTCTGGGTCCCGGCTCGGTCATGACCGACAGTTTACGATCCGGGCGCGGCCTCGCCCGGCGGGCGGGAGAAAATGTCCGCCCGCCGGTGCAGCAGCGAGGGGACCGTGGCGCGCACCTCGGCGCCGAACGCCTGATCGATCTCCACCGTCCGCACGGCGCGCCCGGGGCCGAGGTCGTGCCGTACGACGCCGAGGGGGTCGACCAGCATGCTGCGGCCCACCCCGAAGCCGTCCGAGGCGGAGGGGTTGGGCGCCTGGCCGACCGCGACCGTCCACGTGGTGTTCTCGATGGCGCGGGCCCGGACGAGGGTCGCCCAGTGCTCCTCCTTCATCGGGCCCGACCCCCAGGCGGCGATGACCGCGAACGTGTCCGCGCCCGCGTCGACCAGCGCCCTGGCCAGCTCGGGGAACCGGACGTCGTAGCAGGTGATCAGCCCGACGCGGAGCCCGGCCAGCTCGACCACCACGGGCGCGTCGCCGGCGACGACCAGATCGGACTCGCGGGCGCCGAACGAGTCGAAGAGGTGGATCTTCCGGTAGGCGGCCGTCAGCTCGCCCTCCTCGGAGATCGCCACGGCCGTGTTGCGCACGCGGCCGTCTCCCGGCTCGAACGTCCCGGCGATGACGGCGGTGCGGAACTCCCGCGCCGCGTCGGCCAGCCCCGTCACGAACGGGCCGTCCAGCGGCTCCGCCGTCTCGGTCACCCCCCGGCCGAACCGGGTCAGCGTGGCCTCGGGGAACACCGCCAGCTCGGCGTCCCCGGCCTCCGCGAGCGCCTCACGTGCGGCTTCGAGGTTCGTCTTCGGGTCATGGGAGATCGGGATCTGGCACAGGGCTACGCGTGTCACGGCTCTCAGTCTGCCCGCGCGGGTGGGGTTCCCGCCATGCCTGGGGCGGTTGTCCACAGGCTGATCCGGACGGGGGCGGGGCACCCGGTACATTGCCAGCGTGAGAGAGCCTCTGGTGGCACGGATGCGCGAGTTCGGCACGACCGTCTTCGCGACCATGACGAGACTGGCCGTCGAGACCGGTTCGATCAATCTGGGACAGGGCTTCCCGGACACGGACGGTCCCGAGGCGATGCTGGGGCGCGCCGTCGAGGCGATCCGCGGCGGCCTCAACCAGTACCCGCCGGGCCCGGGCGTCCCCGAGCTCAGGCGCGCGGTGTCCGAGCACCAGAAGGAGTACTACGGCCTCGGCTACGACCCGGACGGCGAGGTGCTGGTCACGGTGGGCGCCACCGAGGCCATCGCGGCGACCGTCCTCGCGCTGTGCGAGCCGGGCGACGAGGTGATCGTCTTCGAGCCCTACTACGACTCCTACGCCGCCGCGATCGCGCTGTCAGGAGCCGCGCGCGTCCCCGTGCTGCTGCGCGTGGACGCCGGGCGGTTCACGTTCGACCCCGACGAGCTGGCCGCGGCCGTCGGGCCCCGCACCCGGGCGATCCTCGTCAACTCGCCGCACAACCCCACCGGCACCGTGTTCACCCGCGAAGAGCTCGCCTCCATCGCGGCCCTGTGCGAGGCGCACGACCTGATCGCCATCACCGACGAGGTGTACGAGCACCTCACCTTCGACGGGGTCGAGCACGTCCCGCTCGCGACGTTCCCCGGCATGCGCGACCGCACCGTGACCATCTCGTCCGCGGGCAAGTCCTTCTCCGTGACCGGGTGGAAGGTCGGCTGGGTCTGCGCGCCGTACGCGTTGGTCTCCGCGGTCCAGGCGGTCAAGCAGTTCATGACCTTCACCTCCAGCGCGCCCTGGCAGCTCGCCGTCGCGTACGGCCTGCGGCACGAGATGGAATGGGTGGCCGCCCAGCGGGCGTCCCTCTCGGCCAAGCGCGACCGGCTGACGGAGGGACTGGTCGCGGCCGGCTTCGACGTGCTCCGCCCCGCCGGGACGTACTTCATCCAGGCCGACATCCGGCCGCTCGGGTTCGACGACGGCCTCGCCTTCGCGCGGCAGCTCCCCGAGCGCGCCGGCGTGGTCGCCATCCCCACGCAGGTCTTCTACGACCACGCCGAATACGGCGCGCGGTACGTGCGGTTCGCCTTCTGCAAGCGCGACGACGTCATCGACGAGGCCGTGGACCGTCTCAAGCGCCTCTGATCCTCCCCGGCCTCCACCGCTTTACCGGACCGCTCCACCGCTCTCCCGGCCTGCCCGCGGGGCAGGCCGGGGCATGTCGTGCGCCCGTGGACCCGGGCGCGGACCGGTGGATGGCGATGACCTGACATGTCCGTTGTCCGCCAGGCGCAGTTGTAGCGTCGTTGGTCTCTCCTTAACGAAGCTTTGCCCTGCCGGTACCGAACCCCCCGTACCGGTAAAGGAGAGCCATCGCACATGCGCATCAGACGTAGTACGGCGCTGCTCAGCGTCGCTATCGCCGCCACGCTCGTCGTGGCCGGCACCGGGAGCGCGTACGGCGAGTCACCGGCCCCCATCGCGGGGGTCACCGGCCTACCGGCGCCGTTGACCACCACCGCGCGGGTCACCCTCATCACCGGCGACCAGGTCACCGTGACCAGCCAGGAGGGCAAGCCGGTCTCGGTCGCTGTGACCCCGAACAACCACTCGGCCGGCGACCTGCGCACCTTCTCGGTCGGCGATGACGTGTACGTGATGCCGAAGGAGGCCGCGTCGCTCGTCGGCTCCGGCCAGGTGGACAAGCGACTGTTCAACGTCACCCAGCTGATCGCTCAGGGCTATGACGACGCGCACAGCGCGTCGATCCCGACGATCGTGGGGTACCCGGAGAACACCGCCAAGAAGGCCGGTGCGCCGAGCGCGCCCAAGGGTGGCAAGGTCACGCGGAGCCTGCCGGGAATCCGCGGCGCGGCCGTCACCGTGGACAAGAAGCAGGGCGACAAGTTCTGGGCGGCGGTCGCCGACGACACCGCCACGGCGGGTACGCCCAAGACCAAGCTCTCGGGCGGCATCCAGCATCTGTGGCTGGACGGCAAGGTAGAGGCACTGCTCGACAAGAGCGTGCCGCAGATCGGCGCCCCCGACGCCTGGGCGGCCGGGTACGACGGCACCGGCGTCAAGGTCGCGGTGCTGGACACCGGCATTGACCAGAACCATCCCGACCTGGTCGACAGGATCGCGGAGAGCCAGAGCTTCGTGCCGGACGAGACGGTGCAGGACGGCCACGGCCACGGCACTCACGTCGCCTCCACGATCGCCGGCTCCGGCGCGGCGTCCGGTGGCAAGTACAAGGGCGTCGCGCCCGGCGCCAAGCTCGCTGTGGGCAAGGTGCTCTCCGACGACGGCTCCGGCATGGATTCGTGGATCATCGCCGGGATGGAGTGGGCCGCCCACTCGGGCGCGAAGGTCGTCTCGATGAGCCTCGGCGGCGGGGCAGGCAGCGACGGCACCGACCCGATGGCCATGGCGGTCAACCGGTTGACCGAGGAGACCGGCGTGCTGTTCACCATCGCCGCCGGGAACAGCGGACCGGGGTCGACCACCGTGGGCACCCCCGGCGCGGCCGACGCGGCCTTGACCGTCGGTGCGGTCGACTCCGCCGACGCGGTCACCGACTTCTCCAGCCGTGGCCCCCGCGGGGACGGCGCTCTCAAGCCGGAGATCACCGCCCCCGGCAGAATGATCGTCGCAGCCCGTGCGAGCGGCACCACAATGGGGACGCCGGTGGGCGACAACTACACCACCGCGAGCGGCACGTCCATGGCCACGCCGCACGTGGCCGGCGCCGCCGCGATCCTCGCCCAGGAGCACCCGGACTGGACCGCGGCGCGGTTGAAGAGCCAGCTGATCAGCACGGCGAAGACGACCGCCGACGCGTCGGTGTATGACCAGGGCGCCGGTCGGGTCGACCTGATTCGGGCTACCAATCAGACGGTCTTCGGGTCGGGCGTGGTCGACTTCGGCCTGATGGACTGGGACTCCGCCGGGCATCCGGTCACCAAGCGGATCGGCTATGTCAACGACGCGGACCAGCCGGTCACGCTCACGCTGGCGGCCAAGGGCGCGGACCTGCCGGCCGGGACGCTCACGCTCGGCGCCGAGACGGTGACCGTGCCGGCGCACGGCTCCGCCGAAGTGCCGGTCACCGTGGACACGGCGGGTGCGGCGGAGGGGCCGCACGGCGCGCACGTCACCGCCACCTCGGCCGACGGCCAGGCGGTCGTGACGACCGCGGTCGGCTTCGTCAGGGACGTGGAACGCTTCGACGTCACGTTCAAGCTGACCGGCCGGGACGGCAAGCCGGCCACCGGCTTCGCTTCCGTGCTCGACTACGACTTGGAGAATTTGCACTTTCCGGAGGAGCTCTACCCCGGTGACGACGGCACGGTCGCGGCGCGGCTGCCGCGCGGCGAGCACACCTTCGGGGTGGAGATGTCCGAGTACCGCGCCGACTGGCGCCACTTGGAGTTCACCTACGGCGCGGAGCCGAACATCATCATCGATGGTCCCCAGACCATCACGTTCGACGGCAGCACGGCCGGCCCGGTCACCATGACCACCCCGAAGCCGACCCAGACGAACAGGGTCCGGGTGGGTCTGGCCACGCGGCACTCGGTGGACGCGAAGGGGTACGGCCGCGAGGTGCATCTCGGCGGCGAGACGCGGGTCTATTCCATCCCCTCGCAGCGGGAGAACGACAGCTTCGAGTCGCGCGTCGGGTGGGACCTCACCGCGCCGGACGTCCAGGCGCGGATCGTCGGCCCCGGTGGGGGGCCGATCGAGCCGGCGTACTTCCGTGGCTTGGTAGGCTCGGCGCGCATCGACGGCACGCTGACGCTGCCCGTGGTGGACGCCGGCACCGGCCGGCCGGAGGAGTACGCCGGGAAGTCCGTCAAGGGCGGCCTGGCACTGGTGAAGCGCGGCGACGACCTCACCGAGATGCAGCAGGTCGACAACGCCGCGGCGGCCGGGGCACGCGCGATCATCGTCTACGACCACTTCGACACCGCTGACGGCTGGCTTGGCGAAACCTGGAACCGGGAGGACACCCCGATCCCGGCGATGACCCTCTCCGGCACTGAGGGAGCCCGGCTGGCAGCGCTGGCCGGCAAGGCCAAGGTCCAATTCAAGGGGACGGCGGCGAACCCGTACACCTACACGCTGATGAAGTATCGGCAGGGCGGCATCCCCGCCGACCAGCGTTACCAGGTGCGCGACAACGAGCTCGCCACGGTCCAGTCGACGTTCCACGCCTCGGCGCCCGGTACGGAGGCCTCCTACGGCCGGACGTTGCACTCGCCGATGCAGAGCATGGCGTACCCGGTGAACGAGCGGACCGTCATCCCGCGGCCTCCCCTCACCGAATATGTCACGGCCGGCCTCGAGTCAGAGGAGCTCCTGCGGATCGGTGGCGTGTGGGAGGCCATGCCGGCCTCGGAGTTGACCGATTGGACGGTGCTCAAGGCCGGTCAGCGGGTGTCCCGTGACTGGAACAAGGCGGTCGTCCGTACGGCGCTGGCGAGTGGACACGGAAGGGCGGCCCTCCGGGTCGGCGATGTCGCCTCGATGAGCGTGAGCGGGTTGTCCGACACGGCGCCCAACCAGTTCAGCGTGGGCTCTGCCAGCTGGGACCAGGTGTTCGCCATGGTGTATCGGGACGGACAGGCGCTCGGGTACGCGAAGTCGACGGACTTCGCCTGGCCGGCCGTGCCGGAGCGCGCCGAGTACCGGGTGGTGCTCGACGTGCAGCGGGACCAGCCGTGGTGGACGACCTCGACCAAGGTGAACACCGATTGGACGTTCCACTCCGAGCATGCCGAGGGCGAGACACAGCTGCCGGTCATTTCGGTCGATTATGACGTCGATGTCGACCAGACCAACAGCGCCTCGGTGAACGGCCCGCTCCGTGTCGGGCTCGGTATGCGCTACCTGAAGGGCATGGCCAACCCCCGGATCACGGAGGCGAAGCTGTGGACCTCCTACGACGACGGCGCCACCTGGCAGCCGGTGAACGTCGCCTCCACCGGTGACGCGGCCTTCACCGCCGCGATCACGAACCCCAAGTCCGCCAAGGCGGGCGGGTTCGTCTCGCTGCGGGTGCAGGCTGTCGACGCGGATGGTAACTCGGTCCTGCAGACCGTGACCCGCGCGTACAAGCTGCGGTAGTAGCCAGATCCAGATGGGCCGGGGCGCCTCCGTCCGCTCGGCGGGCGGGGGCGCCCCTGTGCCATTCGAATCGGCTCACGTCGGGATCATGCCGGACTGGGCGGCGTACCAGGCGAGTTGCATACGGCTGTGGGTGCCGGCCAGTTTCATGAGCCGGCGGATCCGTCGCTGTACGGTGCGTTCGCTGGTGCCGAGCCGGCTGGCCACCATCTTGTCCGGCATGCCGGACAGCAGATATGTCATCAGCATCACGTCGACGTCGTCCCATGCGGGAACCCCCTCGGTGATACCCGCGGAGGTGAGCCGCAGGGGCGTCGCGGCCTGCCAGACCCGCTCGAAGAGTGCCACCAGCATGTGGACCAGGGCCTGCCCCCGGACCAGGAGGAATCCGGGATGGACGCTCGTCTGGTCGGGCAGCGTCGGCAGCAGCACCGCCTCCCGGTCCACGATGATCATTTTTCCGGGCAGCTCGGGGGCGATCCTGACCCCGAACCCGCGCTCGAGAAATTTGCCGATGCCGGCCGGCGTTCGCGGATGATCGAGAGCGGCGCGCTCGTATACGTAGCGGTAGGTGACCTGCGCGTTGGTGGAATCATCGGGGTCGACGTCGAGTACGTACGGGAGCCGGAAGAGGTTCAGCACTTCTCGTTTGGCGCCGCGCTCCAAGATGTTCAGCCAGGAGGTGACCTGCTCCGGCGTGGTGAGCACCTCTATCTCACCCGCGGTCGCGGCGGCTCCCGTCCGGTAGACCTCCACGAGCTCCGCCAGTTCGCCCTGGACCTGCCGCAACGCGGCCTGCCGTTGCGCGATCAGAGTGCCGAGCCCGATGTCGGGTGGTACGACCACGTGCACGCCGCTGTGATCTCGGGTGGCCAAGCCGAGCGCGACCAGCCGGGCCAGGGCGGCTGTCACGACCGCCATCTGCATATCCAGCACCTCGGCCGCGTCGCCGGCCGTCGCCTGGCGGCGTCGCAGCAGCTCGACGTAGACGGCCTCCTCCTGCTCGCTGATCCCCAGCCCATTCAGCATCTTCCATCACTTTCTGCCCAATTCGCGACATACGTCCCGGCGCTTACTATGCACCGTGCCCCCGGCGCGAGGCAGAGACAGGCCGGGGGGCGGCTGCTGCCGTCGAAACAGCCACGCGCCAGGGCTGAGCACACTCACGCCGCTCGCGTCCGGGCAGTCCGGCAAAGACGCCTTCTGGCACCTCGGCCGGCGGATCGATCTCCACGGACCGCCGGCGCATCGATGGATCTTTCGGGCGGATCCGGTTCGGCGGCGCTGGTCCCTGTTTCGCATGAGACATCCGCCGGACAAAGCGTGATTTACGGTAGGAAGGCATCGTGACCAATGATCGGCGGCACGGTGATCGACGACAGGACCGCTCGCGGGTGACCCGTTCCATGGCGATTCTTGTGATCGCCCTGGCGGTCGGGGCGGGATTCGGCGCGGCGACCTCCCTCGTGAACGCCCTCTCCCACAGCAACGCCGACCTGGAAAGCCGTGCCTACACCACCAGCGGGTGGTCGATCGCGGAAATCATGAGCGTGCTGCTCGACTCCGGCTGGGCTTGGGCGGGTTTGGCGGTCGCGGTGGGGTGGCTGGTCACCCGCGCCAGGGCGAGCCGTCCCAGCGCGCTGGCGCAGGGCGCCGCCGCCGGTGCGCTGGCCCTGCTCGCGGCCACGGCCGCCTACGGCATCGTGGACGGCATCCGTAACGGTGGGCAGTTGTCCGAGTCGCCTGTGTGGTGGGTCGCCAGCGTCGTCCTCGGAGCGCCCCTGGGTGCCGTCGGTGCGTGCGCCAAGCGGCCGGGAGTGATCGGTTTGCTTGCGAGATTGACCGTGCCGGTCGGCGCCGCCGTACAGATGGCCGTGCTCCCGCCCGGCCGGAACGAGGTGGTCCAGACCATAGGGAGGACGGTCGTGTGGACCGCGGCCGCCGTGAGCGTCGGCCTCGTCGTCGTCCGCTTCCTCCTCGTGGAGCGACGCCGGCGCTCTCTGGCGGCCGCGGAGTCGCCGTAGGAGGAGTCTCGGCCGCCGGGATGTCAGACGAGGCGGACAGGGAGGCGCTTGGCGCGGACCGCGGATCGAACGGTGTCGGCCATCCGGGCGTACTCACTGGCGCGCGGGGACGTGGCGCGATAGGCGAGGCCGATGCGGCGGCCGGGAGGGCGCGCGAACCGGCGCAGCGCGATGCGCACCCGCTTGCCGGTCTCGACCGGCACCGCGAGTTCCGGGAGGAGGGTCACGCCGAGGCCGCCCGCCACGAGCTGGACCAGCGTGGGAAGGCCCGCCGCGTAGGTGGTCATCGTGGCCTTCGTGCCGACCTCGCGGCAGACGTCGATGGCCTGCTCCCGGAGGCAGTGGCCCTGGTTGAGAAGCACGATGTCGAGCCCCTTGAGCACGTCGCGGCCGAGTGGCTCGGTGCCCGCGGCGAGCGGGTGGTCGTACGGCAGGGCGAGCAGGAAGTCCTCGTCGTACAGCGGCTTCTCGACCAGGCCGTTGGTGTCGGTGGGCAGGGCGAGCAGCACCATGTCGAGGCGGCCCTCCCGCACCTCTTCGAGGATCGTGTCCGTCTTGGCCTCGTGCACGGTCAGCTTCAGACGGGGGAAGTCCTTGGCGAACATGGGGAGCAGCAGCGGCAGCAGGTAGGGGGCGACGGTGGGAATCACCCCCAGATGGGCGGGGCCGCTGTACGGCTCGCGCGTCTCCGCGACGTCGCTGACCAGCTCGTCGATACCGGCGAGGATCCGGGCGGCGTGCGCGCTCACCCGCTCGCCCGCGGGCGTCAGCAGGACCTTCCGGGTCGTACGCTCCAGCAGGCGGGTCTCCAGGATCTCCTCCAGCGCGGACACCGCGCTCGACAGCGCGGGCTGGCTCATGCGCAGGGTCGCGGCCGCCTCCCGGAAGTGGAGATGGTTGGCCACCGCGAGGAAGGCCCGCAGCTGAGCGATGGTGGGCACTGCCTCACTGATAAGGATCACCTCTCAGATTAGTCCGACTGCTCGATTTCTCATATCAATGGTAGATGGGGCACTCTGAGCAGGACAACGTCGTCCTCAGGAAGGTGTCTGACATGCTCACCGTTGGTGACCAGTTCCCCGAATACGAGCTCACCGCCTGCGTCTCGCTGGACGCTGACAGCGCGTTCGAGACCATCCACCACAAGACCTACGAAGGCAAGTGGCGGGTCGTCTTCTTCTGGCCCAAGGACTTCACCTTCGTCTGTCCCACCGAGATCGCCGAGTTCGGCCGTCTGAACGACGAGTTCGCCGACCGCGACGCGCAGGTCCTCGGCGTGTCCGTCGACTCCGAGTTCGTGCACCACGCGTGGCGCAAGAACCACCCCGACCTGCGCGACCTCCCCTTCCCGATGCTGTCCGACATCAAGCGCGAGCTGTCCTCCGGGCTCGGCGTCCTCGGCGACGACGGTGTGGCCATGCGCGCGACGTTCATCGTCGACCCGAACAACGAGATCCAGTTCTCGATGGTCACCGCCGGCTCCGTAGGCCGGAACGTGAAGGAGGTCCTGCGGGTCCTCGACGCGCTCCAGTCCGACGAGCTCTGCCCCTGCAACTGGAACAAGGGCGAGGCGACGCTCGACGCCAAGACGCTGCTGGCCGGCTGATGGGGATCGGCAACCTGAAGGATGCCCTGCCGGCGTACGCCAAGGACATCAAGCTCAACCTCGGTTCCCTTGTCACCACGTCGTCGCTGAGCGAGCAGCAGCTCTGGGGGACGCTGCTCGCCACCGCCGTGGCGACGCGGTCGCCGAAGGTCATCACCGAGGTGTCCGCCGAGGCCGCCGACTATCTGTCGGCCGAGGCGTTCACCGCGGCGAAGGCCGCCGCGAGCATCATGGCGATGAACAACGTCTACTACCGGACGACGCACCTCATCGGTGACGAGACGTACACCACGATGCCCGCGAAGCTGAGGATGACGATCATCGGCAACCCGGGTGTCGAGAAGCTCGACTTCGAGCTGTGGAGCCTGGCTGTCAGCGCCATCGGCGGGTGCGGCACCTGCCTGGAGTCGCACGAGAAGGTCGTCCGCAACGCCGGCCTGTCACGTGAGCAGGTCCAGGAGGCCGTCAAGGTCGCGGCGGTGATCAACGCGGTCGCGACGACGCTCGAGGCCGAGGCCGTCTCCGTCGGGGGATGAGGCGGTCAAGCCGCTGAACGCGGCAGAGGACGGAGCGGCCGGGAGCTCGGAAGAGCGCCCGGCCGCTTCGCCGTCTGCCGGGGGCAATCGGCCGCTTCGCCCCCTGCCGTGAGCAAGCTGCCGGGAGCAAGCCGTCGGGGGCAAGGCGCGCGGACAGATCACGATAAATCGGGACAGCAGTAGCATGAGCGCCATGCACCCCCCGGCACCACATACGCCATGGAGTCAGCCGCCCCCACCCGCTCCCCCCGGGGCACCGGCGCATCTCGTCCTCGATGTGAAGCGGCATTGGCTCGGCTTCATGATGGCCGTGCTCACACCAAAGATCATGCTTAACGGCCACCAGATGCTCGGCCGGTGGGGCCGCAACATCATCCCGCTTCCTCCCGGTCAGTACCACCTTCACCTCCACCTGCCGTACCTCCTTCCTCCACAGATGGGTCCGGCGGACCTGATGATCTGGCTCCAGCCCGGGATGACGCTCGAACTCGAATACCGTGCCCCCATGTGGGCCTACTCCCGAGGCGCCCTCGGACCCGCCCCGCAGCCATGGAACGGAAAGGGCGCCGCGATCGCTCTGTCGGCGATCGCGGGGGGCATGCTTGCGCTCCTGCTTGCGCTGGTCGTTTTCGCGGCACTCTCAGTGGGCTGAGGCTCGGGGGCCCCGTGGAGCCTGGCCGTCCGCGCCATCGGCGGGTGCGGCACCTGCCTGGTTCTCCCTTCGGTGCGCCGACCGGTCCGAAGGTCAGGTCTGACGGCCGAACCGACTGGAATCGCGGCCTGGTCGAGATCGCACCGAGGGTCTGGCGACGAGAACCGGCCCGTGCCACGGTCACCCCTGCGGGTACCCTCGCCAGATGATCGACGCGCGCTCCGTAATCGGAACCACTGCCCTTCCTCGATGACGCGGACGATACGGTGCGCCGGGCGGCGGTCGGTGCCATGGGGCAGCTCATGCTCGCGCCCGAACTCGCCGAGTTCCGCGGCGAGCAGGCCCAGCGGATGCAACGCCTGGCGCGCCACCCGACCTCCGCGATTTCCGCGGATCGGGCGGCGGCCGCGCTGACCCTGGGCAACTGGGGCATCGCACCGCAGGCGTTCCTCGCCGACGGACCCGTCCGTACGCGCCGCGGCCGCGCTGGCACCCGCGCTGGACCCGGATCCGCGTGCGCTGGCGGAGATCAGGCGGGCGCTGGCCGATCCCGGCACGGCGGACGACTGGTTCACCGAGCACCTGCCGCAACTGGATGGAAAGCTCCGGTTCGGGCTCGTCAAAGCGCTGCTGCGTCGGACGCGGGATTTCGAGGAGATCCTGCCCGAAGCTCTGGCGGTGGCCCAGATGACGAGCACCTACCCGGTCGGCGCCGATTGGGGGCCGTTGCTGAAGCGCGCCTTCACGGAGCGTCACACGCCGGGCCGGCCCCTGACCACGGCGCAGCGGCGGTTCCTCTCCGCGATCGTGGACAACGACGAGTACTGGAGCGGCGTCGCCAACCCGTTGCTGTGGTTCGGGGACGCCGGTCTGCCGCACAACCGCGAGTCCTTGCGCACGCTGGTCTCCGCCACCTGATCGCGGATCTGCCGGAGAGGGCGCCTGTACCGACGTTGTCCGGTCCGCGTGAGGCAGTCGGCCGGTAGCCGACGACAGCCCTCAGATGGCTTCGGAGCACCGTCTCCGGTCGGCGGCCCACCCCCTGCAAGCCGGAAGCTGAGGGAAGGTGAGTCCTTCGATGTGAACTCTTCCCGGAAGGCCAGCGACTGTGGCGCGAAGAGGCCGTTGACCGGGCAGCCCTCGCAGATGAGGATCACAGTCACGGATCGATCCCCGCGGTGACGTCGGCAAGGGAATCGGATGCCAAGGCCGGTCATTGAGGACGATCCGCCGGAACGCGCGATGTTCGTAAGCCTGCCGAAACCGCTGGATATCAGCCGAACAGGGATATAGCCCCTGTCGGGGCTTATGTGACAGGAAGGGGCCATCGCCCAATGGGAAGAAAGCTCTTCGACGTGGTCTTTCGCGGCTATGACCGCCAACAGGTGGACGCGATCTGGGCAAGGGTCGACGCAAACGGGATCACCCGTGACGAGGTACGTGAAGCCGCTTTCGATGTGGTCGTCCGCGGTTATGACCGGCATCAGGTGCATGCCGCCCTGGCCGGCGTGGTCAAGACCTTCGAAGAGAGGTCGGAAGGGTAGCAGTCGAATTCTCACTCTTCATGGACGCCGCCGCCACGTTGACGCCGCCGCCACGTTCGCGATGGTCGCCCCGCCATGACGCATTGGACCCAGGAGGCGCCTGCCGTGAATGGTCAACCCGGCGGCAAGTCACTTCCCGGCCGGCGCTCCACGGCGTTGGCATAGCCGCTGTCCACCCACACCAGGCCGACACGCGGAAACACTCCGCGGATACCGGGCAGAACTCGGACGTGCCCGCCCGGCCCTGCGGCGAGGCCAAGTGCACCACCACCCGCAAGAACAAGCCGATCGTGTCCACCAATTGGTGCCGCTCACGGCCCCGCACCTGCTTGCGCGTCATGGCCGATCCGCTCGGCCCTCGCGGTTCTCGGCGGACGGTGAGTCCAGGGCGGCAAGGGGCATCGGGTCGCGGCCGCCTGCACGGACCATCGTCGCGCCCCTCAGCCGCACGGACCCGTGGTCGCGCTCCTAAACCGCACGGGTCCGTCGTCGGACCCGCAGCTACACGGACCCGTAGTCGCGCCCCCAGTCGCAGGCCCCGTGTGGGCGGCGTGGCGTCGCCGCTCGCGAATGCCCACCTATCGGAATGCCCTCCACGGTAGTCACAAATAGTACAAGCGTGACTACTTAGAGTTGCCTATCGAACGTGTGAACGATATCCTCGCAGAGGCTCGACCGTCAGACCGGGAGGGGAGGTGCGAAGAGATGATGCTTTCGGGTGGTGTGCTGCTGTCGCGCCGACCGGAGGACGTTCCTCCGTCCCGGCCGTCCGACGCGCCTTCCGCATCCCCGCGGCGGCGCGGGTCCAGGCGGCACAGGCCGTTCATCGGATCGGATCATTTCTCCGGTGACTCCTACGGAGCGGTGCTCCTCGACCGCGCTCGCAGTGTCGGGCTCCTCGATCACGCCCGCAGCTCCGGCGGCCGCGAAGGAGCCACTCATCCCGCCCCACACGACCCGGCCCACCCTGACGAGCGAGCTGCGCGGCGCGGCCAGCCGGACGCCACGGCGCACTCCGACGGGCGGGGTGGGCGACGCGGTGAGCCGGAGACGACGCACTCGTGGGCCCGTCGGCTGCTCGGCCTCCCGGACGCGCCGGAAGACCAGAAGCCTGACGGCGGGGAGGGGTCGCAGCGCCGCGGAAGCGATGGCGGTGCCCTTTCCGGTCGGGACGAGCCGTGGCCCGAATACGACCGTGACGACCTGTCGGCCTGGGACGGAATCTGGCAGGGCCGCCGCTCCACCCTCCACGAGCCATCGTCGAACGGATCCCAGCGTGCCGGTCGGGACGATCGGCAGCAGAACGTGGGTCGGCGTGGCGGTGACCGGTGGTCCGGTGGCGATGCCGCCGCCGATGGCCGGGGCGCTGATGGCCGGGGTGTCGGTGATGCTGGCCCGGCCGCTGGTGGTGGCCGCCGGGGCGTTGGTCGGGATAGCCAGGACGCTGTTGGACGGGGCACTGCCACCGACCGCCGAGACGCTGGTGCAGGCAGCGCTGCCGGTGATGGGCAGAACGCCACAGGCCCGGATGCTGCTGGTGGTGATAGCCGGGTAGCGGACTGGCCCGATCTGAACCTGGCCGGGCGCGATGTCATCGACCTGCTGGTTCGTGCCGAGCGGCTGGCCGCGGCTGCGGGGAAGGTGCCGGGCGAGACCAAGACCGGGTCTGGAGCCGAGGCCGAGACCGGTGTTGGCGCTCGGGCCGGTGTTAGCGCAGGGGCCGAGGCCGGTGCTGGTGTTGACGCTGGCACTGGAGCCGGTGGTGGCACCGGTGCAGAGACCGGTGCCGAGGTTGAGGTGGCGATGGCAGAGATCGTCGCCCTGGCCCGGGCGATCGATCTGGCCGAAGCCGCGATCGCCGCTCGCCTCCCGATAGCCGAAGCGGGGAAGGGCCACCACCTGTTCGGGCGGCGGTCGATCGGAGCGTGGCTGGCGGCAGCTACCGGGTCACGCACCGCCCGCGCCGGGGAACGTGTCACACTCTCCCGGCAACTTCCGCGCCTGCCGCACACCGCCGGTCTGTTCGCCTCGGGCCGTCTGTCGTTCGGGTATGCGGCGACGATCGCGTCCGCCACCCGGCATCTGGATGACGCCGAGACCGAACTTGCTGAGCCGATCCTGGTGGAGTTGGCGCAGGCGTCGGCGTCGACGGTGGAGGACGTGGCCCGCGCCGGTCAGACCATCATCGCGACGATCGACCCGGACGGGAGGCTGGCGCGGGCGGCGGCCAAGACCGAACGCCAGCACCTGACGATCTCCGACACCACCGATGGGATGGGCCGCGTCAGCGGGCTGCTCGACCCCGAGTTGAAGATGCAGCTAAAGCCCGGGCTGGAACCTTTGGCGGTCAAACCCGACAGCACCGACCTGCGTAGCCGCCCCCGCCGTATGGCCGACGCCCTCGCCATCCGCCTATCGCAGGGCGGGCGGCGGACCGTGATGCACGTGTCGGTGACCGAGCAGGCCCTGAC